>JAHDWJ010000005.1:120492-220260 GCA_023384415.1 Anaerolineae bacterium
GTTCACGTCCGGGCGGGGTTGGCCCTCTGGTGATACGGCCGCCATCTAAAATCGTCAATCTTTAATCCTATGTCTCGCTCCCCACACCTCTGGCTCATCCCGATTCTGCTCCTGGCGGCCTTCTTGCGCCTATGGCAGTTGAGCAATTTGCCCCCCGGCCTTTACCACGATGAGGCTTATTACGGCCTGGATGCCCTTTCCTTGCTCCAGGGTAAAAGTTTCCCCCAATTTTATGAGGGGTGGGAGCTGTATGCGCAGGATGCTCATGGTGACAATCCACCGGCTCCCACCCGCTTTCCCGTCTTTTTTGAGGGCAACTATGGCCGCGAACCGCTCCACGTGTATCTGGTTGCCCTCTCTATTAAGCTGTTCGGCCCAACTCCTTTCGCCATCCGGCTGGTGTCAGCCCTGGCCGGAACGATGGCCGTATTGACCACCTACCTGGCCGCCCACGCCCTGCTTCCCCATCCCCCAAACTCGAAACTCGAAACTCGAAACTCGAAACTCGCCCCCCCCGTCCTTGCCGCCTTTTTCGTCGCTATCATCGTTCCGGCCATTCATTTCAGCCGTTTTGGGCTGCGGGGGATGTTATTTGCCCCGGTTTCTACCCTGGTTATCTATTTTTTCTGGCGAGGGGTTAACCAGACCGAGGCGGAGAAAAACAAAACCGGCGCGGCCGCATCCTTTCTCTTCGCCGGCTTCTTTTTGGGGTTAGGGCTGTATGTATACGCGGCCGGCCGTCTGCTCCCCCTGCTCTTTGTTCTGTTCATTCCCCTCTGGTTGGGACGCAACTGGGCCGCCTGGCGCCGGTATAGGGTCAATATCAGCCTCATGGCTGGGGTCTCCCTGCTAACCGCTTTACCTTTGCTCCTCTTTTACGCTCGTTACCCCTACTTTTTCACCTTTCGTCTGGCCTACGTGGCCAACAAAGGGCT
The DNA here is from genome assembly GCA_023384415.1 of Anaerolineae bacterium. Lineage (GTDB taxonomy): Bacteria > Chloroflexota > Anaerolineae > Promineifilales > Promineifilaceae > Trichofilum. The sequence goes on from JAHDWJ010000005.1 coordinate 121,428, forward strand.
GGGGGTTGTGGAAGGGAAACCGTGGCTCACCTGGCTGCTCAATGTAGGGCGAGTGATACGGGGGCTATTTTGGCAGGGGGAGACCCATCTGCGCCACAATTTACCCGGTCGCCCCTACCTGGATGGGGTGCAATCGGGGCTGCTGCTCATTGGGTTGGGGACGCTGGGCCGGTTTTGGCAGCGGCCGCGTCACCTCTTTCTCATCCTCTGGCTTCTCGTCATGCTCCTGCCCACCCTACTCAGCGGCGATGCCCCCCATTTTGGTCGCATGGTTGGGGCTACCGCTCCCCTGGCGATTTTGGTTGGTCTGGGGCTGACCCACCTGGGCCATTGGCTGTACTCCTTACTGACTACCCACACCTCACGACTCACTGCCTACCGCTTACAGCTCACTGCCTACAGCCTTATTCTCATCTCATCGCTCTTCTTCACCAGCCGCGACTACTTCCACCGTTACGCCACCCACCCCCAACTGGCGGCCGATTTTTACCTGCCTGATTGGGAATTGGGACAATACGCGGCCGCGCAGCCCGCCAACGCCATCCTCTACTTCACTCCCCCCCAGGAAGAAATGGCTACCCTTTACTACGCCCTGGCCGACCCGACCCGCTTACGCAGCTACAACGGCGGGCAAGGCCTGATCCCGGCTGGAGAAGTGGGGCACCCGGCAGTCTACCTGCTGCACGTAGAAGCTGCGGCCGCGCTCCAGGAGTTACAAACCTTCTTTCCCACCGGAGAAGTAATAACGGTATCTCCCCACTTTGTTGCCTTTCACGTCCCGGCTGCAGCTCCCCGCCTACAGGTACAACATCAAACCGATGCTGCCTTTGCCGGGCAAATCACCCTACGCGGCTGGAGCCTCATCCAAATAAATGAAACTCTCCTTTTAACTCTGGTCTGGCAGCCCCAAGCCCCCCTCGCTGATAATTACACCGCCTTTGTGCACCTGCGCGATGAAACCGGCCAGGTCCTCAGCCAGGATGACCACCCTCCCACCGGCTATCCCACGGCTGATTGGCGCGTTGGTGAATTGGTATATGATCAGTTTCGCTTGGCATTGCCGGCTAACGGAGTTGGGCGTGATTATAAGTTATATACCGGCTTTTATGCCTGGCCGTCGCTCCAGCTATTGGCTGAGCCTGTTTTGCTTACGCATTTAACCCGATAAAGGAATGTGATGAAGCTGTCTGAAGCGGAGCCGAGGGTAGAGCCGGCAAACAGCCGGGGAATGGTTTCCCTCATCATACCCACACGCAACGAGGCACCGAATATTGAGCCGCTGCTGGAACGAATCGCGGCCGCTGTTCCAGAGGTGACAATAGAAGTATTGTTTGTGGACGACAGTGACGATAATACCCCTCAGATGATTGCTCAGGTAGCCCCCCAATTTCCTTTTCTCGTGCGGGCAGTGGTGCGGCCGCCAGCCCGGCGCAATGGGTTAAGCGGGGCCGTTGTTGAAGGATTCCGGGCAGCCAGAGGGGAATGGCTTTGTGTGATGGACGCCGATTTACAGCACCCCCCGGAATTGATTCCTCAGCTGTTGGCCCGCGCCCAGGAAGCTCGCGCCGATATGGTGGTTGGCAGCCGTAAAGCAGATTGGTTTGGCCCATTGGGGCTGAGTCGCCGCCGGGCGATGATCTCCCAACTGCTGACACTGCTGGCCCGTGCCTGGTTTCCCCGCCTGCTCAAAAATGTCTCTGACCCATTGACCGGCCTGTTTCTAGTCCGACGGGCAGCGGTAGATGTGGCCGCCCTGCGCCCAGATGGGTTTAAGATTTTGTTGGAAATTTTAATTCGCTGCCCTGGGCTGCGGGTGTCGGAGATTCATTTTGATTTTGCTGGCCGCTATGAGGGGGAGAGTAAGGCGGATTTCCAGGAAGGAATGCGCTTTTTTCGCCATTTGCTGCGGCTGCGGCTGACGGCCAACCAATCGTTTCCCCGGCTGGTGCTGGTGGCTCTGGCCAGTGTGGGGTTGGATGCGGTCGCGTTCACTTTACTCATCCAACACACCTCACTCCCCTGGTGGCTCGCGGCCGCGCTCCTGGCGCAAATCATCATCGGGTTGCGTTTTGCCGTTACCGAAAGGTGGGTGTTGGGGAGGGGGCATAGGTTGCCCGGCTGGCCCAGTTGGCCGCGGTTCTGGTTCAGCAATCAGCTTTCTCTCTTTCTGGTTCGGCTGCCGCTGCTTTATCTGTTCCTAAGCCGGTGGTCGTGGCCGGTTCTGCTAGCGGTTTTGCTGGCGATTAGCCTGGAAGGAATCGGGCGGTACATTTTTTCTGAGCAGTGGGTTTTTTCCCGCCGAGGAATGACGATGGCCCCGCCAGGGCGGTATCGGTACGATATTCATGGGCTGCTGCGGCTAGAATCCCAGGTGCCGCTGCCGGAGCTGGCTTATTTTGCTACCGCGGCCGCGCTGCCTCACATTGATATCCAAATACGGGTAGACCGGCATGGCACACCGACGTCCCAGCCAGGAGCGATCAGTTATGCGGAACAGTTGAGCCGGTTCGGTTTCGGGGTAGCGATTATGCCTGGCTCTACCTATACCGAGGTGGTGCTTTCGCCGTTAGTGGCTCAGGCGCCATATGCCCTGTACAAGAGCGTCTTGGAGCCGTTACTTCGTTGGGCGTTGGCCCAGCGGGGGTATGCCCTGGTGTATGGGGCGGCGATGGCCCGACAAGGGGTGGCGACGCTGCTGGTGCCGCAGACGGATGTGGGTAAGAGTGAACTGGTTTTGGCAGCTGCAGCCGGTGGAGAATACCAGTTTATGGGGGATGATTTTGTGATTTTGGCCGTGGATGGACGATTGTTTAGCTTTCCTAAACCGATTACGATGACGCCGGCCCTACTGCGTCATACGGCTGTCCGGCTGCGGCCGCGTGATCAGTTTCGTCTATGGCTGCAAAACCTGGTCTATACCCCTGGACGCCGGGCAAGGGGGCTGCAATGGAGTCAACAGTGGCCCATTGCTACCCTGAACATCATCTGGCAGCGGCTTTATGCCCCCCCAAAACGTGATGTGCGGGAGCTGCTGCCTACCATCATTTTTGCCGATGAGGCCCGCCTGGGGAAAATTATTCCGCTGCGGGAAGGGGTGGTGGCTACAGATCTGATAGCTTTGCTAACCCTGCCCGGTCTCAACAAAGGGGACGCGGCCGCATTTCTCATCCAGCGACAGCAAGCGTTACAGGGGTTTCCCCCGTACAATCTACTGCTCACCGAACTCAACCTGATTAATGAGCAACTGGTTATCGCGCAAGCGTGTGGGAATTATGAATTAGGAATTATAAGGGATGAAGGGTGAGGGGAAAGATTAAGCAGCGAGGTATTGAGCAGTTGTCAATAGCCAGCAGTCAACGGTCACTCGCAAACTCACTACTCGCCCACTCGCAAACTAGAAACTAGAAACTAGAAACTAGAAACTCAATGGACTACCGTAAACCTGTCATTTTTGGTGAGAATTGGTCGCCCAGCCGCTACCGGGTGCTGCCCTATTTTGCTGTGGAGAAAGAGGTGATGCAGCGGCCGCGTTCCCAGATGATTCTTGATTTGGGCTGTGCTGCGGGCTGGAATATGAGCCGCTTCCGGCAATATGGTCGCCACCCGGTGGGGCTGGATGTGGTGCCGGACCGAGTCAAACTGGCCGCCCATCATGGCCCGGTGGCGATTGCCTCTGGGTTACAGCTTCCCTTTGCCGCAGAGACGTTTGATGTGATTTATATTCAACACGTGCTGCACCATATCGGCGATGTACCCCAGGCGCTGGCTGAGGTGTACCGCTGCCTCAAACCTGGGGGGAGTTTTTTCCTCATCGAAACGAGTGAAGACAGTCCGCTTATTCGCTGGGGGCGGCGGTTGTACCCCAAATGGCTGGGGGATGAGGTGAATGCCCCCTTTTATTTTGCCAGTTTGCAGACGATGTTGGCCGGGCATGGGTTCCAGGTACAACGGGCGGAGCAATATAGTGTGCTGTTTTGGGTGTGGGAAATTGTGCCTGATCAACTGCCGTTTATGGAAAAATTAACCCCCCTGTTTGTGGCCGGGGAACAACTGTTGGCTCGTCGGTGGCGCCGGTTGAGTGCCCATTGTTATCTGGTAGCGGTGAAAGGTAGGACTGAGGACTGAGGGATGAGGACTGAGTGCTGGAGACTAAGAGATTGAGAGACTCGCAAACTTAAAACTATGAAAACTGTCTTGAAGTGGGTGGTGAATTCGGTAGGGGCGCGACAGGGGATGCTCATGGCGGCCGCGACCCTGTTAGCCGGAGGATTTGATTATCTGGTCAATGTGCTCATTGGCCGGATGCTGCTGCCTACCCAATTTGCCGTCTTTGTGGCAGTGACGGCCCTGCTCCAGGTTATGGTTCATGTGACTAATGTGATTCGCAACGTCGTGGCTTTTTATACCGCTGAATTGACGGTGCAGCCAGACGCGGCCGCGAAGATTCCCCCCTTTTTACGGCGGCGATGGCGGTGGGCATGGCAGTGGGGCAGCGCGGCTACCCTGGGCATGGCTCTGCTAACCCCGCTTGTTGCCCGGCTTATCCGGTTGGATTCTCCCTGGCCGTTGTGGGCGGGTTGCCTGACTATTCTCATGCTCTTTCTACGCCCGGTTACAGATGGAGCTTTACAGGGATTACAACGATTTCTGGGCCTTGGCACTATCCAGATATGCCAGGCGTTGCTTCGGTTTGGGTTCGCTCCTCTACTGATTTGGTTCGGTTTAGAAGCAGTAGGGGCCATTTTGTCCCTGCCCCTGGCAATGATGGGGGCTTTGTGCCTGGCTCTCTGGTTGCTGCGAGGGTATTGGCGAGTTGAGCCAGCGGCTGCTCCCCCCCACCCGGTTAGTTGGAACTATTCCGCCATCACCCTGTTGGGGTTGTTGGCATTTGCCCTGATGGTCAATATAGACGCTATTTTGATCAAGCGGCTGTTTGGCCCGGCAGTTGCAGCTGATTATGGGCCAATTGTCACTCTGGGAAAAATGAACCTATTTATTCCACTAGGGATTGGGCTGGTTTTATTTCCTAAAGCAACCCAACGACAGGCGGCCGGCCGGGATGCCCGCCCGGTGTTGCTGCTGGCTTTGGCCGCTACCCTGCTGCCAGGATTAGTTCTAACTCTGGTTTATTTTGTCTGGTCTGGACCTCTAGTACAGACCATTTTTACGACTGCCTATGCCAGGCCGGGCATTGTTTTGGGGCTAGTTGGGCTGGCAACTACCCTGTATGCCGGGGTCAATATCTGGCTGAATTACGCCCTCTCTTTGGGGCGTCATACCTTTGTATATGGTTTGGCGATCATCGTTTTAGGGCAAATTATGGCCATGCTCCTCTTTCCTCTTAATCTGCGGGTTATCGCCTTGATTATGGTCGCGGCCGGGTTGTGTGCCAATATAGTCGGGGCCGTAACCACACTGCGGCCTACAGATCCTTGGTTGTCTTAGCAATTTCCCAAATTGTATGGTCCCGTTGGTTTTTATAATCTCGCCAGCCTAAAAAACGACCATATACTTCTAGCGCAACCACCAGCCACGTCCAAACAAACTGTTTAGGCCGCCAGTCAAGCTGGCGTAGTAGCAGGAACAAAATGTTACTTCCTTTCATCGTGCTTACGCTGTAGCCCAATGTCTTGCGAACGGTCAGATGACCGGCATGAATACGTCGTCGTTGGCGCAAAAAATCAGCCACTGTTTCGGCACCTTTGTTGTAGACAATAGCCTCTGGGGCATACTGCACTTTATACCCCTGCCCGCGAATAACTGGCTCTACGCTGGCTTCATCTACGGCGGTGTCATAAGGAATACGGACAAAGACATGACGATAAGCGATCATTTCTCCAGCCTTAAAGCCGCTCAGGTTAATCTGGTGATGCAACTCCCAGAGCAGGTGAACCGCAAAGCCCATGAAGGTTTGGGGGTCATTAACGGGCACAGGGCGGCAGCCAGTTATACCAACTTCGGGGTCTGCCAGGGGCAGGACTAATTTTTCCAGGGCATTTATTTCTGGCAACAGATCGGCGCTGCATAATACCAGGATAGGCTGGGTGGCGTGACGCATAAACAGGTTGATGGCTGAGGCTTTGCCTTCTCGTTTTTCCTGCACGAGCAAGGTGATGCGAGCGTCGCGGGCGGCGTAATGGCGTACAATTTCTTCGGTTCTATCGGTGCAACCGCTGGCAACAATGATGATTTGGGGCAGGCTTACCCGATCTAATTGTTGGGTCAGAACACGTTCTAGCAGACGGCCGATATTGGCTTCCTCGTTGTGGGCGGTGATTCCGAGGGAGCAAGCCAGGGTATGGGGAGTAGGGGAAGGGAATATAGCCATTTAGGGTTGATACTCTAGTAAGATACGGCCGTCAGGCAGCGGGTTGCCCTGTGCATCGGTCACAGACCAACGTGTCCAGGTGACAGGATCGTAGAGGCCAATGGCCAGGGTGTAGGACGCGGCCGCGTCTGATTCAGGCAGCTGGAGTGGGTGTTCATCGGCGATGATCCGGCCTGGCTGCCATACGGGCAATGGGTAACTGTTCTGGACTGGTTGGCTGTCGTGCTGGCTAACGATCTCTCCAGCTTCATTAAGCAGGTGGACAAAGATGGTGGCGTAGTTGTCTGTGGGTGTCACAATGCGCCAATACAGGGTTACGATGATTTGCCCATCACTGATTTTGCTCTGGTAGCCTACCAGTTCCACCTGCGCCTCAAATTGGTAGCTGACGAGGTGCGCGGGCACGGTTTCTGGTAAAGGGTCCGGCAGGAGCCAACTGGCCTGGCTCCATAATTGGGGCATAAGCCAGGCCCCAATGGCGGAATCAGCAACGGGGTCTGTTTTGAAGGTAAGTTGTACTGACTGGCCCCCCCAGGTTGTGAGGGGTAGTGTAAGCCATTGGCTATCTTCACCGGCGGTGATGATCTGGCTGTGCAGCAGTTGTTCGCCTAGGAAAATAGAAAAACGCAGGGCCTCTCCCTCAGACAGTTTTAACCCTACATGCAGGTGTCCGTCTAGAGGTAGGGTGAGGGCATATTCTAGAGCGGCGTCAGCGGGAACAAAAATGGCGGGCAACCCATCGCTGAGACCGGTTTTGATAAAGCGGGGTTCAGGTTTGCGGATGGCGGTCCAAAGGGTTTGGGTGAACGATTGGACAAGGCGCGGCTCGCCGTTGGGTTGGGGATGGAGTGCGGCCGCGTGAGAGATCAAGGGAGTAGAGCGCACCAAAAATGGAATGAGGACGCGGCCGCTGCCTAACTGCCAGCCTAAAAACCCCAACCACAACCCAATGAGCAGATAAGCTGGCTGGTACCTGTCAAAAAAAAACCTGGTTTGTTCTTCTGTTTTACCTGTTTGCATATGGGTTGCTGGGGTAAGCAATAGTAATAACAGGGTTGCGGCCGCGGTTAGCAGCAACAATAAAGGGAAGGCAATTCCTTTGAAAAAGGGGGGCTTGTACTGTTGTAAGCGCAGCCGAAAAACGGCGGGCAACAATTGTTCGCTTAACCCAATAACCGCCCCACGTCCATAACTCTTTAGCTCCAGGTTGCCAGGCTGGCGGTATTCATTCAGGCGTAAGGAGCTGCCTAGACGATCCCCCCCTACAGTTCGGGTAATAACGGGCTGCTGAGGGGTGGCTTCCGGAGCAGAGAGGGTGAGGGTCAGGGGTTGGTTACGTGCCACAACTAAGGGCGGCAAGGAGAGATGGTAGTAGCGGCCGCGTCCTGCTTTTAAGAAAACCGTGCCCGCATAAACGGTCCCATCAGCACCTGTAAGGGAGAGGTGAACAGGTGTATTGGCTGGCCCAGCCAGCCAGACGGTGATCAGGGTAAGCCAGGATGCTGACGGTACAAATGCTTGGCTGATCTGGTTGGGACCGTAGAGAACGGCTGCCGGGGATGGGTCTGGTACTCCTGGAGCTTCCTGCCCTTGCGTCCAGGGGCGGGGGTAAATGTAATGATCGTCATAAAACATGGGCACCTGGATTTCTGGCCCAACAGCGGTGCCCTGCCACCACCCCCAAAAAAACAAAAAGGCAGTTAGCAACAAAAGAGAGATCAGGATGAAGGTAAAACGAGGGAAACGGGCCATATTATAAATTATAAATAATAGCGGGGCACAATATAACCCAGCAGGCTGACAAAATTAAGCAAAACCATCCCCAGGCGTAAGCTGTGGTGAGCGGCCATGTGCCAACGTGAAGGCAGCCAGGAAAGTAACCCTACCACCAAAAAGATTAACATAGGAATAACCGTACCCAACCAATACCTTCCCTGGAGTCCACGCCCCATGCCATAACTACGCCAGAAACTCAGATCATAATATTGCAGCAAAAAAATCGGTAGGAGCATTGCCAGAGTCATAAAAACCCAGGGCCAATGCCGTTCATTCAGGTAGTTATCGCGCCAGATGAGATAAAACCGATACCCCAACCCGGCCAGAGCTAAAAAAGTCAAACCACGCAAAACAAAATAGACCCAGGGGGGTAAAGCTGTATCCAGCCACCCGAAATGGGCCCACCAGGTGGTGAAAATACCCCCCCAAACAGAGTGATGATAATGGATGGCATGGGTCAGGAGGGGGTAATCGTAATAGGGATTGGTGACGATGCGATGCCCTTCCACAACCGGATTAAAATAAAATAGATCACCATGATTAAGCCGATAACTTCGCTGCATCCACCAGGCCGCAGGGAGTAAGATGATACTCGCCATCAGCAGAGTGCTGAAGATAATGGTTGAGCGTCGGTCGCGGCCGCGCCACCAATCATACAGCAGTAGCAGTCCAATAACCGGAGCATACCCATTTAACGTTGGTTTGGTGAGAAACCCTACCGTAAAAGTCACCCCAACCGCTACCCCCATACGCCAGGTAAACCCATCAGCTAAAATACGCAGCGTAAGATAAATCAGCAAGGAATAACAGAGAATTAGCAGCCCATCCACACTCACGACTGCCGTAATCTCCGTAATCATCGGGTGAAAGGCGACCAGGATAGGGATAGTCAGCCGCATCGCTGGGTTGGTTGGGAAAAGGTGGCGAGCCGTGAGATAAGCCACAATAACCAGGGGCAGGCCTACCAGAACCGCCAGGAGCCGCTGTACCTGGGCACGATAAATTAAATCACCATCTGCTGACCAGCGATATACCCCGGCGGCTAATACATAATAAAGAGGGGTGGCGTGCATCAACTTTCCTACCGCCTGGAGTTCGAAACTGGTACGGCTAGAAACGGGTAATTCGGTAAAAGCGGTTTCATTGGGGCCGATAGGTGTCTGGCTGAACGCCTGCCGTTGTTCTGGAGCATAGGGAATACGCCCGACATCGGCTAGAGCACGAGAAAGGGCGACCTCATCAGGTAAAAAAACATCCGCTTCATCCGGCAAGCGGCCCATCTCACCAATAAACTGGATAACCGCATAATGGTCATCTTCATCAGGCCCTTGCCACAGGGGAAACGCCAGACTCCATAGCACCCCTTTGAACAGCATGATAAGCATCAGTAGGGCTACAAGCCCCCATTCAGTACGTGTAGTCATGAGTCAAGATAGCTAACGAAAGAAGTGAGGCTTGAGTTCCTACCGCTCTGCCCAGCTTATTTGCGGTTTTTCACTGCCTCTTTTAAACACCGGTCATATTTTTTCGCGGGCAAAACGGGTGAATATTAACATGCTCTTAAAGGTTGTCAACGCCGAGAGCTTTGTGAAACGGGGTATAAGGATTGTTTGTGCCTTTATTGAATTTATACGATACTAATGGAGTTGAGCAATTACTAAGCCCAATGAAGGTTTTTCCCTTGATCGTGGTTAACTGCCAACTCTTGAGCAGGAATTGTCACCGGAGGGGGTTAATAGCTGCCGAGATATGGATGGTCGGGGTGTTAAAATCTGCCACTTCACCTTGTGCAGCGCAGGCTCCAAGTTTATCAAAGAGGTGGCTGAGAGCCAGAGGAACTTGCAAAGGCAGGGAAACTTACAAATTAGAACTTGCTTGATATAAAGGAGTATACCTAAATATGTATTTGCGTTTTCAAACGTTCTTTCTAATGGCATTATATTTGCTTCTGGTAGGGTGTAGTAGCCAACCCCAAGAAGTTGTTGTAACCCAACTGGTTGAGCGTGAACTACAGATTACCACGGAAGTAACTCGAGTGGTCAGTCAGATTTTGCCGGTGCAACAGACGGTTGAAATACCTATAGAGGTGACGCGATTGGTTGAAGTGGTGGTGACAGCTACACCGGAAATACCAGAGCTAGAAACGTCGGCAACTGCACCACCACTGCCGACTGAATCGCCAGCCCCGACGACAGCTCTGGTCGGTACCATGTATACAGTACGGTCTGGGGATACATTGTTTTCCATTTCGAACCGAACAGGAGTGGCGATTGCTGATATTTTGGGAGCCAATAATCTTACTTCGGTTTCGCTTATCTATGCGGGTCAGGTTTTGCTGATCCCCAATTGGGATGGAGTTGACCGGGGCGCGGCCGCGCCCCCGGCCTCCCTCACCATTCCATCGGGTACATCGGGCAATCCGGTCGGCCTAAACCTGCTGCCCAACCCATCCTTTGAAGATGATTGGTATTATGCCGGGTTCAGTGAATTACAAATCCCGGTTGGTTGGCAAGTGATGACCGATGAAGGACAAAATACCTTAACCCCTGGCTCTGGGGGGCTCTTTTTTCGCCCGGAAATCCGTGTCGTTCCCTATTATGATTTGCCCGCTTCTGAACACAGCCTATTGATTTTTGATGGGAGTAAGACGGTAAAAGCGTTTAAGGGATATGCCCCTACCAGCTTTAGCATGTTTACTGATATCGGGTTAGCCCCAGGTCGTTACCGGCTGACTATCCGCTACTTTGCTGATATGGTAGATTCCTATGTTGGGTCTAACAAAATATATTCAGCGGAGCCTCTGGCTGGGGAAATGCGAGTGATCCATAACAATGGGGGCACGGGCTGGCAAAGTACCATCGGGGGGCAGCAGGGAACCGTGAACTATGATTTTACCGTGAGTGAGGCAGGGACGGTTCGTCTAGGAGCGTCTTTCCGTAGCCGGTATAATCTTGCCAACAATGGTTGGTTTCTAGATCACTGGGAACTTTATGCGCTGGTTCCTTAGTATAGCATGACCTAAATTCCTACCAGATTTGTAATTGGTGATTCATCGCCGGTTCCCTGCCAGAAGGCAGTAGAGTACATGCTACAAACTTCTATAAAGTTGTGCCAGTACCGTACGGCTCATATGCAGCAGGTAAAAATCGGCCAATTCTGAAAGATTCAACTCATAAACATCAATGGAGCATAGCATTTTATGTCAGATAAACAGATAAAGTTTAAAACCTACCCCCACTTGGGAATCATTGCGGGGTTGATTCTACTGTTCATGGGGCTGGCCGTTGGGCTAATGACCTACGTGCCAGGGCAGGCCGCTGATCAGGTGATTGCCGGGATAGATGGTACTCCCCATTATCTTCCCATGATACGCCTGGATCCATCCCCTACCCCTACGCTGATACCTACGCCTCCCCCCGTGCCTCAATTCCTTAAAAACATTGCCCTGCCATCGGCCCAATGCCCTAACTCGGTAGGCTTTAACCCCATTGGGGGGTATGTATATGTACCGAATAATTTCAGCTCTAATGTCTCTGTTTTTAAGGATGCCAGCCAGGTCACCACAAGTAATACTGGTTTCTGGCCGACGTATGCGGCCGCAGGGCATAACTCTCCTCTCACCTATGTCACCGTTTTGCATGCCGGGGTCACCGTTTTCAATGGCCCATCCGTCATCGGCGTTATTCCCCGCCATTATGAGCCATACAACATTGCCGCTAATCCGGTCAATGGCTATGTCTATGCCACAGACCTGGACAGTACCGTCCAGATAATCAACGGGACATCTCTTGTAACGAACCTGTCCATTACCGACCCGGAAGCAGCGCCACCCCATAATGGGGCCGGCTGGCTGCGCTCTATCGCCATTGATCCTCATACCGGATTGGTTTATGTTTCCAGTTGGTCACATGGCAAAATGTATGTCATAGATGACACCACCGTTATCGCCAATTATCGAGCAGGCTGGGGAATTATTGATATGGCTCTGGATGCTGCCAGAGGCTATATCTATCTGGCTCACTCTGACCCAGACCAAACCTATCCCCATAACATCTCAGTTTTTAACATCAATACGCAAACGTTTACCTACATTGATACTGACCTGGGGGATCTAAACAATTCACGAGCGGTAGCTATAGACCCCACCACTGGTTATGCCTATGTAACCAATCCGGCTAAAAACAATGTCTCTGTTCTGTTGGGCAATCAGGTTATTGCTACCTTACCCGCCGGGACCAATCCATGGGATGTGGCGGTTCACCCCAATAGTGGGTATGTTTTTGTGACCAACCGGGACAGTAATGACATTACCATCTATAAAGGGTTAACACAGGTGGCAACGATCCCATCACAAGGGTTACAGCCGTTTGCCGTGGGGATAGACACGACGAACAATGATATTTATATCGCTAACCGGGGGGATGAATATGCTTTGTTCCAATGCCGGGACGCATCTGTTACTATTTTGCGTTAGGGTAGAATGATCTGATTGTCTGCCTGGGGGACCCCTTGCCAAGTGACGGGCAGCCGCTCCAGGGTAGCTAATGGGTAGACGCCTACAGCTATCTGGAGCGGTTCGGCTGTCTCTCCCGATAGTTCCAGGGTAAAACTGTCCACCACAATTTCACCAATTATCCACAGGGAGGTAGGATACCAGCCAGCCTGGGGTTGACTGTCGTATTGACCGAGGATATGACCATCTGGGGCCAGCAGATGGGCGAAAAAGGTGTAATCACTGTTCATTGACGCGGCCGCCTGCCAATACCAGGTAATGGTGACGCGGTTTCCCGTTTGAGTTAGATCATATCCTAGAAGTATTAGCTGATCGGCAAAGTTTGCCCTAACAATCTGCTGCGGCCGCGCCGTAACCGGTTCAGTTGGAGCCAGCTTGAATGTTCCCAGGTCAACGGGCACAGATAAAAGCCGCCCCCCAGGGGTGACAGCTGTTTGCCATCCCCCATCTTCAGAGAGTAATCCCGCTCGTATAACCCCCTGCGACGGCAGGGCTGTGGCGCTGATAGGCAGAGGCAGCGTAACTGAAACAACTTGCCCGCTACTCCAGGTCAGACTGGTTTGGGCCTGCCCGACAATCGCCCCCTCACGTCCCATTAGCTGTACTACAACGATCTGCGGCTGTGCCCCTTGAACAATCCCATAACCAGTCAAGGTAACCGGCACTGTTGCTCCAGGGTAAACCGGCTCACCCAGGATATACCCTTCTACCTCCCAGCCGGTGGCAAAGCGGGCACAGGTTGGGACAAACTGTACTAGATGGGGATCTGGTTGGTAAATTTGCGGCCGCGCATAAGCAGGCATAACCACTCCTAGCAAAGAAGCCACAGCCAGAGGCAGCAGAGCCAGGCTGCTGCCCCAGGCCAGCCTGGAGCCGCCCAGCGAAGCCAGCCCCACAGCTAAGAGAGCGGCAATAGGAGCCGCCACCGTATAAGCTAGCCGTCCCTGATAACCTGACCAGTTTATAGTCTGAATATACCGAAACAGAGCTGCATAAATAATGAGAACGGCCAACATGGTGAAAAGGGGGGCCACAGGCAGGGAATGGGGACGCTGCGACCACCATCGTTGGGCAGCTTTGCCTAACCCCAGGAACGCGGCCGCGACCAGCCCGGCCAATCCCCCATACACCCATCCAGGGAGCTTAATGTTAAGCCAACCAAACCAACCCCAATAAGATTGAAAATGAATAAGGGCAAAATCGAGCAGATCAACTGGCCGTAGCGGCGTTGTTCGCTGCACAAACGCCCCTTTGGCCGCCAGATGCACCTCCCAGGCCAATGGGTCTCCATAAAGGAGATAAGCTCGCCCATACCACCACCCGGCTAATAAGATTGGTAGGCCAAGCAGCCAGATTGTCTCTCTCCAGGGCCAATAACGCGTTGACCAGGCTGGCCACCAGACGGCCAAAAGAGCCAAAGGCCCTAAAGCTAACAGGCTAAATTTTGTTACTGCTCCCAGCCCTAACAAAAGAGCCAATAGGGTAAGAGTTGGCTGATGGGTAGGAGTGTGGGCCAGTTTGATGCTCGTCAGGACAATTGCCGCCCCCAGGAAGGTAGTCAGAGTGTCGTTATTAACGCTGGCGGTGATAAAAATAAATTGAGGGTTAAAAGCCAGGAGTGCGGCCGCGGCCAGTCCTACCCGTGTATCATCCTGCCATAACTCTCGCCCCAGGCCATAAGCCAGCAGCACTGTACCTGCCCCCCACACCAGCGAGAGCAACCGGGCCAGGTGGAAGGCCAAAAAAGGGCCACGCCAGGGAAACTGTTCCGCAGGAGTATGGCGGTAAAAGGTAGTTCGCCCGGCAGCCTGGGGGTCCATTACAAAACAGGCATTGAGCGGCCAGTCAGCCCACTCATCCCCAAAGGCCCAGCCTGTCAACAGCGCCGCCACCCCATAATAAAGCGGCGGTTGGTTTGCTTCCATCGTCTCATTATCGGCGAAGCTTGGCACCATGACAGGAAAAGTGTGCTGCTGTACCAGGTGCTGGATATAAAGAAAATGGTCTACCTCATCAGGGGACTCTCCCAGAGGGACAATAACCGAACTGGCTGTTCCCAAGATGAGGTATAGCCCCAGAATGAGCCAGAGGCCCCGATGAATACGCTTATTCATGTTGCCATTCCCCCAATCGTTCCAGGGTATGGCCATCATAAACGCCGATGACCAGCGATAAAGGGATATCTACCTGCTCACCCGTGGCCGTCAGGGGGATGAGAAAACGATGAAGCTGGATAAACCTATCCCCTGGCTGCCAGGAGGCTGGGAGAACATCCAGGCCATCCCACTGCCCGGCGATCTCCCCATGGGCATCCAGGGCATGAACGAAAATTTTGAGCGGCCGCGTCGTTGCCTGGACGATCTGCCAGGCGGATATCAAAGCCACTTCTCCTGATGCGGCCGCAATTGGACGGTAGCCCAAAAAAGTGATCGTATCACCCATGACAACCGGCCGCGAAATCCAGGGAAAGTCTGGTTGGGGGGCAGGCCGGAAAAGCTGCTGCCCTCCTGCCTGTCTAATGGGGGTCGTTGGCCAGAATGGTTGTAAAGCGGGGTCAGGGGTTGGTCCGGCTGTCACTAGCCAGCTATCCCCGTCTGGCCAGACTAAACTAGTCTCAGCGGCAAACCAGCGTACCTGGATATCATTGCTGCCAAACTGCTGATGCAGGCCTGGTGCCAGATCGGCTGGCTGCACCCCGGCAAAGGCCACCTCAACGGGTGGCCCAATGGGGTCAACCTGGTAAATGTAGATGCTCCCCCCGATACGAGCGACGGGTTTGCGGTCGCGAAACCAGGCAAAAGTATTTGCTTCATTTCCCAGCACCAGCCCATGCAGGTTGGTAACACTGATAGCGTACACTCCCGGGGCCGGGTCTACTGGATTAAACGATTGATAGGCTGGGTTTATCTGCTCTGGGCCTGGCTCCCAGGTTGGTAACGGGGTGAACTGTATCCCATAAGCAGATGGATGGGCGACGCCAAAATAGCTTAACAGAAGCGGCTCCCCTGTTTGCTGCTGCCAGCGGGCCAGGGCCGGTAAATCTTGCCCCCAATCTATGTTACTGTCAGACAGAATGCGCCAGCGGTGAGGCGACCAGCTTATCAAGCCGTTAAAATACGGTATGTAGTCAGGCCAGGTAAAGATAGCTGTCGCAATCATGAGGGAAGCGGCTACTGGCAGCAAATAAGTCGCCCTTGGCCGCGGCGGTCGCCAATGGGATTGGTTTACCAGACCAGGCTGGCTGCCAGGCCATAGAACAACGGCAATAAACAAAACAAGAAAGGGGAGCATCGGTATCAGATGACGATAGCCAATGTTTAATGGACTGCTCAGGCTAACCAAAAAATAAATTATAGGTGGGAGTAGGAGAAAATAATCGTCACCCTTACGCCACCCCTTTAGCCTGGCCCAGCGGCCGCAGGCCCATAGCAATAGTAGCAGGATAGGCAGTGGCGTTTTAACCAGGAAAGCGATAGGGAAGTAATACCACCAACCCCAGGGATCGGACTGACCTAGCAGGTAAGCTCCATGCGGTCGTGACAGGTAAGTAAATTGCCAGGTAAGATCATCCCAAAACGCCCCTCCCGGTAAGGGGTACCAGGCAAACCGGTAAACTCCCCACACAGTTAACCAGGCAATAATCCCCATCAGCAGCAGAGCTAACAGTGGTTGCGCACTACGCCTACGAACAGCCAGCCCAATTCCCAAAATTGCCAACGTGGGTAATAAAAGGGCGGCGTTAAATTTGGTGGCTGCGGCCGCGCCCAGAGCGATACCGGCGAGCAGCAGAGGGATAAGGCGTGAGGGATAGGGTAGATTACTATCTGATAGCCAACCTCTCCTACCAACCCAGCGCCAGTAGCCATACATGGTAACAGTGAGAAAAAAGGTCAGAGGCAGGTCGCTGGTGATCAGTTGGCCGTGGGCCAGTACATTGGGATCAAACAGGAGCAGGATAAACGCCAGCAAGCCGGCGGTCACCCCTTTTAACTGACATCCCCAATGAAACACCAGGGCCGCTAATAATAAGGTCAGCCAGATTGTGGTTAGCCGTCCCAAAAAGATGAGCCGCTGGGGATGGTTGTTTAGCTGCCATAAAAACAGCTCCCCGGCAACTGCCCAGCGCCCCTCAGCCCAGGCTGGATCATCGATGGGCAGGCGTAAATCGGTGATAGTAAGCAGAGGTAAAGCGTTGAGGGTGCTGGCAAGCAGTGGGTGGCCCCAGAGAAAGTGGGTGGCCCCAGTTTTGAGATAGGCCACTCCCCGAAATAGATGCCCTTGTTCATCTACAGTGGGGCTTTTTTGGAGCGCACTGTTTACCAGCAAAGCAAAGGCGAGTAAGAAGAGGGGAATGGTCGAAAAACGCACGGTCGTTATTTTAACATAGCCTGCTTAGGTTGACAGATTCAGATGGCTCAAGTATTGTCTCCCGCCATGAAACAAAGTAACTTTTGGCCTTTGTTGTTAGCGGCCGTAACGCTGCTTTTGGCTGGCTTCATTCTGACTGATTGGCTGCCTGCTTTGCGTGGCCCAGCTCCCGATACGAGCGAATGGCATTGGCCGTATGTTTTGCGGCCGCTTGACAGATGGTGGGTACCAGGTCTGGCGGCGGCCGCTTTTTGGTTTATCGCCTATGCCTGGCTGCGACTGCCTCTTACTGAGACGAGGTTAAGACCAGAATGCGACCTGCCCCAAAATTGGCTCCAGGCTGCTTATACCCGGTATGGTCCCACCTGTTTTGGGTTATTGGGGTTGATGGGGGCTGGGTTGTTGCTGCAACTTGCGCTGGTATATGCCCATCGCCCGGCGGTGGCCGCCGAACTGGTTGACCGTACTCTCTCGAATGAGACTAATGGGTATTTCCTGGCGGCGGCCGCTGTTGAAGACATGAACCAACTGCTGCGGGATTTTCCCCGGTTAATGCCTACCTTCCCCTCAGAACATACCCGCACCCACCCTCCGGGGCTGGTATTAGCCCAATGGCTGACTATAAAAGCCAACCTTCCCTGGTTTGCCCAATCGGTTTACCCCCTGCGCTGTACTGACTTATGGCTTTATGCCCAGCCCCAGGCTACGGCTTCAGCATTAGGGATATGGGCCTTTTTACCTCCGTTTGCGGCCGCGTTGATTGTCATACCGCTGTATTGGTTGGGCCAACAGCTTTATAACCCGGCTGTGGCCCGCCTGGCCGCTATTTTTGCGGCGGCTTTACCCGCCTTGCTTATCTTCGCCCCCACCCCAGATCAAATTTTTGCCTTTCTGGCGGCTCTTCTCTGGTTGCTCTGGCTTCAGGCCGTGAGCAGCCGTAAGGCCAGCTATGCTTTCCTGGCCGGGCTGCTTCTCTCTGGCACTACTTTTCTTAGTCTGGGCAATGGGGCTTTGGCTCTACCCCTACTGCTTTTTGCCTTCTGGCCAATTAATCTAAAATCGTTAATCGTCAATCTAAAATGGCTCTCTTTCTTTTTGGCTGGCCTGACAGCCATCTGGTTGATCTATTGGTTGGGTTGGGGTGTTTCCCCTTGGGAACTGGCTCGGATCGCTTTGCAGCAGCATTATGAATTGGTAACCAGTCACCGCCGTTATGACTGGTGGCTGGTGTATAATCTGGTTGATCTGCTCCTTTTTGCCGGGCCAATCGTGGTGGTGGGGTTTGCGGCCGCGTTCTTCACAGCTCTGCGCCAGATTACTACCAACCAGAAAGGAGAGACGGCACGGTTCATTATCGCTCTGGGCATCCTGATCATGGCCTTAAATTTGTCTGGTTCGGCACGAGGTGAGGTAGGACGTTTATGGCTTTTCTTTATGCCGCTGTTGGCTGTGGTAGCGGCTGCGACCTGGCTGCCTCACACCCAGCCCCGGTTGATAATGCTTCTCTTAGCCAGTCAACTAGCCCTTATTCTAGCAATAGGGCTGGCCTGGAAACCGATTGAGGCGATTATTGTGGTAGCCGAACGACCAGAGATACCACAGACCACGCAAACACATGAATTGGCTGTTTCTTTTGCTGAGGTGATCCAATTAACCGGCTATGATGTGGACATGGCTGAAGCAAGACCGGGTGGGGTGCTGAAGGTAGCCTTATATTGGCAGGCTGATGGCCCCGTCACGATTCCTTATACCGTCTTTACCCATCTAGTCAATGATCAGGGAGTGCTGGTAGCCCAAAAAGATAACTGGCCGGTCAATGGATTATGGCCTCCTACTTGTTGGCGGAGGGGCGAGACAATCGTGGATAATTACCCTATTTCTTTACCCGCAGATCTGCCTCCTGGTGATTACACCCTGTGGGTAGGGTTGTATGACGCGGCCACTGGCCGCCGTTTGCTCACAACTGCTGGTCAGGATGCCCTTGAACTAGGTGATGGGTGGCTTATTGGACCGTAGAGCATGGCCAGAAAAGAGGAAGATAATACAGCCTATGAAAGTCAGGCCACTCACAACCGCCCCTATAAGGAAATCAGGCGGGCGGAAGGTGAAGTGGATCTCGTGACGACCAGCCGGAACGTAAACCGCACGCATGATGCTGTTGGCCCGATAGATTGGGGTTCGCTGACCCTCTATGTGGGCCTGCCAACCGGGGTAGTAGGTATCAGCCAGGATGACAAAGCCAGGCTTGGCCATCTGCGCGACCATCTTCACCTCATTTAAGCCGTAATGGGTGATGCTAACAAGATTAGCGGCCAATGGGTTTGTTTCCAGGGGTGCGGTGTTGGCTCTTACAAAGGGTGGTGGTAGCGGTTGATTCACTGGTTCCAGAATAACCCATTGATCCAGTTGATCAGCATAAACCATCAAGGCCTCTAGCGCATCAGCCTCATTGTCAACCAGGAGCGCCTGGGAGACAGCAAAAGCACGAGGCAAGTAACCTTCGTTGAGATAGATGCGAGTTTTACCATCCTCGTGTACAAGCTGTGGCCGCGGTAAATAGTAACTCACGAAAGCGATGGCGGCCTCATGCCGGCCTACCGCCAACCCTTCCCCCACACCGGCGAATTCAACCGTAAAAAAGAAGGCACGTCCCCAGACTGAAGGAAATGGGGCAAAGAAAAAGCTGTACCAGGCAGGTTGTGTTATCTCAGCCACATTCAGGCTAGAATGAGCCAACTCCTGTCCCCCATCTTCGGTAAACACCCGTACCGTAAGGTCCCCAGACACCTCACCAGAAGAGTGTAGCCATATGTCTAACCGATGTAAGCCAGCCTCTGGCATCTGTAGCCTCTGCCCCAGGGGTTGGTTTGGTAATAATGGCCACCATGCGGTCATTTCGGTTTGTTTGTCTCCGGGTAAAGGGGTTGTTTCCCACCGATCTTCCGTTGTGACGATATATTTGACGTTGAATGAGGCCAGAAGTGGGGAGTTGGCCCCTTGCCAGGGAATTAATTCCCGCTCATTGCGAATGGCATTTGCTCCTTCGGCAGCATTGATATAAGCGACTACCCGGCGCAAAATGCCCGGTTCATAACCGCTGACATTAACCAGGCGGTGAACCAGGGCGGTATTGGGGGGATAGACAGCTCCCTGGGCCAGGGTTGTCAGGCGAAATGGTTCAGTATCCTGGTGTAAAAATTGAGCCGTACTGGCCAGGGGGTACAAATCTTCTACCGAAGCAATCGGATTGACCCCATAACCAGAGGCAAACAGGTCGGCAGTTAGCCATAGGCAAGCCAACCCCATGAACCAGGTGGGGGTTAACCATCCGCGTAGCCGGCTGATAAGCAGCCCTCCGCTGCCCAGGCACAAGAGAAGGAAGAGAGCCACTTGGGGGCGTAAATAATCCCAGGTGCGTAAAATATCATCACGGTAGGCGGCCGCATAAATTAGAAGTATCAGGAGTAAAAAAGCTAACCCGCCTAAAGTTGCCAGTTCGAGCCGTTGCGGCCATGATATACTGGCCAGACGCTCCAGGGCAACAGCTGTTAATACAGAGACACAGAATACAACCAAAATGGCCGCCCGGCTGGGAAGAAGACCCCCAAAAACAGGTAGAACATAAAGCAGACCATAAAGAGGTGTTCCCAGCGCCCAAAGAAAACCAACTCCTCCCCAGAGCAGATAAAAGCGAGTAAGAGAGTCGCGGCGTAAAAGAGGAGCTAACCCGGCTAAAAGAAGGGGTAAAATACCCAGGTAAAAGGTCGTTTCAACATAGTTAGTGCCGGTTGGTCCCCACCAGTTTTGTTGGGCCGGATTGCCGAAGAAATTGGGGATAAGTAAAACGGGCAGCCGGTTGAGTAATCCTTGCTGCAAAGATTCGCCAAAGGCCAGATCCCCCCGATGGCTCTGGCTCAGATAAGTGGCTGCGGGCCATACCTGAACCAGGCTTAAGGCCAGCCCAATGAGTAGGGGAAGCGCAAATAGAAAGAAGATTTGACGGCGAACACGGCCGTGACTGGCCTGATAAAACGGCAGCCCCAACCGCCACAACAGATAAATGCCCAACGTCATACTCGTATACAGCGTCCAGTTCCAATGACCTCCCAGCCAGGGAACAGCCAGGGCTATTCCCGCCATGACCGCTTCTCGGCGGCCAGATATCCATTGGTGTAAATTCAAGGGTTCACCGTTGGCTGCTATGACCCGTCTGGCCATGCGTTCGCTAAAAAACAGCTGCAATGGTAGCCATATAACGGCCGCATGGACTACCTGCCACTCTAGCCAGATAACCATCAACCCATTGAACGTAAAGAGGATAGCTCCTGCCAGAGCCGCCAGCCGATGGGTAACGATGAGGCGCAGGTACAAATACATGAACGCTGCCCCTAGAAACAACTGTAGCGTGATGACGATATTCACGGCCGCGGCCGCGGGCAATAGATAATAAACCAGTGATAAGGGGTAAAAAAGCCCGGCCTGGGTGTTGTAGACAAATGGGTACCCCCCCAGGCTGTAAGGGTTCCAGAGAGGAAACACCCCCTGGCGGATAGAATCAGCCGCAAACTGTTTGACCGGAAAGATATAGTTGACCGGATCACTTAGCATGAGATTTTGTACAGTTACAGCCTGATCCGGCTGCTGCCAGGGGGGCCACACTTGAATGACCAGGTCCAGGGGTAGCAGCAGGTTGCCTGGCCGCAGCCCGGGCCTTAAAAACAGCAGCACCAAAAGCAGCAAAACCAATAAGGCCAGACCGTCCCGCCAAGGTGATGATTGTAGGTGAACGGAGAGCCTTTTCATGAGGATCATGGGTTGTTGCCAGGGGTTGTCCAACTAAACGAAGTAAGCTGAAGTGCGTTGTGATTGGCCAGGGGGTGGGTAATTGGCAGCCGCTCTCCACTATCACGCAAAAACATGCCCATTGTTATCCGGTAGGTACCATTGGGTAAATCAGAAGGCAGGAGTAGGGTGTAGGGGTCCCAAATGATGTCGCCGGGTTGCCAGCGGTGGGTAGGAGCCAGGGTGGCCACTGGTTCGCTATCAACCTGGGTAACGATTTGGTTGTTTTCATCAAGGATATGGATGAAAACATCGTACCCCTCGGTAGCCAGGGAGATGCTCTGCCAATACAATGTGATGGCTAAAAGATTGTCCGTTGTTTGTGGGGGAGTGAAATCATATCCTAGTAATTTGATCTGACTACCCAGGTAAGCAGGCATCTCTACCTGGGGTGCGGCCGCCAGCCGATATGGCCAGATCATCTGGTAAACGAATGCTTCCTGCCCAAAAATGATGGAGTGGGTATCTACGGAAACCCGATGGATTGGGGTAGCAATGATTGGATTGGTAGCAATTTCCCAATGCCATAGTGGAAAAATGACCAGATAATCCGGCTCTAGCGTGGAGAGCAGCCGGGCAGCGGCTTCATTACGCGGCCGCCCTTCCGCTTCGCCTCGAATGATCGGCCACATTTCTGGTGAAACCAGCCCATTCAAGTCTAGAATGCGCCGCTGCGAGAGGAAGGTAATAGCCCCAATATCATCTACGGCGATGAAAGCATCTGGGGGTGTATTTTCGGCCAGCCAATGCCCCAGAGCTACGTCTATTTCTAAAATTTCGTTGCTATTATGTCCTAACATGCCAGCCCAATAAGGCAGCCGCCAGGCTCCTCCCAGGCAAATGAGTAAGAGTAGGAAGGTGGCACGGGCGGCGGGGGAAATAATGAGGGAACGTCCCCAGCGACTTTGAGCGAGCCACGCGGCCCCCAGGGCGGCCGCGATCATCTGGAATGGGATGAGGGGTAAGGTGTACCGCCCGTGATGCCAGATAAGGTCTACAATAATGGCGGTGAGCAGGGGTAGCCCTATGAGCCACCCAACCAAAAGGCGACTGCGTGATGCGGCCGCTATCAGGCCCATGGGCAGCAGCAAAAAAGCGGCCGGGTTGTCTTGCCAATGGTAGGCAATCGTTTCGCGTAGGGCACGTAAGCTAAAGAAATGTTGTGATCCTGCTTTGGCATAGAAAGTGTTAGGCAGGGGGTGCCCTGTTGTACCCAGGCTAAAGAGGGTATATGGGGCCGCCACCAGGGCATAAACAAGCAAAGGGGAAATAAGGCCAGGCCATGTTTGCCAGAGTGTATGCCGCCTGGCCCATGCGGTATCGGCAACGGCCAGGGCAAACAGGGCGTGGCCTTCGGGTCGGAGCTGCCCCCCTAAAGCAAAGAGCAGGGCGGACAGCGGCCCCAGCCCTCGCCGCTGATAGGCCCAAACTGCGGCCACGCTCGCGGCCGCAAACGCCGTCGTTTCCATACCGGCCAGGCCAGCCCACAGCATCCGCCCCGTGATTACAACCCCCACCCCGGCTATAAACGCCCAAACCTTCCCCTCTGGACCAAGCAGCTCCAGGGTTAGCCCATAGGTTAACCAGGTAGTAAGAAGCAAAAACAAAGCCGTTAATATTAACGAAGGGATAAGAAAATCTTCTGTAAACAGCCCTACACCTGCCAGGAGAAGCGTCCACAAGGGAGCGGTAGAGCCAGGGGTGGCTTCTCCCGGGTTGTAACTGAACCCATGCCCCCGGGCCAGGTTGCGGGCAAATTGATAATGAATCCAGGCATCATCTAAGGGGACACCGAGCCGACCACCGGTCAAACGCAATTCCGTGTACAAGAAATAACCCAGCAAGGTTATGAGCAAAAGGGTCAGGCTGACAAGTTGTAAGCGGTGAGAGGAAGGAAACAATTTAGCTACCATCGAGTGGGATTCTAACAAAACCAACCCGCTTGCACAATTCACCTGGGGGTTACATAATCCGCTAAGTTACAACCTGACTTTGGCTTTCTCGCTTAATGTGTAACCGTTTAGAAACGCCAATGTCTGGTCACAAACACGAGGTAGCGAAGAATGGTTAAAGGCAAAAAAGTAATTGTCGTTATGCCCGCTTATAATGCGGAAAGGACACTGCGACAAACGTATGGAGAAATCCCCCATGAGATTGTGGATGAGGTAATTTTGGTAGATGATGCCAGCCAGGATCATACGGTAGAGGTCGCGGCCGCGTTAAACATCAAAACGATTGTTCACCCAGAAAACCGGGGGTATGGGGGTAATCAGAAAACTTGTTACCAGACCGCTTTGCAACAAGGGGGCGAAATTATCATCATGCTCCACCCTGATTACCAATATACCCCATTGCTCATTACGGCAATGGTCTCACTCCTGGCCGAAGGGCTATTTGACTGTGTTCTAGGCTCCCGCATTTTGGGAGTAGGGGCATTAAAAGGGGGAATGCCCATCTATAAATATATTTCTAACCGATTCCTGACAGCCTTTCAAAATCTGGTTATGGGTTACAAATTATCAGAATACCATACTGGTTATCGGGGATATACCCGCCAGGTGTTAGAAGCTTTACCTCTGGAACACAACTCCGATAATTTCATTTTTGATAACCAGGTATTAAGCCAAATCATTTATGGAGGGTATGCCATTGGCGAGATCACTTGCCCTACCCGTTATATGGACGACTCTTCGTCAATCAACTTTCGGAACTCTACGATCTATGGCCTGGGGGTTCTCAAAACATCTCTTCTGTTTCGCTTGCACCGTTGGGGGATGATTCGCTCCCCCCTATTTGCTAAGGTAAAGCCGTATTCGCTTGTGAAACTTGAGGCTTGAGTAAAACAGCTCCACAATAGCACTCCTCACCCATCACTTATCAACCATGAAATCAATGACTGGCGTGTTAGCACGCATTCCCTTTTTTCGCACTTATCGCCGTTTTGGCTGGCCCAAAATGCTGCCGATCAATATTACCCTTTCCCCTTCGCCTAAATGTAATTCCCGCTGCCTGACGTGTAATATCTGGATGAAGCGGGAGAATGAGCTAACCCTGGGGGAGTGGGATAAGGTGTTGGCCTCGCTGGGGACGGCCCCGTATTGGTTTACGATTAGCGGGGGGGAGCCGCTGATGTTTCCTGGTATTGTCGAGTTGGCGAAGCTGGCCTATAAACATTGCCAACCCGGTATTATCAATATTCCCACCAATGGTATTTTGCAAAGCGGCCCGGAGCGGGTACGGGCGATTTTAGAAAGCTGCCCGGAGAGCCAGTTGATTATTAACCTGTCACTGGATGGGGTGGGGGAGAAGCATGATTTTATCCGGGGGGTGGCGGGAAATTTTGCGAAGTTTGAGGAGCGGTTGGAGCAATATCTGGAACTGCGCCGGGAGTTTCCCAACTTTATTGTTGGAATTCATTCGGTGATTTCGGTGTTTAGTGTTGGGCATCTGGATGAGTTGATCGCTTATGCGGACCAATCGGGGGCGGATCAGTTTATTACCGAGATTGCTGAACCCCGGGTGGAGTTGGATACGGTGGGGCTGCCGATTACACCGGATAAGGATGAGTACGCGGCCGCGATTGACCACCTCATCACCTACGTCAACAGCAAACGGTACAAAGGGATGGCCCGCATTACTGAGGCGTTCCGGGTGGAGTATTATGATCTGGTCAAACGGATATTAGAGGAGCAGGATCAGGTGATTGGCTGTTATGCCGGCTGGGCCAGTGCCCAGATTTACGCCGATGGCACAGTGTGGCCCTGCTGTGTGCGGGCGGATGACTTAGGCAATCTGCGTGAGCATGATTATGATTTTAAGGCCATCTGGTTTGGCGAAAAGATCAAGGATGTGCGCCGCAGCATTGCCGCCAAAGAGTGCCACTGCCCCCTGGCCAATGCGTCTTATACCAATATGTTGATGGATGCGCCCACGGTGACGCGGGTGGGGTTAAAAGTCATCCAGCCAGACGTTATGACGGTCACAAAATCCTGAAGACCCGAATTACTTACTGGACTTTGGCGAAAATTAATTTCACCAGTGGTCATAACCAATACACCAATACAGTAATAACCAGTGGTCAGATCAAAAAACGCCAGACCCCAGTTACTTAATCCAATAATTCGGCATAAGGGCCAAAATCACGGGGGGAGACCAGTCGCCCCCCTTTTTGCATCTCGCGCATTACTGAAGCCACGATTCGGCGCATACTGATTTGGGTTTCACCCGCTTCCGCGGCCAGGAAGGCAGCTTGCAAAGCGATATTGCGGATATTGCCCCCGCTGAACTTAAACTGCTCGGCCAGAAAGCGGAAATCAATATCCTCAGCCAGGGGGGCTGACGGCGGCCAAATGCGCTGCCAGATGCGGAAGCGGTCTTCTCCTTCTGGGGGGGGGAAGTTGACCACAAACTGGAGCCGCCGTTGAAACGCATCATCTATGTTTTGCCCCAGGTTGCTGGCTAAGATAACCACGCCATCAAACGAATCCATTCGCTGTAACAAATAGTTGACTTCGATATTGGCGTAGCGGTCATGGGAATCCCGCACTTCTGACCGCTTGCCAAAGAGGGCGTCGGCTTCATCGAAGAAGATAATGGCATTGCTGCGCCACGCCTCATCAAATACCCGGCTTAAATTTTTCTCCGTCTCGCCCACATATTTGCTGACTACCGCAGAAAGGTCAATCCGGTACAGTTCTAGCCCTAGCTCACGGGCGATGATGCTGGCGGCCATTGTTTTGCCGGTGCCAGAGGGTCCAGTAAATAAGGCACTCAATCCCCGGTTGGTGGCTAATTTCAGGTTGAACCCCCACTGCTGGTAAACCAGGTGGAGATGGCGGGCACGGGCCAGGAATTCGCGTAGTTGGGCGATGGTGTCATGGGGCAGTACCAGATCATCCCAAAGATGAACCGGGGGAACGATTTCAGCCAGGGTGTGAAGCTGGTGGATGGATTGGCTGTGTGCCCCGGCGTAAATATCGGCCTGGGTGATGTGGGGGGATTGGTGCAGCCGGTGCTGGCTGAGAACCATCTCCCAGGCGTCGCGGATTTGCCCCCCGGTAAAGCGGAATCGCCCGGCGATTTCAGTTAGATTAACTGCTGGGGCCAGGGGAGCGTCCTGGGTGATGTTGTGCCAGAGGGTCAATCGCGCTGGCTCGGTGGGTATGTCAAGGCGGTAGGTGAGGATGGGGTATTGGTTGACGCGGCCGCGTGGCTGCCACCCTATTTCACCGGTAAGAAACAGCAGATCGCTCCCGCTCAACCCTTCTGCCAGCAGGGTCAATAACGTCTCCTCTTGCGAATCGGCCAGAAAGTAGTCAGCATCTTGCCAGATGAGAACGGCGTTTTGCAGGCGAGCTTCACGGCGGATGTGGGCCAGGTGGTTGAGGAATTGGTCGCCGCTGTGGGAGAGGTATTGGGTGTTGAGGATGAGCCGCGGCCGCGCCAATGCCTGCCCCATTTGCTGAGCTAACCGGACGCGGCCGCTGCCATACCGCCCCTGCACATACAGTACCTGCCCCCCACCGGCTAACTTCCTCTGCAAAAATGACAGCAGCTCCCCTTGTGCCTCTCCGGGGGGTTCGACAGCTTCATCATCCAGACGACAAAACGGGGTCAGACGAGGATCAATCTCCTGCTGGCCAAGCAGAAAGCGCAAAACCCGCTCTTGCAGCCACAGCGGTTGGGCCAGAATGGAGCTGGTGACACCGGGGCGATGCAGTAGATGGTGGTGGTAAAGAGGGGCGTTTTCATCAAAGGTGGCGCGGGCCATTACCTGGGCGGCAAAATCGGGTTGGAACCAGGTGAGAGCCAGCCCGGCGGTGGGACGCAGTTGGTTCACATCTTGCTGTAAATAAGCAAACAGAAGCCCTACTGCTGGGTTAAGTTCGGGCAGGGCGGCCAACACAATGATCTGTTCGGCAAATGGGGAGAGGGTGAACGCCTGGGCCAGCCGGTCCAGAGAAAGAGACCCCCCTTGCGCCAGGGTCGCCTGCCGCTTTTGCTCTACCAGGGATTGAGAGCTGACCCAGGCGGCCGCTAACTCATCTGGGTCGAACGGGTTACTGACCGGCACAAGGGGGGCATCCAGAGGGAATGGGTTGAGAGGCTGTCCCAGGATCGCGGCCGCTTCCTCGTGGCTGATGTGTAGTCCGGGAAACTGTGGCACCTGGTCTGAGGCCCGCATTTTATATAAACATTGGCTGCGTACCAGAAAAAGAATGCTGTCTACAGCTTCGGCCAGGTGGTGCCAACTATCACGGTATAGTTTCATAAAGCCATCTCTTGGACAATGGGTTACAATACGGAGCGTAATTCTTGGGATTTCATACAGTGTATGGTCATCCGCAGATTTCACCAATTCGTGGGGATTTTTTCAGTCTAATCCCTAACCTGAATAAGTCAGAAAAGATTTATCCACAGATGCACACAGATTTTTAAGCCATCTGGGAAAATCTGTGTGCATCTGTGGATCAGTTCTTGTTTTCTTTACAAGAAGTTGACTCGTCAGGTAGTAAAATCGGCGTTAATCTGCGGATCAATTCTCTTCTTCAATAATAGCGCAAATGGAACTTCTGACACCCATTTATACTATCGGCTATGGCAACCGGACGGTTGAAGAGATGATCACCCTGTTGCAGCAGTATGGCATTCAATATTTATTGGATGTCCGCAGCAGCCCATACTCTCGTTTCAAGCCGGAATTTGGTAAGGAACAGTTAGAGAATGCCCTGCGGCCGCATCATATTCGTTATGTCTTTTTGGGGCAGGCGTTAGGGGGGCGACCAGCTGATCCTGATTGTTATGTAGATGGCAAGGTGGATTATGACCGGGTGCGCGAGAAGCCATTTTATCAGGCTGGGATAGAGCGAGTGCGTACTGCCTGGGCCAAGAAATTGCCGGTAGTGCTGATGTGTAGTGAGCTGCGGCCGCAAGAATGCCATCGCGCTAAACTCATCAGCGAAACTCTGGATGGGCTGGGCATTCCCGTTCAGCACATAGATGAAAACGGCAACATCAAACCACATGCAGAGATCATTAACGACCTGACCAGCGGCCAACTCACCCTCTTTGGCAGCCAGATGTTCACCTCCCGCAAACGGTACGATCCCGGGGTGAAAGATTAATTGGTGAATGGACGAATGATTAACGAGACATACTGCTAACCCATCATTAACCATTCACCCATTCACCCATTCACCATTATTCCCCATGCTTCCCTTACGCACCGTCGAAATCAAACCCATTCCCCAGCGGCCGGCCCGGTTTCCCTTTACCGTTCCTTTTGTACAAGAATCCCTGCATATTACCTTTGCCTCGCCTGTCACCTTTCTTGTGGGGGAAAACGGCTCTGGCAAATCCACCTTTCTGGAAGCATTAGCCTGCGCTATCGGAGCCACCACCGTAGGCAGCGAATCGGTAATGAACGATCCCAGCCTGGCCCCGGTACGGGAATTGGCGGATTGTTTTCGTCTGACCTGGAATAAACGGACGAGAAAAGGGTTCTTTATGCGGGCGGAGGATTTTTTTGGTTATGCCCGCAAGATGGCGGCCGCACGCCAGGAAATGGAAGCCAATTTGCAAGAAGTAGATGAAACCTATCGCGGCCGCTCCCTCTTAGCCCGCAACCTGGCCCAAATGCCCTACCAGCGTGAAATAGCGGCCATGCACCGCTCTTACGGTGATGGACTAGACCACAACTCCCACGGCGAAAGCTTCCTCAAACTATTTCAGACCCGCTTTGTTGGCGAAGGGTTATACCTGCTGGACGAACCCGAAGCTCCCCTCTCCCCCAGCCGCCAGCTATCTCTCTTAGCCCTCATCAAAACGATGGTAGATCAAAAAGGGCAGTTCATCATTGCCACTCACTCCCCTATCCTCATGGCCTATCCTGGAGCCACCATCTTGAGCTTTGATGGCGGAACGGTACAACCAGTCAGCTACGATACCCTGGAACACGTCATCATCACCAAAACCTTCCTGCAAAACCCCAACGCCTACCTGCGTCATCTCCTACAAGAATGACGGCAGAAAAAACGGACGACAGAGAGTAAAAAACTCTCCGTCGTCCGTTTACCAATAATTATACTCGTTTGTCGCCGGCCAAAATTTGGGCCAAATCCGCTAACTCATGGCAAAAATCATCACCGGGGAGTAACCCGTTCAGCTTCAAGTTGGGCTTGTTGGGCATAATAAATGGCCAGAGCCAAGACCCGTGCCGCTTCCTGAGGGCTGTGGAAGCCGGTGCTATTTTCCGAAGAGACAAAATCCCATCGCAGCGACGCCCGGCGATGGTAGGTGCGGGCCAGTTCCAACTGTTCATCTGTCGCTCCGGCCTCTTGGGCCGCTACAATAGCGTCAATAGCGGCAATGATCGCTTCTTCACTCAAGCGGAGCAGCTGCGATGTTTTTTCCTGAATAATCAAAATACGGGCTTCTAAAGTCTCAGCATCCTGGGCATGACAGGTTTGACACGCCTGGTTGATATTCACCAGGGGGCTGCGTAACCAGTGATCCGAAATTTTAACAGCCCCTTCGCGGATATAGGGCATGTGGCAATCAGCACAGGAAACCCCTGATTGAGCATGGATGCTGGTAGTCCACATCTCAAATTCCGGGTGCTGAATTTTGATCATGGGAGCATTTGTCTCGGCGTGAGTCCAATCTTTGAACCCATAGGAATCATAATGGGCTTCCATGGCATCAATGGTATACCCCTGGCTCCACGGGAAGGTCAACACCTTATCATCCCCCAAGAAATAATATTCCACATGGCATTGGGCACAGACGTAAGTCCGCATCTCCTGGCGGCTGGCCTGGGTCACATCAATCCCCCGGACATTAAGAGCATTGATAAGAGCCGGCCGCGTAATGCGTAAATCCATCGTCACCGGGTCATGACAGTCAGCACAGGAGCTGCCATAATGCAATTTATCCTTGAGATCATTGTAAGGGGTCCGGTTAAAATTCTCCCAGCCCATTTGAGCGATCAACTGTGGCGCTTCGGCTGCATGGCAGTTGATGCAGGCCCCAGGCTGATTAACAATCTGCACACGCTGTGTTATTTCCTGGTCAATCTGAGCGTAATAATGCCCCCGCTCCTCATTATGGTCTTTGCTAAACGCATAGCCGGCCCACAGCCGAATCATGGCTGGATACCGTTCTAATTTGCTGTACGGGATGGAACCTCCATACGGTGTTTCGATGGTGTCATCCTGGGTCCGCATGAACGCATCATAATGGCGGGGGAAATTTTGCCCCCAGATGGCCGGGTCTAATTCATTTTCGTCAATCGCTACTACCCGCAGTGGATACTCTAATGCTTCGCTTTTGCGCTGCTGAATGTTGGTTAGCAAGGCTGCCAGCAAAGCCATCACTATCAGGCCCCCAATAAAGGCCAGGATCAGCATAGGCAACTGTTTAGATTGGGTTAAACCCTTCATTTTTTCCTCCCGACTATTTATGCCCTACTTCTGCATGGCAGCGCAGGCAATCAGTAGGTTCGGTACTGCCTTCATGGCTGATGGCCACCACCATAGCTCCGTGGCAGTACAGACAATTTTCTAAAGCAACAGCATGATTTAACGGGGTAATCTGAATCGGTTCAGGGAAATTGTTGAGGGTGAAAGCCACGCTGTGGTTCCATCCATTGATCCCCTTGATGATATATTTGCCAGGGAAAGTATGAGGGGTATGACAATCATTACAGGTGGCTACCGCTTTATGAGAGCCACGGTTCCAGCCATCATACACCTCTTGCATAACATGGCAGTTGATACAGGCTGAAGGATCATCAGAAAGATAAGATGCACCTTCGGCATAAATAAAGGTATATCCTCCCAGGCCAATAATCCCCCCAACCAGGCCAGCCAACAGCAGCCAAAGCCAGAAGGGAGCAGAGCGTATAGGTGGTGGAGATTCCAGTTTGGATTGGGTAATGGTTGTGTTAGTAGACACAGTTGAGCCTCTGTGTAGTTGGTAGAAGGGGGCTTTTTGCCAGGATTGGCGAAATAAAAGACCTTATCCCAGGTGCTTTAGTTTGCCTATTATACAAAAAACAGGTGTGGGTACAAGGCAAGAAGGGGTGATTTTGCCTGTTGGGGGCGGAAGATGAAGGGCGGATAACCAGAACAATGCTGCCTTCCGCCCTTCGCCTTCGGTTACAAATTGTGAAAGTAGTCGCTAGCTGTGCCTGAATTGTTACCCGTTTACAACGGCGATGGGTAGGCTGGGATGGGTGTAGCGCACGACTGGATTGCAATTCCATTTGATTCGGGGACAAATCCTTAATACTCTCATTGAGTTAAGATGAAAATGGTCAAGAAAATGTTCCTCCAGGACAAAATATGGTAAAACTGATGGGTAAAGTAGCCATCGTTGATGAAAGAAGTTCAAGGATTTCCAGGATGTGACCCATGAGCCAGACAGATGAAGAAAAATTAGCTGAATTTGAAGCCCGTATCGCCAGGGGAGAGAAGATTGAACCAGGCGATTGGATGCCGGATGAGTACCGGCGGCAGTTGATCCGGATGATTTCCCAACACGCCCATAGTGAGGTAGTGGGGATGCTGCCAGAAGGGGCGTGGATTACCCGCGCCCCTAATCTGCGCCGTAAGATGGTGCTGCTGGCAAAAGTGCAGGACGAGGCCGGCCACGGTCAATACCTGTACCACGCAGCCGAAACTTTAGGGGCCACCCGTGAACAAATGTTGGCCGATCTTCTCTCTGGCAAAGCGAAATATTCCAGCGTTTTTAACTACCCTACCCTGACCTGGGCCGATAATGCAGCTATTGGGCTGTTGGTAGATGGGGCGGCCATTAAGAACCAGACGATGCTGGCTCACTGCTCCTATGGTCCCTATTCACGGGCGATGGTGCGGATTTGCATTGAGGAAGGGTTTCATAAGAAACAAGGGTTGGAAATGATTATCCGCTATGCCCAGGGAACTCCAGTGCAAAGGGAGATGATGCAGGATGCCATTAACCGGTGGTGGTGGCCTTCGGTGAAGATGATCGGCCCCCATGATTCCGATTCCCCTAACACCCCTGTTTTGAAGCGGTGGGGGGTTAAAACGAAGACGAATGATGAGGTACGGCAAGAGTTCATCAATGAAATGGCCCCCATTTTGTTGGAGTTAGGGTATACCCTGCCTGATCCGGGACTGCATCAGGATGAGAATGGGGATTGGCGACATGGCCCGATTGATTGGGATGAGTTCTGGCAGGTGGTACGGGGGAATGGCCCGTGTAACAAGGAGCGGCTGGCGGCCCGCCAAAAAGCCCATGAGGATGGGCTGTGGGTACGGGAAGCGGTGGCCGCGTATGCTGAAAAACGGCAGTCTGTGATGGCTGAAGGGTGATGAGGCAGACAGATGAGTGATACGCAATGGCCTCGTTTTGAGGTGTTTCAGCAAGATAAACCAGGGCAGCTCCATTATAACGCGGGTTCGGTTCATGCCCCGGATGCGGAGATGGCGTTGTTGAATGCGCGGGATGTGTTTGCCCGGCGGCCGCGCTGCCATAGTATGTGGGTTGTGCCGGTGTCAGCCATTTCCGCCTGGACGTACCAGGAGTTGGTAGAACGGGTGTGGGCCGCGGACGGGAGTGGGGCCGCGGCCGCATCCCCCCAACCTTACGCCATCTTTCGCAAAGAGTTAAACAGCCGCAACACCCTGGAGCATGTTATTTATACCGGTGAGGTCGCGGCCGCGTCTCCAGAGGATGCGCTCCAGCAGGCCCGTACTGCGTTTGACGATGGGGTGCCCGTGGCTGTCTGGTGGGTTGTTCCAACATGGGCCATCACTCGCAGCGACCCGGAAGAGGTGGGCAGCTTTTATGAGCCAGCTTTGAGCAAACAATATCGTCAACCCAACCATTATCACACCCGCGCCGCTCTGGAACATTTTCGCCAGACGGTCAAAGAAGCATAATTTTGCCTATGGATCACCGTTCCGCCCTCATTGTAAAACTTTTAGCCATGGCCGATGATGAGCTGGTTTTGGCCCATCGCAACTCGGAATGGACAGGCCATGCCCCGATTTTGGAAGAGGATATTGCCTTTGCCAATATCGCTCAGGATGAGCTTGGTCATGCTGCCCTTTGGTATGAGATCGTATCAGCTCTGACAGGTGATAACCCGGATAAGCTGGTCTTTTTTCGGGAAGCGGCCGCGTACCGTAATGCCCCTTTGGTTGAACTACCTAAGGGGGATTGGGCTTTTAGCATGGTACGGCAATATCTGTTTGATGCGTATGAAATGGTGGCCCTACCCCAGCTGATGAACAGCACCTATAAGCCGGTTGGGGACGCGGCCGCCAAAATTCGCAGTGAGGAGCTTTACCATTTACGCCACACCATGGCCTGGCTCAAACGGTTGGGGCTGGGCACCGAAGAGAGCCGCAGCCGCAGCCAACAGGCTCTAAATGATCTGTGGCCGTATGCCCTACAACTGTTTGTACCTGTGTCGGATGAACATTTGTTGGTGGAAGCAGGGTATATGCCGGACGCGGCCGCGTTACAAACTGAATGGTTGGCTCTGGTGCAACCGTTTCTCCAGGAATGCAGCCTTGCCCTTCCCCCCCACGAACTGGCCCCCGGCGACCGTTTCCACCACACCAGTTATCTGGCCGAACTGCTCCAGGAAATGCAATCTGTCGCCCGCCTTGATCCGGCAGCGATATGGTAAGATATGGATATTGTTTATTCAATTAATCAGGTGCCTATTCGCGTAACATCAGAGAGATGGTGGCATATTGTCGAAAACCATGATGATATGGCCGGACATTATGAAGATGTCTTGGATGTTTTAGAAGACCCAGATCTGATACTTTCAGGACATAATGGCTCGCGTATTGCGATCAAGAACTACGGTCGAAACCGGTATCTAGCAATCATATATCGTGAGTTATCCCAAGACGATGGATTCGTTATTTCAGCTTACTTCACAAGTAAGGTGGATCGTAAAAAAGCAATATGGAGAAAATAAAACCAAACACGATTACCCCTTCGGTATTACAAGCAGTACCAATGCTTATTGCATTTCCCCATCAACGTTTTTGGGTGGATTATGATAATGAAGCAGATGTCTTATACATCAACTTCCAGCGTCCGCAGAAAGCGACTGATTCGCAGATGACCGATGAGGGTATTTTGCTCCGATATAGGGGAAAACAACTGGTTGGCATGACCATTTTGGATGCTTCTACTCGCCATTGATCACAGATGAAAAATAAGAACTGATCCACAGATGACACAGATCTTACCAAAGAGGATATTTTGGCTTGTTTTAGCTATGCTTAAGAACGCGAACAACAAACATTGATCGTCCCTGTATGAAACTGCTCTTTAGTAGAAGACACGCAAACGGGTCTACTTAATTCTCTATTGATGGATATGCAAAATGAAGCCGTGAATCAACCAGTGAATGCAGCCGTTGTCTGGCAGGCGTTAGCTGAGGTGAAAGACCCAGAAATCCCGTTGGTCTCTTTGGTGGAGATGGGGATTGTGCGTGATGTGGCGGTAGCAGAGGATGGCACAGTCACGGTGCAGATGACCCCTACCTTTTCCGGCTGCCCGGCCCTGGAGGTGATGCGCCGGGAAATTACGGAAGCGGTGCAGGGGTTGGGCGCGGCCGCCGTCAACGTTGAAATGGTGCTAAACCCACCCTGGAGCAGTGATTGGATCAGTGACGAAGCTCGTGTTAAACTAAATAACTTTGGTCTGGCCCCACCCCCCCGGCATGGGGGCAATGTACAGACTATCTTGTTTTGGGACGCGGCCGCGTGTCCCCGCTGTGGTTCCACTCGTACCACCTTACAAAACAGCTTCGGCCCCACCTTATGCCGGGCTATTTATACCTGTAATGATTGCCAGGAGCCATTTGAGCAGTTTAAGCCGCTCTAAAGCGGTGCGCTGTTAACCGTTAGCCGACGGTTAGACAGCCATAAGAGTTGATATTTACCCTACCCCGTTCCACAAAGGACCCCTTACGTATGACATCAAATGTAAAACAAACAATAAGCTGGCTGTTCGCGGCCGCAATCTTGACCCTTCTCCTGGCAGCTTGCGGGGCTGCCGTGCCTGAAACTGTCACCCCAGTTGCCGATGATGAGACCCCAGAACTCATTCGCGTTGAGCTAACTGTCGAGACCCTATTCGTAGGTAACGGCCCCCGTCCCCAAATGGGTGAAGTAGTCGGCATTCATTACATCGGTTACCTGGACGATGGCACTGAATTTGATAACTCCTACTTTCGTAATCAACCCGCCGTCTTTGCTGTTGGTCGGGGTATGGTCATCCCTGGTTGGGAGCAGGCCGTCCTCAAAATGAACCTGGGTGAACGAGCAAAAGTAACCATTCCCCCGGAAATGGCCTTTGGTCCAGAAGGTGTTCCCGGCATCATTCCCCCCAATGCCCCACTCATCATGGAAATCGAACTGCTGTTTATCAAACCTGGTTCACCCGAACTCCCTGCGGCTACTAACCCGGCTGATTTTGTCACCACTGATTCTGGGCTGCAATACGTTGATCTCGTTGTGGGAGATGGCCCACTGCCCGAAACCAATGGCATCGTTTCTGTCCATTACACCGGCTGGCTAGAAGATGGAAAGAAATTTGATAGCTCCATTGACCGGGATGATCCCATCACTTTTGTTTTGGGCAAAGATCAGGTCATTCCCGGCTGGGAGGAAGGCGTTGCCAGTATGCGCGTAGGCGGCAAGCGGCAGATGATCATTCCCGCCGACCTGGCGTATGGGGCCACCGGTTACCAAAATTTTATCCCTCCCAATGCTGTTCTTACCTTTGATGTAGAACTGCTCGCCTATTACGCTCCAGCCCCGGCTGCTCCCACGGAGATTGATGAAGCCGATCTGGTCACGACCGAAAGTGGACTGCAATATGTTGATCTGGTTGTTGGCACGGGTGAGGTGGCTCGTTCTGGGTATACTGTATCTGTTCATTACACTGGCTGGCTAACGGATACGACTAAATTTGATAGCTCGTTAGATCGGGGTACGCCGCTGGAATTTGTTCTAGGGGAAGGCCGGGTAATAGTAGGCTGGGAAGAAGGATTGGTAGGAATGCGTGTAGGCGGCCGCCGCCAACTGATCATTCCCTCAGACCTTGCCTATGGCGATTTAGGTCAAGGCATTATCCCTGGTGGAGCTACACTGATCTTTGAAGTGGAGCTAATAGAAACCAAAGCTCCGCTTAGCCCTATACCAGATTAGGTTTTGTAGGCCAATACAATGTCTGATTACCTTGTGCGAATGATAGCCAGAGAAACCGGGGTTCGGGGGTTTGCCTGCCTGACCACTGATATTGTTCAGGAAGCAGCCCGGCGGCACCAAACCAGCCCGGTGGCAACCGTTGCTCTGGGGCAGGCGCTTACTTCTGCCTCTCTAATGGGGGCGTTGTTAAAAGCCCGGCAGCGGGTAGCCCTCAAATTTGAAGGCAATGGCCCGCTGGCTAAAATCATTGTAGAAGCAGAAAGCAATGGGGCGGTGCGTGGCTACGTAGCCGTGCCTGATGTATCCCAATCCCCACAATGGGGAGCATTTGCTGTGTCTGAAGCGTTGGGCAGTGAAGGTTTTTTGACGGTAGTGAAGGATTTACGCCTACGTGATTTGTATCAAAGTATTGTTCCGCTGCCGGTTGGAGATATTGAAGGGGATCTGACCTATTATCTTAACCAATCGGAGCAGCTGCCCTCTTTGGTGGCGATGGGGGTACAGTTGGATGAGATGGGGCAGGTCGCGGCCGCAGGCGGACTTCTCATCCAATCATTACCCCCATATAACCCAGATGTCATCGCCATGTTAAGCGAACGGGTTGAAGAAATACCCCCAATTAGGGAATTGCTGGCCCAGGGGAACACCCCGGAAGATCTGTTAGCCTTGCTGTTTGGCAATCTGGAAATCAAACTATTGGGGCAGCAGCCCCTCTTCTTCCAATGTACTTGCAGTCGGGAACGCTCCTTGCAAGCGATTAAAAACCTTTCTTTGGATGAGGTAGCTGAGATGTTAGCCGCTGAGGAGCAGATAGTGGTAGATTGCCATTTCTGCCATGAGCGTTACATCTTTGATCACGAAGATTTGGTCGAGATCACTGGTTGATGATTGAGGTATCTCCAGACAAGCCCGAATTGTGAAACCTATAACCCATGCGTATCAGTGAAAATGGTATTATCCAGGCGGCAGGGGGAATTGTGTGGCGTAATGGAGCTGGCGGCCGCGAACTGGCTCTCATCCACCGTCCCCGTTATAACGACTGGAGCTTACCCAAAGGGCATTTAGAACCAGGGGAGAGTTGGCCTGCGGCCGCCTTGCGTGAAGTGACAGAAGAGACCGGCTGCCAGGTGCAGTTGGGAGAATTTGCTGGAGCCGTCAATTATCTGGTGCAAGGCATTCCCAAGCTGGTACTGTTTTGGCAGATGGAGTTACTCCATGAGCCGCCCTACCGCCCCAATGAAGAAAGTGATGCCCTGGTCTGGCTGCCCCTGGCTGAAGCCTGGCCCCGCCTCACCTACGCTGCCGAGCGGATGCTCCTGAACGCCCCTTTACCCCCACGAGACCGCCACATCGCGGCCGCAACCACCCTCATTCGTAACGCCGCTGGTCATATCCTGCTCATCAACAGCCCGGCGCGGGGCTGGGAACTGCCCGGCGGCATCATTGAAGCGGGAGAAGATTTGCACCAGGGCGCGGCCCGCGAATTGTGGGAAGAGACCGGTATCCGGGCTGATTTGCACACCCTGGCTTTCGTCAACTCTAGTATCAGCTCCCCCAGCAAATTTATCTTTGGCCTGATAGGTGATTATCGTGAAGGAACGCTGACCCCCAGTCCGGAGAGCACCGACCTGGCCTGGGTCACACCTGACGAAGCCCGGCAGCGAATCAGCAGCCCCATTGTGTTAGACCGGCTGGGGCAGTTTTTGGCTTATCGCGGCCGCGTCACCCACACCACTTACCACCCAAACCCATTCCAAATTGTGCGCCATATCGCTTAAAAAACCGTATAGCTGGCAGTTTCCTCTAAACAAATGGCCTCATGGCTGATTGACTTTGCCATAGGTTTAGAGTACGGATCATCCAGCCAATTATACTATCTTGACGATAAGGAGATTTAGGAAATGGGTACATGTTCCTGGATTCTATTTGGAGCTATTGCTGGTTGGGTTGCCAGCCTGCTCACCGGACGGAATGAGCGAATGGGCTGCCTGGCCAACATCATCATTGGCATTTTAGGGGCGATGATTGGTGGGTTTGTGGTGAACTTGCTTGGCGGCCGCGGCGATATTACCGGCTTCAATCTATACAGCTTTGGCGTGGCTGTTTTAGGGGCCGTTCTTCTCCTGGGCATTACCGGCTGGTTTGCTAAGAACCAAAAATATTAGCCCCTGGCAGCCTGCCAGAGAAAGAAATTCGGACACGGATGACTCCACTGAAAAAGGTCGCGCAGAGACGCGAAGGCGCAAAGTTACCAAAGAAAAATTCGTGCTAATTCGTGGCTTCTTTGAGTGGACTCACGGATAAACACGGATTTAGGGACGTGGCGAAGCTAAAAATCCGTGTAGTAACATCTCAATAAAATGTGTAACCTTCGGAAGGTTTGACCCAAGAGCTTGTCCATTGCCCAAACCTTCCGAAGGTTCGCCCCAACTTATTGAGAAGATACCAATCCGTGTGCTAAACCTCATACCATCTCTTTCAGCTTATTGGCAAACGATTTACGAAATTTCCGTATTTTGGGGTCAATGACCGCCATACAATACGGCTGATAACGGTTATTGTTAAAATAATCCTGGTGATAATCTTCCGCTGGATAAAACCGTTCATAAGGCGTAATCTCCGTCACAATGGGGGTGCGATAAGTTCCAGATCGGTTTAACACCTCTTTCGTCCGCACGGCGATTTCCCGCTGTATTTCATCGTGGTACAGCACAATCGAGCGGTATTGTGTCCCCACATCAGCCCCCTGCCGATTCAACGTTGTGGGGTCATGGGTGTGGAAAAAAATCAACAGCAGCTCCTCATAACTGATTACTTCTGGGTCATAACTGAGTTGAACCACCTCCGCATGGCCGGTTGTGCCATTACAAACGGCATAATAAGTAGGGTTTTCCACCTGTCCCCCGGCATAACCAGACACCACCTTATCTACTCCAATCACATCTTGAAAAATCGCTTCCGTACACCAGAAGCACCCCCCACCAAAGGTTGCCAACGCTTTATTGTCAGACATAGTTACCCCCTTGCAAAGTAAGGATGAATTATGAAGTGAGAATTATGAAAAGGCCACCTGGGCCAATGCACTATTTCTTCCATAAGCTCTTTTCAGGTTATTTCAGGCATAATGACAGGATAAAGAGGCGATTGTTTACCTGGCCCGGTTAACTTTAAGGATTGTGTAAGGGTTAGCAACCCCTCAAGGTGAAACACAAACCGTAAGGCGGTCGGCTTAAGGTATTAAGGCAACCCCTGTGTACAATGACAAGGGTGAGCCACCAGCAAAC
Organism: Anaerolineae bacterium; assembly: GCA_023384415.1. GTDB lineage: Bacteria > Chloroflexota > Anaerolineae > Promineifilales > Promineifilaceae > Trichofilum. The sequence goes on from JAHDWJ010000005.1 coordinate 161,766, forward strand.
ATCGTGGGCATCTAAAAATAACTTACCGGTTTAGATTTGACAGGTTTCCGAAAACCTGTCAAATCTGGGCAGAACTTATTTTTAGACAATTACATAGTGGGATAGGCCCTAAAGGGGCACAATGATCCAAAGGAGCAATCAAATTATGAAGGTTTTTGTGACTGGCGGGGCGGGTTATATTGGCAGCACTGTCGTAGCCGAATTGATCGCCGCCGGAGATTCAGTCGTCGTCTTTGACAATTTATACCAGGGCCACCGGGGGGCTGTTCACCCTGAGGCCATCTTTATCCAGGGGGATCTGGCGGACCGGGGGGCGATAGATGCGGCTTTAGCTGAACACCGACCGGACGGGATTATGCACTTTGCCTCTTATACCCTGGTAGGGGAGTCAGTTACGCACCCGTTTCTTTACCTGGGGGATAATGTACGTAATGCCCTTAATCTGTTAGAAAGTGCGGTGCAGTATGATGTACGCCGTTTTATTCTCTCTTCTACGGCCAATTTGTTTGATGACCCAGAGGAGATGCCGATTAAGGCCACTGAGCGTATTGTACCTGGCAGCCCATATGGGGAATCCAAATATTTGATTGAGCGGCTGCTGCATTGGCTGGATAAGATTTATGGGCTGCGTTATGCCGCTTTGCGCTATTTCAATGCCTGTGGATCCCACTCACCTGATTTGGGGGAAGACCATGACCCGGAGACGCACCTGATTCCATTGGTGTTACAGGTAGCGTTGGGGCAGCGGCCGCATATCACCGTATTTGGTGATGATTATCCCACCCCAGACGGGACCTGCGTTCGGGATTACATTCACGTTGTAGACCTGGCCCAGGCCCACATTTTGGCCTTGCGAGCCTTAGAAAATGGGGTCAGTCGTAAATATAATTTAGGCAATGGGCAGGGGTTTAGCGTTAAAGAGGTAATTGAGGTTGCCCGTCAGGTCACGGGGCATCCCATTCCCACTGTGATAGGTGAGCGGCGGCCAGGTGATCCAGCCATTTTGATTGCTGACAGCACGGCCATTCAACAGGAGTTAGGCTGGAAACCCCGTTATCCGTCTTTACAGACGATTATTGAAACGGCCTGGGCCTGGCATCAACGGCATCCACACGGCTATGAAAAGGGGTGAAACGTGAAGCGTGATGTGTGACCGGAGAGAAAACCGCACACATCACGCTTCATTGGTTAAGGGTAACATCTCAGTAAAATGTGTAACCTTCGGAAGGTTTGACCCAAGAGCTTGGCCATTGCCTAGACCTTCCGAAGGTTCGCCAACTTATTGAGAAGATATGGTTAAGGCGTGATAAAAGCGGGATCAACCGCCTGAACGAAAATTTCGATGGTTTCGCCCAGGCTAGTGGTGCCACGGAACCGCCAGGCGGGTTGCAGCAGGTTGCTCTCAGCATTCCCATCCCATGCGCCCATGTAACTGATAGTATAAACCATATCCACCTGGGTAATGGTAATTTCATCAACCCCTGGAATACCGGAAGGCATTTCTTCAATCGTTTGCCAATTTAATACCTGGGGAGAGGATTGAGCTACCCCAGGGGGGAGCCATCCGTTGACAAACACCCGTGTCCCGTCGGCAATTTCTGTGGGGGCGTTGGGCAAAATCCAGGTCAAACCAACATCAGCGGTGAAGATGGCCTGCCCGTTTTCCCAGGTCAACACACCGGCCTCGTATCGGTATTCGGGATAATCCCGCACTGGCTGCCATTGGTTCAATTGAATGGCCTGTACATTAGGGGCGACCTGAACGATGGTGCCGCTGATAAAAATTTGCTGGCCTACTTGATTGATTAGCTCTTCCAGGACCTCATCGGCAGCCAGGATACGGAACTGATCGCCCATGATGCGAGGTGGACCGCTGCCTTCAGCCCGAACGTATCCCATTAAATAAGGATAGAGGTCAATGGTTTCCCCTTCCTGGTATTGGCGAGGGTAATATTTGTTTGTGGGGCCAGGCATAAAGCTGGATGTGGCTGGGTAAGGGACAACCTGCCCGTTTTCATCAAGTTTGGGGTAGATGTTGTAGAAGACGCGGTTGTAATCTACCCCTTGTTGGAGCAGTTCCCAGGCGGCCGCGGCACTGATTAGCGGATATTCCTGAGCGGTAATAACCTCACTCATCCGGCTGTAGTAGAGGTAGGTGATAACCCCATTTCCATTTACGGTGACAGTGAAATCAGGGTTGATAACTTCCCGACCATCTATCAGGCGGTAAATCTGTACTTCTTCACCCCAATAACTTTTGCGGAAGACGTGGGGGTAATCTAACAGACCGCGCTCTTGTAAAAATGCTTCTGCAACAACTCTGGCCTGGTCGTATGGCATATAATCAAATGGGCCATACATGTTGCTGCCACTGACATCATTGTAGCTCACATCCAGACCGTAGATAGAGAGGGTTTTGGCCCCATCAAAAGCGTAGTAATTGGGGGTGGGCTGGTAATAATCACGCGGTGCCCCTTCATCACCTGGATAAATACCTGGGGTGGGCATGTTGTAGTTGTAATAATCCAGATATAGTTCCGGGGGAAAGCCGAAGCGCAGGGCAATTTCTCGTGCTTCTTCGACGGTCAGGCGCATGCTGCTGGGAGATTGCCACACGTTCGCGGCCGCAGGGCCTTCAGGCAAGGTGGTTTGCAGGATAAAGCTGGTATTGCCAAACGACAACATGCCATAATACCCTGGGCTGTAGCCAAAACCGCCCCCACCACCGCCACGCCCGTAAGCGGATTCAACGCCCACATTGGCCACACTACCACCCATAACTGCTGTTGACATAGGGGCAACCGCTGGGGCCGCTCCCATATCTTCAGATACGCCTAAGGATGTGGGGATACTCCCACCGGCGGCACTGCCAATGCCAGGCAGGGCCGGCAGGTTGCTGTAATCGGCATTGGTAGAGGAAGGTTCGGGCGCGGCCGCGTCGTCTCCCCCTGGCTGCACCGTGACCACCGGCTCATTTATATTCACATTCACGGCCGGGGTTTCGTTGCCATCTGTAGCCGTACAGGCCACAGCCAGCAGCATAAGCAAACTGGTCAAGAGAAAGATAAATCGGTTGATACTGGTTGTTTGTAACATGATTTGGTCTCCTTTACTGAACCGAAAAATGGGGTGCGATGTGGGCAGGGATGTTTGGTTCATCATTAACCCTGTCGGGGGTATAAGGGAATCTATAACAGGTAATTCCTGACCCTTTAATCTAAACGTTAAAAACGATGCCCTGGTTCCCCTGCTGAGGGGATTAGACCCACCAGGTTGTCGAACCCGCCCGGCGGTGGTCGGGTGAAGCTGACTAGCAAACAAATAGCCTGAAACGCAAAAAGACCCGCCAGATTCCTGTGATCTGACGGGTCTTCATTAACTGCTAACTGCTAACTGCTACCCGGCGGGTTGCAAAAACTCCGGTGACACCGCCTGGACAATAATCTCCACCAGTTCGCCCGTATCTGTGGTACCGGTGAAACGCCAGGCCGGTTGCAGATAGGTCGCCCCACTATCACTGCCATCAACCGAAGGCAGGTAACTGTAGGTGTAGATCAGTTCCACTTTGTCAATGTTCACTTGCGAAATCGGTGATGGCGTGGGATACATGCCAGGGTCAAACATTTCCGGTTCGCTTGTTTGCGTTACGATGCGGTCAATCCCATTCCAGACAAAAGTTGGAAACGGTTCGCCTGGGGTAATGGTGGGGCCGCTAACATAGACCCGCTCGCCATCTGGTAAATCAACTGGGGCGCCAGGGATGAGAATAGTTTCTCCTTCGATACTGTCCAGATAAACCTGCCCATCAGCCCGGCGGATGGTCCCTTCACGATATTGCCAATCCCCATAATCACCCAGGATTTCGATTGATGTTACGGTGATGGATTGATTGGGGATGTCTCCTTGTACGGTGCCGGTGAGGCGGATATAGCGATTAGTATTGTCAACCAGTAGTTGCAGATCGGCGGCACTGCCTTCAATTCGCATATCACCCATACGTACCAGCGGTGTGCTGCTGCCATCGGCCGGAATGTAAACTGTGGGATAGAAATACAGCGTACTGGTTTCCCCATTTTGGTAACTGCGTGACCAATAGCGGTATTGACCAGCCATCGGGTCATCATAGATGGGCATGGTTGCCGGGTCTGTGTAAACGCTGTGGAAGACACGCAAATAATCCGGTTTCCCCTGAGCCAACTGCCACGCCTCTTCAGCGGTGATTAGGGGATAATTACCCAAAGCGGAGAACTCGCTAAACGGTTGGATGTAAATGGAAAGGATATTGCCTTGCTGCGTCACGGAGACGGAAATCTCGGCGATATTGTTGCGGACGCCATCAATCAGCCGGTAGAAAGATACTTCCTGACCCCCATAGAGGCTGGGTACGACTTCATACGGGAAGTTGAGCAGCCCACGCTGGTTGAGATACGCTTCAGCGATGGGGCGGGCCTGAGCCAGAGGCATGAGGTCCCACCCTGGGGTACTGTCCATTGCCCGGTTGTCGAAGTAGCTGACATTGGCCCCATAGAAGCTCAACATGCGGCTGCCGTCGAACAGGTAATAGCTGCGCGGCCCAGGCCAAATGCCAGGGTTTTCCTGAATGAAGGCATCATACCAGGGATCAGTATAGATGGGGCCAGTGAAGCCAAATTGGCTGGCCAGATCGCGCATGTTTTGCATAGGCATTTCGGCATAATTTTGCTGCCACGCGGCCGCGCTGCCTACACTGGCTAGCAGGGTTGTGTTAAGGTTAAACTGGGCATTTTCCAGTCGGTTCTCCCAGAAGATGGGCATGATGTCCATGCCATCCCCACCGTACCCATCCACAGGTTGACCTTCACCCATAGCGGCATCTCCACCACCGCCTAAACCGCCACCACTAGGGCTAAGGCCAGGAAGCCGGGGTAAATTAGCCGTATCACTACTTTCTGTTGGGGGAACGGTTATGAGGCCCTCATTGCCACTATTATTGTTACTGCCAGGTGATGGGGTGACATCCGTTTCACCAGTAATACTCTGCCCACCACAAGCAGCCAGGGCCAGGGTGAGGAGAAGAGAAATTAAGATAAACCAATACGATTTGCGAGACATGATTCGTTACTCCTACGACAAGTTTGATAATTGTTTTGTGGAACAGGCTGCTTGCTTGCCCATTCTACACTCATTGTCGAAGGGGTTTAGAAATATGTAACAGGGAATTTATAACATTTACGATTTACGATTGGCAGTTCAATCGTAAATCGTAAATCTAAAGCAACACGGTATCTGTACAGGTGATTGCTCCCCCCTCACCCCCGGCCCCTCTCCTGGGGGAAAGGGCCAGGGTGAGGGGCTGTATAGGTACAATCTATAATCACTGTGGTTGCCCGGCAATAAACGCTTCGGTCTTCTGCCGTGCTTCATCATCGGTGTATTGAATGGGGGGGGTCTTCATAAAGTAAGAGGAAGGCGCCGTCAAGGGGCCGCTGATGCCCCGGTCGAGGGCTAACTTGGCGCAGCGAACGGCATCAATCACCACCCCGGCGGAGTTGGGTGAATCCCAAACTTCTAGCTTCAACTCTAGCTGCAAAGGCACATCGCCAAATGCTCGCCCTTCCATGCGGATATGGCACCATTTACGGTCGGTGAGCCAGGGGACATAATCGCTGGGGCCAACGTGGACATCTTCGGCTGCCAGTTCATAAGGCAGTTGGCTGGTGACAGCGTTGGTCTTGGAGATTTTTTTAGACTCCAGCCGATCCCGCTCCAGCATGTTGTAGAAATCCATGTTGCCGCCAAAATTAAGCTGATAAGTGCGATCCAGGTGAATGCCTCGATCTTTAAATAGATTGGTCAGGACGCGGTGGGTGATGGTGGCCCCAACCTGGCTTTTGATATCGTCGCCGATGATGGGCAGCCCATGTTCACGGAACCGCTGTCCCCAATACTCCTGGCTGGCGATGAAGACGGGGATGCAGTTGATGAAGGCGCAGCCGGCATCCAGGATTTGCTCCACATACCATTTGGTGGCCATCTCTGAGCCAACCGGTAAATAACTCACAACGACATCTGTCTTGGTCTCTTTGAGGATTTTAACGATGTTATCAGTTGGGCCGTCCGCTTTTTCCACTACCTGTTTGAGGTATTTGCCCAGGCCATCGTGGGTCATGCCGCGGTAAACGGGAGCGTTCAGTTTAGGCACGTCGGCGAATTTGATGGTGTTGTTAGGGTGGGCCCAGATGGCCTCGCTTAAATCTTTGCCTACTTTGCCTTTGACAACATCGAAGGCGCAGGTAAATTCGATGTCACGGATGTGGTATCCCCCCAGATTGACGTGCATCAGGCCGGGGACTTCGGTGTCTTCAGGGGCGTTGCGGTAAAACTCTACCCCCTGTACAAAGGATGACGCGCAGTTACCGACGCCGATAATTGCCACGCGTACTTTCTTGCGTTTTTCTGCCATGGGTTGTTTTCTCCTTGCGGTGTTGGAATGGGTGGGGACACGGGTGAAGGACAAATGTCGCGCTGTCCAGATTCCCACGATTGTTTATTGTTTCATTTTCCCGTGATACATATGCCTATAAGCGAACTTGGTTAGACTGTCTTGTGTCAAGACAGTGGGGTTAATTACAGCGATTCTCAATTTGCCCAGAAATGAATGTAGAGGCGGGACAGGTGGAGCCAGGGTTTTGGTCAAACGAGACCGTTCCGTTCCCACCTGTCTCGCCCCGCTTGGGCTAAAACAGGGGCCAAAGGGGTGAGACAGGCGGGAATCACGTTGAATTGCTTGACCCAGAGGGTTGCCCGCCTGTTCCACCCCTACCACACTATCACACAACGGGTTCTAAATTGAGAAGTGCCGGGTTAATTATACTGACTTTTACTTTAATGGGGGTAAATGGGTGAGTCGGACATTCCCATGACCGGACAGGTTTCAGAAATCTATCTGGACTGGGCCGCAAGAAATGTTGGCAAATTTGCTTGTGGTAAAACTATCAGGGTTTTCGTTTAATGAAGATAAGGGTGAGTAGATGGTTACAAATATTTCGTTCCATGAAGGGGTGTGGTGATGGGTTATGAAAAGATTGCTTTGATAGCGGCCGCGACTTTAACACCTTATTTTGTGCAAGGTAAAAAACAGTTTGCGGCCGCGGTAGGCCAGACCATCAGCCAGCGGGTAGGGGGGTTGGTTGGGGCGGTATTGGCCCAATCGCCTACGCAACAGATTAATCCCCCATTGGGGCAGCCCAACCTGCAACCCTGGCTGCAACAAATGCTGCTCGAAGAGATGAAAAAAGAGCCAGCTTTTGCCCAAGAAGTACAAAAACATCTGCAATCAATCTTCGGGGATCAACAGGGGGAACAGTTTTTGACCCAGATTTTTGGCGGTGAAGTGGGCAAAATCATCAATATCATGTGTGCTGACGTTGTTAATATTGAGTAAGGTGTAACAGGCACCAATCCAGCAATGAACAGTTGGCTAAACCAGTGGCGGGCTTTTCGCAGCCAATGGGCTTTTTACCGCATTTTGCGAACCTGGGCAGCCCAACAGGAAGGGGGTGAAGCGGTTATTGCTGAATTTGAGCAAGATCAGCCGCAGGGACGTTCGTCGCTGCGCCACTTTTTACAGGCTTACCTGAGTGATGAAACGGCCCGGCAGCAGCTTGTCGAGGCCCTGGAGAACCGCCACAACCAGTTTATCAATGTGGTAATGAACAGCCAGGTGGGCAAAATCGTCAATATTGCTGAGGCGGGGGCCGTTTATTGGAAAATCACCGTTTTTAGTGATGTGCGGCAGGTGGTGACGTTTGTGGGGTTGGTGGTGCTGGTCGCGGCCGCGATTTTGGCCGCCGTTCGGGTGAGTCAACAGCCCCGCCGAATGAAGGGTGATTTTAATATTGCTATTGCCTCCTTTGTGTCAGGGGATGATAGGGAAGAAAATGAACAGGTTGCGGCCGCGTTCAGTCAACGTCTGGCCCAATTTTTAGATGAGCAGCAGTTTTCTGGGGTTGAGGTGCAGCATCGGCACATCGGTTTCATTTATTCAGCCCAAGAAGCCGAACGGCTGGCGACCCAGATCAACGCCCATGTAGTTATTTATGGTTCGATCTTTGTAGCTGGAGATGAGACAGCCGTTTATCCAACCTTTTGGGTGGTGGATGCCTTTCAATCTGATGTGGGTGAACTCAATGGCGAATCACGTTTGACTACGCCGATCATATTTGCCACCCGGTACCTTATTGATCCCACAGAACCCAATATCACCACCTTGCAGCAGCGGCTGCAATTGCTGTTGGAGTTCAGCAAAGCTCTGGTCTATCTGTACAGTAATAATCTGGTAAGAGCCGAACAGGCAATCAATCTTACCCTGAATAGCACAGATGTAAATGGAGATCTCTCTGGTAGAGAGATTTTTTATCTCTTTGCTTCACACATTGCCCGGTTGCAGGAAAAGCATGAGTTAGCTGAACGGTGGGTGCAGAAGGCTCTCGATATCAATGAACAGTACGGACGGGCATATATCGCCTGGGCTAACATTGCCTATGATCAGGGTGATTTTTTTACAGCGGTACAGCGGTATGAAACTGCCAGACAAATGAGTGAGGCTCATTCAGATTGGCATTTGTTGGCCAAGGCCAGTCTGGGGTTAGCCAATATTTGCAGCGTGGAGCTGCGAACGATTTTGTTGCTGGAAGAGGTTGATATTGCGGCCGCGTACCGGTTAGCCGAATGCAGCCGTAACAATTATGAACAGGTTATTCAGGTTTATAACCACCAACAAGACAGCCCCACCCTACAAAAGCTGGCGGCTCAAGCGTATTACGGCATGGGATTGATCTACGAAACAGCCCAACAACCAAACACAGCCAGAGAGATGTACCAGATAGCTTTACACCTTACCCATGATCCCTTACTAACAACCATCCTAGAGGCGAAGCTGAAACAGGAGAAGGAATAATGAAAACAGTCAGGTTCATAACGCTCCTTTGGGTATGTTCAACGTTGTTCCTGGCAGCCTGCCGTCAGGAGCCAGAGGTGCTGCCGCTAACTTTTCCCCCTGTAACTTTGCCTATACCAGGCGTGACCGAATCAATCACAGCCACCTTTGTTCCTCCCACAGTGACTATGATGCCGATTATCTCATCTACGGTGGAAGGGGTTGCCATTGTAGATACGGCAGAACCATCATTGACGCCAACTTCTGAACCGTCTGCGGCCGCACCCACCCCATGCAGCTCGCCCCCATCATGGTGGGTCATTTACATTGTTCAACCAGGGGATACCGTTGGCCACTTGGCTCGCCGCACCGGTGTTACTATTGAGCAGATTCAACAAGCCAACTGTTTAGCCGATGTCAACCTTATCTTTCGTGGGCAGCGGCTTTATTTGCCTTTCATACCACCAACGGCTGTCCCCCCAGCCACTATCATCGTTTTAGCCACACTGATTCCTCCAGACCCTACTGACCCCACGATTGCGGTACTGCCCGCGACTGGAACACCAGGGGCAGCTTTTAATATTTCAATCAAAGGGTTTCCCCCCAACACATCGGTTACTTTAGACATTATTTTCAGGTTGACTACCATCTATTCTGTTTCAGCTATCACCACAACTGCCGGTGAATATCAGTTCATTTACCAAAGTGAGGTCGCGGCCGCGCCGGGTAATTATACAGCGCGGATTACAGCCCCCGATATATCGTTGAATGGTCTATTTACAATTACAACCCCCTGATTTTTAGTAGGGGGTTGATTGTGGCAGAAACTGCACTCTTGGACAGAAAAGCGGTTTCTGCCAGGGGAGATAACCTGATGGAAATTGAACAGAATCGCCTTGAGTATCCAATAGATGAACCCTTATTGCATCGTGTATTGGTGAAATTTCGTGAGGGGCTGAATATTCCTTATGAAGATGGAGTCGAACGATATATTCAAGAGTACCGTTTAGCTCCCTGGTCAGACCTGGCTGAGATGGTCACTGGATTGACAATAGAACGGTTATTTACCACCGTTACCCCAGAACAGATTATGGGAGCGGTGCAGTTGGCTCAAGAAATGGATGAACAATACCAACCGCCGGATTTCCTCACTTTTTTTACAATTTACGTCATGGCTGAAGATGATGCCCAGTTGGTGGTGCGAGCTTTAAGCCAATGGGAAATTATCGAGCAAGTATATTTAGAGCCAATACCCGCGCCTGATCCTAACCAGCCTGTTGGCCTCAACCCATTATTGATGGATCAGATTTACCTGGAAGCAATGCCAATGGGGGTAGATGCTCGATTTGCCTGGGATTTTCCAGGGGGGCAGGGAGAAAAACAGCGGTTTATAGATATTGAACGAGGCTGGGACTTTAAACATCCTGAATTGCTTAATGACCGTGGTCACGCTTTGGTGCATTTGGTTGGGGGCATCAATGTAGCGGCAAGTCAGGCTCATGGAACAGCGGTTTTGGGGGTTATTCTGGCTCAAGATAATGATATTGGCGGGGTGGGTATTGCCCATTTGGCCAAAGGGCGGGCATTTTCGACTATAAAACAGGCGGCGAATGGGGGGCAGGTCTATGATGTCCATAACGCCCTGATCTATGCGGCCGCTACTCTCCGCCCAGGGGATGTGGTCCTGGTTGAAGCCCAAATGTATAACCCCTTAAACCCCCAAGCCCATATTGCTAACGATTTGCTGCCGGTTGAAGCTGATCCGTTTTGTTACCAGGCTATTCTTTTAGCGGCGAGCAAAGGCATAACGGTTATTGAGGTTGCTGGTAATGGGGCCAATGATTTAGATCAATGGGTTGATGGACAAGGTGAGCTGGTTTTAACAGAAGCAGTCCAGGATTCAGCGGCGATTATTGTTGGCTCTTGTGTGGTCGTTGCCGGCCTTAATCTGAATGCTTTCGGTCGCTGGCCTACCTCAAATTATGGCAGCCGCGTGGATTGTTTTGCCTGGGGTGAACAAATTGCTACGATCAACGGGCTTGCCCTTGGAGCAACATCCGGCGCGGCCGCAATTGTTGCCGGGGTGGTTCTGATTATACAGGGGTTTTGTACCGCCAATCTTAACTACCGCTTAAAACCCAAAGCCATGCGCCGTTTGTTGCGTCAGTTCGGTACACTATCTAATAATCCAGGGCAAGACAAGATTGGGATGATGCCAGATTTACGTCAAATTATTGCAGAGCTGCAAATCAATGGTGTCCCTCTGGTTGATCAACTACCGGCATAGGGCGATTTTTGCGCCACCATAAAATTAGGCCGCCTGACCAGAGTAGAATAGTCACCAACGAAATCACGCGGCCGCGCTCCCAACTCTCCGGCCTATACACCATCTCCACCTGCTGTTCCCCCGCCGGGACAAATACCCCCCGGAACAGCCCATTCACCTGGTGAATGGGCACAGGTTCCCCGTTTAAGCTGGCCTGCCACCCCGGATAATAGGCATCGGTGAGGATGAGCAGTGCGGGCGCGGCCGCGTCAACGGTCATGGTGACATACTCTGGGTGGTAGGCGAGGATGGAAACTGGGGAGTGAAGATGGCTCACGGCTGACTGTCCACTACGCACTGCCAACTGCCCCCCACTCACCACTGCCTGCCGGGTTGGATCGAAAGAGGGATGGCCCATAAGGGTTACGGCCGCGGCCGCATCAGCCACTTGCTCCCATTCAGAAACCAAAAAGGCACGGGGCAGCACGTCCAGATTCTGGTAAATTTTGACATCCCCAGAATGAATCAGCCGGTACTGCCCCAGCACCAACGGTTGGAAGCTGTCATCGCGGCTGTCCACCAGGCTGAGACCGAACAGAGTGGGCGAGTGGGCGAGGGGGCGAGTAGGCGAGAAGGTGAGGGTGGTAGGGATGGCTGGTTCCGGGAAGCGGATGCGCCAAATGGACTCGGCCAGGGGTTCGGGAGTAAGCGGCCAGGTTTGGCCGGTAGTAGTGGTTACGTTTACCCCAAAATCACCCCCATCGGCCACCAGCCGGAGTTCAGTAGCTTCATAGGGGGGAATGTAGCCGACGGCGGCCGCGTCCGTCAAGGTCACTGGATGCTGTAGATCGAAAAACACCCCTTCATACCAGGCATCCCCCACCTTGTCGGTAATCAGGTAGCCGATGTTGAACAGATCGAGCCAACGAGCTTCGGGCACGGCGGTTAAATATTCCCGCAGCCGCCCATCAGTACTCACCATCCCCTCCGGCAGCATGAGAGAGGTCACCTGGCTGTATGTTTGCAGAGGTAAAATACCCCCATCGAACCCATCTGCGGCCGCTAACCCATACAGCAGCGACAAATTCGGGGCGATCACCTCTTTCTGTTTGATGGCGACGGTGTAATCAAACCGGGCCAATTGTGACAGCCGTTCGGCATAAATGGTATCAATCTCCGTCTGATCCCCCACGTCGAAGAAGATGTCGGAGAGGCTGAGGAAGCGGGCGGGGGCCGCGGAACCCGGAACTCGAAACTCGAAACTCGAAACCATCGTAACCGGCGGCCGCAGATCGAAAAACGCTTCCGGCGTAGTGGGGTTGGCGTGGTAAGGCAGAGTGCGTGAGGCCAGGTAAAGAGACACGGCGATAAGGAGAAGGGGGGACACGGTGACACCCCGCCAGCGGCCGCGCCCCAATAACCAATAGCCAATTATCAATTCAACACTCCATCCCACTCCCGTCAACAATGAAGGGTAGGAGGGAGGGGCTTCCGGCCCTGTAGGGATAAACCGGGTCAATGGCACCGCCACCACCCCCCACACCATCACCCCTATCAACAATATACCCCCCCACAGCCACTGCCTGCGGCTCATGGCCCACTGCTCACGGCTCATCTTTTCCCAGCCGATTCCCGCCAGCAGAGCCACCCCCAGACTATACAACGCCAGCCAGCGGGCCGGAACGCGGAACAGATCAAAGCCAGGCAGCCGGCCAATGAGCCAATAAGCGGGGTTAAATTGGCCCAAGGCCAGAAACAGCCCCAGTCCAGCCAGCAGCAGCACCGGCCACACCACCCGATCTCGCCGTCCCTGCCACGCCCCCACCAAAGCCAACAAAAGGGCGGTCAGGGGCAAAAAGGCGACATATTCGGTAAATAGCCCCTGCCCGTAACTGGGCAGCAAGGTGCGGCTCAACAGCAGAGGGTGTAGGGAGAAGGAGACGACTTCATTAAAGGACAACCCCCCCTGACGGCTGGAAAGGCTGGTAAGTTCCAGGGTGGGTAGAATCTGCGCGGCCGCAACCCCCACCGCCAGCATTCCCCCTAGAAATAGTGGGGCAAATTCATGGATGAGGCGTGAAACGTGATGCGTGATAGGTGATAAGTCAGGCGTAATCCTCAATCGTAAATCATAAATCGCCAATCCGGCTACCACTGCGGCCGCGCCCACCCCGGTAATAAATGCCGTCTGTGTGTGCCCCGCCAGCAGTTGCAGGGCCAAAAACAGCCCCACCCACCCAACTCGCGCCGCCATATCTGCAACCTGAACCCTGGAACCCGAAACCTGAAACCTGAAACGCGAAACTCCCCAAATCACCCAGGGCAGCCAGGCCAACCCCTGTAACTGATTAACATGCTCCACCTGCGCTGTTATATAGCCACCCAGGGCAAAAAGAGCGGCCGCCAGAAACGCGGCCGCATCCCCCAGCTCCAGCCTATCTTTCCCCAGCCGATATGTCCCCCAACCAGCAATCACCAGATGGAGCAAAATGCTGGCACTGACGGCATACGGTGTCGGCAGGAGCAGCCAGAACGGCCAGTTCAGCGGGTACAGCACCCCTGCCTGGCTGTTGGCTAAAAACGGGGATCCCATAAACAGGTAAGGGTTCCACAGAGGAATTTCTCCAGCTCCCAGCCGGGCCGCGGCCGCGTACCAATACGGGTAAAAATACAAAAACGTATCTCCCCGTCCCAAAATCAAATTACTGAACGCCAGTTTATGGAAAAAGAGCAGTACCAGGCCAGCCAGGAGAGCGTAAGGCGTAAAACGTGATAGGTGAAACGTGAGACGTGAAATGTGAGACATGGGCAGACCGATTAACCATTCACCAATACACCACTACCCCAATTAATGATTGATCCGATATAAGGATACTCCGACTGTTCCATCTGCCAATGTAGTTGTGCCTACCCACTCCAGAGTATAACCGGCTTCGATGACGGCGCGGTGGATGGGTGCGGCCGCCGCCTCATCTGGTGGTAAAAGTAAATACCTGGCCCCTGGCTCCCGGCCAAAGACGCGCAAATCTTCTTGCAGGGCTTCGGGGTGAGGGAACCAGTGATAATAGACCCGCGTTTCCAGCAAATAATACCGCCAATGCCAGCCGTACCAATGATCATACAGCACCGTGCCATAAGGCTCATCGGCCAGCCAGGTAGCCGCTTCACTAATTCCGTCATCCAGGATGCGGCCGCCACCAATGGGATAGCTCCCTTGTGCGGCCGCCCTGGCTGCCGACAGTTGGGCCAGCAGCAGCAGCCCAAAGATGACATTTTGCGTCGTTCGTAAGGTTGGGTTCAGGCCGGTCAGGCCGTGCAGGATAGGGATCAGGGCTGGGCCAAAGAACCCCACCAGCCGGGCTGTAAACCGGGCCAGGATAATGCCTATGACAGGCATGAGCGGCAGCAAATACCGGTCCCATATCGGCACAGCCACGAACCAATGGAGTAAAAAGTAACCGATGGTAAACAGGACAAAGAGCAGATCGGTGAAGGTGGGGCGATCCTCTTCCTGGATGAGGAAAGCCAGGAACAGGGGCAGGAGTAAAATCAAGCCAAACCCCAACAGGGGCGACCCCAGGCTGTATTGCCATAGGCTGGCCCATCCCCCCAGGCGCGGCCACAACTCCCACGACCAGCTTAAACGCAGGCCGCCATAATTGAGCATCTGCCCCTGCCATAAGGTAAACCCACCGCTGCGGACCAACTCCCACCCCAGCAGCAGCAGCAGCACCGACCCTAACCCGACCAGCCAACGCCCCCAGTCGCGGCCGCGCCACCCATAAAGTGCCCCTACCCCTACCACCAGTGGCAGAAACAGCCCCGCCTGAAACTTTGTCACCACCGCCAGGCCGAAGAAGAGACCGGAGAGAGTTTGCGAGTTTGCGAGTTGGCGGGTTGGCGAGGGGGCGAAGGGGCGGGGGGGTGGAATTGTTAAGGGCTGATTTTCGCTGGCTAACTGCCATTGGCTAACTGCCAGCGGCCGACGATTGGCCGCCACCAACCCGGCCACGATCCAAAAGGTCATCAGCGGGTCGAGGAAGGCGGTGCTGCTGAATTGGATGGTGTAGGGAGAGGTGGCGATGAACGCGGCCGCGATCCAGCCTGTCCATTGTCCCTCGTTTTTCTGCTGTGGCTCGTCCCCTGACCGCGCCACCCCATACAACTGCCAGGCCAACCGGGCCACCAACGGTACCAGCAGTAGAGAAGCGATAAACCCCGGCAGCCGGGCCACAAACGAGGCCGTTGTACCCAGGGGTGCATAAAACAGGGCTTGCAAATAAAAAAGCAGCGGTGGTTTGTCCAGCCAGATGGTTTGCAGCAGAGGGTCGCGCCAGGTGGCAATGAGCCGGGCATAACTGCCATACAACGCCTCATCGCCGTGGAAACTGTTGGCAAATAGGGAAGGGAAACGGAGCGCGGCCGCCAGCAAAACCAGCCCTCCCAACACCCAGAACGATCTTAAATTGGTGCTTGACGCTTGACGCTTGTCCATTGCCTCGGATTATAACCCTGCTCTCCGTTTTAGTTACAATCCCCCAGGCAATCCTGGTTTGATCTCCGCTAGGAATATTAGACGTTTGTCTCACAGCCACCACTGCATATAATTACCATATCAATCGTTGTCCCCGTTTACCTCAAGGAGTTTGTTTGCATGAATAAAAAATCCGCGCTTGCCTTCTTTTTTAGCACAGCTGTCGTTTTTGTGGCTGTGCTGGCCCTGGTGTTTTGGCCTTCCCAGAACACCACCCCTGTCGCTCGTGGCAAAAGCCCGGCCGCCCCTATTACCCAGGATATAACACCAGAACAGCTTCTGGCTCAAGATTTAGCCCTCTCTGACACCCGTGTTCATGCCTACACCTTGGGCAGCCGCTCCGAGGTGATGGGTGTTCAACCAGTGGGAATGCACTTCACCGAAGCGGCCGCAGCCTGTGCCACCGCTAACTGTCAACAAGTCAATATTTACAATTACAGCACCAATACCACCATCACCGTTCTCGTCAACGTGGACACCCGTCAAGTTGTAGATGTTCTGGAGCAGCCAGGGATGCAAGTTGGTGTCAACAGCCGTTTAGCCCAACGAGCTATCGAAATCATCTACGCTGATGAGCAAATCCCCCTGATGTTGGGGCGGGCTATCTCCGTTGATGAAATTATGCCTATGGATGCCAGTATGAACGACACCACCTGTGGTTCTACCCATCAATGCGTAGGGGCCACCTTCTTTGCCCAGAACAACTATGACATCCTCTGGGTGATGGTAGATATGACTGATGAAGTCATTGTCGGTTACCATTGGACACATCGGGATATCAACAGCAGTGAAGAAGTTGCCCCCTATATCACCCCCGAAAATTGCCCGCCAACCCCTCCCGGCCAGATCACGAACCGTGACGGCTGGACCCTCACCTATGAAACGACTCCCTCTGATGGGCTGCGCGTTTTTGATGTCTATTACAATGGGCGGCTGGTTCTAAAAAGCTCCAAACTGGTAGAATGGCACGCCGATTATGGCACTTCTGGCTATCGTGACTCCACTGGCTGTGGCGGTGGGGGTGGTTTCCCCATTTATCCTTATGGCAATTCCCAGGTTTTTAATCTGATGGATGGCTCAGATGTCATTGGGTTTGAGGTCGTGCAAGATTTCCGTATGAGTAATTGGGGGGCAACCTGCAATTACCGCTATGAACAGCGTAATCAATTTTATGCCGATGGCCGCTTCCGGGTGGCTGGTCTGGCCTATGGCAAAGGGTGCGGCACCAACTCCATGTATCGCCCTGTTGTCCGCATTGATATAGCGGTAGATGGGGATCCCAATGATCAATTTGCCCTGTGGAATGGTACTGATTGGGTAAACCGCAATGTTGAGTTTTACCATACCCCCTATGACAACCAACCCCCCAACCCGTCCACAGGAAATGGCCCATACAACTATGATGCCAATGGCTCCATTGGGGTGGTTTATGATACCGGTACGGGCCGGGGCTTCCATCTGATCCCTGACCGAGGGCAGTTCAACACCAACAGCCGGGGAGATGAACCGTTCCTGTATGTGGTGCAGCACAAACCGTCTGAAGGAGACACCGATTTAACCCAACCCATCGGCCAATGCTGTCTGGACGACCATCAACAAGGCCCCCATCTGTATGTCAATGGGGAAGCGATTGATAATCGCAATATCGTTATCTGGTATGTGTCCCAGATGATGACCGATGTCACCGTCAATAACTACTACTGCTGGACAGTTTCGGTGAATCCTGTTTCTACCTTCCCCTGCTGGGCTGGGCCGATGTTTGTGCCTTACTCTTTTAATGCTGAGCCAGGAGAACCGGTGACGCATAATGAAACCCACCCTGGTGGTAGCAGTAGTTCACTGCAATTACCAGCCGGAGCGGTTAATCATCCCACCGCAATTCTCTATACGGTTCGCCCGACGGCGGCCGCGGCCGCGCCCACCAATTGGGGGTTTGCCGATCATGCGTTCCAATTACTGGCTTATCAGAATGGGTACTCCGTGCCATCCTTCACCTTCAATCAGCCGGTAAACGTTACCATCAACTACACCGAAGCAGGCATTGCCGGGCTTGATGAGGATACCCTGACCCTCATGTATTGGAGTGGGACGGCCTGGGTGGATGCCGCGACGACCTGCTCTCCGACTAGCAGCTATGTGCGGGACACCGCCAATAACACCCTCACAGTAGCCATCTGCCATCTGACAGAGTTTGCCCTGTTTGGGGAGAATGTGTTTACACCACCACCGCCCTCATATGACAGCTATCTGCCCCTGTTAACTCGTGAATAACTGGTATAGGTTGGTTTGATCTTCACGATTGGCCCAGCCTGTCCCAATGACATCGCCTAAAAAAGAGGTTGCTGCAAACAGCAACCTCTTTTTTATTGGCTGCCTTTCTCCTGATCCTTGCCCCCTCTTCACCTCTTGCTAAAATCTGGCGTCATACAATTGAATCATCGCGCCGAGACGCAGGGACGCGGAGAAAAAGAAAAAAACCCTCTGCGTCTTTGCGCCTCTGCGCGAGTTATTACCATCAGATTACCCACCTTCCTGGGGTCAAGCTATAATCCCCCTCTATGTTAAGTCCTGAAATTTGGGTTGAGCCGGAGATTGACCGCGAAACCGAAGAAGAACAAACCTGGGAATCGCTGTGGCGGGTTATTATCCACAACGACAATATAACCCCCTATGCTTTTGTCATTGACATATTGCTCCGCATCTTTGGCCTGGATAACCCGAAAGCGGAGCTTGTCACCTGGACGGCCCATACAACGGGTATTGCCTATGTCACCTCCCTGCCTAAAAAAGAGGCAGAGCGGCGGGTTGGTAAAGCCCATTTCGCCGCCAGCCTGGAAGGGTACCCGTTAACCTTTACCATTGAACCAGAGTAGAAAGAACCTGAAACCTGAAACCTTTTTGTAGGAGATTTTTATGAAATTTACATTGGACGGTGCCGGGCCAGTGGGCCTGGACATCATCAAGCGGGATGTGGCGGCCCTATCCCCCTCTTTTTCCCGTGAATATGCCCTGGTGGTTGACCGTGCCCAGGGGTCTGAGGTGTGGGATGTGGATGGTAAACGGTATATTGATTTTATGGCCGGGGTGGCTGTTTTGAATGTGGGTCATCGTCACCCGGCGGTGGTTGCGGCCGTGCAGGGGCAGCTTGATAAGTTTTGGCATATTTGCCTATCTGACTTTTTCTACCCCCAGGCGGTAGAGCTGGCGGAGAAGCTGCAAACGATTGCCCCCATGCACCAGGGGACGAAAGTGTTTTTTAGCAACTCGGGCACGGAAGCGGTGGAAGCGGCGATCAAGCTGGCGATGTACAAAACGGAGCGGTCTCGTTTTATCGGTTTTACCGGGGCGTTCCACGGGCGGACGCTGGGGGCACTCTCCTTTACGGCCAGCAAGCGGGTCCAGCGGGAAGGGTATCTGCCTGGTACCCGGGTTCACCATATTCCGTATCCTAATCCGTACCGCCACGTCCTGTTGGGTAAACCAGGCCAGAGTTATGCTGAGACGGTGCTGCATTACCTGGAAGATGAGGTGTTCCGTACAACCCTTTCGCCGTATGATGTGGCCGGGATTTTGGTGGAGCCGATTCAGGGGGAAGGGGGGTATGTGATCCCGGAGCCGGGCTTTTTTAAGCGGCTGCGAGAGATTTGTGATCAATATGGGATTTTGTTGATGCTGGATGAAATCCAGAGCGGGGCCGGCCGCACTGGTAAATGGTGGGCGATTGAGCATGAAGAGATAGAGCCGGATATTGTCTGTTTTGCCAAAGGGGTGGGCAGTGGGATGCCTATCGGCGGCATTATCGCTAAGAATGAGATTATTGATGTGTGGGAACCTGGCTCACATGGCAGCACCTATGGAGGGAATCCGGTCGCGGCCGCGTCAGCCCTGGCAACCTTACAAGTCATTGAGCAGGAAGGGATTCTCCAGCAGGCTACAGAGACGGGGGAATTTATCATGGATGCCCTGGTGGAGATGATAGGGAGACATCCGAGCATTGGGGATGTACGCGGCCGCGGGCTAATGATCGGCCTGGAGTTCGTCAAAGACCGGCAGAGCAAAGAGCGGGCTGTTGCCTTACGTGACGACATCATCCAGACCGCCTTCCTCAATGGATTACTCGTCATCCCTTGCGGCAGCAACTCCATCCGCCTCACCCCACCGTTAAACGTGCCCCGCCCGCTCGTCGAAGAAGGGCTGCACATCTTTGAAGACGCCCTCACCCAGGCTGAGGCCAGGCATTTGTTGAACTAACTGGGGATGCAAGCCGCGAATTTCACGAATTGACACGAATTCATTTTCCTATTTCATGCTAATTCGTATAACTCGTGGCAAAAACCTCTTTAGTTCTGGCTTGTCCAGGTTAGGGGAACTACAAGCATTTTTTATCCGTGTTTTACCCAGCAGTGGCTATTTTCACAGGAGCAATTTATGAAAGGTTTGATTCTCTCTGGGGGGAAAGGGTCTCGTCTTTACCCCCTCACCTACACCAAAGCCAAACAGTTGATCCCCGTCGCCAACAAGCCCGTCCTGTTCCGGGTCATTGAAGCGATTCGGGATGCCGGGATTGATGAGATCGGCATTGTCATTGGCAAAACCGGCCCGGAAATTCGAGAAGCAGTGGGACGGGGTGGCCGCTGGGGAGTCAATATCACCTACATCGAACAAAACGACCCCCTGGGGTTGGCCCATGCTGTCAAAGTCTCGGCCGATTTCCTGGGGGATGATCGGTTTGTCATGTTCCTGGGGGATAACGTTATTCAAGGGGGGATCAGCGGTCTTATTTCTGAGTTCGCTCACAGCCATTGGAACAGCCAGATCGTTCTCACTCGTGTAGACCATCCAGAGCAGTATGGGGTGGCCGAACTCAACCCTGATGGCAGCATCCTTCGTCTCATCGAGAAGCCCAAAGAGCCGCCCAGCGACCTGGCTCTGGTGGGCATTTATATGTTTGATCACCACGTCATGGAAGCAGTCAACAGCATCAAACCATCCTGGCGAGGAGAGTTTGAGATCACTGATGCTATCCAATGGCTGGTAGATCACGGCCACGCTGTTCATCCCTATATCCATCGCGGTTGGTGGATTGATACGGGTGCGCCGGATGATATGCTGCGGGCCAATGATCTGGTTTTAGAAGAGTTAGAGCCGAAAATTGAGGGATTTGTAGACCGGAACAGTGATGTGGATCGTCGGGTGACAGTTGAGAAAGGAGCGGAGATTATCAACAGCATTATCCGTGGCCCGGCCATTATTGGCGAGGATTGCCGCATCGTCAACAGTTACATTGGTCCGTTTACCAGTATTTACCACCATGTCATCGTCGAAAATAGTGAGATTGAGCATTCGATGGTGCTGGAGCAAAGTATGATAACGGATATTCGCGGCCGCATCCAGGATAGTCTCATCGGTCGGCAGGTCAACATTAACCGCTCTCCCATCAAACCCAAAGCCCACAAACTTACATTAGGTGACTACAGCCAACTTGGTATATTATGAAGGATGAATTATGAAGGATGAATTATGAAGGATGAATTATGAAGGATGAGGGAGGCGATTGAGGCTGATAATGATCTGCGTCAGAGGACAAAGACATTTGCCCTGCGGATTATTCGGATGTATAACGCTTTGCCTGCTGGACAGGTGGCTAAAGTAATTGGCAATCAGGTTTTACGTTCCGGCAGTTCGGTCGGAGCCAATTACCGGGAAGCATTTCGGTCTCGTTCCGATGCCGAATTTATAGCCAAAATTGGTGAGATACTCAAAGAGTTAGATGAGACCGCTTACTGGTTAGAGTTGTTGGTTGAGAGTGAGGTCATGCCCCTGGAAAAATTGGCCGCACTGCTCGATGAAACGGATCAACTCATAGCTATCTTTACGACAATTGTCAAAAATAAAAAGAAAAAAGGATGACCAAACTGCCTGTTGCACTCTTCATCCTTCATCCTTCATCCTTCATAATTGACCATGAGGCTTCTAATTCAGAGGGTTAATCAGGCCAGCGTGACCGTTGCCGGTGAGGTGGTGGGGGCGATTGGGGTGGGTTTTGTCATACTGGTAGGGGTGACACACACCGATACGCTTGCCGAAGCGGCATGGCTGGCGCAAAAGGTTGCCGGGCTGCGCCTTTTTGAGGATGCCGAAGGGAAGATGAATCTGGGGCTGGCAGATGTAGGCGGATCCCTTCTGGTGATTTCCCAATTTACCCTGTATGGTGAAGTCAGTAAAGGGAGACGGCCATCGTGGGTTGCGGCCGCACGCCCCCAACAGGCCGAACCTCTCGTCAACCATTTCATCCAGCAGCTGCGAGCTTTGGGGTTTACTGTAGCCACTGGCGTCTTTGGAGCCGAAATGGTGGTAGACATTCAGAATCACGGGCCAGTTACCCTGATGATAGAGCGGGAATAAGGCCAACATTGTGCGTCTCCTTTTTCTCACCCCTGCTTACCCCCCATTCTTAGGCGGTGGAGAGCGGTATGTTCGGTCGTTGGCGGTAGCTTTGCAACAGCGCGGCCATACGGTTACGGTGGTTACCAGTACCGCAGCGGCTGAGCCGGATTTCTGGTCTTCCCCAGCCCAACAAAAAGAAAGCCAACAAGTTGAAGAAGGGATTGAACTGATCCGCTGCCGGCTGCGGCCGCTGCCCGGAGCGCGGCCGCAGCTTCTGGCCTGGCGCAAAGCTATGGTACTTCTTTCTGGTTTACCAGGAAATCAGGTGGCTCGCCTAAAACGGATGGCTCGCAAATTTCCCCCCATAGTTGATTTAGAAACAACCTTGGACCAACTGCGCGGCCGCTACGATTTACTCCACGGGTTTAACCTCTCTTGGGAGTACCCCCTGTTGGCTGGGTGGCACTATGCCCAAAAAAACAATTTACCCCTCTTCATCACCCCCTTCACCCACTTCGGCGAAGGCGTAAATGACCGGGTAGCCCGCAACAATCTGATGCAGCATCAAAGAGGCCTATTAGCGGCCGCGGCCGGCATATTCCCCCTCACTACTGTAGAAGCCAACGGCCTGGCAGCTATTGGTCTACCCCCTGAACGACTGACAGTCACAGGTAGTGGTCTCGATCCCCTGCCTGACCACCTACCCCCAACCGACATTCAACAAAAATACCAGCTGCCCCCCCAGTTTATCCTATTCATCGGCCGGGCCAGCCATGATAAAGGTGCCATCCACGCCGCCCAGGCTGTACAGCAGCTAAACCAGGCCGGTACCCAGGTCACGCTGCTTTTGGTGGGTCAGACAGCCCCTGAATTTGACCGTTACTACAAACATCTGCCTGAACCAGAACGGCCATGGATACGGCCCTTGGGTCGGTTAAGCGAAGCCGATAAACACGCCTTATTAAGGCTGGCTTCATCTCTGGTACTGCCCTCCCGCACCGACTCTTTTGGCATTGTCTTTTTAGAGGCGTGGGCTTATGGTACACCAGTCATTGGCGCACATGCCGGGGGAATCCCCGGTGTAATCACCCATAATGAAAATGGGCTGTTGGTGCCATTCAATGATATTCCAGCCCTGGCCCAGGCCATACGCAGCCTGTTGTCTGATTCCACCCTGGCAAAGCGATTAGGGCAGCAAGGTCAGACAAGTCTCAGAAAACAATATACCTGGGAACACGTAGCCGAGTTGGTGGAGCACAGATATAGACAACAACATGAGCGCAGCACACCATTTTGAATGAAAATTTACAACCACTGATTACTTAGAGGCACACAGATTCCCCTTCTGTTTTACCCGCGCCCCTTTCATCAGTGGTTGTTCCAACCCGTTTATCGCCGCATATTTACCGGCAAATAACTGTGCTGCACATTCCCCACAAAAAGCCGCACTGGCACAACCCCCGGACTGCTGTTAATAGGCGAGCCATTTCGCGTTGCCGTAATAACAATATTTCCCAGATCATGCCATCCCGGCGGCCGATTCCCATTAACAACTACCATCACCATCTGTACCGAACTGACAGTGCCGGAGCCAGGTGACAAAGTCACTCCGGTTGGGGCTGTGTAACTCCAGGTAAATGACTCTCCCCCCTGATTGCGAAGCTGTAATGTTCTGACGACCTCAGAGCCATTGGCCGGATTATGGAGAATAACCAGAGGGTTTGGCGCAACAGCCAAAATAGGTCCTGGTGGGTATAGGCCACTATTCTGGGCATCCCGGTGGAAAGTGGGCCAGGCCTGGCTGGCTGGATTATAACTGTTTGGCCCATACTCAAAATTATGGACATAGCCAAAACTGGGGTTATCAATGTGCGAACCGCCAATGACAATATTTGTTCGGCCATCATTATCAATATCCCCAATGGCGGGTGAACCAAAGACCGAATAGCGGGCATCCAATTGAGCTTTTGTATTCCCCGTATTGCTCAACACAACCACCGTCCATCCCATAGAGAACACAATATCTGGCATACCATCATTATCTACATCAGCAACTGTCGGTGAGGAGCGAATAAACCCATTTTTCCCATTCGCTTCACGCGGCCATACCGGGAACCCTGTCACTGCCTGTCCCGTGTGGTGCCAGGCATAAATAGCCCCGTGGCAATCTGGATCAGAACCGCTGTTAGAACACGCGTTTGGCGGCCCCAACCCCTGGTATCCAGAACCAATAACAATTTCTAAATCACCATCTCCATCCAGATCGGCCAGAGCCGGTGAACTCATGCCCGCACGAGCTACCGGACGGGGCCAGCCAGGCAAATCTACAATTTGCCACGGGTTGGTGGTGGTATTCACCCGAAAACCGTACACATAAGGTTGGGTGTAATTACCCTGCATAAAAAAGGTATATCCCGTGCCGACAAAAAACTCTATTTGCCCATCTCCATTCACATCCCCAGCGGCAATAGATGAATAAATCGTCTCATTCATCTGGCGGCGGGCACGCATTTGGCCGTTTTTGTCTAATACCAGTAGAAACCCACCATCTGTGGGCTGATAACCGTCGGGCAATATTCCCCCGGCGGCAATATCTGTACCGGTGATAATTTCCAGGTTCCCGTCTCCATTCAAATCATACAAAACCGGTGTAGACCATATCGTATCGGCGACATGATAAAACCAGAGGCGATTGCCATGATGATCCAGGAGATAAATGTTGCGATCCCAAGAGTTGACCACAATTTCCATATCCCCATCCCCATCTACATCTCCCACGACCGGAGCGGCAAAATTACCAGATGGCGTCGTTTGCCCATTAGGATAAGGGGAAAGACCCGTAGTCGCATATTCCCACAACACATTACCCGTGTTCGTAAAAACAATGATTTTGCCAGCCGCAACCCCATAAGGCTCATAAACATCGGCCCCTGTGGGTACTATAATTTCTAAAATACCATCAGGGGGGTACGTTATATCAGCCACCGTAATGGCTGAGCCGACATTGTTGGCTACGGGACGGGTCCATTTAATGGTGCCGTCATGTTCTAAAACGGTGACAACAGATGTTCCGGTATTCATATTGTCACTAGAACCAATGATAATTTCCAGCCGACCATCATTATCAATATCAGCCAGAGTGGGGGAACTGGTGTCGGTTATCTGGCCCCCATTGATTTGCCGTCGCCATTCGACAGTGGCTGTTTCTGGTTCAGCCGTCGTTACCGGGCTAAAGTTGTAGTTGAGACCCAAAAGGGTTAGCAAGGCCAAGAAAAAAACTACCTTGACCATAAGCTTTTTTCTTAAGTATTTGCTTATAATCAATGTTCTCATTTTTACTCCGGGGATTGGTTCAATCTTTGGAGATTGAACCAATCTGAATAGTTCTCTCAAGTATCTCCCCACACCTATTGAAGGCAGCATAAATGCTCAAGCCCGAGGCACGACTTGTTTTAGCTGCCATGGATACAAAAGTGGGGAACTGCGCCACCAGGGGGGAAGGTAGCTAACCAGCCAAAATGTGTATGGAAGGAAAGGTAAAGCAAACCATGCTTCCCAGTATAAGCGATAAAAGAGGGCTGAGGGTGTATTCCAATGCGCTCTTAAACAAAAGTAGGACTATTGTCTTGAATAATTGAGCATATTTTTGGGGTAAAGGGGGATTTTCTGGCAATCGCTACTATGGCTTTGGGTATGTTGTTCCCACCTATCTCGCCTATCTCGCCCCGCTTTTGCTGAAACGAGACGGGCAAATGGTGTTTCTTTATGCCGGCATCTTGACTTGTGTCACATCTGGGGCAAATCTTCTTTAAAGAATTTTAATTTACGGCGCAATCAATTTTTGGTCACTTCTTTCCATGATTGCACAACTTCCCCGGCATCCTCGGTAATTTGCTTGAACCTTGTTTTCAACTTCTCCGGTTTTTCACCCTTCAACTGTTCATAAAATAGGTCATTAGCATCTGGATAGGGTAGGGGGAGCTTACCCTTGTTAGTAGCCGCCACCAACAACCACTTCCAAACGCCGCCATGCCGGGCTAATCCCTTCACAGCTTCTTGATTAAAACCTGTTGGATAGCTCTCCGACTCAAACAGAGATCGCTGCTGTCCCAATGCGATTTCTATCAAGGCCGCTTGCTCCACTATTCGGCTTGCTTTAGCCTGCAAAACAGCTTGTCGTTGTTGCCCAAACTGCAATAATCGCTGCTGATAAGTACGAGTCATTAATGCAGCTTCGGCAGAAAACAGCTTATCCGCGGCTTCAAATCGAGCCGCATACACACTATCCGCTTGTGGCGGCTTCTTTATCAGTTTTTCCAGTTGGGCAAATGTCTCAATGGGTACAGGGCTTGAACCCGCGAGACTATACCATCCGATAACAGGCAATAATTCTTTGTGTTCAAAGCGCACCAACTCTTTAACATCTGGCTCTTCGTAATCAGGTGCAGGCACACTGTGCAAGATTTCAGTCAACAAACGGTTACCGTAAGACAATAGTTGTAACGTATCTGGAAACTGGTCAAATCGCTCGGCACGAAAGGTCACGGCCGTTTCTCCATCATTCCATCTTAACCAATAAGCAGCCTCAATGTCAGGGTGCGGCCGAAACAGATGCCGCGTTATGAGCGACTTTGTCAGCATCGCTTCCAAATCGGCCAGGGTAACCGGTGACTGCAAGGCCTGGGTTGGCTCATCCTGCTGCAAAAAATCGTCCAGGTTAAGCGATTCCACTTTAGCCTGATCGATTTCCTGGCGGAGTTGCCGCATGACCAGTTCAAACTCAGCCGCCTGGCGTTCGGCCGGCAGCATGGCTAGATCGCGCGTAATTTTGTTCACATCGGTCAGAATTGGCTGAAGAGAACCAACCACATCTTCAAACCAGTTGATGCGATCCTTCAGCGCCTGGTAAATGCGGTCTTCAATTGTGTCGCGGTAAAAATAATTATAAATCCAGACCGTATCATATGTCTGGCCGATGCGGTCAATACGGCCGATTCGCTGCTCGACGCGCATGGGATTCCAGGGCATATCATAGTTGAGCAACACACCACAAGTTTGCAGGTTCAACCCTTCGCTGGCCGACTCTGTCGCCAGCAAAATTTTGATGTCTCCGTCACGGAATTTGTTTTTAACGACTTCCTTCGATGTAGGCAGCCAGGTCATCCCTTGCCATATCTCGCCACCCCGGCCAGAATAGCAGGCAATCTGTCCCCGGTATACCGTCTGTAACTGTTCCCGCAAATAATCCATGGTGTCCGTGTACTGGGTAAAGATGATCACTGTCGGCCGCTGGCGGAAGATGCGGTTTAGCTCATCCTTTAACTGATTTACTTTGGAATCACCCTGGCTGAGCGCCTGCAAATCGGTGATAAAGCTGTCCAGATAATCTAACTCAGCTAGAAAATGTTCCTTCTGCCCTGGGGTCAGCGGCCGCTGCGGATCCAGGCCATGTAAATCAAAACCTGCCTGTTCCAGCTCATCCAGCTCATCTAAATCAGCCTCATCTTCCTGGGTGAAGGCTTCACCAAATTCAAGCTGGCCTGTTAACCAGTCACGTCGGCGTTCCAGGCTTTTGCGTACGGCGTAGAAACTGCTGGTGAGACGGCGGCGATACACGGTCATAATAAAGCCCAGTCCACGCCGTTCGTTTTCATAGCGAGCGTAAAATTCGCTGATGTACTCGGTAATACGTAGATACAATTCAGCCTCTTCTGGCAGAAATGTAACGCGCTGTATAGTTGGCTCCCGATGAGGCACGTTTGCCTGGAGGTAGCCTTTGGCCACATATTGACGAAGCAGGTCGCGGGTGCTGCGGAAAACGGTGTGCTGCAAAGGTGTATGCCGTCGGGCCATCTCTCGCACATAGGGCTGTGCCAGTTCTGGTAAGCTACGGACAATGGTCTGACGCTGGCCCCGCTGGTAAGGCAAATCTCGAATTGCATTCGCGCGCGGCATACCAATGTTGCGCTGCATGGTTTCGTAAAAGTGGGGGTCAATCTGGCCATTACCGCCACTATTTTCGAGATGATCTGCTACCAGATCAAAAACAAAACCCCATTCTGTATCCTGAAACGGCCGTCTCAACTCCCCAAAAAAGCCCAGGAAATTATTTTCATCAGCCCCCCAACGGCCGCCTAATCCCAGTACCGTCAGTAAATCCCACACCTCAACTGGATGCACCTGCATCGGTGTGGCTGTCAGCAGCAGTAATCCCTGGTATTGCTCATTCTCTTTTAGCTTGTTCAGCAGTGTCAGCAGACGGTTCGGGCGATATCGCTGTTGTAAGAAATCCTTGCGCCGCGCATGATGCGCTTCATCTACAATCATCAGGTCCCAGGGTTGAGCGTTCGCTAATTGCCGCGCCCGCTCTTGCCGTTTTGCCAGATGAGTGGAAGCCAACAGCAGGTTACACTCATCCCACGGGTTATCTGTTGGCGGACCAATAGGTTCACCGGTCACATCATAAAGCTGGCCCCCATGATACCGGGGGATGTCCAGATTAAATTTTTCGTACAGCTCTTCCTGCCACTGTTTCAGCACGGCCGCCGGCGCCAAGATCAGGCAGCGCTTGACCCGGCCGCTCAGGATCAGCTGACGAATGACCAGGCCCGCTTCAATCGTCTTGCCCAGGCCGACCTCGTCGCAAAGCAAAGCCCGAGCCGGGAATCGCTCAACCAGCGTCCGCGCTACCTGCAGCTGGTGCGGCCAGGGGGTGATGGCGCTGGTGGCCGCCCCCAGGTCTTGCGCATTGAGCAGGGTAGGGGCATCGCGCAAAAATTGGAACAGAAGGCGCTCTTCGGGAGTGGCGACCGCAAAACCGGCTTCATCATCAGCTAATTCTACCGTGCGGCGCGGCCGCTCCAGTGGATCTAGCGCCGGTGGCGCAGACGGCGCTCGTTTCAATAGCTCCTCGCGCACGGCCTCTGGCAAATCAATCGCCGCCCAATGGGGATCGCGCCCTTCCCACAACTCGTTGAAAGAGGCGCGTAACTGCCCTAAGGCTGACCGATCCCGTTCTCCTTCCCAAGAGCAATAGACGGAAAATTCCTCAAAATTTCGCTTCCAGGCCTGGGCTGACTCATTCACACTGCCCACAAACCCTACCTGGTTTCCCGCCGCATCGGTGAAAACCCCTTTCTTGGTGTGATAATACTCATGCGCCTGATTGCCGGGGATGGGGAACCCTTGCGCGTCCAGTGGCAAAACTACTTTGATGTCCAGCGTGCCGTTGGCTACCATCCAGGTCAACGCATCCAACCGCTGTTTCAACGGCCCGTCTAAACGCAGGGTCTCCGCGTCTGGCAGTTGCGCCAGCATCGCCCGGGCAATGGCTTCGCGCTGGTCATAGCCGGTTTTGATGGCCTCTACATCTGGCTCGCTCAACTCAGCGCCGACGAGCAGGCGCATGGCGCCGTTATTGTGAATGAGGCGCGCGATACCGGCCGCGGCCGCAGCCAACGCCGAGGAGCGAAAATAGCCGGCGCTGCGGTCATAATGAACAGCGGCCGCCAGCGTAGGCAGGTAAAAAGTTTCTAATGGGTTGTCATTAGGCCGGTAAAAAACGCGGTAGGTTATGTCCCGTAAATTGGCATGCATAGTTACTGGCACGATCACATAATGGCTCAGGTATTAGCTTGTTTGCGATCCTTTTTGATTTCGTTGATGATCTCATCCAGGGTTAAATGACCAAAAAGCTGATCACGTTCCTCCACGTAATTGCCATAACCAGCGCTGTATTGATTTAAGAAACGCACCGTATTGACTACGCCAATTTCGCGCAACAAGACAGTGATTGCTTCCTGGGTTACCTCAGTTAATGGTTTGCTTACTGTCATCATTGATTTATCTCCTCAATCAGTTCAATGGGTGTAACAATTACCGTTTGTAAATCTGATATCGCTTTGCCTCGTTTCAATAGTTTATCATCGGCAGTGCAAAAATAGTCAGCTTTGCCCACTTCAGCGGCAGCCAGATGCAAAGCGTCCAGCGGCTTCAATCCCCACGATTGGAAGGTTCTGGCTCGTTGCTCAACCTCCTCATCCAAACGGATAAAGACGTTAGCCTTGGCCAGTACCGCCAGAGCATACTCTTTACGCTCTGACCGCGGGTTTCGCTTCACTTCAAAGTGTAACACTTCTGAGGAGATGAGTTCAACCTCTCCTGCCTCACATAGAGCAATGATGCCAATGATCGCTTCTGCTTCCAGGGTAATGCGGATTTGGGTGCGGCTGTCTAAGGGCCGGTGGAGCGCACAGGTATCCAGATAGATTTTCATTCATCCTCTTCCATTTCGTCCAGGTCTTCTTCTTCAAAACTGAAGCCAAGCTGTTCGGATTGGGGCATGGGCGGTTCTTCTTCGGGCGGGACGGTGAGTTCGTCGGCGTAGAAGGCCAGACGCATCCGGTCCAGCACGTCGGCTTCGGGGCGGACGAATTTGTTTTTGACTTTGGCGCGGGGGATGGCGTTGATCAGGGTTTGCAGCCCGGCCCGGAAGGCGCTGTCCCGCTTGAGGTTGCGATTTTGCAGGAAGACATCGCAGGCGCCGGCGCCATCTTCTTCGTAGATGAGCATGGCAGTGTGCAAGGCGTCAATCAACTGTTCAAAATGGGCCGCGTCAGGGTCTACCATGCCCTTTTTGCGCCGCTGTTTGGGCTGTTGCAGCACGACGGAGGCGCTTTTCTTAGCCACCAGTTTTTTCTGGGCGATCAGGTAATCCATTTCCAGACCGAGGGCGATAGCTAACTTGCGGGCTTCGTCGTAGGGGAATTCTTCGGCCTGGAAGGCGTCCCAGGCCATGAGATACCAGTCGGTGACGGGATCGAACTCGATAGACCGGCCGGCCAGCAGCCCTTCTTTGCGCAGCCGCACCACTTCTTCGCGGGCCAGGTCGAGGGCGGTTTCGGGGCGGAGCGGTTTCGGTTCGCCCGTTTGGGGATCTACTTCGCTGGTGAGAACGGGCCAGTTTTCGGAAATGACGCTGAGGGTGGGGCCAAAGGTACTGATGTAAAGGTCTACGCCGCTGATGCCTTGCTGCATATATTCCAGCGCCTTTTCGCGGGCCACGCGCCGCACGCGCCCCTGAATGTCATCCCACCAGACGGGTTCGTCCACGAATTGCCGCGAATCTTCACGAATTTGGTTTTGATTCGTGTCAATTCGCGTAGATTCGTGGCTTCGCTTGCGGCAGACGAGGAGGATGGTGCTGGCGGCCGCATTTTTCTTCGCCTGGTGCAGACTGTGTTCGCTTTCCGTATGGACGGGCCAGGAGGCTTTGATGGTGAAACCGGCGCCGATGAGGGCCGAGGCCAGGGTGTCCCAGGCTTCGACCCGCTTGTGGGTGAACATGACGGTGAGAACGCCGTGGGGGTGCAGGACGCGGTGCATTTCGCGGAAGGCGGCGGCCATTTTGCGCTCATAGTCCTGTTCGGCCAGCTCTTTTTTCTTGCGGCCCAGGCTTTCAAAGCGGGCCGGGTTGGCCACGGCTTCGTCGTCTTTGTTGGTTAGTTCGTCGCTGAAAAATTCGGGGAAGAGGTGGCCGACGCTGCGCTTGAGCCAGACGTAGAAGAAGTCGGCCAGCTCGGCGTACTGCACGTTGTCGTAATAGGGGGGGTCTACGGTGATGTTGTGGACAGAGCCATCGGGTTGATTTGTTAGACTTGAGGCTGAACCTCTTGTGACGGCTAGACGGTCAACAGGATTGCTTAGATCGGAAGTTATTAGTGATTTTTGTATGGGGGAAGCCAATTTGCCAAGTTCTATATATGCGTCAGCAATCTGGCTAATTCCCCAAGGCAGTAAATTGCCAGCACTGTCAAATTCGCCGTAGCTCCAAGTCATGGAAAAATCATGGCGAGCAAAGATGTGTTTTACAACCTGTCGGGTCACTTCCCAGGTCGAAAAAATGCAGTTGTAATCAACACACTTATCCAGCACTATCCCCAAGTAGGTTTGAACCGCTGCTTGCTTCTCGTCAGGCAGTTCTTTTTTCATTTCATTCGAGACCTGTTGTAATGTCTCGATAAAAATCCCAGTTGACAGTAATTGACGTGGGGAAAAGAAGAGATCCCAGGTAGGCATACCGTAATACAACGGCCGTTTATCATTCCCCCCCGGAAACGGCTCTGTAGGTAGCAAATCCTGGGCAATCCAGCCTGGTTTTTTGCGGGCCAGTTCAGCTTCGGCCCGTTGGGCGGCAGCCAGGTCAGCCTCGGTGGGGGCGCGGAAGGCGAAGCCGCTGCCCGGCTTTTTGATGGCAATGGCGTAGAGGAGTTGGCCCATACGGCCGGCCTGCGCTTCCGCCTTGATGTAGTCGCCAGAAATCGTTTCGCCGGTCCAGGGGGAACGGCCGACCCCTCGGCTAATCGTGCCCTCGTCTGGTTTCCCCTTCTGGGCGGCATCCCCTTTCAAGATCACAAACTGGGGCGCGTCCATGTGGGGTTCGGCCACCAGCTTCACGGCTACCGGGTCGCTGCCTTTGCTCAACCACCAGTTGGGGCTGAGGGGCGCCGGCTTGCCCGTCGTCGGGCAGGCCACCGTCCGCGCCCAGAGGTAGGCAAAAATACTCTCATTACCCTGCTTGGGGAAGTAATCGGCCAGTTTTTCCTCTACTCGTTTAGCCCAAACGCCACCCCATTTTTTGATGTCTTCTGCCAGTTCCGGACCAAATCGAGCCGGATAATCCAGCGTTGCCTTGAGAATGGTAGCGGCAACGGGATTCAAATCATTAGCAATGGTGGTGAAGCCATAGCGCAAACTCTCAAACGGAATAGAACCGCCCCCGGCAAAAGGGTCAAGCACCGACAATTCCCGTGTGCCCCAGGTGTGTTCCAGTAAATCTCCCATCGTTTGTAAATCTTCGGCCGCCGGATTTGTTGCTAAAGCGCGCGGATATCCATAAGGATTACCCTTGAGCATAATATTTTTTTCTTTCGCTTTCTGAATCAATTTACGACCGGCAACCGGATCACCCAAAATGCCTAAAAAACGCAAAAACCAGGCGTGGTAGCTTGCCTCATCGGGAAACTTCTCTTGCAAAGCTGGCGGCCAATCGGCTGACCATTGGGGCAGCACACTACCGATAATTGCCGCGCGACTCACCGTAAGTGGGCGGCGCGCCCACCAGACATGCAGCCGGTTGAGGGGCGGTTTGCGGGCGGCGCTGGCATCGCGCAGGCTCTCCGCGCCAACCTTGTCAATGGGCAGCCAATCTTCAATTAAAACGTTGGGCATGTTGTCGGTCATTATGCTATTCCTTGTTTACCATCTGGGGGGCATCCTTCGCCAGGCACAGAACATATTCTAAGAATACCCACGCCGCCTTATGAAAAGCGCTTATGCTGAACAAACCGGTTCAACTC
This sequence comes from Anaerolineae bacterium, assembly GCA_023384415.1. Lineage (GTDB taxonomy): Bacteria > Chloroflexota > Anaerolineae > Promineifilales > Promineifilaceae > Trichofilum. The sequence continues at coordinate 195,227 of JAHDWJ010000005.1, forward strand.
CTGCACCAGCTTATGAACGGTGGTCGAAGGGTCGTCGGCCGCCGGGTTGGCCGGATGGTACTGCGTCAACAAACGCTCCGCATGGCGTATGGCTACATCCTGTCGCGGCAACAGTTCCCGATAAAGGGCGGGATCATTTTTCTGGTATGTACGCCCCAGTTCACGGCTCAGTCCATCTCTATAATCACGTCGCGCCTGGGCCACATCACAATAATGGAAATGCAGCAGATACCACAACTCAAACGCCTGATTGGAATAGGCCGCGTATATTCTGCGCCGTTGGGCCAGATCAAGCGCCTGCTTAAAACGTTCAGCCGGTACGTCATCCCGGTCAAATACACACCATACCTGGTCATACTGCCCTTTACTGCGCCGGTCTGTTGCTTGCTCAATGAGTGTAAGCGGGTCTTTGCCCAGGCCGATGATCTCAATGGTCACCGTAGGGACACGAAAGCCATCAAAATAAACCGGTTCCGTCTTTTCGCCTTCACAGACGATCAAAAAGCGCGGCAACGGTTCGCGGGTATTCACCCGCCGCGACCGGTAACCTGACCCTGACGGTTTACGCTTTTTCGGCATGTTCCCGGCTCACGATAGTTTGAACGTGACTCAAATAAGGCACAGCGCCATATCGCCCCTGTATGTAACCCCGTTCATAATCCTTGTCGTTACGCACCTTAAACTCGGCCAGCGAATAGAGATGGCTGGCCCCCTGCTGATCCTTCTCCACAAACCATATCTGATCCCGGCGAAACAGGCGGTTGTCCAGCAGGTTGGTATCCTGCGTATTGAAAATAAGTTGCGCCCCGTTCGGATTGGTAGCTTTGTTATTGAACAAGGAAATAATTTCCCGCGTCATAAGCGGATGCAGCCGGGCGTCCAACTCATCCACCACCAGCACGTCCCCTTCTTGCAGCGTGTCCAACAAGGGACCAGACATGGCGAACAGCTTTTGGGTGCCCTCCGACTCATGCTCATCTAAATTGAACAATTCCTGACCAACCGGGTTGCCTTGATCATCATACTGCGTATGAATGGTGTGGATCGAGAATCCCTCAGAGTCGGAAGCATTCATGATGGTTAAAAATGCCTGTCGTATTTCATCGGGCATCTCATCTGGGAGGTTTGGTTTGCCGCTAACAGTTGCTTTTTCTACTTGTAAGTCACCAATGCCCAGGTCAAGGCGACAAATAAGGTCGCGGATGGCCTGACTATGTTCATCTTCCATAAGCTGAATGAGCGTAAACGGCAACATACCCATATCTTCAACGCCAGAAATGATGCCCAGTCGCCTGAACCAATCCACCAGCTTCTGCGCTTGTTTGCCATTAAACTGGGCCACAACGGAAAGAAACAGGGCATTGGGGCGTGTGTGCTGCTCCAGGTCGCGTCCCTCTTTGAAGTAGCTGCCCACGGTAATGCCATCTCCTTCTCGTTCAAAGAGACGCGCTTCACGGGTAGAGGGAACAAAAAACAGCCATTCAGCTGTGACGCGCTCTTTGGTCACCTCAAACCCATAACGATACCGCTTGCCATCTTCTATGAAAACAATTTCAAAGTGCGAAGGTTGCCTGACGGTGGCAGTATGTAAACGAAAAGGCTCAACCTGGATACCGCCGGTAGCCTTCGTTTCTTTAAGCGAGTGCATAACGAAACGCTTCATGAAGGCGAGGGCCTGCACCAGATTGCTTTTACCGCTGGCATTAGCGCCATAAATGGCGGCGCTGGTTAGTAACGCCGGATTATCCGGCAATTGAATGACCGTATTTTCATCTAATGAAGGGTGTTGAGATTTGATGGGCGCAGCGACCATGCTCAGCGTTTGGGGGTCACGAAATGAGCGGTAATTGCCTACTGTGAATTCGATTAGCATATACGACCTCTTTTAAGATAAAGGCGGTAAATTTGCGAAAAAATCTCAAATAAGGTCATTTTACATTGCAATGCCCATATATGTCAACGAGGGAGTATTGTTCATCGTCAGGCGAAGGCTCATTCGGCGGCCAATAATACGCGCAATGCTTTTTGGGCGCGCTCGGCGGTGTCGGCGGCGGTGCATTTGCTGTACCAGTAATACGCTTCTTCAGAGGGCATCTGGCGAATGCCATAGGAAATTTGTTCGACACGGCGAATCTTGGTAAGGGGTTTAACGGTCAAAAAGACCAGGCCCAGACGTACCCCCACTTCTTCCGGCAAATAAAAAGGCTTCTGGCGCGTCACCGATAGATCCGTGGCTTTATATTCTGCCTTGCGTAAGGCTTCAATCACATGATCGGCCACCGCCCGCAAATTATCCCCACTGAGAGCCACAACCGTTTCTAAACGGGGGTCACTGTCTGGTCGTTCCACAACCCGCTGCCGCAGCGTCAAGGCATAATCAGTTGCCGCCCCGGCCAAAGCCTGCACATGCAGGGCAAACGGTTTTTCAGAGGTCGTGCCATTCAGGTTGGTGGTGTATGTAGGCTGACGTTTCGCCTGGGGTGGGGGAGCGGCCGTGACCGGAGATTGGGGATTGCGGCTCTCCAGGCTTTCACTGCCAGCCAGATCAAGGTCAATGTTGAAGAGGTTGGTGCGGCCGCGAGCAGGGACAAGCTCAGGCAGGCGTTCCGGGCGGGCTAACACCCAACCGTAAAGCCCTTCGCGCCAGCGACGGCCGGCCAGATGAGCCTCCATATGCTCCTGATAAGCAGCTTCGTCAAGCGGGATAACATCCACCAACTCGACGGTGCCGACAATCCCTCCGGCGTCCAGGTTGTCGGGATTTAGCTCATTTTCCCAACATTTCTCGGCCTCCGCCGTTTGGGAAGCATGGATGGCCAATCGCCCTCGATAATGGGTGTTATAGGTTCGTAAATCCATCGTCTTCCGCCCCTGGAGAACCAGTTCGGCCCAGGGTTGGCGGAAACTAAGCGCTTTCATAGGTTATTTCTCCGCCGGGCCGGGCGCTTCGTCCGGTTGATAAGTCGTGACCAAAGCGGCCGCCCGATCCAATTGTTCCCGATCCCAACTGACGAGAGGAATCTGGAGACGTTGCGCGACAGCCAGGTAAACCGCATCGGCACCACGCAGCCGGTAACTAGAGGCAACCTGGGCTGCTAACTGCCCCAGCGTGTCATCCACTGTAATGAGCTGCAGCGTGGGCAGTTGGCGAATTTGTTGCACAATCTGGTAACCCAATTGCTCATTGCCAGTGCGCCTGGCAATTGATCCGGACACTTCGGCCAGCATAATCGTGGGCGCGACGAGAGCGACTCCGGCCGTTGCGGTCTCTATGAGCCAGGCACGACTGGCCTGGTGAAAGCTGTCTTCTGGCAAAAAGCGACTGACCCATACGCTGGCATCGGTGACAATCATAACTCTCGCCGGCCTTCGCGAACAGCGTCCACGGCGCTGGGGCTGCCAGACCATTGCATGGATACTTCTTGTGCCAGGCGATCCATTTCGGCCCACAGCTCCGACAATTCTTCATCCCTGGTTTTGATTTCCTTAACCGGAACCAACCGGGCAACCACTTCACCGTAATAGGTGATGTCAATGATCTCACCCTGTTCACGTACCCGCCGCACCAATTCGCTGGCATTTGTTTTTAATTCACGAATTCCTACTAAGGACATCATTCACTCCTTGCGCCTACATATGTGGTCACAACGTTGATATTATAACGCAGTTTAGTGAGGATAGGAAAAAGTTGCGAGCACCTTTGAGGATGCACCCGCCTCAACTATAGATAGGCTCAGCCACAACATTCACCGGTCCCATGCCCATTTGCGTCAACACATCCTGAATGGTCTTGAGCTGCATGTCGTTCAAGGCAACATCCCGGCCAAAATCTATAATAAGCTCTAACTTTACCAGCAAGCTGTGAATTTCCTCGCGGGCAAAGGCATCGGTCACCTGCTTAAAACGCTTGTACCGATCCCACTTCCCCTGGAAATTCAGCACAAACTGCTCGCCGGGCGGGGGATCAAACTGGATGGTCAGTTGCAGCGTGATCCCAAAATCGGCCTTGCCCATCTGAGGAATGGCTAATCCTACGGCCGCCAGGCTGTCGGCGTGGCTTTTGCTGGAGCCATAAAAGCCAAGTTGGAGGCGGCGCAGGGCGATGGCATTGTGTTCCTCGCACCGATCCCACACTTGCTGGAAGGCCTGCGCCGGTGGCCCGGAGCCTTCGATGCGTGGGGGACGGCCGTCGCCCAAAATTGCGTCCAGCAGATCATCCGGCGGTTCATCGTCTACGTCACCAACAACGGCCGTCCCTCTATCGCCCACTGGCGGTTGCGGCGGCTGCCATTTACCCTTGATTCGCAGATTTAAGCGCTCTGCTTCGGCCGGCGCATACAGCCGGGTATGATCGCTAATCTGCCAAAAAGTGGGCGGAGAATCCTGATCATAGGCCCAATCCTCGCCAGTATCGTAATACACCCATTGGCGCGTTTTGACCCCATTTTCCAGAGTGCGCTGTAACTGGTTCACATCCAGCAGCAAGGGCAGGCTGACTTTACGAGCGAAGGCGCGGCGTAAATCTTCGGTACTCATCTCGATCTGATTCTTATCCCACGCTTTGGCCTTCAGGTAAGCGGCCGGCAGCGGATTATCATCGGAAGTACGCACTTTTTGCAGGTTGTGCAGCACGCGCACGACGACGTTGGTCTGGTCTATGTTGGTATCGCCCTGGCCTTGCGGCGGCACAGTCTCCCGCCGCAGGAAGGCGTGGTCTTGCGGGGCATCGCTGGTGGGATAAAACAGGTAACGGTATGTTTTGGTAATGGCGATGCGCACGTTGAGTTCGGCCGTTTGTTTCATCTCGCGCAGCTTCTTCTGATGGTCGTCGTTAAACTCCCGCATCCGTTCACTGCTGCCCGTAATGCGCTCAATCGCCAGGAAACGACGTGTCTCACTGACCATCTGCTCGGTCTGATCGCCATCGGCTACTAAAAATAAGACATTGTTCTGGTAATTGCGAAATGATTCGGCGATACCGGCATACTCAGCCATTTTACGAATCAAGTCCGGCGGTTCACTGGCGGCCGCGTCAATCTTGAGGGCGTCGTAATGGACAATCGCCAATTTAGGCTTGGCGGCATCATCATCCAACTCGGCTGGGGTGGCCGGAAAATAAACGGGCTTTAGATAGCCAACCCGCCAAATCGCGCGGATACGGGTGTCAATTTCCTGCTTGGCGCGGGTCGTATTGACCGATCCTACCTCATCGTCAATGATCTTGTTCAGGGACGGCTCAGTTTTGAAACGATATTTATAGCCATCATATTCCAGGAACCAGGCGCGGGCGTAAAGCCGTTCCAGGGCGCGCTGCACCACCGCCGGATCGTCGCCACCAACAGCCGCCGGCGTCAGCGTCCCCAGGAGCAGTTCCGGCAGCTCTACGCCGCTGGCAATCCCTTGCGTCAGGCTGTGCAAAAATATGGTTGTACCCATACGCTGCGCGTAACGCGGTTTGCCACTGGCCGCCAGCGGCTCGTCAGCTTCAGCGGCGTGCGCCGGAATCCCTAACTGCGGGCTAACCACATCCGCCTCGCAAACCTGCTTGAATTTAGGCCGATCCAGGCGGCTGGTCAGGTCTTCGACAATTTGCTGGTAGCCCAGGTCAATGTGATGCGGATGAATAAGCCAGGTATCGGCTGGCTGTGTTTGCCATAACTGTCGCACCGCCACAGCCAAGAGCCGCAGCGCCCCGCGCGTGCGTTGAAAATTGGGGATGGTAGCCACTTTTAAGTTAAGTACCCGGATTAATTCCGGGTGGAAAGGATAGGAAATGGCAAATTCACTGAGGTAATCGGCACGCAAGGCGCGATCCTGGAGATGTCCACCTAACCCTTCCACTTCCTGGTAATAGGCGCCATACCGGTCAATAACGGCCTGCGCTTCCGATCTGTCCACCTCTTTGAAGAGACGGTGGACAACAATGGCCGAAATCTCGTTTTCACCCGTAGGCGTCAGCACACGTTCCTGCCGGGCTGATACGCGCAGCGCTTCCCGCAAATCGGCCGTTTCATTGGCGAAGGCATCTTCCTGGCCAGCCATTGTCAAGACCAGAACGACCTGCTTTTGGCTGGCAACAAATTCCATGAGCGACATGAGAAAGGCTACCGTTTGTTCAGCCAGGTTAGATTTGCCGGTGGCTGTAGGTGTAGCTACGGCCGCTCGCAAATGGCGGGCAATTTCGTCAATCATGATCAGGGTGGGACGATTGCCCACAATTTGTTCAAACAAGCCTGTGCCTGGCGCAATTTTCTTCTGGTCGCTTTCCTGCGCTAAAGCATAGCCGGCGCGGCCGCCTAACTGGTAGGCCAGTTCACCCCATAAAGTATAGGTTTTGATGTTATCGGCCGCGTGAAATATGCTGGTGGTCGCATCCAGATCAGAGCCAACAACCCCGGCGATGTCCACCTGTCCAATTTGAGGTAAAGGCCAATTTTCATCCAGATAAGCTTGCAAAAGATCGGGGCTAACCCGGCCGCTGGCGGCATGAAAAAGGGCAATGAGGTTATGGGTTTTACCGCCGCCAAAGGATGTTTCCAGGCGAATGATGGGATTATTGGCTGGCATCTGAGCGGTTAACCGGCCTAACACTTCGCGCAGCAAGGTTTTGAGACCGGCGGTGGGGTAGGTGTTGTTGAAGAATTGGGTGGGATCGCCGTAGACGGGATCGGCCGTGCCGTCCATGACATCTTTGAGACGGGCGGCGAACAGTTCTTCGCTTAATTCGCCCTGTAATACTTCATTGCGTGGTTGGGTGAGATCAAAGATTGTTTTCATGATGCTCCTGGTTCAAAATAACTTAAAGTTTGCAGTGCTAACAAATTTATCAGAACTTATAAGCTCACACCTGTTTGCTCGCATTCCTTCGCGATAACAATCCCGGTATGATGCCCCACTCCTGCTCAATCTTCGATACCAGGCGGTCGCTGCTGGGGAGCAGCTTGATCACCTCTTATTTGAGTACAGTTGGATATTTCTTCTTTTGCCCGGTCATTGTTTTCTTCTAATTCAAGTGTACTCGATTTGTTTATTATCTCCGCCCACTCTTTTAGGACAACCTAAATTTACCTATAACTGAAATGTAGAAAGGCCATGATTATCTGTCAAGGGATGTGATGATAGCCCGCCATTTTTCTTGCACCTGGGTCTCCAGATATATTTGTTTTCTTTCTTGCTGGCGGGTTATGATTTTTCGGCGTAATGTTTGATCTTGCAGAAGCATCACGGCAAGTTCGGCCAGTGGCTCAAATTTTTTCTCATGGAATAAGATTCCGGCGCTGCCTAAGGTGCCAGGGATGCCACTGCTGGCGTAGGCCAGGATAGGCAGATCAAATAACATGCTCTCGATGAGGGGTTTGCCAAACCCTTCATGTTCGCTCATGGAAATATACAGATCGGCCATGCGGTAATAGGTCAGCATATCCTGAAAAGAAAGATGGTCGGTAAAGGTGATGGCTTTGAGTAAATCAAGTTCGCTGGCGAGGTCGCGCAGCCATTGGGCATACAAAGTAGACCAGGGGACACCGACGAGAGCCAGGTGTGTTTCTGGTTTGATACGGCGTATATAGTAGAGGAGTTTGATCAGGTCTTCTTGCCGTTTGTTGGGGACAAGACGGCCAACAAAAAGGAGTAACGGTTTTTTTGTTTGGATTTGGGTGGCCAGTTTGGAATTTATAGGTGTGTTGTGGTATAGCTGTGGATCAAGGGCGATGGGCAGGACATCGGTCTGGGGAAAGCCGGCCGCCTGTAACTCTAATACGTTATATGGGGAGACGCCCAGAGCGAGCCGGGTCCGAGGTACGAGTAGGGGGAGTTGTTCCCGTCCCCATTGGAGTTGTTGGGCTAAGGCGGGATCCAGGGTCGTGAAAAATTCGGCTGGGGTGACGTTGTGATAGATGAGGATGATCTGGGGGGGGAGGGGGAGCAGATGGTTGACGACTTCGGAACCGATGCCGTGATGGTAGATGACGTATTTTTCCGTGGGGTCGGGTCGGTAAGCGGAGAGAGGTTTGACCTGGCTGATCATAGCCTCGCTCAGATGCAGGCTGTAAATTTCTGAACTGTATCCCATCTGGCGCAGCCAGCGGCGCAGCTGTAGGGCATGGTCAGTGATGGCGTCGCCGGGGGTGGCGGATTCGGTGAGCTGGTGCAAGGTGGGCATGATCAGGTGAGATTCCAGGTTTGGGTTAGGTGGGCAAAGCGGTGGATGAGGGCGGGCCAGGTGTAATTTTGTAAGGTGTAGGCGCGGCCGCTTCTGCCCATGCGGTCTGCTTGTTCGGGGTGGGTTTGCAACCAGTGGGCCGCGGCCGCGAACTCATCCCCCGTTCTAAACCATATCCCCCCCTTGGCCCGCTGTACCTGTCCCCGGGTGACGGCCCCGTCCCCATGAACCAGCACCGGCCGCCCCGCTATCCATGATTCCAGCAAAGTAATACCAAAACTTTCATTTAAGGAGGGTTGGACCATAGCCAGGGCGTGCCGGGCCAGGCTAATTTTTTCTTCCTCACTGATGAAGCCGCGAAAAATGAAAGCCGGGTGATCCGGGGGGGTGAGCGGGCCGCTGCCAGCCACGATCAGCGGCATTCGTCCCCCTTCCTGCCAATACTGTTCCATATATTCGTAAATCAGGGGGATATTTTTACCGCTTTCCAGGCGGCTGATGAGGAGTAGATAAGGGGGAATGGCGACTTCGGGGATGGGTAGGGGATCGGGGATGGACAGACCAACCCCTAAAACAGCCAACCGCCGCGGCCGCGCCCTGAGTGTTTGCGTTATGAGCTGTCCTTCTTCTGGGGCATTGCATAATACTCCGGCAACTGTTTCTAGCAGCAGGTGAACCGGCTGTAAATAGGCATAAGGTTCATTGTGCAGACAGGGGACGAAGATTACTTTTTCCGGCGCGCACCAGGCGGCCGCATGCATCATTGGGGTGGCATAGGGCATCACCAATACCGCAGCCATCGCGGCCGCGTGCTGGCGAATATGGGCGTAGAGGGTTGGACTGTGAGGACCCCCTTCCAGCCAACCATACTGATCGGCCGGAGAGAGATACCCCCCAGCGGCTAACTGCCCTTCTCGCCGTGCCTGCTCTTCCTCGTTCAATTTGCTAACAGGAAAGCGAAGAACCCGTACCTGATTGTCCCAACTTTCCCCTGCGGGAAGCTCATTGGCCCACGTATAATGGTTGCGGCCACAGGTTGTCCAGGCCTCTACCTGCCATCCGTGCGCGGCCGCGGCCAGAGCAAACCCTCGCGCTAGCGTCTCTGCCCCACCCCCAATATCAACCCCAAATCGAGGCGTCACCACAGCCAACTTCATTCCCCTGCCTTGTCCTTTGCCGACCGCAGATGCGCCAGTTCTTCTTCGAGCTGTTGAAGACGCCGTTCCTGGGCCTGGGCCTGAGCAGCCTGCCGATTAAGTACGCTGACAAGGTGACGGTTTATATTGATCTGTTGGGCGGCCAATCGGTTGACATAAAATAAAACCAGATTGTGCGCCCCACCGCGAATGAGGCCCCACAACCGGCCTAAGAGGGGTAGACGGGTGGCAGGAGAGCTGACCAAAACTGGCCTGGTTTCAACCTCGGCATAATGCCGATTGGCCAGCCGCAAATGATGATACAGCAGATCATCAAACGGTATATCTTCTGGCTCACCAGGGTAATCGGCAGTGCCAAAGGTGGGAAAACGGCGATTGTCATACCCCAACTCGCGGCGACGCTGTTCTACCCGTACCCGAATTTCGGCCATGATGGCCGTGGGGTCAATCTCTGGGTCACGGATTTCAATGAGATTATCGGGGATGTCTGGTGAACTGGTCAATATTTTTTTTCCTATGGTCGCAAATTGGGCATTACGATAAGCTCCAGATTCCAGGTAACCGTATGAATCTGATAAGGCCGATACTCGTAGCTGCCTTCAAGCACCTGGTTGGTAATGGGGCATAAAGTGCTCGCCGGGAGCGGGACATCGGGCCAGGGCCAGGGATGCCCCCCTGGCACGGCTACCCAGTATAATGACCGTCCTTCTTCTTGCCAATGGGAAAACTGCTGCCGCAGCAAAATTGGGTCCGCGGCCGCGTCCCGCCACACCAGCAGTTCTCTGGCAAATATAAACCGCAGCGGTGTACCTACAAAATCGGCCACCCCTACCGCGGCCGCATCATTAAAAATGAGCAGCGCATTCGGGGGCAGTTCCTGGTCAAGTTGGGCCAACTGTCCTGTCAGGTCGGCATAATCTACCTGGCTGATAAACCCTCGTGATAACCATAACAGACTGCCTAACCAGAGCAGGGCGAGAAGACTCCCCGCCGCCCGGAAGATGGGTCGCTTTTGTTGCATAAGGTGTCCTAGCAGGATAGCGGCCGCGCTCAAAAAAAACGGCATCACCACCGGCACATACCGGCGCATCACATAAATCTGGTGGTGGCTGGCCTGTGCCCGCCACAGATAAAGCAGGCTAAACAAAAAGCCGACGGCAAACCAGGGTAGGGTGCGCCGATCTAGCCGGGTGACCAGCCAGACCATCGCCGCCACCCCCAGCCATACCCCGGCCACCCCCAGATACCAGCTCAGACGCTGAAAATTGATCGCATCCAGAGCCATCAAGGTAGAGCCGCTGTACCAATCATTGACCTGTCGCACCCCCTGTACCAATGGTCGGATGAACCAGCCGAACACCCCCCAGAGCAGCACCAGCCCGGCCAGAGTTCGTTTGAGGTGATTGACCCAACGGTCTGGCAGTTGGACGCGGCCGCGACCCCGCCACCCCACGAGAAAAACCCCACTTACGGCTGCTAACCCCAGCAGCAAAGGGATGGGGTTGTTCCGGCTAAAGCGGAAAATATAGCCAAAAATGTCAAAAAAGTAAGGACGGCTCTGCCACAAGGCATGAACCAGGCTGTGGGCCGTCAGCAGCGTGACGGGCAGGAAAAACCAGGCCAGATTGGACAACTTTCTAAAAGTTGTCCAATCTCCTCTAGCACGTAAGTATAGAAACGCGGCCGCCGGCAGGGCCAGCAAAAAAAACATATCAATCCGGGCCAGTTGGGTGCTGCCCAGCATGAGACCGGCTAACATACCCCATTGCGGCCGCGATTCCCCCTGCCGCACCCCTTCCAGCCAGATGATGAACGCCCACACCCCCAGCCAGAGCAAGCTTTGGGTCAGGGTTTCCGTGACCGGGTAGCGGGCGAACCAGATTTGTAGGGCGTTGCCGGTCATCGCTGCCAGGACGAGCCAGGCGGGCAGCTCTCCGGCCAGGCGGCGCACCAGGAGAAAAACAGCCAGGCAGCCTAGAATTGCCCATATTCCTACCAGCCGTAGAGCTTGCAAGGTGCCGCTAACGGCATCTCCCCCGGTGCTGAAGGCGATAGCCTGCCACACTGGGGGCAGGGGGTAAAATTGGGGAATGATCTGGCCTGGAGCTTCCCCGGCATAAAAGCCGGGCAGGTAATAGGCGGCCGCATAACTGGTGGGGGGGAGCGGCCGCAAAAAAGCCCCGGCCAATGCGGGATCAAGCGCAGCTAGAACAGGGTCATCTATCAGGATACGCCCGGTGTAGGTGATGTTGGCCGCCAGGCTGACATAGACCCCGGCATCAGCCCCCCCCTGGATGGATTGATGCGGCCGCAAAAAGAGCCAACCCGCCAGCGGCAGCCAGAGCAGCAGCAGCCAGTAATACCGGGGTGGATGGGGGGCCTGGGGGCGCAGGGATAATCCTTGGTGCCAGACCCAGGCTGCCGCCAATAAGACGAGCAGCAGCCAAAGCCAGGCTATGGCCGCCAGGGAAAACCAGCCTACTTCGGCTAAAATGACCGCCAGCCACCCCATCACTCCCACGCCTAACCCCAGGCTGGCGGCCGCTATTTCCAGCCAATCTAGCGCGGCCGCGGGCTGCGTCCCCTGCCAGGCATGAAACAGCAGCCATCCCAGCCCGGCACAGGCGGCAAACAGGATAATGAGTAAAAGCAGGTCAATGAGCATCAGGGGAATAACTAATTGGTGAATGGTTGAGTTGGGGAATGGTTAATGAGCCATTCGTGCAGGTGGGTGGTAAGCTGTTCGGCGACCTGGGAGGGGTGGTGGTAACGCTGGATATGGTACGCGGCCGCGCCTCCCATTGTTTGCCGCATCTCTGGTGATTGGGCCAGGGAGCGCATCGCCTGGTACAACGCTTCTTCATCCAGGGGGGGGATTTTGAGGGCGGCCGCGTCGGGCAGCTCGTGGTACCAGCCATGATTAAATACAATCAGCGGTTTTCTCTGGGCCATCCCCCGCAAGGCCGTAGCCGACGTTTCCCCCATGGTAGGGTGGCGCAAATTAAGGATGACATCAGCGGCCGCGATCCAACCGGCAAACTGGGCTAAATCGGGTACATATCCGGTTACAAGCACCGCTCCCTCTACCATCAAAGCGGCTAATTCTTCTTGCAGTCCGGCCTCATACCCCATGATTTCTCCTATAAGCAAAAAACGAGCCTGGGGAAAATCCGCATAAAGCCGGGCAAACTGGCGCAAGGCCATCCCTACCTGTTTGGCCCTCGTCACCTGGCCCAGCGCGGCAAAAACAACGGCCGTATCTGGCCAGTTTAGTATGGCCCGCTGTGAGGGGGCTTCGTAGCTCACCATTGGCTGGGGGATGATTTTTATAGGTCGCCGGCACCCCTGAGCCAGTAACTGGTGCTGCCCATATTGGCTGTGAGTGAAAATGAGCAAACTTCGGTCAACCAATATTTGGTTTAAGGAAGCGACGCTGTACCGATCCGGCTGGTGGCGTAGTTGCCAATAATGACGCAGCCAGCCCGGTTCTCTGCCTAAAGCATATCCCATTGCCCGTGCATAGCCCGCCTCATCCCCCTGACCTTGGGTAATGGCTTCAATAAAATGATGCAGCACCAGATCATGCAAAACAACTGCTCCTGGGTACCGCAGGGCCATCCGGTACAACCCGGTATGGTGGGTGCTGTTGCCCATTTGGTAGAGGGGAAGGGTGTACTGGGGGCGGTTGGCCTGGAAATGGGAATAGGGTTGAATGGAAAACTGCTGCCGGAGCGCGGCCGCGACCTGTTCCGGCTCTGGGTGAAACAGGGTGAGGTCAACATGGGTGGCCAGGTGGGGCAGCAGTTCCGCACTATAATCGGCGATGCCCGTCCGGGCTGGGGGGAGGGGGCTGAAATAGGCCAGGTGCATCGGCTTACTGTTCACTGCTCACTGCTCACTTTCTCCAACCTGGCCGTTAATTCGGTGATTTGCTGTTGAAGTTGGTGTAGCTGCACCTGCATCACCCCCAAATCATGAATCAAGTCACTTTGTTCCCGACTCTGGGCGATTAGCAGGCTCTGTTGTAACTCAACCATTTGCTGCTGCTCTTGTAACTGTTGCACCAGCAGCCGGTTCACTTCATTCTGCTGCTGGAGTAGAGGCAGCACATACCACCGGGTACTCATGTTGTTCCACGCAGTTCGTATAGCCACGATCAACTGTCCGAAAACGGGCATCTGAGAAACAAAAGGCCGTTCCTGGACGGCCCATTTTTGCTTTAATTCGTCCATAGGGTTTCAGGTTTTGGGTTTCAGGTTTCAGGTACAGAACTTGAAACCTGAAACCTGGAACTTGAAACTCATTTCTCAATTCATCGCCAGGGAATTTCTGGAACGAGGGCTGGTTCGGCGTAGGGGCCGTTGGCCAGGTCGTCAAAATAGTCAAAAACGAGTAAATCCCGGTAAGAGAAGAGGGCATGACCAGCGGTACCAATGGCTCGTGCGGCCGCAATCCGGCTCTCTATTTCGGCAAAGGTACAGTAACCGGTGCCAATGCCAGGGATAAGGTAGCGGCCGCTGCTCTCCGCCTGGAAATCAGCTACCAGCGTCTGCCACCGAGAGAGGGTCCAAAAACTGTTATCCGGGCAGTTATAGGTGCCAGGGTAAATCATGGGGGAGATGCTGTCCATATATTCCCCAGCTAACCACCCTTTAGAGTCCTGGTAATATTCATGGTATCCCTGTGAGCCACCCCAGCCCCATTTATCAATGTGGATCGGCCACACCGCTGCTGAATACCATAAATCCGGGTTGGGCAGGATGACCTCATTATAAAATCGGGAGACTGTACCATTGACTTGGGCACGCTGCCAGTTGGCATAGCCAGCGGAGAAACAGGGGGCGCCAAACCGGTTGATACTGACCGGATCACAAGAGGTATTTTGTCCCCCATAGCGAATATTGTCCAGATGCAGCCCGTCAATAGCATAATTATCTACCAGATAGGTGGCTACGGCGATCATCTGATCATCGGTAAAAATTGAGGCGGGGGTGGCTCGGATGTAGCCGGAGCAATGTACTTGATTGCTGGTTGTCCATTGGAACCCGTTATTGGTACCATATAGCTGGTTTAACTGGTGATACAGAGGGGTAGGGGAGACCATTGGTGGGGGGGTGGTGCAGTTGTCCCAGACGGGGTAGGCGTTGAGGTAGGCGTGTACCTGGATGTTGTGCTGGTGCGCGGCCGCGATCAAATAGGCTAGCGGGTCCCACACCGGGTTCGGGGCCTGCCCCAATGTTCCCCCGCTCATCCGCGGGGCCCACGGTTCCGGCCCTGGGATGTAATAAGCATCAGCCGAGCCACGCACCTGGAAGAAGATGACGTTGAACTTCGCGGCCGCCATGTTTTGCACAATCTCATCAATCTTGGCCGGGTTAGCCGGCTGCCCAAACAAGGTCCAATCAAACCGGGAAACCCACAGGCCGCGAAACTCTACCAGAGGGGGCGGCTCTGGGGTGGCCGTCGGTGGGGCACTCTGGACGAGAGGTAAGTAGTTGATTTCATCATCCAATGGCTGCGTCGCGGCCGCCAGCCCGGTCAACCCTACCCCCAGCAGCAGCAAACCCAACAGCAAAAGCCAAAATTGTTTTCTCATCATGCCCCCATTACCCATTCACTAACTCACGGGACTCTGGCGAAAATTGATTTCACCAGTGGTAATAACCAATACACTAATACACTAAGTAGCACTGGTTAGATTAAAATACGCCAGACTCAAGTAATCCACTATTCCCCTGCTTTAATTGACGCCACATTTTCCAAAGATTATACTTGCCATTATACTGTAGGATGCGATCAATTTCCGGGAAATTGGCAACTCTTGAAAAGTGCAAACCATGATAACGGCTCTTTTACCCCCCGCTGACGAAATAACTCTGCCCTGGGATCGGGAACTAACCGAAGCAGATTTCTTAGACCCCCGGTTAGGAGACCATTTTATGCAAGGGCATCAACATGCGCGAGATGTCGAAAAAGCGCATAATATTTTGCGCTTTGTGCATCATAAGAACCCCCACACCCTGGTGACAACGGATGTCAAAATGGTCTGGGGCCGGCGGGGGCTGCTCAACCCGGCCCCAGATGTGGCGGTCATCCCCAATGTGGCTGAACCCATGCGGCCGCGCACCTCTTTTTTCGTCCGGGAAGAAGAAACTCGCCCTGTCTTCATTCTTGAAGTTGTCTCCCCCAAATACCGCCGCCCTGATGTTGAGGCCAAAGTTTCTATTTATGAGCAGGCTGGCGTGGCTGAATATTTTATCATTGATTCTAACCTGCAACCTGATGAGCAGATGCAGTATGAAATTATCGCTTACCGGCTGATTCGAGGAGAGTATCAGCCAATTGTGCCCGATGAACAAGGGCGGTATTATAGCTATACCAATCATATCTGGTTTGCGGTCACTCCAGACCGGCAAGGGTTCATTGTCATTGATGGGGACAGTGAAGTGCTGATTTTGCCAGATGAAGAACGGGCGGCCGCGGCTGCGCAACAAGCTGAACAGTACCGCCAGGAAGCTCATCTGGCCCTGCGTGAAGCGGAATCAGCCCGTTATCAGGCTGAATCAGCCCGGCAAGAGGCTGATCTGGCTCGGCAGCAGGCTGAGGCCGAAGCCGCTGCCCGTGCCCAGGCCGAACGGCAAGTCGTTGACCTTATGGCTGAGTTAGACCGCCTACGCGGCCGCGCCTGACCTTTTCAACTTCGCAGCACTCCTACAAGTTCCCCCAATCCATATGCTACCTACTCCCTTTGATCCCACCGAACGATTTGCCTACCACCTGGATGCCCAAGACGAATTAGCCCCTTTTCGCCAACAATTTGTCATTGATGACCCTGATTTGGTTTATCTATTGGGGAACTCATTAGGCCGACTGCCTGTCGCGGCCGCGTCCCACATTCACCAGCTTGTCCATGAGCAGTGGGGTAAGCGGCTTATTCGCGGCTGGAATGAAGGCTGGTTTACTCAGCCCAATGAGCTGGGGGCCAAAATCGCCCGCCTCATTGGGGCACAGCCGGATGAAGTCATTGTAGCCGATTCTACTTCGGTCAATCTGTTTAAGCTGGCCCTGGCGGCGGTACAGGCCCAACGCGGCCGCACCACCATCCTCACCGATGACCTTAATTTTCCCTCTGACCTGTACATCCTCAACAGCGTGGCTCACCTGGGCGGCCCCGACCACCGTTTGCAGATAATTCGTTCAGAGGATGAAATTGTGGGGCCGGCGGAACAGATCGCGGCCGCGCTCAACGAACAAACCGCCCTGCTTTCCCTTTCCGCTACTGTCTTTAAGAGCAGCTACACCTACGACATGGCCGCCCTCACCGCCCAGGCCCATGAGCAGGGAGCATTACTCCTATGGGATTTGAGCCATGCTGCTGGTTCCATCCCCCTGGAGCTAAACAGCATCGGGGCAGACCTGGCGGTGGGCTGTACCTACAAATACCTGTGTGGTGGCCCCGGCTCACCTGCTTTTATTTATGTGCGTCGTGAATTACAGGAGAAGCTAAACAACCCCATTTCCGGTTGGATTGGGCAAAATAACCCATTTGCCTTTGGGTTGCACTATGAACCGGCTTCGGGTATTCAACGGTTCTTAACCGGCACACCAACTATGCTTTCTCTCATTCCTTTAGCCGCCGGGTTAGATTTGCTCCTGGAAGCGGGGATGGATCGGGTGCGGGCCAAGTCGGTGCAGCAGACCGAATACCTCATCTATCTATGGCGGCAGTTCCTGGAGCCATTAGGGGTAACGTTGAAATCCCCCCTGAACCCCGCCTGGCGTGGCTCCCATATCGCTTTTGGCCATCCCGAAGGGTTACGTATCTCTCTGGCTCTCAAGGAGTTGATGAATGTCTTGCCTGATTTTCGCCAACCGGACAATTTACGCTTCGCGGCCGCGCCCCTGTTCAACAGCTACCATGACATTTACCAGGCCGTCATCCGCTTGCACAATGTCATAGATCAGGGGCTTTACCGACAGTACCCCACCGAACTCCCAGCCGTTACCTGAAAAGGGTTGAGGACAGAGTGGAGTTTGCTGTAGTTCCTAACCTGGACAAGCCAGAAAAGGTTTATCCACAGATGTCATAGATGGACACAGATTTTTCAGCCATCGGTGACAATCTGTGTCGTCTGCGGATCAGTTCTTGTTTTCTGTACCAGAAGTTGACTCGTAAGGTATACCCATCGTGGTCATAAAGTGACATTCCCGTTGGAGAGTAGAGACTAGAGACTGGGGACTGGTTAATCTCGAGCCTCCAGTCGCACTGAAAATGTTAGTTTATGACCGTTAGCAGTATAGTAACTCCTTACTTTGTAATCATTGTCATTATGTCAACATCTATCCAAAAATTCGAGACAGCGGCCGGCCGTCGCATATACAGTTTACCAGTTCAGGCTTTCCCCCCCTTGCGGGCCAATGTGTATCTGATTAGCGATGGTGAGCAGCGCATCCTGGTAGATTGCGGCTCCGGCATGGAGCCATCCAACCAGGATTTACTGCATGGCCTGGAGCAGATTGGCCCCACCTTCGGGGAGCCAATCACCCTGGCGGATATTGATCAGATTATTCTTACACATGGACATATTGACCATTTTGGCGGCCTCCCTTTTGTGCGCCAATTCACTGATGCCCCGGTAGGCATTCACATATTGGATGTGCGGGTCATCTCCCATCACGAGGAGCGGGTCATCATTGCTGCTCGCCACCTGGAAAATTATCTCATCGAGGCGGGTATCTCTGACCAATACCGGGCCAGCCTGATGCAGATGTACACCTTTGCCAAGACGTATTACCGTTCTACTCCTATTGATTTTTTACTCACCGAAGATGAGCCGGTCAATGGCAACATCCAGGTATACCACGTCCCTGGTCATTGCCCTGGGATGGTCTGTTTGCAGGTGGATGATATTTTGCTGACGGCTGACCATATTCTGAGCAAAACCACCCCCCACCAGGCCCCGGAGCGAATTACCCACAACATGGGGTTGGAGCATTATCTGGCGTCGCTGCAAAAAATTGAGCGGCTGGAAGGAATACGCCTGGGGTTAGGCGGGCATGAGCGGCCGATGGAAGATGTACGCGGCCGCATCCAGGTCATTCGTCAATCCCATCAGGAGCGGTTAAGCAAAGTGTTGGACATCTGCCGCCAGCCCAAATCCATCGCCGACATCAGCAAAGAGCTGTTTGGCACCGTTTCCAGCTACCATGTTTTGTTGGCCATTGAAGAGGCCGGGGCACACGTGGAATATCTGTACCAGCGGGGGGAACTCCTGGCGGATAACATCGAAGCCATCGAAAAACATGAAACCCCCGTCATCCGCTACCGTCGTAGTTGAGGCTCAGGTAATAAAGATGCTGCTGATGAGTGTATTGGTGTATTGGTGTATTGGGTATTATCACTGGTGAAATCAAGTTTTGCTAGAGCCCGATCAGGGTCACGGATAACTGTTATTCACCCACTCGCAGACTCGCCCACTGGCAAACTCCCATGCTCGATCTAACTAGTTTATCCGTGCCTCTCCTGCAATGGTGGGACGAGCATAAAGTTGATTTGCCCTGGCGCCGCGGCCGCGATCCTTACGCTATCTGGATTGCTGAGGTGATGCTCCAACAAACCCAAATCAGCACCGTCATTCCTTATTATGAACGGTGGCTGGCCCAGTTCCCGACGGTTGAACATCTGGCGGCCGCGTCCTTGAGCGAGGTACTGAAACAGTGGGAAGGGTTGGGGTATTACAGCCGGGCACGAAATTTGCACGCGGCCGCGCAAACCATTGTTGCCACCTACAGCGGTCAGCTTCCCCAAACCGCTGCCGAACTGCAAAAGCTCAAAGGGATTGGCCCTTACACCGCCGGGGCCATCGCCTCAATCGCCTTCCAACAGCCCGTCCCCATCGTAGATGGCAACATCACCCGCGTTCTCACCCGCCTGGCCGACATTCCTGATGATATTAGCCAGAGCCAGACACAAAAAGGGATTTGGCATCTGGCCGGTACCCTGGTGCCTCTGGTTCGCCCCGGTGATTATAACCAGGCCCTCATGGAATTGGGGCAGAAAATTTGCCTGCCAGCTATGCCCCGCTGTGCGGTTTGTCCGGCAGCTGCCCTCTGCCAGGCCAGGGCCAATGGCACCCAACTGGAACGCCCGGTGCGGCCGCGGCGCCCCGGGTTGCCCCATTACCATGTTGCGGCTGGGGTCATCTGGCGGGACGATGGGCGGTTTCTCATTGCCCAGCGGCCGCTAAACGGCTTGCTAGGTGGGCTGTGGGAGTTCCCAGGGGGCAAACAAGAGCCAGGGGAAACATTGCCCCAAACGTTGAAGCGGGAAATTAGCGAAGAGTTAGGCATCGTTATTAAGGTTGCTCAACCCATCACGATGATAAAACATGCCTACACCCATTTTCGCATCACCTTACACACCTTCCATGCCCATTACCAGAGCGGACAAATCCAGCACTTGGGCGTCGCTGATCATGCCTGGGTCACGTTCGCTGATTTGGCCCGATACCCGTTCGCTGTTACCGATCAGAAAATAATCGCCGCCCTGGTTGAACAATCCCGCCCTAAGCCGTTATAATGGTTTCAGGGTATTGTTAAGCCCATGAACTGCTCGCTTTTCACTGCCCACTAACTTTTCACTGCTTGTTAATGGTACTGTTTTCCACTTTATTGCTTTAATAGCACGAAAAGGTATGATGAACGCGCTATGCCAACACCAATAGGGTCCGGTTACTTTGTTCAATTAGATATTCCCGATGAAGCTTTTGCCGCCTACCGGCAGGGTAAAGAATTAGCTGCCCACCACCAATACAAAGAAGCTATTACTGAATTTGGTCGAGCTGTGGCCTTTATGGAAGCACCCCCGGCTTTCCGGGCGCGGGTGTTTGAGCGGCGGGGGGAATGTTATTGGTACCTGGGAGAGTTCGCGGCCGCGGGGCAAGATTACCGCGCCGCCCTGGAAACTTGTGACGACCCCGGCCAGATTGCCCGCGCCCGCGCCCGTTTAGGTGAAGTCGCTGACTCGGTTGGTCAATTCAGCGAAGCTGTTAGTTTATTCAACACGGCTTTACGTGAAGGGTTGGCGGCCGCGGACCTTATCGCCATTGGCCGGGCACAGCGGGGATTGGGTATTGTTCAACGGCGGCAGGGGAACACCGATCAGGCCATCAACCATTTAAGCCAGGCGTTGGCTGCCTTTCGCCAGGCTGGCGATGCCCGGCAGCAAGCTCGGGTTCTCTCCAGTCTGGGGCGCACCCGTTTTGCCAGGGGGGAATACCAGGCAGCCATCTCAGCCATGCAGGAAGCCCTCAAAATTGATGAAGCCATGGGGGATCGCTGGCGATATGTTTTGGGCTTAAACGATTTGGGGGAATGCCATCGTGCCCTTTATGACATTGATACGGCCCGTCAATACCACGAACAAGCGTTAGAAATGGCCGAACGGTATGGGGCCAATGTGATTAAACCAGATATTCAACACAATTTAGGCAGCGATCTGGTTGAGGCCGGCCGCATTAGGATGGGGGTTGTCCATTTACAACAAGCCCTGGATGGAGCGCGTTCCCTCAATAAACGAGAAACTGAGGCGATGATTTTGTACAGCCTCATTCCCGCTTATATCGAGTTAAAAGAATTGTCCTTAGCCCAGCAAGCTGTCGCCGATTTGAGTGCCCTGGCAAACACCATAAACGCGGACCGGTATCGCAGCCTGGCGGCTTTCCGCCGGGGTGAACTGTTATTTGCCCAGGGCAGCAAAGTTCCCGCCGTCGCCGAATTACAGACGGCTATGTTGGCTGCCCAAACATCCTTAGATATAGGGATTTTGTGGCGTCTTCATGCCCTGATGAGCCAGGTTGTTGACGATGAGGCCATTGCTAATGTGCATCGGCAAATTGCTGTTGGTTTTATTCGCCAGGCTGTAGATCCATTGCACGATCCGCAGCTGCGGGCGCGTTTTGTTAATGCGCTTCCCGTTAAAACTATCTTGCAAGCGGCCGGCATTGACCCTAACCGGCTATAACTCATTTTATTATGACCCAGATAGCCGTACTCACCCTGGGCAAACTCCATCTTCGCGCCGGAACCCGCTCCTTTCCCTCTTTTCCTACGCGCCAGGTAGAAGAGCTGTTTGCTTATCTTTTGTTGTACCCCAATACCGTCCACAGCCGGGAGAAGTTGATTGAGATACTGTGGCCGTACCAGGGGGGAGCAATGCGCGGCCGCTTCAGTACGGTGTTGTGGCGGCTGCGCTCTACCTTAGATACTTTTGGTGATGTGGCCCCAACCTGTCTGCAAATCACCCGTGACACCATCTCTTTATCCCATCAACCCCTCTTAGATGTAGATTTTGTGCAATTTGAGCAGCAATTGGCATTGGCCCAGACCCAGGCTAACTCTGAAGAAAGTGAGCCTGTTTTGCGCCACGCTTTAACCCTTTACCAGGGGGATTTATATGAAGGTATCTATGCTGATTGGTGCCTTTTAGAACGGGAGCGAATGGCCCGACTCTATTTGCGTGGTCTGGGGCAGTTGATGGCTTATCTCATTCAGCAGCAGCAGTATGAAGAAGCGATTTTATTGGGGCAGCGCATCTTACAGCGCGATAATTTGCGGGAAGAGGTCCACCGGGCCATTCTCTACTGTTATGGGCAGATGGGGGATTATGCCGCGGCCGCGGGGCAGTTCCAACAATGTGTCCAACTGCTGCAAGATGAACTGCACGTCCCCCCCATGCCAGAGACTATCTCTTTATATCAACAAATTATGCGGGAACGGGTGCAGCAGCGGCTCCCGGCGACTCATCCCCCCCACCAGGCCCAAATTATGAATGCTCTAGCCGATTTTGAGAACGCGGCCGCGCGGTTGCACCATCTTCTCTTAGCTGTGGATGAGGTGTAAGCCGTCAGGTATCCGGGTATGTAAAAGCGGGCATTCATGTAGGTCAGCCGGATCTCCCGGTTCTCGTGGTGGCCGGCGCGGCCGCGTTCGGTAAAGGGGGTGGCGGTGGGGGCACTGCCTCGGTAATCGCCATAAGGCAGGTAGTGGGCCGTTGTGCCCGGCACCGGGCTGCCGGTGGTTGTACTGGGTGTACCAGGCCGTGTTCCCACTCTCTGTGACTTGAGTGAGTCGGGTTTCTGGTTGTACTGTGGCAAGTCAAACGGCCATATCTCAGGGTGAAGGGGCGGCTGGCGATGATGCGGCCGCCGGGTTTGGGCCGATTACCATGTCTGCTGTCTGAGTCTGGCGGTTATTGGGGGAGATTGGTCAGAGTATCCAGAGCTTGCTCAAACTCAGCCAGGCTGTCCACGGTAGCGGCCCGGCGCACCAACAGGCGTAAGGTGTCTAAATTGTGGATGGCCTCGATGCGGCCGCGAAATTTCCGCCCTTGCGCCGGAAAACGCTCTTCCAGCAGCTCAACCACATTTTGCCGCATAGCTTGCAGCAAACCTTGCTGCATTCCCTGCTGCATTCCTTGCTGCCGCCCTTCCTCAATCCATTGTTGGGCTAATGTAGACATCAGTTCATCTCCCTGGTACTGAAGAACCGGGGCTAACACCTGCTGCATCTGTTCTGGTGTTACCCGTTCCGCAGTCACCGCCAAATACCTCAACACCGTTACCAATGATTGTAATGCCTTTTCCTGATTTTCCAACTCCCGAAACAGGGCAAAGATACCCGGCAGCTTCTCCACTAACTGCCCATCAAAGATGTGGCGCAGGATGTGCAAGGTAATCTGCAACGATGCCTGGCCTCGTATCTCTTCCTCACTCAGGTAAGAAAAGTCGTACACCGGGTAAATGAAATCAGGTAGGTACAGCTTGAGGTCTTCTGGCCCATCATACAGGTCAGCCAACTGACGGCTGCCTTTCCATTTCTCTTTGCCATGATAGATGACCAGGGGGATGATGGGGGAGAGGGTGTTGGCACCGGCATCTTTTTGGTGCTTCCAGAACTCCACAATATACCCCAGCAGTTGTAACCAGGTCCAGCGGTACCAGAAGCTCTTATGTTCAAAGAGGAAGAAGATGAAAGCCAGCCCCAGATTGTCCCGGCGGGGAACGCTGAACAGCAGGTCGGAGAAATGTTCCCGGAGTTGGGGGTCAATGAAGCTCTCTTTCTCCAGTTGTATCTGGCTGAGGTCAAGATGGTTGAGGACGGCGGCAGGCAGGTAGTTTTGCAGGAAATCACGAGCCAGTTCGAGCTGACCGAACATCTCTTTGAAGAATTTGTCGTGGGGATTGGTGAGTTCGCTCATGGCCGCAAAGTGTAACCATGGGATGGGGAGAAGGCAATATGGACCTGACCTATCTCCCGGTTCTCGTGGTGGCCGGTGTAGCCTCGTTCGGTTAAGGGGGTGGCGGTGGGGGCATTGCCCCGGTAATCGCCATAAGGCAGGTAGTGGGCGGTTGTGCCCTGGACCGGGCTGCCGTTGGGGGCAGCCAGCAGGCGGGTACTGCCCAGGTGGTCGGTGATGAAGTAGAACAGGCCGTCAGTGGGTTGGGACGGATTGGTGGTGACGCGGGTGAACAACCCGGGATGAGCTACTGTTTATAATCATCACAATCAACGATTGAAACCTCTGCAAGGAGCTGATCATACTCATTATAATAAACCCCTAAACCGCCGTACCCCATCCACTCCTGAAACTTTATCTCCCCATATTCCCAACACGCCCAGGCAAAATAGGTTTCCACTGTTTCGATGGTAATTCTCTGCACAAATGTATTTGCACTTAAAAGTGATGATCTTCCCGGTGGAACTGTAAATGCAGTAAAAAAGATTACCGTGTCCTGGTACAAATAGATCAAAACAAATCGCCAATCATCATCTGCTCCGCCAGTACTCACATAGTCCGGTTCCCCAAATTGTTCAACAATAAGCGCAACAGGTATTAACTCTCTCGGTGCGACCGCAATCCACACTGAATAATCATCGAGGAAGGCGATTGCACCACGGTAACGATAAATATAAGGCTGCGGCCGCAGATCATCTCGCCATGGCCAATACCAACTGATACTGGTTGTCCCTTCCACTGCATCTTCCTCTTCCTCATCGTTAATTTCTGGGTTGTTCACCCCCATCGACTCTAAAATTGTTAAAACTTCTTCCTTCGTTTGCCCCGGCATGAATCCTAAATAGCAAGCATGAGGGCAGGCCAAAGGATCCATCATGTTTACAAAGCCATCCGGCAGGGTAGTATGCACCCCTGCTGGCAACGTTGGTGTAGCCAGTGTTACCGATAAAGGTGTAGGCGTGTTATCCACTACAGCATCTTGAGTTAGTACTTCAAGAATGGTAGTTGTGGTAGGCATGTCTGTTACAATTGGGCCGCCGCGTTGTGATGTGCAGCCAGAGGTCATAATAGCCCACAGAAGAATAGGCCAACTAACCAGTACCCAAAGACTCTTTTTTTTCTCCATTGGTTCACCTCAAGGGATCAAAGTAATAACCAGCTTTTAGTTGATGCGTATCACTATCCAGTACCCCTGGCGCGATCAATGATCAATTGGTAGTAATCCATGCGTACTGTCCCTGGATAGCTGAAATAATTGTCCCCTGTAGCACGTGCGGCAGAACCACCACCCCGCCCAAACAAAATGCCGAAAGCTATTGTTTCGGCCAGATCTTCAGATGGATGACGTTGGGCATTAAACGACCAGGTATAATTGACCCCAAAAACTGGACCACATGCTAAGGTGGAAAAAGGTTACAAT
>JAHDWJ010000040.1 GCA_023384415.1 Anaerolineae bacterium
AGGAAAGCATGAGCAGCGAATTGACCGCCGAAAAAGTGATGGATATGGGAGAGCGTATCATCCAGATCATCTTGCAGAAGCTCCCCCCCGAAGAAGTGCTGCGACAATACCGCCCTGAAGAAGTGCTGCGACAATACCGCCCCGAGGAGCGGCTGATTGGCTTGCGCCCCGAAGAAGTGGTGCGGCAGTATCGCCCAGAGGAGCTGCTGCGGCAGTATTCTCCAGAGGAAATAGAGGCTTATTTGCAGCAGATAAAAGGGCAACCAACCACCAATGGGGAGCATCAGGGGGATGAGGGTTGAAAGGTGGAGGGGGAACGCGGCCGCCGCTGGCTTGAGCGGTTTTCAGCCGGTCTAAGCTGTCGTAACTGAAGGTCTGGGTCACCTGGGATTGCCCTTGCAGGCCGGTCACGATTTGGGTGATATTGCCCACCAGGTCATATTGGTAGCTGCGATTGTACCGGCTGACGCTGCTGTTGGTGAGTTTGAGGTTAGTGCCGCTTAACTGGTAGCGGCCGCTGGCCGGGTAGTAGCTGTAACTCTGGGGTCAGGTTGTTGCCCAAAATCTGTCGCAAAAATTGCCTGTTTTTCGCCCTCACATTCACACCCCAGAACGAGGCTCTTTGACCTGCCAGACCATGTAGAGCAGGCCGGCCAGGGCGGCTAACGCGCTAACGGCGAATAGGGTAGGGTAGCTAATTTGGGCCAGCAGCACTCCCAGCAGGGGCGCGGCCGCGCTGACCAATCCAACCAATGTGTTGGCTAACCCGGTGTAGGTAGGGCGGCGGTCAGCAGGGCTGAACTCTAACACAACCATCATGCCGGAGACGAGGATGCCCCCCTGGGAAATCCCCTGTAAAGCGAAAATAGGATAATACCAGGCCGGGTCGGGGGCGAGCCAGGCCAGGGCAAAGCTGAGGGCCGCGGCCGCACCGCTCAGTTCCAGGGATAGCTTGTGCCCGTACCGGTCTGCCAGCAAGCCAAACAGCACATTGCCAAAGGTCTGCCCTAGCAAGGTAAGGGCGGTGTACCACCCCACCACGTTGTCAGCAATTTGCCACTGGCGGATGGCGGCCAGGGTAAGAAAGCCGATGCCCATGCCGCTGAGGGCCAGGAGCAGCCGGGCGATGAGAAAGTGACGAAAGTTGCGGTCCTGACGCAGCAGCGGCCGCAGTTCGGCCCAATATTGCCGGGTTTCTCGGCGGGGCACGGAAACGGCCTGTACCGGTTCACGGGTGAGGGCCAGAAAGACCCAGCTAAGGTTAATGCCGATGGCGGCGATGGCGAAACAGTAGACGAAGTTGAGGGGGAATGGGTAGGTTTTGAGCAGCCAGGCGGATAAGCTGGCCCCAACGGTGCCCAGCCCGGCACCGATGAGCATGACCAGCCCAAAGAAGCGGCCGCGTCGGTTGACCGGGAAGATGCGGGCTAACATATCCTGCCAGGCGGTAGCGATGAGGCCGGCTCCCAGCCCGTGCCAGGCGTAGCCGATGAAGAAGAGGATGAGGGCTAAGGTGGGGGACGCGGCCGCAACCACCGCCGCCAACAGAATGAGCCACATCGGCAGCCGCTCGGTAAAAAAGCCCAGGTTAATTACCACCGGCTTTTTGCGAGCCAACCGCTCCACCACATTGGCGGTAAACAGTTGGGGTAAAAACCAGCTTCCCTGGGCAATCACTGCCGCCAGGCCAATAGGGATAGCGCTGTCGGTCAGTTTGCTCAAAAAAAGGGGCACAATGGTCGTTGCTGAAATAAAACTCAACCCCAACATGAAACTGCTGCCGTCCAGAACATTGACCACAAAATTCCAGCGGAAATTTCGGTTCATCTCAGCGGTCACTTCCGCTTCATCCCGCTGCGGTACTGGCGGGTCAACCTGGAGCAGCCAGCGTAAAGTCATTTTCCAAAATGGGAACATATTACTCCTTCGAGAATAAGGATGAATTAGGAATCAGGAATTAGGAAAGGAACCCAATCCGTTGTTGTCATCGCCACTGATGAAAAGAACAGGGATAGGAAAGAACAAGGATAAGATAGAGTAATCCCTGATCATAACAGGCAACCCATTTTTCCTGAAATAAAGAAAATAACCACATCAACAATCTGAAACTTGAAACCTGAAACTTGAAACTCCCCCTTTTTGATCCCTAAAATCATCTTGGTTAGAATAGGCCAATGAAACAAGATGCCCTCACCTCTCCTGCCTCCATCCCTACCCCTATAGAGCAACCTGTTTTACCTGACCGTCGTTCAACTCTCTGGCGAATTTTCCGTTATTTGCTGCTGCGCGTTGTCGGGCTGGGGCTGACGGCGGTTGCCGGGATGTATCTCACTTTGTTCGTAGCTAACCTGGGAGGGAAGGTAGATGATATTCGCCGGGCGCAAATTGCTGAAGGTATGGCTATGGGAATGCGGGCGAACACCCCGGAGATGCAGGCATTGACTACAGAAGAGCGGGCCGCGCTGTTGGAGCAGCGTATCGCGGCCGCACAAGAGGCGGCCGGCCTCAACCAACCATTACTGCTGCGTAATTTTCGTTACCTGACCGACGCCCTGACCTTTAATTTTGGGGACAGCCGGTATTTTCGTACCATAGACCCTTACCACCCGAATCGCAGCCTGATCTCTGCCTTAATTAAAGAGCGAATTCCCCCAACCTTGCTTTTGTTTGGCTTAAGTAACCTGCTAGTGTTTGTGATGAGCATCTGGCTGGCTTTGATTGTCGCCCGCCGCTATGGGGGATGGCTGGACAAGTTGATAGTGATGCTCTCCCCCCTCTCCATTGCTCCTTCCTGGTTTTATGCCATCTTCCTCATTGCTATCTTTGCTGGGGGGCTGGCCTGGTTTCCCTTTGGCGGGATGCGGCCGCCCATCCCCCCTGACACCACCCTGGGTTATTTGCAAGGGCTGGCCCGGCACACCTTCTTGCCATTCATGGCTGTCTTTCTCAGTGCCTTCTTCCAGAGCGTTTATGCCTGGCGCACCTTCTTTCTGATTTACGCCAGTGAGGATTATGTGGAGATGGCCAAAGCTAAAGGAGTATCGGCCGGGGCTATTGGTCGTCGCTATATTTTGCGCCCCACCCTGCCCCCCATTCTCACCAGCCTGGCGTTAGTAATGATTAGCGTCTGGTCTGGCTCGGTTATTTTGGAGTCTCTGTTTAATTGGCCCGGGCTGGGAGAGCTGTTTTTTCTGGCTATCACCCGCAATGATAATGCCGTGGTAATTGCCCTGACGGCGGTTTATGCTTATTTCCTGGCCTTCACTATTTTACTGCTGGATATTTCTTATGCCCTGGTGGATCCCCGGGTGCGGGTGGGGGCCGGGGGGAATGGGCCACACAAGGGGCGGGTGGCGACGGCGCAAAAACAGGGCTGGGCTTTCTGGCGGCCGCGTAATGGAACAGATTCCCGCCTGACCACAGCCCAACAGTTCACCTTCTCCCCCTGGTCTATCTTCACGACCTTAGGCAGCCTGGGGCAGATGCTCTGGGCGGGGTGGCGGCAGTTGGTGGCCGCTTTCCGGGAAATTATCCGTTATCCCTCAGCCGTCATTGGCCTGGGGATTTTGCTGCTGCTGGCCGCGGCCGCGATTTATACCATTGTCGCTGTGCCGTATGAGCAGGCTTCGGTGCAGTGGCGAGGCAATGCGGGCTGGAGCGATAACCCGGCCAACGCCCGCCCTGCCTGGTTTAACTACTTTTCTAATACCAAGCGGCCGCTCAACATTTTTATCAACAGCCAGGATGGGGAAATCGAAAAAACGGTGACGCCACTGCCGGGGATGGATGAGCAGTTGTTTACCCTCACCTTTGTTTATCCCTACGATGATTTTCCCCAGGACATTGCTATTCAATTTTTTGTGCAAACTCCTGGCCGTTCCCCCCATATCGCCCTCTCCTGGCTCACACCAGATGGTCGCACCATCAATTTAGGTCAGCATTCCCCCAATGACCAGGACATCCTCTATCTGGATCGGGATACCCGGCTGATCCGCCGCTTGGGTGGGGTTTCTCCCAAACAAGGGTTGTTGGCCGACCCGGAGCAAGAGGTGTTGGTACCACTCAAAGGAGAGTACCAGCTTCAGGTGAGTGCTTTGTTGTTTGAAGAGGAGTCCAATGTGGATGCCCGCCTTATGGTGTATGGGCAGCTCCATGGGCTGGGGGGAACCGATTATCGCCGCCGAGATTTGGGAGTAGCCCTGCTTTGGGGGATTCCTACCGCGCTAGCGTTGGGAATTCCGGCGGCGATTATTACGACGTTGGGCATGATGGTGTTTGCCGGGGTGGGAGTCTGGTTTGGCGGCCCGGTGGATGGGTTAATTCAACGGTTAAATGATATGAACCTGGTCATCCCCCTCTTTCCCATTTTAGCGATGATTACCCAGTTTTATACCATTAGCATCTGGTATGTGTTGGTCGCGGCCGCGATCTTTGGCATTTTTGGCAGCGGCATCAAAACGTACCGGGCCATCTTCCTGCAAGTCAAAGAATCCCCTTATGTTGAGGCAGCCCAGGCGTATGGGGCAGGGAACTTTCGCATCATCTTCTTCTACCTGGTACCGCGCATCATCCCCGTCCTCATCCCCCAAATCGTGGCCCTGGTGCCATCCTATGTTTTTCTGGAAGCGGCCCTGGCTTTTGTTGGCCTGAGTGATCCTACCTTACCTACCTGGGGTAAAATCATCAATGATGCTCACAGCCAGAGTGCCCTGCTCAACGGCCATTATTATTGGATATTGCAGCCCACCGCTTTGCTCCTGTTGCTCAGTCTGGCCTTTGCCCTGGTTGGCTTCGCTCTGGATCGCATCTTCAACCCCCGGCTGAAAGAAGTATAAACAATGGGTAAACGAAAAGATAAACGGGCCTCGGCACAGCTTTATGGGCAGATTCAGCAGACGGCGGCCCAGACCAGAGGGGAGCAGCACTCCCTGGCTATAGAAGGATGGGATGAGGGTCAAGGACACGCGGCCGCGCCCCTGAGTGAGGCTGTTTTGGCCAGTTCCCAAGCATTGGCCGGGCTGTCCCAACGTCCTGAACTGGTCAAAATGAAAAAGTTCCGCTTCCAACTGCTGCACCAATGGATTCAGACACATCTGGAGCCGGGGCGGGTTGCCGATGTGGGCGGGGGGAAAGGGTTGTTGGCTTATCTGCTGCAACAATCGGGCTGGACGGCGACGGTCGTTGATCCGGTGTACCAATCGCTGCCCCCTAAATACAAGGATTTGACCAGCAACCGGCAAATTCATCTCCAGACTGATCAATCAGTGCCCCATCGCACCCAGGAGTTTACACCAGCAATGGCTCAGGAGTTTGATCTGTTGGTGGCCTTACATGCCCATGGCTGTAATGTGCAGCTGTTGGACGCGGCCGCGGCCGCAGCTTGTGCTGTTATTCTTCTCCCCTGCTGCCTCATCCATGAACCCCTCATCCCGGCCCCTGGTGTTCCCTGGATTCAATGTGTGGTAGATTACGCGACCCAAAAAGGATTACACGTCCAGCCGTTTCGCCTCAACTTTAAGGGGCAAAACATTGGTATCTACGCCCGACGCCCTTGAATGAGTTTGGAGCAGTCAAAATGCCACTCATCAAACTGATTTTAGCCGAAGATCATCATCTGATTCGTGCGGCCCTGGCCTCTTTTTTAGCCCAAGAAGAGGATATGGAAATAATCGGTGAAGTCTCTGGGCCATTGGCGGGGACGGTCGCGGCCGCAATCTGGGCCTGATAACCAGCCGCATATTCAGTAATCTGACCGTCCAGAACCTCAATAACACGGGGAAGCCGGGCAGCTAATTCTCGGTCATGGGTCACCATCACCATTGTCTTTCCCTGGGCCACAATCTCCCGGAACAGGGCAAACATGGCGGCACTGGTTTCCGAATCCAGATTACCTGTTGGTTCGTCGGCGACCAGGAGGGGGGGATCATTGACCAGGGCACGAGCAATAGCCACACGCTGCTGCTGCCCGCCGCTTAATTGACCGGGGAGTTTCTGGGCGTGGTCGGCCATTCCCACCAGCTCCAGGCAAGCCATCGCTTTGTGCCACCGCTCCCGCTTATGCCCCACCTGGCAAAAGTGCATGGGCAGGACCACATTTTCAACCGCCGAAAGGGTAGGCAGGAGCTGAAAGAACTGGAAAATGATGCCTATATTGCGGCCGCGCCAACGGGCCATCTTATTCTCACCCATAAAATTCAGGATTGGTTCCACATCGGCGAGGCCCACGCGGTCCGCCAGCTTCTCGGTCATCAAAATTTACCCCAGTTTGTAGGCAACATGAGCGCGGCCGCGCACCGCCCTGAATAACACCCCCTTTTCACGCCCTGCTCCCACCTTTTCCTCCAAAGGTTAGTAGTCATATCCCTCAAAATATTCTATCCTTACCTATGCGCCGGATGGACGTTTTATTGTTCCCTGCCAACAAACAGAAGGATCAGAGCTTATTTGCTCTCTTTTATCCCGTCACCAATCTCTAATCTCCAATCTCCACTCCCTGTAACTCTTATGACCGCTTCATCCTTCGCTTATCATGTCGGCCGCAAGGTTGGCAAATACCAGTTAGAAAGCCTGATCGGGCGCGGGGGAATGGCCGAGGTGTATAAATCCCATCACCCGGAGTTGGCGCGGCCGCTGGCAATCAAAATTGTCCACCCGTTTCTTACCGATACCCCAGGCTTTGTGGAGCGGTTCCGCCGCGAAGCCCGTACCGTTGCTGGCCTGCGCCATGCCAACATTGTCCAGGTGTATGATTTTGATGTGACCGAAGATGGCCTTTACTACATGGTCATGGAATTTATCAATGGGCAATCTTTGGAACATTACCTGGAGATGCGCGGGGGTGCCCTCTCCGTACCCGAAGCCGTCTATCTCTTTAATCAGGTTGCGGCCGCCGTCCAATTTGCCCATGATCGGCAAATCATTCACCGGGACATTAAACCAGCCAATATTTTGCTCGATGAGGCGGGGCAGTTGTTCCTGGCTGATTTCGGCATTGTCCAGCTTTTGGGAGACAGCCGCCTGACCGGGACAGGGATCGCTACCGGGACGCCCGATTATATGGCCCCGGAGCAGGTACTCAATAAGCCAGTGACCCCGGCCACCGATATTTATGCCCTGGGGGGGCTGCTGTACAAAATGATTACCGGCAAGCGGCCTTATGAAGGGGAGAATGGGCCGACTTTGATGATGCGCCGCCTGAATGAGCTGCCCCCGCCCCCCCATGAGTTAGTCCCAGCTTTAGACCCCAGTGTGGAACGGGTGATCTTGAAAGCATTGCAAAAAGAGCCTGATCTACGCTATCAGAGTGCGGCCGCCATGTCTTCCGATCTCACCGCCAGTGTAGACGCGGTGCTGATGGGCCAGCCCATCCCCCTGCCCACCCCTGGCTCTACCCAACATTCATCACAGCATACCACCCCGTACCCGGTAGCCCAGATCACCCCATCCCAGGCTGCCCTGACAGAGATAACCCCCACCCCCCCACCCACAATCGGAGCGCGGCCGCTGCCTTCCTGGGCCTGGCCGGTGGTGGCCCTGGTGGCGGTAGCTATCCTGGCAGTGGCCCTGCTCTGGCGATCGGACGCGGCCGCGACCATCCCTCCCACTGTCTCACCCACCAGCCAAACGGTTGTTAATAACCCCGACCCAACAGCCACCCAGACCGAACCAACACCCCGACCGGAAATCCCCGGCATGATTGCCATCCCTGGGGGCACCTTTGTCATGGGTAACAGCAGCGGCAGCCGCCATGAATCCCCGGTCCATCTGGTTGAACTGTCCCCCTATTACCTGGATCGCACCGAAGTCACCAACGCCGCTTATGCTGAATTTGTGGCCGCGACTGGTCACCTTGCCCCCACCCATTGGCAGCAAAATGAGCCATCGCTGTGGCAGCTTACGGCCAGCCGCCCGTTTGCCCTGGGAGACAATGAAAATCGGTTTGATTATCAGGGTAATCTGGTGCAGCCGGGGGATGGTTATTTGGCCCTGGATTTGGATGCTGACAATAACAGCGGCGTGTTGGTGGCTGTTTTTACCGGGACGCTCACCTTGTGGATTGAAGGGGTCTATGGGGGTATTGTCCGGGGGGATGCTATTACTTACACCGGCACGTTTCGTATTGAGCAGACCAGTTTTGTGGGGGATGATATACCGTTTAAGGAAGGGGGAATTGCTGATTTTGTGGTCATGCACGGCAGCAGCGGCAATGAGACCCCCCGTTACCCAGAGATGACGGCCTACCTGGCTACCTGGGGTACAGCGGATCTTTATCTGGATGGGGAGCTGCTGCTGCCTGGTTTAGGGATTCATGTGATGTTTAATGATAGTGTGCGTGACCATACGAGCCATTTTTTGCCCCGCACCGATGGCAGCTGCTGTTTTACCCCAGCCAATTTAGAGGATAAACGGGTGAACCCGGACGCTTTGGAGATTTCGGTTTGGCTGTTTGGCAATACGGGGGGAGATTATGCCATCGGTGGGAGTGTCTGGCTGAATCTTTATTATACGGAGATTGAACTGCTGGCAGCCCCGGTGCAGAGCGACGCGGCCGCGTTCCCCCAAGGGCAGGATAATTTCCCTGTAACCAACGTGACCTGGGATGACGCGGCCGCTTACTGCATCTGGCGCGGGGCCCGTTTACCCACTGAGGCGGAGTGGGAGTTTGCCGCTCGCGGCCGCGAAGGGCTCCTCTACCCCTGGGGCAATGAACCAAATGCTGTCCTGGTCAACAGCAACGACCATTTTTCTGGACTGACCCCAGTGGGGCAATTCCCGGCGGCCGCGTCCCCCTTTGGCCTGCTCGATATGGCTGGCAACGCCTGGGAATGGGTGGCTGATTGGTACAGCCCCGATTATTATGCCCAATCCCCTGAGCGCGACCCTATCGGCCCGGAGCTAGGCGTCTTGCGGCTGGTGCGTGGGGGCAGCTTCCGTATCTTCGACATCACCGGGCTGGATGAAGCCCGTGCCACCCACCGCCGCCCCCTGGAACCATTATCCGCCCTGGATGATGTAGGGTTCCGCTGTGCCCACCCTTAAACGATAGTGAATATAAGCCGCGCTGTACCAGATCGTAGGTGGATGTTCCCCAACCCAAACCAACAATTGGTGTAGATTTATTACCTCTGGGCAATTCAGGCGTAATGTCTGTACTGTGGGCGGTCAGGGTGAGGTGGCCCCAGTCATTTTTATTAATCCTTTTCACCCACAAGGAGCGATGAACACAGATTTGTTTTGTTTGTGAAAATCTGGATCATCTGTGGATCACTTCTTGTTCTGTACCAGAAGTTGACTCGTAAGGTATTAACATGCCTGCGGCCGCCTGGCATGGCGACCCAATTCTTGGAGATAGTATGATGAAAAAATGGTCTTTGTTGATTACCGTTGGCTTGTGTTTGTTCCTGTTGGTGGCTTGCAGCGGCCAGGCCACGAATGGTATTCAGGTGGAAAATGCCTGGGGGCGTGTCTCGCCCATGATGGCCGAAAATGGGGCGTTTTACATGAATCTGAAGAATAATTCATCCGCTGATGATGCTCTATTACGGGTTGAGGTAGAAGCGTGCGGCACGGTGGAGCTGCATGAGACTTATATGCTAGATGGGGGGATGATGGGGATGCGACCGGTGGAGGGGGGCAAGGTAGTCGTTCCCGCTGGCCAGACAGTCGAGTTAAAAGTGGGTGGGCTGCATGTGATGTGTCTGGGAATTGACCCCGGTTTTGTCGTAGGACAGAAAATACCAGTAACTTTGGTATTTGAAAAGGGGGGAGAGATGGTTGTAGACGTGGAGATTCGAACGGAAGCTCCATAACCGGTTAATAATTGCCTTCGCCAGTAGTTCTATTATGTGCTAAAATAGAACACATGTTTTATGAAGCCAAGCCAACATGGGTTGAAGAGGAGTGGCCTGAAGAGGGGCTAAATGATTTTGAGGATCATGGCTGGGACCAGCCTGTGCTGCCGGCTCCAGCCACACCAGGTTATACCCCGCGGCCGCAGCCTGATGTGATCACTTTGGGCGCGGTCTTGTTGGTTGTGTTGATGCTGGTAGGCTTCTGGCGGGATCGCGGCCGCGCCCAGCCCGCGGCCGCCCTCTCCATCCGCCCAACCCCATCCCCGGCCATTACGCCTACGCCGCTCCCTCTCCTGGATATCTACGCCGTCGCTGCCCCTTATGATGACTATTGGATCACCCAAGGGCCACATGGAACTTCTTATGGCCATTATGCGGTTGATCTGGCGGCCGGGCAAGGTACAACGATCAAATCCCCTATCAATGGGGTAGTGATGAACCATTACACTGATATTTATGGCAATACGACGCTGATTATTGAAAATGATCTGTATGTGGTGACGATGTTACACGGGGAATACACGGCTCCAGTGGGGGAGATTGTTTACCTGGGGCAGCCAGTAGGGGTAGAGAGCAATATTGGTTACACGACAGATATGCGGGGGGTTTCTTGTCGCGGCCGCAGCTGTGGCTACCACACCCACCTCAACATTTACGACAAACGGCAGCAGCAAAACGTCAACCCACTCGATCTCATCAAATAGGGACCTGCAAGCACCATATTGGCTGTAGTAACGTTCTGCTAACTTTTACAGGAGATTCACATGTATCCTTAGCGGCCTGGGCCTCCCTGTTCCCGAACTAGATGGCTGCGGGTACATGGATGCCCATCCAGATCATTTTGCGATGAAGCTGAGTTCAGGGTGATTTCTGAGTGCATCCATTCATCCCTTATACCTTATTTGCACCTCCGCGGCCGCCACATACCGCATCGCTGTCTGAGCGCTAGTCCAACCAAACCAGGCCATAAGCTCATCCACCCCATACCCTAGCCGGGCCATTTTCGTGGCGCAGTAATGACGGCAATCATGGGCAGATAACTTAGGCACACCTAATTTTTTCCCTAAATAAGCCACCCGTTCGCTTAAGCGAATTCGTGAAAGCGTTTCGCCCAGCAGCTGCCCCCCTTCGCCGTTTTTTAGCAGTCGGGTAGTAGCTAAAATCAACCCCCCAGCAGGGCGTAGGGTAGGGGGGTAAAGAGATTCTATATAATAAGAAGAGAGTTCCCACATTTGCGGCGTCATTTTATGTGTGGTCCATTCCTGAGCGGTGCCTTTGACTTTGGGACGAAAAAAGCGCATTTGACCCGCCGCCAAATCTATATTACTCACGGTGAGAAGCGCTGCTTCGCTAGCTCGCAATCCATGATCTAGCAGCAGACACATTAACAGCGCGTCCCGCCACGCCTGAGGAGCATTGTTTTGCACCTGTTTTAGCTGCCCAGCCAGGTCATCGTTTAAAAGGGTGGCCTGGGCCTTTTTGGTAGACCCCCGGCTGACAACAACCCGATGTGTTTTACCTTCGGGCTTGTAATCATAAATGGCCGACTCTTTCCGGGTCTGCGACCGGCGGGCATCCACATTCAATCCTCCCTGACGTGAAAACCCTTTAATTGTCTGAATGAGCAATCCTTCTTGTCGGTCTATGGCTCCCGCCTTAACGGCCATCTGGGCGTAGGTCCGCACGGTGGACAGCCGGGCGTTGATCGAGGCAATGGCGTACCCTTCCTGCAGCAGCCATTGACTGAATCCTTCGACAATGCCCCAGGTGACTCCTTGCCAGGCCAATGGCTCATATTGAAAATTGGCCCCATTGACCAGAGGGATGCCGACATCTATCAGATATTCGGCAAACAACTCCAGGTCACGTGCATGTCGCTTAATGGTGTTAGCTGACTTTTCTTGCCCATAGCGCTGAAAGATAGTGGCCCCGGCGGCCTGGTTGGCCGCCTGACCAGCAATGGCTAATGGTGTGATTCCGGGGGACTGAAGGTTGTAATCATGATCTATTATCATCAACCCCTCACGGGATTTGTTTGGTGCGTTCGTTTCGTCGTCAAAAACAGGGGTGTTTTCCATGGGGGTAATAATACCCCAAGTTTATGTTTTTGTACATACGGATAAAGTATGTACGGCTATTTTGATTCGTACAAACTATTTCCCGGCTTTGGTCTAAAGTCGCCCTGCGCCCTCTGCCTGATTGCGTGGCTGAATGAAGAGGTATGTGGTAAGCTGACTTACATTGTATGTAATTACCATGGACCCAAGACAATCCTGACGACGCCAAAGTAATTCTGAGGTATAATTCAATCTATGTGCGGCCGCTTTGCTCTGACAGCTTCCCCCGAACAAATTGCCCTGGCCTTCTCCCTGGCGGAGATGCCAACCCTGGCCCCCCGGTACAATATCGCCCCCAGCCAGCCGGTGGCCGCCGTACGCCTGAATCGAGACATCGGCCAACGTGAGCTAACCCATTTCCATTGGGGGTTGATCCCCAGTTGGGCCAAAGACCCGGCCATTGGCTATAAAATGATCAACGCCCGTTCGGAAACGGCGGCCGAAAAGCCATCGTTCCGTAATGCCTTGAAATATCGCCGCTGCCTGGTGCCGGTGAGCGGCTTTTATGAATGGCAAAAGGTAGGCAAAGGGAAGCAGCCCCATTATATTCACCTGGCGGAGCAGCCGGTGCTGGCGATTGCCGGATTGTGGGAGCATTGGCAGTCGGCGGATGGTTCGGAGATTGAGTCGTGTACTCTACTGACGACGACCCCCAATGAGCTGATGCGGCCGCTGCATGACCGAATGCCCGTTATTCTCCACCCCGATGATTATACCCTCTGGTTAAACCCCCAACAGACAGACGCGGCCGCGCTCCAACCCCTCTTCCGCCCCTTTCCCGCTGAATTAATGACTGCCTACCCCGTTAGCACCCTGGTCAACAGCCCCATGAATGATCGGCCAGAGTGTGTGATGCGGGTAGGAGATTGAGAGAGTGAGAGATTGGAGAGTGGCGCCTATCCCCTTTTGCTTGGTGGCCGTGAAGCGTTGGCTCGCGGTGATTGGCAAGAGGCGCGAACCTGTTTTACCGCCGCTCTAAAAGAGCAGGAAACCGCGGCCGCCTTTGATGGCCTGGGAATGGCTGCCTGGTGGCTAAATGACGCGGCCGCCACTTTCGATGCCCGCCACCGTGCTTATCA
Organism: Anaerolineae bacterium; assembly: GCA_023384415.1. Classification (GTDB taxonomy): domain Bacteria; phylum Chloroflexota; class Anaerolineae; order Promineifilales; family Promineifilaceae; genus Trichofilum. The sequence goes on from JAHDWJ010000040.1 coordinate 13,048, forward strand.
GCTTTATAACATTACCGGAGATGTTCGCAGCGCGGCCCGGATAGCCGCTTTTTTAGCCCTGGATTATTTCTACTTTCGGGGTGAATATGCTGTCGCCAATGGGTGGGTGGAACGCGGCCGCCGCCTGGTTGAAGGCATTCCCCCAGGGCCGGAACTGGGCTGGCTGGACCTGGCCCAGGTGTATATTATTCTCTGGGCCGACCTCGATTATGTGGTCGGACAGCAGTTGTGCGCCCAGGTCATCACCCTGGCGAAAGCATTGGGCGATGTTGATCTGGAGATGGCCGCCCTGGCTGCGGAAGGGTTAGCCTTCGTCAACCAGGGGCAGATCGGCGAAGGGATGCGCCGCCTGGATCAATCTACCCTGGCCGCCACCTCTGGCGATGTCAAAGAGATTGATGCCGCCTGTACCGCCTGCTGCTGTCTCATCTTCGCCTGTGAATGGACCCGTGATTACGAACGGGCGGCCCAATGGATTGCCCGGCTGCGTGATCTGGCAACCCGTTGGTCTCATCCAACCCTGCTCGCTTTTTGTCAGGTTCATTATGCCAGCTTACTGATCTGGCGGGGAGATTGGGCCGAAGCTGAGGCGGAACTGCTGGCCGCCATCGGCAATTTAGAAACAACCCAGCAGCCCGCCAGGGTCGCCGAGGGGCTGGTGCGGCTGGCTGAGTTACGCTGCCGCCAGGGGCAATTTGCCGCAGCCGACGCCCTGCTGACCAAAGTAGAATCGCCTGCGTTTCAATCATTAGCCGCCGGTTACTGCCTGTATGGGCGAGCTACTCTGGCTCTGGAACAAACCAGGTTAGAAACAGCCGTCAATTTAGCCGGGCGGTTCTTGCGTACCCTGCCCGCCGAAAACCGGCTGGAGCGGGTTATCGGGTGGGAGCTGCTCATCCAGGCTGAGGCCCAACTTGGTCATGTCACCCAGGCGCAAATGGCCCTGGCTGAGTTAAAAGCGGCCGTAGCCCATGTCACCACCAACCCGATGCAGGCAGCGGTCCGGTATGCTGAGGGGATCACCGCGGCCGCGGCCGCAGATTACTCCCTGGCCCGTCGCTGCTTAGAAGATGCCCTGGAATTGTGGCATAGGGCAGGTGTTCCTTTTGAATGCGGCCGCAGCCGGCTGCAATTGGCCTACACCCTCTTATCTCTGGGCCAGGAGCAGGCCGCCCGGCAGCAGGCGGCTAAAGCATTGGCCCTGTTTACCCAACTTGGCGCCGAGGCTTATCAGGCTCGTGCCGCCGCCTTCCTGCATCAGCCAGACCCCCCCACCCCCACCATCCCCCCACCCGACACCCCACCTCTAACTCCCCGCGAGTTAGAGATATTGTCTCTGCTGGCGGCCGGCCTGAGCAACCAGGTGATCTCCCACAACCTGGTATTAAGTGTGCGAACGGTTGAACGGCACATCTCCAACATTTACAGCAAATTAGACCTGACCGGCCCCGCCGCCCGGGCGGCCGCGACTGCTTACGCCCTCCAGCACCATCTCGTGAAACGTGATTAAAAGTTTCTCACGCCTCACCAAACCTACGTGTCCAAATACGTGTGGGCACCCATGACAACGCCCCCCCCATTCCTCTATCCTTTCCCTAACCGGCTGACTCGTCGGACGTAAACAGGCCATCTGAAACGCCCGGCGGGCCGCCGGCCCATGACTATTTCAGCGAAACTAGATAGCAACAGCGGGCATAAACTGACATTTCCAGAAAGAGTGGAGACCGAGATTACCCAGTCTCCAATCTCCACTCTCCAATTGGAATGCCACTTTATGACCACATTGGGTATTTACAAGGGGAACAATGATGATAGAGCAACCGTTTGACCAGGAAAAAGCAGAAGCCTTTGCCGGCCGCATGGTCGAAATGTTAAACCATGCAGCCCTTATCCTAATGACCAGTGTAGGGCATCAGGTTGGCCTGTTTGATACATTGGCCAACCAGCCACCTGGCAGCAGCCAACAGATAGCTAAGGCGGCCGGACTGCAAGAGCGGTATGTGCGGGAATGGCTGGGGGCCATGACGACCGGGCAGATTGTCGCCTGTGATCCTGACAAGGGAACTTATTGGCTGCCCCCCGAACATGCCCGCTGGTTGACCCGTGCGGTCGGGGTTGATAACCTGGCCTTGCAAGCCCCCTATATCCCCATGCTGGCTCAGGTAGAAGCCCCCATCATCGAATGTTTTCGCAACGGTGGGGGAGTGCCTTATTCAGCCTACCCACGCCTGCAAGAGCTGCTGCGGGCAGAAACTGGGGCCGTCCACGATGCGGTGTTGGTAGATACGGTACTGCCGCTCGTTTCCGGTCTGGTAGAGCGGCTTCAGGCGGGTATAGAAGTAGCCGATGTTGGTTGTGGGAGCGGCCATGCTCTTAACCTGATGGCCCAGGCTTTCCCGCACAGTCAGTTTGTAGGCTACGACCTCTCCGAGGCTGGCCTGGCTATGGGCCGCCGCGAAGCCCAAGAGATGGGGCTGAGCAATGTCCATTTTGAACGGTGTAACGCCAGCGATCTGCATGTTTCTCGCCGGTTTGGGCTAATAACCGCCTTTGACGCTATCCATGATCAGGTGTGGCCGGCCCGGGTTCTACACAATATCCGCACAGCCTTACAGCCAGATGGCGTTTTTCTAATGGTAGATTTTGGCGCATCCAGTCATATCCATGAAAATATGGATTTCCCCTTGGGGCCGTTCCTCTACACCATTTCCTGTATGCACTGTATGACTGTTTCTCTCTCAGAAAATGGCTCTGGTCTGGGGGCTATGTGGGGGGAACAAAAGGCGCGGCAAATGTTGGCCGAAGCCGGTTTTACTCAAGTTGAGGTCAAAAAAGTAGAGGGTGACCTCTTGAACAACTATTACATTGCCCGCTGAACGGTTCCCCAGAAGCAGTGAAAATTCATCCACAGATTATCGTCGCTTAACAGGGGGGCACACCGCCACGATTAAAAATCTGGAGCGCGATTTGCAAAATCGCGTATCGAACTGAAAATTCGATTTACAAGGGAGATGAAATGACTGAACATATCCATACGATTATTATTGGCGCCGGGCAGGCCGGTTTGTCTACCAGCTATTTCTTGCAGCAGCAGGGGGTACCCCATCTGGTGCTGGAGAAAGAGGCGATTGGGGCCAGTTGGCGGCAGCGATGGGATTCTTTCACCCTGGTGACGCCTAATGAGATGTGTAACCTGCCCAATTTTCCTTATCGCGGCCGCGACCCGGTTGGGTTCCTGGGGCGTGATGAGGTAATCCATTACCTGGAGCAGTTTGCCGCTACCTTCTCTCCTCCAGTGCGGACAGGCGTTTGTGTTACGGCTGTTACCCAGAATGGGTTAGATGGGGGGTTCAAGGTGAAGACCGACCAGGGCAGTTACCATTGTAACAACGTCGTCGTAGCTACCAGCATATTCCAAACCCCCCGTCTGCTCGCCTGCGCTGCTGAATTACCCCCAGAAATCACCCAGCTTCATTCCAGCCAATACCGCAGCCCGGCCCAACTACCGCAAGGGGCGGTTCTGGTCGTAGGGTCGGGCCAATCAGGGGCACAGATTATGGATGAGCTGTTCATGGCCGGCCGCCAGGTATATCTATCCGTCAGCCGGGCCGGGGGGGTGTTGCGCCGCTACCGGGGCAAAGATACCTTCACCTGGCTGCGGGAGTTGGGCATTTTTGAGATGTCAGTACATCAGTTAGAGTCGCCTGCTGAACGGTTTGAGGCTCATAACCATGTCAGCGGCCGCGACGGGGGTAAAACGCTCAATTTGCGCCGTTATGGCCGTGAGGGGGTGACACTCCTAGGCAAAGTGGCCGATATTCGTGGCGGCCGCATCTTTTTCGCCGATGACCTGGGGGACAATTTGCGCCTGGCAGACAAAATATCCCAACAGTTGTGTCAGATGCTTGACAAGCAAATGGTGGCCCAACAGGTTGAGGCCCCACCCCCTACCCCGGAAGAGCTAATGGCCGAAAGCTGGGAGCCAACTGAGATACACCGGGAACTCTCCCTGGCCGAAGCAGGCATAACCTCGGTCATTTGGGCTACTGGTTATCGGTTCGACTTTAGCTGGATTGAAGGGGTAGCGGTGGATGAATTTGGTTATCCCAGGCAGCAGCAAGGGGTCAGTCCATTGCCGGGCCTTTACTTTGTGGGGCTGCATTGGCTCAACAAGTTCAAATCCGGCTTGCTGTATGGGGTAGCCGAAGACGCGGCCCATGTGGCTGCCCACCTGGCCAGCCGGCCAAACTCAGAAGAACCATCCGCAGCTTAACAGTGAGCCTAGGCCGAACCATCGTAGGCCGCTTTGATCCAGCCAAGCAGCTCACCATCTACCTGGTCAGCCTCGGTGACATTAACCTTGAACTGGCACATGCTCCCTTTTGGCATGGCTATCAGCCGTTCAGTTGCGGCCGCTTCCTTTAGATTTAGCCCCACTTCAACCCGCGTTTGGGTGGCCGGGGTGATCATGGCAAATTGTCGCTTCCGGCGCAGACTCACGTATCCCTTTTTGGGGGCAATTTCCAGCGGGCCAAACTGGTTGATAGCGGCCATGAGTTTATCGTGGATGGGACGCAGCGGGGCTTTCCCCCCGGTGTACATCTCCTCTACTAACTGCTCCAGGGCCGGTTCTGCGGTTTCGCCAGCGGCCGCGGAGCCAGCTTTGGTGGCTACGTGGGCCAGGGTATTGGCGTCACCATACCCCAACCCCAAATCACGCTGGAGCATTTGCCGAATTTCACTATGTTTGCTCAACCCACTGGTCTGAATCAGCCTGATTAACGCCTCCAGGGGTTGACCGGTTTTGGTCTGAATGTTATGTAGTTGGGTTTCCAGGGCTTTGTCCACGCTGCTCATATTCATCTCCTTAAAGAGTAGGATTGAGGGTTGAGGAGTGAGAAGTGGGTGGGTGACTACGAGTTCCCACAGATTCCCCGTTGTTTATTTCTGGGCCGCTGCCAGATAAACCAGCCGCAGGATGTGAAGTTCATCGAACGGGATAGTTTCCTGGAAATGGTCGTAGATGGGGCGGAGAAAGTTAGGGCCAATGTCGGCGAACGCTCGCAAGACGGCGTCTTGGGTTTCTGGGGGGAGTTGGCTGTATTGACGCAGCCCGTCAGGACGCAAACTGTACCCGGCCTGATACCCTTTGAACAGATGGGTCATAACGGTACCGGGGGTGACAGTGAACGCGGCCGCGATCTCCTCTACCGTCTGCCCTTGATTCAACAACTCCACTATCTGGATCGTCCGGGCGGCCACTTTTGTTTCCGCGCTTTTCTTGGGGGGTGGAGCAGAACGAGTGTCGGGGTGAATCCCCTTCTCCTGGCAATACGTCTTAATGATCGCCAAAAAGGGGGCCCCATATCGCTCTTGTTTGTACCGGCCAATGCCATAAATCCCCAGGAGATCGTCACTATTCTGAGGTAAATAGGTTGCCATCTCTTCCAGGGTGCGATCAGGGAAAATGGTGTATGGGGGCAGGCCAGCCTGGTCGGCAATTAGTTTGCGCCGGGCCAGCAGCCGCTCATAAAGTTCAGAGGGATAGGTCGGAGATGCGGCCGCGTCCTTAGGCAGCCATTTTTGCCGCTGGGCCACCTCAATCTGACCTGTGACCGTTTGCTGCCCACGCAATACGGCCATACCTTTCTCACTTACTTTCAGTGAACCTTCTGCCGTTTGGATGAGAAGTCCCTGCTCAAAAAATTGCCCTACAAACAGTTTCCATTGCTCTCGCCCTATATCTTTACCGATACCGTAAGTAGAAAGTTTGTCATGCCCAAAACGAAGGACGCTCTTTTTCTGGGAGCCGCGCAGCACGGAAATAATGTGGGCCTGACCAAACATCTCCCGGGTACGTTTGACACAAGAGAGGAATTTTTGGGCCAGGATCGTTAAATCCAGGGTTTCGGTGGGGGTCGCGGCCGCGCAGTTATCACATTGGTCACAGGGAGCGGCCGCGGCCTGTTCGCCAAAATAAGCCAGCAGGGGGCCCCGGCGGCACTGCCGCGTCGCGGCAAAGTTGGCCATCGTCTCCAGCCGCTCCCACGCTCCCCGCTGCTCATGGGGGGCCTTCTCCCGGATAAAATGGCCGATTTTGCCCATATCTCCCCGGCTAAAGAGGAGCAGACAATCAGACGGCTGTCCATCCCGGCCGGCCCGGCCAATCTGCTGGTAATACCCTTCTAGATTTTCTGGCAAATCATAATGAAGCACAAAACGGATGTTGGGTTTATCAATCCCCATGCCAAAAGCCACCGTGGCTACCATCAGGGGCACATCATCACGGATAAAAGCGGTCTGATTAGCTTGGCGCTCCTGATTGGTGAGGCCAGCATGGTACGGCCGCACATTGTACCCCTTGCTGCCTAGATAAGCCGTTAGCTCATCTACCTGCCGCCGCGAGAAACAGTAAATAATGCCCGATTGGTCAGGGTGGGCCTGCAAAAAGTCCAGCGTTTGCTGAATCGGGTTAAGTTTGGGGGCGACAGACAGAAACAGGTTTTCCCGATTAAAACTGGCGACAAAGGCCTGCTCCCCGCGCAAGGCCAACGTCTGTTTAATATCCTGCTGGACACGGGGGGTAGCGGTAGCCGTCAGAGCCAGGGTGACGGCCTGGGGAAAATGGCGGCGGGTCTCTAAAATTTGCCGGTATTCCGGGCGGAAATCGTGCCCCCATTGGCTGATGCAGTGGGCTTCATCTACCACAAAGGCAGCTACGGGAACGCGGGCCAGCAGCCTGGTGATCTCCCCTTTGACCAGGGTTTCTGGGGCCAGATAGAGCAGTTTTAGCTGCTGCCGGTACACCTGCCCCATGACGGCATCGTACTCCAGGCGGGGCAGGGAGCTGTTGAGGTACGCGGCCGCGACCCCCACCTCACGCAGTTGATCCACCTGATCTTTCATCAAAGAGATCAGCGGCGACACGACGATGGTCAATCCCTCCAGGAGCAGGGCGGGCAGTTGGTAACAGAGAGATTTCCCCCCACCCGTTGGCATGACCACCAGAGTATCCTGCCCCTGGCATACCTGGCGGATGATCTCTAGCTGCAAGGGACGGAAGCTGTCATAGCCAAAAATCGTTTTGAGATGATGATAAGCCTGCGGCTCTACCTGGGTCGGGTCGGGGCGGTTTGGTTGGGGAGGGATGATGGTGATGGGCGCGGCCGCGGCCTCATCCAGCCACGTCCACCCTTCATCCCCATACGGGTCATCCGGCCCATCCCATTCGGTCTCTTCAGGTACCTCAATATTCTCCGGTATTTCCCCCAGTTTTTCAGCGTTCTCTGGCGTTTCCCCCAAACGTTCCCCCTCATACCACCCGGATAGCTGCAAATAACAGCGATATTCCCCATTTTGGTCGTATACCGGTTTCCACCAGCGGGCCAGCGAGACGCGCAGCAGGGTTCCGGCGGGAATTTCTGGCACGGAGGGGGCAAAGCCAACGTAGATGAGAAAATAGGTGCGGTCATCATCCACCTGGTAGCTGTAACGGATTTTCTCAGATTCCTGGTGGTGGGTGAGCGGTTTATCCGCCAGCCAGAAACCGACGCTGCCAGGGGGCAAGCCGGTGGCCTCACTGATGTAGCTGCTGCCGTTGGGAACGGTTTGTAAGCAGCCAGGGAACAAGGCATGGATGCTGCCAACCCAGGGTTGGGCCAATTTTTGGATACGTTGAGGCAGGTTGTCAGCGGTGTATAGTTTGCGGCCGCCTAACACTAATACGTCTTCGGTATGCGGCCGCTCAATCTCTGTGGCTTCTCCTAGATGGAGATCCCACACATCCCCCACCTGGTACGGGGTATCCTTTGGCTGGGGGGAGTACGGCCCTGGCTGGAGCAAGCGCACATTCTGCCCGGTAATGGTCAACCCGCCGACACAGGTTCCCTGCCCCATCTGGGTTTTAGCAACGATAAGGGTTTTCATATCTAGGCTTTCACCGCCCCTCACCCTAACCCTCTCCCCCAGGAGAGGGAATATGCCCCCCTCTCCCATCGCGGGAGAGGGGCCGGGGGTGAGGGTAAACCATTCCGATGACCGACAACCTGTACAGTTACCATGTTATAACAAATGCTCTACCTGAATAGCCAAGTCCTGTCCTAGATAATTAGCAATGAGGGAGCGATGGCATGCTTCTGGGTCACGTTCGACACAAAAAAAGCAGATCACCTGGGTTTCAGGATCAAGGGAACGGATAAATTGTTGACTGTCAAAGGGGGCCAGGCATTCCTGTTGGTAGGCGGTAATAAAAGTGGGGGAGAGGGTAGATCGCTGCCGTTTGGCTACCTTTTGGCTTTTATCTATGGCCGCCTGCTGTTCACGCATGGCCTGGGTAGGGGCCAGGGCTGGTTCATACCGGTAGGCAATACCTAACTCAGCCAGCCTGTTTTGCAGACGAATACTGTTGACGAAGGCGTAGTCGCGGCCGCGTACTCCCCTGCGTCGCCGTACATCTACAAACAGTTGCACCCCTGCCTGCTGCAACGTCTGAAAAAATCCAGCTTCATCAAATCCGTAAACGCCAATGGTTGTAATTTTCATAAGGAATACATGGGAAACCGTATAGAGGGATTTTACTTTGAGCCGGCAGTGGGAGCAATCTTGCCGCTTGTGCCAATCTCCCCTAAAATCCAGGCTATCCCATTTTCCGGCGCACAGGTTAGTTTATAGCTTCGAGTTTCTAGTTCCGAGTTTGACGCTGACGGGGCTGGCTTAACCTCCACCACGCTAAAAGCGTCAACAACTGAAAAAAGGTCGCGCAGAGACGCGAAGGCGCAAAGTTACCAAAGAAAAATTCGTGTTAATTCGTGAAATTCGTGGCTTCTTTCAGTGGACTCATCCGTGTACCAAAATATAAGGAGAAAATCATGAAAATAGGGATATTAACCGGTGGGGGAGATGTGCCCGGACTGAACCCCTGCATCAAAGCAGTTGTCAACCGGGCGGTAGATGAAGGCCATACGGTTGTGGGGGTGCGTCGGGGTTGGGGCGGCCTGCTCATGTACAACCCGGATGATCCCGAAAGTTTTACCCGTAATTTCATTCCTCTGGATAACCAGGCAGTGCGGACGATTGATCGTACCGGGGGCACCATGCTCCACACCAGCCGTACCAATCCTGGCAAAGTCAAACCATCTGCCGTGCCGGAATTCCTGCGTGACCCGGCCCATCTGGATGCCGAAGCCGCCGATGAACGCCTGCGTGATTTTACCCCCCATGTTTTAAGAAATTTGGAGCATCTAGGCATCCAGCGACTCATCCCCATCGGCGGGGATGATACCCTCAGCTTTGGCGAACGGCTGCATCGGGAAGGGTTCCCCGTCGTGGCTATTCCCAAAACGATGGACAACGATGTATATGGGACAGATTACTGCATCGGTTTCAGTACCGCTGTGACCCGCAGTGTGCAATTTATTCACCAACTCCGCACCAGCACCGGCTCCCATGAACGGATTGCCATTGTGGAGCTGTTTGGCCGCAACAGTGGGGAGACTAGCCTCGTCAGCTCCTATCTGGCCGGGGTAGATCGGGCCATCATCTCCGAAGTGCCCTTTGACCCGGAACGGTTGGCGGAATTGGTAATGCAGGATAAACGGAGCAACCCCAGCAATTATGCCATTGTGACCATCAGCGAAGGGGCACACATTGTCGGGGGCAAGGTAATTGAGTTTGGCGAAACGGATGCCTATGGGCATCGTCGTCTGGGCGGTATTGGGGAAATTTTAGGCGAGGCTCTCAAGAAACTGACCGGGGAGAATATCATCAACCAACGGCTGGCGTATCTCATGCGTTCGGGGGCCCCAGATGCGTTAGATTTAATGGTGGCGGTCAACTTTGCCCATATGGCCATGGATTTGATTACGGAAGGGGCCAGCGGCCGCATGGTAGCCCTGCGTGATGGCACTTACACCCATATTCCCATGAGTACCGTCGCCAGTGGGGTCAAGCGGGTAGATGTGGATGAACTTTACGACGCCAAAGCATACCGCCCCAAAGTGCGCCACGTGTTAGGCAAACCGATGTTTTTGTATTAAAGGTGCTGGCACTTTCATTGTAAAAATTACCTTACACAGGTCAATTGCTGCGATACCAGGAAAAGGGGACTGCTTGCCTCATTTTAAGGCCGCCCCAAAATGGGTAGGTAAAACCGCTCTGGCAGCTGACGCGCTCCGTAAATGATGCTCTGACCAGTGGCAATATATCCCCCATCTATCCAAACGGCAATTCCCTGATGTAAACCCGTTGGACGCTTGAGATTATGGTGAGGAGGCTGTTGGAATAGTAGGTAAGTTTGCTGTACATCCAGGTGATACATGTGGAGAGAGCGGGGGGGGGCGCTATCAATGTACAACAGCAACCCTTCATGAATAATCCCATTTCCCTGATTAGAAAGGCCCGTAAGGTGGGCTTTTGCGAAAAGCCCACCTTCTCTAAAGGCAGTAAACATCTACATGATCTTTAAGGACGACCTAACAGAGGAAGATAAAACCGTTCCGGCAGCTGGCGTGCTCCGTAAACAGTAGTATTTGAACCAGTATCACTATTGATCCACACCGCAACTCCATTATCTAGAGCTAGTGGACGTTTAATACCACCTGTTGTTGGTGAAAACAGATGAAAATCTTGCTGTGTATGTAGATGATAAACCCAAAGTGAAGCTGTTGAACCTGATTGTTGATAAATGATCACGCCCCCTCTAATGACGGCACGGCTTTGGTGTCCAGGCCCAGTGATTATGGGGATCTCCTGGCGGCTATTCAAATCAAACCCATATATATCAGCATCTCCATTACGCCAATCATCCCAAACCACATATTGGTCATCTAAACTGACCCAGGTTTGGGAACCTGCTGTGATAGGTATAGTGATTGGTTCGCTGCTGCTCAAATTATAGAGGCGAATAAAACGTTCTCCCGTGCCTGGGTGGCGACGATACCAGGCCAGCCAATCCTGATAAAGCTCAGGGTGTACATCTACAAAGGGGGAGTCAGGTTCGGTAACGGTTGTCGTGGTTCGGGTTTGTAGGTTAAAGAGAAACAAATTAGAGTGGGAAATGTTCCAGGTTTCTTGTTGCCAAACAATGATCTCTCCATATATGGTCGGCTCGGCGGCAAACAGTTGGTCGGGCGGCAAACCCGGTGGGGGTAAAATAGAGATCACCTCTCGGCTGCTCAAGTTTAAGGCATAAATCTCATACGAATGGGGATAGTTGCAGCTAAAAACCCCTACCAGCCATTCCCCATGCAAGGCCAGATCCCCGCGGTTGGTGCCGATGGGGGGACAGGGAAAATCATCCCCTAAATCCCATAGTTCATTACTCTCCAGGTTCTTAAGCAGGATCGTTCCCGGGTTGGGAAGGGTAGACCAATTTTCCCAGGCAACCAGAGGCCAATCAATCACCACACTGTCGGCTATCAATGTGTTTTGGTAAATAGGAAAATGAACCCAGGGATTGGTTGTATCTTGTGATGCCAGGAATCGCCAGGTATAAAGAGAAAGAACCAACAGCATCAAAAATATGGCGATGGTAACTTTTTTTCGCCCCTGCCAGAGGTAAAAGAGTGTTGTTGCTTTAATCATAGCGGGTTCCTTTATCGTCCTAAATGACGGTATGTTTCACCCGCTGTGGTCAGGGTATTGAATCCAGGGCGAAATAGAGGAATGGTGTTTTCTAACTCAACGCAATAACCCATCGGCACCAGCGGTGATTCAGAATCATCATTATCATTGGCTCCTGGAGTTACGGTGAGGATGGGGGCTGGTGTAGGGGTTGGCCGCCAATCTACCCAATAGGCATACCGGTCTACATAGGTGCGAGTCTCAAAAGCATTAACGGTATATGTAATGTCTGCAGTAAGTGAGTCCTCATCACAATAAGCAAATTCTGTTACCCATAATTCTTTTTCTCCCTCACCCCAGTCAACCATCTGGTTGTAAAAATTATCTACAAAGGTCATATTTTCTAGCGGGTCAGTGCTGTAAGGGTGAATGCCGTATCCAGTTACATCGGGGTATTGACCGTTGCCGTTTGGGTGGTCTCTAACTTTATCCCGCCATTCTCTCATCCAGTTCATAGCCCGGTTGTGGGCAGCGGGATTACCATGGTAGGTGTGGGGGCCAATGAATTTGGCGTAGGGTAAGCCCGCCCGTGCGGCGATGTAGAAATCTGCGGCCGCCTGGGGGTCAGACAGCGGCGGGCAGCCATCAGGCATACCTGTATCTGGTTCATTAAGCCAGATTAAATAACCAGCGTAATCTCCACCTAACGTATTCACCATATACTCTACAGAAAGAGTGTTGCAGCCCCAGTAAGGGATAAACTGTATTGGGCCGTGGTAATCATTTTGTCCATAAGTTGGGGCATACCGGTGAAACCAACCGATGTTCATAACATTCCACGGGTCAGTATTGGTTCCGGCTAAATAGTAATTCCAGACCATCCCTTTTTTGAGGGGAAGATTGCTTACCGTGATGGGGATGTAATAGTTGTGACTGACAGTGAAGCTAAGGGGAGTAGCAGTTTGGATAGGATAGGTGGCGGGTGGGGCAGGGTAGCCGGATAAACTGGCTGGGGTTGGCGTGCTGGTCACCGGTGGGGGGTATCCCTGAGCCTGGGAGGGGGGCAGCGGGTTAGCCGGTTGCAGGGCAGTGAATACAGCCATGATCATGAACAGCAGACAGACAGACAGACAGACAGACAGACAGAATGGTACGGGGTTTTTGTATCATGTCAACCTCTTAAAATAATGTTCTATTGGGGTGAAACGGCAAGAATGAAAGCAAGTTGTTAGGGGCAATTATAGTCAAACAAATGGGTGTAAAGCAAATATAAATACAAAATGGATCATAACAAAGTTGTAGATAGGTTGAGGAGTGCTGGCGGCCAGGCGGCAAGAGGCGACCAGGGATCGTCGTGTGCCAAATGTTGACAATTGATCCGGGGGTCATACAATCTAGATATGCATCCATTGCTCCCGCATCCCCTCACTAAAACAGAACCATTGGCTCAACTACAAGCCCTTTACCAGATGGCGGTGGAGCTATCAGCTTTACGCAGTCTGGAACGAGTGTTGGATACGGCTCTGCGTTATTGCCTGGAACTGACCGGCTCCCAGTTCGGGTTTATTGGTCTGAATACGGCCAATGGCAAAGCTTTGGATGTGGTTGCCATTCAGGGGTTTCACCCCAGCCGCCCATTTTACGAACACAATCATCTCATCCCGTTACGTCCCAATATCTTTGCCCGTGTGGTGTTAGAAAACCGTCCTATTCGCTCTGAGGATGCCATGACAGACCCAACGCGGGTTGGGCAACCCAAAGGCCATCCCCCGGTAGGGACGTTTTTGGGGGTACCGCTCCGCATTCGGGATGAGCCGATGGGTATGATCGGGGTGGCAAACCGGCCTGAGTCTTATCAGGATGAGCATGAGCAGCTTCTATTAACCTTTGCCGCTCAGGTGGCGATTGTGATTCGCAACGCCCAGCTTTATGAACAATTGACAGCCACGAATGAGGCCCTGGAGCAAAAGGTAGCCCGACGGACGCGGCAGTTAGAGCAGGCGCGGGATGATCTAGCCCAAAAAGCGGCTCAATTACAGCGGCTGCTCACGGAAACAGTCAATGTGCAAGAACTGGAGCGGCAGCGGATCGCCCAGGATATGCACGATGGCACCAATCAACTGCTTATCGGGGCGATGCTGGAGTTAAAGTCGGCGCGGCAGCGGTTGGGCCGGTCAGAATGGGAGCGGGCTGAGGAGTCGTTGGAGTCGGTGCAGCATATTTTACGCCAGGTGGAAGCGGAGATTAAGCGGGTGATTTATGATTTGCGGCCGCCTACCCTTGACGCCCTCGGTTTAGCTCCGGCTATTCGCCGCCTGGCCGAACAGTTTGAAGGGTTTACCCAGGTCCCCTGTCGGGTGATGGTGTTTGGAGAACCAGCCCGCCTGCCTTCCAGAGTAGAAATTGCCGTGTTCCGCCTGCTGCAGGAATCATTGCACAATGTGAGTGTTCACGCGGCCGCGACCGATGTCGAAGTGATCCTGGCTTTTGCTCCCCGCACCTTGAAGCTTACGGTCATTGATGATGGGCGGGGGTTTGATATGGCCGCCATCTACCAAAACAGCAACGGCCACCTGGGGCTGATAGGGATGAAGGAGCGGGCCGAAAGTTTAGGCGGCCGCGTCACCATTCAATCCCAACTCACCCAGGGCACCCGGGTGGAACTGATCGTTCCCGTGCCAACTGATGAGACAAACCGTTAATGGGCTGTACTTGCCTCATTTTAAGGCCGCCCCAAAATGGGTAGGTAAAACCGCTCTGGCAGCTGACGCGCTCCGTAAATGATGCTCTGACCAGTGGCAATATATCCCCCATCTATCCAAACGGCAATTCCCTGATGTAAACCCGTTGGACGCTTGAGATTATGGTGAGGAGGCTGTTGGAATAGTAGGTAAGTTTGCTGTACATCCAGGTGATACATGTGGAGAGAGCGGGGGGGGGCGCTATCAATGTACAACAGCAACCCTTCATGAATAATCCCATTTCCCTGATTAGAAAGGCCAGTAATGAAAGCCATTTCTTGCCGATTGATCAAGTCATACCCATAAATATCACTATTCCCATTACGCCAGTCATCCCAAATCACATACTGGTCATCCAGGCTGACCAGGGTATGTTGGGGGACGGTGACAGGGATGGTGATATGCTCACTACTGCTCAGATTATACAGCCGGATAAAACTCTCTCCCGTACTCAGATTACGCCGGTACCAGGCCAGCCAATCTTCATAAAGCTCTGGATGCCAATCTACTACCGAGGGTGGGGGCTGAGTCAGAGTGATTACGGTCTGGCTTTGTAAATCAAAGAGGAACAAATCGGAACGAGTCATCTCCCAATTATGCTGCTGCCAGACAATGATATCTCCATAGATGGTTGTTTCAGCCGCATATTTCTGTTCCGGGGGAACCCCTGGAGCAGGGGGTAAAATGATCAATTCTCGGGTATTTACGTTTAAGGCATGAATCTGATATGGGGCGTAAAATTCACAGGCGAAAACTCCAACCAACCATTCCCCATGCAAGGCTAAATCCCCAAAGTTCGTCCCTATCAGATTGCAAGGAAACTCAGTACTTAAATCTTGCAGCCCCCCAGTTTCCAGGTTTTTCAACATAACTGTCGTAGGCTGGGGCCAACCAGTCCTATCATGCCAGGCTACTAAAGGCCAATGAATGACTACTTCAGAAGCGGTACGAGTCTGATGAATCGAGAAATTAACCCAGGGATTGGGTTTACCTTGGGAAGTCAGCAATTGCCACAAGCCAAGGAGAAGTAGAAATGCCAGTAAAAGACTCAAGCTAATGACAATATAGAATCGCCGATAATTATAGGTCAAAGGTGTTGTTAAGTTGTTCATCTCACCCCTTTATCGGCCCAAATGGCGGTATGTTTCCCCGGCTGGAGATAAGGTATTGAATCCTGGGGCGAAGAGGGGAATGGTGTTTTCCGCCGGATGGACACAATAAGCCAGCGGCCCCTCTAGTATAGCTTCATCGCTGTCGTTTGCCCCAGGGGTGGGAGTCAAGGGTGGGGGAATAGGCGTTGGCCGCCAATCTACCCAATAAGCATACCGGTCAACGTAGGCACGGGTTTCAAAGGCATAAACTGTCTCGGTAATGTTCACCTTTAGGTCATTTTCATTGGTGTCACAATAAGCAAACTCTGTGACCCAAAGCTCCTTATCCCCTTCACCCCAGGCAACCATCTGGTTGTAATAATTTGCTACATACAGGAGATTATTATCTTTATTGGTGCTGTAGGGATGAATGCCATATCCGGTTACATCAGGGTATTGACCATTGCCGTCTGGGTGATCTCTGACCGCTGTACGCCACGCGTTCATCCAATTCATAGCATTATCATGGGCATCTGGATTGGCATGGTAGGTGTGGGGGCCAATGAATTTGGCGTAGGGTAAACCAGCTCGTGCAGCTATGTAGAAGGCTGCGGCCGCTTCGGGGTCTGACATCGGTGGACAGCCATCAGGCATACCTGTATCGGGTTCATTAAGCCAGATTAAATAACCAGTGTAATCCGCGCCTAATATATTCACTATATACTCTACAGGAAGGGTGTTGCAACCCCAATAAGGGATAAACTGTATCGGGCCGTGGTAATCATTTTGTCCATAAGTTGGGGCATACCGGTGAAACCAACCGATATTCATGATATTCCAAGGATCCGTATTGGTTCCAGATAAATAATAATTCCATACCATTCCTTTTTTAAGAGGCAAATTACTTATGGTTATGGGGATATAGTAACTGTGGCTGATGGTAAAACTGATGGGGGTCGCTGTTTGGGCGGGAAAAGTGGCGGGTGGGCCAGGGTAGCCGGATACACTTTCTGGGGTGGGGGTGCTGGTCACGGGTGGGGGGTACCCCTGGGCCTGGGAGGCGGGCAGGGGATCATGGGGTTTCAAGGCAGCGAAAACGGCCATGATCATGAGCAGCAGACAGACAGACAGACAGACAGACAGACAGACAGAATGGTACGGGGTTTTTGCATCATGTCAACCTCTCAGATGATGATGTGGGTTAGGGAAAGTGCAGATATGAGGGCAAGTTGATGATGAAGATTATATTTGAATCAAGGTGGGAAAGCAAAAATTTATTTGATGAAAAAGGTCAATAGATTGCCAGTATACAATTATAAAGCTAATGAAGGTTCACAAAATAAATCAGTAACTGGACATTGGTGTTTTTTGTCGCAGCCAGTGCAGCGCGATTTGGCAAATCGCGTTACGTTAATCCTGCTGATCTGTTGCCCTATATCCTGAAGACCCAAAATTTAATGAACAGTACCAAATGTTGACAATTGACCGGGGGCTCATACAATGGCTTTATGAACACCATCACTGTCTTAGTTGTAGATGATCACCCCATCGTCCGGCAGGGCATCCGCAGCTTGCTCTCCAACTATCCAGAATTCCATCTATTGGGAGAAGCGGAAAACGAAGCTCAGACTATACCCTTTTTTCAGAACAACCCACCCGATGTTACCCTGTTAGACATCAGCCTGCCCGGTGAGTCAGGGCTGGATATTCTCTACCGTATCCGCCAACTAAGCCCGGCCGCCAAAGTCCTTATGCTCACTTCTTATGACGATCAGGAATATGTGATGGAAGCGTTACGTACCGGGGCGTTGGGGTATATCCTCAAAAATGTCTCCGATGAGATGCTGGTTCAGGCGATTCAGGCGGTGTACCGGGGGGAACGCACCTTCAGCCCCCAGGTGACAGAGCAGGTGATTCGGCGGGCATTGGGGCAGCCAGCGGCCTCTTCCCCCACCCCCCTGCTCGCCCTGGACCCAGAAGAGCGGCAAATCTTGCGTCTGCTAGCTGAAGGGACCAGCAACAGTGACATCGCCAATGTGATGTATATGAGTGACGCCACTGTGAAACGGAAAGTACGCCAAATTTTTGCCGTCTTAGGGGTGCAGACACGGGCCCAGGCGGCCGCCGAAGCGGTGCGCCGTGGCCTAGTTTGAGGATTTTTAGAATTGACAAATCTTCAAGATTTGTCAATTCTTTACGGGTTAATGCCCATGAAGCATAAGCCATTTCTTTTTCTGGCGGCCGCGATCCTATTACTCGCGGCCGCCTTCCGTCTGGTCGCCTTAGCCGATATTCCCCCAGGGCTTTCTCAAGATGAAGTGTTAGACGCTGGTATCCCCGCCACTATTCTAGCGGGCAATCATGCCCTCTTTTTCTGGCAAGGGTATGGGCACGAACCCCTTTACCATTATTGGGCGGTGCCTTTTTACCTCATGTTTGGCGAGAGTGTACTGACCGCTCGCCTGCCCGCCGTCTTCCTGGGGCTGCTGCTGGTGGCTTTAACCATGCGTTATGCCCGCCAGGAGTTTGGCGCCCTGACAGCCCTGGTGGCCGGTTTGGGGCTGGCGGTTAGCTGGTGGCCGATTGTGTTTAGCCGGGTAGGGATTCGCCCCATCATGGCCCCGGTGCTGCTGGTCGCGGCCGCACTCTTTTGGTCCAAGCGGCCGTGGCTGGCTGGTCTGCTGCTGGGGTTAAGTTTCTACACCTACACCGCTGCCCGCATCGCCTGGCTCATCCCCATTCTATTCATTATTTTGCAATGGGGGTTAGGGCGATGGCAGTGGGTAGAGGAGCGGCCGCGTCTTATCCCCTTACCCGACTCTGTGCGCCAGTTGCGGCCGCAGGTGACCCTGATCCTGCTCATTGGCCTGCTGGTAGCTGCCCCCATGCAAATCACTCTATGGCGTAACCCCGGTTTGCAGCAGCGGGTAGATCAGCTCTCCGGCCCATTAGACGCTCTGCGTAATGGCGATCCCGGCCCCATCTGGCGTTCTCTGACCGCCACTCTGGGGGTGTTCAGCTTCACCGGCGACCCGCGCTGGACATATACCGTGCCTGACCGCCCTCTGTTTGATCCCGTCACCGCGCTCTTTTTTTATGGCGGTTTAGGGATAGCTTTATGGCATTGGCGGCGGCCGCGTTACACCCTTTTGCTGGCCTGGCTGGCCGTCATGCTCCTGCCCAGTGCCCTGACTCCCCAGGCCCCCAGCACCGTACGCCTGGTCGGGGCCATGCCGGTTATTTACCTGCTGCCAGGGTTGGCCATCACCTGGCTTTATCAGCGCATCGGTTTCACCAATAGTCATAGCCAATCCACCCACACACCAACAACCAGAAATCCTCAAAGAGCCGTTCTGTATCTCATTCTGCTTCTCGTACTCCTGGCCATCAACAGCGGCCGCACCCTCCGCGATGGGTTTATCATCTGGCCGGCCGCCCTGGAGACCCGATTCGCTTATCAAACAGTGCTGCTGGATATGGCCCGCCACTGGCGAGCCAACCCGGCCTCCTCGCTGGTTGTAGCTGATTCATTTTTTGAACCCATTGATGCGGAGTCGCTGCACCATAATTTGGGGAATGATCCAGGAGTGCGCTGGCTGCAAGCCGGGCCAGAACGGGGGGGAGCGTTAATATTCCCAGGGGGAGAGGGGGGGCATTTGTATGTGCCGGAATTTGCCCCGCTTGATCCGGCCCTGTGGTCGTGGGCTGGCCTTTCTCCCACACCCCTTTATCGCAGCGCGGCCGCGCCCTCGTTTGCTGTTTATGAACTGCCCCCCCCCATTCCGGGGGAAACACTCCCCCACCCTGTCACCTTTGGCGGCCGCCTCACCTTGTTGGGGTATGAGATAGTGAGGGAAGATGGGACGCGGCCGCTGCACCTGTTCACCATCTGGCGTGTAGACGAACCGCTCCCCTGGGATCTGACCCTCTTTTTACATTTAGCCAGCACCGAGACCGACGTTTTAGCCCAGGATGATGGCTTTGATGCGGGAGCGACCACCTTACAGCCCGGCGACATAGTCTGGCAGCAACTGCGGCTGCCCCTTCCCGATCCTGCTCCCCCCTCCCTTTATCTGCGCCTGGGGCTGTACACCTCCAGCGACGGTCAACGCCTACCCCCCACCGGGCAACCGCACGATTTCCTACCTCTCCCCTTACCCCCATAGTTTTTACAATTGACCCTTCTGGTTCAATCAGATTGACCCGGTTGGGCTTCCCCTGAAGGAAAAACCCGGCTACGATCGGGCAGCATGTTTAGCTCCGTTGTCGCCACCCAAAATACCCTGGCCCAACACCAATACATTGCCGATATTGGCCTGAG
Organism: Anaerolineae bacterium; assembly: GCA_023384415.1. Lineage (GTDB taxonomy): Bacteria > Chloroflexota > Anaerolineae > Promineifilales > Promineifilaceae > Trichofilum. The sequence continues at coordinate 32,760 of JAHDWJ010000040.1, forward strand.
TACCAGCCTGTTCCTGGCCCTGAAGATGGGGAAGGCGATTTTCCTGGAAGGAGAGCCGGGCGTGGGCAAAACGGAAGTTGCCAAAGTGTTGAGCCGGGTTTACCAAACCCCACTCATCCGCCTGCAATGTTATGAAGGGTTGGATATCAGCCAGGCGGTGTATGAGTGGAATTACCCCCGGCAGCTGTTAGAAATTCAGGCCCGCCAGCACCAGGCCAATGGAGCAGAACCGGTAACAGATGATATTTTCACGGAGAAGTTTTTGCTTAAGCGGCCGCTGCTCCAGGCCATCACCGCCAGCCGTGACCACACGCCCGTTTTACTCATTGACGAATTAGACCGGGCCGATGAGGAGTTTGAGAGTTTTCTCCTAGAACTTCTCTCCGATTTTCAGATCACCATCCCTGAGATGGGCACCATTCGCGCCGAACATCGCCCGATTGTCATCATCACCTCAAACCGCACCCGTGAAATCCATGACGCCCTGAAACGCCGCTGTGTTTATCATTGGATTGAGTACCCATCCCGTGAAAAGGAGTTGGAGATTGTCCGGCTGAAGGTGCCGGGCATCGGGGAGCGGCTGGCGGCCCAGGTGGTAGATTTTATCCAGGCGATGCGGCAGCAGGAGTTGTATAAGCTGCCCGGTGTGGCTGAGACGTTGGATTGGGCTGAGGCGCTGGGTCATTTACAGACGGAAAGGTTAGACGCGGCCGCGATCAACCACACTCTGGGCCTCATCCTCAAATACCAGGACGATGTAGACAAGGTACGAAGAGAAATTATGAAGGATGAATTATGAAGGATGAAAGGCATACTTCATCCCTGACCCCTCACACGTCTCTTTTCCTGCAAAACCTGCTCCTCTTCCCCCGGCTGCTGCGGCGGGCAGGGCTGCCGGTATCGCCAGAGCAGAGCCTGGATTTTGCCCAGGCGTTGACTCTGGTGGAGATTGGCAGCCAGGAGCAGGTCTACCATACCGCCCGCTCCCTGCTGCTCACCCGGCAGGAGCATCTGGTCTTGTTTACTACCCTGTTTAACCGGTTCTGGCTGAGGCTGGGGCGTATGGGGCAAATGCGGCCGCAGCCCACCCCATTGGCTCCTCGTCATCTCCAAGACCGCCAGGCCATCCCGTTCTTTACTCTGATGGCCCAAAAAGCCAGCCAGCAGCACCAGGAGCGAGATGTGGCCGACCGCTCGCAAACATACAGCCCGGCAGAACTACTCCAGCACAAACCATTCGCCGAGATGACCCCAGAAGAGTTAGCCACTGTCAGGCAGCTGATTCAGGAGATGGCGTGGCCGCTGGTTTGGCGCCAAAGCCGTCGCCGTACCCGCAACCGGCATGGCAACCTGCTCCATCTGCGCCAGGTATTACGTTTCGCCAGCCAACACAATGGCATCCCGCTCCGGTTGGCCTGGCAAAGCCGCAAACAAAAGCAGCGGCCGCTCATCCTCATCGCCGACATCAGCGGCTCTATGGAAAAGTATGCCCGGCTGCTGCTGCAATTTTTTTACAGCGTAACCCACAGCTTCCCTGAGGTAGAATGTTTTCTCTTTAGCACCCGGCTCACCCGGATTACTCCTCAATTGAAGTTGAAAAATATTGACCGGGCGGTTGAAGACGCGGCCGCACAGGTCAACGATTGGTCAGGCGGTACACGCATCGGTGAAAACCTGGCCCTGTTTAATCGGCAGTGGGGGCGGCGGGTACTCCGGCGCGGGGCCATCGCCCTCATCATCAGTGATGGTTGGGAACGAGGCAATGCCGCCCAACTGCGCCAGGAGATGCGCCACCTACAACATCGCTGCCACCGGCTTATCTGGCTCAACCCCCTGCTGGGGCGGCAAGGGTACAAGCCATTGGTCGAAGGAATGGCGACCGCGCTGCCTTATATAGATGATTTTCTGCCCATCCATAACCTGCAAAGCCTGCACGACCTCTCCCGCCATCTCGCCAGGTTGGGAAGCGGTCGTCAATAAGCAGTGAGCGAGTTTGCGAGTTTGCCAATCTCCCAGTCTCTAGTCTCTCAATCTTTCAGTCTCCAGTCTCCAGTCTCTCAATAAAGGAGGTTTTATATGATACCTGGTGCGTTTGATTACCATGCCCCTGGCACATTAAGCGAAGCCGTAACCCTGCTGCGCCAACATGCCGGGGACGCCAAACTGCTGGCTGGGGGGCAAAGCCTCATCCCGGCCATGCGGTTCCGTTTAGCCATGCCCCCCGTGCTGATTGATCTAAACCAGATCGAAGGGCTGGAATATGTGCGTGAGGATAACGGCCATCTGGCCATTGGGGCCATGACCCGTGAGTCGGCTCTGGAAGAGTCCGGGCTGGTGCAAAGCCGTTTCCATCTGCTGGCTGATGCTGCCCGCGTCATTGCCGACCCGGTAGTACGCAACCGGGCAACCGTCGGGGGGAACATCGCCCATGCTGACCCGGCCAATGATCATCCGGCAGTAATGTTGGCTTATGGGGCTGAGGTCATTGCCCTGGGGCCAAATGGGACACGGGCTATTGCCATTGACAATTTTTTTGTGGATTTATTTGAGAATGCCCTGGCCGAAGATGAAATCCTGACCGAGATCCGTATTCCCACTCCTGGGGCTAACAGCGGTGGGGCGTATGTAAAAATGGAGCGTAAGGTAGGTGATTATGCTATCTCGGGGGTGGCAGTGCAGTTGACCATGAATGGGGACACCTGTACCTCAGCCCGCATCGGCCTGACCAATGTCAGCCCTACCCCCATGCGGGCTAAACAAGCGGAGCAGCTTTTGGTGGGGCAAGTGGTCACAGATGAACGCCTCGAAGCCGTTGGGGCCGCGGCCGCGGCCGAATGTGACCCATCCCCCGATCTGCGCGGGTCCGCCGAATATAAACGAGATGTGACCCGCGTCCTGACCAAAAGAGCCATCCGCCAGGCTGTGGAACGAGCCACAAGTTGAATTATGAAGGATGAAGGATGAGGGAGAATGTCTTTCTTCATAATTCATCATTCAGCCTTCATCATTCAGGAGAGAATTTCTATGAGCCAACACAAGATCACCGTCACTGTAAACGGGCAGGCAGTCACCCAAGAAGTGGAATCCCGGCTGCTGCTCGTTCATTTTATCCGGGAAAATTTAGACCTGACCGGCACCCATATCGGCTGTGACACCACCAGCTGTGGGGCGTGTACCATCAGCCTGAATGGGCGCACGGTTAAAAGCTGTACCGTTTTTGCGGTTCAGGCCAATGGGGGGGAGATTGAAACTATCGAAGGAGTAGCCCAGGGGGGCCAACTGCACCCATTACAAGAAGGGTTCTGGGAAAAACATGGCCTGCAATGTGGCTACTGTACTCCCGGCATGATTATGAGTGCGAAACATTTACTGGCCCATAACCCAGACCCCAGCGAAATGGAGATTCGCCAGGCGATTTCCGGGAATTTGTGCCGCTGTACTGGATATAACAAAATTGTTGAGGCGATACAGTACGCGGCCGCGAAGCTCAACCAACCCACCCCTGAGGAGGTGCCCGCATGAATTATCACGATCCCCACAAACCCAAACACCTTGCCGACCGCTTCGAGAACAAACATGCTGTTCCCAACGGCGCTTCGGCCGTCGTTGCCACCACGGAAACGGTGCGCGTCACTACCCCTGCCGACATTGGGGGCATGGGGCACCGGATGAAGCGCAAAGAAGACCCCCGCTTCATCCAAGGCAAAGGGCGATATGTAGATGACATCAAACTGCCGGGAATGCTTTACATGGACATTGTGCGCAGCCCGTATGCCCACGCCAAAATCCTTAACATTGACGCCAGCGCGGCCCTGGCTTTGGATGGGGTGGTTGCCGTCATTACCGGCAAAGATTTGGCCGCCCACAATTTACATTGGATGCCTACCCTCATGTCTGATACCCAGATGGTGCTGCCTATTGACAAGGTCGTCTATTACTCCCAAGAGGTAGCCTGCGTCATCGCCACCAGCCGGTACATCGCCGCCGACGCTGTAGAGCAGGTGATGGTGGATTATGAACCGCTGGATGTGGTGGTTGATCCCTACCAGGCGTTGAAAGATGAAACTCTGGTGCGGGATGACAAAGAGTTAAAGACCAACCGTATCTGGCATTGGGAAGCGGGGGATAAAGAGGCTACTGATAAGGTTTTTGCCGCAGCAGCCCATGTGGTCAAGGAGCATATTTATCTCCCCCGTATCCATGTAGCTTCTATTGAAACGTGTGGCATGGTAGCTAACTTCACTCCGGCAACGGGGAAGATGCAGCTTTATATGACCACCCAGGCCCCCCACGCTATCCGCACCGTCTTCGCCCTGGTCAGCGGCCTGCCAGAGCATCGCATCCAGGTCATTTCCCCAGACATCGGCGGCGGTTTTGGTGGCAAAGTGCCTGTTTATCCTGGTTATGTGGTCTGCGCCGTTGCCAGCCTGTTGTTGGGCAAGCCGGTCAAATGGATTGAAGACCGCTCAGAAAATTTGACGGCTGATTCGTTTGCCCGTGATTATCACCTGGAAGCGGAGCTGGCGGCGGATGCCAATGGCAAGATTACCGGCCTGCGGGTGAATGGTCTGGCTGATCATGGTTGTGCTGACGCGGCCGCGAACCCCTCCAAATTCCCGGCCGGCCTCTTCTCCATCTGCACCGGCTCTTATGATATGCAGGCGGCCCACATCAACTTCGATGCTGTCTACACCAACAAGCCGCCGGGCGGGGTCGCTTACCGCTGCTCCTTCCGCGTTACCGAAGCCGTCCACATGATCGAACGGCTGACAGACATCATGGCCCATGAGTTGGGGGAAGACCCGGCCGCTTTCCGTATGAAAAATTTCATCCCGGCGGATCATTTCCCGTACAAATCCCCTACCGGCTGGGAATATGACAGCGGTAACTATCATGCGGCCTTACAAAAAGCCCTGGACATGATCGGTTATGATGCCCTGCGGCAGGAGCAGGCGGAAAAGCGAGCCAGAGGGGAGCTGATGGGCATTGGTATCTCCAGTTTTACCGAAGTGGTAGGGGCGGGCCCGGCCAAAGATTATGACATCCTGGGCATAAAAATGTTCGACTCAGCCGAGATTCGTATCCACCCCACCGGCAAGGCTATCGCCCGCTTTGGTACCAAATCACAAGGACAGGGGCATGAAACCACTTACGCCCAAATCATTGCTGAGGAGTTAGGGCTGCCTATGGCTGATGTGGATGTGGAAGAAGGGGATACGGACACGGCCCCGTATGGGTTGGGTACCTATGCCAGCCGTTCGACCCCGACAGCGGGCGCGGCCGCAGTCATGGCCTCACGCAAAATCAAAGCCAAAGCCCGCAAAATCGCCGCCCACCTGCTGGAAGTGAGCGAAGATGATCTGGAATGGAATATCAACAAATGGCAGGTCAAAGGGTCGCCAGAGCAGGCCAAAACGATCCAGGAAATCGCCTTCGCGGCCTACACCAACCACCCCCCTGATGTGGAAGCCGGGCTGGAAGCTACTGATTATTACAATCCCCCCAACCTCACCTTCCCGTTTGGCAGCTATATCTGTGTGGTAGATATTGACAAAGGCACGGGCGAGGTTCACGTACGCCGCTTTGTGGCCATAGATGATTGTGGCAACATTATCAACCCTCTGGTTGTCGAAGGGCAGGTTCATGGGGGTCTGACAATGGGGTTAGCCCCGGCGTTGTACGAAGAAATTGTGTATGATGAAAATGGGCAATGTCTCACCGGCACCTTCGCTGATTACCTGCTGCCCACCGCGGTTGAATCCCCCAAGTGGGAAACGGGCCACACCATCACCCCTTCCCCTCACCACCCCATCGGCGCGAAGGGGGTCGGCGAATCGCCTACAGTGGGTGCGCCCCCGGCCATTGCCAACGCCGTTGTAGACGCCCTCTGGCACCTCGGTGTGCGCCACATAGACATCCCCATCACCCCGCAGAAGGTGTGGCAGGCGCTAAGGGATGCGGGGGTGACGGATTAAGAAGTGTATGGGTATATTAGTGTATTGGTGTATTGGTTAGCGGAATAGACCAATATACTAATACACTAATATCTCTCTCCTGGCGGAGTGGATTATGATTGATGATTTTTTTGCCAAAGCCCATGAGCTTGTGCTGGCAGGGGTGCCGTTTGTGACGGCAACGGTGGTGCGAGCGGAGAAGCCCACCTCTGGCAAGCCGGGGGATAAGGCGATTATTACGGTAGATGGGGTGATGCACGGCTGGATTGGTGGCAGCTGCGCCCAGCCGACAGTCATCAAGGAAGCTCTCAAAGCGTTAGCAGCGGATGAGACCCGCCTGATCCGCCTCTCGACGGAACCGGAAACGCAAAAGCCCCGTGAAGGATTGTTGGATATGCCGATGACCTGTTACAGTGGGGGTACGTTGGAGATTTATTTGGAGCCGCAAGCGCCGCGGCCGCGCCTGCTCATCGTCGGCACCTTACCCGTTGCCCGTGCCCTGGCCCACCTGGGGGCAGCTATGAATTACCATGTCATCCTGGTAGACCTGGACAACAGCGGAGAGCCAGTGCCTCACGCTGATGAAATCATTACCAGCTTAGACAACATCGCCGCCAAAATCACCCCCATCACCTACATCGTCGTCGCCACCCACGGTAACTATGACGAACTGGCCCTGGAGAAGCTCTTGCAAACCAATCCCGTCTATGTGGGACTGGTCGCCAGCCAGAAGCGGGCTGAAGGGGTGCGGGAATATCTGTCAGGGCAGGGGGTAAGTGAAACGGACCTGCTGCCGCTCAAGGCGCCGGCCGGCCTCGATATTCAGGCCCGGCGCGGCGATGAAATTGCTCTCAGCATCATGGCTGAAATTGTGCAGCGGCGGCGCAACGCAGAGGCGATTGATCTGGCGTTGTTTCGGCCGCAGGGGGGAAGTGAGCCATTAGCCGTTAGCAGTGAGCAGTCTCCAGTCTCTACTCTCCACTCTCCAGTCTCCGCTCATCAGTCTCCAGTCTCCAATCTCTCCCTCTCCCAATCTCCTACCATCCCCCTCGGTCAAATTTCTGTCGGGCCTGTGGCATTACCAGTACGGGGAGATGTGGCGATTGATCCTATTTGTCAGATGGAAGTGGAGATCGCGGCCGCTAAATATACCCACACCCACCAGGGAACAACCTATTATTTTTGCTGTGCCGGCTGCCAGGGGCGGTTTGCCAAAGAGCCGGATAACTATGTGGTTTAAACCCCAATTTGCTATTTGCCTGCAAAACGCCCACCTGGTTGGGCGTTTTTTATTGTTTAGGACTTACGCAAAACGCAAAAAGACCTGACAGGTTTTTTGATTCGTTCTATGGTTGTTACAGGAGAAAACCTGTCAGGTCTGCGTAAGTCCTATTGTTTATACGCCGGTTGCTCCTCACATAGGACCCCGTTAGAATCTCTTTCTGATTAACCGGTAGAAAATCGTAACCAGTAACGCCCCATGACTATGGCCGGTCTCTTGACCGCGCTACGTCAGGATCAGCCTGGGCCGTTACCGAAAATCTCTAATAGGTTTAAGCATGAAAGAAATTGAAGCCCGCTTGCAACAGGGGGATTGTTTAGAAGTTTTACAAAATTACCCTGATAATTTTTTTGACCTGATCGTCACCTCACCCCCATATGCCGACAGCCGAGTCAATACCTACGGCGGCCTCAAGCCGGAAAAATATGTCCCCTGGTTTACCCAACGCAGCGCTGAATTTTTGCGCGTCCTCAAACCCACTGGGACGTTTATCCTCAATATCAAAGAAAAAGTGACGAATGGGGAGAGAAACACCTATGTCCTGGAATTAATCCTGGCCTTGCGGGAGCAGGGGTGGTTATGGACTGAGGAATTTGTCTGGCACAAAAAAAATTGTCACCCTGGCAAATGGCCGAATCGTTTCCGGGATACCTGGGAACGTTGTTTGCAGTTTAACAAAGCCCGAAAATTCAATATGTACCAGGATGCGGTGATGGTGCCAATGGGGGATTGGGCCAAAACGCGGCTCAAGAAGTTAGGCAAAAATGATGTTGTTCGCTTCAATTCCCAGGCCCAGAGCGGTTTTGGTAAAAATATTTCCAACTGGGTTGGGCGGGAAAAGGCGTATCCTGGCAATGTGCTGCACCTGGCAACTGAAACCAGCAACAAAAATCACAGCGCCGCCTTCCCTAAAGCGTTGCCCGAATGGTTTATTAAGTTATTTACCCAGGAAGGGGATTGGGTGTTAGACCCTTTTGTCGGATCTGGCACAACCTCAGAAGTAGCCCTGGCTATGAACCGTAATTCTGTAGGCATTGACAAGCTGCCCGAATATATTGCTATGGCCAAAGAAACCGTTGGCGCGACAAAACTATTTTGTCGTGAAGATGGCAGTATTGATTGGGACCAATTGGTGGCTTTTAACTCTGGGATCACCTGAAGGCAACGGCTTTAATCAGTACGCAATTTATAACGTTGGATTTTGCCGGTGGCCGTTTTGGGTAATTCGGGGACAAATTCAATCCAACGCGGCCGCTTATATTCCGCCATTCGTTCTCGACAATATTGAATCAAAGTTTGGGCCAACTCATCACTGGGAGCCGTGCCCGGCTGTAACACTACAAACGCCTGTGGTTTGAACAGGCCAGCCTGATCCGCCTTCCCTACTACGGCACATTCCAACACCGCCGGGTGGCTCAGAAGCATACTCTCCACTTCGGTTGGTGAGACCCAAATACCCCCCGCTTTGATCATGTCATCGGAGCGGCCGGCGTGCCAGTAGTAGCCATCCTCGTCCACCCAATATTTGTCTCCCGTGAAAAACCATTCGCCCCGAAAGGTTTGGCGGCTTTTTTCGTATTGGTGCAGGTAAAATGAGGCCGTTGTCTCCCCTTTGACCAGCAAATTGCCAATGTCTCCCTGGGGTACATCGTTTCCCATCTCATCTATCAGCCGTAGTTCAAACCCATTAAATGGTTTCCCGCTGCTGCCAGGACGTATATCCCCTGGCCGGTTGGAGAGGAAAATGTGATAAATCTCAGTGGCCCCAATGCCATCAATGATCTCCAGACCAGTACGCTCATACCACTGCTGCCAGATGGGAGCGGGTAAGGCTTCCCCGGCAGAAACGCACAGCCGCAGGGAAGAGAGATTGTATTTTTCGGTCAGATCAGGCAGGGCCAGAGCCATGGCATAACCGGTGGGAGCATTGTAGAAAATGGTGGGCTGGAAGCGAGCAATTAGCTCCAAAACGTTGTTGATGAGGCGAGGCGGGCCAGGATATAGGACGATGCTGGCCCCCACGTACCAGGGGAAGATGAGGTTGCCGCCGGTACCGAAGGTGAAAAATAGCTTGGCGACGGCGAAGGTGCGGTCGGTTTCGCGCAAGCCTAAGATGTTGACCCCCCAGAGTTGGGCCGTGAGGGGTAAATCTTTGTGGGCGTGGGGAATGCCTTTGGGCTGGCCGGTGGTGCCGCTGGAGTAGTTGAGGGTGGCGAAATCTTCGCGGTGGGTTTCTTGTCGTTCAGCCTGGGTAGATTCGGTGGCGATCCAATGGGTGTAGGTGATGGGGGCTGCGGCCGCGTCGCCAATGATAATCACCTGTTCTAAAAACGGGTGGCCGGCCACAATCGGTTCAATATGGGGCCATAGAGCGTCCTGTACCAACAGCAGCCGGCAGTGGGCGTCACGCAAAATATAATCATGTTCGGCGGCCGTGAGCAGCGTGTTTAACCCTAACGAGACGGCCCCAATTTTCAGAGTGGCAAAAAAGGTGATAACCCATTCGGGGGAATCAAAAGCTAAAATCCCGACCACATCGCCAAAGCGCACCCCGGCCTTACGCAGGGCGTTGGCAGTCTGGTTGACTTCATCGCTGACCTGACGGAAGGTGAGGGTACGGGACGGGCTGCACAAGGCTATTTTATCAGCCCGTTTGGCCAGGTTGTGTTCTAAGATGTCAACAGCGTTATAGAAGAGGGGAAGGTCGGCAGCGTACATGGGCAGCTCCTGTGACAACAGCATTATTTTTCATGGTGGGATAGCTTCAAGTCTAGCATAGGCGGGCAAAATAGACGATGGAGAATGTCCATGGATTCAGCAATTCTCAATTTGGCAGCAGTTCTCAATTTGCCCTGAAATGAATGTAGG
>JAHDWJ010000006.1:0-41061 GCA_023384415.1 Anaerolineae bacterium
TTAATTTGCTCATTCACCCATTATCACAAATTCTCACTGGATTGCGTAAGTCCTAATAGTTATTCTAAAAGGGAGAGAGATTAAGAGAGTGGAGACTGTTCACTCGCCTACTCCGCCACATCTAACAGTTGTGCCCCGGTGACGGCGATGAACCCGGCAACGGGTAGGCGCAAATTAATCCCTTTTTCACCGGCACTGACATACATCTCTTCATGGGCCTGGGCGGATTGGTCCAGGATGATCACAAACCCTTTGTTGAGTAACGCCAGGGCCGAGATGCCCCCCACTTGCAGCCGGGTCAACTGTTCGGCTTCTTTGTGGGTGGCCATGGCCAGCTTCTTTTCTGACACAGCTTTAGCCATTTTCTTGAGATCAAGCTGCTGCGGAGCAGCGATGACGACCAGAAACGGTTTTCCTTTGGGGCGGGTGACGACCAATGTTTTATATACCTGTTCTGGGGGAGCCCCAATCGCGGCCGCGACCTTCATAGCGTCTCGTTCTGTGCTGGGGTATTCTACCGCCGTATACGGGATATTATGCCCTTCTAGCACCTTCATAGCTAAACTCTTTTTCATGTTTCCCCTTACCTTTATGATTCGTCACCGGGCATGGCTCTGGCTATAATCTCACTTGATGGCAGAGTTAGAAGAACCGCTTAGTGAACGGGAGCTAGAAGTTCTCGATCTCCTGGTCAAAGGAGCAGCGAATCGGGAAATTGCCGACAAGCTGTTCATTAGCCCCAACACGGTCAAAGTTCATCTCCGTAAAATTTACACCAAGTTGGGCGTTTCATCACGCACTGAGGCAGTGACAACCGCTCTCAATCAGGGATTGGCGTTTCTCCCCAACCGGCCAACCCCACCCCTGCCAGAGTCAACGCCTCCCATTGAACCGCATTCCCCAACAGAACAGTTTGAACCTGAACCCTCACCGCTGGTAATGCCAGTTGCCGTTTCTCAACCCATTGCCCCAGCGCGGCCGGCCGCCGCCAATCGTTGGGTCTGGTTTATGGTGTTGGGCAGTGCCGGGCTGGCCCTTTTCGTTTTTTTGACCACCCAACTGCCAACCTGGTTGACAGCCAATAACACCTCCCCCACCGGAACTGCTGCGCCTACCCCTTTTTTGCCCCAACCGATGGGGGAAGATAGGCATTGGTTGACCGGTTTGGCTTTACCTACGGCCCGCGCCGGTCTGGTTTTGGCAGCGGTGGGGTTAGATTTGTATGCGATAGGGGGAGAAACGGCCGACGGGGTTTCGCCCACCCTGTATATTTTACCGGCTAACCGCCCGGCCTGGGAAATTGGCCCTGATAAACCGACACCGGTGAAGGACGCGGCCGCGGCCGTTCTTTTTGGCGAAATTTATCTGCTTGGGGGGGAGCTGGCCGATGGGGCACCCACGGCTCAGGTTGAAGTGTACAGCCCTGCCAATAATGCCTGGCGTTCCGCGGCCGCGCTGCCTCAGCCCATTAGCGGCGGCCTAACCCTCACTGATGGCAGCTTTTTGTACCTGTTTGGGGGGTGGAATGGGCAAAATTACCTGCATCAGAGCTATCTGTTTGACCCGGCGGCTGATACGTGGCGGCCGCTTCCGCCAATGAATGAAGCACGTGCCTTTGCCGCCGGGGGGTATCTCACGGGCAGCCTCTATGTGGTTGGGGGGTACAACGGTCAAACTGAACTGGCGACCTGTGAACAGTTTAATGCCAATAACCAGACCTGGCAGACATGTCCTTCACTGCTGATGGCCCGCAGCGGGGGTGGGGCGGCGGTCGTTTTTAATCAACTGTATCTGTTTGGGGGAGATGTTCGAGAAGGCATACCTTTTGGAGAAACGTATGACCCGAACAGTCAAACGTGGCAATTTATCAACATGCCCATCCTGGCCGAACATAGCCGCTGGGTCTATTTTGGCCTGACCAGCATTGAAACCAAGCTGTACCTGGTGGGCGGCCGCATGGGGGATAGACTCCAATCGGACACCTATATTTACGAACGGTTCCCCTTTCGTGCCTTCATCCCTGCTGCTCGTACCAACGAATAATTAAGCGCCAGTTTTCTGACGGAAGATGAACCGGCGGATGACGGAACTCCCTGAGTCGGCAACAAAAATCAGATTTACTGCCCCTCATTCTCAAACGCTTGTGCATAAAACCAGGTGAGTAATTTACCCTCATACCAGGGCATTAAAGCCAGGATCAGAGCTTTGCCGTCCTCACTGGCCATCGCTTTTTGATACGCTTCTGGTGAGGCAAAATAGGATTCAACCATCAAATGAAAACGAGATGCCCCTCCTGGTTTACCCTGTATCCGGCTTACTTCTGTTTTAATAACCCCCACTAACCCCTCTGCCAGAGGCAAATGAGTATGGGCAAAAAAATTTTCCAGGGCACCCTCATCTTCTACCCGCCGGTATATGACCACAAATTTATACATGATTGAAACCCCTTTGGAATTATGAATTAGGAAGGGGGAAGGATGAATGGGTTGTCATGAGTTTTTATAGGTTTCCTCAGTTCTGCTGATTAGTTTCAGAATAGCCAGGGTATTAAGCAAGGTTTTGGGTATAAAGGAGTTTATCAGGACATATTCCTGATCTTTGTGGCCATCGGGGCTGCGTTCGGAACAGTGAGCGTTCATGCCGGCCGGCCCCAGCCCATCCAGGGTAGGAATACGGTGGAAAATATGGTTGCCATCGCTAAGCCCCCCCCGGTATTCAGGCTTAACTTGCCAGCCAAGTTCGGTCGCGGCCGCGCTCCATATCTCCAGCAGCCCATCCGTCAGCGGGTTACGGGGCCAGGGGGGCGTTCGCCGTTCAATCGAGACCGTCACCTTTGCCGCCAGCCCAGTGCCATTTTGCACCACCTTCGGCCCGGCTAAAGCCAATAATTGGCCCAACTTTTCCTGGTATACCTGCCCATCAAACGCCCGCATCTCCCCACGCGCTTCGGCATAATGGGGCACCCGGTTCGTCACCGTGCCTCCCTGGATGGTGCCTACATTAAACGTTACCCCCTGCTCATAATCGGTCAGGGCAGCAATTTTTTGCACCGTATCAGCCAACTGCACAATCGCATTGACCCCGGACTCATGGGCCGCCCCAGCATGGGATCCTTTCCCTTCCACCGTTACCACATATTGGGCCATCCCTTTGCGAGCGGCCACAATATTAAAGCTATGACTGTTGATATAACCGGCCTCAAAAATCAAGGCTGCCAGCGGATTGGCTGATTCCAACCGTTGTAAACAGAGCTGTCCAAAATCATCTGCTTCCTGTTCCTCAGACGCATCCAATAAAATGACCCAATTAACGGCCGCAAACGTCTCCGGCGCAAATGAGCGAATGGCATCCAGGACCATATAGATCACCAACGTTCCCCCTTTGATGTCGTTTGTGCCGGGGCCATAGATACGATCCCCCTCCACCCGCCACTGAAAATCATTGGCGATCTCTTCTTCTGGAGGGAAAACGGTATCCAGGTGGGAGATCAGGCCGATAGTATGCCCTTGCTCTCCCCGCTTGCCCTGGCAAGTCAATACCAAATGATTTCCATACCGATCATAAGCTGAAGCCACCCGTTCAGCCGTAAATCCTAATGGAGCAAATAAATCCGCTGTCAGATCACCCAGAGCATTTACCCCCGCCGGGTTTTCCGTGAAACTGTTAATCGCTACCATTCGTTGCAGCCGATCCATATAACCAGCTAAATTTTGCTCCAAATATGTTTGTAATCGGGCTATTTCTACAGTTGTCATTCCCTTGCCTTCCTTGTTGCCTCACCAGATATGCTCCCCAGAGTTTACCCTAATCTGCAAGCTCAAGGGAATTTGCGAGCCAGGAAAAATTCAGATAAAGTGCGAGGTTATATATTTGCCATTAGTAAGCAGATGAGTATAGGGGTAGGTGCGAATGTCGTTTTGAGTTTAGCCCACTTTGTAACCTGGCTTTTTTGTTTGCCAACATGATTTACCCTTCATAATTCCCTCACGAGGAGATGCCTTATGGATCCGGTATTAACGCAAAACTTGATAGCTTTAGCCACCTTGTTTGCTCTGGAAGTTGTTTTGGGTATAGACAACATTATTTTCCTGGCTATTCTGGCAGCCAAACTGCCGGTGGCTCAACAAGAGCGGGCACGCCGGCTGGGGATTGGCCTGGCGGTGATTACCCGGATTATTCTTTTGTTTGCTATTAATCTGGTGCAGCAGGCTACTACCCCGTTGTTCCCTCTGTTTGGCAATCCGATTTCGGGGAAGGATATTGTCCTTTTGGTGGGGGGGATGTTTCTGATTGGTAAGAGTACCCATGAGATTCACAACAAGTTAGAAGGGGAAGAAAGGCATGGGACGAATAAGGCGAAAGCGGCCGCGACGATGGGTTCGGTTCTGGTTCAAGTAATGATTGTAGATATGGTTTTTTCTCTAGACTCAGTGATCACCGCCGTCGGCATCTCCGGGGTGATGTGGGTCATGGTCACGGCTATCCTGGCTTCGGCGGTAGTGATGGTGTTGTTTGCTGGCTCCGTTAGCCGTTTTGTGGAGAAACATCCCACAACAAAAATTTTAGCCCTGGCTTTTCTCATTTTGATTGGCGCGTTGTTGGTTATTGAAGGATGGAATCCAGAAGCCGCCCATGAACTGCACCTCAAAAACTATGCTTATTTTGCCATGGCCTTCTCCTTTTTGGTTGAGATAATCAATATTCGGGTGCGGAAACAAGGTGAGCCGGTACATCTCCATAACCAACCGACGATGGCACAATTGCAGGCGACCGTAGCCCAACTCCAGGCGGAAAATATGCGTCTGGCGGCCAGTAACAGCAGCGATAAAAAGCCGCAGCCGCAAGCGGCCAGCAAACGTAAGCGGCGTTAAGGACAGAAAGCGGAAGGTGGACAATGTTTTTGTCCCTGGTCTTTCGCCATCATTCCTTTATCAGATAGTAACCGAGCCTTAACAAGCCGTTTACACAAACGGCTTGTTCCCGCCTTGCCCCTCCCCCCCGCCATGATATAATGTTTCCGTGGACTGCCGTACAGTTGTGTTATCCCTGTGGAGAATGATAAATGAGCGACATTTCTGTACCCCCTGAGAGAACAGCGCGAATGCCTGTGACCAGTGGTTCTGTAGTGGAGCGGGTGTTTGCCGGGCAGCGCGGCCGCAAAATTAGAGAAGCCCTGACAGCTTATTTTCTGCTTTTCCCCGCTTTCCTTATTATCTTCGTTTTTGGCCTCTTCCCCCTCGCCTTTTCCGCTTATCAGAGTACCCTTACTGGATTAAACCAAATCGTTGGCCGTTATGATGGCCTGGGTAATTACGTTAGAGCTATAGACAACCTGGCATATGTTTTAGGCTTTTGGGTGGCTATCGTCTTCGTTTACCTGGCGGTGCAGCAAGTTCGTAAGGTAAAAGAGTTGGCCCAAAAACACAATGAAAAACCGTGGCTCTGGGCTTTACCGGGTTTTCTGTTGGCGGCTGGCCTGCTTCTTTTCACCCGCTTTTTCTTCACCTTCCTGCCCGAAGCCCTCCTCATTCCCGGCCGGGTTCGCCGTGGTCAACAGTTGACTCGTGAACTATTTCAGGAATTCCTGGGGGAGGCGTGGGCGTTAGAAACAGTGCAATCCTCTCTGCGTCTCAGTCTGGTGGTTCTCCTGATAGCTATTTTGGTCATCGTAGCCTTTAACCGAACTAACTTCCGAACATTGCATAGTAGCAGCTATTTGGGTTCTTTCATGCAGATCGGGCTGCTGGTTCTAACTGCTGTAGCCCTGACCTGGTTTACTTATACTGAAGTTGTGCGGGCTTATGCGGCCGCGTTAGAGCGAGAAGTCGAGTTAGCCATCTGGTCACAAGTGGTTACTATAAGTGCCGGATTTGTCTTGCTGATACTCTCTTACTTATTGTGGAATACGGCTGCAGGTCAAGATTCCATGCGACAGACGGTATTTCGGCTGGGTGCGGCCGCAGCCCTGGCTGTTGGCGGCTGGGTTCTTATCGGCGAACTTCCCCTGGCCGTAGCTTCCGGTAACAAAGCATGGTGGCAAGGGATTCGTACTACCATCTTCTTCGCTGCCGGGAGCATTCCCTTACAATTCCTCTTTGCCCTATTGATTGCCAATCTTTTGTTCCAAAACATACGGGGCAAAGGATTGTTCCGTATGATTTACTTCCTGCCTTACATCTCCCCTCTGGTAGGGACGGCCGCAGTTTTTCGCATCCTTTTTTCGGAACGAGCCAATGCTCCAGTCAACACTTTTTGGACTGCCCTCGGTTTTTCTCCCCTACGCTGGCTCAATGAACCAACCGGTCTTTTTCAACTAATGTTCGGCAATATGATCCCGAACTTTCCTTCCTGGGCGGCCGGCCCCAGCCTGGCCCTGGTCGCCATTATTTTGTACAACGTCTGGACATACGTGGGCTTCGATATTGTCATCTTCCTGGCCGGGCTGGGCAGCATACCTGGTGAAATGTATGAGGCGGCTTCCATAGACGGGGCCAGCCGTTGGGCCCAGTTCCGGCACATTACCCTGCCTTTACTATCGCCCACCATTTATTTTCTGATGCTTCTGGCAGTCATTGGCACGTTTAAGGCGTTCAACCATATCTATGTCATGCGAACAGGGGCAGCTTTGGGGACAACAGATACGGCCAGCGTAGTGATTTTTGATGCCTTTAAGCGAGACACCCGGTATGGGTACGCGGCATCCCTGGCCATGCTCCTCCTGCTCGTCATTATTGGCCTCACCGTCATCAATAATCGCATTGCTCGTGAGAGGGTGTTCTATGGCTGATACAACTCCTACCCCCACGCCCACTTTCTCAGCCCACCCAATGACCAGGCGTATTGATATTGGTCATACCATCGCCTACATCATGCTCATCATTGGGGCGATTATTTCCCTCATACCATTCTTCTTCACCGTCAGTGTCTCATTGATGAATCTGACCGAATCCCGCAGCGGGGTCTTTTTACCCAGCACACCCCAGTGGGGCAACTATGCCCAGGCATGGAATGAAGCCAACTTCTCTGACTATTTCTGGAACACTATCCAGATTACCGCTATTACTCTCACTGGGCAGGTTATTTTCTGTGTATTGGCGGCCTATGCTTTTGCCCAATTATCGTTTCCTGGCAAAAACTTTCTTTTTGCTTTACTCTTATCAACATTGCTCTTGCCAGAAGCCGTTACCTGGGTACCCAATTTCATCACCGTTTCCTGGCTGGGGAGGATTGGGCCAATTCCCTGGCTAAACAATTGGCCCGCTCTTACTATCCCCTTTATGGCCAGTGCCTTTAACATCTTTTTGCTGCGCCAATTTTTCATGCAGATACCTGGTGAATTGTGGGATTCTGCTCAAATAGACGGGGCCGGACATATGCGTTATTTACTGCAAGTTGTTTTGCCCCTTTCCCGTGCCCCAATGGTCACAGTTATCCTATTTGGCTTTTTAGGTTCCTGGAACGCTCTGGCCTGGCCCATTTTAGTCACCACAACCCCAGATTGGCGTCCCATCTCCTATGGGTTATTGGCTTTCCTGGATGAGGCGGGATCGTTCTTTCATTTACAAATGGCGGGTGCCGTCATTACCATCTTGCCCATCCTGCTCCTTTACTTTTTTACGCAAAAGCAATTTACCGAAGGTATTGCCACGACTGGCCTGAAAGGTTAAGCCTTTTTGAGTTTAGGCGATTAAATCGGGCGGTATTTTTTACGGCAAGTTGAAGGCGCGTTACAATCAGTAAGCCTGATTTGTTGCTACCAGGCATAAATGAAGGGGGTGATGCAAAGTTTGATGATGTAATGAATATCCCTATTTGACACATTTTGTCACCGTATTTACCAACAAATTTGGAAGGAGAAGATTAACATGTCTCGGAAAATTTCTACCTGGTTTTTCCTGCTTGCTCTGCTTGTACCTTTGGTACTGGTAGCATGTGGCGGCAGTGGAACCAACACAACTTCTAACAACACCACAACCAGCAACGATAATACAGCCCCGGCGGCTACTACAGCCCCTGCCGCCACCACCGCTCCTGCTGTTGTGGATGAACCAGAAGCGACTGATGAGCCGGTGGTTGAAGAGCCAATGGGACCTTGCGAGCCAGCCAAAGATGGGGCTTTTGCTGGGGTTGACCCACGCGGCCAAACCATCGTCTGGTGGCACAATCACAGTGGTTCCCGCCAGGAGCGTCTCTTAACTCTAGTAGAGCGATTCAATCAGGAAAATGAATGTGATATTACCCTGGATGCCCAGAATCAAGGTGGTTATAATGACATTCGTGACAAAGTAAATGCCAGTATTTTCGCTGGTGAGGCCCCGGCTGCTTTGATCGTGGGGTATCAGAATGATCAAGCGTTCTATCAACTGAACGAAGGTCTGGCTGACCTGAATATTTTCCTGAATGATCCCTACTGGGGGCTAAGTGCCGAAGAACAGGCTGACTTCTATGCCAGCTTCTTTGATCAAAGTATTCACCCAGTGTTTGACAATCAACGGCTGGGCTTCCCGCCTAACCGGTCTATGGAAGTAATGTACTATAACCAGACCTGGTTGGAAGAGTTGGGTTTCGATGGCCCTCCCACTACCCCGGATGAGTTTAAGGAAATGTCCTGTGCGGCCGCGGCCGCCAATGGGGATGGCACCGGTGGCTTCATTCTCCGTGATGACGCTTCGGCCGTCGCTGCCTGGACCTACGCCTTTGGCGGGGATGTGTTGACCGCTGACGGTACTGGCTATGTTTACAATGGCGAGGCCACTATTGCGGCCATGGCCTTCTTAAAAGAGATGTTGGATGAAGGGTGCGCTTACTTCTTCACTGAAGGGTTCCCCAACCCTGAATTTGCGGCCCGTCGGGCTATCTTTACCATGGGGTCAAGCTCTGGTATTCCTTTCTACAACAGTGATGTAAATACCATTGCTACTGAAGCTGGTCGCGCCCCCGATGTATGGGGAACTGCCGCTATTCCCCACACCACTCCAGAACCGGTACAAAATATCTATGGTGGTGATATTATGATTACAGCTACCAGCCCAGAACAAGAGCTGGCAGCCTGGATCTTTATCAAATGGTTTACCTCTGCGGAAGTTATGGCGGAGTGGAGCCGTATGAGTGGCTACTTCCCCACCCGGGCCGGTTCTGCCGCTTTGTTGGGTGATTATGTGGAAACCAGCCCACAGTGGGGCCAGGCGTTGGAACTGCTCCCCTACAGCTACTATGAGCCACAACTCATCTCTTACACCGCTGTTCGTGATGGAGCGCAGGCCGCTTTCAATGAGATCATGCAAGGGGATGGCAGCAATATCAAAGCGATTTTGGATGAGCTGACCGAACTGGCAAATGAGCTGCAAGAAGAGCTGATGGCTGAGGTGGGTAACTAACCTTACAGACAATGAAAAATTGTCAAGAAGTTCAACTTCGCCAAACAAGTTGAGCTTCTAAAATTGACAGCGGGTCAGGGCATTGCCCTGACCCGCTTTTTTATTTTGTGGTACAGTTAAGCTACAGGAGATAACTGTGCCCACAAGCACAAAAAGTTAGAAAATCTGAAACTTGAAACCTGAAACTTGAAACCCAACCCTATGTCGCTCACAACCGATGACCCAAATGTCCTCTTAGAAACTGCCCAGGTCGCGGCCGCGGCCGCCGGTAATTATCTGCGTGATGTGTGGCAAAAGCCTCGCCACATCCAATCGAAAGGGTGGCGTGACCTGGTGACAGATGCAGATGTCGAGGCGCAGCACATCATTACCGAGCTGATTCGCGGCCGCTTCCCCCATCACGCTTTCCTGGTGGAAGAAGATGACCCGACTTTACCCACTGCCGGCCTGGTACAGTGGATTATTGACCCGGTAGATGGCACCAGCAACTTTAGCCGCCAGGTGCCTATCTTTTCGGTCTCTATTGCTGCCGCCGTAGCCGGGCAGGTGGTAGCTGGTGTGGTTTATGATCCTCTGCGTGATGAGATGTTCAGCGCGGCCGCGAACCAGCCCACCACCCTCAATAATCAACCGGTACAGGTCAGTCCGGTGTCCGAGCTTATCCAGGTGATTATTGCCTTTGACTGGTCCCGTGCCCCCACCGACCGGCAGCTAACCCTGGAACTGTTGACCCGGTTAGCCCATCGGGTGCATACCATTCGCGCCGTTGGTTCGGCAGCGTTGGCCATGGCCTGGGTGGCCTGCGGCCGCCTGGATGCTTACTTTAACGCCATGTTGAAACCGTGGGACGCGGCCGCGGGCTTACTCCTGGTGCAGCAAAGTGGGGGACAACTCACCAATCTGGATGGCACACCCTGGCTGTTAGACAGTCCACCACAGCCCTGTTTGGTGAGCAATGGCGTTATTCATCCTCTAATGCTAAGACCAGAAAATGATATAATAAATCATGAAATTGCCTGATGTTGACCAAGCGCAGGTATCACAGCTTAAAATTGTGAGTTACTTGCTCTCTTTCGCCCATGAAGATGGGCGTTCCAAAGCAGAATTTTGGCTCTTTAGGAATTCAGGGGGTTGACACCAGATGTAGGGGTTGGCCTTGTGTCTGCCCGTCGAGGGCAACCATAAGGGTATGCCCTACATTTAGCCCTACCCCACGAAATCCCAAAGACCCTAAGAGAAGTTGACTTGTAAGTTACTACCAAGCGGTTCCATTTGGCTAAGAGTACTGGGGCAATAAAGAGAATTACAGGAAGATGTAGATAATCAATAGCAGGGAGTAGTGACATGGTTTATGATTCTCTCAACGCATATATTTCACATAGTTGGGATGAAGAGACCCCTGAAGGGAAAGCACGTTGGTTCCAATCGCTTACGTTAGCAGAGCGGATGGATATGCTGTGTTGGTTTACGGATATGATATTGACAGTTAATCCAAAGATGATGGAGCAAAAAGATGCTCAACCAATTGCAGGGCGTGTACTCGTCCTTACAAAAACATCAAGTTAAATATCTGACTATCGGTGGGATTGCGGCGATATTATATGGTGTACCACGAGCTACTTTTGATCTTGATCTTTTGATCGAAGCAACTTCTGAGAATGCTCAACGACTCCTTGATGCCTTTTTAGATGCTGGATTAGGTACAGCCTCGTTGATAACAGCAGAGGGTTTACTTGCACATGAAATAACCATCTTTCGTGATCGGGTGCGAATTGATGTCCAAACAGAAACACCAGGGATCCGTTTTGCTGACGCCTGGCAAAGACGCGAGACTATGAAATATGGTAAACAGGAGTTTTATGTATTGTCCAGAGAAGATCTCATTGCCTCAAAACGTGCTGCTGGTCGGGATAAAGATATTGAAGATGTTCGCCTGCTTGAGCTTCGCCATGATAGCTGACAGGTTGGTTAGATTGATAAATGGGTGTTTGTGAATTTTTTGGCAATCCCCTTCTAAACCAGTAAAATCCAGGCGGTTAAACTGATGACGTGCTGCGTTATTTGCCCAAACGCGGCCCTTACTACTCGACAGTCACCTACGGATTTCAGTTCATGCGTTGGCCCCCCTATCAGCACATCTTCTTTGACTGCGACTCTACCCTGACGACGGTAGAAGGCATTGATATGCTGGCCGAGCATAAGGGAAAGAAGTGGCGGGTGGAGGTACTGACCAAAGCGGCGATGGATGGAGACCTGGATTTGCAAGAGGTGTATGGTAAACGACTGCAAGCGGTCAAACCAACCCGCCAACAAATCCATGACATCCGCCAGGTGTATAAACAGCATATCGTTGAGGACGCGGCCGCGCTCATTACCACCCTCCAGTTTCTCGGCCATCAGGTCTACATCATCAGTGGGGGGTTGGCGGAGCCAGTCATTGAGTTTGGCTTGTACCTGGGAGTGCCCCGCGAAAATATCCGGGCGGTAGGGGTAGAGTACAACCAGCTTACCGGCGATTGGTGGCAGCTTCTCCCCGACACAACCCCCGGCGGCCGCTACCTTTCCTATGAACAAGGGTCCCTCACCATTAGTGATGGCAAAGCCCAGGTGGTACAGGAGTTAATGGCCGGCAAACGCGGCCGCGCTCTACTCATCGGCGACGGCACCAGCGATCTC
This sequence comes from Anaerolineae bacterium, assembly GCA_023384415.1. Taxonomy (GTDB): domain Bacteria; phylum Chloroflexota; class Anaerolineae; order Promineifilales; family Promineifilaceae; genus Trichofilum. Next base: position 12,054 of record JAHDWJ010000006.1, read on the forward strand.
CTGGCCGCCCGTGCCCTGGACCTGTTTGTTGGCTATGGCGGCGTTGTGACGCGGCCGCGTGTCCAGCAAGAAGCCCCCATTTTTATCCAAACGGCCAGCCTGGCCCCCCTCTTAGCCATCGCCGCCGGGCCAGAAGTGTTTTTGCGCTTACAAAATTCCCCCTACGAACCCCTGAGTCGCAAAGCCCAACAACTTATATCACAAGGAGCAATCAAATTTAATCATGAGCGACTTAGCACGAAATTCCACGCCGCATATCAAACTATTCATCCCTGGGCCAACCGAAGTCCGGCCTGAAATCCTGGACGCCCAGACCCAATGGATGATCGGTCATCGGATGCCCGAATGTGCCGACTTATTTCATCGTATCCAGGAAAAAATTCGCCCCGTCTTCTACACCCAGAGCCGCGTCTACATCAACGCCGCTTCCGGCACCGGTTTACAAGAAGCTGCGGTACGCAACGGCGTCAGAACCAAAGTGTTGAACTGCGTCAATGGGGCGTTCAGCAAACGGTGGCAGCAAGTCACCGAGGCCAATGGCAAAGCCAATGAGGTGCTTCATGGGCAATGGGGGCAGCCCATCTTGCCAGAGCAGGTCGCCGAACGGCTGGCTGGGGGCGAATTTGATGCTGTCACCATTGTTCACAACGAAACCAGCACCGGCGTCACCAGCGACATCAAAGCGATTTCTGAGGCGATTCGTGCCCTGCCCAACGGCCAGGATATTTCCATCCTCATTGATTCCGTCAGCGGCCTTTCTGGGGCGCGGCTGGAGTTTGACGCCTGGGACCTGGATGTGGTTCTTACCTCTAGCCAAAAAGCGTTTGCCTTGCCGGCCGGTCTGGCCTTCTGTGCCGTTTCTGATCGCGCCCTGGCCAAAGCTAAAACCGTCCCGGCCCGCGGCCTCTATTTCGACTTTGTGGACCTGGAAAAATATCTGGTCAAAGATCAAACCCCGGCCACTCCGGCCATCTCCCTCATGTATGCCCTGGACAAACAGTTAGAAGATATGTTGGCCGAAGGGATGGAGAACCGGTTTGCCCGCCATCTGGCCATGCGCGACCGCACCATCGCCTGGGCTAAAGGGCATGGGTTTAATGTTTTTGCGGCCGCTGGTTATGAATCCCCCACCATGACCTGTTTAGAGAACAACCTGGGCATTAGCGTTAGTGGGCTGAACAAATTTTTACGCAGCAAGGGGATGATCATCTCCAGCGGTTACGGTGACTTGAAAGAAACCACTTTCCGCATCGCCCACATGGGGGATACCCAGATGGCCGAATTGGATGAACTGCTGACCAATATAGACGAATTTTTAGCCCAGAGCTGATTTGTACACGGATTTTCACCGATGGACACGGATTTTTTATCCGTGAATATCCGTGTTGATCCGTGTCCTAATACTTGAGGATACCATGTATCGTATACTTGTTTCGGACAAACTAGGGCAGGTGGGGTTAGATTACCTCAAAGCTGCGAATGATGTGCAGGTAGATGTGAAGCTCGGCCTGCCTAAAGATGAACTGTTACAAATTATTCCTGAATATGACGCACTGATTGTGCGGAGTGAGACGAAGGTGGATGCGGATGTGCTCGCGGCCGCGACCCGGCTGAAAGTGGTTGGTCGGGCCGGTATGGGGGTAGACAATATTGATGTCAAAGCGGCCACCCGCCGGGGCATCATCGTGATGAACACCCCTGGAGCCAACAGCATTGCCACCGCCGAGCAGACGATGGCCCTCATGCTGGCCGTCAGCCGCCATACTGCCGTGGCCCATGCTTCCCTCAAAGCCGGGGAGTGGAACCGGAGCAAATATGTGGGCACGGAGCTTTATGGCAAAACCCTGGGCATTATCGGCTTTGGCCGGATCGGGCGGCTGGTAGCCAAACGGGCCCAATCGTTTGGCATGGAGATCATCGCCTTTGACCCATTCGTCTCCGAAAGTGTGGCCCGTGACCTGGGGGTGACGCTGGTAGACCTGGATGATCTGTATGCTCAGGCCGATTACCTCACCCTACATACGGCCATGACCCCAGAAACAGCCAAAATGATCAACGCCGAAGCCCTGGCCCAAATGAAGCCGGGGGTGGTGATTATCAATGTGGCCCGGGGTAAGCTCATTGATGAGGCGGCCCTGGCTGAAGCCCTCCAAAGTGGTCAGGTAAAAGCGGCCGCGATTGATGTGTTTAGCACCGAACCCCCCCCCGCCGATCATCCCCTGCTGGGGCTGCCCAATGTGCTGCACACCCCCCACCTGGGGGCCAGCTCTGAGGAGTCGCAGCGAGCCGTGGCAACCGAGATCGCCGACCAAATTCTGAACGCCTTACGAGGGAAAGATTACCGCAACTCGGTGAATCTGGCTTTTGAAGAGGGGATTGATTTCGCGGCCGCACGTCCCTACATGCAGTTGGCGGAAAAGCTGGGCACTATCCAGGCAGCTCTGGCCCCTGAGCGTCTGCTGCGGATAGAGTTAGAAGTGCGGGGTGAGGTAGATAGATTGGTTCGTCCAATTGCGGCCGCGCTCCTTAAAGGCATCATCGGCTACCAGAGTGACGAAGCCGTGAATCTCATCAACGCCCCCCTGCTGGCTGAAGACCGGGGGCTGCTCATCACCCAGAGCCGGGGATTCGCCATCACCGATTACAACAACCTCATCTCCTGCAAAGCCAGTTGGCAGGGGGGAGAACGCATCCTTTCCGGCGTTCTCTTTGGCGGCAGCGAACCCCGTATTGTCCAGGTAGATAGCTTCCTGCTAGAAGCCAAACCCCAAGGGGTACTCCTCGTCCTGGCTAACCGGGACGTACCTGGCGTCATCGGCCAGGTGGGGACCATCCTTTCGGCCTACAACATCAACATTGGCGAATGGCGCATGGGGCGGTTAGAGCCAGGCAGCGGGGCACTCTCCTTCATCAACCTGGACAGCATCCCCCCCGACCCGGTGCTGGATGCCTTGAGTAAAATCCCCGCCGTGACCCAGGTGAAGTTGATTGATTTGCAATAAGACATGAGTGAGCTGCAGCCGTTTAAGAACTATTACAACGAAGAGATGGCCTGGCGGTTAGGGGGGATGATCGCTCAGGTGTACCCGCCGTTTGCCAGTGAGGCGTTTGTGGCCCAGGTGCGGCCGCAGCTTCCTCCCCTCGAACTCAAAGAACGGGTAGCCGTGTTCAGTCAGGCTTTGCGTGACCACCTGCCGGCCGACTACCCCCAGGCCACTGCCATTCTCCTGGCCATTCTCGGCCCACCCCTGGATGAGCAAGAGGGAATGTTTAACGATGGCTGGTTTCTTATGCCCCTGGCTCATTTTGTAGAGGTGTATGGGTTAGACCATTTTGAGGTGTCGGTAGGGGCGATGAAGGAGATTACCCAACGGCATTCCTCAGAGTTCACCATCCGCCCGTTTCTGGTGCGCTACCCGGATGAGATGCTGGCGGTGCTGCAAAAATGGGTGCATGATGACAGCTTTCATGTGCGCCGCCTGGTGAGTGAAGGAACGCGGCCGCGGCTCCCCTGGGGAATGCGCCTCTACCAATTTATCCAGGACCCAACCCCCACCCTGGCCCTGCTAGAACATCTGAAAGATGACCCTTCCCTTTATGTCCGTCGCTCTGTAGCCAATCACCTCAACGACATCAGCAAAGATCACCCTGACCTGGTGCTGCTGACCCTACGCCGCTGGCACGATGGAGCAGGGACCGACCGGCTTTGGCTCATTCGCCATGCCCTGCGCTCATTGGTGAAGGCGGGGCATCCCCAGGCGTTGGCTTTGTTGGGGTATGGGGAGGCTCAGGTGAGCCTGCTTGATTTGCAGGTGGACCCGCCGGTGGTGCGGGAAGGGGAAGCGGTGATCTTCACGGTGACGCTGCGTAATGACGCGGCCGCGCCCCAGCAGCTTCTCATTGATTACCTCATCCATTACGTCAAAGCCAGCGGCCGCACCAGCCCCAAACTGTTCAAATTCACCAGCCGCACCCTGGCCCCCGGTGAAACCATCACCCTCAGCAAAAAACACCCTCTTCGCCCCGTCACCACCCGCGTCCATTACCCTGGGCAGCATAAACTCCAGGTCCAAATCAACGGTCAAATCATGGGTGATGCCCTGTTTGAACTTGTATAGAATTGACAAAGGGTGTGTTTCATTTCAGTTGAAGGGGAGAACGCGGATTTACGGGATTTACAGATTGTTCTGGGGCAAATAAATCCGCTAATCCTGCTCATCCGTGTTCTTAACCAACCGCCCCAACTCAGTTGAAACACACCCATTGACAAATCTTCAAGATTGGTCAATTCTACCCCCCGCTAACACAAATCTTATTTGACGCTCTATTTTGGGCATGTTATGATCTTCCCCAGTGTATTTAGCACTCAAAATACGAGAGTGCTAATTGGGCCGTGACACCCTCTTACCCTGTCAGGATGAGGGCTGTAAATAGCCAGCCCAATAGACCAATACACCAATAACTAAAATGGAAATGGAACCATTATCTGAGCGTCAAAAATATATCCTGGGGCTGGTTGTCCGGTATTACATTGAGACCGGTATACCCATTGGTTCTAAGACCCTTGTCTCTGACTTTGATCTGGATGTCAGTCCGGCGACGGTGCGGAATGAGTTGGCCGCCCTGGATGAGATGGGGTATCTGGCTCAACTGCACACCTCAGCCGGCCGCATCCCTTCCGAAGCGGGGTATCGCTATTTTGTGCAGCGGCTCCTGGGGGATTTTGCCCTGCCGGTGCATGTGCGGGAGACGATTCGTCACCAGTTTCACCAAGCCCGGCTGGATTTGGAGCAGTGGATGCGACTCGCGGCCGCGGTGTTAGCCCGAACCTCTAACATGGCCAGTGTCGTTACGGCCCCCCGCCCCCGTTTCAGCCGCTTTAAGCATGTTGAACTCATCTCCACCCAGGGGCGGTTGGTACTGATGATTCTGGTGCTGTATGGCGGTCAGGTCAAACAACAGATGCTCACCCTGGCTGAACCACTGCCCCAGGCCCGCCTGAGCGCGGCCGCGAACCGGCTCAACAGTCTGTACGAAGGGCGTAACCTGGACGAAATCACCGCCCGCCTCAGTCAACTGGACGGCTCCTTAGAACAGGATATCGCCAACCTGGTACGGGACACCCTGCGCCGGGCCGATGCCCGCAGCATCAGCGAAATTTACCGCGATGGGTTAGCCAACCTGATGGAGTTCTCTGGAGCGAGGCAGGCCGTTCGCCTGTTAGAAGAGCGTACCGCCCTGGCCGACATCATGGAAGAAATTTTAAGCGAAGATGACCTTAGCGGCGTTCAGGTCGTCATTGGGGGTGAAGGCAAATGGGAAGAGCTGCGCGATTGCAGCATCATCCTGGGCCGTTATGGGGTAGAAACAGACCTGGCCGGCGAAATTGCCGTCCTTGGCCCCACCCGGATGCCCTATGGCCACAACATCTCCGCCGTGCGCTATATTGCCGACCTGATGAGCGGCTTTGTCAATGAATATTACGCCGAAAAAGCGTAACTACCAGAGAGGAAACAAAAATTGCCGCCACGAATCTCACGAATTGACACGAATTTTCTTATAACTGTTAAGAAAAGGATTTTGGATTTTAGGAAAGGTTTCCCAGAGTATGATCAATCGTCAATCGTAAATGGTTTAGTGAAATTCGTGGCCAGCCCCCTTCGAGCCGTATGAACAACGAAACCGAACATCAAGAACAACCCCTTGAAGAAAAGATCACCCAGACCGAAGCTGCCCCGGAAGCGGCCGCGCCCCCAACCCTGGAAGAACAGTTAGCCCAGGCCAAAGCGGAAGCGGCCGCTAACCTTGATGGCTGGCAGCGTACCCTGGCCGAATTTGCCAACGCCCGCAAGCGAATGGACAAACAGCGCAGCGAAGCGTACAGCCACGCCACCGCCTCGGTGGTTAGTAAACTGTTACCGGTGCTGGACGATTTTGATCGCGCTCTGGCCAACGTCCCGGAAGCAATCAGCAGCGATAGCTGGTTTGAAGGGCTGCGGCTGGTTCACAAAAAAATGAACGGCATCCTTGAAGGGGCCAACATCGAACGGATCGCCACCGTCGGCCAGCCATTTGATCCCAACATCCACGAAGCCATCTTACAAGAACCATCTGATGAGTACGAAAGTGGCCTCATCATTCGTGAGTTACAAAGCGGCTACAAATTGGGCGACCGGATAATCCGGCCGGCCCTTGTTTGTGTTGCTGCTTAAAACCGTGTGCAATTAGTAGTGAACAGTAAAAAATCAAGGGAACTGGCAGGAACACAGAGTGATCTACTCATCCCTTAGCACTCATTCCTCAGTCCTTACTCACAGGAGACTTTATCATGGGCAAAATCATAGGCATTGATCTTGGCACGACCAACTCGGTTGTGGCCGTTATGGAAGGTGGGGAAGCTACCGTTATTCCCAGTGCGGAAGGCAACCGCCTTTTTCCGTCCATTGTGGCGGTCAACCCCAAAACGGGGGAGCGGCTGGTAGGGCAGGTCGCCAAGCGGCAGGCCGTAGTCAACCCGGAAAACACCGTTTTTTCGGTCAAACGGTTTATGGGGCGCAAATATGATGACCCGGCCGTCAAACGGGCGCGGGAATATGTCCCTTATGAAGTCCGCAAAGCTGCCAACGGAGATATTCGGGTGGTTATGGGTGGCCGCGACTACTCCCCCCCAGAAGTTTCAGCCATGATCCTGCAAAAAATCAAAGCCGATGCCGAAGCCTACCTGGGTGAACCCGTTACTCAGGCGGTCATCACCGTTCCTGCCTATTTCAATGACAGCCAGCGCCAGGCTACCAAAGACGCCGGCCGCATTGCCGGTTTGGAAGTGTTACGCATCGTCAACGAACCTACCGCCTCATCTTTAGCCTATGGCCTGGGCAGTGACAAAGACGAAATTATCGCTGTGTATGACCTGGGGGGCGGCACCTTCGACATTTCCATCCTCGAAGTCGGGGATGGTGTCTTTGAGGTGAAAGCGACCAATGGCGATACGTTCTTGGGTGGGGATGACTTTGATCTCCGCATCGTAGATTGGGCGGCCAATGAGTTCAAGATGGAGACAGGCATTGATTTGCGCCAGGATCGTCAGGCGCTGCAACGTTTACGTGAGGCGTCGGAGAAAGCTAAGATTGAACTCTCTACCACCATGCAGTCAGAGCTGAATCTGCCTTACATCACCGCCGATGCCACTGGCCCCAAACATCTTAACCTGAACCTGAGCCGGGCCAAATTAGAGCAGTTGACCGCCGATCTTATTGACCGCTCTATCGAACCGTGCCGTCAGGCCCTTAAAGATGCCGGCCTCACCCCAGCAGAAATCAGCCAGGTGGTGCTGGTAGGGGGGATGACCCGTATGCCCGCCATTCAAGAGCGGGTGCGGAAATTTTTCGGCAAAGAACCCCATCGCGGCGTCAACCCAGATGAAGTTGTGGGCATTGGCGCAGCTATCCAGGCTGGCGTGTTGGGCGGCGATGTGAAGGATGTTCTCCTGTTAGACGTCACCCCACTTACCCTGAGCATTGAGACGTTGGGTGGCGTGGCTACTCCGCTCATTGAGCGCAACACTACCATCCCTACCAAAAAGAGCCAGATATTCTCTACCGCCGCTGATATGCAAACCCAGGTAGAGATTCATGTCACTCAGGGAGAGCGGCCTATGGCCAGCGATAACAAGAGCCTGGGTAAGTTTATCCTGGATGGCATTCCTCCATCTCCACGTGGGGTGCCTCAGATTGAAGTTGCCTTTGACATTGATGCTAACGGTATTTTGCATGTCAGTGCGACAGACAAAGCCACCGGTAAAAGCCAGGCGATGCAAATTTTGCCTTCCAGTGGTCTAAGCGATAATGAGATTGACCGGATGGTGCAGGAAGCGGAAAAGTTTGCTGGGGAAGATGCCAAACGGAAAGCGTTGGTGGAAGCGGCCAATCAGGCAGATAACGCGGTTTATAGTGCCGAGAAGCTGGTGAAGGAAAATGAGGATAAAATCCCCCAGCCGATCAAGGATCGCATTCACCATCAGATTGAAGAGGTAAAGACTGCCCGAGGCAACAATGATGCTGAGGCGATGAATGCCGCCGTTGAGCGGCTGCAAATGGCTTTACAAGAGGCTGGCCAGGCGATGTATCAGGCTAGCGGCCCCACTCCTGAAAATCCGGCTGGCCCCGCTGGCAAGAGTGGGGATGAGGATGTCATTGAGGGGGAGTTTAGTTAGGAGAGTGGTTTTTAGCCACGAATGCTGGTTGATTGACAAAATTAATCTTTTGCCTTAATGACAACAATGGATTAAGAAAGGAACGGATTTTTCAGAGAAGACCAGTATCCGATTATTTCTCAATCTGTTGTTGTCATTCTGAAAATGAGGTTTGTCAGTCAAATAGACCACGAATGACCCGAATTTTTTAATTGATCTAATTGGGGCCATTCGTGGCGAATGTATTTGACAATGGTAACTCCTGACCTTCAATAGTCAGTGCAAGGTACAACGGTTATGGCAGGGACAAAAAGAGATTATTATGAGGTTTTGGGAGTGCCGCAGAGTGCGTCCAGGGATGACCTGAAGAAGGCGTATCGCAAGTTGGCCCGGCAGTACCACCCCGATGTGAATAAGGAAGCGGCCGCAGCCGAACAGTTTAAGGAAATCAACGAAGCCTACGAGGTCCTTTCCGATGAGGACAAACGGGCGGCGTATGATCGGTTTGGTCACGCGGCCGTTTCTGGCAATGCTGGCATGGGCGGGTTTAATGATTTTAGCGCCGGTTTTGGCAGTATGGCTGATATTTTTGAGGAGTTTTTTGGGGGAGGGCGCGGCCGCGGCCGCCGTGGTCCCCGCCCCGGGGCTGATCTGCGTTATAACCTGACTCTGGAGTTTGATGAAGCGGTTTTTGGGATCGAAAAAGATATTGATGTACGCCGACCGGGCATTTGCCCCAGCTGCGTTGGCAGCGGGGCTGAGCCGGGCACCAGCCCTACCCGCTGCTCCAGTTGTAAAGGCAGTGGTGAAGTACGCCGGGTACAAAATTCGCTCTTGGGTCAATTTGTCAATGTTTCTACCTGTCCTACTTGCCAGGGCAGCGGCGAAACGATTCCTAACCCGTGTAAGACGTGCCACGGGCGTAAACAGGTAGAAGAGATCAAAACCCTCAATATCAAAGTCCCGGCTGGGGTAGATAATGATACCCAAATCCGTCTGACTGGTGAAGGCGCGCCGGGCCTGTTTGGGGGGCCGCCGGGCAATTTGTATATCAATATTAACATTCGCAAACACCCCTTCTTCCAACGACGCGGGGATGATGTTTTGCTTGACTTAGAGATTAACGTGGCTCAGGCGGCTCTAGGGGATGAGATTACCATTCCGACGGTAGATGGGCCGGCCGCCCTGACCATTCCTGCAGGCACACAGTCAGGGGAAGTGTTCCGCTTAAGCGGCCGCGGTGTGCCCCATTTGCGCCGGGCCGGCCGGGGGGATCATTTGACCATTGTGCAGGTGGTGATTCCTAAGAAACTTAGCAAAGAGCAAAAAGAGCTGTTCACCCAATTGGGCCAGACGTTAGGCAAAGAGGTGGTGCCCCAGCGGGAGCGCGGCTTCCTCGATTCGCTTAAGGATGCTCTGGGTGATGTTTTTCGCATATAGATAAATGTACTGGCTTGAAATCTCTATTATCACCAGGGAACAGTTTGCTGAGGGGGTCGCGGCCGCGTTCCAGCCATTTGCTTACCAGGAGAGCGTCGTCCTGGAGCAGTTGGGGGACCCCGATGATCTGGACCCCAATGCCCTGCTGCCTTATGTGACAGTCAAATTTTACGTCCCCGAAAGCGAAGATACCCCAGAACTGCGCCAGACGATTGTGGCTCATGCGGCCGCTATCCAAAACGATTTACCCGCCGAATTTCCCACTTTTCGTATCCTACAAGAAGAAGATTGGGCCAATGCCTGGAAAGTGCATTACAAGCCATTTAAGCTGGGGCAGCGGCTGTGGATTCAGCCCAGTTGGGAGAAAGCGGTAGACGCGGCCGCAACCGATATTGTCCTCACCCTGGACCCCGGCATGGCTTTTGGCACAGGACTCCACGCCACTACCCAACTATGCCTGGCCCTGCTAGAAGAGGTGATCCAGCCCGGCGACCGGGTGTTGGATGTGGGGACAGGTTCGGGCATATTGGCAATTGCGGCCGCGAAACTCGGTGCGTCCCAGGTCATCGCCATAGACAATGACCCCCTGGCCGTAACGGCTACCCAGGGCAACATCACCCTCAACCAGGTAGAGACCCAGGTGCAGACCTGGCAAGGGGAATTAGCCACCGTGCCTGTTGAACCATACCAGGTGGTCGTTGTCAACATCCTGGCCCCGGTGATCATCACCCTGCTGCGGCAAGGGGGGCTGCTCAACTATGTTGCTCCTGGGGGGCATTTGCTGTTGAGTGGACTGATTGCGGTGCAACAAGAAGAGGTGATGGCGGCAGTTGCGGCCGCGGGGGGACATCTCACCACCGCCCGCCAGGATGGGGATTGGGTAGCTTTGCACATTGAATATAGCTAAAATCATAGTAACATTTGCTATGGTTCATATAACCGTTACAAATTTGACCGCCGACTATCGATCACCGACCGTAATTTTACCAGTTTTAAACGATCTCCCACCGGCTAAACTGCCAACGGTCATAAACTGACATTTTCAGTGAGACTGGCGACTCGATATTAACCAATCTCCAGTCTCCAACCAGAATGTCACTTTATGACCACGATGGGTATATCTACCCCAAAAATTAGTGAAGCATCATTATAGAGAAGATGAATCAGAAGCAAATGACGAAAGAGGCAAAAAATGGCTACCCTTGACATGCGCCAACAGCTATACCAACAAATTGCTCATTTACCTGATGATGTGGTTGCCCAAATTGCTGACTTTACCTTGTTTGTGATGACCAGGCGGCAAATAAAACCTGTATATGCTGAATGGGAGCATACTCAATGGGAAACATTTGCTCTGCAACATCTGTTCCGCGAAACGGATGAGGTCAGCTACTCATTAGAAGATGCCCAAGAAATTTATCATCCATGAAACCTGGCGACATTGTCCTGATCCGATTTCCTCACACAGATTTGCAAGGCGGAAAACTTCGTCCAGCTTTAGTAATTGCTGTGACCCCAGGCCAACATAAAGATTTACTGCTGGGGGTGATTTCGTCGCGGGTTCATCAAACAGTCGCCAACTTTGATGAAATTATTGATCCCTCTGATGTTGATTACGCTGCCACCGGGCTAAAAAGCCGCTCGATTATCCGTTTAGGACGATTAGCTACGGTGCAACCAACTATTATCAATGCACGTCTTGGTAACATTTCGGCGCAACGATTGCAGCAAATCAAAAGCCGATTAATTAACTGGTTGCAAGCTCATGCCACTAATGGTCAATCAGGTGAGTTCAATCCCCAGTTAACTACCTCCGCATCCCCTTTATCTCCCAGTGCCCAAAGGGTACAGGATGTTTTGGCCCAGTTTGGCCTGAAATTGCAGGTGGTCGAACTGTCAGCGTCCACGCGAACGGCCCAGGAAGCAGCCGACGCTGTTGGCTGTACGGTGGGGCAGATTGTGAAGTCGCTGCTGTTTCGCGGCCGCATCACCCATACCCCTATCCTGGTTGTAGCCAGCGGCCGCAACCGGGTCAATGAAAAGAAGCTGCAAACCCTGGTTGGTGAACCCATCGAAAAACCAGATGCCGATTATGTCCGTCAGCAGACCGGGTTTGTCATCGGCGGCGTTCCCCCCGTAGGCCATAGCCAGAAAATCCGCACCTTCATTGATGAAGATTTAGCCCAGTATGACGAAATTTGGGCGGCCGCAGGCACACCCAACGCTGTCTTCCGCCTCACCCCCACCGATTTACACACCCTCACCGGCGGCGAAATCATCAGCGTGAAATAACCCCCATAATCAACCCTATCGAAAAAACTACCGCCGAGACGCCCAAGCCCGAAGTTACCAGAGAAAAATTCGCGCCAATTCGTAAAATTCGTGGCCGTTTTCAACAAATTCATCCTTCATCCCTCATTCTTCATCCTTTCCCAGGGGGTTCCCCATGTACACCATCCGTGAGTTAGACCAATCAGAGTTAGATACGCTGGTGGAGATTATGGCGGCGGCTTATCCGGGCATGAAAATCGTCTCCCCAGAAGATAAACAGCGTACCAAAGAGCGGTTTATCAACAATCAGGATGGCACCATTCATTATTACGGAGCTTTTCGGGATGATGAAATGGTGGGGGGAATGCGGCTGCATGATTTCACCATGCAACTGTACGAAACCCGCACCCTGGTTGGGGGGGTAGGCATGGTGGGTACTCATTTTTTGCACAAGAAAGAGAAGGTCGCCAAACATCTGCTGGCCCACTTCCATTACCATTACCGGCAGCAAGGGGCTGCTATCACCGCTTTGTACCCGTTCCGCCCCGATTTTTATAAGCAGATGGGGTATGGTTATGGGGGGAAGATGTGGCAATATCGCTTTGGCCCGGCCAGCCTGCCCCCTCAGTTTGATAAAACCCATCTTGATTATCTGACAGTAGCTGATAGAGAGAAGGTGCTGGCCTGTTTTGACCGGTATATGAGTCGAACCCATGGGGTAATGGGCAAAGCGGACTTTGAGGTGCGCCGCCTGTTGGAAAATCCAGCCATGCGGGTGGTGGGGTATCGGGACGGGGGGCAAATTTTAGGCTATCTGGCGTTTACCTTCCAACCCGTACCCGGCGGCTCTTTTTTGCAAAATGATCTCCAGATTGAGGAGTTGGTTTATGATTCGCCGCTGGTGCTGCGGGAGTTGTGTGCCTTTTTGCGCTCCCAGGCAGATCAGGTGGGAACGATTGTGTATACCAGCCCGGACCCGAACTGGCATTTTTTACTGAGTGATCCGCGTAATGGCAGCGGCCGCGTCCTGCCCTCTGTTTGTCATGAAAATGCGGCCCAGGGGTTAGGGGCCATGTATCGGGTCATCAACGCCCGCACCCTGTTTAAAGCAATGGCCGCCCACGATTTTGGTGGGCAGACACTCCGGCTCAACCTTTCCCTGCGTGACACCTTCCTGCCCGAAAATGATGGCGCGTTCATCATCCAGTTTGAGCAAGGGCAGGCCCAAATCGCTCTCGATGACCGGTATGATGTCACTGTGCGCCTGGACATTGCCGATTTTTCCTCATTGGTGATGGGGGCCATCTCCTTCCGCGAATTAATGGCTTATGGCCTGGCGGAAATCTCCCACCCCCAATACATCCCTGCTGTTCACAGCTTGTTTTATAGCGAAAAACAGCCAGTTTGTTTCAGTTTGTTCTAGGTCATTGGAGCCTGGCAAGAGTAAGTAGATACTATATTTCATTAGGGTACATAACTATTATCTCGCCATACATAAGGTCGCCACGTATGTGTTGTGCCATCAAAATGACCAAAATCATGTGTACCTTCACCAGTAACCACGCGGCTGCTTGATGCTGGAAAAACAATCAACGTGCCTGAATCAACGTGACTGCTCGCATTATAATTAACCGACCCACTTCGATTAAACCCGGCGACATATATTCCATCTCTGTAAACATAGCAAGCAAACCAAGTATAGCCTATAGTTGTTATAGCTGTACCAGGTGAAGTATAACTAAATGAATCACATTGAAACAAGTAATATTGACCTCCCTGATATTTAAAAGCGTTTTTGCTGGCAATGGCTGTAGTAATGCCAGCAAAATTACTGCTACTTTGTGGTGAATTTCCTTCAGCAAAGGCAGCCATAATTGTTATGCCTGCAATACCTAAAACAAGAAAAAAGGCTATCTGAAAGCGTAATATTTTCTTTGTCAGCATTTTAATTTTCCTCCTGAATAAGATTTAACAGTTGCTCCATTGTTTGTAGGGCTTCAGCAGGTAGATCGTATTGTTCTTCATAAACGAATTGAGTTCGCGCTTCCATGATAAGCCACTCACCTTCAATAGTTTGGAAAGCAAATTCTTCATATTGAATAGCTCCCGTTTCCCAGTCAAAAACAATCTGATATCGGTGAGCCATCAAGGGGTTGGCGACATTGCCAAACTGAATAGCCTGGTCAAAATAATCAACAACTGTGACCACATATTGCCCATTCTCCAGCCAGGCAGTGAACTTCTCACTATCTTTTAGTTCGCGTAGGATAGAAAGCGAGCGTCCTTGCAAAGAAGGGTACTCCGCCTCTAAAGAGGTAGGGTAACGGTAAGTCGCCAGACCTGCTGCCATTAATGTTAAATTAACTGTTTCCCCATGAATGGATGCCGCTTTTTGCAACAGAGTGCCACTAAGATCAGATACGTGATGGATATAGATGCTGTAATCATCCTTACTGAACCAGTAATCATCTACTGTGGTATCTGTCGGATAGAGATTAGATAGGTGAGTGCCGTCAGGCAATGTTCTTGTTCCCCTGGTTGATACTGGTACTAAGGTATGATACTGGACGTGAAGCCAATTAAATTCATGGCTCAAATTCACAATATATTTTTCATTTAAATTTTGCACTTGCTGTATAATCCTGACGTACTCCTGTTGCGGATTATCCTGTGTGTCTGCATTTATTTCCAGCACTTGAAACAACTTATTATCTTCGTGACTTTCCGATACTATAGTGTTCTCACTGTGTGTAGATACAATGCTTTCATGAATTTGTACTCGGTCAGCAAAATCAGATGTCGGATTATTGGTTTGCTCGGAATCGTGACTAACTATGTTCGTTTCTTCCTGAGCCATCTGGTTTGCCCACGCATTGTTTTGTTGAGCCTGAGTACGGTTTGCGAACAATGCGAAAAGGGATACTAATCCTATAAGAGCAAGCAATGCGCCAATAGTCATATAGTTGAATTTTTGTTTCATTGTTTTCTCCTTGTTTATATTGTGATTCATCCACAGTATAGCGCAAAAAAAAAAAAATACGAGGGCCTTGCCAACATAATATAAGTATTAAATTCACTTGTACGCTTCACTAAAAACAATCTGGGCAGTTGGTGTTTTTATCAAGAATAAAATTTGGAACTAAGAATGACCATGTACCATTAATCCATTGGTCAACCAACTTCACCAGTGTTATACTTTGCTCGCGGCCGCAGTCTGATTTGCGGTCGCTATTTATCTTCATAACCTTGTGAGAAACCGGATTTTATGACAAAATCCGGTTTCTTTGTGTCTATAACCTGTTTTATGTTAGAGCCAGAACTTACTCCCACCCTTGACCTGAGCAAAGAAGTGGCCGCCCGACGCACCTTTGCCATTATCTCCCACCCTGACGCCGGGAAAACCACCCTCACCGAGAAATTGCTTCTCTACGGCAATGCTATTCACCTGGCTGGCAGCGTTCGCGCCCGCCGCAACCAGCGCAGCGCGGTCTCTGACTGGATGGCGATTGAAAAAGAGCGAGGTATCTCCATCACCTCAACGGTGCTGCAATTTCCGTACAAAGGGCATGTCATCAACCTGCTGGATACCCCCGGCCACCAGGATTTTTCCGAAGACACTTACCGCACCCTCATGGCCGCCGATAGTGCGGTGATGGTATTGGATGCAGCCAAAGGGGTGGAAGCCCAGACGCGCAAGCTGTTTGAGGTATGTCGCCAGCGGGGCATCCCTGTTTTTACCTTCATTAACAAAATGGATCGGCCGGCCCAAGACCCACTGGCCTTGTTGGATGAAGTTGAAACGGTATTAGGGATGCAGCCCGTTCCCATGAACTGGCCTATTGGTGATGGGGCCGATTTTCTCGGCGTCTATGATCGGCAGACCCATGAAGTCCATCTCTATGATCGCACCATTCATAACCAGACTATTTCCCCGGAACACATCACCACCCTGGATGACCCGCGTATTGAAGCCGGGCTAAGTTCCCATCAGTTTGAGGATTTACATACCAATATTGAGCTTTTGGACGGCATGGGGATGGGATTTGACCACGATAAAATGTTGCAAGGGGAGCAGACGCTGGTTTATTTTGGCAGTGCCCTGACCAATTTTGGGGTGCAGCTGTTTCTTAACGATTTTATCCGTTATGCGCCGGCCCCTGTGCCCTACACCAGTTCCAATGGGTTGGTGATTCCCCATCACCCGGAATTCTCGGGCTTTGTCTTTAAGATTCAGGCCAACATGAACCCTAAACATCGCGATAGTGTGGCTTTTGTGCGGGTGTGCAGCGGCCGCTTCGAGCGTAATATGGTCGTCAATCATCCCCGCACCGGCAAAACCATCCGCCTGCCTCGCCCCTACAGCTTCTTCGCCGATGAGCGCGAAGTGGTTGATGAAGCGTACCCTGGTGACATTATTGGGCTGCCAGGCAACCGAGAATTTGCCATTGGCGATACCCTTTGCCAGGGTAAATCGTTCACCTTTGCCGCTATCCCCCGCTTTGCCGCCGAACATTTCGCCAAGATCATCAACCTGGACATCAGCAAGCAGAAGCAGTTCCTCAAAGGATTGCAGCAATTAGAAACAGAAGGGGCGATGCAGGTGTTGTATGAAGCGGATGCTCGCCGCCGCGACCCGATTTTGGCGGTTGTAGGGGCGTTGCAATTTGAGGTGGTCCAGGCCCGGATGGAAGCGGAGTATAATGTGGTCACCAAGTTAGAAGGGCTGCCCCATCAGTTGGCCCGGTTGATTGAGGGGCCAGAAGAGCAAATTGAGCTGCTGCCCTGGCGTTATGGCCTCATCCGGGCACAAGACGCCCAGGAGAGACTCATCGGCCTGTTCCGCTCTGAACATGAGGTTCAATATTATCAGGATAAATACCCTGATCTCCGATTTGTGCCGATTGAATAAGCGGCCGCTACGGACGAAGTGTACATGAATAGGGTAGGGATTGTTGGCCTCTGATAGCTGGAAGGGAGTACGGTAAAATGATAAATCAGAATGAACAGTTGATTGATACGTTCTACCGCTCTTTTGCGGCGCGGGATTATGCCGGGATGATCGCCTGTTACCACCCTGAGATTCAGTTTATGGATCCGGTCTTTCGTTTGCAAGGGAAGCAGGTGGGGGCGATGTGGCACATGTTGTGTGTGGCGGGGTCAGATTTGCGCGTAGTACACAACCAGGTGCAAGCCAATGAAACAACGGGAACGGCCCATTGGGAAGCGTGGTATACCTTTTCTGGTGGCCGTCAGGTACATAACATCATTGAGGCCCGCTTTCGTTTTCAAGATGGGCGGATTATCTATCACCAGGATCGGTTTGGCTTTTGGCGCTGGACACGGATGGCGTTGGGGCCGACAGGGTTGCTCTTGGGCTGGCTGCCTGTCATACGGCAACAAGTTAGAAAAACCGCCCAACAGCGGTTAGACCGGTTCATCGTCGATCATCCTGAATATCAAGCATGAGAGGTGAAACCGTTTGCCAGGCTCAAATCTGTCAACAACGGTTATTGACCTCCAGGTAAACAATTTAATGCTTTGGGGAGAAGTGTGATCCAAAAGAGGCATGGCAAACAACAAATCTTCCTGACAGGATTGACGCGAATACCGAAAGGGATTGCTATGCAGCCGCGGCCGCAGATATAATTCTCCCATCTTATCCACCCACTCAGTTGCAGGACCCCTCACATCACAAAGGCATACAATGCACCAGACAAAACAAGGCCAATCAGGGACGAAGGGTCAGGTGAAAGGGGGTGAGGCAGCGGCCATCAAGCAGGAGTCGCCAGACCTATTGGCCCAGGCCGCGGCCGCGTACCAATCCGCCCAGACCGCTCGTGCCCAACCTAATGAGATCTTGACCTTGCAACGGACATCCGGTAATCAGGCCGTTCAACGCCTTCTAGCTAAAGAGAAACCCCCGGCCAAATCCATCCAAAGAGATGACAGCCAAAGCAATAAACGGGTGAAAGAGACCGGTGTAGATGCCAGCATGTTTACATTGACCGGGGGGGATATCAAAGCCCCAGGTAAAGTTACGGCCAAGAAAGATGGGGCCACCAATGTTTCGGTTTCCGCTCCCCCGGTCACTTTTGAAGCCAATGTGGCTTTAGCCTCTGATGTTAGTTTAGGCAGCGGTGAACCGGTAATGACTGGGCCAGTGCAAACGCTCATGGGGTCTACGCGCACCGGGGTTTACCGAGAGGGGGGTCAGCCAAACGGCAAAATCGTGACCGAGAAGAACATTTCTGTCGGTACGGTTCGGGATGCTCAAACCAGTTCTGATGGCACTGTGGCCCCGAATGTGGTTGCTCCCTGGTATTCGGCAGCCGTTTCCATTAACGACACGACTCCCAGCACCCCGGTCAATTTTTTTGATCAACCCAGCATTGAAATGCCGCAGACAATGGGCAAAGGGGTCCTGACGGAAACCCGGGGAAAAGATAGTTTTACCACCTCTGTTGGTGTGAAACGGAATGGGCAGTTGGTTCATCTCAAATCTATGACCTGGGAAGCTCCCTGGGATGTTTCTATGAATAATTTTCAGGGGGAAGGGGGTACAGTCCCGATTGGTGAAGCCAAATCTCCCCCACCAGTCACCGACGGGCCAATTGCCGCCCAGGCGATGGTAAGCTGGCTGGGATTTCCTACCCTGGAAGCGGCGCAAGGGGCCAGTACAGTCCAACTGCTGCAAAACCTGGCAGTGACTCGCGGCCGCGACCCTGTTTCCCATCAAAATATTGCCGAAGCCCTCAAAACCCGGAGTATTACCGCCAACCTGGTTGTGGATAGCACTGATGCGTTGATTGGCAAAGATACCATCACCCTCTATGTGCAAGGCCAAAAAATGGTCAACAAAGGGCAGTTCACCCTGAATGACGGTGAATCAGTCAGTGTGACGGTTGGCTTCCAGGAGATTTTTGACGATATGGGTTCGATTGATATGAGCCGGATTGAGTTTCAGGCAACAACTAAGGGGAAAGTCAAATGGTACAGCCATCCATTCCCGTTTACGGGCAAAGGGGGAGAGTTGTCGGAAGGAAGTGAGGGTGGGAAATACCGGGTGGAGTGTGCCCTGAGTTGATAGGGTGAAACAGGGGGTTGAGCCACGAATTACGCCAATGGGCACGAATTTTTCATTTGATCTGGGTTGTTGATAATCCCAACCTGGATAAACCAAAAAAGATTTATCCACAGGTGTCACAGATGAGGACAGGGTTTTTATCTGTGAAAATCTGGGTTATCTGTGGATAAGTTCCTGTTTTCCGTGCAGAAGTTGACTCACAAGGTGCTAAGGTAGATTCGCGGCCGCGAACTTTTCCACTGCGGTAATGTGTTCAGCTACCGTCGTAAACCCACACCCCATTGTGTTTAACGAGGCATGGGTGGCCCCGGCGGCCTGCCAATCGGTCAGGATTTGCCCCCAGCTTTCGGGAGAGCCATCTTTATAGGCCAGGCGTGGTTCAATGCCAATATCGGCCCGGCTGCGTCCCTGTTCGGCAAGGTACTGGTCTAAAAGGTCTAATGTAGGCGCGGCCGCGTCAGCCGTGCGAAATCCTGGCAGCCAGCCATCCCCTTTTCGGGCTATACGGGCCAAAACCGCTTCCGCATGGCCCCCTAACCAGATGGGGATGGGCTGCTGGATAGGTAGGGGGTTCAGCCCGGCATCAGGGATATGGTGCCACTGCCCCTGGAATGTGACCAGAGGTTTCGTCCATAACTCGCGCAGGAGCTCAATTTGTTCATCTGATTTGCGGCCGCGCTGCCGAAAATCGTTCCCCGTAGCGATATATTCCACCTCATTCCAGCCCGTGCCGATGCCTAAGCGGAAGCGGCCGCGGCATAAAATATCCACCATCGCCGCCTGTTTTGCCACCAGAGTCGTCTCCCGTTGGGGTAAAATAATCACCCCGGTCACAAACCCCAACCGTTCCGTAACCCCGGCCAGGTAGCTGAACAGGGTAAATGGCTCATGGAATGAATCTTGATAGGTGTATGGCCCCCGCCATCCCCCAGGCCTATCAGGATTAGCCCCCAGAATATGATCATAAGCCAGGATGTGGGTATACCCCAGGGCTTCAACCGCCTGGGCATAATCCCGGTACGCGGCCGCGTCAGCCGAAAACTCAGTTTGCGGAAAAACGACCCCAATATTCATTGTTTACTTCTCCCATTAGAGTGGAATATTTTCGGGTTTGATCAAGCTTAATCCAGCGACTCGAGAAAAATGTCGCTCATTCAATGTCAGCAAAGATATATTATGTTCAAGACAAGTTGCAGCAATAAATATATCCTTCACGCCAATATCTTTATTCTGTCGGATTAAGTTGTTATGTAGCTGAGCAGCACGCCGAGCTACCGCTAGATCAAATGTAAGACTTTCATCATGCCCAGCAAGGCATGTTCCCCAATTTCTTGGTTGGCTCTAGCAACACCAAAGAGCAATTCGTATGCCGTCACAGACGCCACATGACACGAATAGCTTCGGACAACTTTCTCTACAAGAGTGGCTGTTGGCTCGCGCCCTTTCAAAAAGAAGATAATAACATCTGTATCTAGGCAGAGGTTTGAGTCGTCCATGATTGCCACGCTTTGTTTAAAGATTGGATGGCTTCGTCAAAAGAATTGTCATTCTGCAGCAGACCGCGCAGAGCCAGGAACTGATCTAAAGGTGTAAGACGCAGCACCTGACCATCCAAAACAACTTTGATTTCAGATCCTTCTGACCAACGCAGCCCTTCTAACAAGCGGGCAGGAATCGCTATCACATCATCTTCCCGGCTTCTAATCACAATTGTCATCATACCCCCTCAATCGCTCAATCGTTAATTATTGACGCTTACCCTGACACAAAGTATACTACCATTCGCCTTACGGGGCATAGCTCAGTTTGGTAGAGCGCTCGGTTTGGGACCGAGAGGTCGTCAGTTCAAATCTGGCTGCCCCGACTTTAATAGTTAGCGGTAAGCAGTTATCAGTGGGCCGTAAAATAGCCCACTGCTCATTAAACAAGCGGGCATGGTGAAAAGGTATCACATCTGCCTTCCAAGCAGACGGTGCGGGTTCGATTCCCGCTGCCCGCTCTTTCCATTGACGATTCTCCACCCCTCATCCAATCTAAAATCGTCAATCGCCAATCGTAACTCACCGCCCCCGGGCTTGTAGCTCAATGGCAGAGCAGTCGGCTCATAACCGATCGGTTCCAGGTTCGAGTCCTGGCAGGCCCATTGTTTCCCTGGCGAGGTTTTCTTGAGAAGACCTCGCCTTTTTTTGTGGCGTTGACTTGCCCTGATCCTGGGCTAAACTAGCCTGATGGATCGCTTATCGTTAAAAAGGGGAGTTTTCTTCCCTGTACTCTGGGTTTGCCTGGCTTTGACCGGCTGCCGGCCAGCTGCCCCTCTGCCCACCCACCCGCCCGTGTCCCCAGAGCCATTGGCGACGGTTGAGTTGGTGCTTGTGGTTGAAGTCGCGGCCGCAACCCTTCCCCCCTCTCCCCCGGCTCCCCCAACCCCTACGCTCGCCATTTCTGCCACTTTCAGCCCGACGCCAACCCCCCAGCCCACCCTCACCCCAACCTCGACGCCGGATTTATACAGCCCTTACACCATTGCCGCCCTGACCGCCCGCTCTTATGGTGGGGGAGAGATTGAAATTGCGGCCGTGATTGATGAAAACGAACAGGCCAAACAATATATTTTCACCTATCCCAGCGACGGCTTGACCATTTATGGCTATATGGCTGTGCCCACCGAAGGGACGCGCTTCCCGGTAGCCATTGTTGTTCACGGCTACATCCCTCCCGATGAATACCAGATAATCCCTTATACTCGCCGTTATGTAGATGCCCTGGTTGCCGCCGGCTTCTTTGTCTTTCACCCCAACCTGCGTAACTTTCCCCCATCCGACAGCGGTGAGAACCATTTTCGCGTTGGTTACGCTCTGGATCTGCTTAACCTCATAGCCATCATCAAAGAGCAAAGCCAGAACCCGTATGGCCCGCTGCGCCGTGCCGATGGGGATCAAATACACCTGATGGGGCATAGCATGGGTGGGGGAGCCGCTCTGCGGGCAGTTACCATCTGGCCGGAAGCGGCTCGATCATTGGTTTTGTATGGCTCAATGAGTGGGGATGAGGTTCTGAATTACCAGCAGATACAGCAGTGGACTAATGGACAAACGGGTCATTTTGAGCTGGCGGCCCCCCCGGAGATGTTGGCCGCGATTTCTCCCATTTACCATTTATCCCGGCTAACCCTGCCTATCAGCATCCATCACAGTATGGATGATCAGGTTGTGCCTTATGCCTGGTCGGAGCAGTTATGTGCGGCGTTGCAGGCAATCAACCACCCGGTTGAATGCTTCACCTACAGTCGGGTGCCCCATACTTTTTATGGGGCGGCTGATCAGTTGTTTCAAGAGCGGATAATTGCTTTCTTTCAGCGACATTAGCCTGGTAGCCTGTCGTTGAAAAAAGATAGCCACGAATTTCACGAATTAACACGAATTTTTGGGCTTCTGAGGTAAGGCTAACTGTAGGGGCTGGCCTTGTGCCTGCCCAGTCCGGGGCAACCACAAGATATGCCCACTCGTGTCCTACAAAAAGGGGTTAAGGGAATGCCTGCTCTACCCACTGCTGCCCGCTGACGGGCACATTGTGTACGCGCAAATCCCAGTGGAGATGGGCCCCCGTAGATAAGCCGGTGCTGCCGACACGCCCGATTAACTCTCTCTGGGCGATGTTCTGCCCGATGGAGACCAATGATTCGGAGAGGTGGAAGTAGCCGGTTGTCACTCCCAGGCCGTGATCTATGATGATGACGTTGCCGCGCAAGGGGGTGGGTTGGTTGAAGATAATTTGCCCGGCCGCGGCCGCGAACACTCCTGTCCCCTCAGCGGCAAAAAAATCTACCCCGGTGTGCAAAATGGGGGTACTGCCGTTATAGGTGCGAAATTCGCCAAAGTTGGAGGTTACCACCGTATCGGCCAGGGGATATTGGAATGCTCCCTGCCACAATGGGGTCGGGGAGAACCGTTCAAAGTATGGGGCTAACAGGGCATCATCCTCTAGGCGTACCTGGGGAGCCAGGAGCGGGGCGACATCTACCCCCAGGGTCAAATCCAAGCGGCCAAACAGGCCCGGGACGACCAGCATCGTCTGGCGGAACGGTCGCCAGGGGCGGCTGCCAGAGCCGGTAATCTCTAGCTGCTGCAACCCCGTAGGCGCATCTACCGGCAAGCCAACCAGGGCAACGTAGCCATCATTATAAGGGGTAAAGCGTAGCCGTTGCCCGGCAAAGCTCCCGCTGGGCTGCCCATCTAGCAGGTTTTCAACATAAATGGCGATGGTTTGTCCCTGAATTGCCCGGTCAGGACGCACCGACAGCCTGACCCATTCATCGCTTAACGGCTGGTAGGGCTGTTCGCCAGGGATGAGGAGCCGCTGGCCCCGGAAGAGGATGGCCGGTAAGGTGAGATGGTTCGCGGCCGCTAATTCCTCTAACCCCACCCTGTAGCGCAAAGCCAACAGGGCCAGCGTCTCGCCCGGCTGCACCAGGTGGAAGGTCCCGGTGAGGGCGTTGGGCTGCTCTGACCCGGTGCGGCTGATGATAACCAACTGCTGCCCCCCATAGATGAGCCGGGGATTGAGCAAATTGTTCTGGCTGACAATTTCCTGGGGGGTGGTCTGGAACGCGGCCGCGATACTATCTAAAGTATCCCCCATCTGCACCGTGTAGACCGTCGTCGTTACATCCCCAACCTGGCCTGGGATCAACAGCTCCTGCCCCTCATACAAAAACTCCGGGTTGGTCAGATTATTCACCCGGATCAGATCATCCACCGTCACCCCATACAGTAGGGCGATGCTGGTCAGAGTTTCTCCAGCCTGAACGCGGTGCAGCTTGGGGATAGGGGCGGTTGGGGTTGGCTCCCCCACTTCCCCTTCCTGCGCCTGGGTTGAGGCTGGCAGCCCCAACAGCCCCAGGCACAGGATAAGTAAAATGACAATTCGGTGCATAAAGAATTGAGGCTTCGGTGGGATCGGTTGGGCAAAGTTGACCGCCGACTACCAATTGCTCACTGCTTACTACTTATTTGTGAATTCCCCCGTCGGTCAAGCTGCGGACATCTAGCAGACGGTCTACCTCTTCACCGGAGAGGTACCCTTTCTCGACCACGACTTCGCGCACGGTGCGGTTGCTGGCCATGGCTTCTTTGGCGACCTCAGCCCCTTTCAGATAACCGATGACCGGATTGAGGGCGGTGACAAGAATGGCATTTTTCGCCAGCCAGCCAGTGGCTTTTTCCCGATTGGCCTGGACCCCGATGAGGCATTTCTCGTTGAAGGCGTTGAGGGAGTTGATGAGGATGTCCATGCTCTGGAACAGGTTGTAAGCGATGATGGGCATCATTACGTTTAGCTCTAACTGCCCGGCCTGCCCGGCCAGCATGACGGTCAGGTCGTTGCCCATCACCTGGTACATGGCCATATTGAGCATTTCAGCCAGGACGGGGTTGACTTTGCCGGGCATGATGGAAGAGCCGGGCTGCACTGGGGGCAGGCGAATTTCATCCAGGCCGGTGCTGGGGCCAGAGGAGAGCAAGCGGAAATCGTTGGCGATGCGGGCCATGTCCTGGGCCAGGGTGCGTAAGGCGCCGCTGAAATGGACGGCATCCCCCATGCTTTGCATAGATTCAAACAGGTCGTCGCTTTCGCTGAGGGCCAGCCCGGTGAGGCGGCTGAGGGTGATGACCATGCGGCCGTGATATTCCGGGTGGGCGTTAAGGCCAGAACCGGTAGCGGTGCCGCCAATGCCTAAGCGGCGCAGTCCTTCGGCGGCCTGGGCCACTTTTTCCCGGTTGCGCTCAATGCTGCGAGCGTAAGCCCCAAACTCCTGCCCCAGCCGGACGGGTACGGCGTCTTGCAGATGGGTGCGGCCGCTTTTAACCACATCATCAAACTCAGCCGCTTTGGCCCGGAACGCGGCCGCGAGCCGGTCTAACGTCTCCAGCAGTTCATCTAACCGCCACAAGCAGCCCAGGCGAATGGCCGTAGGGATGGTATCGTTGGTAGATTGGGCCATGTTGACATGATCATTAGGGCTGATCGGTTTGCCGCTGGCTTCCAGGGTATACCCCAGGGCCAGGTTGGCCAGGTTGGCAATGACCTCGTTGACATTCATGTTGTGGCTGGTGCCGGCCCCTGCCTGAATGGGGTCAACGACGAACTGCTCGGGCCATTGTCCGGCAATCACCTCATCAGCGGCGTTGATGATAGCCTGGGCCATCTCATCCCCGGTGACGAGGCGGTTGCCAGCCTGTTTATCATTGAACAGCCCTAACTCATGGTTGACGGTCGCGGCCGCACGTTTAATCACCGCCATGGCCCAGATAAACGCCGGGTATGGCTTTAAGCCGCTGATGGGGAAATTGTGAATAGCGCGCTGCGTTTGTGCTCCCCAATAAGCGGCCACCGGCACAAACACCTCGCCTAATGAATCTTTCTCAATGCGAAACTCAGACATAATAAAGAAACTCCTGTTTCTAACTCCTGATAGTAATCGTAAACGTATTCGTTATCATGATCGATTATTCGATCACCATGACGATTTTGGGGTAAGGATAACACGACTACCCCTTTTCCGAAAAAAATACCAGGATGGGTTTAACATCCCATTCAACTTCCCCCCCTAAACGCCCTATCAGGGGTATAATGGAATGGTTGTTTGGTGTAGCTGATCTAGGAGACGTTATGAACCGTTCCCCCTTTCCCGGTATGGCCCCTACTTATGAAGACCCCTTGATCTGGGAAGATTTTCACGCCAGCCTGGCATTGGAAATACGGGATAGATTAGCTCCTGGCTTTGTTGGACAGTTATAGGAGCAGAAATATCTCACAAAGATGAACAGGCTATTATAAGCAGAGGAGAAAAGAAGTGGCAGTCAAAACATTGCCACCATCAGTGGCTGGGGTACTGGGTGAAGAAGCTAGTCAAGATTTATTACTGTGGTTTCAGGATCAATTTACTTCTGCTGCCGAAGCGGGAGTCCAAGTTTCAGATTTTATTGCCCGGCAGAAGGTCAATGTACTCATGCTAGAGCAGGTTAGCAATCTGCTGCTGGCTGGTACGCCCCAATTAGTGAAGGATGAGGTGCGGGGTTGGCTATGGCGTGTGCCTGTAGAATTAACATTCCCCTCTCGCGGCCGCGTAGGACAGGTTGCCTTTGTAGATGTGGATTCACGATATGGGTTTGTTTATTACGACACTAACACAGTGGAAAATATTCGACAGCAAACGCAACATTTGACCCATCACATGTTACAATCGCAGCCGTATGGCACTCCTTCATTTGCAGTCAACCGCTTAAGTAGAGTGGGTTTTCAGGTTGACTATCGTGAATGGTCTATTACTGATCTGTTTACCGCCTTAACTAATCAACTACTGCTTATTGTTTTGTTCGCACAGGTTTCTTGGAATATTGGCATGAAGATGTTGCCCATGCGTTGGTTGTTGTGGGCGGTGAGCAAGAACATTGTTTTTGGATTCATGATCCCATGTTCCTTGAAGGGCCAATAAAAGTTTCATGGGATGGTTTGTTAGCTGCGTGGGGAGAGTTCAACTTTAGAGGAGCAACGATTAGACGATGACGATCAATGAAGCTAACTCTTCAGGGCAGTTGTTGCATAATCTAGTTCTGTTTAATCGCTTGCTGCGGGAGTTAGGGCTGGATGTCAACCCTGGCCGGGTCATTGATCTGGTGCAGGCCCTTTCATTAGTGGAAATCGGCCGCAAACCGGATTTTTATTACACCTTACAAAGTCTGCTCGTCCATAACAAAGAAGATTTACCCCTCTTTGACCAGGCGTTTGAGCTGTTTTGGCGTAGACCTGTGCATGAACTTTCTCTGGCCGATCTGTTTCGCCGCGAGCTGCCCCGCCCCCAAGAGCCGATCATTAAACCCCCTGATTTACAGCCAGAAGCCCCCCAAGAGAAAGCAAACCAGGAAGAAGAGGATGGGGGGGAACTGCTTGAGGTGATTGAGGTAACGCAAACGTACAGCACTCAGGAGATTTTGCGTCAGAAAGATTTTGCCGATCTTTCGGCGGATGAGTTGGCCGCGGTGCAGCGGATGATGGCGGCGATGATGTGGCAGATGGGGGAGCGGCGCACCCGGCGCACGCAAACGGGGTATGGGCAAAATTTGGATTTGCGCCGTCTGTTGCGGCGTAATTTGCGCTATGGGGGAGAGCTTCTGGAGTGGCCCACTCGTGAACCAAAATATAAGCCGCGGCCGCTTGTCATCCTGGCCGATATTAGCGGCTCTATGGAGCGGTATACCCGGCTGTTGCTCCATTTCATCTACAGCCTCGCCGCCGGTCTGGAGCAGACAGTGGAGGCGTTTGTTTTTAGCACCCGGCTGACCCGCATTACGCGGCCGCTGCGAGACAAAGAGATAGACCGCGCTTTACATAACGTCTCCGCCCTGGTGCATGATTGGTCAGGGGGCACCCGCATCGGTGAGGCTATAAAAAGCTTCAACTACGATTGGGGGCGGCGCGTTTTGGGGCGTGGGGCTGTCGTCCTCATCATCAGCGACGGTTGGGATCGAGGTGATCCGGCGGTCTTAAAAAAAGAGATGGATCGGCTGCATCGAAGCTGTCACCGGCTCATCTGGCTTAACCCACTGCTTGGTTCGGCCCAGTATGAACCGTTGACACGGGGCATTATGGCTGCCCTGCCCTATATGGATGATTTCCTACCTGTCCATAACCTATCCAGCCTG
Organism: Anaerolineae bacterium; assembly: GCA_023384415.1. GTDB lineage: Bacteria > Chloroflexota > Anaerolineae > Promineifilales > Promineifilaceae > Trichofilum. The sequence goes on from JAHDWJ010000006.1 coordinate 39,739, forward strand.
GAAGATTTGGCCCAACATCTCACCCAACTGGCCGATGACAAACCTCGCGCCCGGCGTAAACCGATTACGACCAGAGGCGCCGCCTTTATTAAGCCGGGAAGATAATTTGTAGCGCGATTTTCTAAATCGCCTATCGAGATGGAAGTTCGATTTACTGAGGAGAAGAAGATGAGCATCAAAATTGTTATTGACAGTGCTGGGGATATTCCCCCGACCATTGCCCAGCAATATGGCATCGCCATTTTGCCGGTGTATATCAACATTGGTGATAAGGGGTATCTGGATGGGGTTGAACTGGATCGGCAGGAGTTTTACCAGAACCTGAGCCGCTACCCAGATCATCCTAAAACGGCGGCTCCCTCTCCCGCAGCTTATACCGAACTGTACGAAAAGCTGGCTGATGAGGGAGCAACGGCCATTATTTCGGTGCATATCGCTTCGGGGTTGAGCCTGGTGTATAACGCGGCCAAATTAGGGGCTGAGGCAGTCACACGAGTACCGGTACATCTGTTTGATTCGGGACAGTTGACGCTGGGGACGGGATTGCTGGCCTGGATGGCGGCGGAAGCGGCCGCCAATGGTCACACCGCTGAAGAAATAATCGCTCTGCTCCACGATAATTATGCCAAAGTTCGCACCTTTGCTACTCTGAATACTCTGGATTCCTTACGGCGGGGGGGGCGGGTGAGCCTGGCCCAATTTGGCCTGGGGACGCTGCTGCAAATTAAGCCGGTCATCGGCATCCGCAATGGCAAGGTTGAGGTGGTGGAACGAGTGCGGACGCGGGCTAAATCGTTAGCCCGGGTGGAACAGATGATTCGGGAGACGGCCCCCTTTACCCGGCTGGTGATTTTGCACAGCAATGCGCCCCAGGACGCGGCCGCGCTCAAACAGGCTGTGCAGGACCTCATCCCTCCAGATTGCCTGGAGATCGAGCCAATGCTTATCGCCCCTGCCATCGGGGCTCACGTTGGGGCTGAGGCTGTTGGATTTTCCGGGATTGTTGCCGGGTAGGTCTTGTTTCAAGCCCGCCGGATGTGAGTCTGCCCGGATGTGAGTCTGCCCGGATGTCGGCCCGCCCAGATGTCGGCCCGCCCGGATGTCGGCCCGCCCGGATGTCGGCCCGCCCGGATGTCGGCCCGCCCGGATGTCGGCCCGCCCGGACGTAAACGTCCGGGCTAAAAATACGAAGGCCGTTGGCCTACAACCGTAGCCCGTAGGGCTTTGTATTTTTAGCCCGGCGGTTTGACCGCCGGGCGATCCCCGCCGGGCGATCCCCGCCGGGCGATCCCCGCTGGGCGATCCCCGCCGGGCGATCCCCGC
>JAHDWJ010000006.1:41161-218626 GCA_023384415.1 Anaerolineae bacterium
GGGCGATCCCCGCCGGGCGATCCCCGCTGGGCGATCCCCGCCGGGCGATCCCCGCCGGGCGATCCCCGCCGGGCGATCCTCACCGGGTGATCCCCCACATTACCCACTGCTCACTGCTACCCCCCCTGATTATGCAGGACGATTTTTTGCCACACAGTACGAAGTAGAATTTTGATGTCTAGCAGGGGCGACCAGTTTTCGGTATACCAGATGTCATAGCGGGTACGCTCTTCGATAGAGGTATCACCGCGCAGGCCATTCACCTGGGCCCAACCGGTCATGCCCGCTTTTTCCCGGTGGCGTTCCATATAGCGGGGTACTTTTTCCTGGAACTGTTCTACATAGTATGGCTGCTCTGGGCGTGGTCCTACCAGGCTCATTTCTCCTAAAAGGACGTTGATGAGTTGGGGCATTTCGTCAATGTCAACCCGGCGTAAGAAGCTGCCCAGGCGGGTGCGGCGAGGATCATCTTTGACGGTCCAGCCAGGGCCATGATGTTCGGCATCTGTTCGCATAGAGCGGAATTTGATCATGGGGAACAGTTTGCCATCCAACCCCATCCGCTCCTGGATGAAAAAGACGGGGCCAGGTGATTCTAATTTGATGGCAATGGCGGTGAGGAGCATAAGTGGGGAGAGGACGATGAGACCAAAGGCGGCTCCGGCTATATCTATGAGCCGTTTGAGCATGAGGCCGTAGCCGCGCATGGAGTAATCACGCACGGTGAGCAGGGGCAGCCCCCCCAGGTCGTCAATGGTGGCTTCTGAGGTAACAAAGGCGAACACGTCGGGGAATACTTTGATGGAGACGCGGCCGCGCTGACACATTGAGATCACCCTGATCACTTCCCGGTGCCCCTTCTCTGGCATGGCAATTATCACCTCATCAATTTGGTGCTGCTCAATCAGTTGGGTTAACTCTTTGGCCTGCCCCAGCACCGGAACCCCGTTAATATCAGGCAGGCCATTTCCCCCATTGGCGGTAACAACCCCCATTAAAATATAGCCTAATTGCGGCTGCCATTGAATCCGCTGCATGATAATTTGGGCTACTTCCCCTGTGCCAACGATGAGCAGCCGGTCTTGCCCCAAGCCAAAACGGCGCAGCCGGGTACGCCCAACCTGGTGGAGAATGCGGACAACCATGATGCCGACAATGGCCAACAGCCAGGCATAAACCAGCATGATGCGGGGAAAATCAATCTCAAACAGGCTGCCAGGGGTGTTTTTGAAGATGAGGGAAGCGACGCCGACGGAGATGAGGGTGCCAATGGAGATCGCGGCCGCAATAGAATACAACTGGTCTACTCGTGAAGGGGCACGAGAAACATAATATTGTCGGTAAATGAAAAGAGCCAATACCAGGCAGGCCACCCATACTCCCAGCAGCCCCAGGTAACGGCTAAAAGGGATAGTCGTCACTAATTCATTAGGGAAAGGAATTCTGGCCCGCAGTTCATACGCCAGGTAAAAAGCCAGGGTCAGAATGAGGGCATCAAGCAGTACCAACGTAAACGAAAAGATAGGCCGAAGTTTCTGAGTGGTCATAGAACAATTTGAGCCGAATTTGGCTTACTCGTTATAATCTTTAGGCGGGCATTTTATCATACCTGCGGGGGAGTTTCGAGTTCTTCACAATCGTGATCATGCTCCCTATAAGGATCGGTATTGTGTTTATGAATAGATGTATGGATTGGGAATTTGAGGAGTTGTATGTTACGCGAACGTATTATCCCTGGTTGTAATTTTCTCATGCTTCTGTTTATCGTTTTTGCTGCCGGGTATGGCCTGGGCCAATCCCGCCTGGCCCCGGTGCAGATATTCCGGGCCGGGTTTAACCAGCAACCACGGGCTACCAATGAACTGTTTGCGCCATTTTGGGAAAGTTGGGACATTATTCATTCCTCTTATTTTGATCAACCTGTGGATGATGTGGCCCTGATGGAAGGGGCAATCAATGGGATGCTCCTGGCCTTAGAAGACCAACATACCCGCTACCTGACTCCGGAAGAGCAGGCTTATGAAAAGCAGGCGATGAATGGTGAGTTCCAGGGAATTGGGGCCTATGTGGAAGAGGTGGATGGACAGATTGTAATTGTCTCCCCTATTGAAGGCTCGCCGGCGGAAGCGGCTGGCTTACAACCTGGTGATATTTTACGTCAGGCCAATGGGGTGGATTTAACGGGTATGAGTTCGGACGCGGCCGCGGGGTTGGTGCGGGGGCCAGCCGGCACCACTGTTACCCTGATTATTGAGCGCAATGGGGAACTGTTGACCTATGACATTGTGCGGGCCACCATCGAAATTCCCAGTGTACGTGGCGAAATGCTGCCTGATGGGATTGCTTATGTACGGCTAAACCGCTTTGGCGGCCGCACTCCAGCTGAATTAGAAGCTACCCTGACCGAACTCATGGCCCAATCACCCCAGGGGCTTATTCTCGATTTGCGCCGTAACCCCGGGGGGGGGCTAACTACAGTGATTGAAGTAGCCGATCAATTTCTAGATAGGGGAGTTGTCTTGATAGAGCGTTTTGGTGATGGGCGGGAAACGATCTATGATTCTAAAAATGGAGGGCTGGCCGAAATGGTGCCGATGGTTGTATTGATAGACGAAGGCAGTGCCAGCGCGTCTGAGGTGTTAGCTGGGGCTTTGCGGGATCGCGGCCGCGCCATTCTCATTGGCCAGACCACCTTTGGCAAGGGAACGGTGCAAACATGGCGGCAGTTGAGCAATCAGGGGGGCATTCGCCTGACCATTGCCCGTTGGCTTACCCCCAATGAGGTTTGGGTCAATGCTGATCCACTCCAGCCTGATTATTTTATTACCCTGGCTGAAGAAGCCACCATCGGTGGTGAAGGGGATAACCAACTCCAGGCGGCTGTAGATTATTTGCTGGGGAAAGCGGTGCAGGGTGAAGAAGCTGGGGACAATTGAGGGGAACTCAAACCTCACGTCTCATTTTTCACTTCGGCACGCAGTTGGCCGCAGCCAGCGTTGATTTCGATACCCCGCCGCTGGCGCACGGTGCTGGGCAGGCCGTATTGGCTGAGGATTTGCTGAAACTGCTTGATCGCGGCCGCGTCGCTTGGCCGCCCCCCATACCCCGCTGTAGGGTTGAGGGGGATCAGATTTATGTGAGCCTTGAGCGTTTGCAACAGCCGCCCCACCGCGTGGGCCTGCTCTGGGGTGTCATTCTTGCCCTCAATTAACGCCCACTCAAAGAAAATTCGTCTCCCCCGTTTATTGACATAATAATGACAGGCTTCGATTAGCTCGGCCAGCGGCCATTTTTTAGCAGGGGGAACCAGGGCGGTCCGTTCGGCGTCGGTGGCAGCATGTAAGCTGACCGCCAGGTGAAACGGGTGCCCTTCATCGGCCAGCCGCCGAATGCCGGGAATGACCCCGACGGTGCTAAGGGTGATATGGCGGGGAGCTAAAGCTATCCCTTTGTGATCCATCAGGATTTCCAGGGCGGTCATGGTGTGGTCGTAATTATGCAGTGGTTCGCCCATGCCCATCAAAACGATATTGCGTAAGGTTTTCCCCTCTGCCTGGAGAACACGTTGGGCGTGGATGACCTGGGCCACGATTTCACCGGGGGTGAGGTGGCGCATAAACCCCATCTGCCCGGTGGCGCAGAAAACGCACCCCATAGCACAGCCGGCCTGGGTGCTGATGCAGGCGGTGATGCGGCCGCGATATGGCATAAGCACTGTTTCGATCAACTGCCCATCGGCCAGGCGGAGCAGATATTTGCGGGTGCCGTCCTGGCTGGATGTTTGTTTAGCTATCGGGAGAGGGGTGAGATGGGACGCGGCCGCGAGCTTTTGTCGTAACTCATCCCGCAGGTTGGCCATCTCGGCCATGGTGGGGGCCATCTGCTGGTACAAAGCTGACCAGACCAGGCTGGCATGGTAATCACTGTAGCCCCAGCCAGCCAGCAGTTCTCCCAATTGGGCACGGTTCAGGTCATAAAGATAAAGAGAGGGGGCAGACAGCCCGATGTCGGTACGCATGGTGGTATTGATACCAACATCGGGCATTTGGGGCAAGCAAAATAATCCGCAGATTAGCCCAGATTGTGGGGATTAGACTGGAAGAAATCTGCGCTAATCTGTGAAATCTGCGGATAAAAACCAGGTTTTGGACCTACCGAATCTCATAAACCACATCCTCTTCACCTGCTTCTTCATGGATGGTGACCGGGGAAGCGACGGTGGTAAAGGTCCAGGTGTAGGTATTGCCATTGGTGGTGATGCTGGCAGTGTATGATTGCCCTACCTGGAGCGGCTGCTGCGGCATCATCACAATAGCATCCCGGCCGTTCAGAACTGAGCGGCCCAGGGATTGCCCGGATGGGTTGCCGGGAAAGCTATAAGTGGTCTCATCATAAACGCAAACATTGACCGGCTGCCCTTGCCGGGTGAGGCTGTAGGCGGTCACATTGGGGGTGACGTTGCCAGGGCCAAGTTGTAAGATGATGGGGCCGCCAGTGGGCAGAGAGTAGCCACAACCGGCTACTGGATCAGGGTATTCACCCCCCCCATAGCTGAGGAGCCACAACTGCCCCCCGTTTTTGGGGTAATAGACAGGGAAGGTAACGCCACCAGGGACACCGCCGCGGCCGCGCAGCACATCCAGGGTTGCCCCTGATTTCCAGGTGCCAATGTTTTCATGGTAATGGCCAAAGCCGGTAGTGTGTAATTTGGGGTCAATGATGCCGACGGCATGGAATGGCCCCACCATCCACAGGTTAATCGCGCTGTAATCGGTCGCGGAGACGGAACTACTGACGGCTACATTGCCATTTTGCGCGGCCGTGTGCCCTTCTGGCGTATACCAGGGATTATTCGGGTCTTGGGAGTGGGTGATCACATCATTTTTAACCATATACCGGCCATGCTGCCATCCCCCGTTTGACCAACTGCTGTTCTCTACCACCAGGGGAATATTCGCCTGTACCCGGAACATATTGACATAAGATAACCAGGGGGGAGAAGAAGGGGGTGGGGTAGCCGTTGGCGTGGCCGTGGCGGCTGGGTTAAAGGCAACCGGCAAATAAGCATGGGGGGTCAGGTTATCTGGCCCCGCCTGTAAGGCCCCAGAGCTGCCATCAGGCAGTAGGGCAGCCAGGAAAAGCCAACCCAATAAAAGGACGAGCAAAACAGCCAAAAACGGGCGTACAACTTTCATAAACAACTCTCCTTGCTAGAGTGGGGTGTAACTAACAGGCCGATTGCCTGAGCGGTCGAAGGCAGTGGCTGGGTTTTGACAAGCTCAACCTTCGACACCATTAGCAGTTACAGTAAGACGAGTAATAACCATGAAAGATTGTACAATAAAAATCACCGGTCATACCTTAATGACCGGTGACTTTTGTCCTTATGAAGGATGAAGGGCAAATTTTCTGGTTGCCCCCCAAAAATGGGCTGGCGCTCCATTTAGTTGTTCTGAGGTTAATAAATGGAACCGTTCCCGGCTGACAAACAAAATATCTGGCTCCCGGCTTGGCCCACCAGGCCATAACGTCACTTCAAAGGGAGCGATAATGATTTGTCCCAAAGCAAATAGATCAACATAGCTGCCTAATAATTTTGTAGGGGTATTTAATGAGATAGGTGGGCAGACAGGGTTGGGTGAAAGGTGATACGTGAGGTCTCTCTGCTCACGTATCACCTTTCACGCCTCAACCAAGACACAGCGAAAACCTACTGTCACCTGATGGCGCACGGTGGGCAGCAGGCGGGTGTTCGGATCACGAGAGCTGCGGTTAGCGGCCCGCAGGCTCATCAGGCTGTCACTACTCCAACAGCCCCCACGCAGCAGCCGGGGTTCTTCTTCGGCCGGTTCGGTTGTGCCCGTTTGCCAGCCCGTCAGGCACCATTCCCAAACGTTACCGCAGAGGTCCATCACCCCATAAGGGCTGGCCCCGGCGGGATATTGCCCGACGGGGGTCGTTTCGTCTACATGGCGATTCCAGTTGCATAAATCGGCTGTGGGGTCGCTGTTCCCCCAGGGGTACAACCGTTGATCCTCTCCCTGGGCGGCTCGCTGCCACTGCTGCTCGGTGGGCAGGGTGATCTGTTGGCCGGTGAGAGCGGCTAACCAACGGCTGTAGGCCATGGCTTCATACCAGGAGATGCCAACAACCGGGTAATCGGGTTGGTTCCATTCCCGGTTGTGCCAATGATGGGGTTCGGTCCAGCCCCCTTTTTCTTTGTAGGCCCAGCCGAGATCGTCCCACCAGGCACGGGTTTGGTAGCCCGCGGCCGCGACAAACTGCCCATACGCCTCATTCGTTACCGGGAATCGGCTAATGGCAAAGGCCGGCACCGCAAATGGAGCCGCCTGGGCCAGATACCCCCCTTCATTTAAGATGACGGATCCCGCAGGAACCCACTGCCAGAGATGATGTTTTGGGTGCATATTGCCTGTCTCCTGGGGCGTATGGCTGTACGCCCCTACTGGTTAAAATAAAAAACCCTTCATGGTCTTGGCGCATGAAGGGTTTTTCGTGGTATGTTGGGTAAAGCGGGTTTTTTAGAACAGCCCCCAATCGCCACCGGCCCCTTCCTCCATCATCGAGGGGTCCCATAGCTCACGACCAATCTCAACCGTCATCGGGCCGCCGAGGGCCTGGGTACCGACACGGCGTACCTGGTCTACCAACTGCGGCCCATACGGGCAGAATGGGGTGGTCATAATCATGGTAATATTGCCGGTATTGTCCTCGTTGACCATGATTTCCCGAATCAACCCTAACTCGACGACATTCAAGCCAATTTCCGGGTCAATGACTGCCCGGAGTGATTCTTTGATTTCTTCTTCTTTGGTTGCGATCATAATGTCCTTCTCAATTGTAACTACTAAAGTTCAGAAGAATTTCACCGCGAAGATGCCAAGATCACTAAGAATTTCTTGAGCGTCTTTGTGTTCTTCGCGTCTTTGTGGTGAATATTTACTTCAATTTTGGGTTACGGTAAATTGGCAGCAGCTATCACCGGCCAGCATACAGCTATGTTGTTTGACATTGTTGCCCAGGACGGCAATGATGAGGTTGGTGTCCAGGCTGCACACTTCTCGATGTTCCTGCCCAACGGCGGTGTAGGGGCAGCTGTATTCGATGAGGTGGTATTGATCCCCTTCTTTTTCCCAACGGGCCAAAAACCCTTCTTTGCCCAGCAAGGTCACTAGATAATCCAGCTTTTGCTCAAACCCCATGTTGTCTAAAAGGGGCTGCTGCTCAGAGACCATGCGCCGCACTACGCCAACAAAAATATCGTTGACCACTTCAACGGGGAAGCGGGCTTTGAGTTCATCAAGCAGGCGGGTGCTAAGGCGAGCGTATTTGTGGGGAAACAGTTCGTGCCCTTTTTCGGTGAGGGTGTAGACGTAATAAGGCCGGCCAACTTTGCGCCGGACGCTGCGGGAGGTAAGGATAGCTTCCGCCTGGAGGGAGTTGAGGTGATGGCGCACGGTGACAGGGGAGACCCCGGCCGCGGCCGCTAGCTCTTCTACCGTCGCCTCGTTTGTTTCCTTAATGGCGTGTAAAATGATGTCCCGCGTTTGTTGTTTGTCGTTGTCACCCACTATTACCACGTTATAATCTCCCTACGTATAGCGTCACTGTTCCTCGTTACCCCATACGAATTTTACCCCTACGATTATAAACAGCTTCCCCCCCTAAGTCAATTCTTGCTATTTTTATCATATTTATCATAAATATTGACGCTTCTCAGAGCGTGTGCTATACTCGTGCCAGATTTCACAACTGGAGCCATTTAACAACCAACCAGCTTGAACAAAATTGAGCAACGCGGCCGCGTCCCGGTCCCTGGTGACTGTCATTCAACTTGTTTAGGGAACGCGGCTTTAAGGGGATGAAGTTCATAATTCATCCTTCATAATTCATCATTCTCGAAGGAGTCTTTTAACCAATGTCTGTCGCACTAGAAATCCGTAATTTACACGCCAACGTAGGTGATCAACCTATTCTCAAAGGGGTCAACCTCCTGGTTAAAGAAGGGGAAATCCATGCCATCATGGGGCCAAACGGCTCCGGCAAAAGTACCCTGGCTTACACCCTGGCCGGCCACCCCGCTTACACCCCCACCGCCGGGCAAGTCATTTATGATGGCGAAGATTTGCTCGAAATGGAAGCGGATGAACGTTCACGCGCTGGTCTCTTTCTGGCTTTCCAATACCCCGTCGCTGTTCCCGGCGTCACCGTAGCCAAATTTTTGCGTCAGGCCATCACCTCCCGCCGTCAGGCCATTGACCCCGAAAGTGAAGGCATCTCCATCCCCGAATTTCGTCGCCTGTTAAAATCGAAAATGGATACCCTGGGTATGGACCCCAAATTCGCCGGCCGTTACCTCAATGAAGGGTTCTCTGGTGGTGAGAAAAAGCGGAACGAAATTTTGCAAATGGCCTGCCTGGAACCCAAAATCGCCATCATGGATGAAACCGACTCTGGGTTGGACATTGATGCCTTACGCATCGTTTCCGAAGGGGCCAACGCCTTGCGTGAATCCCTGGGCATGGGAGTTGTGGTCATCACCCACTACCAACGCATTCTGAACTACATCAAACCTGATTACGTCCACATTTTGCTCGATGGACGCATCGTAGAAAGTGGCGGCCCCGAATTAGCCTTACAACTCGAAGAGCATGGTTACGATTGGGTCCGTGAAAAGCACGGCTCATTAGTGGAGGCGGTATAATGTCAGCTTTTGTTGCCGAACCTGAAACCCTGACTGAAGAAGATGTCATCCGTGGCTTTAATGAAGATTACGCTACCAAATATGGCTTTGCCGATGCTGAAGATTATGTCTTCAAGGCTGAAAAAGGATTAACCGAACAGGTCATCCGGGATATGTCTGCCCGCAAAGGGGAACCAGAGTGGATGCTCAATCTTCGCCTGAAAGCGTACCAACATTTCCTGGATCGCCCCATGCCTAACTGGGGGGGTGATCTTTCGGGCATTGATTTTGAGAATATCTACTACTACATCAAGCCCTCTGATCGCCAGGAAGATAATTGGGAAGATGTGCCTGGTTATATTAAAGATACCTTTAATAAGCTGGGTATCCCTGAAGCTGAGCAAAAATTCCTCTCTGGGGTAGCCGCGCAGTATGAATCTGAAGTGGTGTATCACAGTATCAAAAAGGAGCTAGAAGAGAAAGGGGTCATTTTCCTGGGAATGGATGATGGGTTAGCCCAATACCCAGAATTGGTGAAAGAATATTTCACCACCATTATTCCTTATAACGATAATAAATTCGCGGCCCTCAATACAGCTATCTGGTCAGGGGGGAGCTTTATCTATGTGCCTAAAGGGGTACATGTGGAGATGCCGCTGCAAGCGTATTTCCGCATTAACGCCAAAAATGTGGGCCAGTTTGAACGCACCTTGATCATTGTGGATGAAGGTGCGTATGTCCATTATGTGGAAGGGTGTACTGCCCCGATTTATTCTAGCGATTCCCTACACTCAGCGGTGGTAGAGATTATCGTGAAGGCCGGCGGCCGCTGCCGTTACACCACCATCCAAAACTGGTCGAACAATGTGTACAACCTGGTGACTAAGCGGGCCATGGCCTATCGCAATGCCACTATGGAATGGGTGGATGGCAATCTCGGCTCTAAGCTGACGATGAAATATCCGGCAGTTCACCTGATGGAAGAAGGAGCGCATGGGGAAATTCTCTCTATCGCCTTTGCGGGCAAAGGGCAGCACCAGGATGCAGGGGGGAAGGTGGTCCACCATGCCCCCCATACCACCAGCCGCATTATCTCTAAATCCATCAGCAAGGGAGGCGGCCGCGCCTCTTATCGTGGCCTGCTCAAAATTGATGATGGGGCCCACCACAGCAAATCTAACGTCGTTTGTGATGCCCTGCTCCTGGATGAAGACAGCCGTTCGGACACTTACCCATACATCGAAATTGACGAACAAGATGTCAATGTTGGCCATGAAGCCTCAGTGAGCAAGGTGGGTGAGGAGCAGTTGTTCTACCTGATGAGCCGAGGGATCAGTGAAGAGATGGCCAACACGCTCATCGTCAATGGTTTCATTGAGCCGTTGGTTAAAGAGCTGCCAATGGAATACGCCATCGAAATGAACCGGCTGATTCAGTTACAGATGGAAGGCTCGATTGGATAAATGATAGCGTATTGGTGTATTGGTATGTTAAAGTGAACAGATACTAATACAGTAGTACACTAATAGACTAATAACTTCTGAGGCAAAGATGTTTTCACGTGAAGCTGTTTTAGAATTATCGGCTAACTTTAATGAGCCGGAATGGATGCGCGATTTGCGCTTGCGGGCCTGGGAGATATATGACGCTCTCCCCATGCCCACGACAAAAGATGAAGAGTGGCGGCGGAGTGATTTGCGCCGCTTTAAGTTGAATGAGTTTGGCCCCTCACTGAATGGACACGGCAACCTGGAAGCGGTGCCTTCTTACCTGGGGGAGCAGTTGACGGAAGAAGTGGTCGGCGGCACCCTGGTGCAGGTTGATGGGGTCACGGCTAAGTATGAGCTAAGTGATGAACTGAAAGCGCAAGGGGTCATTTTCTGTGATATGCACACCGCTGTGGCTGAACATGGCGACCTGGTGCAGAAATATTTTATGACCCAGGCTGTGAAGGCGGATGAAGGAAAGTTTGCTGCTTTGCATGGGGCTTTCTGGCGCGGGGGAACGTTCCTTTATGTGCCGAAGCATGTCCGCGCGGCCGCGCCCCTTCATTCCGTTCTCTGGTCTACCAGCGGCAAAACCTTCACCCATACGTTGGTCGTCCTCGACACCGGGGCCGAAGCGGTTTTCATGGATGAGTATGGCTCCGCCACCGAAGAGAAGCCGGGCCTGCACAATGGGGCGATTGAACTGCTGGTGGGGGATGTAGCTAACCTGATTTATGCCAGCCTGCAAGATTTTGGTACCAATGTGTGGCAGTTTAACCACGAACGCGGCCGCGTCGGTCGTGACGCCAAATTAGACTGGGTGACAAGCGCCATGGGCACCCGCTTCACCAAAGCGTTCCAGACCGTCGAACTGGATAAACAAGGGGGCTGGGCACGCATGTCTGGCATCTTCTTCACCCAGGGGCGGCAGCATTTTGACCTGGACACCCAACAAAACCACAACGCCCCCAACACCGTCAGCGATCTCCTTTACAAAGGCGCCTTACGAGACAAATCCCGCTCCGTCTGGCAAGGGATGATCAAAGCCTTACCTGGAGCCCAGAAAATTGACGGTTTCCAGGCTAACCGCAACCTGATGCTCGACAAAGATTCCCGCGCCGACTCCATCCCTGGCCTGGAAATCGAAGCCGATGATGTGCGTTGTACCCACGCCTCAACCGTTGGTAAATTGGACGAAGAAGAAATCTTCTACCTGATGAGCCGGGGGATTGACCGGCATACGGCAACCCAGATGGTGGTGCAAGGATTCTTTGACCCCATCATGCAGCGCATCCCCTTTGATCGTCTGCGGGATCGCATCGCCAACCGCATTTTAGAGAAAGTGGGTTAAAGCTTAATCTCTCAATCCCTCCCTCGCTCAATCTCCTTTTTGAGATTGAGCGAGGGAGGGAGTTTTTGCTAAATGGCAAACATGTTTTTCCACTTGTGCATCTGTATTTAGCGAGGGGGTAACCCGGCATCAGCCTTTAGCAGAGACAGGTTGATGACTCTGTTGCCACCCTCGCAGTTCCCCCCCTACTCTACAACCCTATCCTGGTTTCTGCTTCTACAAAACCTCAGCACAAGGAGATTAAGATGAGTTCGCATCACAAAGGGTATGTTCACCCTGAAGTTTTGGTAACAACTGATTGGGTGGCTGAAAATTTGCCCCAAACCGACAAAATTCGCCTGGTTGAATCCAATGAAGATTTGCTGCTCTACAGCACCGGGCATATTCCCAACGCGGTGCATATTGATTGGCAAAATGATCTGAATGATGCCATTCGCCGCGATTATTTAGATGAGGCCCAGTTTCGTACTTTGATGGAGAAACACGGTATCAGTAATGATACAACGGTGGTTTTTTATGGTGATAAGAACAATTGGTGGGCTTGTTATGCCCTGTGGGTGTTTAAGCTGTTTGGGCATGAGGATACGCGGGTGATGGATGGTGGCCGCCAAAAATGGATCAGTGAAGGGCGGGAGTTAACCAAAGAGGTGCCCACCTTCCCCGCTGGTACATACACCCCCCAGGCCCGCACCGATTACAAAATTCGGGCCTTCCGCGACCAGGTGTTAGAGCATGTCAAAGCCGGTCAACCTTTGGTAGATGTCCGCAGCCCGCAAGAGTTCCGGGGTGAGCTGCTGCACATGCCCGGTTCACCCCAGGAAGGGGCATTACGGGGCGGCCATATCCGAGGAGCTAAAAGTGTACCTTGGAGCCGGGCGGTGGCCGAAGATGGCTCCTTCAAGACAGCCGATGAACTTCGGGCTATTTATGAAGCCGAGCAGGGGTTAAATCCGAAAAACAACGTTATCGCTTACTGCCGCATCGGTGAGCGCAGCTCCCACACCTGGTTTGTTCTGACCTATCTGCTGGGGTATCCATCCGTCCGCAATTATGATGGCTCCTGGACTGAATGGGGCAACCTGGTAGGGGTACCGATTGAGAACCCGTCCAAAGCTGGAGCATGAGATTGACGATTTTAGAATGGGGGCTTGTGGGTAAGGAAGTTTGCCGATAAGCCCCCTTTTTGTTTTCTGGTATGATCCAGGGAAATTGTTAATGGGTGAATGGCCTATTAACAATTCACCCATTCACCCATTAATTATTAATTCTTAGGAAGGGTTCATGTTTGAGGTGCAAAAAATACGGGCGGATTTTCCTATTTTGGCGACGGAAGCCCATCCAGGTGTGCCGTTGGTTTATCTGGACAGCACCGCTTCTTCGCAGAAACCATTGGCGGTCATTGAAGCGATGAATGAGTATTATCGCCGGTATAATGCCAATGTACATCGGGGAATTCATCGGCTCAGTGAGACGGCGACAGTGGCGTATGAAGGAGCGCGGGAGAAGGTGCAGCGGTTTGTGAACGCGGCCGCGTCCTCAGAAATCATCTACGTGCGTAACGCCACTGAGGCGGTCAACCTGGTGGCCTACAGTTGGGGGCGTGCCACACTCCAGCCAGGTGATGAAATCCTCAGTACGGCAATGGAACACCATGCCAACATTGTCCCCTGGCAAATCCTGGCCGAGATGACCGGGGCCACACTCCGCTTTCTCCCCTTCACCCCAGAAGGACGGCTGGATCTGAGCCAGTTAGACAGTTACCTGACGGAGCGGACAAAGCTGTTTGCTTTTACGGCGATGTCCAATGTATTTGGTACGATTAACCCGACGAAGGAACTGGTCGCGGCCGCGCACCGGGTGGGGGCCTTAGCTTTAGTAGACGCCGCCCAAAGCGTTCCCCACTTGCAAGTTGATGTCCAGGACCTGGACTGCGACTTCCTGGTCTTTTCCGGCCACAAAATGTGTGGCCCTACCGGTATCGGCATCCTCTACGGCAAACAACATCTGCTCGAAGCTATGCCCCCGTTCATGGGGGGGGGGGATATGATCCGACGAGTCCGGCTAGAAGGGTCTGTTTGGGCTGATTTGCCCCACAAATTTGAGGCCGGCACCCCGGCCATTGCTGAAGCCATTGGCCTGGGGGCAGCGGTAGATTATTTACAGCAGGTGGGCATGGACGCCATCCACGCGCACGAGCAATTTCTGACCAACTATGCCCTGGAAGCGTTAAGCGAGATCCCTGGCCTGACGGTATATGGCCCCCCAGCCAGTGAAAAAGGGGGGGTGGCCGCTTTTACTTTACAGGGGGTACATCCCCACGATATTGCTGAACTGCTGGATCGGGATGGGGTCGCCGTGCGGGCGGGACACCACTGCGCCATGCCCCTGCACCACGAACTCAAGGTGAATGCTACCAGCCGCGCCAGCTTCTACCTTTACACCACCCCCCAGGAAATAGATCAACTCATTGCCAGCCTGCATAAAGTTCGCAAGCTGTTTCATGTTTAAGCGGGCTTCATTGGTTTGCCTCATCAGCCGAATAAGGGTAATAACGTAGAGCGCGAAAAGATGCGCTCTATTTTTTTGGGGATGTTGTGTATGAATGATGAAGCCAGATTGATCACAAACCCGGTTGAATGGCAGGGGATTCTGAACCAATTGCCGCATATTCATGCCCTACAAAGTTGGGCCTGGGGGGAGTTTAAGAGCCGCTGGGGATGGTCGGCCCGGTATTGGGTGTTGGCTGAGGGGAAAGAGGGAGTGAATGCGGCCGCGCTCATTCTCAAACGCCCCATCCCATTTACTCCCTTTTCTATCCTCTACGCCCCTAAAGGGCCACTGCTCGATTACCACGATCCGGCTTTGTGGCCAACCGTCTTGTCCCAATTGGAACGAGTAGCCTACCGCGAACGAGCCATCCTCATCAAAATAGACCCTGATGTGTCCCAGGCGACTGGCTATGACCCGGCCGTGCCTGAACCGCTGGGAACCGCTTTTATGGCTGACCTGCAAGCGCGAGGCTGGCTGTTTTCTCAGGAGCAGGTGCAGTTTCGTAACACGGTTTTGCTTGATTTAACCCGCTCTGAGGATGAACTGCTGGCGGCGATGAAACAGAAAACCCGTTACAACATCCGCCTGGCAGCTAAAAAAGGGATCATTATCCGCCCGGGCACCTCGGCTGATTTTCCGGCTCTGGTGACGATGTATCGGGAGACAGCCGCCCGTGATGGGTTTACTATTCGCCCAGAAGCGTATTATCTGGATGCCTGGCAGACGTTTTACCGGGATGGCCTGGCGTATCCATTGCTGGCGGAGTACGAAGGGGTCCCGGTAGCCGGAGTGCTGCTCATTCGCTCTGGCCGCACGATCTTGTATATGTATGGTGCGTCTACGGATAAGGAGCGGCCGCGAATGCCCAACTATTTGCTCCAGTGGGAAGCGATCCGCTGGGCCAAAGGGCAGGGGGCAGCCAGGTATGATTTTTGGGGGGCACCAGATCAGTTCGCTGAAACAGACCGGATGTGGGGGGTGTGGCGATTCAAGGAAGGGTTTAACGGCCAGGTAGTCCAGACAATAGGGGCCTGGGATTACCCGGTGCGGCCGCGTCTCTTCCGCCTTTACACCCATACCCTCCCCCGCTACATCCAGGTAATCCGCAGATTACAGCGGAGGGATTAATCCACAGATGACACCGATTTTCACAGATGGCCTAAAAATCTGTGTTTATCTGCGACATCTGTGGATACATCTTTTTGAGGTTTACTGATGGGTAAGATTCGAGTAGGGCCAGAGGTTAAAGAAAGTGATCCCGAAACTTATGCAATTATTGGAGCGGCTATGGAAGTACATAGACATTTAGGGGCCGGTTTTTTAGAAACTGTTTATCAGGATGCAGTTGAGATAGAATTAGCCGAACGCTCTATCCCTTTTGAACGTGAGAAAAAGTTGAGCATTGCTTATAAGGGAAAGCCTCTCCCAAGTCGCTATCAGGCCGATTTTGTTTGTTTGGCGGACATTATTGTAGAGTTGAAGGCTCTTGATGGGCTGGGGCCAAAAGAAGAGTCCCAGATTCTGAACTATCTGAAAGCGACTGGCTTTAGACGTGGTTTATTGATTAACTTTGGGGCAGCCCGTTTGCAGTATCGCCGTTTCATCAACGGTTGACAAAAAATCTGTGTCCATCTGTGTCATCTGTGGATACATCTTTTAGGAGGAGTGATGAGGACGATTGTGGTTTTGGATGGCGATCAGACGGGGCAGGAGCTGCTTGAGGAAGCGCTGCGGCTGCTGCGGCCGGATGTGATTAAGTTGGAGTTGGAGTTTCTGCGCTTTGATTTGAGCCTGGAGAACCGCCGGGCAACCAATAATCAGGTGGTGTATGAGGCCGGCCGCGCCATGAAGGAGCATCATTTAGGGCTAAAAGCGGCCACGATTACCCCAGAGACGAAGGGGGATGTGGGCAGCCCCAACCGGATATTGCGGGAGGAAATTGATGCCGAAGTAATTGTCCGTACCGGGCGGCGTATCCCAGGCGTGCGCCCCATTGCCGGGGTGTATGCCCCCATTACGGTGGTGCGGATGGCCGTTGGTGATGCCTATGGGGCCAAAGAGTGGCGCGAGGGAGAGCCTGGTTCGATGGATGAGGTGGCCCTGCGGACGGAACGGATCACCCGCCGGATTTGCGGCCGCGTCGCTGAATACGCCTTTCAACATGCCCGTACCGTTGGGGCCAAAGTGTTTGGCGGCCCCAAATATACCGTCAGCCCCATTTATGAAGGCATGTTTAAGGAAGAGTTAGACGCGGCCGCGGCCCGCTATCCCGATGTCCGTTACGACCCCCAACTCATTGATGCTACCTTTGCCCTGCTCCTGGCAACCACTGGGGACCCCCTCGTCATTCCCAGCCTCAACCGGGATGGCGATCTCCTTTCAGACATGGTGCTGCAAATGTTTGGCAGCATTGCTGGCTCAGAATCACTGGTCATCTCCGTCAACGAAGAAATGCAGGTAGATTGCGTCATGGCCGAAGCTCCTCATGGCACGGCTCCTCGGCTGCAAGGGATGAACGTCGCCAACCCAATGGCTATGATCCTGGCCGGGGCCGCCTTACTCGGCCACATCAACCTGCCCGAAGCCAGGCGGGCCAGCCGGGCCATTTACGAAGGCACCCTGGAAGCAGTCTATGACGGCCATCGTACCGCCGACATTGGCGGTGCATCCAAAACCAGTGAGTTTACCGATGAAGTTATCCGCCGTGTCAAGAGTAAATTAGAAGTTTGGTCTTCTCTGGCCTAACGGTTTAAGATTAAGTTCATGCACCGCCTTACCTTGCCGTTCCTTATGCTCCTGCTCCTCTCGCTGGCGTGTGGCAGCTCCTCTCTGCCATCGCTGGTGGGTGGGAGTACCCCTGTGCCAACCCCAGTACCTATCCCACCGGATGAGCTGGTTGCTTACCGGGTGCCGCTCTATACGGTCGCCTTACAGCCGGGGACAACGGTGCCAGGGACGTTCATGGAGTATGTGGGGCGCTCAGGGGAGTTTTATCAAGTAAAAATTGATGGCCTGGTGACAAATAAGCGGGCCGGAGATTCCTTTACCTGGCGCGGGGTGCGTGCCCCGTCGGTCTATGCAGTTTATAACTTACGCCTGGCAACCGAAATTTTTGGTGGGTTGACAGCGGCCGGGGCGGTTGAAGTGATGGTGTTTAATCCCCGCCCCACTACCCTGCCCCCAACCGCCTTGCCGACCCGCCCCCCTGATTACAACAACATTCCCATCAGCTTTACCGTGCCCAGGGGGGAGATAATTCCGGGCACGACCCTGCAATTTATCAATGTGGTGGATAATCAGGCCCAGATTGGCGGCCGCGCCGGGTATCCCTATGTGGCGGTGGCGGATTCGCTCGACTGGTTAGGCACATTGCGGGAGAATGTCACGGTGCGGTACAGCTTGCGGGTGATTCGGATTGACCCCGAATTTATCCGGGTGGATGGGACAATGGAAATGTGGCTCACGGAGTGGCATGAACTACAGCTATCCCCTCGATGAATGGGTATCCCGCAATCCGTTTCGCGGCCGCCAACCCCAACTGGCCCCCATCCCCCCGTTTAGCGAATGGCGATCCCTGCTGCCGGCCCCCATCCTGCCCGACCAGCCAGGGTGGGTAGAAATGTATTGGCGAGCCTGGGAGATGGCCTGCCATAACTGCCGCCTGCCCCTGCCGGACTCTGGTTTTGTCTCCCGCTTCATAGATACCGCCTTTAACGACCATACCTTCCTCTGGGACAGCGCGTTTATGGTGCAGTTTGGTCTCTATGGGCGGCACATCTTCCCGTTTATAGGCACCCTGGATAATTTTTACGCTAAACAGCATGATGATGGCTGGATTTGCCGGGAAATCAATACCCGGGATGGGCAAGATTTTTTCACCCGCTTTGATCCCAATGGCACCGGCCCTAACATTTTAGGTTGGGCTGAATGGCGTTATATCCGTCAGACGGGTGAAGAAGAGCGTATTCCCCTGGTGTTTTGGCCGCTGCTGGCTTACCATCGCTGGTGTAAGGCCCACCGCACCTGGCCCAATGGCCTCTATTGGGCCACTGGTCTCAGCAGCGGCATGGATAACCAGCCCCGTGTACCCGACAGCCTCTATTATCATCACCATTGGACATGGATTGACGCTTCTCTGCAAGGGGCGTTGAGTGCTTATTATCTGGAGCAGATGGCTACCTACCTGGGAGAGAATCAGTTGACCCAGGAGTTAGCCAATGAACGGGTGGGTTTGCTGGAGAAGATAAACCGGCTGCTGTGGGATGACGCGGCCGCGTTCTACAAAGATGGGGATCCCCAGGGCAAACTCAGCCCGGTCAAAACCATCGGCGCGTATTGGGCCTTACTCGACCGGCAGCTGATCCCAGAGAAGCGGCTGGTGCCCTTTCTCAACCATTTGCGCCAGGAGAGTGCTTTTAAGCGGCCGCATCGCATCCCATCCATCTCCGCTGATAGTGAAGGGTACAATGGGCAAACGGGTGGCTATTGGCAGGGTGGGGTGTGGTCTCCCACCAACTACATGGTTCTCAAAGGGCTGCGCTTGAAGGGGCATCACGGCCTGGCCCACGAGATCGCCCTCAACCATGTTGCCCAGGTGTATGAGCAGTTCCGGCAAACCAATACCTTTTGGGAAAATTATGCCCCGGACGCGGCCGCGCCAGGGCAGCCCGCCAAGAGCCATTTCGTCGGTTGGACCGGCCTCACCCCCATCGCCATCTTATTAGAAGACATCATCGGCTTGAGTGTAGATTGGCCTGCCCGCCGCGTCACCTGGGATCGTCGCTACAGCGGCCCCGTATACGGCGTCAACAACTACCCCCTCGGCCCCGAAGGCACCCTCGACATCCTCAGCGACAACCACCGGCTCACCATCAGCAGCGATGTCAACTTCACTCTCATCGTCCAAGACCCTGAAGGCAGCGTCCAGGCCGCCATCACCCCAGGGTTGAATGAGATTGATTTGAGTTAAGGGAACGGTGGCAAAGTTGCAGAGTGGCAGAGTAGGCGAGACATTTTACCCTCATCCCTCATCCCCCATGCCTACCCTCTCCATCGCCACCTTGAATTTACGCAACCGGCAAGACCGCTGGTATGAGCGACGGGAGCTGCTGGTGGCGGAAATTTTAGAAAAACAGCCCGATGTGTTGGCCTTACAGGAGATCAGTATGCCTATCGGCCAGGGACGCTGGCTGCGTAACCAGGTTAATTTACGGCTGACGGGCAAATCGGGCCGGCCGTACCGCCTGGTCCAGCGGCGCAAGCGGCATCTAATCGAAGGGTACAAGGAAGGAATTGGGTTTTTAACCAAACTGCCGGTAGTAGCCGAGAGTACCCTGGGGTTGGGATATCGCGGCCGCGTCGCTTTACGGCTCACTCTGGAACTGCCAACCGGGCAGCTGCTAGATGTCATCTGCACCCATTTCCATCACGGTCCGGAGAACATCGAAGCCCGGCACGAGCAGGCGATGCAGTTGGTGGGCTGGCTGGCCGAAGACCCTAACCGGCTGCCCAACCAGATAGTGGCGGGGGATTTTAATGATGTGCCAGACAGCCTGGCCATTCAGGCCATCAAACAGGCGTACCGCTCCGCTTACCAGCTCAAACACGGCCACGAACCCTTGGCCACCTTCCCCACCGCCCTGGTACAGCCCCCCCCGCCGATGGGGGTCTGCCTCGATTACATCTTCCTCTCTTCGGCTATCAAAACGGTTGAAAAAGCGGAAATATTTGCCCGCAACGCGGCCGCGACCGATGACACCCTTTACCCCAGTGACCACGTAGGGTTATTGGCGGTAATCACCGTGTGAGAAATAGTTGTTTCCCTGAGCCAATAAAATGACATGAATCTGTGGCATAGTGAAAGGCAAATCGTGATAGACCAAATGGGGCGTGAGTTGACAGTTCCGTCGCGGCCGCAGCGCATCATCTCCCTCGTCCCTTCACAAACGGAACTGCTTTTTGATCTGGGGCTGGCAGCGGTGATTGTTGGCCGCACTAAATTTTGCCTTCACCCGACGGCTAAGGTCAGGCAAAAGCCGAGTGTGGGGGGCACCAAACAGTTTCGTTTTGACCTGATTGACCAACTGCAACCTGATCTGATCATTGGCAACAAAGAAGAAAATTATCAGGCCGGAATTGAGCGGCTGGCGGCCCAATACCCGGTTTGGATGAGCGACATCACTAACCTGGCGCAGGCGTTAGCGATGATCCGCCAGGTGGGGAAGCTGGTAGACCGGAAAGGGCCGGCCGAACAGTTAGCGGCCGCGATTGAAAAAGAGTTTGCTACCTTGCCACGCCTGTCGCGGCCGCGGCGGGTGGGCTACTTCATCTGGCAAAACCCTTACATGGTCGCCGGTCAGTCCACCTTCATCCATGATATGCTCGACCGGTGCGGCTTTGTCAACCCGTTTGCCGAAGAGGGCAGCGGCCGCTACCCAGAACTCACCCCCGACCAGATTCGGGCGGCCAACCTGGATCTCATCTTGCTGGCCTCGGAGCCATTCCCCTTTGCCGAAAAACATCGCCAGATGTTCCTAACCCAATTTGATTGCCCCGTTCACCTGGTAGATGGGGAGATGTTTTCCTGGTATGGCAGTCGCCTCTTGCTCGCGGCCGCTTACCTGCAGCAGCTCATCTTGGGATTGGAGGGGATTGCCCACCCTATGTGTTCTTAAAAACTTACTGGACTCTGGCAAAAATTGATTTCACCAGTGGTAATAACCAATACACCAATACAGTAATAACCAGTGATCAGATCAAAAAACGCCAGACTCCAGTACCTTACAAAAAGCTGGCCCTGGGCCTTATTTCTTGCGTAAGAAGGCGGGAATGTCCAGGTCGTTGGGGCGGTAGGTGGGTTGGACGCGCTGGGGCTGACTGCCCCCGGCCCGCACTGGGGCTCCAACTGGCTGCTCTACCTGCGGCCGCGTACTGCCCGCTCCTCCACTTGTGGTCACATTGCTACTCACCCGGCCCAGCGGCCGCGCCATCGGCAAAGTATGATCAAACCCGGTGGCAATGACCGTTATCCGAATCCCATCCTTCATCGCCGGGTCAATCACCGCCCCAAAAATCAGGTTCACATCGGGGTGGGCCGCTTCCCGCACCAACGAGGCCGCCTGGTTAATCTCAAACAGGGTTAGATCATCGCCGCCGGTCACGTTGAACAAGATACCTCTGGCCCCGTCAATAGTCACATCGAGTAGCTTACTGGCTAAGGCTTGCGCGGCCGCGTCCTGGGCCCGATTCTCCCCGCTGCCATGTCCCACGGCCATCAACGCTGCCCCACCCAACGACATAATCGTCTTCACATCGGCGAAATCCAGGTTAATCAACCCCGGCACCGTAATCAGTTCACTGATCCCTTGAATCCCCTGCCGCAGCACCTCATCAGCCATGCGGAAGGAGTCCAGCAGAGACATCCGCTTATCGGCTGTCTCCAGCAGCTTGTCATTGGGAATAACAATGAGAGTATCTACCTGCTCCTTGAGCCGGTTGATCCCTTCCTCGGCCGCCTTGAGCCGGTGAGTGCCCTCAAAAGAAAACGGGCGCGTCACCACGCCAATAGTCAACGCCCCGGCCTCACGGGCCACCTTGGCCACAATCGGGGCGGCCCCCGTGCCCGTACCCCCGCCCATGCCCGCCGTCACAAACACCATGTCAGACCCTTTGAGTAGTTGATGCAGTTCCTCCTCAGACTCCTCGGCCGCCCGCAGCCCAACTTCCGGGTTGCCCCCAGCCCCCAGCCCCCGGGTAGTGCGCTCGCCAATGTGAATCCGTTTGGGGGCTTCACTGCGGAGCAAGGCCTGGTTATCCGTGTTGATGGCCATAAAATCCACCCCCACAATTCCTTCGCTGATCATCCGGTTGACGGCATTGCTGCCCCCCCCGCCGACACCCACCACCCGAATCAGGGCGTTGCCTTCTATCTCCGGCACACGGCTTAAGCCGTACCCATTGCCACTCGTGCGTGGCTCTGTCCTTCCTGGTAATTCTCTGCTTCTCTGGTTCATGTTCTTTTCCCTCTCTACTAGGGAGACTGGAGACCGGAGACTAAATTACCTGTCTCCAGTCTCTACTCTCCAATCTCTTCCTGCTCTTATCCCGGCAGTAACGCCTTTAGAAACTTGCCAATACGCTGCCCCCACTCACCGGCACGGGCCGACCCTGGCCGGTATGCCTGGTGATCGCTCATGGCCCAGCGCAGGAGACCAACGCTGGTGGCATAAGCCGGGCTGCTAATCGCCTCGACCAGGCCGACCAAATTTTTGGGCGGCGCGATACGGGCGGGGACACCTAATGTTTTGCTGGCTAATTCGGTAATGCCCCGTGTCTGGGCTACCCCCCCGGTCAGGACGATGCCTGCGGGGAGCAGCCCGTTGTAGCCAGATTCTTTGATGTTCTGGGCGATGAGTTGGAATATCTCTTCGGCCCTGGCTTCAATAACGTGGGCTAAATCTTGCCGTCCTACCTGGATTTTTTCGCCGCCGAATGGTTCGACGGTGAAGATGTTGTTGGGGTCAATTTCTTTGGGGCGGCAGTCCCCATATTGCAACTTCACCCGCTCGGCCACCTCAAACGGAACCCGCAGGCCGATGGCGATGTCGTTGGTGATATGGCTGCCCCCAATGGGCAAGACGGCGGTATGCCAGGCCATTCCCTCGGTGTACAGAGCGATGTCGGTGGTGCCCCCGCCGATGTCGGCCAGCAGCACCCCCATCTCCCGCTCGGATGGTTCCAACACCGCTTCGGCTGAGGCCAGGGCGTTGAGGACGAACTCTTCGGGGGTGATGCCGACGGTTTGGGTGCAGAGGGCCAGGTTTTGTAAAGCGGCCGCGGCCGCGGTCACAATATGGGCTTCCACTTCTAACCGGTAGCCAAACATGCCCAGTGGATTCTTCACCTCATCATTCTCATCAATCTTGTAGCGGCGGGGCACCAGGTGAACGATTTGCCGGTGCTGGGGGATGGAGATCGCCTGGGCCATCTCCAGGGCGCGGCCAATATCAGCGACCACCACCCCCCCCTCGTTGCGGCCGATGGGGGCCGTGCCACTGCTGTTGGTAGATTGGATATGCTCCCCGGCCATGCTGATAAACGCCCGTGACAAATCATAGCCAGAAGTTTGTTCTGCCTTTTCCACGGCCCGGGCAATGGCTACACTGGCTTCACTGGGATTAACCACCATTCCTTTCTTGAGGCCCCGCGAAGGTTCAATGCCAATGCCGATGATGCGTAGCTGCCCCTGTCGGGCTTCCCCCACAATGGCGCATATTTTAGTCGTGCCGATGTCTAAGGCGAAAATGATTTGATCCATGGTTAGTTTCTAGTGGCAGAGTGGCAGAGTGGCAAAGTAGCGTAATCTCCCAATCTCTTTATCACTCAGTCTCCAGTCTCCAGTCTCCAATCTCTCAATCCCCTACTCTGCCGCATAATACGGCTTCTGCTGGTTGCTGACGCTGATGTAACGGGGAGCGCGGCCGCGAGACAGCAGGTCGGCGACGATGGTTTCATAAACAACCAGCTTCTGGTGCATATCCAGGCCGGTGCCGAAATAGGCCCGCCACCCCCGGCCATCCTGGTAACTTAACCCCTCGGCGGGTTCATAATAGAACCGTTCAATGTTGGGGCGAAGCTGTTTGAGCAGTAGAGCCCCTTCTAAAATGTCCAACGAGATGAAGCCGATCACCACCGGCGGTTCCGTCTCCAGAGCGAACGGGTCTTGGGCGTCCTCCAGGGGTGGGGGGACGCGCAGGGGTGGGTTGCTCATTTGGGACTGGATATGGAGCAGCCCCGGAATGTCGGCGCGCGCGGGCATCAGGCTGCCTTTAGCGTTGATCCAGTAGGTTTGCCCCGCTTCTTCCCAAATAGCCACGGGGGTATCTTCGATGACGGTGATGCTGACTTTGTTGGGCCAGCGTAGGGTCACGGTAGCGGAAATAATGCCAGGAATATCGTCTATGGCCGCGGCCGCCGCTACCGGATCGGCGGCAAAAATATGAATCCCCCCCAGCCCGCTCACATCAGCCACTTCCTGGGCCGGAATGGCTGATACCCCAGAGATAGGCATGGTGGTCACATAAAATTGCTCATCCAGGCCGATGGTGATGATGGCATATAGGGTAATGGCCAGTAAGACCAGGCTGATCCAGCGGGGGGAAACGGCAACCTGGGCCAACTGCTCCCGGCCAAAGGGAAGCTGCCAGTTGAACCGCTGCCGCCGCTTGCGCCGGTTGACGGTGCTGGGCATGGATAACGACGGGGCCGGGAACGGCGCGGCCGCGTGCATTCGGCGCAGCTTCGGCTGTTTGCGTAACCGCTGGGCCGCTGGCTCCGTCGGGCGGGTATAACGTCGTTGGGGTGGATGGTCTTGTTTCATGATCCGTGTGCCGTAATTAGTGAACAGTGAACCGTAAGCAGTAATCAGGGTGCAGTCCCAACTAGAAACTAGAAACTAGAAACTTTATACCGTAACTGCTCCTTTTCCGCCGCCCGTTCCAGGGCCAGGTCTACCAGCCGGTCTAATAACGCCGGGTAACTTAACCCTGTCGCTTCCCACAGTTTGGGGTACATAGAAATCTGGGTGAAGCCGGGGATGGTGTTGATTTCATTGATATAAACCGCGCCCGTTTCGTTATCCAGGAGCATATCTACCCGCCCCAGGCCAGCACAATCAATGGCCTGATATGCCTGCACGGCCATCAGCCGCACCTGGTTGGCTAACTCCTCGCTGATGGGGGCCGGGATGAGCAGATCAGAATCGTCGCTGATATATTTGGCCACGTAATCGTAAAATTCTCGCCGCGGCCGCACCTCACCCACTACACTGGCAATCGGCTCATCATTGCCCAACACGGAGACCTCTAGCTCACGAGCCTTGATCCCTTGCTCAACGATGAGTCGCCGGTCATACGCGGCCGCCTGGTCTAACCCCGCCGCCAACTGCTCCCGGTTATGGCATTTGCTGATGCCTACGCTGCTGCCCAGATTGGCCGGTTTGGTAAAGACGGGGTAGGTGAGGGTCTCCTCAAGATAAGCGATAATCGCTTGCGGCCGCCTGGCCCATTCTGATTTCCGTATCAACTGCCAGGGGAGTACCGGCAGCCCGTTTGCGGCCATCACCTGCTTAAAAATCCCTTTGTCCATGCCCACCGCCGAGCCGAGAACCCCGGCCCCGATGTAAGGCACGCCGGCCAGCTCTAACAGCCCTTGCACCGTGCCATCTTCTCCATGTGGCCCATGCAGCACGGGGAAAACCAGGTCAATGGCGTTCGCGGCCGCTAACTGGCTCAATTGGGTCTCCGAACTGCCCGATTGGACAAGGGCACGGCCCGGATCGTCACTGGGGCCAGCGGTCAGAGCGGCCATCGCTTCCCCGGTCAGCCATACCCCCTCAGGGGTAATGCCAATCTGTACTACCTCATATTTATCCGGGTTCAGGGCGTTCATCACCGACCGCGCCGAATTAAGCGACACCTCATGCTCCCCAGAGCGGCCACCAAAGATAATCCCGATGCGAACTTTGCCTGTTTGTTTACCCATAGTTTTTAAGTAAGCCGTTATCAGTAATCAGTGAGCCGTCTCCAACCTCTCCGTCTCCTAACCTGGACGGGTGCGAAAAGATTTATCTACAGATGTCACAGAGGAACACAGATTTTAGGCTATTTGTGAAAATCGGTGTCATCTGTGGATCACTCAATTCCCAAACTCCCATTCTCCCACCAACTCCACTTCCAGCTCCATCTCCACGCCGAACTGTTCACGGACGGCATTCCACGCTTCAGCGATGAGGGCGCGGATGTCTTCGGCACTGGCGCTGCCGTCACTGACGAAGAAGTTGGCATGTTTGTTGGAAATTTCTACCTGACCGACGCGGGTGCCTTTTAGCCCGGCGGCCTCGATGAGATAACCGGCGTAATAATGGGGCGGGTTCTTGAACATAGAGCCAACGCTGGCCCCACCTGGTTGAGTCTGTTTGCGGTGGCTGGTGAAGGCGTTGGCGCGGGCGTTCAGCACATCTACCGGCTCTGGGGTCAATTGTAATTCGGCCGAGAGAACGACTCGTCGCGGCCGCACCGTCCCCTGTTCTTGCTTCAAGGTGCTATCCCGGTACGCATAACGCAGCTCTTCGGGGGTGTAAATCCGTGCCCCGCGCCCTGGTTCCCAAATGGTCGCGGCCAATAAATTCCCTTTCATATCCCCGCCATGCGCCCCAGAGTTGCCCACAACCGCTCCACCGACGGTGCCGGGAATGTTGACCGCCCACTCCAGACCGCCCAACCCTTTGGCAATACATTGGCGGGCCAGTGAGGATAAATTGGCTCCCGATTCGGCGGTACAAATGACGTTGATCCCGTTGCTGCGGAATTTCACTTCCCGCGCCCGGTTGAAAATGACCAGCCCGCGTACACCCCGGTCAGAAACTAAAATGTTAGAGCCGCCCCCCAGGATGAAGTAGGGGATACTCTGGGCATAAGCCAGTTCCGCGGCCGCCTGGAGTTCACCGGCATTGTTGACAATAAGGAACATCTCTGCCGGGCCACCCACACGGGCGGATGTATACCGGTTCAAATCTACCTGGCTCTGAAAACGGTCGCCAAATATTTCGCGGAACCGTTCGTGGATGGCATCTAATACGGATGTGGTGAGATTCATGGTTTCGAGTTCCTGGTTTCTGGTTTCTAGTTTCTAATTTGTGACTGGATGAGTTACTCAGTCCTCAGTCCTCACTCCTCAACACCATCTCCCCTACCCGGTTGCCATCGCCGGCACTGAAAGTGATGAGAAGATCGCCAGGCTGCAACTGGGTAAACAGGTAAGCGGCCGCGTCCTCAATAGCGGCTATGAAGGTGACCGCCTGATGCTGAATTGCCTGGGCTGCGGCCGCTCCCGTTACGCCCAGGGGGTCCTTTTCCCGACTGGCGTAAATGTCCAAAACAATCACCTGGTCGGCGTCACCGAAGCAGGTGGCGAACTCGGCCAGCAAGGTGTGGGTGCGACTGTAGGTGTGAGGCTGCCAGACGGCCCAGATGCGGCTGTGGGGGTATTGCTGCCGTGCGGCCGCCAACACCGCTCGTATCTCCGTAGGGTGGTGCCCATAATCATCCACCACTGTCACCCCCTGGCGAACCCCTTTCACTTCAAACCGCCGCCCGGCCCCGCGAAAGGTTGCCAACGCCGCAGCCATCTCCACCCCACGCAGTCCTAACAGCCGCCCCACTTGCAGCGCGGCCAGGGTGTTGCGAATGTTGTGCAGACCGGGGAGAGATTGAGAGATTGAGAGATTGAGAGGTGGAGAGTGGAGACTGTCCACTGCTAACTGCCCACTGCTCACCCCAAAATCCATCCCTCCCTGCTCGTTGACCTGCCACTCGGTGGCATACAGATGGCTGGCGGCGCAGGGGTGGGGGGTGGGGGAGAGGCCGTAGCTGTGTAATTGCCGATTGATGAATGCCGATTGATGATTGGTCAGTAGTTGTTGAATTCCCTTGTCCTCACCGTCGGCTACGAGAAGGCCATTGGCTGGGAGCAGGGCGATGAACTGGGCGAATGCTTCCTGGTAGCTTTCTGGGGTGGGGTAAATGTCTGGGTGATCATGTTCCAGATTGGTGATGACGGCGATTTGCGGCCGCAGCCCCAAAAACATCCGGTCATACTCATCCGCTTCAATGACAAAACAGTCCCCTTGTCCGGCCCGGCCATTGCCACCCAAACTGGGCAAAACACCCCCCACGATGACCGACGGATCGCGCCCGGCAGTCAGTAACAGGTGGGCGATCAAGCCGGTGGTAGTCGTTTTGCCGTGCGTCCCGGCGACGGCGATGCCCATTTGCCCGGCCATGAGGTGGCCCAGGAACTCATGCCGTTTGAGAACGGGGATGCCCTGGGCGTGGGCGGCCGCGACTTCAGGATTATCCGCGGGAATGGCCGATGAGATCACCACCATCTCGGCGTTGTTAAGGTGCGCGGCCGCGTGCCCTTCATACACCATCGCCCCTTGCGCCTGCAACTCAGCCATCAACTCGTTCCAGGCCCTATCTGAACCGGATACAGCGAAACCTCGCCCTAGCAGAACCTGGGCAATGGCCGAAATCCCCGCTCCGCCGATGCCGACGAGGTGGATGTGGTGGGGGAGGGTGTGGGTTGAACTGTTCATAATCAGGTGTGGCGAAGAAGGAGAGAACAGGTGAAGGTTAATCTCCAGTCTCCTGTCTCCTAGATCAACGCAATAATCACCACAAAAAAAGCGATAAAAAAGAACAACAGCCAGATAGTCGGCGAAAACACCCCCATAGGTAGATAGGCAGCCAACTCCATCGCTGAGGTGTCCAACAGCGGCCGCGATACCACGTCTAGTGGAAATACATATTGTGCCCCCGGTGGTAAAGCTATATACCCATTGGCTGTTACCTGGTATTCCAGGAAGCTCCACAAGCCGCCCATCAGCAGATACCCATTGAGGACGCCCAGGAAGCCCCCCACTACCCGCTTCTCTAAATTGGCCCGCAGACGGTCGCCCAGGCGGCCGCCAGTCACATTATCGGCCAGCTTGGCTACCACCTGGTAGCTAAAGAAGGCGGTCACAGCGTGAAAAACGGCTTGTATCCAGAACTGCTGTTTCAGGCCAAAATTGGGATCAACCAGCAGCCGGTCTGGTGAGGCGATGGCTGCTCCCAAAATCGTGACCAACTCATAGCCAAACTGCTGCAGCACGGCAATCGAAGCGATCAAGCCACTTAGGGCGATGGCCTCTTTTTGCCAGCCGCGCAGATAGCCAACCAGGCCAAAAAAAGTAACCATAATCCAGAAGATGATTGCCAGACTGATCATAATGAAGATCTTTTTACCGCTAAGACGCCAGGGCCACAAACTCTTTTTGATTTTTCTTGGTCTTCTTCGCGTCTTAGCGGTTCCCTTCTTTTCGTAAATCCAAAATGGCCTGAGCCAATCGGCCGGCCGCATCGGGAACATCTAACTGTTTGGCGGCCGCACCCAAGGCCGCCAGCTTTTCTTTATCCGCCAGCAAAGCCAGCAGGGTGGGGCGCAGTTGTTCAGCCATCTGCTCATCATTGAGTCGTACCGCTGCTTCTTGTTCTACTAGATAATCAGCGTTCACTTTTTGGTAACGCCAGGCATGTGGATAAGGCACCAACACCGAGCCAACGCCAAACGCCGGGGCCTCACCTAACATCCCGGCCCCACTGCGGGCCAATACCAGGTTAGCCGCCCGGTAAGCCAGCCCCATCTCCTCATGTAGATAAGGGTAAGGGCGGTAATAAGGGCGCAGCGGCTCGGCTAACTGGGTCGCCTGCCGTGCCACTTCCGGCCAATCCAGGGTACCGCTGACATGAATGACCTGGTTCTCGGCTAGCAAGTCAGGCAAAATGGCGGTCAGGGCCTGGTTGATGGAGCGTGCCCCTCGGCTGCCACCAAAGACAAACAGGGTAGGGCGGGCCGGGGTCAGGTTAAAATGGGCCAACGCCTGTTCCTGGGATAAAGCGGCCGCGTCCCGCATTTCCTGACGCACCGGATATCCTGTTACCACCATTTTGGCTGCTGGTAAGTAAGTGGCCGATTTGGCCGTAGTGCAGGCAACTGTGCGGCTGTAACGGCTTAACCGTTTAATGGCCGCACCTGGTTCCACATCGGGCAAATAGATGAGGATCGGGATACGGCGCCGCGCGGCCGCCAGAGCCACCGGCCCATTTACATATCCCCCTGTCAGAAAAACCCCATCAGGCATAAATCCACGCATAATTTGATACGCCTTAAAAACCCCGGCCAGCAGTTTGATCCCATTGATCGCTCGTGTCCACAGAGGCATCCCAGCAATCGGACCACCTGGTATCGTCGTCAGCAGCAGCCCCACCTGTGGCACCAACTGCTCTTCCATCTGCCCCTTTGTGCCGATCCATAAAATCTGTTCCTTCTTAACCCCGCGCTCTTGCAGCGCACTCACCGCCGCCAACGCGGGATAAATATGTCCTCCTGTCCCTCCGCCGCAAATAAGCAATTTCATAAAGTTTCAAGCTATCGTAATCGAGTATGCGAGTATGCGACTCTTTCACTCCCATTAACTATTCACCAATACACCAATACACCAATTAACCATTACTCTTCTCTCACCGGCTGCGGCATGGTCACCCGGCCTACCAACGCCTCATCCCGTGAGATGTTGAGTAGGATGCCGATACCGATTAGAGAGACAAGCATGGAAGTACCGCCATAGCTGATAAAGGGTAGGGGAACACCGGTGAAGGGAATGGTAGCGGTGATGACGGCGATGTTCATCAATGATTGGTAAGCCAGCCAGACGGTGATCCCCAATGCAAGCAAAAAGCCGTAATTGTCCCGGGCTTTGCGAGCCACGCGCAGGCCGCGCCAGGTCATAAACAGCAGCAGGCCGATGATGATGAGGCAGCCAAACAGCCCTAATTCTTCACCCACGATAGCAAAAACCCCATCGGTGTGGGCGGCCGGCAGGGGGCCAAATTTTTGAGTGCCGGCCCCTAAGCCTACTCCCCAGTAGCCGCCGCTGCCCAGGGCGATGAGGGCCTGGCGTACCTGCCAGACAGCCTGGTTGGGATCACGCAGCACTTCCCGCCAGGCCCCAACCCGTGCGGCCGCGTGGGGCAAGGTCAACATCAGGCTGACAAAAATAGAGCCACCCACACCGCCCACAATAAATAGCTGTTTCCATTCGGCCCCGGCCACAAAAAAGAGGGTGAAGCTGATCAATGCTACCAGACCGGCGGTACTCAAAGCGGGCTGCTGTACAATCAAGAAACAGACTACCCCGGTAATGACCGAAAATGCCAACAGCCCGTAGGTCAAATCTTTAATCCGCTCCCCTTTGGATGAAATCCAATGGGCGATGTAAAGAATGGTCGCCAGTTTAGCCAGTTCGGCCGGCTGGTAAGAGTTGTTAAACAGCCCCCGTGTGGCCCCAAAGTTAGATTCACCAAAGAAGAGCAAGAAGGTGAGCGAGGCCAGGGTAAAGATCATAATGAGAACGGAGAAGCGGCGCAGGAGATGATAATCAAACTGCATGATGACGATGATGCCGATAACCCCTAATGCAGCCGCAACCAACTGCCGTTGAAAATAGTACAGTGGATTGTTATGCACCAGCAGTCCCAGGTCAAAACTAGTGTCATACACCATCATCATGCCAAACACCAGCAGCGCGGCCACGCTTAACGCCAGCCACACATCAAAGCGAAAACGAATGGCCGGTAAGACGCGATAATTTTTTTGTCGGGCAACACGGATAGTAGTCATGGTGAGTTTTAGTTTCTAGTTTCTAGTTGCTCTCTTCGTGATCGTGATCGTATTCGTATTCGCTATCGTAATCGAGTTTGCCAGTGGGCGAGTTACGCACTCCTCACTGCTGACTCCTCATACCTTTAACCAACTCTCTAAACACCTGCCCCCGCTCCTCAAAATCAGCAAAGGCGTCATAACTGGTGCCACCAGGCGAAAGCAGGACAATATCTCCAGAGACCGCCAGAGACGCGGCCGCGTTCACCGCTTCAGCTAGAGTGTGGACGCGGGTGATTGAGAGAGTTGAGACAGGAGACTGCCCACTGCTCATTAAACGCCTCTCCAACATTTCTGCCAGATCACCGAACAGGATGACTGCCTTGCACCGGGTTGTCACCTGTTTTGTCCATTCATCCCAGATCATATCTTTGTCGCGGCCGCCGGCCAGCAAAATAAGCGGCTCCTGGTACGCATTCAGAGCCGCCAGCACCCGCTCCGGGGCCGTGGCAATAGAATCGTTAATATATTGCACCCCATTCACCGTATCCACCAACTCCAGCCGATGTTCCACCCCACCAAAACTCATAATTGCCTTGCGAATGGCATCCAGAGGAATGCCCGCCGAATCGGCCAGCAAAGTGGCCGCCAACACATTGGCTACATTGTGTGCCCCAGGCAGCTTTATCTCGTCCAGATGACATACTGGCTGATCTTTGCCGTTCCGCAGCCAGATTTGACCCTCATGCACAAACGCCCCTTCCTTCACCGGGTAACGGGTGCTAAACAGGCGCAGCTGCCCGCGCACCAATGAAGACAACGCCCGCGCTCCCGGATCATCCGCTGACAAAATAGCGATGTCCTCGTCACTCTGGTAGCGCAAAATGTTGGCCTTGGCCTGGACATAGGCAGCCATTGTTTTATGCCGGTCGAGATGGTTGGGGGTAATGTTCAACACAGCGGCAATGTGGGGACTTTGCTGCCAGATTTCCAGTTGGAAGCTAGAAAGCTCCTGCACTACCACATCATCCGGCCCCATTTTATCCAGGTCGGCAATGAGGGGGCGGCCAATGTTGCCCCCCACCCAGGTACGGCGGCCAGCCATCTGGCTCATCACCCCAGTCAGAGCGGTAGTGGTCGTTTTGCCCGCCGAGCCGGTAATGCCGATAGATTCAGCCTTACACCGGCGCATGAACTCTTGAGAATCGTTGGTCAACGGTACACCTCGTTTGATGGCTTCCTGCACCAGGGGCATTTCCAGAGAAACCCCCCCGCTAATGGCTAACCCATCCGCGCCATCGAGTAAACTAAACGGATGCTGGCCTAATACATACTCAATGGGTAAATCAGCTAACTCCTGTAATGGCCCGGTTAACTTCTCCGGCGGCCGCATATCTGATACCACAACCCTGGCCCCGACAGCGGCCGCGAACCTGGCCAAAGCCGTCCCCTGCCGCGCCAGCCCCAAAATGACGATGCGCTTGTCGAAGAGAGGGTCTTGCATCATAGCCAGTTAAATCGTTATCAACGTACCCTTACACCAATACACCCTAAATCAACGCCAGGGCAATCCCAATCATGGCCGCGCTGATACCAATGAGCCACCACCGCTGAACAATCTGGGTTTCACTCCAGCCCAGCAAAACAAAATGGTTATGCAGGGGGGACATACGAAACGGGCGAATGTCCCGCCCCAGGTAGCGGCGGCTCAGTTGGGACGAAGCCACCTGAAGCATGACAGAAATAGTTGTCACCACGGGAATTAAGGCGATGATCGGTAAGATGAGCCATTGGTTGGTCATCAAAGCCACGACGCCCAACGCCCCCCCAATCGCCTGTGAGCCAACATCCCCCATGAACATTTGGGCCGGATGGGCGTTAAACCAGAGAAAGGCGAAGCAAGCCCCAACCATGATGAAGCAGAAGACGAGTAAAAATTGCTGATCTTGCATGAAGGCAATGATGCCATAAGCGGCAAAAGCGGTTGCACTGATGATACCAGCCAGACCATCGAGGCCATCGGTAAAATTGACGGCGTTAGCCGTACCGGTAATGATGAAAGCAGCAATAGGGATGTAAATCCATCCCATAGTCAAGAGAACGCGCACGGTAGGCACCGCCACCAACCCCTGCCCTTTGTTGACGAAAATATAGAGGATCGCGGCCGCGCCCACGGCAATTCCCACCTGATAAATAATTTTGTACCGGGCCAACATCCCTACACCGGGCCGTTGGCGAAATCCCTGATAATCGTCAATACCGCCCAAAATGGCGTAGGCTACCAGTACGCCCAAGGGAATCACCACGCTTTCGGCGATGTCTAACCGTTTGACCAACTGGACAATATTGACCACCACCGTAATCAAGACGACGGCAATGATGATAAGAACCCCCCCCATTGCCGGTGTACCCATTTTCGCTTGATGGGATTGTGGCCCTTCGAGCCGTATCTGTTTACCCAGCCGCAGACGGCGCATCACCTCCACCAGGGGGCTGCCCCAAATGACGGCTAACATAAAGGTTACGCCTCCGACAGTTAGTGCAAATGCCATTCAGTCCCTCATATCCAACTTAGTTACCAGACGATCTAGCCGTGCCCCACGAGATGCTTTGACCAGAATGAGATCATTGGCCTGGATGAGGTCGGCCAGGAGAGCGGCCGCGCCGTCTGCATCATCCGTAAAATAAACCTGGTCAGGGGCCATGCCATTGGCCAGGGCCGTCTCACCGATAATCCGCCCTAGTTGGCCTACCACCAGTAAAATATCGGCCACGGCCATAGCCCGCCGCCCCACCAGCTCATGGGATGAGGTCGCGGCCGCGCCTAACTCCAACATATCCCCCATCACCGCAATGCGCCGCCCATCCAGGTCAGCCAGCAGGTTTAGGGCTGCCAGGGCTGACTCCGGGCTGGCGTTGTAGGTATCATCAATGATGAGCGACCCGTGCGGTCCATCTACTGTCACCAGGCGCAGTTGGGAAGACAAACTTTGCAGCCCACGCACAATCTCTTCCCAGGCCAACCCCTCAACCAGCCCCACCGCTGTAGCCCGCAAGGCGGTGTGAACGCTGTGGCGGCCCAGCAAAGGCACATGAACCGTTAGAGCATCACTTCCATAATGCAAGGTAAAGCGAATCCCTTCCAGCCCCATCCCCTGGATATTGTCCGCCCACACATCTGCTTCTGGGGTGAGGCCGTAGGTGAAAAGGTGGGCCTGGGTATGGTCGGCCATGGCCATCACCAGCGGTTCATCTCGGTTGAGGATGGCCGTGCCATGAGATGGTAACGCTTCAACCAGTTCCCGTTTAGCGGCCGCGATTCCTTCCAGTGACCCCACCTTCTCCAGATGAACCGGGCCAACATTGGTCACAACGCCGATCTCCGGGCGGGCCAACTGGCAGAGCAGGGCAATCTCTCCCAGCCGATCCATCCCCATCTCTAACACTGCTCGCTCGTGGTCAGCTTCTAAACCAAGCAAGGCGATAGGCAGCCCGGTGTGGGAATTCAAGTTGCCTGGTGATTTATAGGTGCGATACCGTTGGGCCAGCACCGCGTGGGTCAGCTCTTTGGTAGACGTTTTGCCCACGCTGCCGGTAATGCCAATCACTTTAACATTGAAACGATCCCGCCAGGTTCGGCCCAACTGCTGCAGGGCCAGTTTGCTATTTTCTACCAGAATCAATAAAGGAGACCGGAGCGCGATAACGGCCGCGGCCGCGATAGCGGCCGCTTCCCCGGTTCTCGTATCTAACACCGCATAATCTAGCTCTGCCGGTACCTTCTCCACCAGAGCGGCCACTGCCCCCCGGCTCACGGCATCGGCGATAAACGCATGGCCATCCCGTTCCTCACCCTGGAAGGCCACAAAAACCGACCCTTTCACGGCCAGGCGGCTGTCAATGACAAAACTCTCCAGCCGCCGCTCCTGCCCCGTCGGCTGGTACCCTGTCAAAATCGCTAAAACATCACCAATCGTAATCATTTTAATAGTTATGAGGACTGAGTCCTCATCGCTCAGTCCTCAGTCCTACTCCGTGCGGCCGCAATCTCCGCCTGCAAGCGAATATTATCTGGGGGTACGTCTAACATGACCACCAGTTCAGCCATGAGTTCGGAAAAGACCGGGGCCGCCGTTTGTGACCCCCAACGGGCACTGGTTGGCCGGTTGAGAATGACAAACACCAGCAGTTCTGGATCATCGGCCGGGGCCCAGCCGATAAAGCTGGCAACTACATCAATAGGGTGGTAAATGCCATTTTCCGGGATTTGCGCTGTGCCTGATTTCCCGGCAATCGTATATCCATCTACCAGGGCGGCATCCAACCCTCGCGCCACCACCGTTACCGACATACTAGAAAGGGTGCGGGCCGTTTCCGCCGAGATGGGGCGGCTGAGGATGGCCGGCTGGTGAACGAAAATTTCCCCTTGGGCGGTGTGCCGCTCCTGTACCAGATACGGCTGCATTCTGACCCCACCGTTGGCAATGGCCGAGACCGCGCTGATCATTTGCAGCGGGGTGACGGCTAACCCCTGCCCAAAGGAGTTGGTAGCGATTTCCGCTTCTGTCCACAACGCGCTGCCGGGATGGTTCATTACCCCGGCGGCCTCAGCCATTAAATCAATGCCTGTTGGCCGGCCGAAACCAAAATTGTCTAGATAACTGTAAAACTGGTCTGGCCCCAGCCAGGTGGCGATGGTGGCCGCTCCGACATTTAAGGAGTTGACCAGCAAGTTGGTCATATCGGTCTGGCCGTAAGCCCCGCGGCTCCAATTGTAAATTTGCGCCCCGCCTATCTGGATGACGCCGCTATCATAGTAGGTGGTATTGGGGGTGACGATGCCCGCATCGAGCGCGGCCGCCATCGTAATCAGCTTCATTACTGACCCTGGCTCAAACTGTTTGCTGGTGGCCGGGTTCAAGAAAACAGAGGCATCAGTCACCTGGTAATACACATTGGGGTCAAAACAAGGGGTGCTGGCCATGGCTAAAATTGCCCCGGTGCGTGGGTCCATGACAATAATGGTGCCATCTCTCGCCCCATGTTCGGCGATGGCCCGACGCAGCCGCTGCTCCACCATGTACTGCACTGAGCGGTCAATGGTTAGTACCAGGCTGTCCCCTTCGCGGGCAATCACTTCCGGCTGCTCAGTGAGGGGGGAGATGTTGACCAATGCGCTGGCGGCTTCTCCAGCCAATTCGCTCTGGTAATACCCCTCAACGCCAGAGCTGCCCAGGCCGTCAAAGGTGGTGTACCCCAAAACATGGCACAGCAGCTGCCCCTGGGGGTAAATACGCCGGGGTACTGGCTCAATCTGTAATCCTTGACGCTCATAATTGAGGGCACGAATTGCTTCGGCTACCTGGGGGGTGACGCGGCCGGCCAGCAGCTCATAAGGCCGCCCCGAGGTGAGTTTGTCTAGCAGCTCGTAGCGGGGGACATTCAGGTACGGTGCCAGGGTGGTGGCCATCTCATTGGCGTTTAGCACCAGGTTGGGCGAGACACCGATCTGGTAATCGCTGGAGTTAGCGGCCAGGACGGCTCCATTGCGATCATAAATGATGCCCCTGTTAGGTTGGGCCTGCACCTGGAGTACCTGCATCCTGGCTCCCTGGGCCGCCCATTCCGGTCCCTGGACGATCTGAAAGGCAACAAGCCGCCCCACGATGACGAGGGCGGCGAAGCCAATGCTGATGATGACTATCCATAATCGTTGGTTTTGTTCAACGTTCACTAGATTCCCCCTGTATGAGTCCGGCGACATACTCTTTGACGGCGTACCAGAGGGCTTCCTGAATCGTCTCAATCGGTTCAGGGGTGGGGATGACCTCTGGGGGTGGGGTGGCGATGGGGGGGGCGCCGGTTGGGTAATCGGGCACGACCAGGTATTCGATGTTGTCGGGGCGGGCGGGGATGAAGCCAAGTGCGGCCGCCCGCTCTTGCAATCGTGGGAGGGCCTGGGCTTCGGCAATTTGCCGCTCCAGGGTGGCGTTCTCCCGCTTAATATCCGTCAGATCCCCTTGTAAAAGCTGTACCCGGCGGCCGGTGGCGGCAATCCGGCTGGTCTGGGTCAAATAAATCGCCCCCAACAAGGCGATCAAAATGATAATAATGCCCCAACCCAAAGCCGCCTGGGCTTCCGTGAGCCAGATAAGGTTCCGTGCCCGCTGCCTAAAGGAGCGGGAAGGGCGGGGGGTGGTGGGTGGGGTCATAGCGTCTTGCATAATGGCTATTAGGACTTATGAGGTATGCGGTATGCGGTATGAGGTATTAGGTGATCTGTTTTCATCCTTCATCCCTCATCCTTCATAATTTCTCTCCTGCTCGCAGTTTGGCACTTCGGCTGCGGGGGTTTTGGGCGATTTCGGCCGCGCTGGCGGTGATCGGCTTGCTGGTAATGAGGCGCAGGGCCGGGCTGACGGGTTGGTAACGGTGGTACGGATCGTTGGGAGTGGCGGCCCGGTTTGCACTCTGTTGGCGTAAGAACTGTTTGACCATCCGGTCTTCTAAGGAATGGAAGCTGATGATGGCGATGCGGCCGCCTGGTTTCAGCAGCTTGATCCCCTCTGGCAGGACACGGGCCAACGCGCCTAACTCATCATTGACGGCAATCCGCAGAGCCTGGAACACCTGGGTAGCCGGGTGGATGGTCGAGCGACCAGGGGGCCGTTTCACCAGCCCGGCCACCAGATCGGCCAACTGCCGGGTTGTCTGGATAGGGCGGGCCTGGATGATCGCCTGGGCAATTTTGCGGCCGCGTCGCTCTTCTCCGTACTGCCAAAAAATATCCGCCAGTTCTATTTCGCTTAAATTGTTAACTAAATCGGCCGCGCCAGGTCCCTGAGTTGGGTTGAAACGCATGTCTAGCGGAGCGTCAAAACGAAAGGAAAACCCCCGCTCCTGGCTGTCTAACTGCCGGGATGACAGCCCCAGGTCGAGCAAAATCCCATCTACCTGGTCAAACCTATACTGGGGCGCCACCGTGCCCAGGTCGGCAAAATTGTGGTTGACCAGGGTGAGCCGGTCGCCGTACCCATGCAGCCGTTCGGCCACGAAACGGATGGCCTCGGGGTCCCGGTCAAAGGCGAGAACGCGGGTATCGGGCGCGGCCGCGAGCAGCCCTTCCGTATGCCCCCCAGCCCCCAGGGTGCCATCAATAAACAACGTCCCCGGCTGTGGCTGGAGTATGTCTAAAACTTCCTGGTAAAGTACGGGGATGTGGGGCATGGTATACCTGTTAGCCCACCCTCTCAATCTCTCAATTCAGAGATTGAGAGATTTGAGATTAAATCCCCAAATCATCCCACCGGGCGGCGTCTTCGTTGCTTTCGGCGGTCTGGCGCACTGTGGCCCAGGTATCAGTGCCCCAGATTTCCATGTAGTTGTACATGCCGGCGATGACCACATCCCCATTGATCCCGGCAAATTCGCGCAAATAGGGGGGGACGAGGATACGCCCCTGACGGTCAGGCATGAGGTCTACTGCGGCCGCGAACAGCCGCCGCCGGAACTCGCGCACATCCTGGTCTGAGAGTGGTTTAGCCATGATTTTCTGGGCCAATATCTCCCACTCCCCGGCTGGGAAGGCGATCAAATTTTGCTCAAATCCCCGCGTCACCACCACTCCCCCGGCCAGGTCAGCCCGGTATTTCGACGGAATGGTTAGCCGCCCTTTATCGTCAATGGTGTGGTAGTAAGTGCCGAGAAACATGGTAATCAGTGAGCCGTTAAAGAGGAACACGGATGAACAGGATTGGCGAATTGGGTTCTGGTTATCCGTTAGTTCTGCTCATTTGCGTTCTTTTCATCAGTGGTTCAAATCTCTAAAAATAGAACATTTGTTTCAATTGCTCCATTTTACGCTATTTTTCAAGGGTTTGCTGTCCACAATGCCCCATTTTAACCCATTTTGCCCCACAATGTCCCACAGTATACACCACTCGCCCCATTTTGGGAAGGTACAAAGGCAAAATTTTTAGGTTGACCTTCACGGCCGCGGCCGCCAGGCTGGTATACTCGTGGGCAAAAGGAACAAAACAGTACCATTTTCTGGTATGGTTCACCGGGGAAGGAACACGGACGAGCGGGATGAACGGATGGGGGGTGTCCAATCTGCCAATCCTGCCAATCCGTATCCCCGACAAAACCACCTTACGCAGGCCAATGCTGTTGGCGTAACGGACATGGTTGACCCATCCCTGGACCGAGGCATTTAACTGTTCCAGGGTAATTATTCCATTCCTATACGCTTCCACCAGCAATGAGCCTTGCGGAGGTTATGTCGGAGATACTGACCAGGGGAAAATTTTGGAAGGTTGAACGGTTATTCGACTCAGGTTAGTTCATCGTCATATTCATACACCCCATCATCATATTCATAATCGGCCTCATTTTGCCGGGGGTAGAGCAGCCACCAGGCCAGGCCAATGACAATGAGAGGCAGGCTGGCGGCTAACATGAAGGCCGCCTGGAGCCGGACGCGGAAGAACCAAAGCTGGGTGATGATGGTGATGAAGCTGGTGAGCAAGGAGCGCAGCAGGGTGTCGGCCTCGGGGGGGAGCAGGAAGGATGAGGAGACAAGGAGACGGGGGGAGAGGGAGAAGAGGAAGGTGAAGGCCAGAGTGAGGAGCGCGGCCGCGGCCATCGGCCAACCCCACCAATTGCCAAAACTCCCCGGGGAGCGTACCACCAGGAGCAGGATAAAAAATAGGCAGCCCAAGGGGATGAGCCAGAGCAGCCAGGAGCCGGTTTGCAGCCGCTGTAACGTCTGGCGCAGCTGCTGTAACTGCTGGAGCAGGGCCGGGTTGGTGCCGCTGATTTCTAACACATTGACCTCAATGGCCTGGGCCTCACCGATGAGTTGGGGGTTGTTGTCCAGAATGGTGGTGAGGTTGCGGTGGATGATCGCGGCCGCGTCCCCCACATTCACCCCCTCGGGCAAACAGCTGATCACCGTCAGGTTGGTGGGATCAATTGGCAGTTGGCCGGGGGGGCAGGGGGGAAAGCTCTCGACGGCGGTGACAATCGCCTGCGCTCCCACCTCACTGCGAAATCGCTCAAACAGGGGGGCGGTATCAATGGTCAGGGTTAGTTTGGCCGGGTCGCCCGTCTCCAGGTAATCAAACAGGGCATCTACCACCAGGTTGGTTTGCTCCTCAATCCATTGGGGCGGGATAGCTGCTTCCAGGGTGTTGTTGATGAGGGCCGGGTTGATCCCTTCTACCCCGATTCCCTGTTGGTTGGCCAGTTGGGTGAGGGTGAGTGCGGCCGCGTCCACGGCCATCTGGCGCAAATCAGTCTGCTGCAACGCCTGCTTAAACGCTTCCCGGTTGGTAGCCAACTGGGCCAGGTTAAACGCCAACAGCACCATTGGCGTTGTGAAGATAAAAAAGAGAGCGAAAAGGGTAGCCAGGAATCGGGACATAGGAAGGTATGAGTGATGAGGACTGAGTGATGAGGGGTGAGGACTGAGTAAAAAAACTCGCAAACTCGCCTACTCCCCCGCAGCCAACTGGGCTAAAAACCGCTTATCCTCTTCCGTCAAGGGGGCGGTGAGGAGCAGTTCGGGGCGGCGGTGCCAGGTGCGGCGTAAGGCTTGCTGCCGCCGCCATTGCTCTATTTGCCCCTGGTGCCCAGAGCGGAGCAGGTCGGGCACGGTCCAGCCGCGAAACGTTTCGGGGCGGGTGTAATGGGGGCCTTCCAGTAAACCGGTGGCATGGCTGTCTGTTGCGGCCGCGCCCTCAGCCCCCAATACGCCTGGTAATAAACGAGTCACGGCATCCACTACAACCATAGCCGCCAACTCCCCTCCCGTCAACACATAATCACCGATAGAAATTTCATCCGTGACCAGATGCTCCCGCACTCGTTCATCAACCCCTTCGTAGCGGCCGCAAATCAGCAGCAGCCGCTCATGTTGGGCTAATTCCTCAGCCACCTTCTGGTTGAACAGGCGGCCCTGGGGGGTGAGGAGGATGATTGAGGGATGAGGGATGAGGGATGAGGAATGAAGACGGTTCACGACTAACGGCTCGCCGAGAACAGCTTCGACAGCGGCGAAGATGGGTTCTGGTTTGAGGATCATGCCGCCGCCGCCGCCGAACGGGGGGAGATCGGTGATATGGTGCCTGTCCGTTGTATAATCGCGGATGTTGTGCAAATGGATGGTGACGCGGCCGCTTTCCTGCGCTCGTTTGAGGATACTTTCATTCAGATAAGCGGAGAACATCTCCGGAAATAAGGTCAGGATGTCTATGTGCATGGTTGGTGGGAATCAGTCGAAACTATTTTCCGGCTATGTTATCATCAACCCCCACAGAACAAAACTTAAAACTCGAAACTAGAAACTCAAAACTCAAAACTGGAGACACCATGCGAATTGTGATTACCGGCGGTTTGGGACAGGTGGGGCGGGCATTGCAGGCGGAATTGGCCGGCTACGAGTTGACCATTGTGGATTTGCCAGAGGTAGACGTGACGGACCGTGCGGCCGCGTTCCAGGTTATCACCGCTGCCAATCCTGACCTGGTGATTCATTGCGCCGCCTACACCAACGTAGATGGATGCGCGAAAGACCCGGCCCTGGCCTACCGGGTCAATGCGCTAGGCAGCCAAAACGTCGCCCTGGCCTGCCAGGCCGTCGGCGCGGAGATGATGCACATCAGCACCAATGAGGTATTTGCCGGGGATCGGCCTGATGGGTATGAAGAGTGGCGGCCGCTTAACCCGGTCAATCCGTATGGGGCCAGCAAAGCGGCCGCTGAGTTTATCGTCCGCTCCATCCTGCCCCGCCATTACATCATCCGCATCGCCTGGCTGGTGGCCCCCGGCGGCCGCAACTTCATCCACGCCATCCTCAAACGGGCACGGGAACAGGGAGAAGTGCGGGTGGTGGTGGATGAGGTAGGCAATCCCACCTACAGCCAGGATTTAGCCCCCGCCCTGCATCAACTGTTACAAACCCACCAATACGGCACCTATCACCTGACCAACAGCGGGGCCTGTTCCCGCTGGCAATTTGCTAATGAGATATTGCGCTGTGCCGGGTTAAGCCACCTCCCCAACCACCCCATCCTGACCCGCGATTACCCCCGCGCCTCAACCCCACCGCCGTATGCCGCCCTGAAAAATGTCGCGGCCGCGTCATTAGGCATCACCCTACGCCCCTGGCAAGAAGCCGTCCTTGACTATGTGGCGGCCTATGGGGGGGACGGATAATTGTAACCTGCTTTTCGGCGTGTTATGATCCTTACTGGACTCAGGCGTTTTTTGATTTTTGCCACGGTAGGGCATTTGCCAAATTGCCCTACATAATCGGCAAAGAGGGCAAACATGAGCGATTTAACTATTTCTCCACCTGCAATAGATAATTTTATTGAATATCCCGATGAAGATGGTGAGCCAATGGCCGAGAGTGACTTCCAGCGTAAGGTAATGATATATGCCCTATCCGTATTAACGCTTTATTTTCGCCAACAGCCAGACGTATATGTCACCGGCAACATCCTCTTTTATTATGAAGAAGGCAATCCCCAGGCGGTAATATCTCCAGATGTCATGGTTATTATGGGGGTAGAGAAAAAGGATCGCCGCAAATATATGCTTTGGGAAGATCAGCAGGTCCCCCAATTTGTGCTGGAAGTGACCTCTAAGAGTACCCGCCGCAAAGACCAAAACTTCAAAAAA
This sequence comes from Anaerolineae bacterium, assembly GCA_023384415.1. Lineage (GTDB taxonomy): Bacteria > Chloroflexota > Anaerolineae > Promineifilales > Promineifilaceae > Trichofilum. The sequence continues at coordinate 84,198 of JAHDWJ010000006.1, forward strand.
CGATTGTACGCCGAGTTAGGGATCACTGAATATTTCCTCTTTGATCCTACCGGGGATTATCTTGAACCCAAACTCCAGGGGTTTCGCCTGCAAAACGGCCGTTATGAACCGATTCCTGGCTTTAGCAGCCCCAATCCGTATGGGGGGTATGCCGTGTACAGCCGGGTGTTGGCCCTCGATCTGTTTATCGCCTGGGATGGCTGGCTGCGCTTCCTGGACCCCGAAGAAGAGCGGCTGCTAACGGACTTGGAAGAGACGATGGATCGCGCTTTAGAAGCAGAAGCCAGGGCCGAGGCAGAAGCGGCCGCACGGCAGGCCGCCGAACGTGAAGCGGAAACCCTCAAAGCGTTGGTAGCTGAACTTCAGGCCCAATTGAACCTGCCAGACTCTGGCCAAAATTGATTTCACCCGTAGCAATAACCAATACACCAATACCAGATCAAAAAATGCCAGACTCCAGAAACCTATAAATGCCCCGCGCCGCTATCATCATTCCCCATTACAACGGCTTACAACACCTGGAAATTTGCCTGGGGTCGCTGCGCCGCCAGACCTGCCAGGATTTTGAGCTGCTGCTGGTAGACAATGGCTCCAGCGATGGCTCCCAGGCGTATGTGCGGGCACAGTTCCCCGAAGTACGCCTGCTGGAGCTGGGAGAGAACCGGGGGTTTACCGGGGCGTGTAATGCGGGATTCGCGGCCGCGACCGGTGACATCCTTATCTTGCTCAACAATGACACCGAAACAGACCCCCACTGGTTAGCCAATATCCTGGACGCCTTTGATCGCCACCCTGACGTGGGCAGCATCGCCACCCGGATGATGCTGTTTGACCGGCGGGATCATTTCCACACCGCCGGGGATTTTGTCCGCCTGGATGGCACCCCTGGCAACCGGGGAGTGTGGCAAAAAGATGTGGGGCAATATGACCAGGAAGAAACGGTGTTTTCCGCCTGTGGCGGCGCGGCCGCGTACCGGCGAACGCTGCTAGAACAGATTGGCTACCTGGATGACAGCTACTTCTTCTCCTGTGAAGATGTAGACCTGGGCTGGCGCATTAACCTGGCCGGCTGGCGCGTTCTATATCTACCGACCGCCATCGTATACCACAAACTCAAAGCCACCGGGGGGAGCGTCACCGGCAGCTATTACGATGGGCGTAACTTCCTCTACCTCATCATCAAAAACATGCCCGCCAGCCTGCTGCGACGGCATTGGCGGCTCATTTTGGCCGGGCAGTGGCGCATCACCTGGGAAGCCCTGCGCCATTGGCGAGGGGAAGCGGCCCGCGCCCGGCTGCGGGGGCAGTTTGCCGGGATAAGCCACATCCCCTGGCTGCTGCCCAAACGTCGTCAGGTACAATCTTTACGACGTTTAGATGACGATTCCCTGATGGCCCGCCTCACCCCGGTTGACGAGAAAGGGTAGGGAGAGTAATATCACCCGGTTTTGTGAAACGTGATTCAATCTATCACGCATCAGGCATCACTTATCACCCGTCTGGTCATACGAGAATTGCCGGCATGAATCCTTACTTATCTGTCATTATTCCCGCCTACAATGAAGAAAAACGCATTGGCAAAACCTTAGAGGCGGTTTACCGTTATTTGCAGGCCCAGGAGTTTACCTGGGAAATTGTTATCGTTTTAGATGGCTCTAAAGATAATACCCTGGGGGTGGTAGAGCAGTTTGCCGTCGGGAAGGAGCATATCCGCTGGCTTCATCGGACCGAGAACCGGGGCAAAGGGTATACCCTGCGCCAGGGGATGTTGGCCGCCACCGGGGAGATACGTCTCTTTACTGATGCCGATAACTCAACCGATATGAGCCATTTTGATTTGATGCGGCCGCATTTCCAAAATGGGGTTGGGGTGGTTATCTGCTCCCGAGACCGGAAAGATGCCCCAGGGGCCCGCCAGGCGCGGCCGCAATCCGCCTTCAAGCGGTTCCTGGGCAACGCGGGCAATCTCCTCATCCAGCTCCTGGTCGTGCCCGGCATCTGGGATACCCGCTGCGGTTTCAAAGCGTTCATCGCCCCGGCCGCCGAACAAATTTTTAGCGTTGCCCGCATGAATGGGTTTAGCATTGATGATGAAAGCCTGGCCCTGGCCCGCCGCTTTGGCTACAGTATCAAAGCCGTCCCCGCTGACTGGATCAATGCTGAGGGCACCCACGTCACCAAACTCGACTACCTACGCAATATCGGCGAAGCGTTCCGCATCCGCTGGTATCTCCTCTCTGGGGTTTATAAGCGGGGGCCAGATTCAGAGATTAGGGACTGAGGGGTGAGTAACTCGAAACTCGAAACTCAAAACTCGAAACTTCACCTGGAACACGCCCTCATCGCCGAGTGTGGCCCGGTGCTGATTGCCGGAGTGGATGAGGCGGGGCGCGGAGCGTTGGCGGGGCCGGTGGTCGCGGCCGCGCTCATTTTACCCCTGGATGCCCCTGCCCAACTGGCCCGGCTGGCCCAGGTCAATGATTCTAAACAGCTAACGGCTCTCCAGCGGGAGCGACTCTTTACCTTGATTCAGGAAGTGGCTTTGAGTTGTGGGGTGGGGATGGTGGATGCGGCCGCTATTGACCAGATGGGGATTTTACCGGCCACCAAAGAGGCGATGCGCCAGGCGATTGTGGCCCTCAGCCCGGCCCCAGGGTTTGTTCTGGTGGATGGCAACGTAGGGCTGAAAAATATCACCTTCCCCAACCGGCCTATTATCCGGGGAGATGGGTTGAGTTTGAGCATTGCGGCCGCGTCCATCATCGCCAAAGTCACCCGGGATCGCCTGATGGTAGCCCTCTCCCAGCAATATCCCACCTACCAATTTGCCCGCCACAAAGGGTACGGCACCCCCCAACACCTGGCCTTACTGGCCCAACATGGCCCTTCCCCCAGCCACCGTTACAGCTTCGCCCCCCTTCGCGCTACCCTGCTCTGAATATACCCCCTCACCCTGACCCTCTCCCCAGGGAGAGGGAATAGCCCCCTTCTCCCCCTGGGAGAAGGGCCGGGGATGAGGGCAAAATACTCCCTCACCCTGACCCTCTCCCCAGGGAGAGGGAATAGCCCCCTTCTCCCCCTGGGAGAAGGGCCGGGGATGAGGGATAGCTCCCTTCTCCCTCTGGGAGAAGGGCTGGGGATGAGGGCCGGCGGTTAACCAATCTTCCACAAAATAGCCAGCCCGATGATCAGCGGCAGCAGACCAATAGCAATAAACAGAGTCGGGGCGAACCAGAGCCGTTTCCAAGAGTTGATATACGCCTGGCGGGGATTTTCCGGGTCGTACAGCACAGCTACCTGTTCCCCTTCTTGATAATCGGGGGGAGATGAGCCGATGCCGCTGGTAAATTGTACCGGGCGGCCATCATTGGGTTTAAACTCTACTACCGGGTAATACGCTCCCCCGCCTTCATCATCAACGGAATAGCTGTTACCAACGACGGTGCCGGTCGCGGCCGCGTACTCCCGCACAATCCGCCGCGATTGCCCCATCTCATACAGCCCCACCCCCAAAAAAGGGGCACTGATGAGCAAAATAAACAGCAGAACAGGCCAGAAGAAAGGGCGAGAGTTTAACCATCGGGACATGAATCAGGCCAGGATGAGAGATCTACCAATTTTATGTAAATCTGCTAAGAAGCGATCAACGAGGGGAACATTTTGCCAGCGAATAGTTTGCCAAGCAAGTTTAGCTCAGTTCTGGATGATGTTGGGGCAGCCATTCAAACCAGAAAATCAAATGATTCACGCCGCTGCTTGGAGCGGATACGATGGCGCCATTCGGGCCATTTCTGAATCAATAGCTAAAACCCTAATAAGCGACGAATTTCAGTATAAGGGGCATATTCGATCAATCGAGTGGCTGCCCAGGTTTGATCCAGATTACCCAAAATCAACTCCCCACGCAGCAAGGCCATAAATTGCTCTGGCGTTAGATCATAATCCCAAACATAAGGCAAAGATTGAGGTGTACTCATGGTCATTCCGTTTAGATAATGCCAGCATTGTATCATAGTTTAACGGTCAATGGTTTGTAGGTGAAGGGCATCCTGAACCGTACCGTTAGGCAGAGTTACTGTTAGTCGCCGCCCGGTTTGGGGGAGGTAAAGGCCAATTTCAATGGGGTAGCGGCCGCCGGGCAAATCAGCCAAAGGAATGATGTACTCATCTACAATCACCTCTCCTGCTAACCAGCGGCTGGTGGGGTAATTGCCCTGTGGGGTGCGGTCTGCCTGCCAGGGGCAGCAAACCCCGTCTGGGTTAAGCAGATGCACAAAGACGGTGTAATCCGCGGCCGCGACCCGATCCGCCTGCCATACAAGAGTCAGATAAAGCTGCTCCCCCTCCTGCCGCCAATCATACCCCACCAGAGTAATCTCATCGCCAAAAGCAGCCCGCACCGGGAACGGTATGGGGGGCAGGGTAAACAGCCGTTCGGTGGCCGTCACGGCCAGCACCCCTAGCTCCGCAGCGTAAAGCGATTCATCCCCGCTCCCCAGCAGGCGCAGGGTTAGCCGGTAACTGCCGCCGGGCAAATCGGGGGGGATAAACACCGTTTGATGATCTTTGAGGAAGAGAGGGGCCGGCCATTGGTTGAACGGGAGTGAGCCATGCACCGGCTGGCTGTGGCGTAAAATCCGGCCAAATCCATCAGGTCGAAACAGCTCAAAGCGGAGCGTCAGCGGGGGCAGCGGGGCTGACGCATACCACCACAAACTAACAGTGAGAGGGGCCCCGCTCTCTATGGCGGTGGCAAAAGGTTCATGCCCCAGGAAACGGAGTTGGGAGAGGATTTCGTCGCTGCGAGCAATAGGGGCGACAGGGATGATCCGCGGTGGCTCACCTGGAAGCAAGGGAATTGCTTCCAGGGTGGTACTGGTCCCGGCAAAGCGGCCCAGGCTGTCCAGATGGGCTAGCCGCTCCCCATTATCACTGTTAAAAAAGCCGATTTGCAGCCGGTACTCGCCGGGTGGGGTCCCATCCGCCAGAGGCAAGGTGACATAGTGCAAAACCCAATCCCCTGGCCGCCACTGTTCACTGGGATAAGCAAAACTTTCTATCTGGCTCCAGCGGTGGCCCCATTGATCTTCCAGATGGACAAAAGGGAGATACGGCGCCTGGGGTGGGTTGAGGATTTGCCAAAGCAGGGTTAGCTCTACCACCTGGCCGATGGTGGCCGGCTCCACCCGATAACCGTGCAGTTGAATGAGATTGCCAAAGTTCGCGGCCGCGGGGGTCAAGGTCTCTATTACGGGGGGAGCATCCCAGCGGTAGGCCATAAAGAGGGGTTCACCCAGCGGCCCGGCGGGGCCACTGATCGGGGTGGCCTGGGGCAGCAGGGGGGTCAGCCAGGGGGGAGCCGCACTGTTGCGGGGGTAGATGGTGAGGGCCGGCCCATCTTGCGGCCAGACGATGGCTTCACTATTAGGCAGCCATTGGATTTGCTCATATTTCTGACTGAGGTAGGCGGCGGTGGGGTGGCGATAATGAACGGCGGCCAGGTAAACGGTTAAATCGGTGGTGTCATATTCGTCTATCCAGGCGGCTGCGGCCGCTATATCCCCATCCGATTCATAAAACAGGTCAACACGGGTAGCCCAATGGCGGAAATAGAGGTTGGCCGACAGTCCCCCCTGGATCAACAGGATGAGGAGAAAGATGGAGACTGTCGCGGCCGCAAACCGGGCCGGCCACCGCTGCTGCACCATATCCCGCAGCAGCCAATCCACCCCCAGGGCAGGCAGCAGCATCACAAAGGGTAAAATCCCCATCGCCCGGATATTGCTGGGGACAATCTCATTGGTGGCCAGGGCGGTGGGCAGAAGCATTAGCAGAGGGGCGAACAGGAGCAGCAGCCACGCCCCTCGCTGCCAATCCAGCTTATCCTGGGCCAGGCGCAGCAAAACATACACCGTCCCGGCCAGCAGAAAGCCCCCCCAAACCCAGTTAAAAATCGGTTGGCCGGGCTGATTGTACCGCCAATAGGGATCCCCCTGGATGAACAACATGCCCAACGCTTTGAGGTATGCCTGCCCCACGGTCAACTGCTGCTCACTGTCCGGAGCTACCTGCAAAATTCGCACCCAAAAGGCGTCCGGGTTGCGGTAAAAGTAAAGAAGCAGGGGGATGAGGGTGAGGAAGGCCAGGGCGATGGTGTAACCGAACTGCTCCAGCCGGTCACGCCAGCGGTGGCGGTTGAGCAAAAACGGGAGCAGAGCCAGCCCCAGGGGTAGGGGAAAGAGGCGGGCGGAGAGGTAGGTGTAGGCGGTCAACCCCAGGCAAATCCCCCCCAGAGTGAGCCAACGGAACTGCTCTCGACGGAACCCCCGCCACAACGCGGCCGCGGTGAGAGCCTGGAGCAGCGGTTCGGTAATAACCCGGAACCCCAACCGGCTGAACAAAATATGCCAGAAGGTGACAGCCAGGAGCGCGGCCGCGAACAAAGCCACTTCCCGGCGGCGGGTCAACTCTCGGGTGAGCCAATAGGTGGCGGCAACAGTCAATACACCCACCAAAGCTGCTGTATACCGCAGGGTAAACACCGACCCCCCAGCCAGGCGGGCCATTCCCCCGGCCAGGTAAAAAAACAGCACATCTTTGCCCGTATAGCTGGGGATAAAAACGGGCCGGTATCCCTGGAAGGCGATCTCCTGGACGATGATCCCGTTAGCGGCTTCGTCGTAATGGATGGGGGGGGGGGTGGTGGTGAGGCCAGGGAACCGGAGCGCGGCCGCGACCCATAAACAAACTATCATCAGCCCCATTGCCTGGTTCCGCGTCATGCCCCGATTCTACTACAGTGAGCAGAGTTGGCGAAAATTAGCATGGTTTAAGCGAGTTTTATGAGCTTGACTGCTGACTGCTGACGGCTGACGGCAATTTTCCCAGTCATAGGTGGTTTGCTGTTGGCCATCGGCAGTCAAAAATTTAGCAGACCCTTTTCCATTCTGCCCTAAATTTCTGCCCTAAATTTTTAGGTCGCTATTCCGTGAAATAAATCACAAGCGTAGGCTTGGCGTATGGTTGACGTATGGTGGGCGTCGTGTGCCCCTGGAGATACCGTGTAGAATTAGCAACTAAGGGTAAATATCTTCTTCTTCTCCTCCTTTAGACGAGAGTCATGGTCTGGCTAACCTGACTCTCCAAAAATCCAGCGGGTCACCTTGTGTGACCCGCTTTTTTTGTGTTCCGCCCTTGAGCCAACCTTCCGAAGGTTTCGCGGTGACTGCTGCCAGGAGGAAATCCTCCGGAAGGGTTGTAATTTGCTCCCCAAGCCAATTGGATTTATAACCAGCGCATGTTAAAACCGATTTCGATTAAATCACTCTACGCCCTGGCTTTGGCTGAAGGAGAAGGGGTCGGCACAGCGTATGAATATTTCGCCAAACGGCTGGTACTGGGCCGCTGGCTGCGGCCGCAGCCCCGCCCTGCCCGCATCCTAATCGCCGGGCTGCCGCAGAAATATGGCAGCAGCCTCGATTTCTTGCACCTGGCTGAGGAGTTGGGGGCCGAACTGACAGTAGCTGATGAGCGGCCGCAAGCCCTCACTAAACTGCAAACATCGCTCCAGGCGGCCCGGCAGGCGGGCTGGCTGACCCAGGTGTCACCGCGAACCTGCCTGGTAAGCAGCCTGGCCGAGCTGCCTGAACTGACCGGCTCATTTGACCTGGTGATCACTGCCGAAGCGATGCAGCGGCTCACCCATGAAGAACGCCGCCCTTTTGTGACTTGCCTCACCAGGTTAGCCCCGGCGGCCGCTTTGTTTGCCCCTAATGAAGATAACCCGGCCCACACCCGGATCAGTGGGTTGGATGGGTTGACCTTGAGTGAAATGAAAGGATTAGCCCCGCGTGGGTGGCCCCGACACCGTGCCGATTATATTGATATGCCCCCCTTTCCCCCCGGTATCATCCGCAGTGAGGCGCAGCGGGAACAGGCCAACAAAGGGTGGTTGGAAGCGGCCGCGATGTGGGGGTTAGGGTATGTGGCCCGGCTAGAACGATGGTTGCCCACCGCCATCCGTCGTCGTCAGGCCCATATTGTTTACCTGCTGCTGAACTCATGATGCGTGATACGTGATTGTTTGCGCTCATGGCTCAACTGCTCACTAGCCACCGTTTATTACCCACTGCCCACACCATGCAACGTCTATCTTTCATACGCCGTCTGGATCCTGGCTACCTGGTGGTCTTGGGGATCTGCCTGCTAGCGTTATGGCCGTTTGTGGGACGGGCCAGCCTTCCCCAGGAGACGGATGCTGAACTCCATATTTTTCGCCTGGCCGAGTTGGCTTATCTGGTGCAAGGGGGTGAACTTTACCCCCGCTGGGCTCCGAACTTTTATCATGGCTACGGCTACCCCATTTTTAACTATTACGCCCCGCTGAGTTATTACCTGGGGCTGCCGGTAGCTTTGCTGCCGGGGCTGGATGCGGTGGATGGGGTGAAGTTTGTCTTTGTTTTGGGACTGCTGGCGGCCGCGTTCGGCAGTTATGGGCTGGTGCGGGATCAATGGGGGCGGCCGGCGGGCTATATCGCGGCCGCGGCTTACCTTTACGCCCCTTACATCCAATACATTGACCCCATCGCCCGCGGCGTCCTGGCTGAATCGTTTAGCCTGGGACTGTTTCCTCTAGCCTTGTGGGCCATGGCCCGGCTGCGGCAGCAGCAGACGACTGACCGTTGGGTCATTGCCAGTTTGCTCCTGGCGGCGGTTATCCTCAGCCATAATTTAATGGGGCTGCTCCTTTTTGGCCTCGTGACCGCCTGGGTCATCTGGACCGGGGTCATGACCTGGTGGGCCGGGGATCCCCCCCCGACGCTGACCCGGCACGGCTGGCTGCTGGCCGCGCTGTTGGTGGGTTGGCTGCTGGCTGCCTTTTTCTGGCTGCCCGTCTTGCTAGAGCGTAACGCCGTCAACCTCAACACCCTGATTGGCGCAGGGGATAATTATGATTTTCGTACCCATTTTCTCTCCTGGCGGGAGCTGCTGAGGGCGACACGCTGGCTGGATTGGGGAGCGACGGAACCCCGGTTTGCTTTTAACCTGGGGGTGGGGCAGTGGCTTTTCGGGGGGCTGGGGCTGTTTATGCTCATCCGACGGCGGCTGCGTCATGCGGCCCAGGTGGCCTTTTTTGCTCTGGGGCTGGCGGGGCTTCTTTTCCTGATGCTGCCTATCTCTACCTTTATTTGGGAAGCGGTGCCGGTGCTGCCGTATTTCCAATTTCCCTGGCGGCTGCTAGGCGCGGCCGCGTTGATGCTGGCGGTTTTGGCCGGAGTTGGGGTGGCGGCCCTGGCGGAGCAGCTTCCCTGGCCCGACTGGGGTCAACAAGGGGTAGTCGCGGCCGCGGTGCTGCTGCTCATCACCCTCGGTTTACCCCTTACCCAACCCGCCCCCTGGCCTGATTTTGGCCCCCTCTCCCCCCTGCGGATGTCTCTTATCGAACATTCGGGCCGCTGGCTGGGCACCACCTCAACCGCCGACTATGTCCCAGCAACGGTGGACATGATTCCTGAGCGTAATGGGTATGTGGTGGCCGGGTTCTCTACGGGCGAGCCGTTAGACCGGGTCAATCGGTTGACCTTGCCCGAAGGGGCGGTAGTGACCGGGCAAGAGCGCGGCCCGCTCTATTTTCAATACCAGGTGTATACCCCAGAGCCGTTCCCTCTGCGCCTCTTCCTTTTTGCTTTTCCTGGTTGGACGGTGCGGGTGGATGGGGCCGTTGTGGCCACGGAGTTGGGACGGCCGGAAGGGTTTATCGTGGTGCCGCTGACCGCCGGGGAGCATGAGGTCACGGTCAGGTTTGGTGATACCCCTGCTCGCCGCCTGGCCTGGGGAATTTCTGGGCTGGCTTTGCTGCTGTTGGCGGTTGGCGGCTGGCGGTTGGCAGCCAACAAAGCAGCTTTGCCCATCCACCTCTCGGCAACTTTGCTCGATAAGGGGCTGTTCGCGGCCGCGCTCCTGTTGACCGGGATCACCATTTTTGTTTTCGCGCCATTATCTTGGCTCCATCACCATTCGGCCGATTACCGGGCCATCCCTGCCCGGCATCAGGTGTGGGCTGATTTTGACGGTCAGATTGCCCTGATTGGGTATGAGACGAACCGAAGGACGGCCCGGCCTGGTGATACCCTGGAAGTGACTTTGTATTGGCAGGCACAGCGGCCGCAGAGCGAAAATTATCAGGTGTTCGTTCATCTCCTGGCCCCAGATGGGTTCCTCTCCGCGCAATCAGATAAGCTCAACCCCGGGGATTTCCCTACCCACCGCTGGCCCCTAGATAAATATGTCCTGGATGATCATACCCTGGCCTTGCCCCTCGGCCTGGCCCCGGGGGTGTACACCGTAATGACCGGTCTATGGTTGGCCCCGGATGGCGGCCGCTTGCCGGTGCGCGACGCGGCTGGGGAGCCGGTGGGGGAGTATTTTGTGTTATACGAGTTGGTGGTGCGAGAGTAAAGAGGATTAATATTATTTTAGGTCAAATAAAAGCTGTTCTGCTCAACGCCAGCTCAGAACACCAGGTGACAATCTCATCTTTCCCAAATGGCCGGCCGCTCTATTGTCAGCCCACCCACATTCCTACTAAGCAGCGGCCAACCGGGAATGGCGGTGAGAATTTCATTGCTGGGTTCCCCCACCAGGATGGTGTCCTCAGATTTGGTGCCGGTGATGGATGGGTTCCAGGCGTATACCTGGCCGGCCGCGACTGTCTCAAATGAATCTGGGGCGGCGATAATTTCACGCGGCTCATAACCCGCCAGCCCGCCTTGATGATGCAGCCGCCACTCGTCGGGGAAACCGGTTTGGGCGTAGACTGCGGCCGCTTCTCCGAAAACCTGCCCCAGCGAACGGCCAGGACGGGTGGCGGCAATAAAAGCAGCGTCCACCTGGGCCACCGCCTCAGCCTTGTGCCGTATAGCCTGGGGCAAGGGGCCAAAATGAACGAAGCGCGTTAAGGAACAGACCAACCCCTGTCGGCGGCCGCACAAAATCAACATGGCGTACCGGTCGAGCTTCTTAGAGGTGGGTAGGGGGTGGCGAAAGTTGAAAATACGTTCGTCGGTGGCGATGAGAATAACCGTCGCCTGCACCCCCCGGCTCTCCGCCGCCTGTGCCAGCAGCCCGGCGATTTGATATTCACTCTGGCCTGGATGCACGGCGTGAGCGGCCGCCTCCATCGCTTCGGCGCACAATCGGCCCAGGGTGCGGAAGCGGTCCCCCTCTTGGGGGGTGAGGGCGGCGCGTAGGCGGCTGAGTTCGGCGGAAAGATCGGCTGCGCCGGGGTAGGGATCGTCCGCTCCCAGTCTGCGGCCGCGTGTCAACTCAGCCACCGCATCCTCCTTATGCCACGCCGTCACCCGGAACTGCCACCCTTGTTCGCCCAGTTGTTCTTCCTGTTCCAGGCGCGGTTTTTCGATATTATTGGTGATGAGATAGCGGGCCTCTGGGGTAAGCAGCAAATAAGCAACCCCATAACGGTCCGCGGTGTTGATGTGTGAATCTGCGCCGCAGGTCGCCCAGGCAAAGCTGCTCACCCGCCGCAGGAGCAGGCTGTCAAGGTCATATTTCTGTAACAGGGCGGTAACGCGGTCGAGTTTAGTTTCAAGTTCGTTCATTTTTAGAGCAAGGCCAGATCGGCAAAAATCGTTTGTAAGGCGGGATAGAGGCGCCGATAAACAGCGTATGACTGCCCATAAGCGGCCGCGTCCTTCCCCGGCGACGTTCTACCCGTCACCCGTACCAGGTCAGCGCAAGCTGCGGGCACCGAAGTATAAACCCCTGCCCCGACCAAAGCCAAAACAGCCGCGCCATAAGCCGCTCCTTCGCTGCTGTTCACCGTCACTATTTCAGTTTGTAGGGCATCGGCCAGGATTTGCCGCCAGAGTGGGCTGCGTAACCCGCCACCAGAAGCCCGTATCTGACTGACATCGGCCAGACCCGCACCACGCATTAGCTCCAGGCTGTCGCGCAGGCCAAAGGCAACCCCTTCCAACACAGCCCGCGTTAGATGGGGTTGGGTGTGGCGCACGGTTAGCCCCACAAAGCTGCCCCGCGCCAGGGGATCGGGATGTGGGGTGCGTTCCCCAGTGAGGTAGGGCAAAAAGAGCAACCCCTCGCTGCCTGGGGGGACAGCGGCCGCGGGCGCCAGCAGATCGTCGAAATCTACCCCTGGGGCCAGAGCGTCCCGGTACCAGCGCAAACTGCCTGCGGCCGAGAGCATCACCCCCATCAGGTGCCATTTCCCTGGTACAGCATGGCAAAAGGCGTGCAGCCGGCCGTCTGGTTCCACAATCGGTACGTCGCTGCTGGCGAAAACAACCCCAGAAGTGCCCAGGCTGAGGGCCACCACCCCATCCCCAACCGCCCCGACGCCGACGGCGTTGGCTGCCTGATCACCGCCTCCAGCCATTACCGGAGTGCCAGCCAACAGCCCGACAGCTTCGGCCGCGGCCGCGGTGACATAACCGGTAACAGCCGTTCCCTCAAAGGTTGGCGGCAGCCAGGCGGGGTCAATCCCCAGTTTGCCCACCACCTCGCCAGACCAATCCCGCTGGCGTACATCAAAAAGCTGCATACCGGCCGCGTCTGCTTTGTCGGTGGCAAATTCGCCCGTTAATTGGTAACGAACATAATCTTTGGGCAGGAGAATGTGGGCGATGCGGGCGTAAATCTCCGGCTCATTGTTTTTCACCCATAAAATTTTGGGGGCCGTAAAGCCGGTCAGAGCATCATTACCCGTTATCGCAATGAGCTGCTGTTTGCCGATGAGGTGGCGCATTTCGTCACACTCAGCCCCAGTGCGTTGGTCGTTCCACAAAATAGCCGGGCGTAGGACGCTGCCGTTTTTGTCTAGCAAAACCAGGCCGTGCATCTGCCCGGTCAGACCGATGGCTTTGATGGCATTGGGGGTGATGCCCGTATTGGCTAACAACTGTCGGATACTGGCTGCCGTAGCTGTCCACCACAATTCCGGCTGCTGTTCGCTCCACAATGGCCGTGGCGTTTCATAGTCGTAGGTAGAGGCGGCCACACCGATCACATCCCCGGTTTCCGCCAGCAGCAGTGCTTTTGTCGCCGTCGTTGAACTATCAATGCCGATAAAATAACCCATCGCTTACCCCCTTGAGTGAAAAGTGGGCGCTGTTAGCAGCCGCCTGGCAAGATTGACGTAACTGCTAACCGCAAAGCCGCAAAGAACACAAAGCTGTTCAAGAAGTTCTTCACGATCTTGGCGTCTTGGCGGTGAAACTCCTGTGTGCTTTAGTAGTTATAGATTGACAGATTTTCCCCAACTGGCCTAATCCGTAAATCTAGTCAATCCGCGTTCCCTCAGGAACGAACGCCTAACAGCAGTTCCACCACTAGTTGGTCTAGCCGCTCATACGGCTGGCCCCGCCGGCCGAGTGCGGCCCGGTCAAAGGTGTGGGTACGCAGTGCGGCCGCTTTTTCCCGGCTGTATTGGCCCATAAAAGGAGACATCTCGCTGCTGTCGGCGTTGATTTCCGCCAGCAGGGCCTGGATTTCGGCGTCGGCGTTGCAGCGGGCCGCTTTCTCTTTCAGGATGAGGTAGGTTCTCATGCAGCCGCGAGCAAATGCCTTCACATCCTCGTAGTCGCTGGTGCGGTAGGCGTGGGCGTCAAAGTGCCGGCTGCCGTCGTAGCCGTTGTCCTCTAGCAGCTTCACCAGGAAGAAGGCTGATTTCAGGTTGGCCGAACCAAAGCGGAAATCTTGATCGTAGCGGCCAAATGCCTGGTCGTTCAGGTCAATGTGGAACAGCTTGCCTGCTTCTAACGCCTGGGCGACGTGGTGGGTGAAGTTCAGCCCGGCCATGTGCTCATGGGCTACTTCGGGATTCACTCCTACCATGTCGGGATGGTCCAACGTTTCGATGAAGGCCAACATGTTGCCGGTGGTGGCATTGTAGATGTCGCCGCGTGGCTCGTTTGGTTTGGCTTCCAGGGCAAACTTGAGGTCGTAACCCTGGTCAAGCACATAGTTGCATAGGTAATTCATGGCCTCGCGGCCGCGTTTGATGGCTGTAATAGGGTCTTTGCTGGCATCCGTTTCCGTTCCCTCGCGGCCGCCCCAGAAGACATAAATTTTAGCCCCCAGTTCAACGCCCAGGTCAATGGCGTTCATCGTCTTTTGCAGGGCGTAAGCTCGCACATTCCGGTCATTGCTGGTGAAGGCCCCATCGCGGAAAGCGGGATCGGTGAACAGGTTGGTTGTGGCCATAGGCACGACCAGGCCAGTTTCGCCCAGGGCAGCCTTAAAATCACGCACAATTTTGTCTCGTTCGGCGGGAGTGGCATCAATGGGGATCAGGTCGTTGTCGTGCAAGTTGACGCCCCAGGCGCCAACTTCAGCCAGTAAGTGTACCAGTTCCACGGGCGATTTCGTCGCTCGCACCGGTTCGCCGAACGGGTCGCGCCCCACATTGCCGACAGTCCACAGACCAAAGGTAAATTTGTGTTCTGGTTTTGGTTCGTACATGAGTTCGTTCCTCCTTCGTAAATTAAACTTTCAGTTCGATTTGATTTCTATTAAGCCTTTGTATCTGTCCAGGTGATCAGTTGCCCTCACCCCCGGCCCCTCTCCCATCGTGGGAGAGGGGGGCATATTCCCTCTCCTGGGGGAGAGGGTTAGGGTGAGGGTCTGTATCGTTACAACCCTTTTTGGCTAAGACAGATAGCCCGGCGTCAATGGCTTTGATGATGGCGTCTACATCATAAACACCGCCGGCCCAAACGCCGCCGCTGGCCCGTTGTAAGGCAGCCCACAGCCTGGTGTCGTCGGGTAAATGGGGATGGGGGCGGAGATGGGGGTGAAATGGTCGGTTTTCCAGGTGAGCGGCCGCATCGTCAGGTCTCAACGTTTGGTTCTCTGTGCCTATAAAATCAATGCGGCCGCTTAACCCACGACGGTCTACTTCAATTTCGATCATGTCCCCGTCTTGCAGCTTCCCAATGGGCCCCCCAGCCAGGGCTTCCGGCCCAATATGGCCAATGCAAGCTCCCGTAGAGACCCCGGAAAAGCGGGCGTCGGTTAAAACCGGTACCGTTTTTCCCCAGGGGATAAATTTCAGGGCGGAAGTGACCTGGTACGTTTCTTCCATGCCTGTGCCGGATGGCCCACCGCCGATCAACACCAGCACCTCTCCCGGTTTAACGGGGTTGTCGCTTAACCCTTTGATCGCCTTTACGGCTGCCCGTTCGGAGACAAAGACCCTGGCGCGGCCGCGATGACGGTAAACGCCATCCTCACCAACTACCGAGGGGTCTATGGCCGTGGCTTTGAGAACCGCACCCTGCGGGGCGATATTGCCCACCGGAAATATCATCGTGCTGGTCAATCCGGCCGTTTTAGCCCTGTTGGCGTCCATGATAATGTGGTCAACCTCAATGCCCGCCTGCGCCAGCCGCGCTCGCGCCGCCCGGCGTCGTTCGCTTTGCTGCCACCAATCGAGAATGGCTGATAATTTTTCCCCGGTCGCGGTGATAACGTCCAGGTTTAACAGCCCCATCTGGCGTAGATGCAGCATCACTTCGGGTACGCCGCCAGCCATAAACACCAGGGCTGTAGGATGGTTGCGCGGGCCGTTGGGTAGGGCATCCACCAGGCGTGGCGTCAGCCGATTGACCCGGTTCCAATCGTCCACTGCCGGTATAGGCAGCCCGGCGGCGTGGGCAATGGCCGGGATATGGAGCAGCAGATTGGTGGAGCCGCCAAAAGCAGCGTGAACGAGCATACTGTTTTCCACAGCCTGGGGGGTTAAAATGGCCGATAAGGGAAGCGCGGCCGCTTTTAGTCGCAGCAGGGCCAGCGCGGAACGGTGGGCCATGTCCAGCCAGATTGGTTCGCCGGACGGGGTTAAGGCGCTGTGGGGCAGGGCCAGCCCCAGGGCTTCGGCCACTACCTGGGCGGTTGCGGCTGTGCCTAGAAACTGGCAGCCGCCCCCCGGGGACCCACAAGCCCGGCAGCCCATAGCGGCCGCGTACTCCAGGTCTATCAAATTGTGGGCAAAGCGGGCGCCAATCGTTTGCACCGTCCCGGCGTCTTCGGCGTCGGCGGCGGGTAAGGTGACACCGCCGGGCACAATCACGCCCGGTAAATGGCTGCATCCCGCCAGGGCGAGCATCATGGCTGGCAGACCTTTGTCGCAGGTGGCAATGCCCATCACTCCTTGTCGCTGAGGCAAGGAGCGAATGAGGCGGCGTAGGGTGATAGCGGCGTCATTGCGGTAGGGCAGGCTGTCGAACATGCCGCTTGTGCCCTGGGTGCGGCCGTCGCACGGGTCGCTGCAATAGGCGGCGAAAGGTAAAACGCCTTGGGCTTTGAGGGTTGCGGCCGCCTGCTTCACCAGGAGATCAAGCTCCCAATGGCCGGTGTGATAGCCTAAAGCGAGGGGGTGGCCGCTGCCGTCTCGTAGACCACCCTGGGTACTGAGAATGAGATATTGCGGCCGCGCCACCTCAGCGGGATGCCAGCCCATACCGGCGTTTTGCGTCAGGCCAAACAGGTTGCCGCCTGGCTCGTTCAGCAGCATCTCGGCAGTGATAGGTAACTGGCCATCCGGTCCCTGTCCTTGCAACCGGGTTGCATCCATGAACTGCGCGTCTCCCAGGACAGTTTCCAGGGTGTGGGGGAGGGAATCAGACATCGCCTTGTGTCCAGTTGCCGTCAATGAGCCGCCACATGTGACGGTTGGGATTTTTGTCGCGCAGCTCTGGCGGCAGGCGATGCTGGCGCACATTGTCGTAACAATGGAGGGCGGCGAAACGCAGCAGAGCAGGAGGGATGCCCACCGCCGTGAAACCGGGGTGGCCGGTCGCCGGGAATGGGCCGCCATGATTCATGGCGGGGACGACGGCCACCCCGGTCGGCATTTTATCGTTCAGCAAACGGCCAACTTTATGGCGCAGTAGCGGCTCAATTTGCGCGTAGCCATTATCATCTGCACCCTGAGAATGAGCGTAAATCGTGCCTGTCAAGCTGCCATCCAGGTGGGTGGCGATTTCCGCCATTTGTTTCCCGTCGGTGGCTGTTACCAGGAGAGAAACGGGGCCGAATGCTTCCGTTTGCAGTTCGTGGGGGTGGGCCAGGAAATGGTCACCGGTCACTTGCAGCAGGGTGTTGGCAAAGGCAAATCGAGCCTCGTTCAGTTCGCGGCCGCCGGTTACAATTTCTGCGCCATGTTCCTGCAAGGTGGTAATAGCCTGGGCAATACTGGTTGGTCCCGCTTGATTGAGCAGGGTGCCAGGCACGTTTTGGGTAAAATGGGCTTGAACCGCCGCTATGAACCCGTCGCTGTTTTCATCTTGTTGCAGAATTACCAGGCCGGGCTTGGTGCAAAATTGGCCCGCTGCCAGGGTACAAGAGGCATACAGTTCGCTGGCTATCTCTGCGCCCCGCTCCCGAATCGCCCCTGGTAAGATGAACAGTGGATTGACGCTGGACATTTCCAGATAGATTGGTTTGCCCGCTTTGTCAGCGGCCGCTTTGAGGGCTAAACCGGCCGCCCGACTGCCGGTAAAGGCCGTGCCCCCAATGCGCTTATCTGACACCAATTGCAAACCCAATTCCGGCGGGGTATGGTAAATCATTTGCACCATAGCCGGGGGTAAGCCGCTGGCCCGCACGGCCGCAAAGGCGGCTTCGGCCAGCAGTCTGGTTGTGCCCGGATGACCCGGATTGGCTTTGGCAATGACCGGGTTGCCAGCGGCGATGGCGGCGGCAAAATCTCCCCCAGCTGCTGAATTAAAAGCAAAGGGGAAATTGTTGGGGCCAAATACGACGACTGGCCCGCCCAATGGGGCGTAGATGGCTCGGATGTTGCTGCCCGTATCAATGGTGGCCCGCCGCCAGGAGCCATCGCGGACGGCTGCGGCCGCCTGGCGCAGTTGGTTGGTCGTGCGGGGCAGCTCTATGGAACGGAGCCGGGGTTCGGCGGGTAGGGCTGTCTCCCGGTGAGCCGTTTCGATTAGGGAGTCGGCCCTGGCTTCGATATTTTCAGCTAAACAGTTGAGGAAATGAGCCAGGGCGGCGGTAGGTGTGGGGTGCAGCGCGGCCGCGGCTTCCTGCCCGGCTTGTATGGCTAGAGCTACATCTTCTGCTCCAGAAACGGGGTACTGCTCTGGCAGGGGTGTTTTGCTGGCTGGATTAACGGCCGTAAAAAAAGCCACTGGATTTTCACTGGCCCGCCACGCTCCGGCGATAAGAACGGGTTGTACAGCCATCAACAACTCCTACGGTTGGACGACGTTTTCTAATTGCTGTGTGCCAACGGTGATTTGCACGGTGTGACCGGGCCGCAATGAAAATTCATCTGTGGGCACAATGCCGGTGCCAGTCATCAAAAAGACGCCATCAGGAAACGTCAGCTCTTTGGTCAGATGCTCTACCAGCTCTGTCAGTGACCGCTTCATCTGCGAACGCTGGGTCAGGCCCTGATAAATGATCTGGCCGGCCTGGAACACATCTAATTGGATCGGTAGATCATCAATCTCAGGGGCGGTGGCAAGCTGGATGCCTGGACCAAGGGCACAAGCCCCGTCATAAATTTTGGCCTGCGGTAAATAGAGGGGGTTCGCTCCCTCGATGTCACGGGAAGAAACGTCATTGCCGGCACAATAGCCGACGATTTCGCGGCCGCTGTTAATCACCAACGTTAATTCTGGTTCAGGCACATTCCATTCGCTGTCCTGGCGGATACGGATGGGCATTTTGTGGCCCACTACCCGCCAACCGATGGCTTTGAAAAATAGTTCTGGTCGTGCGGCCGCATAAACCTTTTCGTAAACGTCTTTGACCTCAGACTCCTGCTCTCGTGCTTCCCGGCTGCGCCGGTAAGTGACCCCGGCCGCCCACACTTCATGGGTGGGTTCCAGCGGGGGTAATAAGGGATGAACGGCCGTTTCGCCAACCGGTAAAGCCTGAAGCATCTGCCACATAGCCGCACGGGGCAAGGCCAGTAACATGGTTAAGTTGAACTGCCGGGGTAAATAGCAGCCAGCCAACGCCCAATTGGGACCATCGGGTGTCTGATGTCGGGTTAACTCCATAAGCGCACCATGATTCTAACAACGTTTGCAAGATTATATTGACACTCCGCTGAAAATCAAGTAAATTAGTGCAAACGCTTGCAAATTCATCCGAGGAAAAAAGAGATGGCCCGTAAGAAATCGTCTAATGGGGTGACAATTATTGACGTAGCCGAAGAGGCTGGCGTTTCTTATTCCACCGTGTCGCGCGTCGTCAATAATAAATCCTATGTGAAGCCAGATACACGGGCCAAAGTGATGGGGGCCATGACCCGCCTGGGGTATCAGGCCAATTTGCAAGCCCGTAGTTTAGCCGGGGGGCGGTCTAATGTGATTGGTCTGCTGGTTGTAGACCTGACGACGCAATATGTGGGGGAGATTATTCGCGGTATTGATGAGATTTTGACCGCCAATCAATATGAGCTAATGCTGTATACAACCCACCGTCGTAAAACAAAAGAGTCGGCGTATGTCAATATGATGGCGCGGGGGCTGGCCGACGGTTTGCTCATTGTTTTGCCACGTGATCCCGAAGCGTACTTAACCTCGTTACGCGAGCGAGATTTCCCGTATGTCCTGATTGACCAGTTTGGCATAGATGATTCTGACTTAACTGTGACGGCGGCCAATCGTGAAGGGGGGTATGCCGCGACCCGGCATCTTATCGAACTGGGGCACCGGCGAATTGCCATTATTACCGGCTGGATGGATATGATTGCTGCCCGCCATCGCCTGGAAGGGTATCGTGCGGCCCTGGCTGACTATCATATTGAATATGACGAAGCCCTGGTCTATGAAGGGGACTTTAGCCAACCGTGTGGCTTTCATGGGGCTAATCACCTGTTAGATTTAGCATCGCCGCCCACCGCTATATTTGCCTCTAGCGATTTGATTGCTATGGGGGTGATGGATGCAGCCCGCGGCCGCGGCATCAAAATACCCACAGACCTTTCCCTGATTGGTTTTGATGACATCCCTATGTCGGCTGTTCTCATCCCCCAATTAACCACCGTGAGACAACCTCTGGATGAAATGGGTCGTCGCGCCACCCAAATTCTTTTAGACCTGATTCAGAAACCAGAGGCCAAACAGACCAGTGTTGTCCTGGCAACCGAGCTAATCCTACGGGAGTCAACGGCCCCACCACGCCCGGACATGGCCTGAGTGATCAATAATTTTTTTTGTCAGGTTTTGCAAACGCTTGCAGATTTCTGGGGAGCAGTATGAGGTCGTTAAATGGTGAAAAGCCTGGCTTTTTCATCTCTGGCCTTGACAGCCTAATTTCGCTAGAGCCAGGCTTTTTTGACTGGATGCAGCTTTGCTATCCAACAAAATAGTATCTTGCGACTCCACTTCTTGTGCCGAAAACAAGAAGTGATCCACAGATAAAACAAATCAGTGTTCATTGGTGACATCTGTGGATAAATCTCTTCTGGCTTGTCCAGGTTAGGAGGTGTTATTGAATTGAGATAATGATAAGTTGGTTGTCCCCCGTCCAATCGTTAGCACAAAGTGAATCAGGAGAGAAAAATGAAAAAGCTTATTCCCCTGCTATTGGTTGCCTTACTGGCCATGGTTGCCTGTACCAGTGAGCCTGTTGAAGTTACCCGTGTTGTTTCTGAAATAGTGGAAATTACCCGTGTCGTCACCGAAACGATTGAAGTAGAGGGCGTTTCAGTTGAAGTCACGCGCGTTGTTACTGAGCAGGTTGTTGTAGAAACGGCGGCCACAGGGCCTGGTGTAACCCCCTTAAATGCCCCCGATGTCTACGGCTTACCTAGAAATCAAATGTTGATTGTAGACATTTTAACCGGCCGTATTGGCTCACCCAACAATTTCAATGAATGGGTTGGTTGGAAGTGGCGTGATCGCGGTATGCAAAATCTGGCTAACGAACCCTTATGGTCTGTTGACTTTGCTACTGGCGAAATCATCAATGGCCTGGCCGCTGGAGACCCGATTTACAACGATGACTTTACCCGGCTGGAGATTCCCCTGCGTCAAGGCGTCGCCTGGCATGATGGTACGCCGTTTACATCGGCCGATGTTGTCTTCACGGTTGAGACGCTCATGACAACTTCAGGGTTAAACGCCCATACCTTCTTTTCCACCAACGTTGCCAGCGTGACCGCGCCTGATGATCACACCGTTGTCTTCGAACTTAATCAGCCTAATTCCCGGTTCCACACCACTTTCCTGGATCGTTGGGGGGCAACCTGGATCATGCCCAAGCATATCTTTGAAGGGGTAGATGATATTGTCACTTTCGAGTTCAACCCGTTTGTAGGCACCGGCCCTTACAAGCTTCATAGTTATGATCAGTCTGGTTTCTGGACTATCTGGGAAAAACGAGCTGACTGGGATAAAAGCCCGACCGGTATCCTTTATGGTGAGCCGGGACCCAAGTACATCGTTTTCCAATATTTTGCCAATGAAGGGGCTAAAATCCTGGCTCATTTAACCCATCAGGCCGATGTGGTCAATCTTTCTTCTGATGGGCTGAAAGCTGTTTTAGCTCAATCCAACAGCTCAAGAGCGTATCAGTTATCCTACCCCTGGGTGGTCAACAATGACCCGGCGATTACCGGCATTTCCTTCAATACGATGATCGCCCCCTACGACAATCCCGATGTGCGCTGGGCGTTGGTGCTGGCGATTGATATTGCCCAGTATGTGGGTATTGCCGTGGATGGCGCTGGCACTGTCAGCCCGGTCCATATTCCTTCACTTGGCTCTTACCCGGCCGATTTTATCGCCCCCATGCAAGAATGGTTGTCGGCTTTTGAACTTGATTTGGGTAACGGGACGACGTTCCGGCCTTATGACCCGGATGCCCCGCAGCGAATTGTTGAATATGTCCAGAATCGGGGGTTTGTTGTACCAGAGGACGCGGCCGCACGTGCCCAGGCTTTCGGGTTGGGTTGGTACAAATATGCCCCAGAAGCCGCCGAGCAGCTGCTCATCAAGAACGGCTTTTCCAGGAACAGCAACGGCATGTGGCTCTTGCCAGACGGCTCTCCCTGGGTTATTCGCATTCAGACTGACCCCAACATGGCTACTGATTTGCACTCTAGAAACGCAGTCGCGGCCGCGCAGCAGTGGAAAGCTTTTGGCATAGACGCCGAAGCCGTGCCCTCAGAAGCCCGGTCCACCCTGTTCCAAACTGGTGACTTTGAGGTTTCCAGCGAATGGCCGGCCCAGGAGCCATGGGGGGCTGGGGCAGACCTGTACCGTGTCCTGGATAACTGGAACTCCGTCTACGTTAAACCAATCGGCGAGGTAGGCGCACACGGCGGACGCTGGTCAAGCCCAGAGATGGACGCTGTTATCGAGCAGTTGCGCCAGACCGATCCCGCCGATTATGATGCTGTCGTAGCCATCGGCATTGAGGGGCTTAAAATAGCTGTGACCGAAATGCCCAGCATCCCCACCTTTGGCTACATTGGCTTCATCGCCTGGGACGAGACATACTGGACCAACTGGCCCGGCGCGGAAAATCCATATACCCAGCCCTATACCCATTGGGGACCATTCAAATATATGACCCCTTTCCTGCAACCAACCGGAAGGTAACAGCCCATGTTAGATTTGACAGGTTTCCGAAAACCGGTCAAATCTAACTGTGCCCGATTACTAAGTTGATACGCCGTGATGCGTGACCAGAGAAACTTCACGCATCACGGCTGGCCACCTCAATTTATTCAGGGCAAGCGCTGAGTTTGGCGAACAGTTGCATGGCAAATCCTGTGAATTGAGCCGTAATCAGATAGAGTAACTGAGGAACAAGGGAGGGTACTGTTTTGCTATTCATAAGACGTTATCTTATTCCCCGGCTCATTCAATATGTCCTGGTTATCTTTGTCGGCATTACCGCCGTCTTCTTCATTCCCCGTTTGCTGCCCACAGATCCGGTGGCCAGGACCATTGCCGAACTACGCTCACGCGGCTCATATCTCGACCCGGCCTCCATTGACGCCATGGTTGCTGACCTTACCGAGATGTATGGCCTCGAAGGTTCCTCATTCGATCAATACATTGCCTTTTGGCAGCGGCTCTTCCGAGGCGATTTTGGCGTATCTTTCTTCCAATTCCCCACCCCGGTTATCCAGTTGATTAAAGCCGCCCTGCCCTGGACATTGGGCTTGCTGCTGGTAACCACCGCCATTGCCTGGACAGCGGGCATCCTCCTGGGGGGGGTGGCCGGATATTTTAATCGCCAGGGTTGGTCGCGGGCGTTAGATGTATTAGCTATGGTCGTGCGGCCGATGCCATACTACGTTTTCGCTTTCATTCTGCTTTTACTCTTTGGGTATATCTTTCCGCTATTCCCAGTTGCTGGCGGGGCCAGCATTGGCCGTCAGCCCTCTTTTAGCTGGCCGTATATTTCAGATGTTTTGCGCCATGCTTTCCTGCCCGCCATGTCCCTCATTATCCTGGGCGTAACCGCCTGGTTTCAGACCATGAAACTGGTCGTTCAGAACCTCAACGCCGCCGATTTTGTGCAATACGCCAGGTTCGGGGGCATCAAAGAGCGGCGCATCGTCTCCCGGTACGTCATCCGTAACGGGATGCTGCCCCAAATCACGGCCCTGGCCCTGTTGATCGGCCAGATTTTCAGCGGCGCCCTCATTACCGAAATCGTGTTCACCTATCCGGGGCTCGGTACGCTGCTCTACAACGCTATCATGACCGGGGATTACAACTTAATAATGGGCATTACCGTCTTTTCTATCGTGGCCATTACCACGGCCATTCTGGTTATAGATTTGTTATACCCCCTCTTTGATCCCAGGATTCGCTACAACTAAGAGAGTTAAGCATGAAAGTTCTCAGAGACCTCTTGAGAGATTACCGATTCACCGCCAGCTTTATCATCCTTTGCATATTACTGGCCTACAGCAGTCTTTCCTTTTTCTCGCCCATCGATCCCACCGTATGGGTCGCCATCGCCCGCGATCAGCCACCGTCATCACAACACCTGCTCGGCACCGACTCTAGAGGTATAGACATCTTTTGGTCAGGGGCCTTCGCCATCCGCAACTCTTTGATTGTGGCTCTCGTCGCTGGCGTCGTTTCAAGATTTATCACCATCCCGGTGGCTATGCTGGCGGGTTATAAGGGGGGGATGACGGATCGGGTACTCATGTTTATCAGCGATAGTTTCCTGGTTATCCCGCTCTTCTTAATCATCGTTTTGCTGGCCGTCTTGATTCGCGAAAACCTCAGCCTGGTGACCCTGGGGCTTTTGCTGGCCTGCTTTGGCTGGGCCTGGGATGCGCGGGTAATCCGGTCAGAGATATTAAGTTTGCGCGAGAGGGGGTTTACGCAGACGGCCATCCTGTCTGGAAGTGGCACCATGCAATTGGCTCTGAAAGAGTACATGCCCTTCGTTACCCCCCTGGTTTTTGCCACTTTGATCAACGTCATGGCCTGGGCTATCGGGTTGGAGATCACCCTGGCTATTCTGGGGTTGATTAAACTGGATATTCCCACACTTGGCACCATGATTTTTTGGGCGCTCAGTTATCAGGCGATATTACTGGGGCGTTGGTATTGGCTCTTAACCCCCGTTATCCTATCCGTACTCCTTTTCATCGCCTTATATTGGCTCTCCGTTAGCAGCAGTGAATATCTGGACCCGCGCTCCCGGATTCAACGTGTCGGCCAATCGCTCCGCGCATAACAGGCAATCATGGACAAAATTATTCTCACTACCCGACAGCTTAAAGCGTTTTACCTGCTCGATATTCATGGCCGCCAAAAGGTTGTTAAGGCGGTTAATGAAGTTGAACTGGAGATATTAGAGAACGAAATTTATGGGATTGCCGGTGAGAGCGGCTGTGGCAAATCAACCTTGCTCAAAACCTTAGCGGCCGTTGTTGAACCGCCGCTGCGCCAGCTTGAGGGTAAAGTCATTTATCATATCAATGGGGAAGAAGTGGATGTCTCCACTCTGGGGGACGAAGAAATGAGAAGGCTGCGTTGGGAATTCGTTTCTTATGTGCCCCAAGGTTCAATGAATGTCCTCAACCCTGTTGTTAAGCTAAAAGATACTTACCATGACTTCATCTCCAGCCATGTCAAGGGCAAATCTCAAGAAGAAACGTTCAGAATGGCTAAAGCCTATATCGCTGAATTGGGGCTGCCTGCGGAGATTATGGGGGCTTATCCCCATCAATTGTCTGGTGGTATGCGGCAAAGGGTGACAATCGCCCTGGCAACGCTGCTAAGGCCCAAAATTATCATTGCCGACGAACCGACTACCGCCCTCGATGTGATTGTTCAGCGTGGCGTGATGCAGCTTCTTAAAGATATCCAACAAAAGCTGCAAAATACGATAATTTTGGTGACCCATGACATGGGGGTTCACGCTAATGTTGCTGACCGTATTGGTATTATGTATGCCGGGAAAATAGTCGAAGAGGCCCCAACGGAAAAAATTTTCAGCCAGCCGCTCCATCCTTACACCCAATTTTTGATTAACTCGCTGCCAAAATTCGGCGATAAAACGCCCCGTCAGAGTGTCCCCGGCAGCCCTCCTTCCCTGGCAGACCTGCCAACCGGCTGCCCTTTCCATCCCCGTTGTCCCCAGGTCTTAGACATCTGCAAAGAACAAATGCCTGCCTATATCGCGGCCGCGGCCGATCATAAAGTTGCCTGCTGGCTAGTTGAGGAAGAAAATGGACAAGCTGCTTGAGGTCAAAAACCTAACCAAAGTTTTCTCTTTAGGGAGCATCAGTTCCAGAATCCGAATAACGGCCACAGATGATGTCTCTTTTTATATCAAGCCGGCCGAAATTTTCACTTTGGCTGGTGAAAGCGGCTGCGGTAAAACGACGACGGCTAAAATGATTCTGGGATTTGAAGAGCCGACCGCCGGAGCTATTATCCACAAAGGGAAATTAAGAACTAAAAAGGAAAAGGTCTGGTTTACTGAAGGAATTCAGGCGATTTTTCAGGATCCATTTGGCACATTCAACCCGTTGAGAACGGTTGACCGATATTTTTTTGAGACGATTCAGAATTTTAAACTGGCTGGGAATAAGAAGACGGCGGTTGAGTTAATTGACCGGAAGCTGAAGGCGGTTGGCCTTTCTTATGAGGAGTTTGCCGGAAAATACCCTAACGAGTTTTCTGGCGGTCAACTGCAAAGAATTTCGATTGCCAGGTCCCTTTTGACTGATCCCACGCTGCTCATTGCCGATGAACCCGTTTCAATGGTTGACGCCTCTCTCAGGATGTCTATCGTGAACCTGTTCAAGAAATTAAAAGAGGAATTTGGCATGAGCGTCCTCTATATAACCCATGACCTGGCAACCGCCTATTATGTTAGCGACCGGATTGCTATCATGTTTAGAGGCAATATTGTCGAAATGGGGACAGTGGAGCAGGTATTGATGCAGCCCCGACATCCTTATACCCAGATGTTAAGAGATTCTATTCCTGAAGCCGATCCTCGTCGGCGATGGCGCGGACGGGTCAATCTCAATGAAACAGAACGTGAAGAATATTTGAAACAAGGCTGCCGTTATGCCGGCCGCTGCCCTCTGGTCATGGACGTTTGCCGACAAGAGGTGCCGGCCGATATTCAGGTTGATAACGTTCTCGTCAAGTGCCACAACTACAGTGAAGGCGTGATCGCTTAGGACAAGGTCACGCCTGGCCCCAAGCAAACTGTTCAACCCAGGAGTTTCTGCTAAATGCACAAATATAAGCACCATAATTTGGCTGTGAAGGCGCGTGTTGATTTCCTGATCGGTCAAATGACCGTAGAAGAAAAAGTATCGCAAATGACTCACGACGCGGCCGCTGTAGAGCGGTTGGGCATCCCGGCTTACAATTGGTGGAATGAAGGGTTGCACGGCGTCGGCCGCGCCGGGGTGGCCACCGTATTTCCCCAGGCTATCGGGCTGGCGGCCACCTGGAATCCTGAGCTAATGAGCCGGATCGCGGCCGCGACCGCCGATGAAGCGCGGGCCAAGCACCATGAAGCCCTCCGCCGGGGAATCCGAGACATTTACACCGGCCTCACCTTTTGGTCGCCCAACGTCAACATCTTTCGTGACCCACGTTGGGGTCGCGGCCAGGAAACGTATGGCGAAGACCCTTATCTAACCGCCTCTCTGGGTGTTCCCTTTGTCAAAGGACTCCAGGGGGATGACCCCCACTACCTGAAACTGGTCGCCACCCCCAAACATTACGCCGTCCACAGCGGCCCAGAATCAGGTCGCCACTCTTTCAACGCCCAGGTCAGTGAACGAGACCTGCGGGAAACTTACCTGCCCCAGTTTGAGGCTTGTGTCAAAGAAGCCGATCCCTACTCTATCATGGGGGCATATAACCGCACCAATGGCGAAGCGTGCTGCGCCAGCCATACCCTGCTCCAGAAAATCTTGCGTGACGAATGGGGGTTTGAGGGGTATGTCGTTTCCGACTGTTGGGCGATCTATGATATTTACGCCAACCATAAGCTGGTGGAGACGGCTGAGGAAGCGGCCGCTCTGGCCGTTAAAAATGGCTGCGAACTCAACTGTGGCTGCACCTATACGGCCCTGCGGGGGGCTATCGCTCAGGGGCTTATTGCCGAAACTGTCATTGACACCGCCCTGGAACGACTCTTTACCGCCCGCTTCTTGCTTGGTATGTTCGATCCACCGGAATCTGTGCCTTTTGCCCAAATTCCTTATGACGTTATCAACTGTGAATCCCATCAAGCTCTGGCCCTCCAGGCGGCCCGGGAATCAATTGTCCTGCTCAAAAATGAAAATAATTTGCTGCCCCTGAGCCAGGAGATTAGCTCCATTGCTATCATTGGCCCCAACGCCAACAACTGGCACTCTCTTTTAGGCAATTACAATGGCACACCGGCCACAGCTTCAACCCTTCTGACCGGCATTCGCCAGAAAGTTTCGCCTGAGACCAAACTGTATTATGCCCAGGGCTGCGCTATCGCCCACGGCGTTCCCCCCCTGGAGGTGGTCCCAACTACCTGTTTGCACCCAGTTGATCTACAGGAAAAGATGAATGGTTTAACGGCCACTTATTACGACAACCCTACCTTTGCGGGAAAACCGGTGTTTGAGCGTGTAGATGGTACGGTTGACGCCATCTGGAAAGATACGACACCCTTGACCGGGCAGTGGGGAGACAGCTTCTCGGTGCGTTGGACTGGGTTCCTGGTGCCACCGCAGAGCGGAACTTATCGCCTGGCCGTCAACGGTTTCAGTGCCTATGATCTCTTGCTTGATGGCGAAACCATTGTCACCTACAGCGACATTCACCATCCGCGTATAAAAAGTAAAGATGTTGAATTAGAAGGCGGCCGCTTCTATAAACTCCAGTTGGACTATGTGAGCAAAGGGCTTGATCCCCAGGTGCAGCTTTTGTGGGCTTACCTTGAGACTGATTATCTGGCTGGGGCATTGGAAGCGGCCGCAAAAGCTGAGGTCATTATTGTCGCCCTGGGCCTTTCACCAGACCTGGAGGGCGAAGAGATGCCGGTCAACGTCGAGGGGTTCTTCGGTGGCGACCGGACCGACATTGTTTTGCCTGCGCCGCAAGAAACGCTTCTCAAAGCGTTGTACGCTCTGGGTAAACCGATGATCCTGGTTCTATTAAATGGCAGCGCTTTAGCCATTAACTGGGCTGCCGAACATGTTCCTGCCATTCTCGAAGCGTGGTATCCGGGCCAGGCGGGAGGGGAGGCCCTGGCGGATGTCATTTTTGGCGATTTTAACCCCGCCGGCCGCCTGCCCGTTACTTTCTACCACTCCGTTGATGATTTGCCCCCGTTTGCCGAATACAGCATGGCTAACCGCACCTATCGCTACTTTACCGGCAAGCCGCTTTATGCTTTTGGGCACGGCTTAAGTTATACAACCTTCACCTATGATAATATGCGCTTAGACCAGAAAGAGGTGGCGGCCGGCGGTAGGGTTCAGATCAGCGTTGACGTGACCAACAGCGGCCGCCGGGCCGGTGACGAAGTGGTACAGCTTTATACGCGGCAAACGGCTGCGCCGCCGCGGCCGCTCAAAGAGCTAAAAGGGTACAAACGCATCTGGTTGGCACCTGGGGAGTGTAAAACGGTTACCTTTACCCTATATGCCAACCAGCTTTCTGTTTATGATGAAGAGCATCTGGCCGTACTTCATCCAGATAAGGTAGAGGTATGGGTCGGCGGTTCGTCTGACATTCTGCCGCTGCAAGATACTTTTGATATTATTGGCCCGACAACCGGGATCAAAAATGACAAAATATTTTTTAGCCAGGCTCTTGTCCATTAACGGCCATCGTTCTTTACGCTGCGGCCGCGGCCAGCAGCCCCATCACCACCCGCGCTAATTTGACCTAACCCTAGTTCCTGTTATAAGCCCGCCGAAGCACTAGCAATGAATCTGAAAATGAGGACATCATTTTGGGGCGTAATAGTTGGTTACCCTGCCTCAAACGGCGAACCAATGTTGAATGAGAGGGATTTGGAATCGGTAAGTGCCGTCCACCTGCTCGATCAATTCCCGTTGGAACAATGGGAGCAGCAGGGTGGTGGGGTCACTTTCTGACTGCCAGGTGGTGATTTGGGCTGGTGTGACCGCGGCCGCTTCCCCCTGACGAGCCAGCCAGCGTAAGAAAGCCAGCCCATCCCCACTTACCTGGTTTCTTTCAATATCGGCAAAAAAGAAGCTGCCATGTGTCAGAGCCAGAGGCGCGGCCGCGTTCACATCTTCCACCTGAGCTAACCGCCGATTTGCCGGGGGCTGCTCATTTTTTAGAGCCACAATTTCGGCACAGAGAAGCTGCACCAGGAACGGATGCCCTTTGGTCAGATAGAGAACCCGCCGGGCTGCGGCCGCGTCATAACGTAGGGCAAAATCCTGCACTGGCCGTTTAATTAACTGCAAACTCTCTTGCTCCTGCAAACAGCCAATCCCCACCACCTGTACATTGATCAGATAGCTGGCCCATTCCTGAAACGCTTCCAAATGATGGGAGCCGGCCAACAAAAGTTTGAAACGGGGCCGATGTTGAATCAGATGGCGAAACATCCCCATCACCATCTCCTCAGCAAAACGGCCTTGCTGCAACGCCGTGTGCAGGGCTTCAAACTCATCTAGAGCCAGAAGCAGCGTATGCTGGCCGGCCACCTTTTCCACTTCATCCAGCCACTCATCAAACCGGGTAAATGGGTCTACGGACAGATGCTCACGAGGGAGCGAGGGCAGGGTTAAGCCGCGCTGCCGTTGGGCCGAATCCCCCATCCCACGGGCGATGTTGTACAAAAAGCCGGTATGATCGACGGCGCGGGTGGCTGGTCCCTGCAAGTCTACAAACAAGGGGATGATAGTGCTGGGGAGCAGTCGCCCTAAATTGTTGAGTAGACTCGTTTTGCCCATCCGCCGCTGGCCGTACAGGAGTAGAGGGGGCCGCCGCCGGTCCAGCAAAAGCTGCTCAATCCGGGCACTGATGTCAGTGCGCCCCACAAAAATCTCCTGCTGATCAGTGAGGGGGACACCAATGACATACGGATTGTCAATTTCCTGGCGCAGTTCTGTTGTCCGCTTGAGGTGGGTGAGATAATCGGCGATATGCTGTCGCCATTGGGCTGTAATACTGCGAAACCGCTCCGCATACGGTTCGCTGCTGCGGGTGAGTTCGCGCATATACCCATCCAGCCGATCTTCGATGGCACTGAGGGCCAGCCGTTGGTTGTAGCTGCTCTCCTGGTGCAGAGCGACGGCCACATCCTGACTGAGACGGCTGAGGCTGCGTAAGAAGGCGGTGGCCGGACCAGCCAGTTCACCGGTGGCTAACTGATGGTGGGCCTGAGCGATAGCGGCCGCGTCCCCACATCGCTCCAGGCGGCGGGCCTCTAACTCCACAGCCACATCCTGAGCCGCCCATCGCTGCCGCCCCCCCAAGAGATAATCCATCGCCTGCTGCCCTTCGGCGGGGTCACGTTCCCACACCAGCAGCAGATGTTCGTCCAGGTTGGCCAGAGGGAGCCGTTGGAGTTCATCCCAAAAGGCGGAATGCCAACGTAAATAATGGGGTGAACGCGGCCGCGACCGATCCATCTGCCACAACAAGCGGTGCCACATCGCCAGTACCGGGTACAAAACGATGGGCCGCCACCAGGCCGCTGTTAATCCGAGTAGTAACCCCACCAGGGTCAGGAGTAAAACCGGCCAAAAGCGGCCGCTGCTGCTGGTAAAGAAAAAGAAGCCCGCCCCGCTGCCTAATGACCCAGCTAACGCCCCAGACCAGGGGCCAGCCAGCCGTTCGGCCAGGGCGTAGGGCAGGGCAAAAAGGGAAGCCGCCAGGGCGACCAGCAATAGCACCTGGCCGATGCCCAGGGGGGATAGCCGGCCAAGAATTCCCCCAACTCCCGCCAAAATAGCCAGGATCAGCCCGGCAAACAGCCCGCGCTTCCAATTTTGAGTACGCCAGCTTACGCCTAACCCGAACGGGATGCCGATGGTCAGGCTGATAAAGAGGGGACTGCTTAACCGGTTGGCAAGCCAGCCCGCTGCCAACCCCACTCCAGTGCCGATGATGACGCCGCTGGTCTGGCGTAAGAGGGAATAGGTGATGCTGCGGCCGCGTCCGGGCAGCTCTCCAGCAACCCCAGTGGCTACAGCAAAAGACACCCCCCCCGCCACCCCCCCAGCCAGCCCCAACAGCATCCCCAAGGCATCATCAGTGGGCAGTCCTGGAGGAAGTAAAAATGGGGTGAGGATAAAGCTGCTGCCAATGCCGACAATGACGCCGACGGCCATACCAACGGCTACGCCGACGGCCACGCTTCCGGTGAGGCTGGAAGTGAAGGCCAATAGGATCGCGGCCGCGACTCCCACAGCCACCCCAAACAATAAGTTTTGTCCTGTCTGATTAAATAGGGATAGGCTGACAGCCACTAAAAAGGCAATCAGGAGCGGCCAGGTAAGCCAGGTAAGTAGAAGCAGCCGCCACAACGCCCGGTTGCCCCAATACCGCCGTTCTAAATGTAGGAGTGAAAAATCGGCTGGCAGATCTGAGGCGATCTGGTGCAAATAGTTGCGCCAGGCGGAAGGGTGGAAAAAAAGCCAGAACAAAATTTGCAAACTGCCAAAGAGCAAATTCTGTTTAAGCGGTGGGGCATTGGTGTAGTTGCCGATCATAAAGCTCTAAACCAGAAGGTAAAAATCGGCCCCTCTATGCCAATAAATACCGATAGGGTCGCATCTGGCGTAACGCTTCTTCACGCCAGGCAGGTGTATTATCGCCCTCTTCATAGGCTAACAAACTTTCGCGGCACAGGAGCTGTAACAGGATGGGCCAGCGGCCGCTTTGTTCCATAATCCAGGCTACATCTTCATCACTGAATGGGTGGGGGGAGCTGTGGATGAGGGCGTAGGCTTCGTTTTCAGCTAGAGGGCCAAGGTGGGCGGTGTAGCCAAAGATGTTGAAGAAGGGAGACCCAAGCCCGTGCGCGGCCGCGACTTCCCCCGGCTGCTGGTCTGAGGCCAAAATAAAAGCCATCCGTCCCCCCACATGGTTGGTTGCCAGAGAGCGTAAACTTTCCCAAAACTCCTCATCCAGCTCAGCATACCGCCCCAGGGCTACCCCGATTTCATCCAATAAGATGACAGTTCGTGTAGCCATGTTGTCAGCTACCAGATTCATAAACTGTTCCAGGTCAATCGTCTCTGGGGCAGGCAGATTCATCTGGGTTAGCAAGTGGCGCAGAAATCCTTCACGTGTGCCCAGGCGGGGGTCCTGAAAATCAGCAAAAACCCAGGTGTACGGTTCACCTGGTGCCCAATCGTATCGCTGAGCCATTATTGGGGTGGTTGGGATAGCCGATAAAAAGTGTAAAAGAGAGGTTTTACCACTACGCCGGGGGCCGATGAGGGCGGCATTTTGTAAGGGCAGCCTCTTGAGTAAGTTAAGAATCCGTTTGATTTCCCGCTCCCGGCCAAAAAAATGGGCCGGATGGCTGATAGGGGGACCAACGATGAAAGTAGAAATCTCATTAACGCTGGTCTGAACCGGAGCGGCAATGTTCGGCATTTGGGGAAGGGGGGCGGTTTGAGAGTGGGCGGGGAGTAACAGCCCCTCCCGAATCTGGCTCACCAGGTCAAAGGTTGATGGGGAGGGGGGTATTCCTAGTTCGCGCTGCAAAATGTGGCGGCACCGTTCGAATTGAGCCAGGGCAGCCGTACGTTGACCGTTCAAAGCCAGGGCACGGATGATCTCCTGGTGGGCTTCTTCATGCCAGGGCTGATGCTGGAGCAGTTGGTTGAGATCATGGATAGCGGCCGCGTACTCTCCGCGTCCCATATTCATTTGCCCCAGGCGGAACCATCCCTCGACAAGTAGTTCGTGCAGCCGGTTGCGCTGTTGACTTACCCAATCCTCAAAATGGGGGGAATCCCGTATATACAACTCTTGTAAAAAATCTCCCTGATATAAAGCAATGGCCCGGCGCACGGCCGTTTCATCTGTAGTGTGATGTACCTCTTGTTCAAATTGCTGTATATCAAGCCAATAAGGAGCGGCAAAGTTAAAAGCCAGGGACTCATGGGTGATGGTGAGATGGGGTTCCAGGTGGCGGCGTAATTTAGTCAGGGCCACGCGCAAATTGTTACGGGCATCATTTTCGCGCAGTTCCCCCCAGAAAAGGCCAGCCAGGGTCGTGCGGGCATGGGGCTGCCCGGTGACAGCCAGGTAACAAAGTAGGGCTAATGGTTTGCCGGTGAGATGATGTAGGGGCGCGGCCGCATCTAATTTGATTTGTGGCCGGCCAAGCAGGTGTAGCTGAAGCATAAATTATTCAACCCATCTGTAGTAATTCATCAAGCAATCATAACCTGATTTATTGTAATACCAAAGGCTGTTGGGACAGTTGTCTACTTTTTATACGTCTGACATCCTCCTTGTGGGCCGAGAAAATTGTGGACGAACGAGGATGTGGGATCAAGTGGCTTCAGGAAACAAACAAGCTGTTCCTGAGCCGTTCGGATTTGCCAGTTTGTGGGCCGGGGTAGCAACAAAAAAGCAGAGAAAACATGGAGTTTCCTCTATGTTTTCTCTGCTTTTTTCATGACACAATGTCGGCGGTTTATTTTACGGTTGTGGGGTCAATACCGGCCGCTTTGAGGGCTTTATTGTAAGCTGACATCCGTTTAGAGTTTTCGATGCGGGCTTTGCGAAGTTCATCTGGGGACATCCCCTCGGTGATTTCGATGAGGTCAGGTTTGGGTACATCTGAGACGGGGGCGGCCGCAGCGGGGGCAACTGGAGTGGGTGCGGCCGCAGCTATTTCCCCTTCTGGTTGGGCCACAGCAGCGGTGGCCCCGGATGCTTTTAACTCTTTGGCCGCGGCCGCCTTGGCTTTAGAATTGGCAATGGTCGCTTTGCGCCGCTCTTCGGGGGACATATCAGGGGTGATGGGGATTTCCTGGTAATGGACACCGGCGATGGGGGTTGCGCCTGTGCCACCCGTGGTTGGGGCGGCGGCCGCAGAGGCGGTTGGGGCCGTAACCCCACTTTCCACCGCCGCCGCTTCTGGTGCGGCCGCGCCAGTCCCCGCACTCTTAGCTGCCTTCATTGCGGCCGCTTTGGCTTTAGAATTAGCAATCGTTGCTTTTCGTCTTTCCTCGGGGGCCATGCTGTCCGTGATTTCGATAAAAGGGTAATCAATTCCAGGGCGTAATTCGGTGGGGCCGGCTGGTTGAGCCGCCGGGCGGGCCTGGGCCGGCGCACCGGCGGGGGCTGGTTTGGGCGAACGGTATTGCAGCCCGCCCCAGGTATGGAACAGGGCGATTTTAGCGGCCGTAATCGGGTCTCTTTCTACACCATCAGAGGCGGCTTGCAGCTTTTCTCCCGCTGCTTTGGGACGAATGCCCATGTTGGCGCCACGAGGCAGTTGGGCAGCCTGTTGGGCCGCTAGCAATTGGGCCTGGGCAAGCTGGGTTTCGGGATCTGCCTGAACCATAATCTTATGCCCGGCAGTGGTTCGTTGGTTGTAGCCGGTTTTTTCTTTTTCCAACACTACCTGATTGGCGGTGACAATATTGCTCAGGTTGACAAAAAGAAGAGCAAGAATGACCCCCACAACGATAGTGAGTAAAACAACAAGGCTGGCAACAAGTACAATATTCATGGACGTTTCCTCGAATAAATGGTTGAACAAGTGATGATTATACTTAGAGTGGTATTCTCAAGCAATTTATGGGCAAAGGGGCAAGGTGGCAAAGGGGCAAGGTGGCAAGGTGGCATAGGGGCAAGGTGGCAAAGGGGCAAGGTGGCAAGGTGGCATAGGGGCAAGGTGGCAAAGGGGCAAGGTGGCAAAGGGGCAAGGTGGCAAAATAAAATCGTTACCTGCAACTCTGCAACTCTGCCACCTCTCCTAACAAAAACAGCCCAGGCAATTTGCCTGAGCTGTCATATGGTTTTTGAGTGCCGAAGGTGGGACTCGAACCCACATGAGCGTAAGCTCACTACGCCCTGAACGTAGCGCGTCTGCCAATTTCGCCACTTCGGCTGAACAGGGGGCATTTTATCAGTTTGGCCTGAAAAGTCAAACGGCTGAAACTGGCACCACTGTGTATTATGTCAACTTTCTTAACCGCTCTGGCTGGCCTGAACAGCTAACTTTCCCGCTTCTTGCAGCCCGATAAGCTGTTTGCCTTCTTCCCCTTTGGCGTTAATCCAGTAAATGGAACGAGAAGCTAACAATTGATCTAGCTGCTGCCACAAATCATGGTTGGCGATAGGCTGACCGTCTTTTTTATGCCATGCCCGTTTGCGCCAGCCGTGGAGCCACTGGGTGGCCCCCTGGAACAGATAATCGGAAGTGGTAAATAGTTGGGCGGCCGCGTTTGGGGGGAGAAGTTGGATGGCGGCGATAGCGGCCGCGATTTCCATTCGGTTATTGGTTGTTTTCAGTTCACTACCGCTGGCTTGCCGGGTCTCCTCACCTGTTTCCATCACTACCCCCCAACCCCCAGGCCCAGGATTTCCCTGACACGAAGCTCGCAGATAAAGCCGGGGGATATTGGGGGATAATTGGACTTTGGGGGTAATTTCCAACCTGGCCTGACGAGCCAGCTGATCTACTCGTTCATTCATAGGGTCGCCAGAATGCCCTTTGACCCAGTGCCACTCGATTTGGTGCTGCTTGACCAGAGGGAGCAGCTGCTGCCAAAGGTCGGCGTTAGGGGTGGGTTTGCCCTCTTTTTGCCAGCCTTTGGCGGCCCATTTTTCGGCCCATTCGGTGATCCCTCGGCGCAAATATTCTGAATCAGTATGGAAAGTGACAGTTGAGGGACGTTTTAAGGCTTGTAAAGCGGCCAGGGCGGCCTGCAGCTCCATCCGACTGTTGGTGGTTTGAGGATCATGCCCGGTGAGGACCTTTTCATGTTCCCCATAGCGCAATACCGCCGCCCAACCACCTATACCAGGATTGGGGTCGGCGCCCCCATCGCTGTAAATCACTACCTGGTTTTGGCTCATCTGTTACTTTGGCGGAGACGCTTGTTGAGCCATTGTTCAATATCCTGGTAACTCTGGGCCTGCCAGAGATACGTCGCCAGAGCTTCAAGATCATCTCGGTGACACTGCTTTAGCTGTATCTGAACGGTTTCAGGGGAAACAGCAAAGCGGTAACTAATTTGTTGAATCAAGATGTTCAGTTCACCCTGTTCCATGCCCTGTTCCATGCCTCGTTCCATGCCTCGTTCCATGCCCTTCTTGAAGCCGAGATCCATAAGTTCCTGGCCTGCTTTGGTTTTTTCTAATGGGGTTAATTGTAACATTTGGTCAATCTCCTGCCGTGATAACTGACTAAACCGTTGGACAACAAACTGTACTAATAGCTCTATCAGACGATTTTGTGTTTGAGAGTCTAACTGCTCATTCTGTTGGATGGAGCTGATCCAGCTGGATGCCTGTCCTCTTATTATATCAGGAGTTGCTACGATAAGCGGCTGTAGTACATTTAACGCCGGTGAAGGATGGGTTAGTTTTGGTAGTAAATCAGAGAGGACACCCGTTGTCAACCAGGGCATGTTGCCATGATAAAGATCGCCTAATGTTTCGAGGCCGGGATCGTAAGCTGCATCAAGGAAAAGCAGGAAGGCATGCCAGCGGCCGCGACCCAACTTAGGTTTTTGACTGTGAAAGCGACCTAACTCTTCAACCAGGCGCCAGTAAATCGCCTCATCGGGATACCCTTGCAGTTCCAGAAAGTAGCGTGGCTGCTGCGGGTCCTTAGGTTCAAGCAAACCATCCAGCCGCCGCTCTTTGCCCTTGAGAACAGGGCTGCTAAATTGGTAGCGGCAGGCTGGGGTGATCTGGAATAGCTCCAGCAGGGCTTCGGGCACCAATTGGAAATATTCGTGGAACAGGGTGTCCGTTTTCATTTGAGCGGTTTGCCAATTGCGGCCGCCATCTCTTCCGCCATAACAAACTTAATCCGCGGCCGCCCCACCGCCTGCCCCCTGGCGATTTCAATTTCATCCACTTTGAGCCAATCAGCATAGGAGAAATAGTTGGGTTGCTTCTGGGCGATGAAAGCCGCGGCCGCATCCGGTGAGCTGTTTTCTGGCTGCAAGGTGACTCCCTCGGCCAGGTCGGCCAGCATACATTCGACCGTTTCCAGGGCATCCGGCTTGTTAGTGCCAATGACTCCGCTTGGCCCCCGCTTGATCCAGCCAGCGGTATACTGCCCAACGACCGGCTGCTGATGGGTCTCATCAACGACGCGGCCGCTCTGGTTAAGGATAACCCCCCATTTATGGTGAAACGGGACATCGGGCAGGGGGACGCCGTTATAGCCGATGGAGCGGAACACCAGACCAACAGGTAACGTTTCGTAACGGTCAGTGGCTCGCGGCCGCAGCGAACCTGATTCCGTGGCATACAACTCATTCTGTACCAATTTCATCGCTGTCACCTGCCCCTGCTCATTACCGGTGAGTTCCAGGGGGGAGACCAGGAACCGCAGCATCAGGCGGCGGGATTTACCCGTAGGCTGCCGGTGGGCATAACTTTGCAAAATCTCCACCTTGCGAGCCGTCGCCCGGTCCGCACTGGCGGCCATCGCCGCTTCACTGAGAGGATCCAGCTTCACCTCATCCGCCAGAGTAAACGCATCAGTGTCGGCCATTTCCCCCAGCTCTTTCACTTCCGGGTTGGTAAAAGCTGCCTGAGCTGGTCCCCGCCGCCCCAAGATATGAACTTCCTTTACCCGGCTTTGGCTTAACGCTTCCAGGGCATAATCGGCGATGTCTGTTTTGAGCAGCTCTTCACGAGTGCGGCACAGGATACGGGCCACATCAACCGCCACATTGCCCACGCCTACCACGGCCACACTTTCCTGGCTGAGATCAAATTGATAATCCCGAAAATCAGGGTGACCGTTATACCAGGCCACAAACTCCGTCGCGGGGTGGCTGCCCTGTAAATCTTCACCCGGAATACCCATCCGTTTATCCGTTTGCGCCCCGGTGGTGTAGATAATTTGGTGGTAAAACTGGCATAGTTCGGCCACAGAAAGGTGCTGACCCAGCTCCACATTGCCATAAAAGCGAAAGCGGGGGTTGCTGGCTATTTTGTCAAACACCTTGGTCACTGATTTGATTTTTTGGTGATCAGGGGCGACGCCGTACCGCACCAGGCCAAACGGGGTGGGCAGCCGCTCGAACATATCCAGTTCAACGACAATTTTTTTCTGATCCAGGAGGTGGCCGGCGGCATAAAAGCCAGTTGGCCCGGCGCCGATAATGGCGACACGTAAAGGGTTGGTTTCGCTGCCAATGGGGGACATAGTTTTTTCCTTGTGGGCTATGGGCGTGAAGCATGATACGTGACAGGTGGTTTTATATACCACACCGCACAGATTACTTTGTGAATGATCAAACGGTTATCAATCATCATCGGCCAGTAACTGCATTTCCAGAGTGTTGACTTCACCCCGGTACATATCCCGTTGGGCTTTCATAATATCGCCGATAGAGATCATGCCGATGAGGTTGCCATCTTCCAGGATGGGTAGGTGGCGGAAGCGGTGTTCGGTCATCAGGTGAGCGATAGAGTAGATGTCATCTTCGGGGGTGCCGGTGATGACTGTTTGGGTCATTACCTGGTCTACGGTTTGGCTGGATAGCTGTGGGTTTTGAGCCATCTCCCGGATGATGTCTCGCTCAGAGAGGATGCCGATTAGCTGACTGGCCGGGTTGACGACGACGACGGCCCCGATGCCGTGTTGGGTGAGCAGCGCGGCCGCGTCCTGCAAGCTCTTCTCCGGAGTAATGGTAATCACACCTTTAACTTTTGTAGCTAAGATCAATTGAACTTTCATGGTGACACCTTTTGGCAAGCCTGACTAGTGGGTCAGACTTGGGATAGAGGGAACAATAGGGCGTTAAAGGTATTATAACCCGGCTCGTTGGAGGACAGGCAAAGATTGGTACAATTACTTTATCTATCTATACCCAACTGTAAACAGTCAACCATCAACAGTTACGTATGAACAATGTCACCTAACCTGGACAAGCCAGAATTAAAGAGCTTTTTGCCACGAATTAAACGAATTAGCACGAATGTGAAAAATAAATTCGTGTAATTCGTGGCTGATCTTCTTGCTCGCTGTCCGAAATGTTGGTTTGTATGGTACTGGCTGGCTGATTGTTTACCCTTGAAAAGGTGTTTCCCATGAATTTTCCTGAAGCTGTGATAACTGAAGAGCCTGTTGTTGAGGCTGAACCTCTGGGGGAGATGCAGGTTTACGATAACATTATCGAAACCATTGGCCATACCCCCCTGGTGCGTCTGAACAGTACAGTGAGCAAT
This sequence comes from Anaerolineae bacterium, assembly GCA_023384415.1. Taxonomy (GTDB): domain Bacteria; phylum Chloroflexota; class Anaerolineae; order Promineifilales; family Promineifilaceae; genus Trichofilum. Next base: position 124,076 of record JAHDWJ010000006.1, read on the forward strand.
TTGCCCTGTACGATTTTGGTGAAGGTGGAATATTTTAACCCTGGTGGGTCAGTGAAAGACCGGATTGGTCCGGCGATTATTGAGGATGCCGAGCGGCGTGGTCTGCTCAAGCCAGGGGGCACAATTGTTGAATCTACCTCGGGCAATACGGGGGTGGGGTTGGCTATTGCGGCCGCGGTGCGTGGCTATCGCTGTATCTTCGTCATGCCCGACAAGATGTCTGAGGAGAAAATCCGGCTGCTGCGGGCCTTTGGGGCACGGGTGGTGGTTACGCCCACCGCCGTCGAGCCAGATGATCCCCGCAGCTATTACTCCGTGGCCCGCAAATTGGCCGCTGAGACCCCCAACGCCATTCTGGCCAACCAATACCATAACCCGGTTAACCCCCAGTGCCATTATGAAACGACTGGCCCAGAAATCTGGCAGCAGACGGCCGGCCGCATCACCCATTTTGTGACCGGTATGGGTACGGGTGGCACCATCTCCGGCACGGGGCGGTACCTCAAAGAGAAAAACCCGGCGGTGCAAATTATTGGTGTGGACCCGATTGGCTCTATTTTGTATGAACTTCATCGCAGCGGCCGCTACACCAAAGCCGAAGGGTACAAAGTCGAGGGGATCGGCGAAGATTTTCTGCCCAGCACCACTGATTTAAGCGTGGTAGATTCCATCGTTCAGGTGACAGACCGGGAAAGTTTCTTCTGGACGCGGCGGCTGGTGCGGGAAGAGGGGATATTTGCCGGGGGATCGGCGGGGTCGGCGGTGGCTGGGGCGGTCAAATATGCCAAAACCCATAACCTCGGCCCCAATGATGTGATGGTTGTCATTCTGCCTGATACCGGGGCGCGTTATCTCAGCAAGGTGTTTGATGATGAATGGATGCGAGAGAATGGGTTCCTGGAGCGGGCCTGGGTTGATTTCCGGGCGCGGGATATTCATGAAACTAAACCGACCGATCAGCTGATCACCGCTCGCCCCACCGATTTGATGAAGGATGTGATTCGCCAGTTGAAGGAGCATAACATCTCGCAAATGCCTGTTTTGACCCAGGAGGGGCGGCTGTTTGGCATTGTCACTGAGCTTGATCTGCTCAACCATATGTTTACCAGCGACCACCAACATTCGGCGGATGAGACGATTGAGGCGGTGATTAACCGGAATGTCCCCGTCGTGCGCCCCAATACCCCGTTGGAGACGCTCATGGGTATTTTCAGCAACCATAATGTGGCTATTGTGGCTACAGGGGATGAGGTGCAAGGGATTTTGACCAAGATTGATATTTTGGATTTTCTGGCCGCGCAGATGAAATAGTGCCTTTGTGAGTAAGAAAAGTAACTACTAACCGCAAAGCCGCCAAGAACACAAAGTTCCTCAAGAAACTCTTATTGATCTTGGCGTCTTCGCGGTGAAATTCTTGTGTGCTTTAGTAGTTACTAAGAAAATTCGCGCAGAGAGGCAGGGACGCAGAGGTTTTTCTCTGCGGCTCTGCACTCTGGCGCGAGGCCCTGAGTTCCCCTTTATTCCCCTTATAAAAACCAATGAAACAACCAACCTTACAAGATGTTACCCCCATTGTCCGGGAGGCGGGGCAGGCGGTGATGCAGTTTTACCGGGCCTCATTTATGGTGCGGGATAAATCGCCTGATAACCCGGTGACGGAAGCGGATATTGCTGCGGATACGTTGTTGAAGCAGCGTCTGGGTGAGCTGCTGCCAGAGGCGGGCTGGCTGAGTGAAGAGACGGCGGACAACCCGGCCCGCCTGGAGAAAAGGTTTCTCTGGGTGGTGGACCCAATTGATGGGACGAAGGAGTTTGTTTTGGGCATCCCGGAGTTTGCTATTTCGGTGGCCCTGGTGGAAAACGGGCTGCCGGTGTTGGCGGTGGTGCTGAACCCGGCGACGGATGAGTTGTTCGCGGCCGCGTCGGGGCAAGGGGCCTGGGTGAATGGGGTAAAGGTGGGGGTAAGCGGCCGCGCCGTTTTGCCCGGTTCACAAGTAGACGCCAGTCGCTCCGAAATCAAACGAGGGGAGTTTGAGCCGTTCCAACCGCTGGTGCAGCTGCGGATTACCGGCAGCATCGCCTACAAACTGGCGCGGGTAGCTTCCGGCCAGGCTGATGCTACCTGGAGCCGCGGCCCCAAACATGAGTGGGATATTTGTGCCGGGGCGCTGCTGGTACAAGAGGCGGGGGGCGTCTGTGGTGATCTGGACGATAACCCGTTCCAGTTTAATAAACCGTGGCCTAAAGTGAACGGCATCATCGCCGACAACGGTCATTTGCATTCGCAGATCATAGCTGCCCTGGCCCCCCATCGCGCCACAGCCCGTCGGGATTAAAGGGATTGTATACTCATCAAAATCATCAAGTTGCCTTTAGGATTGAGGCTAGGGGTTATAGGCTGATAAGTCCCTAATCGCCCATCTTCCTCAAAAGGTCATTTGCCCAACTTATAGTTGTATTAAATTTTGGCGGAACGCTTTGATGGCTTTGAGCCGTTGGCCGTGCAGGGGGTAGAAGTAAAGGGCGATGATTGCCAGCAGGCAGGCGGCCGCGGGCGCAACACTCATATACAGGCGAAATCCCATAGCCACCGTCTCTGGCTGGGCAGCCAGGGTGGAATCATAGCCATAGGCGGGGGGCAGCCAGCGAAACACCAGGGCCACCAGGGCAAAACTCAGACTGGTGATGAACCCATTAAGGCCAAAATACATCCCTTCCCGGCGCAGCCCGGTGTACATCTCATCTTCATCGGCAATATCAGCCAGGATAACGTCGGTCATCAGGATCATGCCGGAGATACCGATGCCGAACAGGATCGCGGCCGCGATAGCCCCCCCCAGCGTCTGCACAAACAAAAGCGGGGTCGCCCCCAGGGCCATAATCAAGAATGCCAGCATCATCGTGGTGCGGGCCTCAAACCGGTGGGCCACTAGCTGCCGCCATGGCCACAAAAACAGCCCGGCGGTGACAAACGCGCTGGCTAAAATGGCTGAGGCCAACGCATCATCCACTTTGAGGCTGTATTTGATGTAAAACGGAACGCCGGTGGCCAGGGTGCTGATGGCGAAGTAGCGCAGGGTGTAGGCCGTCACGATGGTGGCAAAGCTGCGGTTGATGAAGGTGGCTTTGAGGGCGGGGAGCAGGTCTAAGGTGGGGCGGTCGGCGTATTCAGGCCGCTCAAACATACCCCTGAGACCGGTGTACATCGCGGCCGCGCACACCAGCGCAAACAATAACCCCATCGGTACCCACCCGATCCGGCTGTACAGAAGGGGGGGCAGGGCCACGCCAATCATCAACCCCATTGTTTGGAACAAGTTCATTCGCACCGCTACATCCGTTCGCTCCTGGTAACTGGTAAACATTTCCGGCAGCAGGGAAAAATAGCTGGTGCCAATAGCCGTGCCAAACAGCTCCCACAACACCAACGTCAGGGCAAACCAGGTGATCAAATAGCCGGGATGGGTCAGGCCATCAAAGGGGGCTACCCAAATCAGGGTGAAAAAGAAGACCATGGGGGCTGTGCCGAGGAAAATATACGGGATGCGCCGCCCCCAACGGGTGCGGGTGCGGTCAGATAAATAACCAATGAGCGGGTTATTGGCGGCGTTGTAAAAGGCGAAGAAAAAGAGCAAATTGCTGACCCAGGGAACGGGCAACTGCTTGATATCGGTGTAATAAAATTGGGCAAAGGGCATGGCCTGGTAAGGGATCACCGTTGCCAGATTAGCCAGCGCGTAAAGCCAGCGTTGTCGGTTGGTTGTCATGCGGCGGTTCAGATGTTCAGGTTGGACACGATGCGTTAAGCGAGGGGGATTGTACTGCACAACAACCAGCGGGGGAAATAATAGTTAATGGGTGAATTGGTGAATAGTTAATCATTAACCATTCACCAATTTACCCATGCAACAGTTCACCCATTATCAGGGGCGCCATAGGGCGGGGAGGTAGTTGAACCAGAAAACGGGTTGGAGCGATATGTCCTGGGTGGTGACGGTGTTGGTAAGGATGGCAATGCCGGTGAGGGTATTGGTGAGGTAGCCTGCGGCCGCGACGGTAAGGGTATAACTGCCTGCCGGCAAGGTGGTTGTGTAATACCCCAGGCTGTTGCTGCTGGTGGTGATTGTTTTATCGGGATTGGTCAGGGTGATGTTGGCTGAGGGGATAGGGGCTGAGGTGGTTGCGGCCGCGACCTGGCCCTCTATCCATCCCATTTCACCCGTCACCAGGCACCCGTTCAGGTGGACAAATGTGCCCACCGCTGCCCGTACAAACTCTGTAAAATAGCCCACATTTACGTTAGCCAGGTTGTCCTGAGCCGTATGGTAATACGGATTAAAATCCCCTGTGCCATAATAATCTTCAATCGCCAGAATCGCTGGGTATCCTACCTGCCAAAACGGATAATGATCGCTGGCCCCGGTGCCATTGGGGATAATCTGAGGAATCAGGTCCAAATGATAAGTCGTGATCACATCGGCAAATAGTTGGGCCATCGCCAGCGTTGCTGGAATCGTCTGCCGGGCATGTAAATCAATATCCGGGCTGCTGTTAGCTGTATTCCAGGCGATCATATCCAGGTTCACGGCTCCCAGGATATTCTCCCCATTGGCAAACGCTCGTTGGGCATACGCATTGCTGCCCAATAACCCCTGCTCCTCACCCGTGAACAGAATAAAACGGAGCGTACAATCCCAGCGGTATTGGCTGAGAATATCGGCGGCTAGCAGGACAGCCGTCGAGCCGCTGGCATTGTCATCCGCGCCAGGGGCCGGCCCCGATGAGGGCATATCATCCAGGTGGGCCATAAGGATATAGATGTCATTCGGGTTATTTTCACCGGTAATCTGGCCGATCACATTGGGGGGGCGGCTGGCGTTCCAGACATGATATTCCACCGCCATACCCAGCCCATCCAGATGTTCCCCCACGTATTGGGTCGCTTTTTGGATGGGTGTACCGCTGTAGGTGTGGCGGGTGACAATGGTATATGGTTGGCCGCCAATCGTGACCGGCCATTCTCCGCTCAGCCCGCCCATATATTGTACCAGGGTGCTGCTGATGACTTGACTCATCATGCTCTGGACAATTGGGTCAGGATCAATCACCTGGGGATAAACAATATCGGGGCGGAATTGGCGAAATTCAGCCGGGTCATTGGCTAAAACTTCCGGGGCAATGACAAAATCATCCAGCGGACTAACCGCTCTGGTCATAGGGGCTGGTAAGGTGGGCCAAATGAGAAGGACAAACAGGAGTAGCAAACAGAGAATGAAGCAGAATGGGGTGGAACGGCGCAGCATGGCAGACTCCTTTGTGAACAGGTGTCTGGCACATGCCTGGAGAGGCTAACCGGTATAAACCTGATAAGAGGTGTCAGGCACCAGGTGAAATAGAGTACTTGAGTCTGGCGTTTTTTAATCTAACCAGTGGTAATTAGTGAATTAGTGTATTGGTGTATTGGTGTATTGGTTATTGCCACTGGTGAAAGCAATTTTCGCCAGAGTCCAGTAGATTAGGGTAACCTGTAACGTACCCTGGCCTACATCTGGTATCAGGTGATATTTGTCATCAAGAATAGAGACAAAGCACACTATTTAGATGGTTATCTCTATCTGGTTGCCATCGGGATCGAGGATGACCGCTTCGTAGTAACCATCGCCGGTCCAGCGCGGGCCATCTATGATGGGGATGCCGGCCTGGCGTAACTGTTCGGTGAGGGTGTTGACCGCGGCCGCGGAGCCGGTTGATAGGGCCAGATGGGCATAACCGAGAGTGGGGGGCGCGGCCGCGCCCCCTACCCCTGCCTTCATCATCAACTCCACCCTGGCCCCACCAGCGAAACACAAAAAATAGGAGGTAAACCGTTTGGTTTCATTGACATAACGTTCTCCGGCCTGCGCTCCAAACCAGGTTTCATAAAACTGCTTTAACCGTTCAATATCATTCGTCCAAAGGGCGATATGTTCAATCTGCATGGGTGGTGAGTTTTCCGGTTTCAAGTTTCAGGTTTCTAGGCCCAACTTTAAGGAATCGCGTCAGCGGTGCCGCTGAGATCATCCAGGTAAATCTCCCCCTTGCTGGCCTGGCCGTCAGTCGAGTCAAAGACGATAGCATACAAGCGCACAGGGAATTTTAGCTGACCATCATCCGGGCCGCTGATATGGCCGTTGGGCCACTCTGCTTCTTCGTCGAACCAGGCGGTGATTTGCCGCCAGCCGGTAAAGTTGATGCGGCCGAAGGTGTACTGGCGCACCTCATTATCCGCATCTATGACCCACAAATTGAGGAAATGACCCGCGTTGTCCCCATAAATCCATGCCCGAATACCGGTTGGCTCGCCGCCGATGATAAGGGTGGGCTGGGCCAGAAACACCACGTAGTTATCGCTGACGGCGGGGAAATCGTAGCTGAGTTTACCCGCCCAACTGCCATTCCGTACCTGTTCATTAGAACGAATTAGCTCCCCGTATGGCTGGTTGCCCCGCCGCCAATTTACATTGCTGGCCTCAAAGTTGTAAATAAGGCCAACGGTGCTGGGGATGACAATGGTGGCGGTGGCGGTGGCGGTGCGGCTGGGGGTGGCCGTCGGCGGCCGCGGTGTGGCAGTGGCTGTGGGTCTGGGTGTGGGGGTGCGTGTAGGGGTGCGGCTTGGCGTGGGGGTATAGGTGGCTGTTTCTGTGGGGGCAGGGGTGAAAGTAGGGGCCAGGGTGGGGGTGGTGATCGGTTCATTGGTTGGTGCGGCCGCGCCCAGGTCTTCTGTTTCGGTCACGGCAACCAGGGCCGGCAGGGTTGCGCCATTAGTAAGGGGTACCTGTGAGGCCATGCTGCTGGTTGCGGCCGGGGTGGGTCTAAACAAGGCACCCGTGCCATAAAGGTATGCTGTAACAGCCGTGCCGCCTAACAGCAGAATCATTAACAGCCCCGTGAGCAGCCAACCGGTGCGGCCGCGGGCTGGCTTTGGCTGGCTGGGTGAGGGAATAATAGGGGGTGCGGGTGGGGGATATTTGGCTGTTGGGGGAACGGGCTGGATGGCGGCCGCTTTTGCCGGATTTAGCAGCGGTTCTACCATGGCTCCGGCGGTGTTAAACCGGTCATCTGGCGATTTCGCCATTGCTTTATCAATCACCACCTGTAAATAGGATGGCAGATGGGCATTGGCTTCTAAAAGGCGGGGCGGCGGGTCCAGCGCATGTTTCATATACACCTGCATCGGCGTCTCCGCTCGATACGGCATCTGTCCGGTCAACATCTCAAACAAAATGGCCCCCAGCGAATAGACATCGGCCCGGCCATCTATGACCCGGCTGCTGGTGACTTGCTCTGGGCTGATGTAGGCGGGTGTGCCGACGATAGCACTGCCGGTGAAGGTCGTTTGGGCTTCCAGCAGTTTGGCAATGCCAAAATCGGCCAGGTAAGCGGCGTTGTTTTGGTCAAAAAGGATATTGCCTGGCTTGAGGTCCCGATGCACGATGCCCTGGCGGTGGGCATAGTCCAGAGCGGAAGCGATGCGCTGTAAAATTTCACCTGTCTCTTGTAAGGAGATTGGCCCCTGGTGGATACGATCGGCCAATGAACCACCGCTCATCAGGCGCATGACCAGGAAGAGCATCTCATTGTCTTCACCAAAGTCATAGACAGGGACGATGGCCCGGTGTTCCAGGCCGGCAATGGTGCGGGCTTCACGTTGAAAGCGGCCGCGTGAAATGGCATCGTTGGCGTAATGGGGCAATAATTTGAGGGCAACATCCCGCCCAAAGCGGGGATCATGGGCCAGGTAGACCGTCGCCATTCCTCCCCGGCCTAATTCGGATTTGATGATATAGCGATCAATTTGTTGGATTGCCATAGATAACCCCGCAGTGGAGTCTGGGACGGATACACGCCACAGGATTATACGCTTTTTTTAATTGAACGGTTACAATCAACCATTGTTGTTAGTGGCCGCCGTTGTAAAACTCGGTTGCCTCTTGGAGAGAACAATACACAATTTACACCATCCACATAACTATTGTAAAACCACAATAAAAATATCCTTCTCGACATTTTTGCCAACGACGATTATACTCCCGCCCATTCCCAGATTTACCGCTTTACCCATTCAACTTGTCTCAACACAGCCCTATATCCCTATCAATAGCTAACCAGGAGCAAGCCATGGAACGCGGCCGCTACCGGTTAAGCGGCCCCAACCTCTCCGGAGCTTTAATGTTCTTTCTGTAAAATCTCTAGCAGTTTGTTTTTGCGGGCGGCCCCGCCTAACAGTTCCAGGGTGCGGACGCCTAGCGGATCAATCACCTGGCGTAAATAGTGAAGCTCCTCGGCGGTGGGTTCTGGGGTTGGAGGGATGGGAGAGGGGATGATGAGGGGGAAGCCGGTTTTGGCCTGTACCCGTTCCAGGGTAACGCCAGGATGAAGTGAGAGAAGGCGCATGCGGCCGCTTTCCGGTGCAAAATCAAACTGGCCCAAATCAGAGACCAGATAGCGGGGACCGTGCCCGGTGGTGCGGGCAGGATGATGGCCCAGGCCGCTGCGAATATCTAACTGCTCCACAAAGGTATGCCGCCCATGCCGGGGCACATATAGATACACCTTATCCTCAAAGACAGTCACATCGGCAATGCCCCCAGAGCCAGGTAAGCGGAGGCGCGGCCGCGTATAACTCCCCCCCATAAACAGATTGTTGAAATTGCCATACCGGTCCACCTGCCCTGGGCGGAAAAACTCTTTTGGCCCAAAACGGGGCAAAAAATCACATGCCCCATGCACAAAGCCAAAACTCATCAACCCTTGCCCCAGCCATAACTCCTCAATGGTGGCAATACCAATCGGGGCAAACGTATCACTCAAAGCCTGCCCAATAGCTGAGACAAAACTCAGATTAGGGGCGTGGGTCAATTTCGCCAGCAGATACCCCGCTGCTACCAGTGGGGTGGCAATTCCCTGGGCGACCAGCTCCCCATCTACAATCTGGCGGCTGATGCAGGTGCAAATGAGTTCGTCAATAGTGAAGTCAGACATAAATAGAGGAAAGTTATATCGTAACGATACAGCCCCTCACCCTGACCCTCTCCCCCAGGAGAGGGAATATGCCCCTCTCTCCCACCGTGGGAGAGAGGCCGGGGGTGAGGGGTAACGGATGGGCACGGATTTGGAGACGTGGCCAGGCCCAAAATCCATGTGAATCCATGTGAATCTGTGTACTAAAAAACAAATTGTTGTCGTCACATAGTAAGCCAGAAGGTGAGCAGAAGCAGGCTCAAACCCAATAAAATCAGGCCAGTTAGCCAGAGCAGGCGGCGTTGGTAAAGCGCGGTTTGCTGCCGGGTCTGTTGGGTCAGGTGATGTTCCAGGCAAGTATGGGTGAGCGCGGCCGCTTGTTGGTGAGCGGTTATCTGCTGATGAAGATGGGCAAATTGGTGGGCGGTGTTGGTATCCAGCCAGGGATGCTCCAGCCGGGCCAATGCCTGGGTCAACTGCTGCCATTGGCTCAGGTTGTGCTGCCAGTGGGCCATCTGGTGAATTCCTTGAGCCAAAACCTGAGGGGCAGCGGTCAGGGACGAAGATTCGCCGAGGGAGTGCAGCCGGTTTAGTTCGTTGGTGGTGAGGGGCAGCAGGTGGGTGAATAGTTGATAGAGAAGATAATCCAGGCCGTAAGGCCAGCGGCTTAAATCAGTTTGGTATAACTGCCAGAGAGGGTCTAGCGGCCGCAGTCGTTCCTCTTCCTGGGTGATCAGCACAGATTGCCCCAGCCAAAAGCGGAGTGGTGTGCCGGTAGGCAGGGGGAGTTGGGCAATGATAAAACGGGGGGTGGGATGAAGGAATGCGGCCGCGGCCGGCCACTCTTCTTTGGCCCCCATGGACAGTGAGAAATACTGTTTGAGCCAGGTAAGCTCCGCCTCAGTGAGGGCACTTCCCCGCAGCCAGAGGCGTGCCCCTGCCTGCGCCAGCCACTCTCCCACCGCTTCCTGGTCTAATAGCGTAATCGTCGTGCCATCATAGCCTAAAATTTCCAGCATATTTCTCCAACTTCCGTTCTCAGTCACCCGTCTTTGATATACGTTTCAAGCTCTCCAGCATGGCAGGCGGCAATGTAACGCAAAATCTCTTCCCCATCCAGCGGGTAAAGGGGGTAACAAGAGGTCGGCCATGCCCCCTGGGGTAGGTGAACGACGCCGCTTACGGTTAAACCGGGCAAATCAATGGGGGACGGCAGTTTATCTACCACCTCTTCGGCGGTCAGAATGACGGTTTGGGCTACCAGGCTGAGTTCCACATCAATGGTGGGGTTACCCCCTAAAATGGCGTTCCCCTGTTTGTCGGCTTTGAGAACATGAATGACAGCCACATCACAGCCAATAGCGGGAAAGGCGACGACTGTTTCCCCGGTGTAGGGGTCCGTCATGGTTTTAACATCGGGGCGAATGGTGAGCATCTCTGTGCCCAGCCAGGCCCGACCCGGCATAAAGCCAACGCCCCCCATTTTGGCTCGCAGCCCGGCCGCCAGACTAAATTCGCTCTCTTCGATGATGTTGATCTGACCATTGCTCGCGGCCGCGGTAAACATCGGGGCCAGGCCGAAAATTTCCAGGCCAAAGTAGCAAGTGCGGGTACAGGTGACTACCCCAGTACCCACCAGCATATCTGATTCCAGCCCGGCAGTGAAGGTGAGAAGGGTGAGGTTTTGCGGCCGCGTCTTTTGCTGCAACAACGCCCGCACAAATCCAACCGGCCGGCGGTATAGGGTCATCCCTCCCAAAGCGACCGTCTGATCATCTTGCACCCAGCCTAAAGCCGTTGATAAAGGGATGATTTTGGTCACAGGCATAAATGGATTGAGGGAGTGATTTTATCTTTCGTTACTTGGGTCTGGTGTATATGTTGCCGTCGGTTGGGGTTCATTTCCCGGCGGTTGGGGTAAGGGTTCTGGGGTATCTGTTGGCGTTGGGGAGGGTGTGAGGGTATGGGTTGGTGTAGCGGTGGGTGGCCTCGGGGTAAAGGTTGGCGTATTGGTGTTGGTAGGGATAAGTCCTATCGTCGGCGTTGGCTCCAGAGCTGATCCTGTAGCATCAGGGGTGCCTGGCAAGTTGGTTGAATTGGGGGTAATTTCAATGATACCTAAGGTGGCCGCCTCACTGGTGGTTGCCTGGCTGGATGATGGCGTGGTGTCGGATGAATTACTCCCCCCTTCATTGGTGGCGGGAATAGTTTGGGTGTCGTTGACTGAGGTATGGTTATTTTGTCTGGCCAGTAAACTTCCCCCGGCGATAATCGCCAGAATGGCCAGGGGGATGAGGATGAAAAGAGCTAACCCGGCTAACATATAGGGCAGCCGGGAGCGACGGGGTTTTGGTTGAACAGGTAGGGCCGCCGCCGCCGATGTTGGGGCCGCCGTGACAGCCGGCATAGAACTAGTCGTCACCCTGGGCATCCGGCCAGTGGTAAACAGGGATGTTTTAGGTTTGCCGGGAATTTGCAGCAGGAGAACGGTGATATTGTCGCGGCCGCCGGCCTGGTTGGCTTTGTTGATTAAATCCTGGGTGGCTGCCTGTAATTGGTTGGGATAACTGAGGATAGATCCTTGAATGGTCGCATCATCAATCATATCACTCAGCCCGTCGCTGCAAAGCAGAACAATATCTCCTGGTTGGAGTGGCAAGCCCTGATTGGCTTTGGCCGCATCATCAATGATGGCCGCATCTATCACCAGTCGGTGATCCACTTCGACTTCGGGGAACCCACCTAAAAACCGTTTAATGACATTCCGGTTAGGGTGAGTTTTGGCTTGTTCACGGGTGAGCAGGCCGATCTGAATTGCTTCCTGTGCCCAGGTATGATCAACGGTGATCTGTTGTAATGAACCTTCCCGCAACAGATAAATGCGGCTGTCCCCTACATAGGCGGTGTATAGTTTTTGCTCAAAGATCGCGGCCGCGACCATCGTCGTGCCCATCCCAGAGACTTCACTATGACCCTGGCTATAATCATAGACCGCTTTGTTGGCGGCCAAAATAGCCCGTTCTAAGTGGCCAGAAAGGTTGCCGTTGATTTTTTCCTGCCGGCGAAAATATTCTTGTACGGCTGATACAGACAGGGTGCTGGCAATTTCCCCGGCGGTTTGTCCTCCTACACCATCAGCTACAACCCCAACATACAATGGTTTACCATCGCCACTGTCCCAGGCAAAGAAACCGTAGGAATCTTCGTTACTTTTGCCACTCATCCCCTCATGGGTGCCATGGCCTATCTGGAGTCCTTCAATTTTGTCAATGATTTGCATGGTCGGTTCTGGTGTCTGGGTTTTTGTATCTTAGGCAATAAGGCCAGTAGGAGCGAAAATTTTTACCCTGACCACGTTTGCTCTCACCATTCTATCACTACATGGTTGCCCAGGTATGGCTCATCGTTTAGGCTGGTGGGGCATAAAGGGTTGGGTGGATACATCATCAGGATCCTGGTTTGTTTTGCCAGGGCCAGCCGGTGGCTGTGGCGATGAAGGGGATTGAGATGGCGGTGATGACGGCGGCCGCGCTCCTCCAGGTTGTTGCATAAAATATTCAGTGGGCATATTGTCATCTGCTGGGGCAGGTGGGGGAGATGGGGCTGCTGCCCGCCCGCCACGCGGGGCATCAAAAATTTGGGTTCGATCATCCATGGCTCCTTGGGGCGCAGCTACCTTGAAGCGCAGCCGCACCCGGCCAATATGGATTTCATCACTATCCCGCAGGTTTTGTGGGGTAAAGCCTACCCGCTCAAAGTTGACATAAGTTCCGCTGGCACTACCTTCATCCACCAGAATATAGTTTCCCCGATCCATGCGAATACGGGCATGTAGACGGGAAACACTTTTATCCTGGAAGATTACTTTAGCGTGAGCCGGGTCCCGGCCAATGGTAATGTCATTACCGACGAGGGCAATGGGGGCGGAATGTTCCGCGGCGTATTCTAAGGCTTCGAGAGTTGCCTGGGGCCCCTGGGGGATGGCAAAGGCGGGCATAAGAATTTGTGTCGCATCGGCGTTATTAGGGGGTAAGCTGCTGGTAGCGACCATAGCTGGGGCAGCAACGGGTGCCGGGGCCGCGCTGCGGCGGCGCATAAAGATAAAGGCGATAACGACCAGAAATAAGGCAAAACCAATAGCTAAGATACCTAAGACGATACCAATAAGCCCGGCCTGCTCGGAAACGACAGAGCCAATGCCGCTGTTGGTTGCGGTAGAGGTTTCGGATGCGGTAGCTGCGACCGTGCTGGCCGGGGCTTCAGCGGCGGGGGCTTCGCTAACGGTGTCTGCGGCCGCTGGTCGTTCAATGGTTACGGTAAAATCTAGGGGGCTGCTCTGGCCGCTCAAGTTGAGTTCATCTGTCACCTGGATGACCAGACTGTATTGTCCGGCATCAAGTTGACTGATGTCCCAGGTAAATTGCAGCCGGTTGCTGCTGTCCAGGTCAAGAGAGTCAATCGTTACTTGTTCTACCCCGTTGATGAGCAAGGTTGCGGCCGCAATTCCACGAGGATGATTGTCCGGCCAATTCACCTGGGCCACAACCAGTTGGCTCAAAGGTTCAATCTCGGCCAAAGGGGTATCAGGTTCGGGGGCCACCCGGACAATGGGCTGCCTGTTATCAAGCAATACCTGCACTGTCGGCGGTTCAATTGTGACATTAACCTGGCTGGTGCCACTCTGCCCGGCTGCGGTAATAGTGATGGTGTGCTGCCCACTGCTGGTTAATTGGGAGCGGTAAACCAGTTGGTTTTGCTGTCCAAAAGCGGCTACAGAGCCAAATAGAGGGGCAGCATCGGCTGGGAGAGGCATATGCAAATAACTCCCGCCTGTCGGCAGAATAAGTTGATTGACATTAGCGATTTCGTTAGCGTCAGCCCTGGCACCCAGGATAAAGGCATAAAACGTAATGTGGTTGGCTTGGGCAGCGGTGACCAGGGCAGGGAAATCAAGCTGGGAGTTTAGCAGCCCCCCATCCGTAAACAGGACAATGGCCCGGTGACGTGTTCCTTCACTGGCTGAAAGACGCTCAATGGCGGCCGCCAACATATCATTTAGGGGTGTTGCTCTGGGGTTACTGGGCACATAAAAATTAATTTTGTTAATTACCTCATTGGCAAAAATAGCCCCGGCTGTATCGGTCAAAAATTCTGGCGCCGTTGAGCTATCATTGGGAACAACCAGATGAACGCGATCCAACTGGGAAGGGTTCATATTTTGTTGGGCAAAGGTGACGATAGCATCACGCACCTGCTCTCGCCGGGTCTGGGTGACACCGGTATCACGCTGGTTAATGCTGGCATTGGCATCCACGACAAGGGCCAGTTCAACCCCTACCGCAACCTGATCTTGTTGGAACTCAGAGATGACTGTGCCATTTTCGCTCAGTTGTAGATCGGAAAAATCAGTGAGGGGAGTGCCATCGCCTGCGGCCGCGATAAAATTAACCCGCATCTCAGGAAACGCCGAACTATCCACCTGGGTAATTCGTATCTGCGCCCCTTCCTGAGCTTGAGTCGTCCCCGCCCAGCCAAACATTAACAAGAGTAAAAGTAGATATAACCAAAGCCGCTGCATATTCATTCCTCTCATCCCATATCCCCGCAAAACCTGAAACTCAAAACCATTCCCCCAATTCTAAGGCAAGATCACCAAAGCTGCATCATCCCAATAAGTATCCTGGTTTAGGCGGGGTTGGTCAGGTGAAGACCAGGTGAAAACGGTAATCCGATTCCCTTCAGCATACGCTTCCACACAGGCGATCTCATACCGGTCAATCGGATTAAAATAGTTAGACCAGCGTACCGACCGGGCATTGGCGTCAGTTCCACCAGTGGGATCAATGCCAACGCGCATAAACATATTGGCTGGGTTGATTGATACGCCAGCACCACAATTTTCCCCTTGTAGACAGGACCACGCCTGGCCATAGGCACTAAATTGCAGCCGTGTGCCAGAGCTGATGGTGCTATTTTCCACAATTTGGTACACCCCGGCCCGATATTGGCCAAAACTCTTAAAATATTGCTGCGCTGTGCTGCCGCTGCGAACCCGGCCACCCTCAGTGGCCGGTTTAAATTCGGGGCGGAAATTCACTGAATCCCCCTGGAACCACCAGCCAACCCATCCAGGAGCTATCAGAAGTTCTTGCCCACCCTGGAAATTAAAGCTGCCTTCAAACGAAGCATTGGTTAACAGGTTATTGCCCCCAGTCGGACAGGCTGCCAGCCCGGGACCAACCGGGTCTGGGCCTGGGGTTGGGGAAGGCACACGGGTGGGGCGAGGGGTGGCAACAAACATTTGTAAGGTCGCTGTGGCTGTGGGCAAAAGTGGTGCAGCCAGGGTAGGGGTTGGGGGTAAAGGGGTTTGCGTGGGGGTGACAAACGCGACTGGGGGTGCATTGCCTGATGAACCACAAGCCAATGCACCCAACCACAGAAGTATGAGAAGAAAGCGAAAACGGTAATTCATCATAACTTTTGCTGCTGTTCAGCTATAAACGCTGGCAAAAAGTTGAACTTCCCTAAGAAGTTCAACTTATAAATGGTTCCTGCCTTATAATTCACAGGAACGAAAGGAGATAGAACGAAGATCGTCGCAGGCGGGGCATCGTTTATTCGGTCGTAAGATAGCATAACCAGCCTGGGGGTCATCGCCGCCATAATTGGTGAAATCAATGTTCCAGATAATGAACATCTGTACTTTGCCGGAGCAGCGGGCGCGATGTAAGGCATCGGGCAACCATTCTTCCTGATCCCGTTCGGTTATACCTTCACCCCACCAAAAATTCCTTGCGCCTGACTGAACCAATGTTTGTTCAAATCCTTGGGGGCTGACATAGCCAAATTCAGTAAAACAAACGGGCATAATATCTCCAGCCGCAATCTGTTCTGGAGTGTTAAAAGTTTCCCAATACACATTAAGCAAGGGTAAAAAATACCAGGAATAATGGCCTTGGCCCGGGGGGTTGGGATCAGCCGGGTGGCCGGTGGTTTCACTAGGGTAGGTAGCTCCAGCGTTAAAATGAGCCCCCAGGCAATCCATGAAGTTGCGTGCCCCAGCAACTAACATATCTTGGAGAAATTTATCATCATTGCAGCCATTAGCGGCGCAACCCCCTGACCCCGTGAACCCCCCGGTGGGGGCCAGAGCTGCACTGATCACCATAGTGCCTGGACTGGCGGTTTTGATGGCCTGGTAAGCAGTCTGGAGAAGTATGGTATATTCGCGGCCGTTAATAGACCCAATAGGCCATTCCGTCTCTATATTTGGCTCATTCCACACTTCGATAGCATCCACTGAGGGGGCCAGGCCGGCCACAAACTCAGCGTAAGCCTGGTGATAAGCGCGGCCGCCCTCCCCTAACTGCTCTCGACTGCCTACCACAGAAACGACCACCTTAAAACCTTGTGATCTGATTCGCAATAAATCTTGAGCTGCTGAAACTGGATTGTCACCCAAACCGTAACGCAGCTGTTTTTTGATCCAGGTCATGCCAGCGTCCTGAGCCACCGTTAGATTAGCCGTATCCTGGATATGTCCACCATAAGCAAAATTGGCTCGTGGGGTGGGGCGAGGGGTGGCTGTAGGGCCAATGCCACAGGGATCTGGGTCAGCCCCATCATTGATGCCATCCCCATCCGTGTCGGGATTGATGGGGCTGAGGCAGCCAGTTTCTACTTCATACCCATCCGAGAGACCATCCCCATCGGTATCCCATTTAAGCGGGTCGGTGCCCCATTGTTTTACCTCAGCCCCATCAGAGAGGCCATCCCCATCCGTATCGGGATCATACGGATTTGTGCCTAACTGTAACTCTTCACGGTTGGTCAGGCCATCGCCATCATCGTCCCCATCCAGCCAGACCTCAGTCATAGTAGCCGCCACATCTACAGTGGCGGTTGGGGTATCTGTTGGGGTGTTGGTGGCTGTGGGAGTAGCGGTAGCCAGGGCGGGATTGATGACTGTTTGTTCAAACAAGCCGCTGTTGATGATCATCAGGGCGAAAAGGGGCACCAGGACGCAACAAAGCATACCCGCCAGGATGGGCAGCCACATGGGGAGGATGTTGAGCTGGTTGTAAACCAGGGGCGTTTCAGGAAAAAAGGATTGCTGGCTGGTGCTGACGGTGACGTTGAGGTTATGCCGTTTGCTTTGCCCAATCCAGATTCGTTTGTAGGGGCGGATGTGGATGAAATTTTCGCGGGTTTGTTGGGGGGCTACCTGAGCCGTACGTGGTTCAACGGTGATTTCCAGGGAATTACTTGGTTCAGTAACATCTAGGCGGTAGTCGGTGCGGGCGTTGCCCTGGTTTTCGATGTTTAGGGCGATGGTGCCCCCGGAGCGGCTTTGCAGGGGGTTGGGCAGGGCGGTGAGTACGAGCCTATCAAACGGGGTGACTTCTAACTCAGCCCTCTCCTGGGCCACGATTTCCCCTTTTTCGTTAAAGATGGCGATGTCTATGGGGTGGATACCGGCGGCCGTGCGGGTGCTGATGGGGGGATGAAAATCCAGGGTGACGGTTTTGCTATCTCGGGGGAAAAGTTCGATGTTGCCTCTGGGTAAGGTTACCCAGGTATTGGGTACACCGGTGACGGATAGTTTGTAATGGTCTACGATGCGCCCTTCGTTGGTGATTTTAATGGGGAGGGCGGCGCGGCCGCCTGGGGCCACGGTCAGGCGGTGTTCATGTAGTTCGATACCGGCATCGGAAGGGGCTTGCGGCCGCCGCTGAACGGGTGCCCCGCGCTGCCCCCCATTGCGGCCAGCTGGGGGGGCGATCATCACTTCTGATTCGACATCGTTGCTATAATCTGACTGCGGCCGCGCGGTGATATTTTTTAATTGAGCTGGTCCAACATGGATGATCGCATCCGGCGGTACAGGTTCTTTGACATTGGCTAACAACTGTTTGGTATTGAGCCAGGTGCCATTATTACCCCCTAAATCGGTCACATAAATCTGCCCGTTGCTCACTTCAACCAGACAATGTTGACGCGAAACCCGGTTATCGGCAATGCGAATATCGGTATCTGATGAGCGACCCACAATAAATTGGGCTTTATTTAAGGCAATGATTTCTGTCCGTCCATCAGGATAACGAACTTCCAAATTGGGATTCATACTCTACCATCCTTAAATTTACAGATAGCGAAACAGCCTGAGCTTAGAATACAGATCAATTGCCGAGAACAGTGAAGCGTGCTTGTCTGAATGGCTGCTCTATATTGTTCATCGAATCTTCGGCAATTGCAAGAAGTAAAAAGTCGTCTGGCCCGAGTTGAATTCCCTGGCCGGGGCCGCTGCCGCCACACCCTCGTTCTGATTCAGCCGTGAGGGTAAACGGGGCGGTGTATACCTGCCAGGTCTGCCCACAATCTAAGCTGTATTGTACTTCTTTTATCGCTGAACGCAGGGTTCCCCGGTCACGCCCGATCAGGGTGACGGTGACTTCGCCGCTGAAGGTGAAGTCGTCTAACTGGGTGCCGCTTAGACGAATTTGGGTGATGGGGGTGACGCAATCTTTGAAATGGGGGCCAGCCAGCACATAGCGGCCTGACAGGCTGATAGTGGCCAGGAAACGGTAGTTGCCAACCGCATCTATAGTAAAGGTTGGCCTGATAGATTGAATGGAAGGGGATGTTGCGTCGTTGGTATAAGGTGTCACCTGGAAGCGGACATCTTCGGGGCGCACACATTCTAAAGCATCAGGGCGCACGGTAACTTCCCGATTGATGGGGCGTCCTTCTAAATAAGCTGTGCCATTGGCATCACGGGCGATGTAGGTGAAGCCGGGATGAACGGCAGACCAGCCGACGATGGGGTACAGGTCTACGCTGACGGCGGTTTGAGGAACGCAGGCATCTTCCTGGGTATCTACGTCTACCAGGGGGTGCAGCCAGAGATATTCACTGACGATACCGTCTCTTTCGCGGCCGCTGCGATCCAGCCACGGTTCTGACCAGGGGTCTACCGGATATTGTTCGGTAGGAAAGTAGCCATACGGGTCTATTTTTTCATAAATAGAGAATAGGCCATCTTTGTTAATATCTTTACGGACTTCAAAATGGAGATGGATACCGGTGCTGCGTCCGGTGGTGCCCATCGTGCCAATACGTGTACCCGCAGGAATTTCGGTGCCTTCTTCCATGGCCGTCATGGCTAAAAAGAAATCATCGGCAGCTAGATGAAAATAGAGGGTGGCATAAACACCATCTTCTCCCCGGTCGTGGCTTAACCAGACCATGTGGTTGCCGTCGGTGTCTACTCTAGCGGTGTAGAGAAAGCCATCGGCGGCCGCGAAAACTGGCGTTTGTGGTACTCTTGGATCCCCCACCGGGGCCGGGGCGAAATCTATCCCGGCATGGCCGCTGTAATAATCAAACCGGGCATCTGTTCCTTCTGACTCATGTTGGGTAAAGGCGTCCAGACTCAGGCTGCCATCAAAAATGAGCATGGTGGTGGCCACATCATCCGTTTCCTGCCCGCCAAAGGCTGGGGGATACATGGGATATTGATGATCAAAGAAGCTGTTGATGCGGCCGCCAAAACGGCTACGTTGGGAAATGAGGCGGAACTCCTCAGCTGTGCCGCCAAAATTTGGCTCTATCCCTTTATAAGGAAAGGGTAGTTCTAGCCATCCCTTGTTTTCTTGAGCCGTAATGAGGGTGATACAGCTGCTCTCCTCAGGCTCATCGGCCAATGGCGTTGAAGGGACTAAAAGGGTCATAGAGGGCCTGGGAGAAGGGGTTAAAGTGACAAACGCGGCCAGCGTAGGTGTGGCTGGGCCATTTTCATTTTCCTGAGCGGTAAATATTAGCGGCCCATCGGTGCGCCAGAAGGTCATAATTGCTACCAGGATCACACAGGCCAACAGGATGCCCCCCATACCAATGGCAGCTCCCAGCCATTTCCCCAGGTTGGAGCGGTTATTTTGGGGGGTCTCTTTTGCAGCGGCCTGGCCCAGGGTATAAAAAAGGCGGGCATATCCCACCTCTAACGCCTGGGCAGGAGACCAGGGAGTGGGCTGGTTGAACGGAACCGGCACTCCAGCCAGCAGCACCGGGTTTTTCTGGCTCAAGTTAATGACATGGAGTTGGTTTTGATGTAAATTGAGGCGACAATGTTCATTTTCAATACTGCCCACCATCAGGCGGATGTCACAGCGGATGCCGGAACCGACGGTAGCCGATCCGCGTTCCAGGGTAAAATGGGGTGGTTGGGCTTCGCGGCAGGTAATGTGAGCCACAATCTGACTGGCTGGAACGTCCTCAACTGGGGTGGTTACGGTGGGCGATACAGTGGTGGTTCGTGGAGGACGCGGCCGCTTGATCTGTAAGGTCAGGCCGCCGATTTGGACCGATTCGTTTTCGGGCCAGGGTGTGGGGGTGTGGGGGATGAGTTTGCGGCCGCGTAGTTGTGTTCCATTGGTACTGCCCAGATCCGTTAGCGTAACTTCGCTTTCATTGACCGTTATTTGTAAATGTTGGCGTGAAAGATGGGAACTAGGGACAACCAGGTCATTGTCACGGGTGCGGCCTAAGCGGTAGCTGCCTTCCTTTAGGGTTTGACGCAGCAGTTCATTTAGCCCATCTTGAATAATCAGTTCGACCATAACCGAATAGCCGCCTATTCAACCCCAGCTTGTTTGGTACAATAGGGGTACAAGTGAGGGGACCTAATTGTCAACTAAAGTCCATTATAACAAAGTGATGGGGTATAAACGATGAATGAGACGAAAAACCTGACTGAAAGCGTACCCATGTTGGCCAATGGCGGCCGGCCGATTAGGCACCGCCTTATTTATTGGGTAGGTTTGTTGGCTATGCTCTTAGGCTGGTCGTTTGCGGCCGCCCAACCAGTTGCCAGCCGTCTCATCATTAGCCATACGGATGCCACCAGTGCCCCTACCATTGAAATGAGCTTGTTAGCCATTGATGGTGGGGGAAATCCCCTCGACCTCAGCAGCCAAACTATCACTATTTTGCATAATGGTCAACCTGTTCCCCCCAACCAGATTGAAATTGTGGGTACCCGTGATATGGGTACTTTTATTGTTCTGGTCGTAGATATTCCTACCGGGGTCCAGGGGGAGCTGGCAGCTATCCAATCTATTGTGGATCAGTTAGCTACTGAGCAAAATATGCGCCAGGGTACTGATTATGTAGCGATTTACCGGGTAGATGCCGCGGCCGCGTCCCAACTTCTCCCCCCCGAAACCTTCCACAACGGTGTGCGCAACATTTTTGCCACCCCCCTCACCCCTACTACCGGCAGCACCGCCCTCATTGACAGCCTCATGGGGTTACTCAACAACATGGATGCCCTCAAACCAGACCCCGGCATGGCCGCTGCCATTGTGTTAATGTCTGATGGTACGGATGCTGTTAGCACCCAGACACGGGCCGATGTACCGATCCGGGCGGCTCAGTTGGGTATTCCCATCCATACCATCTGGCTCAACAACGTCAATTTGCAAGCCACCAAAGAGGCGGGCCGGGAATATATGTCTCAACTGGCCCAGGGTACTGGGGGAGTCGCCACCAATACAGCCAACCTGGAAGAAGTGCAGACCATTTGGACGCGCATTGCCGCCTTTCGTACCCATACCATTATTCAATATACGGTGCCAGGTATTGTGGGGGGCACATACCCTATTGTGGTAGGGCTGCAAGGCTCCCCTGGAGTTCAGGCGGCGACATCGGTGAGTTTGCCTGCCGCCGCGCCTAGTGTGGTCATAGATTTGCCCCCCGAAAGCCGAACCCTCACCCTGCGCGAGCTAAACCAGCCGGTCGAACTTTCCTTCTCTACCAATGTTACCTGGCTGGATGGAGCCCAACGCTCTATTAACAGTGCCCAACTCATTGTCAATGGATTGGTGGTGCAGGAGTTAGATGTCACTAAATTAGACCGGTTCACCGTATCCATCGGCAATTTTGTCTTTGGCACTAACCGGATTCAGATTGTGGTGATTGACAGTGAAGGCAGCCGGGCCACCAGCCCTGAGATTACCCTGACGATTAACCAGGGAGCGCAAGAGGTGATTCCCCCGGTGATTCAGCCCCCCAGCAGTACCAGCCGTTTGTGGGAGCGGTTGGCTACCTTCCGTCTCTATATTTTTGGCTGCCTGCTTATCATTGTGCTTATTTTTGTCTTTGCCGGGCTGGCCTTTATCATGCGTAAATTTCCTATCTTACGCCTCCTGCGCCTGGAAAACACCCTGCGCCGCATTCCCTGGCTGCGGCCTTACATTGCCAATATGTCTCGTGCCCAGGCTATGGGACGACAGGCACAAAATTATGGCGGCCGCATGAGTCGTTATGCTCCAGAAGTCCGCGGCCGCACCGGGCGTGAAGATGCCGCCATTCGCCCCAATCCATTCCTCGAAGTCGTTGAATCTGTCACCCGCGTTAATAAGCGGATTGATCTGGATAACCCAGAGTTAAAAATTGGCCGCTCCCCCAAACAAGCTGATTTTGCCTTTGAGGATGATGTGACCGTTTCCCGGCTTCACTGTACCATCGTGCAAGAAGGGGGGGATTACCGTATTTTTGATGAGCAAAGCACCAGCGGCTCTTTTGTCAACGAACAGCGAGTCCCAGAATATGGGTTGCAACTGGTAGATGGGGATGATATTCGCCTGGGGGCAGTTAAGCTGCGCTTCCGGCAGCCGTAGAGGAAGTGTGAATTAGGAAGGATGAGGAATGAAGGATGAACTCTATGGCTGGCAGCAAATGATCGGCCATGAATGGGCGGTAGAGATGCTCTCGGCGGCGATTCGGCATGAGCGGGTCGGTCACGCTTATCTGATCACCGGGCCGGCCCAGGTGGGCAAAACAACTCTGGCCCGGCTGTTCGCTCAGGCGTTGAACTGCACGGAGACATCCCTGGAGCAGCGGCCTTGTGGCGTGTGCCGCTCCTGTGGTTTGATCGCCAAAGATCATCACCCTGATGTGCGCCTGGTGTTGGGGGAGGCGAGTGGCCGCGGCCGCGTTACCCTCAAAATTGATCAGATGCGGGAGCTGCAACAATCCCTCAGCCTCACGGCTACTGAAGCCCGGTACAAAATCGCCATTATCAAACAGTTTGATCAGGCCACGATTGGCGCGGCCAATGCGTTTCTTAAAACCCTGGAAGAGCCGCCGCGCAATGTTATCCTTATCCTTACCGCTGCCGATTCAGATACGCTGCTGCCGACGATTCGTTCCCGCTGCCGTACCATTCCCCTGCGGCCGCTACCCCAACCCCTCATCAAAACGGCCCTGGAAAACCGCTGGCAGGTGCCCCCGGAGCAGGCGGAGAAGCTGGCCCACCTGGCTTCAGGGCGATTGGGTTGGGCGGTGACTGCGGCCGCGAATCCCGCCCCCCTGAATGAGCGAGAAACCCATATTGTCGCCCTGCATACCGCCTTACAAGGCAACCGTGCCCATCGTTTCATCCAGGCCGACAAACTGGCCAACGATGTTGAACGTCTGCCTGATTTATTACGCACCTGGCTTAGTTGGTGGCGCGATCTTGTCTTGCTTTCTTGGGGGAATCAGCCATTAGCTCAGCTAACAAACATTGACGAACAAGTCACCCTCACCCGTCTACTTACCCATTGGACACCGGAGCAGATTTTTAGCTGCCTCAAACAGACTCATACCGCCCTTTGGCAGCTAGAGCGAAACGCTAACACTCGTCTGGTGGTTGAGAACCTGCTCCTGATTTATCCCCTGCCCCAATCTTAGGCGTTTTCACGCTTACATTTGCCAAAGACATGTAGCCCAGGTGAGACCAGAGCCAAAGCTGGCGAAAAGGAGTTTGTGATGGGGTTGGACGCGGCCGCTGTCTAAGCCTTCACATAAAGCCATAGGAATAGAAGCGGCTGAGGTGTTGGCATACCGGTCAATGTTGATGATGAACTGGTCCAGGGGGATGTCCATTTCGCGGGCGGCCGCACGAATAATCCGCTCATTGGCCTGATGGGGTATCACCCAATCTACCTCGGCTAACCCCACCTTTGCCTGAGCCAAAACCTGGCGACAGCTTTCCACCATGACTTTGCTGGCAAAACGGAATACCTCTCGCCCATTCATCTGCAAATATTGTCGCCCCTCAGCCAACGAGGCCGGCGTCAACGGTTCCTTAATCCCCCCGGCGGGAAAAGAAAGATGCTCTCCCAAAGCCCCATTTGATCCCAGGACAAAACTTTCCAGACCACACGGCCTATCCGTTGCCTGCACAACTACTGCCCCTGCGCCATCACCAAACAGGACCGCCGTAGCCCGATCTTGCCAATTAATCAGCCGGGTAAGCAGCTCCGCACCAATGACCAATACATTGCGGTAGGCCCCGCTCTGGATGAATTGGTGAGCGACGGTGAGAGCATACACAAAGCCCGTACAGCCGGTAGTGACGGTGAAAGCAGGAACATTGGTGGCCCCCAGGGCATGTTGGACCTGGCTGGATGGGGCCGGGGCGACAAAATGGTCGGGGGTTGAGGTGCCTAAAACGATGAGGTCCAAATCAGCGGGGTTCAGATTGGCTTTAACCAGGGCACGGCAGGCAGCTTGGGTGGCCATGGTGGAGGTAGTTTCATGGGGCGCGGCCGCGTGCCGTTGGTGAATCCCGGTGCGCTGTACAATCCACTCATGGCTGCTATCCAGACGTTTTACTAACTCCTGGTTAGTAATAATCCGCTCTGGGACATACATGCCCCACCCCGTGATCTGGCCGTAAAAAGGACCCATAACATCCCCTTATTTAAGGAATCAGTTGGTGACGACTAAGCCAGAAGTTCAACTTTTTGATAAGTAAAAGTTGAACTTCTTCTCGTGAGTTTTAGCGGTTTCTGGGAAAACCTTATTGTATCTATTCAGGGGTGCGCTCTGGTAAGACGATTTACCAAATCTTTTTACAACCAACCCGCCATCTCTGGCCCTGAACAGTTACACCTTGTTTAGAATAACCCTGTAGAAGGTCATTAGTGACACGGCTCTACGGCTAGTTATGCTTCCACAGCGGCCGCCGGCTCACTGGCTTTTTTGCGCCGCCGGGTCTGTTTTGGTGGGGGGATGGGGGGGAGTAAGGCTTCTTCTAAAATTTGATCCATCCGCTCGACCAGGACGAAGCGTAAATCCTGGCGCAGTTTACGGGGGATTTCTTCCAGGTCGCTCTTGTTTTTGTGGGGCAAAATGAAGGTTTTGATACCTAAACGGCGGGCAGCCAGGGCTTTTTCCCGTACCCCGCCGACAGCCAAAATGCGGCCGCGCAGCGTCACTTCACCCGTCATCCCCACATCCCGCCGTACCGGCCGATTGGTAAACGCTGATACCAATGCTGTCGTCAACGCCACCCCTGCGGAGGGGCCATCCTTCGGCACCGCCCCTTCCGGGATATGAATATGAATATCGGCCTTCTCAAACCATTCATCATCAATGCCTAATGTCTCCGATTGGCTGCGAGTATAGGTCAGGGCGGCCTGGGCGCTCTCTTGCATTACCTCACCCAGCTGCCCGGTCAGGGTTAAATTCCCCTTACCCGGCATCAGGTTCACCTCAATCAACATCGTATCCCCGCCAGCCGATGTCCAGGCGACCCCGGTAGCGACGCCTACTTCATCAAGTTCCCGCATCACCTCTTCAGAAAAATGGGGTGGCCCCAACAGTTCTGGCAGCAGACGGGCATAAATGCGCCGGTGATAACGCCGGCCTTCGGCGACACGTCGGGCGATTTTGCGGCATACATTGGCGATCTCCCGGTCTAAATTTCGCACCCCGGCCTCATAGGTATAGAGGCGAATCATCTGCTTGAGAGCTTCCCCATCAAAGCGGATATTGGCCTCTAGCAGTCCGTGTTCTTCTAACTGTTTGGGGATGAGATGCTGGCGGGCGATTTCAATTTTTTCTTCTTCCAGGTAGCTGGAAAATTCAATCACTTCCATGCGATCTAGCAGCGGCCGCGGGATGGAGTCCAGGGTATTGCAGGTAGTTACAAAGAGGACATGGGACAGGTCATAATCCAGATCGAGGTAATGATCCAGAAACTCTTTGTTTTGCTCCGGGTCAAGCACTTCAAGCAAAGCCGAAGCCGGATCGCCGCGAAAATCTTGCCCCAGTTTGTCTATCTCATCCAACATGAAGAGAGGATTAATAGATTTAACCCGGCGCATTGTTTGTAAAATGCGCCCTGGCAAAGAGCCGATGTAGGTGCGCCGATGGCCGCGTATCTCGGCTTCATCGCGGACCCCGCCCAGGCTGACACGCACAAATTCCCGCCCCAGGGCACGGGCAATGGAGCGACCCAATGAGGTTTTCCCCGTTCCTGGCGGCCCCACGAAACATAAGATGGGGGTTCGCATTTTGGCTGAGGCGATTTTTTTGACGGCGATGAACTCCAGGATGCGCTCCTTGATCTTTTCCAGGCTGTAATGATCCTCGTCCAGGATCGCGGCCGCGTGCTTTACATCCAGGTTCTCTTCTTGTATCTCCGTCCAGGGCAGTTCCAAAATCCAATCCAGATAGGTGCGTACCACCCCTACCTCGGGAGCCATGGGGGGCATGGCGGCCAGCCGGGACATCTCCTTATCAGCCTTCGCCCGTGCCTCTGGGGGGAGATTCTTGGCCGCCACAGCCTGTCGAACCTCTTCAATTTCCTGGGAGAAAATATCCCCTTCGCCCAACTCTCCCTGGATTACCCGCATTTGTTCGCGCAAAAAATGCTCCCGCTGTGACCGCTCTACAGATTGTTGCACCTGGGAGTGAATCTGGTCTTCCAACTCCAGGACATCGGCTTCTTGGGCCAGGAAGATAGAAATTTTTTGCAGCCGCTCAATGGGATCAAACGTTTCTAAAAGCTCTTGCCGTTGGGGCAATCCTAATTCAATGGTCCCGGCGATAAAATCGGCCAGCCAGCCTGGCTCTTCAATATTTAAAGCAAAGGTGAAGGCATCATCAGGGATGCGGCGGCTCAGTTCGACCACTTTCTCAAACAGGTCTAACACGGTCCGCATTCGGGCTTCAGTATCGGCCTGCCACCCATCCGGTTCATAAATGACCCGCGCCCGGACGCGAATGTAGGGAACCCATTGGATAAATTCGACGATTTGTACCCGGCGGCGGCCCTGTATCAGCACGGTGGCGCTGTTATCAGGCATCCGCAGCATTCGGCCAATCGCTGCTTCGGTGGCAATGTCAAACAAGTCATTGCCCCCAGGGTCTGTCTGGTTACTATCTCGTTGGGCGGAAAGGATAATGGTCTCCCCATTCGCCACTGCTGCCTGCACCGCCGCCAGGGAGCGATCCCGCCCCACGAACAGAGGCATGACCATCTGGGGGTAAAAGACCAGATCACGCAAAGGAATGAATGGACATTCGACAAACCCTTCTTGATCTTCTAAATCTTCGGCCTCAAACATCTCCTCACTCATGTAGGGCATTGGAGAGAACAGGTCAGGGTATTGGTTTAAATGGTAAATTGGATCGTTTTGGTTTAGCATAAAAAAGGCAACATAATACGTGTTGTATGATGCGTGACCAGGGAAGGTTCACGTATCACGTCTCACGCCTCATTCTGATTTATTTCCCAGATAGGGAGAGGGTTGATTGTAGACTTTCCCAGCGATTAAGCAAATCGCCGACCAGGAAGATGGAGCCGGCAATACATAGGAGATCGGTGGGGTTTGCGGCCGCGACCACCTCCTGTATCGCCGTCATAATATCCGGTTTAACCTGGCTGTCATAACCCAATTGGGCGGCCAGGCGGGCCAGGTCATCGGGGGGTGTTGCACGGGGGTGGGGGGCAGCGGTGAAGATGGTTTGGTGGGCCAGAGGGAGCAGTAGTTTCAAGAGTGTGGTGACATCTTTATCCTGGGTGACGCCGAGGATGAGCCAGAGCCGTTGGTAGGTGAAAGTATGGGTGAGGGCCTGGGCCAGGATCGCGGCCGCGCCAGGGTTATGAGCACAATCTAATACAATCGGTGGGGTATGGTTATCTCCAGGATAAATCGTTTGCAGGCGGCCCGGCCATACGGTCGAAGCGAATGCCTGAGCGATGGCTGTCTCGGTGAGGGTGGGGAAATAGGGCTGTACGGTATGTAACGCGGCCGCGGCGATGGTGCTGTTTTCGTATTGATGTGCCCCCAGCAAATTGAGATGATAAGTCATCGTATGCCCGGTTGGATCACAGATAGTTACTTCTTGTCCCTGCCCGCTAAACGACCAATCTTCCCCCACAACGGTCAGCGGTGCGTTCTGTTCTTGGGCGATCTGGCGCAGTCGCTCCAGAGCATCTGTTTCCTGGGGGGCCGTGATGACCGGCACACCCGGCTTGATGATCCCCCCTTTCTCCCCGGCAATTTCTGCGACCGTGTGACCGAGCAAACTGGTGTGGTCCAGGCTGATGCTGGTGATGACGGAGACCAATGGGGTGATGACGTTGGTAGCATCCAGCCGCCCCCCTAATCCTACCTCAATGACGGCGGCATCTACTTTTTGCCGGGCGAAATGGATAAAGGCAATGGCTGTGACCAGTTCAAACCAGGTGATGTGAGGAATTTGGGCGGCCGCGGCCTGCAATTCTGTCACCACCATCACAAATTCGGCCTGGCTGATCTGTCCATCTGGGTCATCTGGAGTGAGAATGCGAAACCTTTCCCGGAAATCTACCAGATGGGGAGAGGTGTATAACCCGACGCGCAGCCCGGCCAGGCGCAAACTGTTGGCGCACATCATGGCTACGGAGCCTTTGCCGTTAGTACCGGCAATGTGCAATGTTGGGTACTGCTGGTGGGGGTTATGGAGAAGGGTGAGAAGGCGATGCGGCCGCGACGGATCCATCTTCTCTGGGGCATACACCTCAGCGATCTTCTTCTCGTAATTGATAAATTGGTTGAGATAAGCCAGGGCTTCTTGATAACGAATAGACACGAGTAACCTTACAAGTCAAAAGCGGCTGTGTGGGAATACCTGGGGTAGTTACGAATAGACACAAAAATTCGTGTCAATTGGCATAATTCGTGGCTAATTCTTTTACCGTAAGCCATTGAGTTGGAATGGCTGATTTAAGAGGATAAAAATTGCCTGGCTGCCGGCTGGCCGTTGGAACATAACCTGATAGGCAATAGAAGCCCCTGGAGAGATGACCCAAGGAAAACCAGGATTGGTGGAAAGCAGTAAATAAAATGACCCCTCGTCCCCTTGCAGCACCAAATCCTTCTCATTAATAATCAACGCCTGCTGTCCTAAATTGGTAATTTGCCCACTCAGCAGCACATTCGTCCCATCCAAAGAGACATCGGCAGTTAGCAGGGCAATCTGGGCCGACTGGGCAGTGACTGATTGGTCGGCAAAAGGAATCTCTATTTCAACATAGGCATTATTATCGCTGCGGGTGAGCCGCCAACGCAAAAATGGTCCGCTTAACTCCAATGGAATCTGGTAGCCGACGGTAGCCGGGACTAACTGGTTGGGGCTGATGACGCCGAAAAGAGCCGGGTTGCTGCCAAAAGCACTGGCGGTTGTGTGAACCGCATATTGATTGCCTAAACTGTCGGTCAGGGTTGAGCGGAGCAGAGTAGAGTCAAAATTGATCGTCGCCAAATTTTGTACCTGGTATTCGATGAGATAAAAGGCAAAGCCAGCCGGAGCTTCAGGGCGGTTGAGCAGGTGGGTAGCCCCGGTGACGGTCACTTGCAAATTGCCCAGAGGGGCTGTTTCACCCAGGGCAAAAGAGCTGGGCAGCGACCCGGTGCCGCTGGTATTGGCTTCAGAAACGGTGTGGCGGCCGCGGACTACCAACCGCCTATCCCCTTGTGTCCCCATCAACACCAGGGTAATTCCCGGCTGATGTTGGGCAAAAATATCCCGGTTGTTGGCGGCCACCACCTCCCGGCTGTTAAAAGCAAACTGCAAATTACTGTTTGCCCGTGTGGTTAAAACCAGGTCATCTCCTGTGGCTAACTGGTCAAATAAGGCTCGATTTTCTACCGAGTCAGGCAGCCCGAAAACATAATTAACGACGGTACCTTGAATCCATACGGCCGCATTGGCGGCTAATGCCGGGGGTATCCACTCACCGGTAGCTGGAATTATCTGGCTTTGTACCGTAAAGGTTTGCCCGGCTATTTCCAGGGTGATGGGCGCATCCAGGGTCAGGGTAAGGCCATCACTGGTAATAATCCCTACGTTTTGATTGCTTTCTACCGGCCCCAGACCACTAAATGGGGTCGTTGGGGTAATGACGGTGGCTGGCCCATCGCCGGATGGGGAAAGAATTAGAAAGGCAAAGAGGCATAACAACAAAAGGCCGCCAACGGCGGCCATAATGCCAATAATAACCCCTAATGATCGACGATCTTGCAGTATAGATTTCCAAGAAAAGGGCGGCTGCCCGGTAGACATAAGCGATCCTTTGTCGGTTTGCGAAGTTTAAAAAATCAGTGATACCTGGTGCGTGAGAAATAAAATCACGCTTCACTCGTCACGTATTACGCTAAGGGATACCAATGGGTAAGGAACTAGGGGCGATACGGATAGTGAGCAGCCCCGAACCGGTGCTAACCACCTGGCTAAAGCTAAAGAAGGGGACTGTTACCCGAACCGGACCGGTGGCAGTTAATTGGCTAAAACGGATAGCCCCAGCTTCGTTGGTATAGCCAAAAGCTAACAAGGCCCCAGTGCTGCCATCATAGACGGCTACGGCCGCGCCCATGATCCCTTCAGTTAATTCAGGGGTGTAATTATTATTGCCATCATAATAAAGGGTCACATCCAGGGTAACAGTTTGCCCCTGCCCCCCCGCGGCCGCGGTAGCTGTTGGCAGCGGGACAAATTGCACAATAGGCCGAGGCGTTTCCGTAGCCGGGGCGGGCAAGGTGAATGGGGTGGGTGAGGGCGGGAAGGTAGGAAAGACGATAGGGGTTGGGCTGGGTACGGCAGTAGATGGGATACCACCCCCGCCGGTCGGTGGGCGGACTGGGGTGTTAGATGGCGTGGGGGTAAGGGTGGCCACAGTGGCCTGACAACCAACGCTATAGGTGTAAAGATGGGCTAACGCATAATCAACAGGAACCACCGAACCGACTAAAATGTAGAGCCAGCCAGTGTAGGGTGCATAATAAATAACCTCACTGCGAGGGTCTCCCAGGGCGCGATCATTGTTCCCGGCGATCAAGTTCCGGTTATGGTCATACAAGATCATATTGGTATCTGTAAACGGAGACAGATCATCGGTCAGGCAGGTATAAGTAACCCCGCTTAAAATCCATAGACGATAATAATCATTGTCAGGGCCTTCACCAAACAGGGGGACAAAATTCATATTTGTTTTTTCCTGATTGACCCCCATCAGGCAGGCAGAGTCAAAATCACCGTTGTATTCGCACGAGTCAGCCTGCCCAGAGACAGGGGTATGGGTGGGGCCAGGAGTGGGTATTGTCTCCCTTGTTTCAAAACAATAAGTTTTACCTGCCGGGTCCGTTGGATCTAAATTATGAACGCTGGCATACAAAAAGCCATCTTGATGGGGGGTGTGTTGGATACGTGAGGCTTTGGGATGGCTGGTGTTGGTCGGGTCATCATCATTCTCGGCAATGATATGCCCTTGAGAGTTGTACAATGTCAGGTAACTATCTAGCCCTACAGAAAGATCACGGGTTAGAATTTGGTAGGTAAACCCCCCTTTGACAAAGAAACGGAAATAGTCGTAATCCCCTACCGGCCACAAGCTGGCCCCGCATAATGAAACCCCGGCTGAGGTATTATAAGCGGTGCTTAAAGAGTTGTTTGGTTCGTACATATCCACAAAAACAGGTGTAACCAAAACCGTAGGCGTTGGGGTAACTGTAGGAGGTTGCTCATCATCAATGATGGTGACAGTGGCGGTGCCATTGCCTATGGTGGCGTTTACCGGGTTGCTCAAAACCACCTGGAAATTTCTTGACCCCTGATAGGTTGAGTTGTTGAAGATAGTTACCACCACCGGTTCGCTGTTATCCCCAGGCACAAAAATGAGAGTCCCGTTGGTTGCTTGATAATCGGTACCGGCTACGGCTGTCCCGTTTTGGGTGGCGTAATTGACCCGGACTTCGCTGGTGCTGGTGATGTTGAGGGTGACATTGAGGGTGATGAACCCCGCATTTTCCAGGACGGAGTAGGAAGCATTCGCAAAACCGACCACAGGTAGTTGGTTAATCTCAAGGGCCAGGGCGGGGGGGGAGGCCACTGAGGAGCGCATATGGTAGCTAACCAGTAAAAAGGGTAGGCTGAGGATGAGACAGGTGATGGTTAAGCGGAGTAGATGTTTCATAAGGCATGGGCTGGTGTTTAGCGATTTAGATTGGATTGCAATATTGAGATCATCTTAATCAGGGCGCAAATACCAGTTAATATTAGGAAGCCATAAATGAGACGATTATAAAACAGAGAAGCGCGGCCGCAAATTTGCGGTCGCGCTTCATTATTCACCTCTCATACTCAAAGACGAAAAATGGCCGACAAAACGCCGTCTGACCATTCGTCCGCGGTCATTTGTCTACTTCAGAGCAATTAGCCCGCATTCGCTCCATTAGGTGTGGCTGTCTTGGCGTTTGGGGACATCAGAACCTCATCTACCAGCCCATACTCCCTGGCCTGTTCAGCAGTGAAGAAAATATCCCGGTCGGTATCCCGCTCAATCCGTTCAATCGGCTGACCCGTGTGGAAGCTCAGAATATCATTCAACGAACGGCGCAAGCGTAAAATCTCGTTGGCTTGAATGGCAATATCCGACGCCTGGCCTTGAGCGCCACCTAAAGGTTGGTGCATATGAATCGTTGCATTGGGGAGAGCCGAGCGCATTCCTTTACTGCCAGCCGTCAGCAGCACCGTGCCAAAGCTGGCCGTAAAGCCGACAGCTACTGTAGCCACCGGGCAATCAAGCTGCTGCATGGTGTCATAAATGGCCAGACCAGCATATACCTGCCCGCCGGGGCTGTTGATATAGAGCCGGATGGGGCTGGTGGGGTTATCGTGGGCCAGATACAACAGTTGGGCCACAATCAAATTGGCAATCTGATCATTGATCGGGGTGCCTAGAAAGACAATGCGGTTTCGTAGCAGCAAGGAGTAAATATCATACGCCCGCTCTCCTCGTCCCGAGGTTTCAATGACCATAGGAATCAGAGAAGTTGGAATTGGCATCATTCCACTGGGGGGAATGAGAGAATCAGGGAATTTAGTTGTCATGGGTTATCTCCTAAAATTGGGGTACAGGCAGATTTGCTTACTCTTCTTCGTCTTCATCCTCAGTTTCTTCTAGAGATGCTAAATCTGGGGCTGTGCCCAGGCGAATTTCGCGGACTCTTTGCGATGTTTTTTCTAACAGCAGTTCAGAACCGAAGAGCCCGAATCCCTCTTGAGATTCGGTGAAATAACGGCGAAGGCTTTGTTTTAAACCAGCTTCCATATCTCCATATCGTTGTTCAAATAGAGCGTCAATTTCGGCTGGTTTTATTTTTAACTTCTCATCAGCGACAAATTGGTTGAATACCAACGAATGGCGTAATTGAGTGACGGCCCGATCATACCATAAGGTGCGTAATGATTTTTCACTTTGTCCCTGGAGTTTGAGGTAATCGTCCCACTGCCACCCGGCACGAGTAGCTTGACCTTTAAAATCCTCAATCATCTCATCCAAAATTCTCTCTACCGCTGCCGGGGGGTAAATAATGGTGGCCTGGGCCAATAAATCTTCTATCATCTCATCAACCAACTTGTTTTTGATCTGCTCTTCGGCGGCTTTGTGCAAATTGTTGTATAAAGAAGATTTTAGCTCCTCTAGGGTATCGTGTTCCCCATGTTCACGGGCCAGGTCATCATTGAGGTCAGGTAAGATACGATTTTTGACTTCGAGAATGGTGATATGGAAGTGGGCTTGTTGGGTCGCGGCCGCGTCTTTTTTCTCGGTAGAGGGAGCACCTTCCGCTGCTTCTCCTGCTTCCGCCCCTTCTCCTTCTTTCGTTGGTTCTTCGGTTTCCACTTCTGCTTCATCTACAGGCAGTGTAATGGTAAACTCTTTCGTCTCTTCCGCGGACAGCCCCACTAGTTCATCTACAAACGGCTGGCCAAAATAAATCTTTGTCCCATCCAGAAGCAAGTCAATACGCTCCTCAGAAAAGACCACTTCTCCTAGTTCATCCTCATCTTCGGCCAACAGACGCCCTTCCCCTTTTACCGTTACCACATCCCCCGCTTGGGCCGGTCGCTCTACGGGTTCTAAAATCTGATGCTGCTGCCGAACCTGTTCTAACGCTTCATCAACAGCTTCTGGGGTGATCTCAACTTCTTCAACGTCCTTTTGTAATCCCCGGTAATGGCCTAAATCCACCGTTGGCACCAAAGGGACATTGAACTGGAACTTCAGCGGCTCCAATTCCATATTTACCAATTCACCTGGGGCATATGGCTCAACCCCTTGTTGGATTAGGGCTTCCTTAAACATCTCTTGCACCAGATCTTCGGCGGCCTCCGCCCGGACAGCCTCAGCCCCTAAATATTTAAGAACAACAGACGGGGGTACTTTACCGCGCCGGAAACCAGGAATATTGATTTGTTGGCCTAATTTGCGGACTTTTTCCCGCAATGCTTTCTGCACACGCTCTTCCGGAACTTCAATCGTCATATTCAATTGACGTTGGTCATCTTCTTGGGTATGGATAATCAGGGTCACAAGTTACCTCTTTTTATATTTGTGGAGATTTAACCACGAATGGGTTGGACTTTCTATTAGTTTTGTATTGGCGTTTTGGCTCAAAAAGAAAGGCGTTGCGGTGGCAACGCCCTCTTTTTCTTAATGGGGAAGGCGGGACTCGAACCCGCACACCTTGCGGCACATGATTCTAAGTCATGCTCGTCTGCCAATTCCGACACTTCCCCTGGCAGGGGAAATATTATATCACCAGGGGAAACAATGCCAAAACAAGGATTGGGGTTAAGAAATTCGTCCCCGGTACTCTCATTTTAGCAGGTTGCCCTTGCCCCTCCCAACGGTATAATCCCTTTTCGCTTGTACATCTTATATAGTAATGGCTCAACCTGGGCGAGTTTTAAAATGATTTAGCCGACATATCTGCCTGTCTGAGCTGTTGCTTTCGAAAAGGAAACTCGTTTTCCTTTCCGATGGGAGTTTTTATGCAAACAAATAAAGCCATTGCCATTGTTTTGGCGGCGTTAGGTGTGTTACTGCTTGGTTTATTATTGCTGGCTGGGGTTTTATTGGTGCGGGATGCTCGCGTTACCCCTACGGAACTTGTTGCTGATAATGGGACACAAACAGCCACCGCTCCGACGCCTACCGCCGTGATTATCCCTACAGAAGCCGCTTCCGTGACGTTACCTGCGCCGGTGATCAATGTTTTACCTACAGACACAGTACCGCCGGCCACTGATACCCCTATCCCAACGGCTACCCCTTTGTCCACCGATACCCCCATCCCGGAACCAACGGCTACACCGCTGCCTCCGGCCGCTCCAACCAACACGCTGCGCCCCTTTGTGCCCACTAACACGCCGGTTCCAGCGACACCCACCTCACCCCCCCCGCCCCCGCCACCCGTCGGCGTAGCTGGCCTGATTGCTTCCCATTTTGCTCTCCAGCCCCGCTCCGTTTTTGCCGTTGGTCAGCAAATCTGGTTTGAGTTTTCGGTGAGCAACAGCACTGGGGTATTGGTTGAGTTTGGGGCTTTAGGGGTTATGCCCCGGAAAAATGGGGCCGACCGGGTAGATATGGTGCAGGTGAGCTGGGGTGGTAACCCTGGGGATGGCGTACCCCCTGGCGGTCTTAACAACCATGAAGATAATATCCGTCTGAATGAAGCCGGGAATTATACGCTGCGGTTGGCCGTCTGTTTTGAGTCGTTTAATGCCTGTAAAAGTGGTGGTGGCACCTGGCATACGCTTTCTCAGGAGATTGCGGTTACGATTAACTGAGTTTCGAGTTTCTATACCCATCGTGGTCATAAAGTAACATTCCAGTTAGAGACTAGAGACTGGAGACTGGGGACCGGTTAATCTCGAGTCTCCAGTCTCACTGAAAATGTCAGTTTATGACCGTTGGCAGTATAGTTTCGAGTTTCTAGTTGACCTATGCCAATGGTCTCCGTTGGCATAAGTGTAGGACTTTCTGTGTCGGCCTAAATGAGTGGCGTTGCTTCTGCGTAACTCTACCGCCTGGCGATGTGGTTACTTTTTCTATGAAACAAATTGCGATCATTCTTCTTGGGGTTGGGGGAGTGGGGCGGGCGTTGCTTAGACAGATCGTTCGCGGCCGCGACATCTTTGCCCACCG
The DNA here is from genome assembly GCA_023384415.1 of Anaerolineae bacterium. Taxonomy (GTDB): domain Bacteria; phylum Chloroflexota; class Anaerolineae; order Promineifilales; family Promineifilaceae; genus Trichofilum. Next base: position 160,380 of record JAHDWJ010000006.1, read on the forward strand.
TAATCAATGCCAGTTTAATCTGGTGGCCCTCACCGACAGCCAGGGGTGGGTCTGGCAGCCAACTGGCTTCACTGATGGGCAGCTTGGGGAGATGATCGCCCATAAAGAAGCAGGGGGCCATTTTCCCGGTTTGCGGCCGCCCATCCAGGAAATGTTACAAATGGCCCAGGATGCCGGGCTGCGTGACCTCATTCTGGTGGATGTCACCGCCGAAGCCGGGTTAGAACCGGCCCTAAACCGTGCCCTGGAATTGGGATATACGGCGGTTCTGGCTAACAAGAAACCATTTGCTGGCCCCTGGCAGACGGCTCAATCTTATTTGCACAACCCCCGGGTGCGCCATGAATCCACGGTAGGCGGGGGGCAGCCGGTTATTGCCACCCTGCGTTATCTGCGGGATACGGGCGACCCGGTTCATCACATCAGCGGCCAGATGAGCGGGACGCTGGGGTTTCTCTGCCAGCAAATAGAAAGCGGCCGCCCCTTTGCCGACGCTCTGGCCGAAGCTAAAAGCAAAGGGTACACGGAACCAGACCCCCGTGAGGATTTAGGCGGCCGCGATGTACTGCGTAAATTGCTCATTCTGGGGCGGCTGGCCGGCTGGCCGCTAGAAGAGGCGGATTTTACAGTTGAATCTCTTTACCCCGCAGAGATGGCGGCGTTGTCTGTGCCGGAATTTATGGCCGCGGCCGCGACCCTCAATGCCACCTTTGCTCAACGGATGCAAGCAGCGGCCGCGACCGGGCACACCCTTCGTTTTGTCGGGGAAGTCACGCCCCAGGGGGGCTTCGTTGGCCTCAAACCGGTGCCCCAAAACAGCCCCCAGGCCAACCTCAAATATATCAGCTTCCAAACCGACCATTACCAATCCCCGCCGCTGATGATCGCCGGGCAGGGGGCCGGGGTAGCCATGACCGCCGCCGGTGTTCTGGGAGATATGATTGGCCTGGCGCGGGAGGTGTATGGGAGTGTGGAGACTAGAGACTAATACCAGTCAACAGTAAACAGTAATCAGTGGGCAGTGGGCAGTTAGCAGTAGGGCTCTCCAGGGGCAGCGTACATAAAAACATATTTCGAACTTCTGTAAAACTGTATTAGAGATTGAGAGATTCAGTGGATCCAACATGCAGAAAACAAGAAGTGATCCACAGATGACCCAGGTTTTCACAGATGGTTTAAAAATCTGTGTTCATCAACGGATATTGGTCTTTTCTGGAAAAATCCGTTACTTTCTTAATCCGTTGTTGTCATAACGGTAAGAGATTAATTTTGTCAATCAATCAGGGATAAATAAAAGATTGGAGATTGACAGGGTGAGAAACGTGCAAACAGGCAGCCCCACAGCCGCAAACCGCGAACCGCGAACTGCGAAACTCGAAACTAAACAGTCGAAACCGATCAAAGCGGTCATTTTTGACCTGGATGACACCCTCATTGATTGGTCAGAACCGGCTATGAGCTGGCGGGCGTTTACCCGGCCTAAGAGTGAAGCGGTATACGATTACCTGCTTGACTGCGGCTATACTCTGCCTCTTACCGCTGAACAGTTGGGCCAGCGGCTGCATGATCTTTCCATGGCTGAATGGGAAGATGCTAAACGAACCTGGCGTGGAGCCAGTTTACGCCAGGTCTGGCAGCAGCTGCTCCGCGAACTCAACCTGGATCCCCCCAAAATTGACCTGGATGAACTGCTGCAAGCGTACAACTGGGAGCCATTCCCAGGGGTTGACCTCTTTGCCGATACCATCCCCGTATTAGAGAAGTTGCGCCAGGAAGGGTACGCCCTGGGGTTGATTACCAATGCGTATCACCCCATGTGGATGCGGGATATAGAGCTGCGCCATTATGGGCTGCTTGATTATTTTCCCGCCCGGATCACTTCTGGGGATACCGGCTATATGAAACCCCACCCGGCCATCTTTTGGCGGATGTTAGGGATGTTATGGGTAGAACCAGCGGAAGCGGTTTTTGTGGGGGATCGGCCAGAAAATGATATTGCCGGGGCTAATGAGGTAGGCATGATCTCCGTCTTTATGAACCCACCCACCATCAGCCGAGAGCTGAATGGGATTCAACCCACTTATACTATTACCAGCCTGGGTGAACTGCTCCCCTTGTTAGCAGCCTTGAACCGTTAAAAAGTGTGGGTCTGGTATGAACGAGCCATTCAATGAAACGATGCTCGCGGCCGCGCTTGATACCAACTGGTTAGGACGGCGGTTAGAATATTTCCCGGTTATTGATTCCACCAACGATTATTTGCGTGACCGGCTCACCACCCACTCAGGGATGCTCATGCCCCATGGGATGATGGTCATCGCTGATTTTCAGACGCACGGCCGCGGCCGCCTCAACCGTCGCTGGCTGGCCCCCCCCCATAGTTCTCTCACCTTCTCCATCCTGTTCCGCTCTAGCTGGCCCCCCGAACGGGCTAACTGGCTGACCATGTTGGCCGGCTTGGCTGCCGCCCAGGCTATCCAGGATGAAACGGGCCTGGCTGTAGGGCTGAAATGGCCTAACGATGTGATGATTGAACGAGATGGGCAATGGTACAAAGTCGGCGGGCTGCTCCTGGAAGCTGATTTTGGCGATGGGGAAAAATTGCGCCATGCCGTTCTAGGCATTGGGATCAATGTCAATATACCCGCCGGGCAGCTGCCAACCCCTGTTTTATACCCGGCTACCAGTCTGTTGATTGAGCTGGGCCGGCCCGTTTCTCGCCTTCGCTTGTTGGGGGGAATTTTGCGTCAATTAGAAGAGCGGTATGGCGCGGCCGCGACCGGTGAAACCCCACAGCCAGCCTGGAATCAAAAATTGATCACCCTGGGGCGGATAGTTCACCTGGAAACATCCGAGCAGACCCCCATAAGCGGTATCGCTATCGCCACCGATGAATGGGGGCATCTCCTGGTCCAAGATAGTGCCGGGCATTTGCACACTATTACGGCTGGGGATGTGCGGGGCGAATAATATACTTTATTGAGTTTGCTGTGAACGATGATCAACGCACCCGCCTGGAACAGGCTATCCTGACCATAACTGCCCAACGGGCCATCTTGGGCGATGAGGTCGTTGAGGCGTCCGTGGCCGCCCTGCGCCAGCAGTTGGCTCAGCTTACCCAATCTCCTACGATGCAACAGCGCAAACAAGTGACGGTCCTGTTTGCCGATATTCCTAACTTTACCGCCATGAGTGAGATGATGGACGCGGAAGATGTGACTATCTTGCTCAACCAGTTTTGGCGGCGTATAGACAACATCATCACCAGCCACCGCGGCCGCATAGATAAACATTTGGGCGACGGGGTGATGGCCTTGTGGGGGGTAGAAGAAGCCCAGGAAGATGACCCAGAGCAGGCCATCCGGGCCGCCCTGGCCATGCAGCAGGCCGTCCGCATTTGGATGGCGGAGACGGAAATCCCCCCCGGTGTAGATTTCACCATGCGGATTGGCCTTAACACCGGCCCCGCCTTGTTGGGGCAGGTGGGCAGCCTGGGGGAGTTCACTGCTTTGGGGGATACGGTGAACACCGCCAGCCGTTTAGAAGCGGCCGCGCCTATTGGCGGCGTTCTCATCTCTCACGACACTTACCGGCATGTGCGCGGAATTTTCGATGTGCAGCCCCAAGACCTGTTGGCAGTCAAGGGAAAAAGCGAGCCGCTGCGGGTCTATGTGGTTTTGCGGGTGCGGCCGCGAGCCTTTCGTGTAGGCACAAGGGGCGTTGAAGGGATCGAAACCCAGATGATTGGCCGGGAGCGGGAACTACAACAAATCCAGGACGCCCTTTACCACACCATCCAGGAAAAACAGCTCCATCTGCTTACCATTGTTGGGGAAGCCGGCATCGGCAAATCCCGTCTGCTTTATGAATTTGAGAAATGGCTTGATCCCCTGCCAGAGACCGTTCTTTATTTCAAAGGGCGGGCTGACCAGCAGATGCGCCACGCTCCGTATGCCCTGCTGCGTGATCTGGTGGCTTACCGGTTGGAAATTCAGGACAATGATCCCCCCGCCGTAGCCCGGCAAAAGTTAGAAGGCGGATTCGTGACGCTGTTGGGTGAGGTTGGCCGGGAAAAGGCCCATTTTGTCGGCCACCTGCTGGGGTTTGACTTCTCTGACAGTCAACATATCCGGGGCATCCTGGACGATACCCGGCAGATTCGAGACCGGGCCTTTCATTCGCTAGGGCAGCTTTTCGCGGCCGCGACCCACACCAACCCCGTCCTCATTCTCCTGGAAGACATCCACTGGGCCGATGACAACTCCCTTGACCTGATCGAACATTTAGCCCGCCAGGATGCGGCCGCGCCTATTTTAATGCTCGCTCTCACCCGGCCAAATTTATTTGAACACCGCCCCACCTGGCAGGAACGGTACCCCCTCATCCGCCTCAATCTCCTCGACCGGGACGAAAGCACCCGGCTGGTACGTGAAATATTGCGCCTGGTGCCAGCCATCCCGCCAGTGTTGCAAGATACCTTGATCCATAACGCGGCCGGCAACCCATTTTATTTGGAAGAGCTGATCAAAATGATGATCGAAAACGGCGTCATCATTCCTGGGGATGAAACCTGGCGGGTGCATCCGGGGCGGCTGGCCGAGGTACAGGTGCCGCCCACCCTGACCGGGGTGCTGCAAGCCCGTCTGGATCGGCTGCCCCCACCGGAGCGGGAGCTGCTCCAACGAGCCTCCGTCGTTGGCCGCATCTTTTGGGATGGGGCCGTCACCTATCTCACTCAGGAAGAGCCTGTACCGGTGCCTGTGGGGGTTGGCCTGAGTTCACTCCAGGGGAAGGAGCTGATTTTCCCCCGTACCACCCCCGCCTTTGCTGGCACCGAAGAGTTTATGTTTAAGCACGCTATTTTGCATGAGGTGACATACGAGAGTGTGCTGAAATCACGGCGGCGGCGGTTCCATGAACGTGCGGCCGCCTGGCTTGTTGAGCAAAGCGGCCGCCGGGTAGACGAATATGCCGGGGCCATTGCCCATCATTACGAGCAGGCCGGGCTGCCCATTGAGGCCATCGCCTGGTACGAGCGGGCGGCCCGCCAGGCTCAGGCTACCTATGCCCATGCCGTCGCCGCCAACTATTACCAACACGCCCTGGAGATGATCAATAACCAGGAGATTCCTATCCCCATGGCCCAACAATGTAATCTTCTGGCCGGGTTAGGTGTCTCCTTACGGCTGCAAGCCCGCTACACCGAGGCCAGAGGCATCTTCCACACCTTGCTCACCCTGGCCGAGATGACCGGGGATAAGGCCAAGGCGATTGAGGCACATGACAACCTGGCCCGCATCCATGAGCGGCATGGTGAATACCGACAGGCGTTGGACCTGGCAGCCCAAATGGAACTGTTGGCCCGGCAAATCCCCGATATGGGGCAGGTAGAAATGGCCCGGGTGCTGTACCGGCGAGGGTGGACGTTGTACCGCCTGGGGGAGATGGAGCAGGCGTTAGCCATCGGCCAGCAATGCCTGACCTTGAGCCACAGCAGCGATGATTTGTTGATGAAATCCCAGAGCCACAATTTAATTGGGGTGGCCTATGTGGCTCTGGGGCGGTTTGATCTGGCTGAACCGTATATTGAACAGGCGTTGCAGTTCCGGCGGCAGATGGGCAACCGTTCTAGCGTCGCCAGCATCTTGAATAATTTGGGGGAAACGGCCCGTTTGCAGGGCAATTATGAGAAAGCCGTGCCCTTGTTGGAAGAAGCGTTAGCCATTGCTCAGGAGATTGGCAGCCGGGCGGCGGTGGCCCTGTATCGCAGTAACCTGGCCGGAGCGCGGTTAGGGCTGGGGGAATATGATGTGGTGCTGGGGGATGTGTGGGATGTGATGCAGTTGGCTGAGAAGGAATGGTTTTTTCAGCATGAACTGCATCGTTTTCTGGCTCTGGCTTATTTGGGGTTGGGGCAGGTGAGTGAGGGGTTAGCGGCCGCGCAGCAGGCGTTGGAGAAAAGTTTGGCCGCCGGGGATAAGGATGGGATCGGCAAGGCGTGGCAGGTGTTGGGACAGGCGATCTCGTATCTGGTGGGGGTGGTTTCGGTAATGGCGCGGGAGGGGGAGGAGATGGACGCGGCCGCTTGCTTTGCCCAAAGTGAAGCGATTTTCCTTGACCAGGGGATGGAAGCCAACCTGGCCCGCCTTTACCGTATCTGGGCTGCCCATGCTCGACGGATGGGGGATAGAGACGCGGCCGCGGCCTTTACCGACAAAGCCCTAACCCTGTTCACTCGTTTAGAAATGAAACACGAACTGGCCCGTATGGAGCAGCCAGACCCCCTGCTCTAAACTGATTGGGGTTCGTGATCCAGAGATACCCGCAGATTTTCACCCACAGCCTAAAAATCTGTGTTCAGCTGTGAGTCCACTGAAAGAAGCTACGAATTTCACGAATTAACACCAATTTTTCTTTGGTAACTTTGCGCCTTCGCGTCTCTGCGCGACCTTTTTTCAGTAGAGTCATCTGTGCCATCTGTGGATAAAACACAACCTTGATCCACACCATCAATTACAATTCGGAATTCGAATCTCCTGCCCAATCTCCAGCCGATCCGGGTTAGTTATACTATTGTGGGCCGCCAACTGGGCGATGGTACATCCATACAACAGGCCAATCCGGTATAAATTCTCCCCCGCCTGAACCCGATGAACTCGCTCCTCTCCTGCTGCCGGTGTTGTTGGGCTGCCTGCCCCCGGCAAATTGATGACATCCCCAATTTGCACCCGGTCTGGGTTACTAATTTCGGGATTAGCGGCCAATAAGGCCTGTAAACTCAATCCAAACCGCTCCGCTACTCGTCCCAGAGTATCGCCAGACTGGATGGTATAGGTGCTGGGGGTTGTGGCCGGGGGGGTACTCTGATCCGTGCCAACTGTGCCGGGATCCGTACCCGGGGCATTGGGATCAACCGTACCTTCCGGGGTTGCCCCTTCTCCTGGCTGTGACTCCCCTGAAGGGGTTTCATTTGTCACTGGCGGCAGTTCAGGTAAACCCATAGGGGTTTCTTGCAGCGGGATTACAATAGGTGTTGTCTCCCCTTGGGTTGTTTCTGGGGTCGTAGATGTATCTGTGCGGGCCGGCCGCTCACAAGCCGTTAGCACCAGCAGAGTCAATAATGAGAGCAAAAGTAGTAGGGGCCAGGGAGACAGCGAGCGTTTCATAAGAATCTCCTTGCAGAGTTGAGGAATTGAACCTAGTTTACCAGATTGTTTTGAGGGTTTGCCCACCATTAAGTAAACATAAAGTAGTCTATCATACCCCTGGGGGAGCGTCAAGAAGATGGGGTGAGCGAGGGGGCGAGTGGGCGAGTAGTCGAATCGCTGAGTTGACTCTGCCCCCCTGCCCCCCTGCCATTTTGCCACTCTGCCACGTTGCTCCAAGAAACTGATGTTTGTCACGGTTGCCTGTGTGATTTATCACTATCAACCAGAGCTTTACCCCCTTACAATCGTACCCAGTATGTAAATTAGGGCTTTTAGGAGTCGGGTTTCGCCCAAGTATAAACTGGATTCTGGCGAAAATTGATTTCACCAGTGGTAATAACCAATACACCAATACAGTAATAACCAGTGGTCAGATTAAAAAACGCCAGACTAAAACAGGTTTACGCCGCCCCAATCGCCCAATACACGTTTGTTCGTTTAGGGCCATCATCTGAGAATGGTTGATTTAAAGGATGCTTTGGTCTCATTTTGCTGGAGGAAAATCATGAGTGAACTAGCTGCTATCGCTGAGAAGGAACAATCCCCCCTGACCCAGGCGGCCTCTACCAACGGCCGTAAAGCCACAACCCAATTTGTCTATTTATTTAATGAGGTAGAAGCGGCCGCGGCCCGGGCCGGCAGTTGGGAAAATGTTCGCGCCCTGTTAGGTGGCAAAGGGGCCAACCTGGCCGAAATGACCCGCATTGGCGTCCCCGTCCCCCCAGGGTTCACCATCACCACTGAAACGTGTAATATGTATCTGCAAATGGGTGAACTGTTCCCTCATGGGCTATGGGATCAAATCCTTGCTTCCGTCAAAACTTTAGAAACGGCCACCGGCAAACGGTTTGGCGATCCCATCAACCCCCTGCTGCTCTCCTGCCGTTCTGGGGCCAAATTCTCCATGCCTGGCATGATGGACACGGTGCTGAACATCGGCCTGAATGATGATGTGGCCGAGGGGATGTTAGATGAAGGGTTTGATACCCGCTTTGTTTATGACCTGTACCGCCGCCTGCTGCAAATGTTCGGCAGTGTGGTCCTGGATATTCCTGATGAGCCATTTGAAATGGTCGTTACCGAGTTCCGCGATAAGCGGGGGGTCAAGAATGATGCTGACCTGACCGGGCAAGATTGGATGCTGATCACGGTGCGCTTTAAGGAGATTATCCGTCAATATACGGGGCATGATTTCCCCATTGACCCGTATCAGCAGTTATACCTGGCCATTGAGGCCGTGTTCAAATCATGGAATGGCAAACGGGCGGTAGATTATCGCAACGCCGCCAACATTCCCCATGATCTGGGCACAGCGGTCAATATCCAGACGATGGTCTATGGCAATTTTGGTGACGATTCGGCTACCGGGGTTGCCATGAGCCGGAACGCCTCAACGGGTGAACCGGAATTAGAGGGGGATTTCCTCATCAATGCCCAGGGGGAAGATGTGGTGGCGGGCATTCGCCAGACCCGGCCCATCTCTGATCTTAAGGAGATGATGCCCACGTTGTATGCCGAATTTGCCCAAACGGCCCATAAGCTGGAGCAGCATTATCGCAATATGCAGGATATGGAGTTCACCATTGAGCGGGGTAAGCTGTGGCTGTTACAAACCCGTGACGGCAAACGGACGGCTCAGGCTGAGGTGCGTATTGCCGTGGATATGGTTAATGAAGGGTTGATCAGTAAGGAAGAGGCGGTTAAGCGGGTGAAGCCGGAGCAGGTAGACTTTTTCTTGCACCCCCAATTTGACGCGGCCGCGCTCAAAGCCACTCGCCCCATCGCCGAAGGGTTAAACGTCTCCCCTGGAGCGGCTGTGGGTATGGTTGCCTTTGACGCCGATATTGCCGAGCAGTGGGCCAAAAAAGAGAACAAAGCGGTCATCATGGTCCGCCCAGAAACCAAACCGGATGATGTGCATGGGATGTTGGCAGCTAGAGGGATTTTGACCAGTCGCGGCGGCCGCACCAGCCATGCGGCCCTCGTGGCCCGCCAATTTGGCAAACCCGCCGTTGTCGGCGTCAGCGAGTTAGAAATTGATTTAGACGCCCGCCTGATGCGTATTGGCGAGCGGGTGATTCAGGAAGGGGAAATTATCTCCATTGATGGCTCACAAGGCACCGTCTACCTGGGCGCACTCCCGGCCATGATCCCCGATTTCAACGACCCGTATCTGCTGCAAATCCTGGCCTGGGCCGATGAGATTCGCCATCTCCAGGTATGGGCCAACGCCGATTACCCTCGTGATGCCCAACGGGCCAGAGGGTACGGGGCACAGGGGATCGGCCTCTGCCGCACCGAGCACATGTTCTTTGAGACCGAGCGGCTGCCCGTTGTGCAAAAAATGATCCTGGCCAAAACGGATGCCGAACGGCAAGTAGAGTTAGACAAGCTGCTCCCGTTACAGCGGCAAGATTTCGCCGGGCTGTTCCGGGCCATGGATGGGCTGCCGGTCATCATTCGCCTCATTGACCCACCCATGCACGAATTTTTACCCAGCCATGATGATCTGCTCACCGAGGTAACCACCCTGCGGATCACCGGTGAAGATGATACCTTATTAGCCGAAGGGGAAGCGATGCTGACCGCCGTTTCATCCATGCGCGAATCCAACCCGATGTTGGGGCTGCGTGGGGTGCGCTTGGGTATCCATTTCCCCGAGCTGACCAAAATGCAGGTGCGGGCTATCATTGAAGCTGCCTGTGAAGTAGCGCGGGAAGGGGTAGATGTCCATCCCGAAGTGATGATTCCCCTGACTTCTCACACCAACGAGCTGCGGATGGAGCGGGGTATCTTAGAAGCGGTGGCTAAAGAGGTAATGTCCGAACAAGGCATGACGATTGATTATAAATTCGGGACGATGATTGAAATTCCCCGTGCGGCCCTCACCGCCGATGAAATCGCCGTCTTTGCCGAATTCTTCTCCTTTGGTACCAATGACCTGACCCAAACCACTTTTGGTATTTCTCGTGATGATGCTGAAGCCGGGTTCCTGATGGAATATCTGCAAAAAGGGATTCTGCGCGACAATCCGTTTGCTACCATTGATGTGGCCGGGGTAGGCAAGCTGATGGAGATGGCGGTCAACCTGGGTCGGCAAACCCGCCCAGGCATGGAAATTGGTATCTGTGGTGAACATGGGGGCGACCCGAAGAGTATAGGGTTGTGCCATCGGTTGGGGTTGAACTATGTTTCTTGCTCACCGTTCCGCGTACCGATTGCCCGGCTCGCGGCCGCGCACGCTGCTTTAGGCAACTTCTACCAGGACCTATAACACCCATCTCCCCGGCCACCCACCGGAGAAAATAATCAGCAGCAATTCTCAATTTGCCTTGAAATGGATGTAGAGGCGGGCGGGACAGGTGGGCCAGAGTTTTGGTCAAACGGAAACATTTCGTTCCCACCTGTCTCGCCCTGATTTGGCCGCAATGGGGGTGTAAAAGGGGGTGAGACAGGCGGGAATAAGGTTAAACCGCTTGACCCAGATGGTTGCCCGCCTGTCCCACCCCTACCACACTACCACACAACGGGTTCTAAATTGAGAATTGCTGAATAATCAGGGCATTGCTAAACATAGAGTAGGGGAAGGATGATAAAGCATCCTTCCCCTTTTTGTTTCACCTGGTTACATCAGTTATAACTTTTTATCAGGGCTTACACTGTTTGCCATCTCATTTCTGGTTGACATACAACCCCTGCCCTGTATCATTCTGGTTGTGGGCTTCTCATCATGTTTTCGCCTACCCCCCTGGAGATGCTTATTAATCACCTGAAAATAAGCTCCGCCCAGAGTGGAGCGCATCGAAGGCTGGCGCGCCCTGGGCGACAACATCATCGAGACCATCATCAACAAGAGCGAGAAGGTCAAGGGACTCAAGGGAAAGGCCAAAGAGGAAGGTTTGACGCCGCCGGAAAAGAAAGAACTGAGCGCCGAAGAAAAAGAGTACAAATCCAAACGGAAGCAGATTCAAGAGAAGCTGATCAAATTCGCCACCCGGATTCCCGCCTTCATGTACCTGACCGACTTCCGCGAGAACACCCTGCAAGACGTCATCACCAAATTGGAACCGGAGCTGTTCCGCACCGTCACCGGCCTGACGGTCGAAGATTTTCACCTGCTGGTGCAGCTGCGGGTGTTCAACACCGAGCAGATGAACCAGGCCGTCTTTGCCTTCCGCCGGTATGAAGATGCGTCCCTGCGTTATACAGGGCTGGAGAGCCACCCAGGGCTGACCCATTATGGGTTGTACGACACGGTGGTGGCCCGGGAGTGAGGGGGCATATGAGCTTGCAGGCTAACCACCGGTTGCAATGGGCGGTCCGCCCTGCGCCTCGCCGCTGACCCACACGTTGAGTGAGTCTGGCAGCTGTTTTATTGGGTGTGATCTTCCCACAAGGGGAAGGATGGGAAAACCATCCTTCCCCTTTTTGCTTACCCAAAACCCCCACTGCCCCCCTGCCCCCTGCTAACTGCTAACTGCTAACTGCTAACTGCTAACTGCCCGTCTCGTGATCTTTGTCAGGGGCAACCGTGTGATCTGTCACTGCCCTTCTGTGAGTGTCATTTCTACAATAAAGGTTGATATTCACAGACCTTTGCTGAACCAGGCCTGGTTTAGAGTAACTTTACCAGTGAACGATGGATGGTCAGCGTCATTTCGTCTTCCGTCCTTCATTTTCCGTCAAAAATACCATGGAGCCATTCACATGATTACGGCCGAAAAAATCACCCACACCACCTGCCCTTACTGCGGCGTGGGCTGCCAGATTGATATGCACGTTAAAGATGGCCTTATCTACCGGGTAGATGGCCGCTGGGATAACAAGGTCAATCATGGCAACCTCTGCGTCAAAGGCCGCTTTGGCTATGATTATGTCCACGCCCCAGATCGGCTGCGCCACCCCCTGCTTCGCACCAGGGCTAAATCAAAAAATGGGCAAAAGCCTGGCTTTACCCCGGTCACCTGGGACAAAGCGTTAGACCTGGTTGCCAATCGGCTGCGCCACATCCGCGACAAGCATGGGCCAGACAGCATCGCCTTCCTCGTTTCGGCCAAATGCAGCAACGAAGAAAATTATCTGCTGCAAAAATTAGCCCGGGCGGTGATCGGCACCAACAATGTGGATCATTGCGCCCGTCTCTGACACAGCAGCAGCGTGGCCGGTCTGGCCGCGACCCTCGGTTCTGGGGCGATGACCAACTCCATCGCCGATATTCCCCAGGCGGATGTTTTGCTGGTGACCGGTTCTAACACCACCGAAGCCCATCCGGTCCTGGCGTTGCAGATGAAGAAGGCGGTCCGTAAACATGGGGCCAAACTGATTCTGATTGATCCGCGCAAAATTGAGCTGGCTGATTTTGCTTACCTGCACCTGCGCCATACCCCTGGCTCTGATGTGGCTCTGTTTAATGCTATGGCCCACGTCATCATTGCCGAAGGGTTAGCCAATGAATCGTTTATCGCTGAACGGACAGAAGGGTATGACCTTCTGGTGGAAGCGGTGCGGGATTGGACGCCGGAGCGGGCTGAAACGATTAGCGGCGTCCCGGCGGCGCAGATCCGCCAGGCGGCCCGGCTGTATGCCCAGGCTAAGAATGGGGCGATTTTCTGGGCCATGGGGATTACCCAACACACAACGGGGACGGACAATGTGAAAGTGTTGTCGAATCTGGCTCTGCTCACCGGGCATATTGGCCGGCCGGGCACCGGCTTGAACCCCCTGCGCGGTCAGAATAATGTGCAGGGGGCGTGTGATATGGGAGGGCTGCCGAATGTGTTCTCTGGTTATCAACCGGTGAGCAGTGAAGAGGTCAGGCGCAAGATGGCGGCCGCGTGGCACATTCCCTATGAGCGTCTCAGCCCCAACAATGGGCTGACCATCACCGAAATTATGCACGGCATTCAACACGGCCGCATCAAGGCGGTCTTCATCATGGGGGAGAACCCGATGCTCTCCGACCCCAACCTGAACCATGTTGAACAATCATTGCGGCAGTTGGAATTCCTGGTGGTGCAAGATATTTTTGCCCATGAGACGGCCCAATTTGCTGATGTGATTCTCCCGGCCGTCTCGTTTGCCGAAAAAGAGGGCACTTTTACCAGCACGGAGCGGCGGGTGCAGTTGATTCGCCCCGCGCTGCCGGCCCCCGGCGAGGCCCGCCCGGATTGGCAAATTACCCTGGACCTGGCCAACCGGTTGGGAGCAAACTGGTCTTATGACAGCGCGGCCGCGATTTTTGCCGAGATGGCCACAGTGACACCTCAATACGCGGGCATGAACCATATCCGCCTGGAGCAGGGTGGGCTGCAATGGCCTTGCCCCACCCCGGAGCATCCTGGGACACCGATTTTGCATACCCAGGCGTTTACACGAGGCAAAGGGCTGTTTTGTGCCATTCCCTACCGTGCCCCGGCGGAAATGCCGGATGAGGCATATCCGCTGATCCTGTCTACGGGGCGGATTTTGTACCATTGGCACGGCGGCACCATGTCCCGCCGGTCGCCGGGACTGAATGCGATTGCCCCAGAAGCAGAGGTGGAGATACACCCGAAGGACGCGGCCGCGTACCAGGTACGGTCTGGTGATTTACTCAAAGTGAGTTCTCGACGGGGTGAGGTGGTTGCGGCCGCCAGGCTGACCCGCCGCTCCCCTGTAGGCACAATCTTTATGACCTTCCATTATGCGGAAGCGGCCGCTAATCTTCTCACCATTGATGCCGTAGACCCCACCTCCAAAATACCGGCTTATAAAGTGTGTGCCGTCAAGGTGGAGAAAGTGAGCCGTGAACAGTAAGCCGTGAACCACCTAACGTAAATCTAAAACCGTTAATCCTAAATGTTACAACGAGGAACTATCAGTATGGACACGAAACCTGTTATTACCTTTGATGCGCTTTTACCCCCAGCGATGGCCGGCAAAGCGGAAGATGTCGGGGTAGCCAAAGCGAATCTGGCTTTCCCCACCATGTTTTTCTTATCCGTTTTAGCTGGGGCGTTTATCGCTATGGGAGCCATCTTTGCTACCACGGTAACGGCCGGGGCGGGCGGGGTGCTTTCTTATGGCGTTACCCGCCTTCTCGGGGGATTGGTCTTTTGTCTGGGTCTTATTCTGGTCGTTGTGGCCGGCGCCGAACTGTTCACTGGGAACAATTTGATCGTCATGGCCTGGGCCAGCGGCAAAGTAACCACGAGTAAGATGATGCGGAACTGGGCCATTGTTTATGCAGGCAACTTTGTCGGCTCTATCGCTACCGCGTATCTGATGTTTTTGAGCAAACAGTACACCTTTGGCGGTGGGGTGGTGGGGGTGAATGCCCTGGCGACCGCCAATGCCAAATCAGGGCTGGAGTTTGGCCAGGCGGTGGTGTTGGGTATTCTGTGTAATGCGCTGGTCTGTCTGGCGGTCTGGCTCTGCCTGAGTGCCCGGACAACGCTGGATAAAATTGCGGCCATTATTTTCCCTATCACTGCTTTCGTAGCTGCCGGGTTTGAACACAGCATCGCCAATATGTACTTTATCCCCGTTGGTTTGTTTATTAAGGGGGGGGCAGATGCCGCCTTCTGGGAAACGGCCGGGGTGACGGCTAGCCAATATGCCAACCTGACCTGGGGTAACTTCCTTATCAATAATCTGATCCCGGTTACGATTGGCAATATCATCGGCGGGGCGGTGATGGTGGGGTTGGTTTACTGGTACATTTACCAGCGGCCACATCCTGTTCTCCATTCCACCAGCAAAGAACCCCCGGCCGGCCAACCCGCTCCATCCCCCCGGTAGGGAGTTTTATCCACAGATGGCCCAGATTTTCACAGATAAGACAAAAATCTGGGTGCATCTGTGACATCTGTGGATCAATTCTTTCCCCTTTCGCACAATGGCAGAGGGGAGTATATCCCCTCTCCTGGGGGAGAGGGCCAGGGTGAGGGGTTGTATAATTACCTCCTTTTTACTTGGGTCACTTTTTATCTTGTTTCGCTAAGGCGAGGAGCGAAAGAAACTCAAAGGCCAGGTTAGCCGCCAGGATAGAGGTGATGTCGCTGTGATCGTAGGCAGGATTCACCTCTACCAGGTCAACCCCCACCAGGTTCAGTCCCCGCAGCCCCCGCACCAACTGTAAAATGTGAAAGCTGCTTAAACCACCTACTTCTGGGGTGCCGGTGCCAGGGGCATAAGCGGGGTCTACCACATCAATATCCAACGAGACATACACCTGCCGCGTCCCCATCATGGCCCGGATTTGTTGGCTGACAGCAGCGATGCCCAGGTCAAACACCGCCTCAATGGGTAAAATGTGTGCCCCTAACTGCCGTGCCTCTAACAGATCATCTGGGCCGCTGGTAGAGCCGCGAATGCCTACCTGAATGTAAGCTGAGGTATCTATCAGCCCTTCTTCAATGGCCCGGCGGAAGGGGGTGCCGTGGCTGCATAGTTGACCGCCAAACTCTGATTCCCAGGTGTCTGGGTGGGAGTCAAAATGAACAACGGCGAGGGGCCCATACGCGGCCGCGTGCGCTCGCAGCAAGGGTAGGGTAATCGAATGGTCTCCCCCCAGAGTTAGCAAAGTCGTACGGCTCTGGATGACGGCCGCCGCCTCAGCCGTAATCGCGGCCATCGTGGCCTCAATGCTCACCGGCACCACATTCACATCCCCATAATCCACCACATCCAGATGATCCAGCGGCGACACCTGTAAGGCATTGTTGTACCCCCACAGCATCAGCGACGCTTCCCGAATTTTGCGCGGCCCCAGCCGGGTACCGCTGCGGTAGCTGGTGCCCCCATCAAAAGGAACCCCCATCACCGCCACATCTACCTCTATAAGATCACGGCTGGCCGGCTGGCGCATAAAGGTGGGAATACCGGCAAATGGCTGCATGTGTGCCCCTAAAGCGGGGTTTTCTAAACGATTGGGCATAATCAACTCCTGGAAATTATGAGGGATGAAGGGGAGTAGAGTGGCAGAGTGGCCAAGTGGCAAAGTCGTAAAGTCAATTCGCAAACTCGCCACCCGCAAACTCGCAAACTCGCCTACTCGTACCGGGCAAGTCGTGGTAAAAATAAGCAGATAGTAATCAATAACCAGGCACGGTAAGGTTGCCTGATTTTATCTGGAAGGAGTCTAAAAATGAAACTAGAAACAGTAGCCTCTCTGTTTGAGCATCTTCGGTCAGTGGTGGCCCTCGATGGGCAGGGAGTAAAGATATTGGATGAAGCGGCTTTGCCGGCAAAGATGGATGCCCTGGCGTATGCGGCCGCGTTCGCTGATGGTCTGGTGCGAGATACAGCCCGCTGGCTCATCTGGCAAATCGCTCAGGAGCTAGGGGTATACCCGGCCTCCATCCATGAGTTATACATGGCCATTGGGCGGGGGGATGTCCCGGCCAACTTCACCGTCCCGGCCATGAACATCCGGGCGATCAACTATACCTCATCCCGCGCCGTTTTCCGGGCGGCCAACCGGCTGGAGGTGGGGGCGATGCTGTTTGAGATTGCCCGCTCAGAGATGGGGTATACCAATCAGCGGCCGGCCGAATATGTGGCTTGTGTGCTGGCGGCCGCTATCCGGGAAGGGTATCGCGGCCCCGTCTGCATCCAGGGAGACCATTTCCAGGTCTCAGCCAAAAATTTTAAGGCCGACCCTGAAAAAGAGATCGCCACCGTCAAAGAGCTAATGGATGAAGCAGTTGCCGCCGGGTTTTACAACATAGACATTGACACCTCAACCCTGGTAGATTTGAGCTTTGCCACCCTGGACGAGCAGCAGTACGACAATTATGCCCGCTGCGCCGAATTGACCCGCCATGCCCGCTCCCTGGAGCCAGATGGGATCACCATCTCCCTGGGGGGAGAAATCGGCGAAGTAGGACACAAAAATTCCACCGTCGAAGAGCTGCACGCCTTCATGCAAGGGTACAACCGCACCCTGGGCGGCGATCTGCCGGGCATCTCCAAAATTTCCGTTCAGACCGGTACCAGCCATGGGGGGGTGGTTTTGCCCGATGGCACCCTGGCCCAGGTGAAAGTGGATTTTGACACCCTGCGCGAGTTGAGCCGGGCGGCCCGCGAATCTTATGGTATGGGGGGGGCGGTCCAGCATGGGGCGTCTACCTTGCCCGCCAACGCTTTCAGCAAATTCCCTGAAATCGGTACGGTTGAAATCCATCTGGCGACCAACTTCCAGAACATGGTGTTTGATCTGCTGCCCGCCGAGGTTGTGGCGGAGGCGTATAGCTGGGTACATGAAAACCTGAAAGGGGAGTGGAAAGAAGGGATGACTGAAGAGCAGTTCATCTACTCCTCGCGTAAAAAGGTGATTGGCCCGATGAAGCAGGTGTGGTGGGATTTGCCCCAGGAAACTTTATCTGTGATTGGGGACGCGTTGGAAAATCAATTCGCCTTTTTGTTTGCACAGTTGAATGTAAAGAACACCCGCCAACTGGCTTGTGTTATGATTAACCATGTCAGGCTGGATCGGCCGCGGCCGCACGCCGCCACCGAACTCGCCGAACTGGAAATGGCCTCTGACTTAGCTGATTAAACGTGAAACGTGAAACGTGACTTCAGCACGTTTCACGCACACACCACTTATGCCTGAAAAAAACATCAACCATTATCAAATTGTTGGCCCCATAGGGCAGGGGGGGATGGCTACGGTTTACCGGGCCTATGATCCCCGCTTTAAGCGTGAAGTAGCCATCAAGCTGCTCCCCCATGCCCTGATGCACGACCCCACCTTCCGCGCCCGTTTTGAGCGGGAAGCCCAGACCATCGCCTCTCTGGAACATCCGGCCATTGTGCCAGTTTATGATTATGGGGAAGCGGAGGGACAGCCCTTTTTGGTCATGCGCTTGATGACTGGCGGCTCCTTATCAGATCGGTTGGCGGCCGGCCCCCTGCCCATGACGGAGGTCGCCCGCATCTTCAAGCGGCTGGCCCCAGCTCTGGATGCGGCCCATAAACAAGGGATTATCCATCGAGACCTGAAACCAGGGAATATTCTCTTTGATCAATGGGATGAGCCGTACCTGGCCGATTTTGGTATCGCCAAGCTGACTGAGGGAGATGACAGTCCCCTCACGGCGACCGGAGGCACGGTGGGGACGCCCGCCTATATGAGCCCAGAGCAGGTGCAGGGGAACCAACTGGATGGACGGAGTGATGTCTACGCTCTGGGGGTTATTTTGTTTGAGATGTTGACCGGGCGGCGACCTTATGAGGCGACAACGCCCATGGCTATTGCCCTTAAACATATCACCGACCCGATTCCGCCGCTGCCGTTAGCCAATTTGCCTCAAGATAGTCAGATGGTCATTAACAAGGCGTTGGCTAAGGCTCCGGCCCAACGATATGAAACGGCGTCGTTGTTGGCCCAGGATATTACGGCCCTGACGGGGGATCAGACGGTAACGTCGTCTACCCCACCTGTGCCACACCCAGAAACAGAGGTGATGATCCCTGCCTTTACCCAAAAGGGCGCGGCCGCACCCCCCATCTCTGTTCCCCCACCGTCACCCCCACCCCCCCTGGCCCCGGCCCCTAAACCTGCTGCCAGCAGCACAAGCGGCCGCAAATTGCCTGTCTGGTTATTGGCCGGGGGGGGCCTCGTCGCTCTGGCCCTCTGTGGGGGTCTCATCATCCTGGCCCTCGTTTATATGGCCTCATCCGGTTCGCCAACCCCTACCCGTGTTGCCAGCAGCACCAACACCCCAGAACCAACCACCGCCCCTACCCCCGCTAATAATCAGGGAGACGTGACCCCTGAACCTATCACTGGCAGCGGCCGCACCGTGCTTAGTTTAGAAGAGGCCGCCCAGGGGGTGGTGCAAATCATTGCCCAGGGCACCTTCCGCGACCCGGCCCTGGGCACGTTGACCAACAGTTCCGGCTATGGTTCTGGCTTCATCATTGACGGGTCTGGCATTGCCGTCACCAACAACCATGTGGTGGCGGGGGCCGCCTTTTTGCGGGTGTATGTGGCGGGAGAGACGCGGCCGCGTAATGCCCGTATCTTAGGCACCTCAGAATGTGCCGACCTGGCCGTCATCGCCATAGATGGGAGTGATTTCACTTACCTCACCTGGTACAAAGGGCCGCTCGATGTCGGCTTAAACGTATATGCCGCCGGGTTCCCCCTGGGTGATTCAGAATTTACCCTGACCAGGGGGGTTATCTCTAAGGCGGATGCCAATGGAGAAACCAGTTGGGCTTCGGTGAATCGGGTGCTGGAACACGATGCTACCCTCAACCTGGGCAACTCTGGTGGGCCGCTGCTCGACGCGGCCGGTCAGGTGGTGGGGATCAATTACGCCCTGGCCCGCTCCACCAGCCAATATTTTGCCATCTCCGCCCCAGATGCTATCTCCCTGGTAGATCAGTTACGCCAGGGGCAAAACCTGGCTTCTATTGGGGTGAATGGTCTGGCAGTGCAGGGAGATGGGGTCAGCGGGATATGGGTCTCGGCGGTCATCTCCGGCTCACCGGCAGATCGGGCTGGGGTACGGCCCGGAGATATAATCACCATGCTCGAAGGGTTTGTCCTGGCTACCGATGGCACCATGTCTAGTTATTGCAATATTTTACGCGGCCGCGCCGCCACCGACGTCATGAGTATTCAGGTATTACGCTACGACACCGGACAAATCCTTGACGGCCAACTCAACGGAACACCAGTGCAATGAGATAAATGGGGGGAAACATGGCCCAACAGCAGTTTGATCGGTATCAGATTATAGATGCTTTGGGACAGGGGGGGATGGGGGCTGTTTATCGGGCGTATGATCCCCGCTTTCGTCGTGAAGTTGCCCTAAAAATCCTGCCCGCCAGCTTGTTGGCAGATCCGTTCTTTCGCACCCGCTTTGACCGCGAAGCTCAGGCCATTGCCTCCTTAGAGCATCTGGGCATTGTGCCCGTTTATGATTTTGGGGAAGCGGATGGTCAGCCCTATCTGGTGATGCGTCTCATGGCTGGTGGTTCACTGGCCGGCCGCCTGGAGAAAGGGCCGCTCTCTATCCAGGAGATCATCCGCATTTACAGCCGCCTGGCTTCTGCGTTAGATGTCGTCCACCAGCAAAACATCATCCACCGGGACCTCAAACCGGCTAACATCTTGTTTGATCAATACGGCGAGCCATACCTGGCCGATTTTGGCCTGGCTAAATGGGTTTTAGAGGGAGAGGCCAGCAAAGGCATTACCGGAAGCGGGGCGGCGATGGGCACCCCAGCCTACATGAGTCCCGAACAGGTACAGGGCGAGCCATTGGATGGGCGCAGCGATGTGTATGCCCTGGGGGTTATCTTGTTTGAGATGCTCACTGGGGCCCGCCCTTATGAAGCCACCACCCCCATGGCCCTGGCGATCAAACATCTATTTGATCCCATTCCCAGCCTGAAATCCCCTGATGTTCCCCCCGCCTTTCAGCAGGTGATTGACCGGGCTATGGCCAAAAAGCGCGAGGATCGGTACCCGACAGCCGCCGCTATGGTGACTGATATGGCCCAGTTAGCTGGTGTATCTACCATTACTCCTCTACCTACGCAGCTTCCCCTTACCCCATTTTCTCCGGCTGCCCCACCGACGCCGTCACTGCCCAAAACCCCATCCGAGGCAACCCAGGTGATGACGCCAACCCACCCGCCCACTCGTCCCGCTGCCCAGCCCCCAGGGCCAACGGGACGATCTTTTCCCCTGTGGCTGCTTGGGGTGGGGGGGCTTGGGGGGATGGTGCTGTTGGCGGTGATGGTGGTGGGGGTGATTTGGTTACTCAATAACCGGGTGGGGAATGAGGATAACAGCGCGGCCGCCAGCAATACCCCCGGCCCCAATGCCACCCAAACAGGTCAAAACAATAACAGTTCTGGCGATGGGGCCAGCAATGGGGGGGAACTTCCCGCCGAGTCCCAAACCATTTTGCCCTACCCGGCCTGGGATCCGTTTGCCCCATTCCCGCTGGCGAGTGCGGCTTTCCCCTTACCGGGGGCACGAACGCCCATCCAACCTGATAATGTGGCGGACCTGGTGGAACTGGCCCAATACAGCCGGGGCAGCATTGGCGACCTTGAATATTCTCCGGATGGACAGTGGATTGCCGCGGTCGCGACCGAAGGCGTTTACCTCTATGAAGCTGCTGACTTCACCCTGGTCTGGTTTCAAGAACTGACCAACAGCAACATCGCCTTCCACCCCAATGGGCAAACCCTGGCTGTCGCTCGAGATGGCGATGTACAGTTGTGGGATGTAACGACCGGGAATCCTCAGTTTACCCTGCCGGATAACAACGCTTACACCGGCTTTTTACTCACCTACAGCCCCGACGGCCAAATTTTAGCCGCTTCCTACTCTGGCAATATCATTCAATTGTGGTCAGATGAGGGGGTGCTGCTGCGCCAGTTGACCCAGCCGACGGGCCGGGTTTCGGCGTTGACCTTTTCCCCAGATAGCCGTCAGTTAGCGGCCGCAGGCCAGGGCATCACCCTCTGGGATATGGGCACTGGTGAAACGGCCCAACAGCTCAATGAAGGAGAGATCCCCTTTGATGAAATGCGTTACCTGAATGCCACGACCCTGGCGGCCGCTTCGGCCGATACCGGCATTTTTATCTGGGATCTTACCCAGGGGGTAGTGAAACAGGCCCTCGGCAATGCCATCCCGACCAACGGCCGCCTGGCTGTCTCGGCTGATGGGCTTCTGGCAACAGGTACCTGGGAGACGATTCGGCTTTGGCGCGAAGGGGACAGTGTGCCCCGCTATGTTTTGCCAGCCGCTGGTGGGGGAGCGATCAATCTGGCCTTTTCCCCAGATGGGACAACGTTACTCGGCGGCTCCGTCAACCATATCGCCCGTTGGCGGCTCGATCAAGATCCCCCGGTTTCTACCGATTTTTTGGCTGATCATTTAGGCGATTTTGGGGGGGTGGCCTTTGCCCCAGATGGGGAAACGATAGCTGTTACCAGTGAAAATGGCATTTGTTATGTGTGGGAGACGGTGTCTGGCTCTTTGCACTACGCCCTAAGCCGGGATCGACGCAGTACGACAGCAGTTACCTACACGCCCAATGGGAATCTGGCTGTTGCCTCCCTTTCTAGTGAAACGCAATTGTGGTTGGGGGAAAGTGGGCGGCTTAAATTTGTGACGGAAAATGAGGATGGGTTTGCTTATGTGTTGGCGGTGGCGGCTTCCGCCGATAACCGGTGGCTGGCGGCCGCACGAGATGATGGGGTGGTTCTCATTATTGATAGTGAAACCGGGAGAATCCGGCAAACGCTGACCAACCATACCAATGTCGTTCGGGCGGTGGCCTTTTTCCCCCGCGAGGATGTCACCTTGTTAGCCACCAGCGGTGATGATGGAGTAGTCAATCTGTGGCAGTGGGTTGATCCGGAGTTCCGTTTAATTACTTCCTACACCCATTCGGTCGGGATTACAGCCCTGGCTTCGGATGGTTTGACTTTGGCGGCTGGGGATAGGGATGGAACTATCTGGCTCTATGATCTGGCTTCGCTGGCTGATGTGCCAGAGGCGGCGGCCGCAACTTTGACTATAGACGGGGGTGTATTTTCGTTAGCCTTTGCCCCGGGGGATGGGCAACTTCTGGCTGCCAGCAGCAACAACGGCCACATTGAAATTCTCCATCTGGCTGAAGCATACACGATGCTGCTGCTGCCCTGGGGTGGGGCGGTGGCTTTTTCACCAGATGGTACTCTGCTCGCGGCCGCGTCTCAGGCTGGTTTGCGGGTATGGGGGGTGCGGCCGTGAGGGGGTGTTTAGGAACGCGGCCGCAATATCGAACCAATCTGCTCATCTACGGCCGACCGGGTAAGCATCAGCAAAATCTCTTCCGTTGAGGAGATAATGAGCAGCCCAACCGCCAGGTACAACAGCGGGACATTGTACAAACCGGTGAGAAACGCATGAATCAGAAAGATAAACTCTGCCAGACCGGTCGCTTTGGCTGAGTACAGGTGTAGATTGGCTAACTGCCCAAACTTCACCAGACCAATCGTCAGCGAGGCCAAATAAAAAGCTGCTCCGGCCAGCAAAATAAGCGGATGCTCACGAAAAAGCTCCGGCCAAAACAGCCACAGCCACACTACCCCGGACAGGTTAAGCAAATTATCAGCCCAGGAGTCAAACTTGCTGCCAAACGCTGAGGTTTGATCCAGCCAGCGGGCTACCGGGCCATCAAGGGCATCAGTAAACAGGCAGATGATTAAGCCAATACCCATCCAAAACGGTTGATCAAGAAAGGCTAAAACCCACATAATGGGGATTAACAGAAAGCGGATGGCGGTCAATTGATTGGGGAGTAGTTGCAAATGTTGGAGCATAACTGGAGGTTGCGATATGAATGCTTACGATATTCTGCTTTATGGACATAAAACTGTCCTGGATACCGTTGACGGGTTAGAAGACATCCAATGGTTGATTGGGGGAGTTTGTGGCATCTGGTCGGTTAAGGAAATCATATCCCATCTGGCATCTTATGAAAAACTGTTGGTAGACATTTTGGGGAATTTGCTTGAACCCCAACCAACCCCTACCCTGGACCGGATGCTGAAACACGGCCCCTATGGCTTTAATGATATAGAAGTGAAGGAGCGGGCGGGGCAGGATGCGGCCGCGGCCTGGGCTGAATATCAAGAAACCCATGCCCAAACCCTACCCCTCATCAACCAGATTCCCCTGGAGACACAGCGGCAAAAAGGGGTATTGACCTGGTATGGGGAAGCGTATGATTTAGAAGATTTCCTGGTTTATACCTATTACGGCCATAAACGGGAACATTGCGCCCAGATCGCCGTATTTCGAGATAAAAAACAGTAGAGGAGACAGGTATGCGAATTGCCCTTTTTGGCGCAACCGGTGGAACAGGCCAGCAAATTATCCGCCTGGCCTTAGAAGCAGGTCACGAGATTCGCGCCTTGGTGCGTGATCCGGCTAAATTAAAGACCCAATCAGAACAGTTGACAATGATTCAGGGGGATGTCCTCAGCCAGGATAAGGTAGCGGAAACATTACTCGGCACGGACGCGGTGATATGCAGCCTGGGCAATACGGCCAACAATCCGGAGAAGATTGTCTCCCGGGGAACAGAGCTGATTATCCAGACGATGCAGATGGGTACGCGGCCGCGGCGGATCATCGTTATCACCTCATTAGGGGTAGGCGACAGTCAAAACCAGGTACCTTTTGCCTTTCGCCTGTTGGCCAAAACGATTTTGCGTTCGGCGATGCAAGATAAAGAGGAGCAGGAGCAGGTTGTCAAAACCAGCGGTCTGGAGTGGATTATTGTTCGGCCTGGGGGTCTGACTGATAAGCCGGCCACCGGTCAGTATCGTTTTGGCTTAGACCGGGAGATCATTGCCGGGCAGGTGTCACGGGCAGACGTAGCCGCCTTTGTTCTACGCCAACTTACTGATGATACGTTCCTTTACCAGACCCCGGCTATCAGCTGAGCTGCCGGGACAGGTCACTCACGCTTTAACCTGTTTTTGGGCCAGGGCCAACGCCTGTTCGGCTGTTTTGACCTCCCCAGTGGCCTGGGCTTCTTCGATGAGGCGGAGTAGTTTACCCACCTGGGGGCCGGGGGGCAGCCCTAAGGCCTGCATCAGAGCATGGCCGTCAAGCAGCGGTGGGGGAGCGATGGTTTGTTGGGGCTGTTGGAAATAATGGTGCAGCAGCCAGCGAATCAGGGCACACAGTTTACGCCACGCGGCCGCGTCCCCCACCCCATTATAGGTTGCCAGATGATCGGCCAGGGCCAGCAGCAGTACATCCAGCCCCACAACCCCAGTGGCCTTAAAATACCGGTAGACTGCCCGTGCGGTCAGCTTCTCTTCTTGAACCAGGAAGAGCGGCCGCATGTGGTGAGCTACCATCCCCTGCACCTCTTGAACCGCCTGCCGACTCAAAACCAACCGGTTTAAAATCTGGCCTGTCAACTTAGCCCCGGCTGCTTCATGCCCCAAAAAACGGAACCGTCCGGTCTCATCCTGGGTTTGTGTCTGCCCTTTGCCCACATCGTGGAACAGCGCCCCCAGCCGGAGCAATGTCCAGCCATCTAGTCCCCCATCAACCGGGCGACTCAGGTGAGTGACAAAATCTGCCCTATAGGGGGCCAGGGCTTTTTGGGCCGCCAGCAGCCCTTTATTGTCAGGAATTTCTCCCCGCAGCCACCCTTCAACGGTAACCAGCCAACGCAAAACGCTGAGGGTATGTTCCAGCACCGGCTCATGATGGGGCGGAGATTGGGCTACCCCATCAAGGGGGGGTATTTCGGGCAGCAAAACGGCCATCAACCCCAGGGTGATCATCTGCTGTAGGGCGGTGTGGGGAGCCGGGGTTAGCAGCAGTTTGAGGAACTCATCCCGGCTGCGTTCAGCGGAGATACGGGTTAAATGGGGCGCGGCCGCACGGATGGCTTGTTCTGTCTCTGGCTCAATGGTGAACCCAAACTGCTCCGCCTGGCGGATAGCCCGCAGCCCCCGTACCGGGTCACTGCTGATGGCCGTAGGGCTGGCCTGACGAATGAGCCTGGCCTGGATGTCGGCCTGCCCGTTACACGGATCAATGAGGCTGCTGGTGTGGGTCGCGGCCGCGGGCAGGGCGATAGCGTTAATGGTGAAATCACGGGCCAACAAATCAGCGGTTAAGTCTGGCCCCCGGAAACAGGCCACATCCAACTTGGTATCAGGCAAAACGACCCGCCCGGTATCTCGCTCTTTGTCCAGCGCATAAGCAGGGTGATGTAAGGCATTGCCTAAAGTAAACGCCGTGGCAATCCCTTTCTCCGGCACCACAAAATCAAGGTCATCACTGAGCCGCCCCATCAGAGCATCCCGAACGGCCCCCCCTACCAGGTAGATGGGGGTTTCCAGTTGGGCCAGATACGGTTGCAATTGGGTTAAGAGGGGAGAGAGGGGAAGGGGGGTTCCCCCAGGGGGTTCGACATAGTGAACGGTCAATTTTTCTTTGGGGCGGTTGCGACGGGCCAGGAGCGCGGCCGCGTGGCCTGTCTCCCCTACCCCAGCTACTTGCCCCTGGATTAAAGCCACCCAGCGACCCTGGTAAGGAGTTAAATCAACGTTCATCCATACGCCTGTTTGTTTAGGGCAATTCCTGAACAAAATCAGCCAGCGATTTGGCTAGAATGGCTTGACGATGTAATCGGTTAAGCAGGGGAACACTGTGCGTTTCGTTAATCGCCTTTACAACTGTTTCAGGCAGTGGGCCGAAGCGCATTTGTAAACTATCCAGGATAAATTCCCGCTTACCTTGAGCCATACCCCTTTCCAGCCCTTGTTCCAGCCCTTGCTCCAGCCCTTGTTCCAGCCCTTGCTCCAGCCCTTGTTGAATCCACTTCTCGGCTAATGTTGCCATAAGATCACCTTCTATTTGAGGGAAAGCTTGATCCAACGCTTTCGCCAAACTCTCTTCGTCAAGTTTAGTTGAAGCCCCTGTAACATAGCGTAATATGGTTTCTAAATATTGTAAACCAGTTTGCCGTTCCTTCAACTCATTCAGCAAAGCTAAAAAATGAGGCAGTGATTCAGGGAAGTCGTTGTCAAAAATGTGCTTGAGCAAGAGTAAGCAAACGCGTAGGAAAACAATCCCCTGGATTTCTGCGTCGTTGTAGTCAGACAAGTCGAAAAGTTCATAACGAAATGAAGGCCAATAAGGGCGTAATGTTTCTGGCCCGATAAATAAACGATCAAAAGATAGGCCTATTTCCCAATATTCTGTCCCATGGTAGATGACCAGGGGCAGGATGGGAAGCAGCTGTTTATGCTTTTCTTTGAGCATTTGCTCCCAAACGCGCACCATGTATCGTAAGAGTTGAAAGGCAACCAGAGGTTCGGGGTAACTCTTATGCTCAAAGAGTAGGTAGATAAAAGCAATTTCGCCTGATTTTAATTTGACTTGATAAAGCAGGTCGGAAAAATGTTCTTGTAGCTCTGGGTCTATGAAGGAATCTTTTTGTAAAACAAGGGTGTCTAAGTCGAGTTCGGCGAGAACCGATGAAGGCAGGTAATTTTGCAGAAAATTGCGGGCAACTTCCTGACGGGAAAAAGATTCCTTAAAAAAACGATCATGGGGGTTGCGAAGGGTACTCATATTAGTTGAGTCTTCTCAACGGTTTGGGCAAACCTTCGGAAGTTTATACGTTTTTATTGAGAGGCTATAGTTATTCCGCTCCCAGGATGTAATGGTAATAGGGCTGCCCGCCGTAGATGATCTCAATTTCCATATCGGGGTATTGTTCCTGTATCTGGTCGGCGAGTTGTTGGGCCTCGCCTTCGTTGACGTCGGCCCCGTAATAGATGGTGAGGATTTCCCGTTCGGCCAGGTTCATTTTCTCTAGGGTGGGGTAGAGAACGGCGTTGATGTCTGGGCCGGAAGCGCAAAGGGTGCTGTCGGTGAGGCCGATGAGGTGACCCTCAGCGACTTCGACACCATCCAGGGTGACGGAGCGGGTGGCGGTGGTGATTTGCCCGCTAACGACGGTTTGGCTGGCCTGACCCATCGCGGCCGCAACCTCATCCAGCTCCCCGTCGGCTGTCCAGGCTAACATCGCGGCCGCGCCCTGGGGAATCGTCTTGGTAGGCAGGACAATCACCTGTTTGGGGCTGAGATCACGGGCCGCCTCGGCCGCCAGAATGATGTTCTTGTTATTGGGTAAAATGACAATTTTGTCTGTAGCTACATCTTGAATCGCCTGGAAAATTTCCTCCGTGCTGGGGTTATTGGTTTGCCCTCCATCCACCACGAAGGCGACCCCCAGGCTGTGAAATAGATCGGCCAGCCCCGGCCCGGGAGCGATGGCGATGACTCCTACTTGCCCTGGTTGGATGGTCAGGATTTCTTCGGGCAGAAGTTGGACTAATTTGCCATTCCCCCCTTGATTGACAATCGTCTCCATCTGCTCTTGCATATTCTCGATGACCACATCAGTAATTTGCCCCAGGCTGACCCCGTAGCTGATGGGAACCCCAGGGTCTTTGACGTGGACGTGGACTTTGATGGTGGTGGCATCGCCAACGACAACGGTGGAGTCCCCCATGCTGTCTATGCGGCCGCGTACCTCATCTACGTTCAGGTTTTGTCCCATCAGGATAAACTGTACATCATAGGGAAATTCCAGGGACCCTCCTTCAGGGATGGCGTGGGCCTGGGCCGGTAACGGGTGACTGCTGATTGGGGTAGGGGCTGCGGCCGCGACCAGCATCCCGGCCGTCAACTCCCCACGCAAATAACGCATCATCCCGTCCAGAATAAAAATAAACCCCTGCCCCCCTGAATCCACCACCCCGGCCTGCTTCAGAACGGGCAGCAAATCAGGGGTGCGCTCTAACGCCTGATTGGATCGTTCAATGACCCGATCCAGGAGAAAACGTAAATCCTGACTCTTGCGGGCGGCATCTTTTGCTTCTTCAGCGGCCTCACGCACCACCGTCAGGATAGTGCCTTCAACTGGCTTCATCACCCCGTTATAAGCGGTATTAGAGGCTTCCTGGAATGCCTGGGCCAGATCATTGGCGGTAAAGGTAGCTTTGTTTTGCAGAGAGCGGGCCAGGCCGCGCCATATCTGGCTGAGGATAACCCCGGAATTGCCTCTGGCCCCCATGAGGGCCCCCTGGGCGATCTGCCCGGCTATTTTACCGGCATGGCTCTCTTCACTGTCCTGCACCCGTTTGTAGGCTGAACGCATCGTCAGGAGCATGTTAGTACCGGTATCCCCATCCGGGACGGGGAAAACGTTGAGGGCATTGACGACCTGATGATGCCGCTCCAGCCAGATTAACCCGGCGTGGGTCATTTTTTTTAACTGCCGCCCATTGCAGTTAAACCATTTTTCATGGGCATCAGGGAAGGGGGATTCACTCACGCGGCTGTCTCTCCTCTTTTCTTGCTGAGTTTGCTGCTTTTCTTTTTATCGTTTTGATTGCTTAGGCGCAGGCCATGAACATACACATTGACCGCCTGGACGGGCAGCCCTATCGCTTTTTCGACATGGAATTTGACCGTATTTTGGATGCTTTCGGCAACCACGCGGATGCGGGTGCCATATTCCACGATGACATACACATCTATCACGATGGCCCCATCTTCGGCAAAATGGACATCTATCCCTTTGTGGCTGTCACGGGAAAGGAGTTGGGAGATACCATCAGCCAAATTTTTGCTGGCCATGCCGACGACCCCATAACATTGGTTGATGGCATGGCTGGCGATGGTGGACACAGCCAGGGGGGATATATCTATTTTGCCATGAGATTGTTCGTGAACGGGCATAATGTCTCCATAATATTCAGGTACTGGACTTTTGAGTTCCTCTCATTCGCTATTTACATGTTGTCAACAATCGCCTGGGCAAAGGCGGAGCAGCTTAGTTTGGTGGCCCCTTCGATCTGGCGGTGCAGGTCGTAGGTGACGGTTTTGGCCTGGATGGTGCGGGCTAACCCTTGCTCTACCAACGCGGCCGCTTCGTGCCACCCCATATATTCTAACATCATCACCCCGCTGAGGATGAGGCTGCCAGGGTTGACCATATCTTTGCCCGCGTATTTGGGGGCGGTGCCGTGGGTGGCCTCAAACAGGGCAATGCCATCCCCTATATTACCACCAGGGGCCATACCTAAACCACCGACCTGGGCCGCGGCCGCGTCGCTCATATAATCCCCATTAAGGTTCAGGGTGGCAACGACATCATAATCGGCGGTGCGGGTGAGAAGCTGCTGGAGCATATTGTCGGCAATGCGGTCTTTGATGACAATTTTGCCTTCGGGTTGGATACCGTTGTACTTTTCCCATAACTCATCTTCGGTGATGGTGACATCCCGGTACTCCTCGGCGGCCAGCTCATACCCCCAGGTCTTAAACGCCCCTTCGGTGAATTTCATAATGTTTCCTTTATGGACGAGGGTAACGCTATTGCGGCCGCGAGCTACGGCATACTCAATCGCCTGGCGCACCAACCGTTTGGTACCAAATTCACTGACTGGTTTAATACCAATGGCCGAGTCTGGGCGGATATTTTTACCCAGCTTCTCATTCATATATTGAATCAGCTGCCGGGCCTCATCCGAGTTTGCTGTCCATTCGACCCCGGAGTACACATCTTCGGTGTTTTCGCGGAAGATGACGATGTTCATATTTTCCGGCTCGCGCACCGGGCTAGGGGTGCCAGGGATATATTTGACGGGTCGCACACAGGCGTATAGATCAAGCACCTGACGCAGGGTCACATTCAGGCTGCGGAACCCGCCGCCGATGGGGGTTGTAAGTGGCCCTTTAATACCTACCAGGTATTCTCTCATAGCGGCGAATGTCTCTTCGGGCATATAGTTACCCTCATAGATCGCGGCCGCTTTTTCGCCGGTAAATATCTCCATCCAGGCAATTTTACGTTGACCGTTGTACGCTTTGGCGACGGCCGCATCCCAGACCTTGAGAGAAGCGGGGGTAATATCTACGCCAATGCCGTCTCCTTCGATATAGGCCACAATGGGGTTGTTGGGGACGTTGAGTTTCCCGTTGCTGTAGGTGATTTTTTCACCAGCGGGTACGCGGATATGGGCAAAAGACATGGTGTGTTTCTCCTTCGGAATTAAGTTTAGTATACGGATCGGCACGGATGTCACGGAATTTTAGCTTTGTTAGGTTCGCTGCTCCGTGTAATTGGGTGAAAATCCGGGTACGCATTGCTTTGTCTGATAGGCGGCTAGAGGGTCGGCCGACAATGACAAGGCGATTATATCTGTTTTTGTGACAGGCTTCATCTTCTGGTCTAAAAGATCAGCGGTTCTCAATTTGAACCTTGTGATAGGGGTGGGACAGGCGGGCAACTATCTGGGTCAAGCGGTTTAACGTCATTCCCGCCTGTCCACCCCCCTGTCTCACCCCCTTTTGCGCCCCCATTGCCGCCAAATCAGGGCGAGACAGGTGGGAACGAAATGTTTCCGTTTGACCAAAACTCTGGCCCACCTGTCCCGCGCCCCTACATCCATTTCAAGGCAAATTGAGAATTGCTGCTAAAAGATTTTGCGGTAGATGAGATTAGCGGCCAGCCGAAAGTTGAGCGTCAGTTAAACGCATCTTAAAAGTCAGAGAAATGTCATAAGATTAGGGCCGCAAATGGTTATAATGAAAGGTATGAAGTTTCGCATTCTCATTCCCTTGCTCTGTTTTTTTCTTTTGGCTTGTGGCCTGATAAGCCCGACAGTGGTAACGCCTGTACCGATAACACCGGTCGCGGCCGCAACTCCCTTTCTCTTCCCTTCCCCATCCGCCATTTTTCTTGAGCCAACCCCAACCATTGCCCCACCTCCCACCCTCACCCTGGTGCCGACCGATTTGTCTATCACGGAGGATCATTTCTTCATTTACCCGGTGGCGGAGATTTATGCTGGGGAGCGGGTGACGTTTCAAGTGTTCCCGTTTGTGCCAGAGCAGCTAAATCCCCATGATGTAGAGTTGGTGATATTGGTTGAAGGTACCACCCTGGTAGATCATCGTCTGAGCGGCCGCAACCTCAATGGAGATGCAATGGGGCTGTTTGAGTGGGTGTGGGATACGACGGGGCTGGATGGGGAGTATGAGATTGAGGTGATTTTAGACCCACGCGGCCGCATCATCATCGGTGACGAAAATCTGGATAACAACTCTCTGACCGTTACCGTAACCGTACAGCCGCGCTCAGCCCCCCCGGCGTCCTGGGTCTCCATTGAAACCAACTACGCTATTCTCTATGCCATCAGCGGCACGGCCGCCGAGCGAGATTTGCTTTTCCTCTCTGGGGAAATAGATCGGGCTATCCAACAGGCGATGGATATATTACAAGAGACTCCTCAGCGTAAATATGAGTTTTACTTCATTAATCGGGTCATTGGGCAAGGGGGATATGCTTCTTCAGTTATTACTATTTCCTATCTGGATCGCCATTATGCGGGCAAAGGGTTGTACGAGGTGTTGATGCACGAGGCGATTCATCTGCTCGATCAGCAGTTTGCTCCCAACCGGCTCACCTTTTGGGCTGAGGGAATTGCCGTGTGGGGGACAGGAGGGCATTATAAACCAGAAAATTTAGACCGGCGTGCGGCCGCGCTCCTGCAAACAACCTATTATGTTCCCCTGGCTGAGCTGATCAACAACTTTTATCCGGCCCAACATGAAGTCAGCTACTTACAGGCCGCCAGCTTTTTTGGCTATCTGGTCAGGCAATATGGCTGGCCTCAGGTCAAAACTTTTTATGGCAGTATGGATACCCGAGGGGCACTCAATCAAGCTGAGGCGGTGAGTCTGCACCTGCAAACCCACTTTGGTAAAACCTTGCCTCAATTAGAAGAGGAATGGTTGGCTTATCTGTCCCGGCAGCCGTGGAACAGCCAGGACCTCAACGATCTCTTGACTACCATTCGCTTTTACGAGACGATGCGCCGGTATCAAAATTTGCATGACCCGACTGCCTATTACCTGACCGCCTGGCTGCCTTATCCCCCGGCCGCCCGCGAACGGGGCATTACGGCTGATTTGCTGCGTCAACCGATTGCTGAAGTGAATGTGACATTGGAATCAATGTTGGTTTCGGCGGACCTGGCTTTGCGCGAGGGGGATTTTGGTCGGGCCAATGTGCTGCTGGATAGTGTGAACCGGGTGTTAGACAATGATGGGGCGTTTTTAGACCCGCTGGCGGCGGATTATTGGCGTTTGGTGCAGGCTGCGGCCGCGCTTGGTTATGAGGTACAGCGTATCAGTATCAACGGCAGCCAGGCTACCGTCCTCATCACCGAACCGAACAGCCCTCACCTGGTTTCTCTCCAATTCAGGCTCAATAATCAGGGGTGGATGTTGGCTCAATAAGGTCATCTATTTCCACGAAATGCAGCCCTTCCCACAGATATTGGCTCAAATCCACCTGTAAATTTTCACTCACAGCTACCCCCTCAGCCCGCAGCAACGCAGCCTGCTCGTTGACGGTATGTTCCCGATTCACGATGCTGATTCGCCCCTGCCCGTTGATGACCCGCTGCCAGGGTACCCCATGATCTACCTGATCTTTCAGCGCATTAAGGGCATATCCCACCGCTCTGGCGGCTGTCGGCCGGCCCAACATAGAGGCCAC
Source organism: Anaerolineae bacterium (assembly GCA_023384415.1). Taxonomy (GTDB): domain Bacteria; phylum Chloroflexota; class Anaerolineae; order Promineifilales; family Promineifilaceae; genus Trichofilum. The sequence goes on from JAHDWJ010000006.1 coordinate 193,708, forward strand.
CCGGCCATAACTGGTCACTTTGCCTGGGGGAATACGCCGCACTACCGCGTACACTTGTTCGTAGAAATTTTTCATGCCTGCATTATACCAGGATGGCGTATAATCAAGGAGTGAGGGATGAGGGATGAGGGATGAGGGATGAGGACAGGACGACCCAATCTTTGGCTCGCTTAATCTCCAGTCTCCACTCTCTAATCTCCATTTTACCGGGATGCAACTGATTGACCGGGATCACGTAATAGGAGCAGTTATGAGTACCCAAGAACCTATGGAGAATGAAAAAGAAATGAATACAGCTATGGAAGTTTCCCCCAAAGATTTGGGCTTTTGGAAAGAACTGCTTCTGCAAATCCGCCTGGTGTGGCGGCTGATTCGGGACCCGGAAGTCCCGTTTTACCTGAAACTGCTCCCCCTCGCGGCCGCGATCTACTTTATCTCCCCTATAGATTTTCTCCCTGGCCTGGCCTTTCCCGGCATCGGCGCCCTAGATGATTTGACCGCTATTCTTGTCGGCGCCAAGCTGTTTGTGGAATTTGTGCCTCCTTACCTGGTGGCCCGCCACACTGCTGAGTTAGAAGCGGAAATGACCGGTCAGAGTGCGAAAGAGCGCAAGCAGGATGAATTGAGCGATAAAATTGTGATTGAAGGGGAGTATAGGCAGCGGGGTGAGTAGCAAGTAGGTGAGTGAGCCAGGAGCCCATCCGTTACTCTCTCAAGTTTCACAGACGTAAAAAAGAGCGGCAGCTGCCGCTCTTTTTGTTGCTTTACACTTTTTACCAAATCACCCAACAATTTAACAATTTACAATGATGAAGATGGCTGCGGTAAACGGTGCAGCCACTGCCTTAAACCGTCTGGGACACGGCTCTGGCTTTCCTGGGCACAAAACAGGGTTAAGCCTAAAACAACCAATATGTTGGTAATCAGGAAAAAAATCGCTTCTTCAATAGGCAATCCCCCCAGGAAAATGTTGAGCGATTGCGCCGGGTCAATCGTCCAGGTACCTCCGTAGATAGCAACGGTATCGGCCGCGCTCAGGTAAACAGTGGGGAGAGCGATAGCCGTTACGATAGCGTACCGATGCCGCCAGAGGATGTCTGCGCCAAAGAATAGTTGAAATATGATGGGGGGTAAGGCCCACCCCAGCGTCAGGGCAAGATAGGTGGCGGGGGGGTAATTAGTGAAGAGCAAAATGAGCATCCCCAGCCAGAGTAAACCCACAACAAGGGTAGCCAGGTAGCGCGGCCGCGTTCCCTTTGCCGGTTTAGGGTCATAAGGCAGACGGCGCAGCAGGGCTAACAAAACCAGCCCGGTAAAAATAGGCTGTAAGATAAAAAAGGTATACTCCTCAATCGGCACCCAGCCAATGATAAGCCCGGTGACTAACTCCGGCTTGTACCACCAAACATTGGTTGCTACCAGGTAATTATCCCAGGGGGTGGTGTAGAGCAGGGCTACAAACGGGATGATAGCCAGCCCCAGCCAGAAAGATTGACCCCGTAAGGCGTGGGGGAGAGCGCGGCCGCCGCGCTCATCCCTCCACGCCAATCCCCCCAGCAGCAAGATAGGCACAATTAAGAAGATAAGTAAAAAGGTAAAGTAGGTCATAGGAGGTGAATTCCGAATTTCTAGTTTCTAGTTTGCTTACGGCCTCAAACCTGCCGGCTGCGCCACCAGATGCCGGGCAGCTTGCTTAATTTGGCCATGGTAGAAACATGGGCGCGGCGGCTGAATACATCGTAATCATGCTTTTCAATATCACTAAGAATACCACGATATAGTTCGGCTGCGGCCGCGATAGCCATGCGGCCGCTGGCATTCAGCATCCCAATCCCTGGCCACGCCTCATCATACAGTTGGCGCGTCCGCTCAATCTGGAACTGCATAAACGCCCGCCAGCTATCCGTCACCACGCCGCGGCGCAAATCCCCTTCCGTCAACCCAAACGCAGCCAACTCATCCTGGGGCAAATAAACGCGCCCATTACTGAAATCCTCAGCCACGTCGCGCAAAATATTGGTCATTTGCAGAGCTACCCCCAACTTAATGGCATACGGCACCGCCTGCGGTCCCGAAAAGCCGATGATGTGCATACTCATCAACCCCACCGTTGAGGCTACCCCATAACAATAGGTGGTCAGATCGGCAAAACTGTTATACCGGCTGTTATCCAGATCACGAGCAACCCCATCCAGCAGTTGGTGGGCATAATGCTCAGGAATGTGGAAGCGGCGGCGAGCATCATGCCAGGCCAGCACAATGGGATCACGGCTGGATGGGTGCGAATTGAACGCCTGAACCCGCCACCGGGTCAACGCTTCTTGAGGATTGCCCTGTGGATTGTCTACCAGATCATCGCTGATACGGCAGAAGGCATACAACGCTCGCGCTGCCTGCCGCTGCCCATCTGGCAGCAGCCCGGAAGAAAGGTGGAAAGAACGGCTGTGATGGGCGGTTAAAGCGGCACAATAGTTGTACGCTTCTATCAGCAACGGGTTATTTGTTGGCCGATTGGCCTGTTGCCCGTGAGCCGATAGGTTGATATGGCCTGGTAAAGCAAGGGCAAGTAAACTATTTTCCCAATGGGGCTGGCTGACGGTCATAACGGTTTCTCCTGTAAAAAATTAGTTTCTAGTTTCTAGTTGCGTACTTTCCCAGGGTTTTTCACGTTTGTCTCTATTTCTAACTTCCCCCAATTCCCTGGAATACCCTTCATTAACCACTCACCAATTCACCCATTAATTATTCATTGGTTACCTGGTTCCCCAGAGAAGATCTCCTGGGGTTCCCTCACTGCCTTTCGTTTCCCCCCGGCTTTTGGCTGCTGCCTGCGGTTGATACACTGGCCCGCCGATTAACTCATCCACAATCTTGGCCGAGGCCAATACCCCCGGCACACCAGCCCCTGGATGAGTACCCGCCCCCACAAAATAGAGGTTGTCAAAATCCTCGGAGCGGTTGTGTGGCCGGAACCAGGCTGATTGGGTCAGGGTAGGCTGCACAGAAAAAGCAGATCCCAGATAACTGTTCAACGTGTTTTGAAAATGCAGCGGGTCAATTCGATGCTCGGCAACAATGTTTTCCTGTAATTCAGGTAAATAATTCTCTTCCAAAAAATTCATAATGGCGTCCCGGTATTTGGGCGCGGCCGCGTTCCAATCAATATCTGCCCCCAAATGGGGCACCGGCGACAGCACATAAAACGCCTCATGCCCTTCTGGCGCCATCGAAGGATCAGTCAGGGTAGGCATGTGCAAATAAAGAGAGAAATCTTCCGGCAGCCCTTTGTTGCCAAAAATTTCGCTCAAAAGCTCTTTGTACCGTTCACTCAGGATAATATTGTGGTGAGCCAGTGTGCCGGTGTTATACCGCTTTTTCGTGCCAAAGTAGATGACAAACAGGGACATGCTGTACTTTTTGCGTTTAAACGCGGCGTCACTGTTGGTGCGGCGATATTGGGACGGAATCATGTTCATGTAGGTGTAGGCCACATCAGCATTCGAGACAACGGCATCTGCCTTGATGGTAGTACCATCTTTGAGCCGTACCCCAGTAGCTTTGCGCCCTTCAATAATGATTTCTTCAACCTCACTGTTTACCCGTACTTTCCCCCCTAAATCAGTGAATAATTGCTCCAACCCCTCCACGATGGCCCCTGTACCCCCTAAGGCGTAATGGATACCCCACTCCCGCTCCAGGTAATGGATGAGGACATAGAGTGAAGCGGCGTTGAATGGGTTGCCGCCGATGAGTAACGGGTGGAAAGAGAAGCAGCGGCGCAGAAAATCGTTCTTGATATATTTGGCGACGTAACTGTAGACGCTGCGATAGGATTGCAAACGAATGAGATCGGGCGCCACTTTGAGCATGTCCGTCACTTTGAGAAACGGTTTGTCAATGAGGGCAATGCCGGTCTCGAATATCTCTTTGGTGCTGGCGATGAAGCGGGTGTACCCCTCTTTGTCATCAGGATTCCATTGATCAATTTGGTTCAGGGTGAACTCATGGTCGCCGTTATAATCAAAGGAGCGACCTTCATGGTTGAAGATGCGGTAGAACGGTTCACACTGGACAAATTGGACATAATCCTCACGGTTTTTACCTGCGGCCGCCCACAGTTCATCCAACATCCAGGGGGCGGTAATAACAGTAGGGCCACCATCAAACTTAAAGCCGTTGATTTCATAGGTATAGGCGCGGCCGCCTAACTTATCTCGTTTTTCCAGCAGGGTGACATCATGCCCTCTGGCGGCCAGGCGCACAGCCGCAGCCAGCCCGCCAAACCCACTGCCGATTACAATAATTTTTTGGTTATTCATGGGACTCTCCAACAAATTTACGTTCTTTTGATCAGTTAGCTTCAGGACATTGAGCGTTTGCTTGTAATTATCATAAACGATTGTTCATAATTTGTCAATATTTTGCAACGATATTGAGATTGACGATTCTTGCCATTAAACTATTTCGGAGTTGTCATATTGGGTTTGACAGGCTTAACCAACTTCGTCCCTTGCCGAGAAGTTACTTGTCTTTGACGAAAAAAATGGATTTGTGGATGTATAAAAGTTTTACAAAAGCTAAGTACCGGGCCATTCAAGCCGGATAACGCGCTGTGTCACAAATAACTTTTGCCCCGGCCTAAACCGGGTTATAATGTAGCTTGTGACCATTACCCAGATTTCACCCTTCATAATTCATATTTTCTCTCAGGAGGCCCACCATGCGTTTCGGTAAAGACATCATCGGCAAACCGGTTATTAGCGTCAACGAAGGTCGCCATATCGGCGAAGTAAAAGATTTGTACCTGAACAAAGAGCTTTCCCAGGTAATGGGCCTTAACCTGGGGCGAGAAGGGCTGCTCAAACGAAAGGATTTGATCGTACCTCTGCCCAACGTCAAAGTGTTAGGGGTAGATGCCATTTTGGTCAATCGCTCCGATGTCATTACGGACAGCAATGAATTTGCTGAGGCGCAAACCTGGATCAAAGTTAGCGATTTGAAAGGACGTGAAGTGGATACCCCTGGTGGTACCCGCGTGGCTATCATTGGTGATGTCATTGTCGGTGACAGTGCTGAGGTGGAAGGGTTTGCCTTCTCTCGCGTCTATGTGGAAGGCCCAATTGCCACCAAGAGGCTTGTTATGCGTTCGGCTGTTTTGGATACAGGGAGCGTAGATGGGGCTATGACGATTGATATTTCCAAAGCTGAACAATCGCCAGTAATAGGGTAGGTAACAAGCTGGGTCAGGGGAACTTACGCAGATATCAACCCTCAGCCCTTTTTTGCAGGAGTAATGTGATGAGCAAATCGGTCAGCTTTGCCTTAAATGAAGAACAAAAAGAGATTCAACAGTTGGCCCGCCGCTTTGCGCGGGAAAAGATTGCCCCGGCGGCTGAACATTATGACCGCACCCATGAATACCCCTGGCCGCTGATTCGTGAAGCCCAGGAGATGGGGCTAACAACGATGGTGGTGGCTGAGGAGCATGGTGGCCTGGGGTTGAGTCTGTTTGAGGAAATTGTGGTCGCTGAAGAGCTGGCCTGGGGGTGTACAGGGGTAAGTACCGCTATTGGCGTCAATGGATTAGCTTATCTGCCCATTAAGATTGCCGGTACTGAGGAACAGAAGCAAGAATATGGCGGCCGCATGGCTGATGGTCAACTTGCTTCTTACTGTCTCACTGAGCCAGAAGCCGGTTCTGATGTGGCCGGGATTCGCACCACTGCCCGTCGCGAGGGGGATAAATATATCCTCAACGGCAGCAAAACCTTCATCACTGGGGCCACCGTGGCTAACTTTTACACCGTATTCGCCTACACCAACCCGGAACAGCGATACAACGGCATGAGCTGTTTCATTGTAGAGCGGGATTGGCCGGGGGTCAGTGTGGGTAAACCATTCCACAAAATGGGCCAACACGCTTCTGATACTGCCGAAGTCATCTTCGACAATGTAGAAGTGCCCGCCACTCACCGCTTAGGCGAAGAAGGCACCGGCTTTATGACAGCCATGAAAGTGTTTGACCGGAGTCGGCCGGCCACAGCGGCCGGAGCGGTTGGTCTGGCCCAGCGGGCGTTAGATGAGGCGATCCAATATGCCAAAGGGCGCAACGCTATGGGCAAACCAATCTGGCAGCATCAGGCCATTGGGCACATGGTTGCGGATATGGCCATGGAAGTGGAAGCGGCCCGGCTGCTGGTGTGGAAATCGGCCTGGGCAGTAGATCATGGGGTACGCAACACCACTATTTCCGCCTTTGGTAAAGCCTACGCAGCCGATAAAGCGATGAAAGTAGCGACGGACGCGGTGCAGGTGTTTGGTGGTTATGGGTACATGGCTGAATATCCGGTGGAAAAATTGATGCGAGATGCTAAAATTTACCAGATTTACGAAGGGACGAGCCAGATTCAGCGGAATATTATTGTGCGGGAACTGTTCCGCAGTTGAACTAATGAGCAGTGACCAGTTTGCAGGGAAAGGAAGGATAAAATGGGTGCAGTAATTGTGATGAGTTTGTTAGGGTTGATTTTGTTGATCATTTTCACAGTAGCGATTATCGCCGCTGTATCGTTGGGGATTATTGGCCTGGGTTATAGCACCATACAAGAAGATGAGGGTTAAGTCAGGCTATTTTAGTTAGCCGCGATCCTCTAAAGGGCAGGTTCTGGCAAGCAGAGCCTGCCTTTTTTGTTACCTGTCCGGCAAACAATTTTCTTGCGGGGATAAAAATGCAGGGAGTTATTGCCTTAAGGTAGGGAGTTACCCCATATAGGTTTATGCCAGGTTATTGCACAATGAATGTATCAGTTCTGAGCAAACAAGCATTAGCAGGATGCTCACAACTATTCAGATGACAGTTCCAGAAAGGCTGATCAGAAAGTATGGCCCCCTTGCGGGACTGTCAAGCAAAACAATCTGGAGGATTACACTATGAACAAAGATGTATTTCAAGGTAAATGGAAAGAAATGCGCGGTCAAATCAAGGAGTGGTGGGGCAAACTCACCGACGATGATTTGGATCGGGTGGAAGGTAAGATAGATCAACTTGTTGGTCTACTCCAACAGAAATATGGTTACAGCAGAGAGTACGCCCAAGAAGAAATCAACCGGCGGTTAGAGGCGGCCAAGTTCGCCTAAGCTGTTTCCAACATAGCCAAAACAAAAGGCCCTTTCATTATGAAAGGGCCTTTTGTTTTGACTAGATACAAAGAATCAGCTTAGGCCGGCTCTTTTTGGAGTTTATTAAACACTAACTCCCCATCCTTCTCATCTACCTCAATCGAATCACCAGAGCTAAAGGCGTTGCGGAGCAGTTGGACGGATAGAGGACTTTCGACAAACCGCTGGATGGCCCGACGCAGCGGCCGCGCCCCAAAATCTTTATCATACCCCTGGTTGGCTAACCATTTCTTCGCCTTATCTGTCAGGGTAATCGTCACCCCACCATGCTCTGCCAGGCGATCCACTACCTCTTTGATTTGCAAATCTACGATCTGCACCATATTTTCTTCCGACAGCGGCTCAAAAATAATGATTTCGTCAATCCGGTTGATAAACTCTGGGCGGAAGGTCCCTTTTAACGCTTCTTCAATCCGCTTGTGATCCGCCTGCTCTTCTCGGCTGGCGCCAGCCCCAACAAAGCCCAACGCCCCAGACTTTTTGACAAATGAGGTACCCACATTACTGGTCATCACAATGACGGTGTTGCGGAAATTGACTACCCTCCCCTGCCCATCAGTCAGGCGGCCATCATCCAGGAGTTGCAGCAGGGCATTCCACACATCGGGGTGGGCTTTTTCAATTTCGTCAAAAAGGACAACACTGTATGGGCGGCGGCGCACCTGTTCTGTGAGCTGACCCCCTTCCTCGTAGCCGATGTAGCCGGGGGGGGCGCCAAAGAGGCGGCTGACGGTGTGCTGCTCCCGGTATTCGCTCATATCAATACGAATGAGGGCGTCTTCGTCATCAAACAGGAAGGCGGCCAGGGCTTTGGCCAGCTCCGTTTTCCCAACGCCAGAGCTGCCCAGGAAAATAAAGCTGCCGATGGGGCGGCTGGGATCGGCCAGGCCGGAGCGACTGCGGCGGATGGCATCGGCCAGGGCGGCGATAGCCCGTTCTTGCCCTACGATGCGCTCGTGCAGCCGCTCTTCCATGTGCAGCAATTTTGAGGCTTCGGTTTCCATCATCTGGGTCACAGGAATGCCAGTCCAGGCGGCGACCACTCCGGCGATATCGTTTTGGTCTACCACTTCATCAATTTTGTTTTCGGAGCGCCATTTGTCTCGTTTTTCGTTGAACTCACTTTCCAGGCGCAAACGGTCGGCGCGGACGCGGGCGGCTCGTTCGTAGTCACGCACGGTATGGGCTTCTTCTTCGTCAACTTGAAGTTGGTCCAGCCGCTTTTTGTCCTGCTTGAGTTCTGGGGGCAGGGTGTAAAGGGCGATGCGGAGTTTCGCGGCCGCTTCGTCTATCAAATCAATCGCCTTATCTGGCAGGCGGCGGTCGGTGACATAGCGGGAAGAGAGCTTGGCGGCCGCGACCAATGCCTCTTCGGAGTAGCTGACTTTGTGATGGGCTTCGTAGCGGCCGCGTAACCCTTTCAGCATCTCAATTGTCTCATCAACCGATGGCTCATCCACAAAAACCGGGGCAAAGCGGCGTTCCAACGCACTATCCTTCTCAATATATTGCCGGTACTCATCCAGCGTTGTCGCCCCGACACATTGCAGCTCCCCGCGAGCCAGGGCCGGTTTCATCATATTGCTGGCGTCCATTGCTCCCTGGGCGGCCCCGGCCCCAACAACCGTATGCAATTCATCAATAAACAGGATAATTTCTCCCTGCGCCTTCTGAATCTCTTCCATTACTGCTTTGAGCCGCTCCTCAAACTCTCCGCGAAAACGGCTGCCAGCTACCATGCCGCCCAGGTCTAGGGCCAGCACTCGCTTGTTGAGTAAATTTTCGGGCACATCAGAGGTGATGATTTTTTGCGCCAACCCTTCGACGATGGCGGTTTTGCCCACCCCCGCCTCACCTATCAGTACCGGGTTGTTTTTCGTCCGGCGGCTCAACACCTGAACAACACGCAAAATCTCTTCATCCCGGCCAATCACCGGGTCTAACTTGCCTTCTTTAGCCAGGGCAGACAGGTCGCGGCTAAATTTATCCAGAGCACGGAAACGCCCTTCAGATCCCCGGTCGGTGATGCGTTGGCCACCACGAAGCTGCTCAATTCCTTCCAAAACTCGCTCGCGGGTAATGCCAAATTCCTGAAGAATGCGGGCGGTTGGGGTATTTCGTTCGCTTAATAAGGCCAGAAAAATATGCTCGGTGGAGATAAATTCATCTTTCAGCCGGTTGGCTTCCCCCTGAGCTAACTCTAGAACGGTACGGATGCGGGGGGTGTAAAAAATTTGGCCGACTCCCCCGCCATAAACGCCAGCTCGCGGTGTAGCCCGCAGCTCTTCATCTACGCGGGCCATCATGCCGTTAATGTCGGCCCCCACAAATTCGATGAGACGGGGGATGGCCCCGTCGTTTTGCTCTAAGAGAGCCAGGAACAGGTGTTCAGTGTCTACCTGGGTATGGCCGTGGCTCTGGACGATTTTGTACGCTCGTGCGGCCGCGTCCTGGGCCCTTTCGGTAAATCGGTCAAATCGCATACTCATAAAATGCCTCGCTTGGTTTAAGTGTACCGGTCAGTTTACCGGTCAACCATTGGATTCGCGTTAGAGGTTTCAGGGTTCAAGTTTCAAGTTCAACTTGAAACCTGAAACCTGAAACTTGAAACCCTACAACACTCTCGTCCCCTCATGATCATACCCATCTCCCCAGACTAAAATTTTGTGGGGGGTGATTTCTACCAGACGCCAATCGCTGCTTTCGTCATAGCGAAAATCCCATTCATATTTATTGTAGAAAAATTCAGCCAGCTTATCGGTGGTTTGGCGGTTGGCGGCGTGGGCTTCCCCTTCAATGATGATGACGTTTTGGGTGTCAGGCAGAGAGAGGGCGACATCCTGGTTGCTCACCAGGTTGGCGTATTTTTGGGTGTGGGTGCCGGTAGCGATGTAAATTTTGCCCTCTAACCAGATGAACCACATAGGGGTGAGATGCGGCCGCCCATCGCCACGGACTGTGGACAACCAGATAGTCGCTTCCCGGCCCAACCGGCCATCAATTGCTCGCCAACGTTCAGGGTTTCTACGCATAGGTCGAGGGGATTATACTTCATAGTTGCGGGATGGGGCGATTTGGCAGAAGATGGAGTGACAACAACGGATTAAGAAAGAAACAGATTCCTGTAGGGCAACTTTAACCGTTTATTCCTTCTATCCGTTGTTAGAACCCAGGGTAAACGAGAAAATCCTGTTTGTGCTTTTTATTGTTGACTCAGCTAAGACCATTATTGCTCTGATTATCACAGAAGAGTATGATCAACGTTCCAGGCCATTTGGAGCACTTATATATCAACCCTATTTACTCTGCGCTACAAGGACATAGTGGGCCTGAATCCCCACACAAGAAATGCTAAAACTGTTAGGCGCAAATTTTCCTTTATCTGTGCCTGTCTGTGTACCACATACAAGGAGATAAAACTGTGAGTTCTTTTGCTAATCATCAATACAAACAACAAGCGTGGCGGCTGGATAAACTGTTTCCTGATTTTGCCTCACCAGAGATGGATGAGGCTCTGGCCCGGGTGCAGATGCAGCTTGAGCAATTTGCTGCCTGGCAGTCAAAACTCAACCCAACCCTTACCCAAGAAGAATTCCAGGCTATCCTGGCTGCTTACGAAAAGCTGTACCGAGAGATTTCTGTCTTGTATGGGTTTGCTGCTTTACGGTTTTCGGCCAACACCCAGGATCAGGCAGCCCAAAATTATATGGCCCGGATGGGCCAGTTGGCCGCCGAGACGCAAAATAGGCAGTTGTTTTTTGAATTGTGGTGGAAGAATCTGGATGAGGAGACGGCACAAGGCTTTTTGGACGCGGCCGCAGAGTACCATTATTGGCTCGATACCCTGCGCCGCCAAAAACCGTATACCCTTACCGAGCCGGAAGAGCGGATTATCAACCTGAAAAATGTCAACGGCCGTTCTGTGCTGACCCAGTTGTATAGCTCTATCACCAACCGGTATACCTTTAACTTAACAGTAAATGGGGAAGCGAAAACGATTACGAGGGGCGAACTCACTACCTATTACGCCTCATCAGACCCAGAACTGCGTGCGGCCGCGTACCAGGAGCTTTACCGGGTGTATGCCCACGATGCCCCTATTCTGGGACAAATTTACCAGGCTATTATCCGCGATTGGCGCAGCGAAAACGTAGACTTGCGCCATTTCTCTACCCCGATGTCCGTGCGGAATCTGGTAAACGATATCCCCGATGAAGTAGTAGATACCTTACTTAATGTCATCCAGGCCAATGCTCCTTTATTCCATCGTTATTTTCGCTTAAAAGCTAACCTGCTTGGTCTGGACAAATTACACCGCTACGATCTATATGCCCCTACGGGGAAAACAGAGCAGACCTACCCGTTTGCTGAAGCCGCTTCGCTGGTTCTCACCAGTTTTAACACCTTCCACCCCCGTTTGGCTGAATTGGCCCGTCGCGTCTTTGACGATGAGCATTTGGACAGTGAAGTGCGCCCTGGCAAGAGTGGTGGGGCTTTTTGTGCCCCCATTACGCCTGACCTGACTCCCTGGGTGTTGCAATCCTATCATGGTCAGCCTAATGATGTGGCAACTTTGGCCCATGAGTTGGGTCACGCCATCCATTTTATGCTGGCTGAACATCATAACGCCCTCACCTGGCTCAGTTCTCTACCGCTGATGGAAACATCTTCGACCTTTGGTGAAATGTTGGTGATTGATCATCTACTGACCCAAGACCCTGACCCAGAAGTCCATCGGGTGCTGCTGTTCAAACAAATGGATGATGCTTATGCTACGATTATGCGGCAGGGGTATTTTGCCTTGTTTGAGAAGGCGGCTCATGAAGCAGTGCAATCTGGAGCAACGGTGGATGTTCTAAGTGATCTCTACCTGGCAAATCTGCGCGAGCAGTTTGGTGATGCCGTTGAGGTTTCTGATGATTTTCGCCACGAATGGGTGGCTATCCCCCATTTTTATAATACCCCGTTTTATGTGTATGCGTATGCCTTTGGGCAGCTTTTGGTGCTGTCACTGTATGAGCAGTACAAACAAGAGGGGGAATCGTTTAAGGCGGGATACCTGGAGTTGTTAGCTGCCGGGGGATCCGCTTCACCGGTGGAGATTTTGCAGAAGGCGGGGATTGATATGCACGCGGCCGCTTTCTGGCAAGGTGGCTTTGATGTGTTGGCCCGCCTGCTGGAGAAGTTGGAACGGTTAGCGAACACGGGTTAAGAAGTCCGATGAGTCTCTTTCGTGCCCAGTATGTTACTGGGCATCCGGCTCATCTTCCCCATCCCTTAAGGTATTAAATGCCCTATCCACATAATACCCCCCATCGAGCAGCAGGTCATTGATCTCTACGGCCTCTTGAAAGCGATCCCAGGTGGTGTGAAGGAAGGTGACACGGCGCCATTGCAGGCTGATGATCGGGCGATCCAGTTTGGTCAATTTGCCTAGTTGAACTTTGTAATACCATTCGTCGGCCCGGGGATGGTCTGGTTCATCTGGTAAAATCACACGGCGAGTGGTTAGCTCATGGCCCAAGTTTTGGGCGTAATAATGAATGGCCCATTTGTCTGGGCCAAAGCTTTGCCCAAAATAGAAAGCGAAATATTCGGCGTGTAACCCTTTGGGTGCGGCCGCGTGGGGGATGCGGTACCAATGTTCCTGCTGAATGCGGACAAAATCAGCCGGGGTGGGTAAATAAGCGATGAGGACGCGATCTTCTGGGTACATGAGGGATTAAACGCCAGAGTGAAAAAACAGGGGAAAGAAGGGTGAATTTGTTTTGTCTTTAAGGCACACACTCCAGAAGCGTTATTATAGAAAATACGTGATATAACAAAAGTTCGGTATAATCTATAGGATGCTCCGTATCCTATTATACGCTCTCTATCAGGATAATTGAATGATTGACGCCCGCATTTCTAAATTAGCCCAACTATTAGCCCACTATTGTATTGCTACCCGCCCCCAGGATCGTGTAGCTATTCAGAGTAGTTCTCTGGGTATGCCGCTGGTAAAAGCGGTTTATCAGGAAGTGCTGCGGGCTGGGGGGCATCCAGTGGTGATCTGGCAGGATGAAGAGTTTCAGGAAATTTTGCTCAGGGAAGGGAGCGATGAGCAGCTGCAATATGTGGCAGACCCCATCCGTGTTGTCAGTGAGACATTTGAAGGGAGTATTCGTATCGCGGCCGCGCACAATACACGCACCCTGGCTAACATAGACCCAGCCCGGCAAAAGATGATGCGTTCAGCTCTGGGAGAGATGATGAACACCATCATGCGCCGTACTGCTGCCAATGAACACCGTTGGGTGACAACTGTATATCCTACCCACGCCTACGCCCAGGAAGCAGATATGTCCTTGCGCGATTATGAGGATTTTGTCTACGGTGCCTGTTTTGCCGATAAAGAGGATCCGGTAGGGGAATGGCAAAAATTATCCGTCGAGCAGCAAAAATGGGTGGATTGGCTCAATGGCAAAAAGCAGGTGCGGGTGCTAGGACCACATGCCGATCTTACCCTATCCATATCCGGTCGTACCTTTATCAACTCTGACGGGCAGCGCAATATGCCCAGCGGCGAAATTTTCACCGGCCCGGTAGAGGATTCTGTTAATGGGTGGATCCGGTTCAGTTACCCGGCCATTTACAGCAGCCGCGAAGTTGAAGGCATTGAGCTAAAGTTTGTAGAGGGCAAGGTGGTCTCAGCCCAGGCCAAAAAGAATGAACCATTCCTCAAGAATGTCTTGCAAACCGACCCCGGGGCATGTTATCTAGGTGAGTTTGCCATTGGCACGAACAACGGCATCAACCGGTTTACTAAATCTATCCTGTTTGATGAAAAAATTGGCGGCACCATCCACCTGGCTGTTGGGGCTGGTTACCCGGAGACGGGCAGCCAAAACCGCTCTATGGTCCATTGGGATATGATTTGTGATATGCGGGATGGTGGTCAAATTTGGGTGGATGATGAACTGTTTTATGAAGGTGGGCGATTTTTAGTGTGAGAGAATAAAGAGCGAGAGATTGGGAGATTGCTAACGGCCGGTCGGCCGCAGTTACCTGCCCTATGCCTGAGTTACCTGAAGTAGAAACCGTTGTTAGAGCGCTGCGGCCGCAGCTTGTTGGGCGCACTATCCAGGCCGTGCGTAACCGCTGGCCGCGCCACATTGCCACACCGACGCTAGATGAATTACAGGCGCGTATTCATGGGCGGACCTTCCAGGCCATTGAACGGCGGGCCAAATATATCGTTTGTCATCTAACTGGCAAAGAAACCCTTCTCTTTCACCTGAAAATGACCGGACATCTGGCCGTTGTGTCGGCATTATTGCCTGAGAACAAGCACAGCCATACCATATTCTCTTTAAATAATGATGAGGAACTGCGGTTTACAGATCCACGCAAATTTGGTCGGGTTTATCTCGTGGCTAATATAGATGACCTGTTGGGTGGGTTGGGGCCGGAACCCTTATTGTCAGATTTCACCCCCCAACTTTTACGAACTCGACTGCAAAAACATAAGCGAGCCATTAAACCCACTTTGTTAGATCAGACAGTAATCGCCGGTATTGGTAACATTTACGCCGATGAAGCGTTGCATGAAGCCCGAATTTTGCCAACCCGGCCGGCTAATAGTTTGATTTTGAGCGAATTAGACAGGTTGCATCATGGGATTCAGAAGGTATTACGCCTGGGTATTGAACGAGAAGGGGCCAGCATTAGCCAATATGTGAAGCCGGATGGGACAAAAGGGGATATGCAAAATGCGGTGGCTGTATTTCGCCGCACTGGAGATGTCTGCTATCGCTGCGGCCGCGTCATCGAAAGGATCATCCTCGGCGGCCGCGCCACCCATTTTTGCCCAGGTTGCCAGGTATGAGGAAAGAAAGCGTGAGCAAGTTTGTGAGTGGTCATCCATTTTGTAGCAGAATCCAGGGAGATCGGGGCATTCACAACTTGAAACCTGAAACTTATTTTCGTAGGAGCTTTCCATG
Source organism: Anaerolineae bacterium (assembly GCA_023384415.1). Lineage (GTDB taxonomy): Bacteria > Chloroflexota > Anaerolineae > Promineifilales > Promineifilaceae > Trichofilum. Next base: position 208,869 of record JAHDWJ010000006.1, read on the forward strand.
CGTAAAGAGATAGAACTGATGCGAGTTTTGCGGGTGCCGCCATTAGGCAAAATTGTTGTGGAGATGGGAGATAACCGGTATCTTAATCTCAATGAAATACCCCAGGCTGAAGCTAAACGGCGCATCCTGGCCGCAATTGGCGATCTGGTGGTGTTTGCCGGGGGGTACCAGAAACTGGTAGATGCTGATGTGGCTGCCCCCCTCGCGGCCGCCGAACGTGCCCCAGCTCCACCCCTGGCCCAAACCCGAGACCTGGCCCCATCACCACCACAGGCGGCCGCGGTCGAAAAACCATCAGCCCCTGCCGTGAAAACCAGTATCACTGGCCCCCTCAGTGACTCCCCATCTCCCACCATGATCAGCATTGCCGCTCAAATAGATGAAATCTTACAACAGCACCTCCAGGCCGACCCTGTCTTGGCCCGGCGTAATATCCATTTGCGCCAATCAGCTGCTGGTGGTCTGATTATCGAGGTGGATGGGCACGCTTACAAACGGCCAAATGAAATAGATGATCCTCATGTACGTGAGGTAATTAAACGGGCCTTAAAAGAGTGGGAACGCAGCTAACCATATTTTTACTTAAAATCCACTCCTGACTCTGGCTCTGCTTCTGCTTTACTCATTGCCGGAAAAACAGTTTGGATTAAAATAAAGGGCACGATAAGTCAATCACCAATTGGTTTCATTGACAGCGTGTAAGCATTCGGCGGGCTTAAACCCTTTTATTCTCGCGGCCATTCCTTTCCAATTGATAACAACTTAGCCCCGTAACTGTCTGATAATGATAACCTTTCATAAGGAATCTTTCCTCATCAGATACGGCTTATGCGCTGAGTAACCGATTGCATTGGATAATACAGGTGTGATTATGCTATCATATCAACCAACAGTGGGGCAGCCGCACCCACTCAGTAGAGATCATTCTTTGCGGATAACAGGAGTTGATTTGAGTCAGGCTGTGCTGGTTGTAGACGATGAACCGATGGCCCGAACCCTATTGCGCCTGATGTTAGTGCGTGCCGGGTACGAAGTTTTTGAGGCCGAAGATGGGTATGATGCTCTGGATAAGGTGAAGCTTCACCCGCCAGATGTCATGATCCTGGATGTTATGATGCCCGGTATAGATGGTTTTCAGGTGTGTGAAGAGCTGCGCCGACAAGAGCGAACCGCTTCTATGCCCATTATCATGTTAAGCGCAAAGACAGACCTGGATAGTGTTAATAGAGGGTTGCGGGCGGGGGCTACCAAATATTTGACCAAGCCGGTGTCGCCAGAAGATTTGACCCAGCATGTCCATGAAGTGTTGGTGCCAAAGCAAATAACAACCCCCTCATAGGAGTGGTTCTTAAACAAGTGAGCCAGGAAGTTCGATTTCTCCCAAGAAGTTGAATTTCTAAGCTGCAGCCACCCTATCTAATGATAGGAACTGATATAGTTTTGAAAATAGGAGGTAAACAAATGAATTTATGGGTTCGACGGCTGATATTGGCCGTTCTGTCGCTGGTTTTAGGGTATGGGTTGACCGTCGTGATTGTTCAGTTTGGTCTTCAGACAACGGTACCAGAATATATGTGGGGTCCAGAACATCCCCCATTGCCTTATTTTTTTCTCACCGGACTCTTCTCAGCTTTTTTCTTTGCCCTTGTATTGGATAAATTTATGCAGACGGAACTGTTAGGTAAAGAAGATAAATAAACAGCTTTATGTTCTGGTAAAATTTGTGAGCACTCTGGCCGGTACAAAGCCAGCCTACCCCGCAAATCGGCAAGATTTAAACAAGATCTAAAAATGTAAGGCAGTTTTCTGACTTGTCTGGGTAAAATCAGACGAGAAGGAATGCTGTCTTATATTGTTTGATGCCTATTCCCCTCAAACGAAATGATAAAAGACCTGATTGCTCAAGAAGAAACCACGTTCGGTCAAGCGGATTTTTTCGCCCACAAGTTGTAACAACCCATTTTGGATCAATGTTTCTATAATTCCTGGATAGGCTTCGGTAGGTGTTTGCCCGAACTGAGCCTGGAACGCGGCCGCGTCCACCCCTTCTTGCAGCAGCCTTAATTGAGTCATCATCGTTTCTCCCATCTGGTCAGCTCGGCTCAAGGGGATCACCTCGGCCACAGCCGATGACCAGGGATACCGCCTGGCCTGCCCTTCTTGCATCCGCCTGATATAAACGCGCGGTTGTTTGACCAGATGGTAACGATAACCGGCCGCATGCCCATGTGCCCCGGCCCCGAGTCCTAAGTACTCCTGGTTACGCCAATAACTCAGATTATGTTGGCATTGAAACCCTGGTTTAGCCCAATTAGAAATTTCATAATGGCTGAACCCGTGCCCGGCCATCATTTGCAAGGCTAACTCATATTGGTCTGCGGCCGCGTCCGGGTCTGGGGGTTCAATCTGGCCGTTACGCAGCCAGCGGTGCATAGGTGTCCCCGGCTCAATAGTCAAACAGTAGAGGCTAATATGCTCCGGCTCCAGGGCCAAAATCGCCTGTAATGAATGTTCCCAACGGACCATCGTCTGGCCTGGCAGCCCATAAATCAAATCCAAATTGAGATTGGTAAATCCGGCTTGCCGGCTCATCTCTACCGCCTCAATGACAGCGGCAAAGGTATGTTCCCGCTCCAGAAAAATCAGTTCATCCTGGTTGGCACTTTGCACTCCAAAACTTAACCGATTTACGCCCGCTGCCCGCACCGCCTCCAGGTAAGGACGATCTACTGTTCCAGGATTGGCTTCCATCGTGATTTCTGCCTGGGGCGATAGGGCAAACCCGGCACGCACTGTATCCAAAATGGTCCCGATACTTTCGGCGGACATGAGAGAGGGTGTTCCCCCACCAAAAAAGACGGTAGGTACAAGCCGTTGGTCTTTGGCGGCTACCTGGGTGATTTCGGCACAGAGCGCGGCCGCGTACACCTCTTTCAGCTCAGACAATGAACTATAGGTGTTGAAATCGCAATAGGCACAGCGGTGGCGACAGAACGGAATGTGGAGGTAGAGGGAAGGCATGGGGGGTAGTTTCTAGTTTCTAGTTTTGAGTTGGTGGGGAAGTGAACATTTCCCTAAAAACATAATTTTGCCGGTATAGGTGTAAAATCGGTTAAATGTTTGCCCCTGGTTTCAGGTATAATGGGCAGCTATGGAATGCTGGCATTGTGAACGTCCTGCCCATGCGGTATGTAAATTTTGCGGCCGCGCCGTCTGCAAGGCTCATGTGCAAGAAATGCCGTATATTATAGACACCTATCGGACCACTGAGGGACAAACAAAAGCTTTAGTGGTATCCAAAACTGTCTATTGTGGCATTTGCCAGCCCCAACAAGAACCTATTACCCTGAAAAATATGGAATAGGCTGCGCCACCAATATTGCTCAACCCACTACAAGGAGAAACAGTATGTCACAACAGGTAGTTCTGGAAATTATTGAAAAAGCGATGAATGATGAAGTTTTCCGTAATCTCCTCATTCTATCCCCCGAAGTCGCCCTGGCTGACTATGAAGACCTCACCGACGAAGAGCGTCAGATGCTCATGGATTTGGATGAGGAAAAATTAGAGCAATATGCTGGAGAATTAGGGTTGCGGCTTACCAAAGGTAGCTGGCTGCCTCCAGGTATATAAGGTTAATGTGCCATAACCAGTGAATCAATATCAGTTATCAGTGAGCCGTATTTTATGGCTCACTGATAACTTTTCACTACACAGTTCTTAATTCTCCTCGTCGTTGGGTTAGAATTTCCCCCACCCGTTGTTGACAGTAAAGGCGATCCACATATCTGGCCCGCTGGTTGGCCGTGATAAGACATTGCTCCAGACAGTGGGTTTGTTCTGATAGATTGGCGGCCGTTTCCCCCAAAGCCAGCCAAATCAGGGGGGAATAATCTGGGCACCCCTTGTTTTCCACGGCCAACAAAGCATCTTGCCACCTGGACCGTGCGGCCGCAACATCCCCTCGCTGTGCCTGGACTACTCCCTGCCAATACAACGCTTGCGGCCGCCACCAATAATGTTCCCTCTCTTCAATCAACTTCAACCCTTCTTGCAGACAATGCTCTGCCACATCTAATTTGTCTGATTGGGCGGCCATTTCGGCCACACTGACCAGCAGCCGCACTCGTTCCTCGCTGCCCTGATCTGCCTGCTTCTCAATAATTTCCTGAGCCGCCACAAAATGGGTCATGGCCTCATCCCACAAATGGAGGGCGTTATAATACCCTTGCCCCCAATTAAGATGGGCGATCAGCAGTTGGTACGGATCATTCATCTCGGCAAAAAGGTTGACCCCCTTTTCAAAATCTGCCAACGACTCCTCAAAACGTCCCACATAAGCCAAAATCTCGGCCCGGTTTGAGCAAACCACGGCCAGGTGATTGCGGCTGGTGTCCTGCGCCAACTGCACTGCCTCATCCAACGATTCCAAAGCCGCCTCTGGCTGCCCCAGACTAAACTGCACCTGGGCGATGTTATTCAGGCTGGAGACAATCCAGACGGGTGTACTGAACTGGCGCGTGAGGGTCAACGACCGCTGCATGGTAGCCAATGCCTGGGGCAATTCCTGGCGCGAATAGTAGACATAGGCCAGCGCGTCTAATACGGCGGCTAAACGCTCATTGGCTGCGGCCGCGATACTCAACTGCTCTGCCTGATGCAAATGGTCTAAAGCAATGTCTACCAACCCCTGGGCGATGGCCGCCATCCCCGCCCAGGTATGGCTGCGGGCCAACTCTTCTGGGGAAATGATCGCCCCATAATGCTCAATAACGTAGGCCGTTATCTCTTGCACCTGGGTAAATTGGGCCTGCCGATATTTAATGTCAGCTGTCAGGTTATACGCCTGAGCTATTCGTACCGGGTCTTCATTTTGCCGACTAAGCTCACCTGCTTTTTCCGCATCAGCCAGGGCGTTGCTGAAATCACCAGAAAGGCGATGTACTTCCCCCCGTGCCAGGCATATATCGGCATAGGTGGCCCAATATTGGGCTTGATTCAAACGCAGCAGGTGATTTTCGGCCAGCCGGTACAGCTCAATCGCTTCTTTGTTGGCAAATAAGGTGCGGGCATCGTTCGCGGCCGCAAGGGCATACTCCAACCCTTTCTCATTAATATCCGTCTGGCTGTAATGGTAAGCCAGCACCGGGTAAAACGGCCGCAAATTATCCGCGTACCGGTCAACAATCCAATCCGCTATTAGAGCATGGAGCATTTGCCGCCGGGCATAGGTCAAACTTTCATATGCTACCTGCCGCGTCATGGCATGTTGGAAGAGATACTTTAGTTCTGGGTCCGCCCCAATCAGTTGGGTTAACTCTGCCTCAGAGAGCAGGCTTAAAATTTGTACGACCTGATCCCGGCTTATTTCTGGAGAGATAGTAGTCAATGTCTCCAGATCAAACTCTCGTCCAATCACGGCAGCTACCTGAAGCAAATCACGGCTCAGGGTAGGCAAACGGTCCAGCCGGGCTAAAAGCAAGCCATGGATGGTGTCCGGCACCTGCATTTCACGCAAACGACTTTCATTGATTTGGACGCGACGATCCTGGATGACCAGGATGCCCGTATCAAACATTACTTTGACTGCTTCTTCAATAAAGAGCGGGTTGACGGCACTCTCTCGCCCCTCTCGATCGCGAATGCCCAGATGTTGTTCCATATCCTGGGATAAGTTCATCACTTGCCCTAACATCTGGTATACCAGCTTGCGTGCTTCTGTAGGGGCCAGATCGGAGAGGGGAATGGGCAGGCAGTTGGGATTATCAAGTAGGGAAAATTTTTGTTCTCCCTGGGGGCGAAAAGTGACAGCGACAAGGATTGGCCCACTCAAGTGTTCGGCAATAGCATTGAGTAATTCCAGGCTGGAAGTATCGGCCCACTGGATGTCTTCCAGGATGAGCAGCAGGGGGGTATGCGCGGCCGCGCCGTGCAAACAGCGACGTACCAGGTTAAAAAACCGGTTTTGCCGCGCTTCTGGCTTAAGACGAGCCAGCCGCTCATCCAGAGACAAGGGCAACCCCAGCACTTCCCCCCACAACCCCACATCATCAATCAGTTCGGGGCAAAGGCGTTGGCTTTGTTGGCTGATTTTAGCTGCCTGGGTGGCTGGATCATCCGTGGGGTGCAGGCCAAACAAATCACGCCAAATGGTCAACCAGGGGCCAAAGGGGGTTTCGACGGTATGGGGTTGACATTCGCCCATAAGGCCGGTACCGTGTGCCTCTTGCCAATGGCGTACCCCCTCGGCTAACAGCCGGGTTTTACCTACACCAATGGGGCCAAACAAAGCTACAATGCCGGGTACGCCTATCAGGGCGTTGTCTATAGACCCCAGGAGTAGATCTAACTCATTGTGCCGGTCTACCAGCGGCCGCGTCAGAGGGCCAAAATGGGTTTGCAGTGGGGTTATGGTGGTTCGCTCGCCTACGGCACGGTATGGGATGACCAGCTTTTGTTTCCCTTTCATGGCCACAGGGGGCAACGCCTCAAACTCCATCATCTGCCCGATTCGCTCGACAGTGCTGCGATTGGTCAGCACTTCCCCTTCTGGGCAAATCGCCATCAGCCGGGCGGAGACATTGACGACATCGCCGACGACGGTATATTCGCGACGGCTTTCTGAGCCGACGGAGCAGGCAAACACTTTTCCTGCTGCCAACCCGATGCGCTGTGAGAGGATAAATTCGGGCCGTTCTCTTTGTAAAGCCAGCGCGCAGCGGATGGCTTGCTCTGGGCCATCGGGAGCGACAGGGGCCCCAAAGAAAATGTGGAGCATACTGCCTTTGTCGCCGGTGAGAACCCGGTTGAGGCGGCTGTTTTCTCCCCCATAGCGGGCAACGATGCCTCTAGCCCATTGGTAATAGGTTTGTAACTGCTCCCCGGCGTTGGTGGCATGGTAATCTATGCCGCTAAATTGGACGAAGATGGAGGTAACCGGGCGGTGTTCTGCCCAGAAAGGAGTGTTGGTGGCCTGGAGTCGGTCGTATAGGGTAGGGGGGATGAAGGTCGCGGCCGCGTCGAGCAGCGCTGGGTCAGCCGGTAAACGGGCTGGTTGTGTAAGGGGGATATCTTGGGGGACAGTCGCTCCAGGAGGAAGCAGATAATATGGCTCATCTGTTTTTAGCCCCAACTGCTGGCTGAGGGAATGGTGTAACATAATTTGCCCGGCACTCCCTTTGCTCTCGGCAATGGCGGCTTCGTCTACCGGCTGGCCGGCTAAAATAAACTCCTGCTGGTGCGCTGGATCGCCGACGACCATTTCCAGGCAACGGCCGTAACTCAGCCCTAATTTCATCGTCAGATTAAAGCTGTCTTGTTTGCCAGGGGGGCGGTTGGTGCGAACGATGTGGAACGCCTCGGCCATGAGCCGCTGCATCTGGCGGGCACAGGCCAGAGCACGCTGAGCCGCCCGGCCATCCTCATCGGCGAAGTAGACCATCATAGCATCCCCATAAAAATGGCTGACGACACCGTTATAATGGTGGATGTTGTTGATCATGGCCGTAAAGACGAGGAGGAGAACCCGGTTTAACTCTTCGGCCCCTCGGGGACCATCAGAGGCTAACTCTTCGGCCATACGGGTGAAACCGGAGATGTCACTGAACAAAGTCGCGGCCGCGAGCCAATGAGGTTGGCCAGGTTGGGGCAAATCACCCTGGATGAGACGGCGCACCAGGGAACTGGGCAAATAGGCAGCCAACTGGCGGGCTAAGGTGTTCATAGAAGCAACAACGGGGGAACTCATGGGTGAGGCAAAGCGGCCACATTAATCTTCATCATCTAGTTCGGGGAAAAAACGACGGTTGAGCCAGCTGATCAATGCTTGTGTTTCGGTTAGGGTCAACCCCAGGCCGCAGAGGACAAAACGGGAACCATACTTAAAGGCCAGGCTGTTAAATTTCTCATCATAAACAAACGGCTCCACATGCTTCAGATCATACACATCCGTCAGACCCAGGATGGAAACAGGGCGGCGGACGATCAACTCCTCTTTGTTGAGGAATAAAATTTCCCGGTCAGCGATGTTAAACTGCCACCACCGCCAGATCCGCCGACCTAGCCAGAGCCAGACAGCCATCCAGACAGCCCAGATAAAAAAGAGGGTTATCTTGGAAGTAAGAGGTATGTCACGCTGGGGTATGTCAAACGCCTGGATGATAACCCAGATGGTTGCGGCCGCCCATATCAGCAGCAGGGCCGTGTACAGCCCCACATAAAACGGGCTGCGTTTGACCGGGAGGATAATTTTGAGCCGGTTCTCATTTTCTTCAAAAGTGATGCGAGTATTTGCCAGGTGCATGGGGTCTATTGTACCTCGAATTTTCTTTTTTCGAGGGTTTACTCACTTTCGTTGCGGCCGCAGCGTAAGCCAATATCCCGCTCAAAGGTCGCCGGGCGGCGGAAGTACCGGTTGGTGGCGCGTAGCTCTTCGGCGGGGTTAAGCCAACCGCCACCACGGAGAACTCGCCCTTCACTGGTCGGTGTGGCTGGCCCGGTGGGATTAATGGTTGGGCTGGCCTGGTAAAAATCAGCCGCATACCAATCGGCCGTCCATTCCCACATGCTGCCCGCCAACCCCAAAATGCCCAAGGGGGTAGCTCCATCGGGCAACGCTGTAACTGATTGTAAATCGCGTAAATCAAACCCCCCATATAGAGCCAGCATGTCAGATGGCTCTTCATTGCCCCAGGGGTAGAGGTAGCCTATCGTCCCACGAGCCGCATATTCCCATTCTGCTTCAGTGGGTAAACGAGCGCCGGCCCAGGTACAGTACGCGGCCGCGCCATACCAGCTTATGTGGTTTACCGGATAATCGGCAAAACCAGATTGGGCGGCAAATGTGCCATCACTGTTTTGGATGAGGTAGGAAAAACTAGTCTCAAACTGGGTCCAGGCACAGGTAAAGCCATTGCATCGCTGCACATACCCCCCCTGGCTGTTGAGGAAAGCCGCATATTGGCTCACCGTTACCTCATATTGATCTAGATAAAAACTATCTAACGTAACCAGGTGAGCTGGTTTTTCATCAGCTTGCGCGGCCGCGTCATCTGCGGCTGCCCCCATGGTAAAAGAGCCGCCAGGTACCAACACCATTGGCATATTATCCTGCTCTCGTACCAGGATGACGATGGGGGTAGCCGTTGGCGTTTGGCTTGGGGTCGGTGAAGGGGTACGGGATGGTGTTGGTGTATGGGTGGCGGTTGCGGTAGGTTGGGCTGTCACTGTGGGGCTCTCACTGGAAACAGCCAGTGGAACTCCAGTGAGTGTATTGGTTGGCGATGGGTTGGTGGGGGTATGGGTTGGGCTGATGGTGATGGTAGGGGTTGGTGGGGAAACGGTAATGGTTGCCGTTGGGGTGATGGTTGGATTGACGACGACAGCAGGGATATTGCCCCCGAAGCCAGCCAGGCCAAAGGGAGAAGCGGCAAAAATCACCGCCGCGAGAATGATTGCTGAGATCAAATAGAGCCAGAAACGACTGCGGGGTGCAGGTTGCTCTGGGGGAAGGGCCGAAGATGGGGCTGCGGCCGCGGCGGGGAGCGGCTGGGGTGATGGCGTTTCAGCCGGGGCGACGGTGGCAGGAGGTGGGGGAAGGGGAGTGATGGCACCTGGATGTGGGTCTGCGGCCGCGTTGAGCGGGATGAGCGGTGGGTGAACTAATAGGCTGCTATCTGGAAGAGCCGGGGTGGGAACTGGTGGGGGGGCTGGTGGGAGAACCGGCTCTATAAGGAGAGGGGGGGGGGGGAGGGGTGCGG
>JAHDWJ010000075.1 GCA_023384415.1 Anaerolineae bacterium
GATTGTAACCTTTTTCCACCTTAGCATGTGGTCCAGTTTTTGGGGTCAATTATATACCGTATGTGCCATTGATCCCGCCAAATCCCAAAGTCCCTGAAATTAATAACTCGTGCTAATCCGCCCAGAAAGTTACCTATGAGCCGCGTCTTATTTGGGATGATGAAACTATAGTTGTTTCGCAGAGGCTATTTGTGAAGGAGAATTGCTATGTTACATCGCGCCCTTGCTTTTTTAGTTGGAGTGGGAGTAATACTCTTCTTATCTGGGTGTGTGGCGTCAACGATAGAACCAGATGTAGTTATGCGCCCAATCCCCACGCCATCCATAACGCCTGTAAAAGCCACTCCTATACCGCATAGTTCACCAACTTATAGGCCCACTCCTGTTGCAATAAATCCACCTCTGCCAAAGTCTTCCCCAGTAGCCGTAGAGACAAAACTATCTCCCTCAGCTACTTTTGTTACCATTATTCCGTCTGAAGATCTAAAAGTGATCGCTGTGCCATGCCAGCAATTACCCATAAATAATGATACCCCTCTGGTGGGCATTGGGCACCTTTTGGTTACTAACTGGCCTGGTTCTGGCCTTAAAGGAGGAATAACTATCTCTTTGAAAGATTTTACACAAATGCCGTTTGTCGAAAGTTTGGGGGAAGGTTTCTTTAACCCAATCTTGTCTCCTAATAGAGATGTACTGGCCTCGCATCGTTATGGTGAGAATATTCTAAATCTATATGATCTAACGACAGGATTGATCTCAACGATTCCGTTTCCTAATGATTGGGTTATGTTACAGTGGAGTTTAGATGGTCGCATCATCGCTTCCACAACTGGAGAGCCTCCAAATCAAACTTATTTTGTTGATCCAATAACATTGGAAGTTACGGAAAAGGTACAGCCAGATTGGCTAGAAGCTCTTTATACAAGACCATATAGAGCGCCTGGTACCTGGTTTGTTGCGGTTGACCCAACTGAAACATTTGCCCTTTACCAAGAACATTTAAGTTTTGTTCTTCGTAACATTAAAGATGGAAATGAGCTTTGGCGCAAAAGCAATATAGGGGGAGGGGGACCTTATGTATGGCCAAGGTGGAATGACCAGGGCACCCAGGCTCTATTGATTCTACCTAAAACAGAAAATCAGGCCTATACCTTGATTACAGGATTAACTTCAGATGGACTAGAGATAGAAATAGCTCGTTTAGTTGAGTTACCTGGCATGGGTAATGAGTTCACAATCCGTTATTTGGAGTGGTCAGCAGACGAAAGATATATCCATTTTGGTTTGTATGCATCCAGGAAATATTATGGCCTGGGTTATATCTTTGATACTGTAGAACGTACGCTTTATGAGATATGTGAGCCTGATTTTGTTGAGGGATGGTGGTTACCCAGTGAAGCGGGTGGCTATCTGATTTACCTGGCATATAAAGATAGAGATCCAGAAGTTGAGTTTAGTGGTAAACGCACCTTAACCTTGCTGGACGTTAAGACCTGGCAACGACAGGAACTCTTAGTTGCTAATATAGACCTCGATAGAATACATGTAATTGGTTGGACGGCATTTGCTATTCCATAATCTCAGCCAGATGAACAACAGCAGCGGCCGCAGCGTCAGCGACACCACCACCCGCTACTTGCCTTACGGCGAGCGCCGCACCACCCCCACCACCACCCTCACCGAACGAGGCTACACCGGCCACCACGAGAACCGGGACATTGGCCTGACCTACATGAACGCTCGTTACTACATCCCCGGCTTAGGCCGCTTCCTCACCGCCGACACCCTCGTGCCCGCCCCCGCCAACCCGCAAAGCCACAACCGCTACACCTACGTCCTGGGGAATTCACTTCGTTACACCGATCCAACGGGCCACGAATGTTACGACCCAAGTTCAGGGGAAATGTTTGGCACTTGTACAACTAGCACTGGCTATTCGTATTCGCTTTTTGATGGTTCTGTTTTGCCTCCACCACGAGATCGCATTTTCAGTATGCTTGGCGAATTTGGGATTCCAAAAGGTGCCATCTATACATTTTCTGATGCACAATTGTTACAGTTATATGATATGTTGAGAAAGGCCTTTAAAAAGGCAACATTTATCAGATCATGGGCAGTTAGACATGTATGGGTTCAATGGCATTTCTATTTAACTAACCCCGGCATAGAACTTGAAGTAGAATTCCCAGGTGCCGGCCCAACAGGAAGAAGATCAGGGTTTGCAGATGTATTCAGACGAGCAACAGGAGAAATATGGGAGGTTAAATCAATAGGAACTCGAATGAGCGTTGCAGAGACGCAATTAAGGCGTTATATAGCAAACTGTATTGTTGACTTTTGCCAGCGAGGTACTCCAGTACGTGCAACAGTACGAACAGTAGATCCTATGAATGTATATGGTAGTTTGTATTACTCATCCTATAGAAATGGAGCACCACTCTCTGGCCTAATTTTTTATTGGACAGACAAACAAAGGGGAAGAGCATTATCTGTTGCCTATGATCCAGTGGCTATAAGTGTAATAACGGTCACCACTGTAACGGTATTAGGAGGCTTAGAAATAATTGGTATTGGTCATGGTGGAGGACTCAACAATGGATTACAACCATTACATCAATAAAAAAAAGTTGCCTCTGCAACTTCCGCAACAAATTCATTTTTCGTTCATTACGTTTGAGCGAATAGATAATCAGCTTCTGTTTGATCTGGCGTTAAAAAGCTTTAATAGGCTCAATCCCCATTTAACAAGTGATACCCGTACAAGAGTTCTTGTCTCTTGGGATGATGGAAAAACAAACCCTCGGGAAGTGCCGCTGAAAAAAGTTGACTGGGCTACTTTACAAGAAGTCCCATTAGAAGGATTTTATCTATTCGCCGGAAAGGACGATAACTATCACTTTTCATGTTCTTGGTTAGTACGGCCAGATTATCCAGTTTTTTTGGATTGGTATATTCACGAACGAGCCTATGGCAAACCTAATAAACCGTTACAGGATGTTGTTGTGTCAGTTGCCAAAGAAATTTTTACCGCGGTACATGCATGCACGGGTTATATTACTCTTGATAGTGCAGTCATAAGTGGCTATTCAAGTCCGTATGAAACTCATTTTAGATCGGAGCCTCCGTTTGCTCGGAAAAAGGCTGAGATTGAAACGCGAGGGTATTATTGGGGTAATTTTTTGACCGATAAACATTTGGAACGCATGGGGGGGCTGGAGCGACTAAAAAAAATCCCCGTTGATCAGATAGAACAATTATCTCATGGATATTATGTGCAGTTGACCCCTGACATGAGTAATATTCCCTTCCAAAGCTTATCAGCAACAGCTCACTTGTTTATGCCTGTTTTGCCTATAGGAATATTACCGGAACGCCAGCAACAAGGGTTGTATAAATTTGTGTTAGACGAGACTGCTCGGCTTGAGTCATTGGCTGCACGAGCGGCAAGAAATAACGCACAATACCAACCATCGGCTGTAAATACACCTTCTATAGCTAATTTTGTTGATTTTATTGGACATCGGCAAGAAGCTCGCACATGGTTGGCTAACAATAATAACCCTGACCCGTTAGCTGGCAATCGCTTTGCTGGAGCAGAAGAGGCAAAGCAGTTTGTTGAATCACTCTACGCCGCGGGCGCCGAAGCTGTATACATCAGCTTCATTCATAATGAGCCACAGCGTTTACAGAACGAAGGCGGACCGTATGCTGAATCCGTAGATATAAAACTACCTGAATCCCCAGAAGCCAGGGCCAAAATATTCGCTATTGCTGAAGAAGAAATGCGGCGGGAGGGGTTTTTAGAAGAGGATGAAACATTAGAGGGAAAAATCAAAGTATTTGCGGCTGCCAAGCAAAAGAAAAATATTGGGCACGGGTTAAAAACATTACTTCAACCTTTGCTAACAACCCTACTCCCATGGGCAGATGTAGAAGATGAAGAAGATATTATATCCCTCTGGTGGGATTAAACTATATTGGCACACGACAACTCAGCAATTCTCAATTTGGCAGGAGTTCTCAATTTGCCCTGAAATGAATGTAGATTCTCTCATTGAAGTCAAGAGGGTTTTTCTCATTGAAGTCAAGAGGGCTGAGCGGCTGAATTTCGGAAATGTGAAGCATCAAACGGTATAATGGTCTAGGAAATTCGGACAGAAAAAAGGCTTGGTTTAAGGTAGACTAGC
>JAHDWJ010000076.1 GCA_023384415.1 Anaerolineae bacterium
GATTGTAACCTTTTTCCACCTTAGCATGTGGTCCAGTTTTTGGGGTCAATTATATTGCAACGATATGGGCAAGGGTATGTTGCACCCCCTGGGTATGGCGGTGGGGTGAGTTTTCCTATAGCCCTGTTTCAATAACCAAGAGATAACACATGAAGTTACCTATACAGCTATACTTTAGTAGCCGGCTTGGGAAAATTGTCGGAGTTGCTTGTTTGATCTTGTGTCTGGGCATCCTTCTTTTAGGATGCAATTCTACAGATCATCAGCCCTCGTTTGCTAATGTGCCGGCTATATTGGTTGACTCCTCCTGCGTAGCCACTGTTTGTGTTGGCGATCTTGGCCGGCGGAATGTGATAGAAAAGCTTTCTTATAACGTTTTGTTGGCTAACATCAGAGATAATGGTGGTGCTCCCGTTTGGTTTACTATAGAAGCAGGTGGTAGTGGGGGTATCTACTTTGCTCAAGATCAGTTTGGTGCATATGATATAGTAGATAATATCCGACTTGATGTCGTGGGCATGCCATTAGGCACATTGCTTAACACGTTGGGAAACCCAGACGAACTATTTCTGATGTTTGGTTGTGGTCGAGGTTCTTATGTTCATGGTAAGTTGTTTTACCGTGAGGAAGGCATAGAAATACAAGTGCAATTCCCGGTCGAGATGAACGAACGAACTAAACCCGTAGTCCTTACTGATAGAAGCCCAATGGGATGGGTCTGGTACTTTGCTCCCGTCGAATACGATGAGTGGTTGTTAGGTATTCATGAAGATTTAAGAGTTCGCAATGGTTACTTCGTTTTTGCCCCAACTGTCACCGCTGAAATGCTGGCAGCGGCCGTACAACCATGGCCGGGATTGGATACACCAATTCAAACGCTTGATTTGTGCCCACGGTGATCGGCATATTTTGCTTTGTTCACCAGGGATGACAATTACACCGGTTGGCACAATAACTGCGGCCGCACCCCCCCACAGCCGCTGCCCCATGCCGTCAAACAGATAGGCAGCGATTATTACTGTTACGACAACAACGGCAACATGACCACCCGCAAAATAGGCAGTACCACCTACACCCAAAGTTTTGACGTGGAAAACCGGCTCATCCAGGTCACCGCCTCTGGCAGCAGCCAGGTGAGCCAATTTGCCTACGATGCCAGTGGGCAGCGGTTTCGTACCGAAGTGGCCCCTGCCAATCCAGCGGCCAATGACAGCCGCACCGTCACGACCTACCCGTTCCCCCACTATGAAGTAGAGCAAGCGTACACCTGGCAATACAATTGTACCGGGGGGTGCAGATGGAAGTGGGAATTGACAAACAGCATCATCCGGCGGACTTATTTTCTGGGTGGGCAGGCGGTTGCCACCCGCATCATCGGCGACCCTGCCAATGACGGCCTGTTTTACCTACACGGCGATCACCTGGGCAGCACCAGCCTGCTCACTTATGGCAGCAGCCCTGGGAACATGGTGCCGGGCACAGAAACGCGCTACCTGCCCTATGGCACTCACCGCCTGGCCCCCACCACCCAGCTCACCGAGCGAGACTACACCGGGCAGAAGGAGAACCTGGAGCTGGGGCTGCTATATTACAATGCCAGGTTCTACCTGCCGGGGATAGGCCGGTTTGCCAGTGCAGATACCATTGTGCCGGACCCAGGCAACCCCCAAAGTGCAAATCGCTATACTTATGTGGACAATCGACCTCTTATTTTTAATGATCCAACGGGACATGCGGGGTGTAGATTAGGGCAACGTTGTGTTGGCAGCATGGGATCAGTGTCACGACCTACGAAACCTCTTTCCGTGTCAGCGACCCCTACTCCATTGCCCCCACCAATTATTACGACTTCCACCCCCACCCCAACAATTCAGCCTACACTAACCCTGGCATTCCAGCCTACACCTACACTTCAGCCTACACTAACCCTGGCATTCCAGCCTACACCTACACTTCAGCCTACACCCACATTGGCACCTACCCCTACGACAATTCCCAACCCCCTCCCTTCGCCAACTGTGTGTCTGTTTACTAATTGTGCTACGCCGATCCAAGTTGGATATGGGTATAATTCGGGACATCCGGCTATTGATGTTGCGCCAGACGGGTTTGATAATTCTGCTACTATTGGTATCGGTGTGAACGCACTCTATAATGGAACGTTGCATTTTAGTCCCAACACAAACTATTCCGCATTGTTAATCACTGGAGGATGGCAGTATGAGATTACATATTCTCATGTTGACTTTAGTAATATTTTGACGGGAAGAGGGGATCCAAATGAGGCGTATTTAAGACAGGTTAATGCGGGAGAACAAATAGGGGTAATCATGGATATTAATCTAGATAATGAAAATCCAAAATCCGATAGTGCCCCAAATCATTTGCATATAAGTATTCGAAGTAGAACCACTCAAAGTTACTTCCCCCCTTATTTTTTATTAAGTCCACAGTAATCTTCTATGAGTAATTATTGATTCCCAGGGTATAGTTTTAGGAACCATGTATGATGCTCTCCTCTAAATACTTACTTTATCAAAGAATCTTTGCGTTCCTTGGGTTATGCTGCTTGCTAAGTATAGCTTGCCTATCTCATTCACAAGCTGGGCCTGATGACTCTTTGTATAGCATTGGTAATCCCCATCACAAGAGCAAACGGTCGTTTGGGTTAGTTTTCCGTGTTTGGGAAGGGCGGGAATTATCATTATCGGTGGTTGACCTAAGTTACCGAGAACCTGTATTAACGCCTATTTTCCACGGGCCGTCGTCCCATCGCTACCTTATTTCTCCTGATGGGAAACATTTAGCTATTCGTAAGGAGACCGAGGTTGTTATTGT
Organism: Anaerolineae bacterium; assembly: GCA_023384415.1. GTDB lineage: Bacteria > Chloroflexota > Anaerolineae > Promineifilales > Promineifilaceae > Trichofilum. The sequence continues at coordinate 2,839 of JAHDWJ010000076.1, forward strand.
TGAGTTGCCGAGCCTGACTCCTGTAGCCACCTTTGATGCTGGCCCAGCACCTACACATGAATTTATAGCACATGAAATTGAAGATGATATAGAATGGTCACCACATGGGACACAGTTGGCTTTTGTTGTGTTCAAAAACGATCTCCGAGTGGATATTATGGTTTATGACCTGCAGCATAAGGAGTTGGTGACAGTAACTAATGATTTGTCGCGGAAAAGTGGGTTAACCTGGTCGCCTGATGGTCGGTTGTTGGCGTTTGCAGTATTGCCAGCTTGCGGCCGCGTCCTAACCGAATGCGACCTCACCCATGTAACATGGCACATCGCTGTTAGCGATTTGCAAAGTCCTCAATACAGATTGATCAGCGATGAAACTACTTTACCTAAGCATGCATGGTTTGCTACCCTCTTATGCAACCTTTCATGGTCTCCTGATGCTCGTTATATTGTTTACCAAATTTTATGTCCAGCCCATGGCCCATCCACAATGGGGGAAATGTTTGTATCTGCCGTCAATGCCTCAGAAACAGCCCTGCTGACACCCCCCGCCCGCATAGATTATGTTGACTATTATGGTGTAACATGGTCAACCGATAGCCACTATTTACTCATAGGATATGCTAGAACCAATCTCGCCGATCTAGAAAAGATAAATGGCTATATTCTCTTTCGCGTAGGTGAATGGGATGAAGGACACATGGTGGCCTATCCCACCCTTAATCCGCCAAGTAGCCAATGGGACAACCAACGGGGGTATGGAATCGGGAGCCTTTCAGGAGTTTCTCGTGGCTTCCTTATTCATTGGGAAGGAGAACATATCACTGTACTATCGGAAGTATTGCCACCATTGTTTTTAGATGGCATTTGGATAGACGGTGACTACATATCGATTTTAGAGAACCGTATTGTGAAACTAGTTGCCGATACAGGGGAGTTGGTTGAGTTAGGCGTTACTGTAGATGAAAAGATGGAATTAATAGGGACGTGGGGTGAGAGGTAGAGAGGTTGTATGGCAACATTTCCATAGTTCAATACCTTCGCCAATTTAGGGCGAATGAAGGCGGGGATGGAGAGTATGAATCCTGCCCAAGCCGGAAATCCGATTCAAAATCACGCTCAATAAAATTAGGTCTGGTTTTTCCAATAGCTTCGCCAGTTTAGGGCGAATTAAGACTAGGAAGGGGATTGTGTATCCTGCCCAAGCTAGAAATTCGCTCAAAAATCGTACTCAATAAAATTGGGTCTGGCTTTTCTGGAAACAATTTTCTTAACATTCATAGGACTTACGCAGGAAGCATTGGAATAGATGGATGGCGTAACTGCTGACGTATA
>JAHDWJ010000077.1 GCA_023384415.1 Anaerolineae bacterium
TACCGTCACATAATCCACCAGCACGTCCTGTTCACTGGTGATGTTGAGGGTGACAGTGAAGGTGAGGAAGGGGGCGGATTCGACGGCCGTGCTGTCCGAAATGGAGATGGTGGGCAGTATTGGTGGTGGGGGAGGGGTGCAGGTGGGTTCGGCCAGCCAGGGTTCGTAGAGGACGTTGCCGTACACGGCGTCGCCGCTGCCGGGGCCAATGCCGCCCGGCCCGGAGGGGTGGCCCCAGAAATTGTGGCGGGCGTCCACAGGCAGGCTGTGGCTGTTGGTGATGCCCACACCATTACCCCAAATCTCGCTGGTGGTTATGGTGACGGAGGGATTGCCAGTGGCGGCAACGGACACGCCGTTCTGCCCGCTCCCGGCGATGACCGAACAGGCGGCGTTGACCACGCCATCGTTGACGGCAATGCTGTCCACGCTGGCGCTGATGAAGCGGCTGCTGGTGATGTTGACGGTGCTGGTGGGGCTATTGACGGTCAGGTTGGTAGCGGCGTAGCGCACTTCGGCATGAGCCAGCGAGACCTCGCCGCCATTCACCAAAATCCCCTGCCACTGCCCTGGTGTGTTATCCTGGTTTGAAGTAAAGGTGATGGGCTGCACGGCCGTGCCTTCTGCCTGTAATCGCCCCTCCACCAGCAAAAATCCATCGTGATTAGCAAAAGAATCGGCAACTAACGAGACACCAGCCTCTAGAGTCAGCGTATATCCTGTGGGAATTTGTAGGGGTTCGTAACGAGTAAACAGATACGCATCTAGCCCCGGTTGCGTGGTTAACGTGACGTCTCCGGCTAACGGCTCGCTGACAATGACAATTTGATTGAAAAAATTATCGGCAAAAGTCAAATTGTTGATGTCTACCTTATGCAGATTCGAGGCGGCAATACTGGGGCCGGTAAAATTTTGTTGGAACGTGGAATCTTGAAAAACAACACGGTCATCAGTTGCTATCTGGCCTACAAGCAGCCCATTCACAGCACGACTGAAAGTGACCCCTTCCAGGTAAGCACTGCCGGTACTTGCCGGTTCAGAATCACTCCCAATCAAGACACCAAGCCAGGCATAGGGATTAGAAGTGTATAAAGATGTAAAGGTGATAGGTGATGCTGGCGTACCACTGGCCTGTAAATGACCCTGAACTTGCAACATCACATCAATAAAGTCCGGGAAAAGGATGGTGGTTCCCGCTTCCAGTGTCAGGGTAATTCCTTGTGGCACAACAAGCCGATCACCATACAATTCGATTTCATATCCTTCCAACCCTGGTTGTGGCCGTAATGTCACATCACCGACAAGCGTATTGTTGTTGGCTGTGTGGATGTAAACACGATTTCGCACATTGTTTTCAAAACTGACATTATCCATTTGCAGCAGGTGTAAATTGTTTGGCGAGATTTCCATAGGAATGGAGTTTTCGCGGAAAACCACATCCTGAATTTCGGCCAAAGTGCCACTGTTTGAGGTCACATCAAGGCCTATTCCAGCAAATTCAATTATAGAATTTTGGAGCGTGACGGAGCCGTTATCAAGGACGTAGATACCCGCCCAGGCATTTGGTTGGGGATTGGTTGCTGAGGTGAAGGTGATGGGAGCTACGGCCGTGCCCTCGGCTTGCAACCTTCCTTCAACCTGTAAATGCCCCAGGGCAGGCATTATCAGACTGTTATCTGCCGTCAACGTTAAGGTGAGGCCATCAGGTATCGTCAAGTTGTTACCGTCAATGACTTCATATCCTTCCAATCCCGGTTGGGATGTCAGGGTAACGTTGCCAGCCAGTGTATGGTGACCGCCATCCGTAGAAATGAAAACATGGTTGGCCGAGTTGTCGGCAAAGGTTACATTTTCCATTTGCAGGCGATGTAAGTTGTTAGCATTTGTGAGGATTGGATACTCCTCTATGTTTTGAATAGTGCTGTTGTGGACTATAATCGGTTCATCCGAATTACCTTCAATCCCTATCCCGTATTCAAAATACGGACACTCCCCTCCCCCATCAATCAAAGTGTGTGCCAGATCTGCCGAACCTGTTAACGAGAAATAGACCACGCAAAAGTTCAGGATGCTCGTATTATTGGTAACGATGCCCTCGGCAGCCAGATGCCCATTTACAAACAAAACATCGCCATCCAATAAAGTTGATCCGGCAGCCAGAGTTAGTGTAATGCCTTGTGGGACATATAGAATTTCGTTGCCCCCTAGAACTTCATAGCCTTCTAGCCCTGGTTGATCCGTTAAAGTAGTGTTTTCGGATAGGGCATTGGTATCATACATATCAATGATGACCCGGTTTCGACCGTTGTTGGCAAAGGTCACATTTTCCATTTGCAGACGATGCAAAGCATCCGTTGCTCCGAGAATAGGGTAAGCGGTAGCTTCAATGGTAGTATTCTGCAATTGAATAGGGTTGATAGAATTACCGCCAAAGCCAATGCCCAATAGGTTAGTCACCGGATTTCCCCCGTAAATGTGTGCGTAATCGGCGGTAAAAGAGCCAGAATCGGACGCATAGATGCCATCAAAGCCGGAAATGGTACTGGTGGCTGTGATCGCGCCATTGACCGCCAGGTGTCCATTCACGGTCATCCACACATCTTCGCCAAACAATGTGACTCCCGCCGCCAGTGTCAAAGCACTACCATTTGGAATTTCAAAATAAGCAGGGGCCTCCATCTGGTACCCTTGAAGACCCGGCTGGGGGGTGAGGGTGGCACTGTCAGGCAGCGTGTTCCCTTCAATAAAAATTCTGTCAAAGGCATTGTTGCTAAAGGTGACATTACCCATTTGCAGCCGGTTTAGGCTGGCGGTATGTACACTTACCGGGTAATGGAGGTTGTTCTCGAAGAGGGTGTGGGTCAGGTAAACCGGTGCATTGCTGCTTCCAGCCACAGCCCACGCCGTTGCCGCGTAACGAAATGTCGCCCGTTCAACGGAAGCAGAGCCGCTACTATTGATATAGACGCCTGACCATTGGTTAGCCGCCGAATCGTTCAACGATGTAAAAAGGATGGGGTCGGTTGTAGTCCCGACGGCTTGCAGACCTCCCTGCACGTCCATCCAGATGCCGGTGTGGGCCATCACCGTGACGCCGGCTTCAACGGTCAACGTGACGCCAGGGAGAATTGTCACCGTGTCGGTCATCACGTAGGGGCTGCCGGCCAGCGTCCAGGTGGTGTCGGTGTCAATAATGCCACCTACCTCGTCGGCCTGGGCGGTGGGGGTGAAAAGGGTGAAGAGGGCGAGTACGACCGTAGCCACCGCTATTACAATTAGCAAAAGGGTTAAACGTCGCATCATAACCTCCCAGAATTATGGTTTGATCACAACCGGCAAAAAGACAGTATGGAGCGGTTCAACAGGTGAATCATCATCGAGGATGAGACCAACGGCCGTCCCGTTCCCCAACTCGCCATTCACCGGATTGCTTAGAACCAGAGTGAAGCTGCGATTGCCATCGTCTAATTCGTTGTTGAGCAGGGTGACGGTGATCACGGCCGTGACCTGTCCGGCAGGTATGGTGAGTGTGCCAAAGATGGGCAGGTAGTCCACACCGGCAACGGCCGTACCGTCTACCGTCACATAATTCACCAACACGTCCTGTTCGCCGGTGATGTTAAGGGTGATAGTAAAGGTGAGGAAGGGGGTGAATTCGACGGCCGTGCTGTCCGAAATGGAGATGGTCGGCGTAATCGGCGGTTCTATGGGTGGGTCGTCATCGTCCAGGATGAGACCGATGGCCGTATCGTTCCCCAACTCTCCATTAACCGGATTGCTCAGAACCAGGCTGAACGTGCGGTCACCATCGTCCAGATCATTGTCGAGCAGAGGTACGGTGAGTACGGCCGTGACCTGCCCGGCAGGTATGGTGAGTGTGCCAGAAATGGGCAGGTAATCGGTATGGGCAACGGCCGTGCCGTCTACCGTGCCATAATCTACCAACACATCCTGTTCACCGGTGATGTTGAGGGTGATGGTGAAGGTGAGGAAGGGGGCAGACTCGACGGCCGTGCTGTCAGAGATGGAAATGGTCGGCGTAATCGGCGGTGGGGGC
>JAHDWJ010000007.1:0-177285 GCA_023384415.1 Anaerolineae bacterium
AGGAAAGCATGAGCAGCGAATTGACCGCCGAAAAAGTGATGGATATGGGAGAGCGCATCATCCAGATCATCTTAGAGAAGCTGTCCCCCGAGGAGCGATTGGTTGGTTTGCGCCCCGAAGAAGTGCTGCGGCAGTACCGCCCAGAGGAGCGATTGGTTGGTTTACGCCCCGAAGAAGTGCTGCGGCAGTACCGCCCAGAGGAAATAGAGGCTTATTTGCAGCAGTTAAAAAAGCAAAAACCCACAAATGGGGAGCATCAGGGGGATGAGGGTTGAAAGGTGTAGGGGGGACGCGGCCGCATTCCCTCCCCTTTGCCAATCCTGCTAATTCGTGGCCCAACCATCCCCCCTTTCCCTATCTATTGTTGTCTCCCTAGTTCCACCGTACTCTCCCCTGACCCGGTACAGCCAGTTTCACGATGATGAACACATCAAACCATGAATGAACGCACCCCAACCAAAGCGTACGTTAGCCACTAGAAACACTGTTTATCGTATCCTTGTGCCACCTTATTTTTGCCAATGTGTAAAGTGACCCCCATTGTCAAGACCAAAAATCAGCAAAAATAAGGTGGATCGAAACCCTGTCTAAAAGTGGGCGATTAAGTGCCTTTCCCCTTGTTATGAAAATAGGCGTGGCAGAAAACCGCCGCCCCCTCTCTTCCAGGGAGTAAAATGACTTTATCAAAGAACAGTTTTGCCAGGTTCTGTTGACATTTCTAATTGTTTTGTTTCACTATTCCATGTCCCACCAAAAGATTGACCTGATTTGCCATAATCCAATCCTGAATGTTGACCCCTGTTTGTATTGTACCCATACCCTTCTGCAAATTTGGTGTGCCCATAATATTGGACCCAGTCAGGCTCATCAATAAATGAACCGGTCCAAATCGACACAGGAGGGGTTCGGGATGGAGGGGGAGGAGTTGTAGCATCTACACAAATATTATTGTCGCTGTGGCATTCGTAATGGCCCGTTGGATCCACCAGGGTAAGGGGGTTGCCGCGCACATAGCTGTACCGGTTGTGTGATTGGGGGTTGGTGGGGTTGGGGATGAGGGTGTCGGCGGTGAGGAAGCGGCCTAAGCCGGAGATGTAGTAACGAGCGTTCATGTAGGTTAAGCCTATGTCCCGGTTCTCGTGGTGGCCGGTGTAGCCGCGCTCGGTGAGGGTGATGGGTGGGGTGGTGCGGCCGCTGCCGTAGGGTTGGTAGTAGGCCGTTGTGCCCGCGATGACTGCACCCAGGGTACTAATTAACATGCTGGTGCTGCCTAAAACCTGCACTGAGCCTGCCGAAGTGCGGTCGGTCAGCAAGTAGAACAGGCCGTTGTTGCCGCTAACCGGGTCGCCGGTGATGCGGGTGGCGGCATGAAATATAGCGATTATACCAGGTTATTTTAGATGGTGAATTTCCCGGTATTAAACTAAAATTGAGATGAATTTAAAATTTTTTCGTTAAATTAAAATCGCAACCCAGAATATCTGCGTTTTTCAACAATCCTGTTTTCAAGTTGACCATTATATAATATCATGGCGTTAATCCAGGGCAATGATTAAAAGATAAAAACTGATAAATAATCCTGCTATACCTGCAAAAAACAAACAGAACGAAACAATCCTAGTTAGCCACATATAGCTCCAGTGTGATATCCAAAGATTGCTTAAGTTTCCAAGCGACCACATCGTTGTTCCATAGCGTCTATTCCGTTTTATGAGTTTCGATCTTAGCTCAGGAAAACGAAACCAAGTGAGAAAAAAAGCCATAACCATTACCAACTGTATAGAGTAAGAAAAAGAGACATCGTATAACAGCTTCTACGATAATAACGGTTTTATCATCTAGCATTCTGCCCCTCTTTTTACATAAAACTTATTAAAGTTTAGCGATTTTTACTCAAACCACAATTCCCAAAAGTATTTCCCGCCATTGTCACCGGCATCATAAAGAAAAAACCCATAGGTTGCTCCCCCACCTAATTGTGGCGAATACAGACCTGGCTCCAATCCTATAAATCCTTTTGTGGAATTATCAATAGAAACAGAAATATCTGCCCCTAAACCAAACCCACCCCCACCGCCGAGAGAAAACCCTCGATTGAAAGCTTCTAACTCTGCTTCTGTTGGGGCAGTAGCTGGTCTAAAACCAAGCATTTGATTAGGGCTAGGCCCATAACCGCGAGAATAATGTTCTGCGACAATATAACCTGCGCTAAGTCTGATACTGCCCCCTAGCAAGTACGCTGTCTCAACGCCGCCTGAAAGCCCAACAGAACCATAAACATTTGAATAAGTATCCATAGTAACCGAACCTGAAAAAATGAGGAAGGATCCTTGTAACGTCACATAGTCAGGCCACCCGTGGGCACGGCTTGCAGAACTAGAAGGCAATGATACTGTACTGGGAGTTGCTGGTGCAGGGGTTGGTACTGGTGATCCTGCGTTGGAATTTAGTGGTACAGGGGTAGGTGGTGGCGTAGTAGGTGTTGCCGGTGCTGGCGTTGGTGGAGTTGACAAGGAAAGAGGTGCTGGTTTTTGTGGTGGCGATATTGGCCCATTATTGCCAACGCACCGTTGCCCTAATCTGCACCCCGCATGGCCCGTTGGATCAAAAAAGGCGAGAGGATTCCCCAGGACGTATGTGTATCTGTTGTACTGCTGCGGGTTATTTGGGTCTGGGACAATCGTATCGGCCGTCAGGAATCTACCTAAGCCAGGGATGTAATAGCGAGCGTTCATATAGGTATAATCGTCGTTTGGAAAAGTGTCAAGAAGAAGTTTTTAATATACTTTTACAACGATTGCGCGGGTGGTATAAATTGCAGATTGTTTTCTCCATGGAGCAAGCGAGTTTGACAAAATTGTATATCACCGCTGCCAGACAAGGCGAACCACGTCGGTATTGTTTTCTCTGACATGGGGACATGCTCTAAATGTGGGGAGTTACAGATTAAATTGCTTCTGCAGGAAGGCAGCAACGTTGGCCGCGCCGGGCCATTGGGAGAGTTCTTGGCGCAGTTCAGCCGCTTTTTGGCGGAAAGTCGGCTCGGTCAGCAGGCGATGAACCGTCGCCAACACCCGTTCTTGTTTTAACCCATATCGGTTCAAGTGTATGGCGTTGCCAAAATGAACCGCTTGCAGCACATTGATATCTTGCTCTGGCTGCAACCCAATCCCCAGGAAGGGGGTGCCTGAAGCACAGGCGGTTTGCACTGTCCCCTGCCCCCCATGAATGACAGCCACATCAGCCAACGGGTTGACCAGATGAGCGGGCAGCCAATCAAACAGGTGAACATTAGCGGGCGCGGCCGCGGCCAGGCCCGCCAGGTGCCGCTTAATCGGGGCAATCACTGTATACGGCTGCCCGGCAAACATCCGCATCACCCGCACCAAAAGCTCCCGGTTGGCTGAACTCCCCATAGCCAGATAAATAAGAGGCCGGTCGCGGGGCAGAGCGGCAATCTCCGGGGGCACCTCTCCCTCCAGCCGGGCATAGATGGGGCCGACATATTGCCAGTTAGGGGGGAGTTCCGGCACACCAGTTAGCTGGGGAATATCTGTCACCAGGGTGTAATCACCGCCAAAAATATCGGTGAGGGTGGCAAATGGCCGCACCCCAAACTGCTGCGCCGCCTGATTCATCGGCCTGGTCCAGAGGCGGGTACGCAGCCCCCAACTGTTGATAGCCCAGTTAAGAAAACGGTGGGGCAGCCAGCCCAGGATTGTCCCGCGCAGCATCTCTCCCCAGATGGGCGGCCGCGCCTCAAAAAACGGACGGGTCAGGGCAAATGGGTTGACCGATACCAGGGGAATGCCAGCAGCACGGGGGGAGATGTAACTGCTCATGGTGAAGCCGATAACCACCGCGGCCGGCCCCACCCGCTCATACAGGGCTAACTCACTCTTTATCCGGGCCACCAACTCCCCGGTCGTAAAAAATTTGCCCCCCGGCTCCATCCGGTCCGCCTTCATCAGCGTCTCAGCCCGCTCGGGGGTGAGGCGTGGGGTGAGGGTGTGGCAGGTAAACCCGGCCGCACGGATCAAATGCTCATACTCTCCCCCATAGCCGAAAAATTCGCAGCGGAACTTATCTCCACAGGCGCGAGCGATCTCAATCATCCGGGTCGTCTCCGCCAGGTTCAACGTCTCAGGACCGAAAAGAATTGTTGTCATGGAAAAAGCTCCAAAGGGTTTAGCCACGAATGACACGAATTAGCACGAATCGCAACGGCTAAGGCATACAAGAGTTTCACCGCAAAGACGCCAAGATCAGTAAGAATTTCTTGAGAAACTTTGAGTTCTTTGAGTCTTGCGGTGAAAAATCTTCTGTTTTCAGTGAACCCATGAATGTGAATTATCCCGTAGCCAGACCAGCCAGGATCAAGCGGGTGGCGGTTTCCATCTGCTGGCTCAGATTTATTTGCTCAGGGAAAAGGCTCCAGAGCAGGATGATTCCCTCAAAGGTGCTGATGATGACATGGGCGGTGGAGGCGATGGCGAGGGAATCAGGCCACAACCCGTCATCTATGCCCTGCTGGAGCAGGCGGCTTAACTTTTCATGATAATCAGTATAAAAATCAGCCAGCCGCTGGCGCAGCGTTTCACTATGGGCGGCCAGGGTGTAAAACTCCAGGGGGGCGGGGAATTGGGCCAGTTGGGTATCTATATCCGCCTGGGCTAATTGGGCTAACCGGTGCAGTTTCGCGGCCGCGTCCCCCTCTCTCGCCAGCACCGCTGTCAAAATCTCTGCCTGCCCTTGAAAAAAGGCCATAAAAACGGCCTCGATCAGGGCGTCTTTGCTGGCAAAATGCCAATACACTCCCCCTTTGCTCAACCCTGATTCCCGCACAATCTCATTCAGGCTGGTATGGGCAAAACCATTCCGGGCAAAGAGGGTGGTTGCGGCCGCTAAAATTTGGGTGCGGGCATCTTGTTCGTTCATTGTTTATTCTCACAACAAACCGACCAGTCGGTTTGTTGTAAATATAACTGAACCATGCCGATTTGTCAAAGAAAACCTTTGCGCAATGATGAAGCGGCCGCAACCGCAGCCTGGAAGTTGCTGCGGGCGGAAAGTGTGGGGATCCTCTATATTTTAGAGGGGGGGATTAACCAGCGGCTAGACACTTTCGCCGATGATTCATTCAAAAGGGAAAATGTCCAGGCTGAGATGGGGGATGAGCGGTTGTGGTACACGCTCGCGGCCGCGCTGGGGGGCCGTTACCCGTTTGCCGAACCGGTGCCAGACCATTATGCGTTGATCTTCACCCCGAAAATAAAGCTGGAGATCAAGCGTGGTGGGGGTGGTGGCGGCTGTGGTTAATTTGCTCCCGCAATTGCTGTGCGGCGGCCCGGGCCTTGTCGGCAAAATCGGGGCCGGCCCCGGCAAAGATGATGCTGCGGCTGGCACTGATGACGGGACCCGCGGCCGCGTCTGGCCCGTATTGTACGGCGGCGGCTAAATCTCCCCCTTGTGCCCCAATGCCAGGGATGAGGAAGTTAGCCTGGGGGGCCAGGTCACGGGCCAGGGCCAACTCCTGGGGATAAGTGGCCCCCACCACATACCCCAACATCCCCTGCACCGGCCACGCTTGGCTTTGGCGGATCACCTCAGCGGAGAGGTTGCCGGGGTGAGTCATATCTCCCTGGAACTGGGTGGCGGACGGGTTAGAGGTACGGGCGAGCAGGTAGACGGCTTTTTGCGGCCGCGAGCCAATCACCGGCAGCACCGCATCCGCCCCCACAAACGGATTCACCGTCAGAGCATCCACTCCCCACTCATCCAACGCTCCGCGTGCCCAGGCCGCCTGTGTGCTGCCAATATCTCCCGTCTTACAATCCAGGATAACCGGGATATGGTCAGGGATATAAGCAATGGTCCGCTCCAGGGCGATCACTCCGGCGGCTCCCCATTGTAAATAAAACCCCAGGTTGGGTTTATAAGCGCACACCAGATCAGCCGTAGCCTCAATAATGGCCCGGTTAAACGGCAGCACCGGCTCATCATGCCGGGCCGTGAGGGAGACGGGCAGCTTTTCCGGCACTGGATCCAGCCCGACACAAAGCCAGGAGTTATTTCTTTGCTGGGCCGCATGTAGTTTTTCCAGGTAACGCATCAGGCTATTTTCTCCGTTAAGAATAAGTTTCAGGTTTCAGGTTGGGAGTTTCTACAGTTTCCTTCTGTTCCCAAAGGTTCATTGTTTCTGTTAGGCTAATGTTGTCGGCTAGACTATATTACGAAATTGGTTAGCCAAACGGATAAACTCAGGGGCCGGCCATTGGTGGCGATCTTGGGGTAAGTGTATCCGTTGATCGAGATTGGCCTTAAACGATTCCAGGCCACCCGCCAGCCCTACCTGTACCAGTTCCTGCTCTTTGGTTGGGTTGATTCTCATAATCAATTGTTCATCCAGATAAATCAAACCTTGATCATACGCCCGGTGATAAGTCGGCGAGAGACAAAGGCCATTAGCAACTTCATCGTTACTTCCCTCAACACCCACAGGCAAAATATGGGCTGCTTCAATCAAACGAAGTTGCATCCGGGTGATGACACATCTTTGTTCATAAGCAGCCAACACTTTACGGCGAAAGCTGGAATCTCGGGATAGGCGAGCCACCTTCTGAACCATTCGCTGCCTTTCGGCAGGTATTTGTTCAATTTCGTTGGCCGTTATCTCTTCTAATGCGGCCGCACGAGTTAACAGCCCGGTTGTGGTCACATCGGCACCCTGGGCGTGGAGCAGTTCAGCATTTAGTAGATAAGCTAAAAATTGGTCGGGGCGAATACCAATGGCAATTTCATCATTCCCTTTGGTTAAAAAGGAAAGGCCATTTTGAATTGCCTGATATAGCGTTGTAATGGGAATTTGAATGGATGGGGAGCGGGTGGAAAAAGTTTGATGTTTACTTAAATCAAACCCGGCAAAGCAGCCCAGGTTGGGTTCGTAACCAACCATCACTGTAGGGCCAAATGGGTTATATGCCAGAGGGGGAGTGACCCCCGTAATCTGGATACGATATTCGTTTTGCGGCCGCGCTGCCCCGCCCCCGTGTGTCAATGTCCAAATATAAATCCAGACCTCAAACAGATTTTGCCCGGCCTGAACAACGTAACGTCGGGGGTTGCGCCGGGCTTCAGAAATTAAGACCGTCGTCGCATTACTCTCCCCCAGAGCATTGGTAACAGATTTTAACAGGATGGGAGTTGGTAACTGGGGCATGAAACTTGTTAGTCAATAAGGCGTGGCTGTTTTAATCGTTTGGCTGGATTGGGGGTTACGCCATTGGTTACTTTGGGCGCAGCGGCCGCGTCATCGTGATTCACTGTCTGTGGTCGGCTCTGTCCACCATCTTCTGGCAAAATATCATCATTACTATCACTATCCCACAAGGCCGAAGGGCTATAAATTTTGTAATAATCTGGCTCGCTGCGGTTATTTTCAGATGGCATTCCCGTAAAGCGCCCTTTAGCCCCCTCAATATATTCAGGGACGACCTCACAACAAACCCAGTTTCGATCCAGAGATTCACACACTTCTCCAGTCACGCAGCTGCCGCCGAAGGGATCCAACACCAGATCGTCCACATCGGTCAACATTCTCACAAAAAATTCGGGCAAGCGAGCCGGGAAGCGAGCCGGGTGAGGTTTGATATCGCGCTCTTTACAGTAGCGGAGATAGTAAGAATTGCTTTCGGTGTTAGGGATAGCCAATAAATTGGGCGGTATAGAACCGCCGTTATGCCGCTGAAACTTATCGCTGATGTCATGGCCACTGGGGCGACGTTTGGCCTCATAGCCGTTTTCAATCAGGTCAAGCATGGAGTCGCTATACGGCCATAAAACCCGCCGGTTACTGGCTTTGGGCCAGGGGGTTTTAGAAAGCCAAAAGACACAGTTAACCCCGTCCTTCACCCGGACCCGGCGCACATTGACCCATTCAGCCGGTGTTGGCAGTTTTGAGGGATTCCACCAATAAAACTCCTGTGCCAGATGGAATTGGAGCTTGCGACACAACATGATGAGTAGTTCAAAATGGTATAGACTGCGTGTGGGCTGTCCCGGTATCCAGGCCCCGCCAATGTCTATAACCAGTGAACCGGTGGGTTTAAGTAGGCGATGAAACTCACAGGCAAATGCCTCAAACCAGGTTACATATTCATCTTCGGCTACATTGCCATAATCTTTTTTACGGGTCAGGGCAAACGGGGGGCTGGTGAAGATGAGATCCACCGATTCATCTGCCATAGCCTGACGCATGTAAGTTAAAGAGTCTTGATGAACGATGCGGCCGCGTTGGGTGACAAATGGTTCCATGAGCATTTCGCCGGGGTTACAAAGTTAAACAGTATGGTTGTAAGTATACAACAGCCTATCCCCAGCCTCAACCGGCCTGGGGTTATTTACTCTCATAATGAGCGGTGATTTTGGCCTCTGCCTGGGCCAGCGCGGCCGCGTCCGCCAGGGCCAGCAAATGATCATCCCCCTCTAGCACCGTCCCCCCACTGGGAATGACAAATTTATCCCCCCGAGCAATGAGAATAATGAGAAAATCGCGGGGAAACCCAATTTCCACAATCGTCCGCCCTACCAAATGAGAATCTATAGGGATAATGACCTCTTTTAACCCACCCTGCATCCCGCTGACCGGGTTATACTCCAACGGATAAACCGGGCGGCGAGGCATCGGGGCAGCCACCTGAAACCAATGGGCCATCCGGGAAACGGTTACCCCCTGCAACAAAACCGAGGTCAGCACAACAAAGAAAATCACATTAAAAATTAAATCGGCCTGGGGCAAACCGGCCAGCAGGGGGTAGGTTGCCAGAACGATGGGCACGGCTCCCCGCAGCCCTACCCAAGAAAGATACGCTTTTTCTCGCCAACTGAACCGGGTGGGCAGCAGGGTGAGGAAAACCGCCAGGGGGCGGGCGACAAAGATGAGACAGCCCGCAATTAATAAACCGGAGCCGACGATGGGCAGCAGCCGGGTGGGAAACACCAGCAGCCCCAGGGTCAAAAACATGGTGATTTGCATGAGCCAGGCCAACCCATCGTGAAAACGGAGCAGGCTACGCTTATGAATAAAATCACTGCTGCCGGCCACCAAAGCCGCCAGGTAGACGGCTAAAAAGCCATTGCCGCCAATGGCGGTAGCAAAGCCGTAGGTAAACAGCATCAACCCCAGGGTCAGAACGGGGTATAACCCCTCGTAGCCAAGTTTGATCCGGTTGACCAGCAGGACAAACCCTCGCCCCATGCCGTAACCGACCAGGCCACCAATGAAAAATTGGCCCACAAAAAGCAAGAGCAGGGTAGCCAAAGAGCTGCCGGGTTCGGTCAACAGTTGGATGAGGCCGATGGTGAGGAAGATAGCCATGGGGTCATTGCTGCCCGATTCCAGCTCCAGCAGAGGACGAAGCTGCCCTTTGAGGTTGACCCCTTTGGAGCGAAGAATGGAAAAGACCGCGGCCGCGTCCGTTGAGGAAACAATCGCCCCTAGCAGCAGCCCTTCCAGCGGGGAAAGCCCCAAAAACAGGTGGGCACATCCCCCAACCACCACCGCCGTCATAAACACCCCCAGCGTCGAAAGCCATAACCCATGCTTAAATACTGGCCTGACAGTTTGCCAATCCGTATCTAGCCCCCCGGAAAACAGGATAAGCACCAGGGCAACTACGCCGACAGATTGTGCCAAAGCCGGATCATCAAAATTGATCCCCCCCAGCCCATCTGATCCTAAAACCATGCCCAGGATCAGGAAAATGAGCAAGGCTGGAACCCCAAACCGATCAGATAGTTTGCTCGCCAGGACGCTGGTAATTAACAAGACAGATAGAGCGATTAAGGTATATTCATTCATAAACAAAGGGCGAGGGGATTTACGATTTTAGATTGACGATTTACGATGGGGCGTCAATGCGGCGTCAATCGTCAATAACGGGCATTCCTAACACGCGTTCAAACAGATGGCGGCGCCAGATGGTGCGTAAGGTGAAAAACCAGACAGGAATGGCAATGAATAAGGCTGCGTAAATGGGGGGCACCGGGCGCAATAAGCCAAAATAGTTTGCCAGGTCAGGAATGTGAATGACGATCAGGAAAATCAGAGTCAACCCCAAAACCAGCCAGGCGGGTCGGCGGTCCAGGCTGGGGGTTGAGACCCAGCCAGTGAAAAATCGTGTCGGCGGTTCCAGGAACAGGATGAGGATGAAGGCAGCAAAGGAGATGAAGGTGGAAAGGATGGTTTGGGCGACGATAGTGGCTGCGGCCGCGCCAAAATTTTCATCACTATAGGTCAGACCTGTGGTTTGCTCAAACATACGCACCACGCGCGGGGGGATGTTGACTGAACTTAAATCATTAAAAACGGTGGTGTAAAAAGCAGCGTAGAGAATCAACCCTATAAACATAGTTACGATGGCTGTTGGCAGAACAAACCGGGCCAGGTTGAGGAACAGATGATCATTTTCGGTTCGCGGCCGCGCCCATAAGGTCAGAAAAAAGGTAGGAATCCCGACAGTGAACAGAGTCAGGGCGACCTGAGCCGGCTCAAAGGGAAACCCCAACCCCATCATACTGATGGCTACAATGATAAAAATAGAGGTCATCACCCGGGCCAAAAAGAGGGAAATAGTATGGGTCATGCCGCTGACCACTCGTTTGCCTTCAGCAAAAGCAGGTTGTAAAGCAGCAAAAGAATCATTAAGCAGCACCATGTCGGCAACGTTACGGGCGGCACTGCTGCCACTTTGCATGGCAATACCCAACTGCGCTTTTTTGAGAGACAACACATCATTAACCCCATCCCCAATCATAGCCACATAATGCCCTTGCTGCATCAAGGCGGTCACTAACTTTTCTTTCTGATCCGGGATGATGCGGCCAAAGACAGTGTGTGCTTCGGCCGCCTGGGCAAATTCATCTGGGGTCAGGTGAGCCAATTCAAGGCCGGAAATGGCCGTCACGTCGGTCAACCCCACCTGTTTGGCCACCGCGGCAACGGTGTGCGGGGAATCCCCAGAGATGATTTTGAGGCCAATACCCAGTTGGGTAAAGGCGGCCAGAGTTTCCTGGGCTTGCGGCCGCATCTCATCCTTTAAACTGATCAAAGCCAGAGGGGTCAGAGGGGGGATATGGGGCTGCCCGCCCCCATCATGCAGCGTCACCACTTCTGAGTTACCGGCAAAGAGCAGCACCCGCAGCCCGGCATCGGCCCAGGTTTGCAGCTGCCGGCCCAGAGGGCTGGTGGCAGCCAACATCCCGGCAGACAGATGGGGGGCTAAAACATCTGGGGCCCCAAGCAGGTACACCCCTGGATGCTCTCCTTCAGCGAAGGCGACCCCGCTCCATTTGCGGGCGGAAATAAAGGGAACTTCATCAGCCAGGGGGCGAGGGGCGCCAGGCAGGGCCACGACCAGGGCTTCACTGGTGCGGTTGGTGGCTGTCTGGCTGTGGACCAGTTGGCCTAACTGTTGGCGTATCGTGGCTTCGTCGCGGCCGCTGGCGGGGTGAATCTCATGCAAAGCCAACTGGTTACTGGTCAGGGTGCCCGTTTTGTCCAGGCAGAGCAGATCAATGTTGCTCAGGGATTCCACGGCATTAACCTGCTGAATCAACGCCCCTTGACCGGAGATAGCGGCCGCGCTCAAGGTATAGGCCACCACAATCATAAAAAACAGCCCGTAGGGCACCTGCCCCGTCAGCACGGCGGCGATTTCCACAATCCGGGTAAACCCCAAATTGTCCAGCAGGGCCGTTAGCAGCAAAATCAGGCTCATCACCGCCACAATCAGCATGATGAGGCGCACTACAAAGTTAATCTGCTGCTGGAGCGGCGTCTGGACAATCTGAAAATCACGCGCCGTTTTGGTCAACTGATTGGCAAAGCTGTCATTACCAACTTTCTCCACCTGGTAATAGGCGCGGCCAGAAACAGAGTAGCTGCCCGAAAGGAGCGTATCCCCGGCTCGTTTGGGAATCAAATCAGATTCACCGGTCAGCAGGGCCTCATCCATCTCCAGGCGGCCATCCCCCACCATCACCCCATCCACCACAATCTGCTCCCCCGCCTGCATCAGGATCAAATCCCCCACCACCAGTTCAGAGGGGTCTACCGTTTTTTCTTGCCCATCCCGGCGCACCGTCACCGTTGGCCGGGTCAGCAGGGCGATTTGATCGAGCTTCCGTTTGGCTCGTATCTCCTGAAAGGTGCCAATAATCGCATTCAGCAGCCCTAAGCCCACACTGGTAATGGCATCATTGACCTCACCCAAAGCGATGAGAGCAACCCCAATGAGGAAGAGGATGTTGTTAAAGAAGGTGAACAGGTTGGCACGAGCAATTTGCCAATAGGTACGGCTGCTGCCCATAGCAACGGTGTTGCCCAAACCGGCCTGGCGGCGGGCAATGACTTCAGCTTCAGTTAATCCGGTCATTCCGTCTTCCTCATTATCCGTGTTTTTTTGGTTCTGTAGCTGCTCTCAAAGAAGTTCGGACAGGGCTTGCCATACGGCCTCACGGAGTTGGGCGATGCGGCTTTCATCGGGGGGGATGATGGGGGCGCGGCCGCTCTGCTCCCCAACATACAGGGCACGGCTGATTTCTACCATTATCCAGGGCTGCTCATATCCCCCGTGTAGGGCAATATCTGCCCCGCCCCGGAAAGGGGTGTTTAGGGCGATAACGGGGCCGGTCGGGACGAGGGGGGTAAGTTGGGCAATGTGGGGGTGGAACGCGGCCGCGAACTGTTCCATTATCTCTTTAGGCGCGGTCAGCCGGGTGCCATCGGGGTGAGGTCCCCCATCTAAATCCCCATAGTTGCAGAGGGCCAGGCGCGGCCGCAGCTTCCCCGGATCATCATACTGCCCCGGTCCGGTAGCGGCCATGCTGTGGGCATCAATCACCAGCTTCACCTCTGGATCAGCGGCGATACTTTCCAACTGCTCATGCCAGGGCCGCCAATATTGCTCAATCAACTGCTGCTCCAACCCCTCATCCGGGTAATGGCCGGGATAATAAACCGGATCGCCATAGCTGGTTTGCCATTTCACAATGCCATCGCCGGGACGGTTAATCGCCAGGCCCGCCAGCCGGTTCACATCCAGAATCGCCCTGGCATAGGGAAAACAGAGCCAATGCTGCACCCGATCTTGAAACGCATAAATCAGGTCAGTATAGGCATCGGCCTCATTAAAAATTTGCTCTGGGGATAGGGCTACCCGCCCTTCCAGTTCCGAGGGGATTTGCCAACCGGCATGGGGGAGAATGATAGCGATGGGGAGCTTTCTCATAAAGCGAAGTTTACCCCAACCCCCCTTATCGCGGTATGAACAACTTTAACTGCCAGTTCGTGTAAAATGGGGGTTATATCCAATGATGATGAGAAAAGTTAAAGGTATGACAATGAACACATTATTAGATAGAGGATTGGTTTCTGGGCGCGGCCGCGTTGAGATTCAAATTAACGTCTCAGCGGAAGTTCAAATAACTGCAGCCGTTGCCAGACGGCGAGTAAGTCGTCTGGTCATCGGTGAAATTGGCAATCTTCTTTATGGGGGCGAACCAACTCTGGTTGTTGGGGAACCACTGCGATGGCGTGTACCCATTTTGGCTTATCCAGATAGTGGGCCAGTGGGGGAAGTCGGCGCGATAGATGTAGATGCAGAAACTGGGGAACTATTCATAACACCTGAGAAGATTGAACAAATCAATGAGTACGCCAATTATCTTGCCCAACGTACCACTCATAGGCCAGACAGATCGATCTGACTGTTTGCCTCTCTGTGTTGAAATGGTTTTGACCAGTTTTGGGCAAACCATTGATTCTGCCTGGCTGCGGAGGGTCTTAGAAAGCCGAGATATAGGTACACCGGGGTTCAAAGTACTAAATTTACAAAAACATGGGTATCAAGTAACGTATGCCGATGCAACCGATGAACGTGCCTTAACCAATGCTCTCAAGGCTGGCATTCCCCCTATTCTCTTGTTGATGACAACCCATTTGCCTTATTGGTCAAGAGCAACAGTCCACGCTGTAGTGGTAGTTGGTTGGGGCGAGGATAACATTATTGTTCATGATCCTGCCTTCCCTCACGCTCCCCAAACAATCTGGCGGGAAGCATTTATGTTAGCCTGGTCAGATTTCGATTATTTATCTGCCATCATTCAACCATAAAATCTCAACTTACAGGGGGATATTTACGCATAATCTCTTGGAGTGTATCCAGAGGAAGGGCGTGGGCAGTGCGCCCTTTGTAACCGGTCATCGTTTCGGCGGCGGTAAGAACGTTGAGAATCGCTTCTTCTACGGCCTCAGCCGTAGCCGTAAACAAGGGGGTCATCTGGTAATTGGGCATCCAGGTCAGAGTTTTCTGCCCCTCAGCCAGATGGTTGCCGGTGGCAAAGGCGAAGAAAATGTCACCGCTGCCGTTGTGCCCCAGCCCCCCTACCCTGGCAAAACCCAGGGTGGCCCGCTGGGCCAGCCGCTTGCATTGATGGGGCAGCAAGGGGGCATCGGTGGCCACGATGATGAGGATGGAGCTGCTGGCGGTGGTGAATGGGGCCACCGTTTCCCAGGGGTCAGGAATGACCTGGTAGTTTAAGATTTGCCCAACGGGTACACCGTCTAGGCGGAAATCTTCGCGGCCGCCATGGTTGGCCTGTACCAACACGCCTACGGTGAAGCGGCCGCTCTTCGTTTCTACCACTCGTGAGGCGGTGCCAATTCCCCCCTTAAAATCGTGGCAAATCATTCCGGTGCCCCCGCCCACATTGCCCTCAGCCACGGGGCCGGCCGCGGCCGCGTTCAACGCCTGAACCACATGCTCTTTCTTAATGTGAAACGCATCCAGATCATTCAGCCAGCCATCCCACGTCTCCCCCACCACCGCCAACGAAGAAATACCGGCCAATTCCCGCTCCTGCCCATAAGCCACTACCGCCTCATGGGCTGTGCCAACGTGATGAGTTGTCGTCAAAATAATGGGATAACAAAGCGTACCGGACT
The DNA here is from genome assembly GCA_023384415.1 of Anaerolineae bacterium. Classification (GTDB taxonomy): domain Bacteria; phylum Chloroflexota; class Anaerolineae; order Promineifilales; family Promineifilaceae; genus Trichofilum. The sequence goes on from JAHDWJ010000007.1 coordinate 15,005, forward strand.
CTTCCACCCAGATCATGCCCGTCAACTCACCACAGCCGTTAAAGGAATGGTACGCGGCAAAACAGTTATCCTGCCATATTTGACCATCGCGGGGGATGATGGCGGTGACCCCAGTGCGGGCGATGCGCGGTTCATCATAGATGAGGGTGGTATGGCCGACCAATACCCCGGGGACATCGGTGATGGCGTTATGCGGACCAGTGGGTAGCTGACCAATGACAATACCAAGATCACGTAAACGAGCACGACTCATATAAGATTATCCTCAAAAAAAACACGGCTAAGAAAGAACAGAAATACTTTTATCCGTGTTCCTTCGTAACTATTGATCGCAAAGCCGCAAAGAACACAAATGCCTTACAGCAATTCTCAATTTGAACCCTGTGGGTGAGACAGGCGGGAATAAGGTTAAACCGTTTGACCCAGATGGGTACCCGCCTGTCCCACCCCTACCACATTTGCACCCCTATTGTGGCCAAATCAGGGCGAGACAGGTGGGAACGGAACGGTCTCGTTTAACTAAAACTCTGGCCCACCTGTCCCGCTCCTACATCTACTTCAAGGCAAATTGAGAATTGCTGAATGCCTTCAGTGATTTCTTGGCGCTCTTAGCATCTTAGCGGTTCCATTTTTGAGAACCTAAACAGTTACGTTCCTTCTTAATCCATGTTTATTCATACACAATTTGACCATCACAGATCGTTAAAACAGGTTGGATGGCGGCGATTTCTTCATGGGGAGTAGCCATCAGGTCTCGATCTAGCAGGATACAATCGGCCAGGAAGCCAGGACGAAGCTGCCCTTTTTGCTGCTCCTGGAACTCGGCGTAAGCAGCGTCGCGGGTATAGGCAGCCAATGTATCCATGAGCGTTTGCCGCTGATCGGGGTCGCCGGGCTGCCAGGGGCGACGGTTGAGGGCGGCATGGATGCCCAAGAACGGGTTGTGGCTGACGACAGGCCAATCGCTGCCGAAAGCCAGACGGGTGCCGGCCCGGCGCAGGGTTTCCCAGGGGAAGCTGTACCGCCAACGAGCCGGACCCACCCGCTGCGGCCATATATCCAGACCATCTGCCACCTCTGGGGCATGGAGTGGCTGCATGGATGCGATAACTCCTAACTGGGCCAGCCGGGGGATGTCGCTGAGGGCAATGAGTTCGATATGTTCCAGGCGGTGGCGGTGGTCACGGGGGCCGTTGTTGGCTTGCGCGGCCGCGAACCCATCCAACGCCCGCCTTACCGCCCCATCCCCAATCACATGGACAAAAATTTGCAGCCCCAGCCGGTCTGCCTCAGTCGCCATCCGGGTGAAATGCTCCGCACTGTACAGAGCATCCCCAAGACAGCCGGGGCGGTCACTATATTCATCTAACAACAGGCCCGTATACGACTCAATCACCCCATCCATAAAAAATTTAACTGCCCCACCCCGCACCTTATCCGAGCGGTAATTGTCGCGCATAGCCAACGCTTCGGCTAAATCTTCTGCACGAGTCTCCGGAGTAATGCTGTACGGTGCATAGACGCGCAGGCTGAGGTGGCCCAGGTTATCGAGGGTGGCGTAACGGGCAATTTGCAGGATGTCCCCATCCATGTTGTGGATGCTGGTGAGACCAACCGCAGCCGCTTGCTTCAACCCCAGACGCAGCAGATCTAATTTCTCTTGCTGGGTTGGCTCTGGCACGAGGCTGTACACCGGCTCAATTGCTTCCCGCTCCCGCAGCTCCCCGGTGGCTGTGCCATCCTCGGCCATGACAATTTCACTGGCCGAGCCAACGGCGCGGCCGCCGAGCAGATCGGCCATTTGTAAAGCCAGGGTGTTGGCCCAGGCGGTGTGCATATCATAAGCAAAGAGGAGCAGCGGGCGATCTGACACCCAGGCGTCCAGGTCGTGCCGGCTGGGAGCGGGGGTGAGGTAGCGGAGTTGGAACCCCAGGAGCCACGGTTTATGGTTGGTAATGGCAGCGTATTGCTGCACTTTCTGACCTAAGGTAGCCAGGGTGTCAATCTCATCCAAGTGTAAATCGGCTAGATGCAGGGAGCCGCCTTCCAGGTGAAAATGGCTGTCAATGAGACCAGGGAGCAAGGTACCCCCCTGGGCATCAATGACCCGGCCAGCCCGCCAGCTTTGGGCATCCTGGGTACTGCCGACAAAGGCGATCCGGTTATGACGGATGGCCAGGGCGTTGGCTCGCGGCCGCGCCTCGTCCATCGTTAAAATTTGGGCATTGGTGATGAGGAGATCAGCGATTTGAGACATGGGGATTGACCATTGACGGTTGTTGGATGCGGCCGCGAGTATAGCTGTGATTGTCTATTTGCTCAATTTATAACATTTTTTGGCTGCCTATCCGCTAAAGACGTAAAATCTCCCTTAGGCATGAACCAGACAGCCAACCCCTATCCCTGCACATAATAATCAGCCATGATTTATTCTTCTCCCGCCTATACATTACTGGACGCGGCCGCGCTGCAACCCTCAGACGCCCCGGCCATTATTTACCTGGAGACCGGGCAGCCCCCCATCACTCTGAGCCGGGCTGCGTTTAGCTTACAAGTGAACCAGATCGCGGCCGCACTGCGCCAGTTAGGCATCCAACCTGGCGATCTGGTTATCATCGCCCATACCCAAAATTTAGAGAGCATCACCGCCTTCTGGGGGGCCATGGTCGCCGGGGCTATCCCGTCCATGTTCCCCACCCTGACGGAAAAGCTGGACCCGGTTATTTACCAGCGCAACATGGCCGACCTGGTAGCCCTCTCTGGAGTAAAAGGGATATTAACCACCGACGAGTTCGCGGCCGCGCTCCAGCCCGTCGTTGGTTGTCCCGTATGGGGCAGTGGGCAGTTGGCCGTGGGCGGTGAGCCGTTAGCCGTGAGCCGTGACAACTTGAAACTCGAACCTCGAAACTCGAAACTCGAAACTTCCCCCATCGCCTTCCTGCAACATTCCAGCGGCACCACCGGGCTGCAAAAAGGGGTGGCCCTCTCCCATCAGGCGGTGCTGAACCAGATCAGCAGCTACAGCCAGGCCATTGGGCTGAACGAGCAAGATGTCATCGTGAGCTGGCTGCCGTTGTACCATGATATGGGGTTAATTGCCGGATTCATTTTGCCCCTGGTTACGGGCATTCCTCTGGTATTGATGTCCCCGTTTGATTGGGTGCAGCATCCCGCCCTGCTCTTTCGGGCTATCCATGATTACCAGGGAACCTTGTGCTGGCTGCCCAATTTTGCCTACAACCATTGCGCCCGCCGCATCCGCCAACGGGATATTGAGGGAGTGTCACTGGCTTCGATGCGGCTGTTTATCAACTGTTCTGAGCCAGTGCGCCATGAGAGCCATCGTCTTTTCCTGGAGCGGTTTGCTGATTATGGGGTGCGGGGGGAGATGTTGGGGGTGAGTTATGCTATGGCTGAGAACACGTTTGCCGTGACTCAGACAAGCCCAGACGCGGCCGCGCCCCTGGATACGGTGGATCAGCTTGAGCTAACCCAAAACCACCGGGCCCTTCCCGTGCCAGGGAGCCATCCCCACGCCTTGACCCTGGTAAGCTGCGGCCACCCCATTCAGGGAACGGAGATCAAGGTGGTAGATGAACGCGGCCGCGCCCTGCCCGACCGCCAGGTGGGAGAAATTGCCCTACGCAGCGACTGCATGTTAAGCGAATATTACCGCCGCCCTGATTTGCAGCCATTTCAGGATGGGTGGTATTTCACCGGAGATATGGGGTACATCACCAACGGAGAGTTATACGTGATGGGGCGGCAGAAAGATTTGATTATCAATGCCGGGAAAAACATCTATCCCCAGGACATCGAAGCCATCGTCAACAGTGTGCCGGGGGTGCATCCGGGGCGGGCAGTAGTGTTTGGGGTACCAGATGAGCGGGAAGGCACAGAACTGGTGGCCGTCATTGCTGAGGTCACGACTGATGACCCCGAGGAGCGCAAGCGGATTAACAAGGCCATACGGCAGGATGTCGCCCGACAAAGCATGGTAACGCTCAGTTACGTGCATCTGGTGGGGGCACGGTGGCTAATTAAAACATCCAGCGGCAAAATCGCCCGCGCTGCCAACCGGGATAAATGGCTGGAGGAACGGGGGAATCATTAATCGGTGAATGGGTGAATTGTTAATGGCATCTTTCATTAAACTTCGAGGTGTGACAATCGCGGCCGTTTAGGGTTGGCGGCTTTATATCATCTGGGCATAGATTTCTAAATGTTGTTTAGCCGCGTTGGCCCAGGTGTAGCGAGGGGCACGTTGCAGCCCTAATTGGCGCAGCCGCTGCCGCTCGTCAGGCTGCTCAAACAGGCGCAGAAGATATTGGCGCAAGGTCTGATCATCCTCAGCATCCATAATCAGCCCGGCTTCTCCGGCCACTTCGGGAATAGAGCCTCGGTCTGAAGCAATGATGGGGGCCCCGCAGGTCATCGCTTCCACCAGAGGGATGCCGAACCCCTCAATCCAGGAAGGGAAGACGAAAACTTCGGCCAGATTAAACAAGGCGCGTAAATCGTCCCGGCTGGCCCGGACAAACAGCCGCCCATATCCCGCCTCGACGATCTCTTGCACCGCCGGCCGCACCTGAGCATCCCGACAAAAGAAGATAATCTCCCGCTCCTGTGGCCACGGCTCCGGCAGGGTACGCCAGGCGCGTAAAATCACATCTGGGTTTTTACGCGCATCGGCCAGGATAAACGGGCGGGTCAGCCCCAACCGCTGCCGTACCTCATCAAGGACCGCCCCGTCTTGCTCCAGCCACATATCGTCAGGGCAGCCGTGGGGCACGGGCCAAATGCGCTCCAGGGGAATGGCGGCGTGGTGGGCGATTTGTCTTTTGGCATGTTCAGAGACGGTGAGAACAGCATCGGCGCGGGGGACGGTGCGGGAGGAGCAGTAATGAAGATAGCTCATCATCAGGACAGTGCGTAAGTTTTTGGGGTGCCCCTTGATAATCTCCCACCAGGGCAGGACGTTGATTTCATCGTGCAGGGTGATGAGGACGCGGCCGCCAGCCCGGCCAAACCCATAGTTACCGGTGAAATGGGCGATGTCCAGCTTATCCTGAGCCATAACCCGCCACATACGAAAATCGTGGGCAAAGCTGGACAGGGGGCTGCGGTATGGGAGCAAGCGCAGGGTGACATGGGGGGGGATGTCGGGGATGTCAAATGGCCGTTTGGTATCGGCATACAAGAAAAGCTGATGGTCCGCGGCCGCGGCCATCAGCGCGGGGATTAAATTTTTCAGGTAGGTGTGAATTCCCCCTACCAGACCATGTGATAAATAACGAACGTCTAAGCCAATACGCATGAGAACTCCTTTAGATGAGGACTGAGCAGCTCGCATACTCAACTATACCCACTTGTCCTTAACAGCAGGCTGACAAATCATATCTCAATTATAAAAACATCACCCCTCACCCTGGCCCTCTCCCCAGGGAGAGGGTAGCTGCTCCTTCTCCCGGCGCGGGAGAAGGGCCGGGGATGAGGGCCAGGGAGAGGGTAGCGTAGCTACTCCCTTCTCCCGGCGCGGGAGAAGGGCCAGGGATGAGGGCCTTTTAACTATCCCGTCTGATGTTACTCTGTGATATACTCCCGGCAGCCGTTTAGGGATTGATGATTAATGGTTTTAGATTGACAACTACCCACTGTTTACTACTCACTACCCTATGGAACTTCAGGCTCTTACCGGACAACTACATGTGATTAACGGTCAGCGGCAAGAAGGGGAGATGATCCCTGGCTTGTTGGCCCAGCCGGCCCCCAGTAAGACAGCCCGCGGCCGCAGCCGGGATTTCCTCTTCATCCATCTCACCCTCAGTGGGCCGTTGGATGAAAGCCGCTCCCTGGCCCTGGATTTGCTGGATGTCCTCAGCAATATTTATTACCAGACCCCCGGCAGTGTAACAGCCGCTTTACGTAAAGCAGTTATGGACGTAAACCAGACCCTGTTACAAAATAACATGGTACGCGGGCAGGCGGCCCGTGAAGGAGCATTATGCTGTGCCGTTTTGCGCGGCGATGAGCTTTTTATGGTGCAGGTAGGGGAATCATTTGCCGCCATTGGCCGCACCTTTGGCGTGGAACGGCTGCCCCCTCGCCCCCCGGAACGGATCACCCCTCTGGGGCGGACAGCAGGATTAGACATCCGCTTTTACCATAACCGGCTGGAAGGGGGGAATATGCTCCTGCTGGGCGACCCCCGCCTGGGTCATCTCCCTCCCCAGGCATTCCAACCGGCATTGGTCAACACGGAAGTGGAAATTGGGCTGGATAAACTGTGTGACCTGATTGGTCCTGCCAGCGGCCGCGTTATCTTAGTCGAGTTTAGCGATACCCCTATCCTTGAGTACCAGGATATGACCCGGCCCGTCCCCCCCAGGCTGCCCCCTCAGACTCCGGCAGCTTCGGTGACGGCCCCTGTACGCGGCCGCGCCGACCAACCCATGGGCCAACCACTGCGGCCGCAGCCCACCACTGCCCCCCTGGAACAAACCGCTCGCCGGGCCACCGCCCAAACCGCTCGCGGCCTGGCCAAAGGAACCACCTTTGTGGCTGATGTGCTGACCCGACTGCGGCCGCCCACCTCTGATTCCCTAGATCCGCCCGAAGAAGATACTATCCATTGGGCCATCCCCACCTCCATCGCCATCCTGATTCCCCTACTTATCACCATCATCTTCTTCGGCGTCTTCGTGCGCCGGGGGGAAGTCCAGACCATGGCTGAGGTTAAACAGGCGATGCGGCAGGCAATGGATGAAGCCCAGGCGGCCAATGATGACCCCGCGCTGCAAACAAACAAATACCAGGAAGTTTTGTACCTGGCCCAGCAGGCGGAGAACCTGTTCCCAAACGACACCGAAGTTATTCGCCTGCGCCAGACGGCCCGCACCAGACTGGATGCTCTGGAAGGGATTACCCGCCTCTCGGCCAGCCTGCTCTATGAATATTCAGACAGTACCCTGCTCACTTCAGTCGTCATACAGCCGGGCAATGAGGGCAATATTTACGTCTTAGACCGGGCTAACAACCGGGTCTACCTGCACCGCACCGACCCCAGCTACCGTACTCTGACTCCGGCCACCCCCACAGAGCAGCAGCCGGAACAGCTCTTTTTTGCCGGCCAGGTGGTAGGCAGCCATATTGTCGGCAACCTGGTGGATATGTTGTGGCGGCCGCAAGGGGCTGCCGTCAGCCGTCCGGGGTTAATCGTCTTAGACCAACGAGGGGCCGCCCTGAGCTACCAACCCAACTTGAGAGACAGCCGGGCTATCCCCCTCGGTCTGGCGGCCGAATGGCGGCAGCCGGTGGCCATCACCCTGTACAATGAGCGGCTTTACATTTTAGATGTGGGGTTAGGGCAAATCTGGCGTTATTTTGCCGATGGGGACAATTACACCATCACGGCAGGGGATCAGACGGTGGCTCTGGCCTCCGGGGTGGATGGGTCTCTGGCGGTAGATCTGGCCATTTACAGTGAAGATGCCAGCCTGCTGTTGGCTTTTCAGCAAGGGGGGCTGGGGTATTACAACACCCGGGGGAACTCGGTGCAGTGGAGTGAGGCCAATTTATTGAGTCCCCAGGGGGGGCTGCGGCTGCCGTTTATGAACATTGCCGCGGTGAAGCTGGTGGGGCGGGGGTTGAGTCAATCTATTTTTGTGGCCGATCCGGGCAGCGGCCGCGTCGTTCAGATCAGTCGTGGTGGCAACATCTTAGCCCAGTACAAAGCCACCGACCCGGCCGGCCAGGAGCTGTTCACCCAAATGACCGACTTCGCCATCCCCCCAGATTCCCCCTTCCGTATCATCATCACCGCCGGGAACAAACTATACATCGCCACCTTAGAGTAGGGGTGGGACAGGTGGGCAACCATCTATGTCAGGCGTCACAGCTTCATTTCCGCCCGTTTCACCCTTACCGCCCCTATTAACCATTCACCCATTCACACTTACCCCTCTTCAAACCATTGCCGCCCAATGCGTCGGGCCTCTTGTTTGAAGAAGTTACGGACTTGAGCAATAAAATACAGATCATAAAAATCCTTCCCTGCCCCTCTCCCAGCAATCGCATCCAGTTTCCTCAAACCAATATCCATCAAATCAGCCAACTGAACCCCTTCGACCATAACCATTGGTGACAATAGCGGATACCCATAACTCATAAACCCTACAAAATTGCCATCCACCCCAATATGAAGGCTGGCTAAACCACCTGGCTGGATTAACATCTAAAGAAAAACGCTGCTCTAAAGCGGTAACGATCTCGGCCCGACTGCCTTCATCTAGATCATCCTCTGACGAAAAGAAATCCAAATCATTTGACATCCGGTGTCCTATTTGGAGAGCCAACCCGGTCCCCCCAGCCAGGTAAAACCGTTGGGCAAACGGCTGTTGGCCAATCTCAAGCAACAAATCACGCAAGATAGGCCGAACACAATGCCAATGAGGAGCAGTTAATGAGGCCATACATTATTTCTCTGTGGCAAATCGGGTAAATCAAAATAAAGCTGCCACCATAGGAGACGACGACGTGGCAGTCTGCGCCAGCCAAGAAATTTCATCCATTCAATCAGCTTCTTACGGCTATAATGGGCAAAAAGCCAACGCAGTTCATCCCGTGCGGCAGATTTACCCCACCGCCGTTCCATATCAGGTAAGGTGGCTCTACTATACCTTCTCCTAATTTCCCTCACTCCCCTATGAAAAACCGTCCGTTCAAGGCATAATCTGCCCATGGATTTTGTTGCTGAACGGCTCGCGGCCGCCCGCCAGGAGCTCCTCGACCTGGGGTTGCGTAATCCCCTGCTCAACTTCCGCCCCCGCCAAAGCCGGGGCCTCACCATCGTTGATGAGCGGCCGGCCCAACTGTTTGCCTACCTGGTACAGCAGGGACAGACGATGGGGTTTCTCCCCCTGGCGGAAGAAGAACCCTACTCCACCCCTGCCGACTGGCTGCCCCAACCGGATGACCCCATCCGGGCGGCGGAGCGGCATGAAGACGACTATTTACAGACCCCATACAGCTCCTCTGTTTTGCAGGAGCGGCTGCTCAATACCTACCTGGCCGCCCGCGCCGCCATTGATGAGCAGGGGGTCAACATCCTTTATCTGGCCCTGGGAATGCTCCATTGGCGCGAGCGGGGCGACAACAGCCCCAGCCGCCACGCCCCGCTCATCTTGCTGCCCGTGCAGCTAGACCGGGAAGATGCCACCCACCCTTTTCGCCTGGCCTACACTGGGGCAGAGATCAGCGAAAACCTCTCCCTGCGCTTTAAGCTGCAAACTGATTTTGGCCTCTCCCTGCCCCCGTTCCCAGAAGTAGAACCTTTTGCCATGACCGAATATATGGCCCAGGTCGCGGCCGCGATGCCCCCCTCTTTCACTGTGGATCCCCAAGCGGTTCACCTGGGGTTTTTCTCCTTCACCCGGCTCACCTTGTACCATGATTTAGACCCGGCTAATTGGCCCGATGCCCCCCCAGAAACTCACCCATTCCTGCAAACCCTTTTTACCCCCGAAACTCACCTCTCAGCCCCCCTGACCCACCAGGAGTCCGACCCTTTTCTGCCTCACCTGGTGCTGGATAGTGACAGCTCCCAGGCCCAGGCCATCGCCGCCATTCACCAGGGGCAAAGCGTCGTCATCCAGGGGCCGCCAGGAACGGGCAAATCCCAAACCATTACCAACCTGATCGCCCAGGCGGTCGGTGAGGGAAAAACGGTGCTGTTTGTAGCCGAAAAGTTAGCCGCCCTGGAAGTGGTTAAACGGCGGCTGGATGGAGTAGGGTTGGGCGATGCCTGCCTGGAGCTGCACAGCCACAAAACCAGCCGCACCAGCTTCCTGGCCGAATTGGGGCATACCCTCAGCCTGGGCGAACCCAAAGAAACGGGGCAGTTTGCCGGGCAACCCCAGTGGCAAGCCGCCCGCGACCGCCTTAATGGGTATCACACGGCCATCAACACCCCCATCGGGGCTAGCGGCCTGACGCCATATCAGGTGATCGGGCGGCTAGTAGAGAATAGTGAGCCGTTGGCAGCAGGCACTCTTCACTCCCTCACCCTATCACTCTCCCAATCGCCTGCCCTGGCCGACCTCACTGTTCAACAATATGCTGATTTGCGGGCCTGGGTAAATACGCTCCAGACCCATTTGCAGCAGATGGGGCTGCCGGAGCAGCATCCATTTTGGGGCAGCGGCCGCACCGAGATTACCCCCGCCCACATCGCCCAGTTAGGTACGGCCACCGGGCAGGCCATCGCCGCCTTACAGGAGTGGCAGGCTGCGGCCGCCGCCCTGGCTGCCCATCTCCAACTCCCACCCCCAGAAACGGTGGCCCAGGCCCGCCAGCTTCTCACCGCCGCTGACCTGCTGGAGCAGACGCCTCACCTGTACGGGGTAGCTGCGGATGATCCAGCCTGGTACAGTGAGGCGAAACAGATATTGGCCGGCCTGGACGCGGCCGCGACCATCAGCCACCACCAGGCCAATTATGGCGACCTGCTCATTCCCGAAGCGTGGCAGCAGCCGGTTATCCCCATCCGGCAGGCATTGGCGGCGGGGCAGAGCCGTTGGGGGCAATGGTTCTCCGCCGATTATCGCCGCGGCCGCGCCTTGCTCACCGGTTTATGCCAGCAGCCCATTCCGTCCGCCTGGGCCGAACAAATGGCCGTTGTGGATGCCATCTTAGAGTATCAACGGCTGCACCCCATCCTCAGTCAGGCGGAACCCGTCTTAAGCCGCCTGTTCACCATCCGCTGGCAAGGGGCCGCCACCGATTGGTTCACTCTGACCCAGATCGCTTACTGGCTGACCCAACTGCACCAGGAAATCCATGATGGACATATCTCCCCGGCCATTTTGCCCTACCTGAAGCACACCACCCCCGACAAAACGGGGCTAAAAACCGCTAGAGACACCGTACACACCGCCGAAACCGCTTATTACCAGGCCCGTCAGGGGGTGCTGCACCTGTTACAGCCACAAACCGACCTGCCCGAATGCCCACCCCCAGACGCGGCCGCGCCCATCCCCTTCACCGCCATCCACCAACGGCTGCACACCTGGCACAGTGCGGCCGCCCGCTGGCCAGAGATGGGGCGGTTCTTGGTGTTAGTGAACAGGGGGCAGGTAGCCGTGAGCAGTGGGCAGTATCCACTCTCCCAATCTCCCCTTCTCTCCCTCTCTCCTTCTCACCTCTTACCCCAATTTGAGCAAACCTATTATCTAGCCCTGCTGGAGAAGGCGCAGTTGACCTGGCCGGTGCTGCGGGATGTGGACGTGACTGCCGCGCTCACCACCGCTCTGGCCCAATTCCAAACCCTGGATGTAACCTTTCTGCAACAAAACCGGTACCGGCTGGCCCACCAACATTGGCAGCGGCTGCCCCGCTACCAGGCGGTGGGTCAGGTGGGCATTCTTCAAGAGCAGATCAGCAAGAAGCGGGCACAAATGGCTATACGCAATCTTATCGGAGAGTTGGGGCTGGCGATTCAGCAGATCAAACCGGTGATGATGATGAGCCCCCTCTCTGTGGCTACCTATTTGCCCCCGGATGCGGTGCAGTTTGATTGGGTGATTTTTGATGAAGCCAGCCAGGTGCGGCCGGCCGAAGCGTTGAGTGCTATCTTACGCGGCCGCCAGGTCATCATCGTCGGGGACAGCCGCCAACTCCCCCCCACCCCGTTCTTTGAGCGGCTGGTGGGGGGGGCGGAGCAGGAGTCAGACCTGGAACTTGAACTTGAACGGGATGAATTGGTTGAACCAGAGAGAGAGCCGGAAAAGCTGCCCGAAAGCATTCTCGATTTGTGTGTGCGGCGACAGGTGCCCCAGGTATGGCTGCGCTGGCATTATCGCAGCCAGCATGAGTCACTAATCGCCTTGTCTAACCAGGAGTTTTACGACAATGCCCTGGTGATTTTCCCCAGCCCGGATGGGGGGCGGCAGGCGGTGGGGCTAGTACTGCATCATCTACCCCAGACGGTATACGAACGGGGGGGCAGCCGCACCAACCCGCTGGAAGCCCTGGTGGTGGCCGAGAAAGTGATGGAACATGCCCGGCTGCGGCCGCATCTCACCTTAGGGGTTGCCGCCTTCAGCACTGCCCAGCAGCGAGCCATCTGGCACCAACTGGAAATTGTGCGCCGCCAACACCCAGATGTAGAGCCATTCTTCCAGAGCCACCCCGCCGAGCCGTTCTTTGTCAAAAACCTGGAAAATGTGCAGGGGGATGAGCGAGATGTGATGCTCATCAGCCTGGGGTATGGGTTCACGGCGGAGAAGAAGCTGGCCCTCAATTTTGGCCCGTTGAACCAGAGCGGGGGGGAGCGGCGGCTCAATGTCCTCATCACCCGCGCCCGGCTGCGCTGTGAACTGTTTAGCAATTTTCGGGCTGGGGATATGGATTTGCGCCGGTCAGATGCCGCCGGAGTAATTGCCTTACACAAGCTGCTGGAATATGCCGAAACGGGAGAGCTGCCCCAACTGGCCCCGGCTTATCGCCCGGAGCGGGATCAGTGGGTGGAATGGCTCGCGGCCGCGTTCCGTCAGGAGGGGTTACGGGTGCGCCAACCTGCCAGCCGCATCAACCTGGGTCTGGCCGTAGGCGACCCAGCCCGCCCTGGTTATGACCGGCTGGCCCTGATGAGTGATGGGGGGAATGCCATCTATGCCCCGTCAGCCCGTGACCGGGAGCGGCTGCAAGCCCAGGTGTTGGCCGGTTTGGGTTGGCAGCCAGTGCGGTTGTGGAGTTGGGGTTGGTGGCAGTTCCCGGAGCGGGAGAAGGGCCGGTTGAGGGAGGAGATTGAAAGAATGAGGGGATGGAAGGTGGAGAATGAACTGAATCAGCCGTTTCCACCCTTTACTCCCCCTTCCCCTATCGAGCGGTATGACGCGGCCGCGCCCCCACCCCGGCCTGTGCCCACGTACCAGACAGCGGCCGCGTTCACCGCTAACCTGACCGGCGACCGGGGGCATTGGCGGTACGATAAAAAAAATGAACGGTTTACCAGCCGGGAACTGTTCCGGTTTGATTGGTCCAGCCGCCAATTTACCCCCGAACGGCTGGTCCCAGATGGATACTCCCCAAGTCTGGAAGAATCAACCCCAGGGGGAGAACTATATGGACAGATCAATTATTACCCCTTGACAGGCAAATTCCATTATTATGTCTACTTCATCCTGGTTACACCCCAACAAACCCGGCATCAATTGGTGCTTAATTTAGAGGACGGCTGCTTTTACACCAACCCCTGGTATGACACGAAAGACGGGTTTTATTACACCCGCCATCGTTATGAACCAACCAGCGGTAAATTAACGACACTCCTTTTGCCTACCAATGTTTTACCGCGTCACCTGGAGAAAGAAATAGAACTACCCCAGGAGATTACGGCTGAGGTGGCCCATGAGTGGGCGTGGGTAGAGCAGATTGTGGCCCAGGAAGGGCCGGTTCATCGGGATGAGGTGGCCCGGCGGTTAGCACTGGCAGCGGGGTCGGCCCGGCGCACGGTAACGGCAGACCGGTTGGTGAAGGCCGCGGCCGCAGCCCTGCAGCAGCAAAACCGTATCCGTCAGGTGGGGGAATTTTTGTGGCCGGCCGCTATGACCCATCCCCCAGTGCGTGACCGGTCCAGCTTACCGGCACTTTCCCGCCATTTTGATTTCATCTCCCCAGAAGAAACGCAAGAGGCCATCTTGCTGGTAGTACAAGATGGCCTCGGTGTCTTGCCGGAAGAGATTCCCCAGGCGGTGGCCCAGCTATTTGGCTTTGCCCGCGTCGGCGAGTCGGTCAGTCAATTGATTCAGGAACAGGCCGCCGTTTTGTTAGCCATGAACCGCTTAGAACGACGCGGCCGCTGGATCACCCGGCCGGGTTTTTAGAATTGACAAATCTTGAACATTTGTCAACTGTATCTCTTCTTATGGGGTGGTGGCGTTGTAGAACCAGTTGTAGCAGTTGTAGCTGTTGGCGGCCGCGCTGCTTTCTACCCGCAGCCCTATCTGAGACCGCCCAACCATCTCCGGGGGAATGGCAAAGGTTTGGGTAAAGGTGTTATTGTCACCGGTGTTTAGGGTGGCTACAGCTATCCCGGCTCCCGGATTCGGCTGGTGACCTCGTGTTCCCAGCCGGACGGTGAAGGTCATCTGTTTGGGGAAGTTATGCCCGGTAACGGTGACGCTGGTATCTTTGACAACGGCCTGGAAGGAGCAGGTGGGAATGCCCCGGTAACCGGCATTAGGGTTGGCGGCGGGGGGAACGGCCGCCCCAGCCCCGGCCCCAGCGGGGGGGCTAACGGCGGGGGGTGGGGCCGCGGGGGTGCTGGCCGGCGCTACCGGGGTGATGGCCACTTGCGCCGGCAAGTTGCCCGCCGAGACGGCGGCGGTGTTGTTGTAAAACCAGTTATAGGCATAATGACCCGACCACAGGTTCTCCAGCCGGATGGCTACCTGGGAGCTGTTGTGCCAGGTAGATGGGATGGGGATGACGGCGGTGAAGTTACCGGTGCCGGAATTGAGCAGGGCTACCCAACTGCCCCCAACCCCACGGCTGCCCATGCGCCCCATGGTGACGATAAAATCGGTGTTAGGGGGGAAGTCGTACCCATGAATAGTGAGATCGCTGTTTTGGTTGACGGCGACAATGGCGATACGCGGGTTGTCATAGAGTGCGGCCGCCTTTCCCCACAGCGCCTGACGCCCCCACAAAGCCCCGAACAGCAGGAGCAGCAAAACAATACCCCATCCCAAACGACGAGATTGGTAAATCTTTGACATGATGTCCTCCTTATACAGTTGTGGGACAATAAAATGTTAGTGTGGCGTGTCTAGGGGCGATGACACAAGTTGGCGGCACGTCAGCAGTAAAACCTGTTTAAGTGATTGGGGAGTCGGTTCGGGCAGGGGTTCCTCATTGACCCACATCTGCCCCTCGCGGGTTCCGATTAGAATAACCCCATCAGCCAGCTCATCTTTGACCGGCTTTTGGGCCTGGGAGACGGGGCCTTGCCAGAGAAGGGCTACCGCCTGGTCGTATCCCCCGGCATTGGTATAGAAGCGCAAAACCCCCTGACTAGCTAGTAATGTTTTTTGCACCTGGCGCAGTAGTTCATGGGCACGGGTATCTTGCATCAGTTGGGTGGCTTGCTGCTGCCGTAGTTCGGCGGATTGGGCCTGGGCCGCGGCCGCTTCCTGGATTTTTTTGTCAGTCTGGTGCAGCTGCTCCAGTTCAGCTAACCATTCATCGTTAATAAATGTATTGTCTGGCATAATTTGGCGGGTTTGCAAGTGGGCGAGTAGGCGAACAACTCACTCCTCAGTCCTCACTCCTCAATTTTTCCATCTTCCGGGCCAGAGCCACATCCAGGTTAGAGATTTTGTTGCCCAGGCTGTGGGTGACCAGGTTGACGGTGATTCGATTATAGACATTACACCATTCAGGATGGTGGTCCATTTTCTCTGCTTCCACCGCGGCCGCGACCAGCCAGGCGATAGCCCGGGCAAAGGAGGGGAATTGATACTGGCGGTGCAGCTTTCCCTCTTGGACCGTCCAGTCTGGCAGCTCACGCAGCGCGGCCGCGATCTCTTCATCTGATAAGGGTTGACGGGTCATAACAAATTCCTTTAGCGCTAAACAGAGATAGTTTCTTAAAAGCTGTATCCACGAATAACACGAATGAGTCCACTGAAAGAAGTCACGAATTTCACGAATGAACACGAATTTTTCTTTGGTAACTTTGCCTCTTCGCGTCTCGGCGCGACCTTTTTTTCAGTAGAGTCATTTGTGAACTACCGTTTTCAGTTCTCCTCAGTTCCGCCCCATTTCCCCCAACCCAGCAGCAATCCGCTCCCAGAGGAACGGTTCGATTCTTTCTAGTTGGTCAAAGAAATATTCTTCCAGATAGGGTAGGATTTCCATTTGCCAGATGTCCCGGAGTTCGTAGGGAAGGCGCGGCCGCATAAAGAAGGTTACACCCACCTGATAATGTTTGTCAATCTGGCTGTTTAGCCGTTCCAGCAGCCGGATGAGGGGGTCCAGGTTCAACTCTGGGTTATGCTGCTGATGGTAATAGCGCAGCACCTCATAGTTGGGGGCCAGTTCCAGAAAAGCAAAGCGGCGGCGCAGGGCATGATCTACCAGGGCGATGGAGCGGTCGGCGGTGTTCATGGTGCCGATGAGACGCACATTGGCCGGAATGCTAAACAGCCCGCTCCCGGCCAGGAAAACCGATTCTCCCCGATACTCCAACAAATACATTAGTTCACCAAAAACACGGGAGAGGTTGGCCCGATTGATCTCATCCAGGATAAGAACACAAGTGGCAGCGGGGGTGCGGCGGGCCAGTTCACAAAAGCTGAGGAAGCGGCCAGGGGTCATCTTTAGCTCCAGTTTGCCTTCGCTGTTTTCCTGGGGGCGAATCCCTTCGATGAAATCTTCGTAGGTGTAGGCGGGGTGGAACTGCAAAATGGTGACAAAACCATCGGCCTGGGCCAGATAATCGGCCAGGTAGCGGGCGATGAATGTTTTGCCTGTGCCAGGGGGGCCGTATAGGATGGCCTGCCCTTTCCGTTCAATGGCCCGGAGCCAGGTTTGTAGGGTGTCGAGGGGGAGGCCGGTCGCGGCCGCAACTTCATCCAGGTCCATCCCCCGCCGCCGCACCGGGGCCATGCCCACCATCGAAGGGGTCTGGCGCAGGGTTGGGGTGGGGGTGAGGGGGGCAGCCGGGGGAGTGTAAGCCATAGATTCCTCACGCAATAGTTGGGCAGCCACCGCCCGCTGTTCCGGGTAAGGCAGCTCTTCCTTGTCCTGGGGGACATCTAGCTCCACCTGCCCTTTTGGCGACAGGCGGCCGGTGCGCTGTTTGGCCTGCTGCGACGCCACCCAGATGATGCTTTGCACGGCGATCATGTCAGGTAAGTTGAGGGCCTGTTTTAGCTGCTGGGCATGGTACCGGATGGGGGTGTAGGCGGCCGCGCCGGGCATCTTCGTCCATACCTCACCCACCCCCAGGAATTTCAGCCACCATTGGATCGGCTCTGGTTTGACGAACAGATCTGTTTGCGGATGGAGCAGGCTGAGAAGATAGGTGGGGAACGGCCAGGAGAAAGTGAGACGGTTAGCGGCCGCGTAGCGGGCATAATTTTCCAGCCGGGTGGGGGATGGGGCTGTGCCATACAGCAAATCTCGCACCGCCAGAGCAAACTCCGCCTGGTTCAGGTTGGGGGCATACAAGATAGCCGTATCCCCCCGGCTGGGCAGCCGCCGCCAGAGCAAGTTGGTGGCTTTGCTCACCGTCTCCAGCCGGGCCACGATCTCATCATATTGCTGGTTATTGAGCAGGGATTGGTACGTTTCCTGGTTCAGCAAGGTATGGGCCTGGGCTGCGGCCGCGTATTTATACCCCAGCTCATCCTCAGCAAAAGCCGGATGCTCGACTCCGCTCCAGTCGGCGTACCGCTCCCGAACCAGTTCCAACATTGCCTTAACTTGCCGTGACATCCTCCCCATTATCCCCCATTCCTGCCAATCCAGGTAATCCTGATCCCAACAAAGCCGAAAGAAACAGTACTTTTATCCCGTTCTTCTCTACAATGCGTCGGGGAGTTATAACCAAACCATAACCTTGTGCCCATAACCGCTCTGTTACAATCAAAGATACAACTCCATTCCTAGTTATCAAATTGATAACCAAAATCATTCTCAACCGTTTAAGTCATCTTAAAACAGTTAAAGGAAGTATAATTATGCTCAAAAAACAACGAACTCGTTTTCTCATTGGTCTATTTGTAGTTTTATCATTGTGGCTGCTGCGGCCAACCACAACGGTTTATGCGGCCGTATGCAGTTCAACGGGCAGCGGCAGTTGGGCCACCCCCGGAACCTGGTCAGGGTGCGGTGGGGGCATCCCTCAGAACAATGATGATGTCATCATCAATGCGGGTCATGTTGTTACGGTCAATGGCAATAGTAACAACCTGGCCTCTTTAACGGTCAATGGTACCCTCAACATAGGCAATGACAATACCGCCCGCACGGTCACGGTTTCTGGTCCGGTCACGATTAACAGTGGCGGGACATTACAGGTACCAGGCAGCAGCAACACGACTCATAGCTTGCTCATTGGCGGTAATTTGCTCAATGAAGGGAGCTTCAATGCCCGTACTGATGGGGATAGTTATATTACGGTCACCTTCAATGGAACGAGCAACCAATTGGTGAGCGGCTCTGGAGTGGTGTACCAATTCAATATGGTTACGCTCAATAATACCGGGGCGGCGGGCAACAATATTCTGGAAGTAACCGCGCCTCAGTTCTCTCCGCCCAAAGTTGGGTTTCTCACTTTAACCAGTGGGATTATTAAGTTTTCAGGCATTTACACTCTTAGCAATGTCTTGTTTGCGGCCGCGCCCCCCATCACGATCAATAGTAACAGCGGGGTGTGGCTCAATAACCCATCCGTAGCTATTGGGGTTGAGGCGGCGGGGGCACTCACTTTGAATGGCTCCCTTCAGATTACCCAAGGGGTTTACAATGCCGGCTTTGTAGCCAATGATCATCTGCGTTATGGCAATGGAGCCACCCTTATTATCGAGGGGGGGGTACTGCGCGTAGCTGGTTTCTTGCGGCCGGATAGTGTCACCAATGCCCTAAACTTTACCATGAGCGGGGGGGAGCTGCTGCTCTCAACAGCCACCAGTGATAGCAGCGCCACCGATTCGGGCAGCTTTGACATCAGCGCGGCCGCGTCCTCTTTCTCCATGAGCGGCGGCCAGATCATCATCCAGCGGGAAAATGGGAGCGCCCTGGGGTTTGATTACCGCAATGTGGCCGGGACAACCAACGTGACCGGGGGTACAGTACAATTTGGTACCAACCTCTCCCCTGCTGGGGAAACCTATCTCATTGGGCAGGCAGCCGGGCCAACCAGTGTCCTGCCATCGGTGGTGCTTCATGGCCCCAATCCCCCAGTTGTGACTCTGCAAACGGCGGCCATCATTCAAGGCAGCCTCACCATCAACAGCGGCACCACCTTCAACGCCAATGGTCACGCCATAACCATCTCTGGGGATTGGACCAACGACGGCAGCTTTAGTTCCGGGACCCAAACGACCACCTTTGCCGGGGCAACACCCCAAACCCTCTCCGGGAGTTCCGTTACGGGGTTCTCTACTTTGACCATTAACAATGGGGCAACGGTCATTATTCCAGCCACCAACATCCCTACGGCCGCGGCCGCTGTCAACAACAACGGCACCTTGCAGCAAACTCGCCCGGTCAACGGGGCCAATGTCTCTTTCCTTACTATCAGCACCGACCGGTACCGCGGGGTGGATATTGACACCACGGGCAGCGCGGCCAACCTGGGGGATGTCACCGTCTCTATTCGGGGTAACAGCGGGCTGACCTGCCCGAACACGGCTGGGCCATCCCCTATCTATGCCCACCGCTGCTTTGACATCACCCCTACCAACCAGGGGGCCGCTGTCGTCACCCTTTGGGTGACAACGGCGGAGCATACGATGATCCCCACTGTGTCTGAGTTGGCCCCTTACCGGTTTAATGCCGGTACCTGGGAGCAGTTACCCGGTATTGTCACCGGCAGTGGCTCGAATAATTATGCCTTTGCCATCGGCAATACCAGCGGCTTTTCCGAGTTTTTGGTGGGCAGTGTCTTCTTTACGCCGACGGCTGTTACCCTGGGGCAAATGGGGGTTGCGACGGGAAACAGCCTGCTTTGGGTTGGCGCGGCCGCGTTCCTGCTGCTGATAACCGCTTTCTGGCTGAGGCGAGCAGTGGAGAGTAAGCCGTAAACAGTGAGCAGTGAGCGATAGGCGGCTCATAGATTATATTTTTTCTATAAAAAGACCCCTGGCGGGTATACGCCAGGGGTCTTTTTTATTGTCTATTTACCACAGAATAATGATTGTCGTATCGCTGCCGGATTTTACTATAAAAGATTATTATAAATTCGATCTATTTGCGCTCGCTCGATTCATATATTGTGATTTATAACCAAATTATAACCTTGTCGTGATAGGCTTTGTAAGAATAAGGTAATAAACTACGGGTATCCAGACACCAGGCTCTCCCCATCTCAGCACATCATTTGTAAAAGGATACCCATCATGTCACGCAAAACTTTTCTTCAGTTTATATTTGGTTTGATTGCCATCTTGTTTTTATGGACCCTCAGCCCGGCCCAGCCCGCGGCCGCGACTCCGGAACTGCTTTGTGAATCGGTGAGTGCCGGCAACTGGAGCGTGACGGCAAGATGGTCATGCGGCCGCGTCCCCACAACAGCTGATGATGTTATCATCAGCCACAATGTAACTGTAAATGTCAATACAGCCAATATTATCAGTCTGACCGTTAATAGCGGCGTAACATTAACCATAGGCGATGGTACGGCTCGAACTCTAAACGTTGCTGGGAACATGTCCATTGCCACAACCGCCATTGTCAATTCTGGAGCAAATACTGGGCATGTCTTAAATGTTGGTGGAAATTTGACCAATAATGGTACCGTGACCCCTGGCTTTAACATAAACCTCACGGGTAATTTGGTAAATAATGGGACAATCAATGTTGGCAATAATAATACCACCCGAACGATAACGGTGAATGGTTCAGTAACGAACAATGCCGGGGCAGCCTTACAAGTGCCCACATCCAGTGACACTACCCACAGTCTTATTGTAGGTGGTGATTTCACCAACGACGGCACTTTCAATGCCCGCACCGATGGCAACAGCCTGATGACCACAACTTTTGGCGGTACCAGCAATCAAATAGTGAGCGGAACAGGCACCACCACCAACTTTAATTTAATTACCGTCAATAATACGGGGGGAGCAGGGAACAATATTGTTGAAATTGCCTCAACCAATTTTGCGCCTCGTACCGCCGGTGGTTTCCTCACCCTGACCAATGGCATCCTCAGATTGGCTGGCAGCTACACCCTGAGCAACAATGTTTTCACCTTAGCCAACTACGGCATTCCTGCCACTGCCGGAATATGGCTAGACAACCCCAATGTCACTATTACCGGGCAAAATTCGCAAATAAGTCTAAATGGCTCAATCCGAATTACCCAGGGAACCTACAATATCGGTACAGGAACAGGCGGTGATCTCCGGTATTTAAACAATTCTAGCTTCACAATGGAAGGGGGTGTACTCAATGTTACCGGCTTCTTCCGGCCAGATAGTGTTGCCAACACGATCACCTTTAACATGAGTGGCGGTACGATAACAGTGAACAACTTTACTTCTGACACCACTTCTGGCTCCACAGGAAGTTTTGACATCAGTGCGGCTGGGTCGTCCTTTACTATGAGTGCGGGTACCATCATAATCCGGCGTGAAAACAGTAGTACAGGCACGGCTGTTGACTATCGCAATGTTGCCGGGACAGTTAATATCACCGGAGGGACGGTGCAATTTGGCAATAATGCCTCTCCTTCTGGTGAAACTTATAATATTGGGGCAACAACGGGCGGCACGAATGTTTTACCTAATGTTGTTATCAATCAGACCAATCCACCAACGGTATCGCTACAACGGCCAACCGTCATTCAGGGCAGTCTTACAATTAACAGTGGCAGCACATTTGTAGCCACCGGGTATGCACTAACTATCAGCGGCGATTGGACGAACAATGGTACCTTTACTACAGGTGGCACAGCTACCCGTATGACAACCTTCAATGGCACCAGCCCGCAAACGATTGGCGGCAGCTCTAACTCGGTCTTTTCCAGTATTACCATTAACTCTGGGGCGCATGTGATTCTGCCTGGTAATCCAACGCAGGTACAGGCGGCCGCGGCCGGCACCATCACCAACAATGGCACCCTACAGCAGACCCGCACCGTCAACAACGCTACCGTCCAATTTATGACCATCAGCACCGATCGGTATCGCGGCGTGGATATTAACACGGTCAACAACCTGGGGGATGTCACCGTCACCATTCGCGGCAACTCTGGGTCAACCTGCACCAGTGAAGGGGCTGGCTCACCGAATTACGCCTTCCGCTGCTTTGATATTGCTCCTACCAACCAGGCTGCGGCACGGGTTACGCTGTGGGCCACAACAGGTGAACAAAATGGCATCGCCACGGCCAACCTGGCTGTGTACCGGTTCAACCTGGGTGATTGGCAGGTGGGGACGGCGAGAACCACCGGCACGGGCACAAACAGTTACGTTTTTGCTCAGGGAGATGTCCCTGGCTTCTCAGGCTTCTTATTGGGGAATGTGAATGTGGTACCCACAGCCATCACCCTGGGGCAGATGACGACTGCTCAGCCTGCCAGTTGGGTTGGGGTTGGCCTGGTTGGGCTGCTGCTCTTGCTCCTGACTGCCGGCTGGTTGAAAAGAGTCAGCCGTATGCCGTAACAATGAACATTGAAGAAATAGACTGGTAATGGAACAACGGATTAGCCGGATTTACGGATGGATTAGACCAGTAAAACCTATCCGTAAATACCTGACCTGAACAAGCCAGAAAAGATTTATCCACAGATGTCACAGATGACTCCACTGAAAAAGGTCGCGCAGAGACGCAAAGGCGCAAAGTTACCAAAGAAAAATTCGTGTTAATCGGTGAAATTCGTGGCTTCTTTCAATGGACTCACAGATGGGCACAGCTTTTTAAGCCATTCGTAAAAATCTGCGTCATCTGTGGATTAGTTCTTGTTTTCTGTACAAGAAGTTGACTTATAAGGGAGTGGGGTCTGGCGTTTTTTAGTCTGACCACTGGTTATTGGTGTATTGGTGTATTCGTGTATTGGTTATTACCACTGGTGAAATCAATTTTCGCCAGAGTCCAGTAAGGGACTAAACTCCCTGTTCAATATAATTGCTCACGTTTCACCTCTTCAAGACCCCTGACACGGCCCTGGTGTCTGGGGTCTTTTTGATCATGTCACTGTAAGCCAGGCGAAGCGTGTGCCAATGGTCGCGGCGGGCGGGCACGGAGAGGAGACGGAATTCGGGCAGTAAGAGGCCAGTGAGGGCCAGGCCATGACACGCCCCGGTATCCAGGGCAAAAATGTGATCCCGGTAGATGAACGGTTGATCGGTGCCGGTGTAGTTGTGGTGACCAACGATGACGGGTTTCGCCCGCGTATAAAGCTCGTACCAGGGGCGGTCGTAGGTGCGCTGCAAATAATGGTCGCCGCTGATATGTCCAACCAAAACTTCAGGACGCTGCTGGTCGAGGGGCAGGTCTGGTTCCAGGTAAGCATGAACCAGAATGGCCTGGGGGAGTTCTACATAAAGGGGGAAGGTGGCAAAGAAGGCCGCGGCCGCGTCATAATCGGCTCCTGCCTGCTTATATTGCCATCGGGTAATCACCTGGGAGAGGGCCGGCCGCAGCAGGCCATAATGGGAGCGCAGATGTTTCCGTTCGTGGTTGCCCATGAGGGAGCGGGTGTTGGCCGTGTGGCGAAAAAAATCTACCACCGTTACCGGCTCTGGCCCCCGGTCTACGATGTCCCCCAGGGCGATAATCTGATCCCCCTCACCCAAACCCGCTTTGTCTATCAGGGCCAACAGTTCGGCATAACAGCCATGAATATCCCCTACCACAAGCTGCTTCATGGCCGGTTTTGTTCCATCCAGGTTACAGCGAAATCTACCAGCGGCCGCATCCGCACCAGTTCACAATCGGCCAACCCTACCTTACCCCGACACACCTCACCCCCTGCGGCCGCAAACGCCAACCCTATCTGAGCAAATTCACTCTCATCCAAAAAAACATTGTCAAAAGTGACCCACTGCCGTCGGCCACCCACAGTCACAGAAGCTCCATTCCACTCATTTTTCTTGCCCGACCAGACCGCCCGGTATTCCGCCAGGTGCAGAGAGGTATTGTTGCCATGCCCTACCCCCAGAAGCAAAATCCAGCCATCGTGGGCGTACAGCCGGGCCAATGGAGAGGTCTCCCCCAGGCTGTTGGCCAGTGGGTGGGGATGAAGGATCGCGGCCGCGTGCTGACCCCAGGCGGCAAACGAATGCTGTGGGTGATCACTGCGCTGTACTCCGCGCTGCTTACGGAACGTCTCCGGGATAATGCCCATACCCGTCGTAGGGGTCAATGAAGGATCATACGCCGGCATGGTCTCCCGAATCGTCTCCCACCACAATTCTGGCACCGGGGGATTTTGCCACAACGCCGGATCAGATACCCCGCTGGTATGGGTGGGCATCACCAGCGTCCCGGCAGGGGTAAGCACCTCTTCCAGAGCTAAAATGACGGACACGGCTCCCCCATTTACCCACCCCAACCGGCTCAACGAGGAGTGAACAATGAGGGTCATACCTGCCTGCACCCCCAGGTTCCGCAAATCGGCCACCAGGCGCGGCGTTGTTATTGGCCCATCAGGCGTGTTCTGAATTATCGTGGCTTCGCTCATAGTTTAATCGTAAGGGTTATCCAGGATGTGCCTGGTTGCTCATCCTGTCCATAAGAGTCCCATACCCGCCGACAGAAATATAACACAGAACCCCCAGGCGGTATATTCTTACAGAAAAGTTACCAGCCCCACCCCCCATAACGCAGACGTAAGAAAATGGCGTACAATTTGAAGGATGTAAGGATGAGGGATGAAGGATGAAGGATGAGGGATGAGGGATGAAGGATGAAGGATGAAGGATGAGGGATGAGGGATGAAGGATGAGGGATGAGGATGAGGGATTGGAGACTATTGAAGCGCAAACTCGCCTACTCGCTCACTCGCTCACTCGCCTACTCGGACACGGTTTACTGACAATTGATTTATGAACGAAATAGACGAAATTTTACTGGTGGATGATGAGGCTTCGGTGGGGGAAGTGGTGAGTTTGTACCTGAAGCGGGAAGGGTTTCAGGTGCGGGTGGCTCGTGATGGACGGCAGGCGTTGGCGGAAATCGAGCGACGTAAACCGACCCTGGTGATTTTGGATTTGATGCTCCCCCAAATTGATGGCTTGGAGATTATGCGCCGCCTGCGTCTGGATTATAAATCAGATGTGCCGGTGATTATGCTGACCGCCCGCCGCCAGGAGACGGACCGGATTTATGGCCTGGAATTAGGGGCGGATGATTATGTGACCAAGCCGTTTTCCCCGGCGGAACTGGTTGCCAGGGTCAAAGCGGTGCTGCGCCGGGTCAAGGGGGGAGCAGTGGTGGCGGGGAAGGAGCAGAAGAAGCTGGCGTTTACCCATCTTTCGATTGATCCCGTTACCCGGCTGGTGCTGGTGCGGGGAGATTCGATTGAGTTGACGGCCACGGAGTTTAACCTGCTCTATTTCCTGGGCAGCCATCCCCGGCAGGTGTTCAGCCGGGATCAATTGCTAGAAAATGTGTGGGGATTCTCTGAATATGTAGACCCCAGCACCGTCACCGTTCATATTCGCCGCCTGCGGGAAAAGGTGGAAGAAAACCCCAGCCAACCCCGTTATCTGCTGACTGTTTGGGGCGTGGGGTATAAGTTTGAGCCAGGTGAGTAGGTGAGTAGGCGAATTTGCGGGTTGGCGAGTGAGTAGTCCCCGTGGTCCCGCGTCTTCCACCCTCTCGTTCTTTTACTCTCTCAATCTCTCAATCAACATTATGCAAATGACTCAACCCTGGTATCAAGACTCATCCTGGCGGGTGATTGCGGTGGGGGTCGCGGCCGCGCTGCTGTTGGCTGGCGGTTTGATGACCTGGATGATGCAGCCCCCCTGGGAAGAGCTTATGCAGTTAGTCTATACCCTCACCTTTACCTCGGTGTTGTCTCTGCTGGTGGGGTATCTTCTGTTTCGTCGCGGCCGCAGCCTCTCCCCTTCCCTTACCTGGACTCTCGTTTTTACCTATGGCTGGGGGGCACTGCTCAACCTGATCAACATCTGGGCCATCGCCCAACTCATGTTTGCCAGTCCCCATGATCTGGCCCTCGTTCTCATTCTGCTCCTCTTCGCCTTCGTTATCGCTACCACTTTTGGCGTTCTGGTCGCCCGCCACCTGGCCCAGGGTATACGCCAGTTAGCCAGCCAGTCCCAGCAGGTAGCCGGGGGAGATTTAACAGCCCGCGTGGCTGTAAATGGGCAAGATGAGATGGCCCAGGCGGCCGCATCCTTTAACCAGATGGCCGAACAGTTACAGTACGCGGCCGCGCAGCGACAAGAAGTGGAAAAGTTACGCCGGGATCTGATCGCCTGGACTTCCCACGACTTACGCACCCCCCTCACCAGCATCCGGGCCATGGTCGAAGCCCTGCACGACGGCCTCGTCACCGATGAAGAGAGTACCCGCCGCTATTACCGCACCATCCGCGCCGACATCATCGCCCTCAATGAGTTGATAGACAACCTGTTTGAGCTGGCCCAATTAGACACCGGCAGTCTCAAATTAGAGATGTTCCCCCACTCCCTACACGACCTCATCTCTGACACCCTGGAGAGTTTCCAGGCCATCGCCCGGCAGAAACAGATAACCCTGTGTGGTGAAGTGGCCGCTAATGTAGACCCAGTGATATTGAATGCCCCCAAAATGGGGCGGCTGCTGGGCAATCTGATCGGCAACGCCTTACAGTACACCCCGGCAGGGGGAACCATCCAGGTGACCGCCCAACGCCAGGCCGATGGGGTACTGGTCATGGTGCAAGATTCTGGCCCTGGGTTCCACCCCAAAGATTTACCGCGCCTGTTTGAACAGTTTTACCGGGGAGAAGAAGCTCGCAGCCGCAGCACCGGGGGGGCCGGCCTGGGGCTAGCCATTGCCAGGGGGATCGTGGAAGCGCATCGCGGCCGCATCTGGGCCGAAAATGTGCCTGGGAATGGGGCACGGATCAGCTTCCACCTGCCAGATTCACAGGGGGTGATCCACAGATGACCCAGATTTTCACAGATAAAAAATCTGTGTTCATCGGTGACATCTGTGGATAAATCCCTTCTCGCTTATTCAGGTTACTACCTTGGATGTGATCCACAGATGACGCAGATTTTCACAGATAAAAAATCTGTGTTCATCGGTGACATCTGTGGATAAATTCCTTCTCGCTTGTTCAGGTTAGGATGCGAGAATTTGATCACGCTTCACCTTTTACATCCTCATCCTCTCTGAATATCCCCTCTTCATCAGCCGCGGTTGTCGTTTCAACCCCGTGCGACACGGCTGGCCGGGTAGGAATTTTGACCTTGATATAATGTTTCCCCCCGGCTACGGCTACAACGGTTGTCACATCTACATCTTGGGGAATCAGCCCAAAATCTTGCAAGGTCCAGATGGTGGTAATTCGGTCACTCAGGTTAGGCCATTGATCTTTGGCCCAAAGGTAACGTTGACGGCTAAACTGCCAGATTGGTTCCGGTAAATGCTGGGGGTTAAACGCACGATATTCTTTCCAGATTATCTCGTGGGGTGTCATAGGAAACAAAATATCCAACATCGCTTGCTGAACTGCGGCCGCGTCCCGGCCATGATCCTCATCTACCCAGTTAATGTGATAATTGTGGATAAAGGTAAAAATACCAAAGTGGGAATAATCTTCAATGTGGCGGGCGATCTGTTCCTTCTGGTTATACGCCCGGCGGTAACTTTCTTCTAACTCCTGGCTGGGTTCTTCGATATGTTCATGGAACTGCGCGGCCGCATACGCCGCAAACAACTCCGCCTCCAGGTTATACAAATAACAGACCAACGTCCTGATTCGGTCCGGGCCAACATTAAATTTGGCTAACGCCCCAGACTCAATTAACTCCTCAACAGCATGAACAACACCCCGCTGCCGGGCCTCATCATGGGCCCGCTGCACCCCCGTATCATAGATAGGGCGACCAGTTCCAGGGGTAGGCACAGATAAATGAATATCCCGCCATGATTTGATCCCCCGGTTGGCGATGAAAATCTGAAAAACCGTAATAGCTGCCCCAGCCAAAACAATCGCCGGCAGAGCATTGGTTTTTTGGGTAACCAGGACAATCGCCATGATATAGCTGGCAATCATCCCCCGCAGACCAGCAAATTTAAGCGATTTCGCCTCAGCCGAGCCAGGGATAATCCCGCGTTCACGCAGGGCATCATCACGGACAAAAAAGACGGTGGTGCTGGTAATCACAAAAGCACTGACAAACCCAAAGGCATAATATGCCTCTACCACAATTACTTCACGGATAATGGGAATAAGCACGGCAGAAATACCCCAAATGACCGCTATCCCATTGCGGTCATCCGAAAACAAGGCTGGCAGTCGGCCTAAACGAGCAGCATTGGCGGCCACGGCCGCGCCGCCAACGTACCCACCCCCCTGAGCCAGTAATAAAATAATGGCTAATAAAGTGCCGGCCACGATAAGAAAAGTTTGCCCGGTAGTCCCCCGAGTCGCATTGTTGACGGTGCGGGCCAGGGC
The DNA here is from genome assembly GCA_023384415.1 of Anaerolineae bacterium. GTDB lineage: Bacteria > Chloroflexota > Anaerolineae > Promineifilales > Promineifilaceae > Trichofilum. The sequence goes on from JAHDWJ010000007.1 coordinate 43,374, forward strand.
TAAATCTTGAGCCACCAGGGCTACAAACTCTGATTCCGCCAATTCGGCCAGATTGTGCCCCATTCTGATGGGGGTGGTATGGACCGTTTCATCCCATTCATCGGCAAATTGATCGTAAAGCTGCGCGGCCGCACGCTGATCAGCCGCTGTCACCACCACATCATCAGGGGAAATGCCCTCACCCAATACCTGGGCGGCTACAATTTCATACTCAATAAGCAGGGTGCTGTACCCTTCCGTGGCGGGGATGTCCCAGCGCGCGGCCGCGTACAACTGCACCACCCCCGTTCCAATCAAGAATACGGCCGCCAGAGTCAAGGCGGTATTGATCACCTTCCATTTTGGCCGGGCGGCATGTTTGCCACTGGCGGGAATCACCTCATAGCCTGAAAAACCCAACATGGCACTAGACATAGAGCGCAAAAACAGTTGGAACAACAGCACCGTACCAATCGCCGACAAATCTTGCTGTGCCCGCACCACATGCTCCGCCACCCCCGATGCTTCTAACCGGCTGACAATCCCGGCCGTCACAAACGACCATTCCGGGTTAGCCACCGCCATGACTCCCACCAGCGTCAGGGCAAACAAAGTAAACAGCGTAAACGCCCCGCCACCCAGCAAAAAGAGGGGCACGGCCCGCTTTGGCCCCATGGCAATCAGCACCACCATAATAAAAAAGGCGAACAGCTCCGCCAGCATGATCCGATATGGGGCTAACTCCGGCAAAATCAACATCGTCACATCGGCCGCCGAGATAGAGCTAATGATAATAGTCAGGATAGCATCCAGGAAAAAGAGGCTGGTGCCCGCCCAGGAGAGCCAGCGCAAACGGGGTGGGCCAATCGCCTCGACCAGGGGGCCGCTCCCTCCGGCATTAGGGCGAAGATAGGCCCCCGCTTTATACGCCGGGACGATGCCCAAAAACAACAAAACGGACAGAAACATAAAAGCGGCCATGGCAACCGTGTGATACCCATTAGCCCCATGAATAGCCAGGAGCGTCTGATAAGCCGCCACACTAAACGCATCGGCCGCAATCTCAAAGATAAGGGCCAACACCCCTAAACCTGTCCCCCCCATTAGCAACCCCTCAAACATCAGTCGGGGCAGCTTTCGCCGGGCAACCTGCGCTTCTTCCGGGTTAATATAGCTCTTAAACATAATCCTGACTCCTATAAAAATAGACGCGGTTAGGTGAACATGGGTGCAAGGGGATATGCTTATACCCCCTACGCTGCGGTCATTTTGCCAAAACAGCCGTAGTATCTACCTAAATATGGGCCCTGGCAAACAGACACGATACCTGACCAGTAACTTTACGCCGCACCTACTAGGGAAAGCCCTGGCCCCCTCCGCTATCGCTACATCCACTTTGGGCAAATGAGGAATGGTTAGCTTATGTGCTGTGGTTTTGGGAATTGAGGGGAGTCGGTTAAAATCTTTTCCTTGTCCCTGATTGAAAAAGGATGCTGGCGTATCTCTACGTTGTTGAAATGATGGACAGGATTCAAGGTTACAACAACGAATTTGCGGAAGGAGCGAATCTGGCTTGGGTTTTGTTTGTTCCTCTAATTCGTTGTTGTTAAGGGATATTGAACCAAACTCAATTACGGCTTTGTCACAATTTAGGTGTACAAAGAGCTATGGTTTCTAGCTCTGAACCCTGGAACTTAAACCCTGCAACCTGAACCTCTTATGGCAGAAACACCTCCCGTAACCACATCCCCCGCCCCACGCACTTGGGAAAAATGGGCTTTTATCCCCCTGCTGCTCATCATTTTGTTGGGGGCATATTTTCGCTTTACCGGCCTGGATTGGGATGGCAGCAACCATCTGCACCCAGACGAGCGGTTTTTGACCATGGTAGCGATTGACATTAGCAGTGTCAGCAGCCCACTAGAATATTTACGCACCTCAACCTCATCACTCAACCCGTATAACCGGGACAAAGGGTTTTATGTGTATGGGAACTTCCCCATGACCGTGACCCGCTATGTAGCTGAATGGGTGACGCTGTTGTGTGAGCGGACAACCTGCCGCCATGTTTACGTGGCTTATGATGGCATTCATCTGGTGGGGCGGTTTTTGTCGGCTATGGTGGATTTGGTTTCTATCCTGTTTACTTTTTTCATTGGGCGGCGGCTGTATGATTGGCGGGTGGGGCTGCTGGGGGCGTTGTTTCTCGCGGCCGCGACCATGCCCATCCAGCAATCCCACTTCTTCACCATGGACAACTGGGCGGCCGCCCTCACCACCCTCACCCTGTATACCGCCGTCCGGGTGAGTGAAAAAGGGGAATACCACTGGTATGCCCTCTTTGGTCTGGGAGCCGGATTAACCATTGCTTCCCGTATTAATGTGGCCCCGCTGGCAGGAATGATCGCTGTCGCGGCCGCGATCTGGTTAGCTCGACAGGCCCAACAGCATGGCGTCGAAAAAGGGTGGGGCTACCTGCTCACCCCCCTGGGCAGCCTCAATGTGCAGCAGTTAATGTTGGGGGGAGTGTTAGCGGCCACCGTCACCTTCCTCACCTTCCGGCTGGCCCAACCTTATGCCTTCGCCGATGCCACCATTATCCGGGAGCAGCTGTTGCAGGAGACGGGGCGTGAACCCGGCACACTCCGGCTGCTGCTGGGGTCGGTGGTCGGGTTCAACCCCCAGTGGCGGGATAATATGGATTCTATCCAGTCACAGCAAAGCCCAGACGCGGCCGCGCCCCCTGCCACCCAATGGACCAACCGTGCCCCCATCATCTTCCCCTGGACCAACATGGTCTTGTGGGGGATGGGGCTGCCCGCCGGGATCATCGCCTGGATTGGCTTTTTTGTTGCCCTGTGGCGTATTTTGCGGGCCAGACCAGATTGGCTGGCCCACGCTCTGCCGGTGGTCTGGATTGGGGGGTATTTCCTCTTTGCCGGCACCCGCTGGGTCAAATCCATCCGTTACATGCTGCCCATTTACCCGTTCTTGCTCCTGCTGGCCGGGTGGCTGCTCACCATGGTGTGGGATTGGGCCAGGCAAAGTGAACAGAAACGGCAGCTGAAACAGATCGCGGCCGCGGTCTTAGCCTGCCTTACCATCATTCCTACCCTACTGTGGGCCAACGCCTTCGTCAACGCCATCTACCGTCAGCCCGTCACCCGCATCGCCGCCTCCCAATGGATGTATGATCACATCCCCAGTGCAGCCACCTTGCTCTACACCGTCAACGGCCAACCCCGCGAACAAAATCTCCCCCTACGCAGCTACCATTTTGAACCCAATGGCATTCCCCTCCTTTTACGCTTCCGGCTGCCTGAACAAGGCACTGTGACCGGCCTGCGCTTCAACTATCTAACCAACGGGGCTTTCTCTGCCCAAACCATCACCGCCGATGGGCAGCTTTTAGACAACCCCGATCTACCTGGCGCCGCAGGACAGTTGCAAGTGACCCTGGTGGCCGGTACCCAAAGCATCACCGCCGAACAAGCTGTGACCGTTACCGGAGAACGGCAGGCCGTGACCATCCCCCTTTCTCCCACCAACCTGGCCGCCGATATGGAATATTTTTTCACCATCGAAGCCGGACCAGGCAGCCCCATCGAAACCCGCAGCAGCGTCATCACCAGTGAGCAGTGGGATGATGGACTGCCGGTGCGCCTGGATGGGCGGGATGCGTATTCCCAATATTTTGAGGGGCTGCAAATGGTGACGATTGACCCCGGAGCGCAGATGCGCGGGGATTATTATCAATGGTTAGATCAGGCCGATTATATTGTCCTGAGCAGCCAGCGTGCCCTCTGGTCATTGCCTCGCATCCCCCTCACCTTCCCCCTGGCCATCCGTTACTATGAAGCGTTGTTCAGCGGCGAACTGGGATTTGAGTTAATCAACCAGTTCCACGCTACCATCCAAATTGGCCCACTTTATATCAGTGATGTGGGGGGCAAAGTGAGCTGGGGCCGGCCGCCCGAAATTGGCTGGCCCCCCCCCAGTGAGTTGGCCGCCGAAGAGGCGTTTTCCGTTTATGATCACCCGCCGGTCTGGATTTTTGCCAAAACGGACCGGTACAGCCGGGAGCAGGTGCAGGCGGTCTTGGGGGCTGTGGATTTGAGCAACCAGATGTTTATGACTCCCGGCCAGGCCACCCAGGCCCCCAATGCCTTGATGTTGACCCCTGAACAGCAGGCAGTCCAGCAGGCCAATGGCACCTTTGCGGAGTTATTTAACCCGGATGGCTTTTTGTCCCAGAACCCTGGCGCGGCCGCGGTTGCCTGGTGGTTAGCTGTCATTTTGCTCGGTTGGGCCAACTTCCCCCTCTCCTGGTTCATCTTCCGGGGGCTGCCCAGCCGGGGGTACATCTTCTCCCGTATCTTCGTTTTGCTGCTCCTGGCGTACTTTGCCTGGCTGCTCGCCAGCCTGAACATCTTGCCCCACACCCGAGGCACCCTGCTGTTGGGGCTGGCTCTGCTCCTGTTGGTAAACGGGGCTATTTTGTTCCGCTGGCGAGAGGAGCTAATCCGCTTTGGCCGGGATAATCTGGCCTTTATCGGCATTGCTGAACTGTGTGCCCTGGCTCTCTACCTCATCCTCATCCTCGTCCGCCTGGGCAACCCGGATGTATGGGATGTCATCTGGGGTGGGGAAAAGCCGATGGATTTGAGCTACTTTACGGCAGTGATGAAAAGCGCAACCTTCCCGCCCTATGATCCCTGGCTCTCCGGCGGTTACATTAACTATTATTACTGGGGATATGTTTATGTCGGCGCGTTGACCAAGCTGTTGGCTGTTACCCCTACGGTGGCTTATAACCTGATTTTACCCATGCTGTTTAGCTTTACCGGGATGACCGTGTTTAGTCTGGCGTATGATCTGGTAGTGAGTTGGGAGCAGCGGCAGGTGAAAGGAGCAGGGAGAGATGAGGAGAATGGGGGTCTGAAAAAAGGCAGCGACCCCGTCTCTATGCGGGGGATTCAGGCGGGGATCGCGGCCGCGATCCTCTGTGTACTTCTGGGGAATCTGGCCCAGGTAGGCATGATCCTCTCCACCTGGAACAAAGCCAGCGACGGCATCCTCATTGGCCTGCCCATCAATACCCGGATTGTCGCCGTTGATACGGTGCTGACAACTCTGGATGGCGGTCTGGATTTACTCTCCCCGGCTAAATCTGCTCCTATTTATCCTGGCGACTGGTTCTGGCTCTCCAGCCGGGCCATCAATTACAACCCCGGCGAAGTCCAGCCGATTACCGAATTTCCCTTTTTCACCTTCCTCTACGGCGATTTACACGCCCATATGATTGGGATGCCCCTGACCATGCTGGCGTTAGCCTGGGCCGTCTCCCTGGTGCTGGCGGCCCATCTACCAGAGCAAGAACGCCCCTGGCAAACGTGGCTGCTCTGGCTGGTAGGGGGGATCATGGTCAGTACCTTGCAGGCGGTGAACACCTGGGATTACCCCACTTTCCTCATGCTGGCCCTGCTGGCGATTTTGTACCGGGGTTTACGCCTGAGTGGACGGCTTGATCTGCCCACTCTGGGGCAGATTGGGCTGCAAATGGTCGCCTTTGTCGCCATTTTTGCCCTGGTATTTCGTCCGTATACCAGCAATTTTGGCTCTGGGTACACCTCGCTCTCCCGTTGGCCTGGGTCGTATACGCAGCTGAGTAACTATTTGAGCATTTATGGGCTGTTTCTCTTTCTCGCCCTGACCTTTTTGGCGGTGGAGTTCCGCGCCTGGGCCAAAACGTGGGACCGGCAAAGTTTGCTCCGCCTGGAACCGGTGATGTGGCCGTTGATCGCGGCCGCGTTCGTCTTCTTGCTCCTCATCATTGTTCTACTCCGGCAAGGGTATTGGATTGCCCCCCTGGTATTTCCGCTGGTCATGCTGTCTGGGCTGATGGGGATTCGCCCCTCGGCTACCATTGAGCGGCGGGTACTCCTCATCCTCATCTCCTCTACCCTCTTCCTCACCTTGTTTGTGGAGATTTTTGTTCTCTCTGGAGATGTGGGGCGGATGAACACCGTGTTTAAGTTTTATATCCAGGCCTGGCTGATTTTGAGCGTGGTGGGGGGGGCTTCTTTGGCCTGGGCCTGGCCGGCGGTGCAGAAACGCCGAGTCTGGTTGGGGGTGCTGGGGGTGTTGGTGTTTGCGGCCGCGCTCTATCCCCTCACCGCCACCCCGGCCAAATGGCGTATCCGCATGAGCCAGGAAGCTCCCAAAACCCTGGACGGCATGGTGTTCATGGAAACAACTCGCTACCATGACAATGGTCAGGAAATCCATCTGGCCTATGATTATGATGCCCTGCAATGGATGCAGCGCAACATCCAGGGTTCCCCCGTCATCGCCGAGGGGCGGGGGGCCGTTGAATATCGCTCTGTGACCAGCCGGGTAGCCATGTACACCGGGCTGCCTTCTGTTATCGGGTGGGATTGGCACCAGCGGCAGCAGCGAGCGGCCCTTTCGGCCGCCGGGGTCATCGTTTCCGGCCGGATTGGGGATATTCAGTTGTTATACAACAGCTTCAGCCCTGACGATGCTCGCCGGATTATCGAGAAATACGGCATTCAATACATCTATGTGGGTCAATTAGAATATGTCCATTACGACATCATCGGCCTGCAAAAGTTTGATCAGATGGTGCGTGATGGTTATCTGGAAGAAGTGTACCGAAACGGCGGCACCTCTATTTATCAGGTGATACCCTAGCATTTATCCACAGATGTCACAGATGAGTCCACTGAAACAAGCCACGAATTTCACGAATGAACACGAATTTTTCTTTGGTAACTTTGCGTCTTCGCGTCTCTGCGCGACCTTTTTTCAGTAGAGTCACAGATGGACACAGATTTTTAAGCTATCTGTGTCATCTGTGGATCCGCTCTTGTTTCTGGGCAAGAAATTGAGTTGTAAAGCAGTAACCTGCACGAGCTAGAAAAGATTTATCCACAGATGTCATAGATGGACACAGAGTCTTTAACGGTTATGATGGAAACAGCAGACATATTCGCGGCCGCACGTTGGTGGTTAGTCCTGATGGTATTGGGTGCGGCCGCGACTCCCCTTACCGCCACCTTACTCCACCGTCTGCCTGATCGGGGATACGCCTTCAGCAAAATGATCGGGCTGCTCCTGGTCAGTTTCCTCTTCTGGCTCTTGGGCAGCCTGGGGTTCCTGAGCAACAGCCTGGGCAGCATTCTTCTCGCCTTGTTGGGGGTAGCTGGTCTCTCTGTTTATGCTCTACGCCAGATGGATTCTTCTTTAAGTGATTGGTTGCGGCAAAACCGACATTATATTCTAGTTACAGAACTACTTTTTCTCTTTATATTCGCTCTGTGGGTTTGGGTGCGGGCGCAAAATCCAACCATCGTCGCTACCGAAAAGCCAATGGAGTTTGCCTTCCTCAACGCCGTTGGCCGCAGTCCCCAATTTCCCCCTCTTGATCCCTGGCTCTCCGGTTTTGCCATCAGCTATTACTACTTTGGGTATGTGATGACCTCAGTCATCGCCCGTCTGGCGGCGGTCCCAGAAACTATCGCTTTTAATTTAGGCATCGCCTGGCTGGTAGCCGGTTCAGCTGTAGGGGCGTTTGGACTGGTATACAACCTCATCGCCAGCCATAAAGAAGCCATCTGGCGGCAGGCGGTTGGGCTGGGGCTGGTGGCGGCCCTGGCCATCCCTCTGGCCGGAAATGGGCAAATGGCCCTGGAACTGCTTCACGCCAGGGGGGTTGGCTCGTCAGAATTTTGGGCCTGGTTGGACATTCGAGACATCAGCGGCCCGGCCATCACCAATCCAGAGCGGCCGCCCCGGTACACCGGTTTCTGGTGGTGGTGGCGCTCCTCACGGGTTATTCACGAATACCATCTCAATGGGGCTGAATCTGGATTAGAACCGATTGCCGAATTTCCTGGTTTTAGCTTTATTTTGGGAGATATGCACCCCCATGTCCTGGCTTTGCCGTTTGCCTTTTTGAGTCTGGCGGTGGCTCTGGCCTGGTGGTTACAGCCTGGTTTGTCGGCCAGAGAATGGGATGAGCAGGATAGTCGCGGCCGCGTCCAGCTGCTTCTGAGCCATATTACCCTGCCCTTCTGGCTGTTCACGGCCCTCATGTTAGGGGGTCTCTCCTTCCTCAATACCTGGGACGTGTTAATTCATCTTTTTGTGGTTGCGGCCGCCTTCACCCTGGCCCAATGGCGCGATGCGGGTTGGCACAACCGGTTGATCAGTCAAACGGTCATCTTGACCGGGCTGCTCGTCATCCCAGCCATCCTGTTTTATTTACCGTTTTACCTGGGTTTCCGCTCCCAGGCTGGTGCGCCTTATATTTTGCCTATGCTCATGCGGCCCACCCGGCTGGCCCATTTCCTGGTCATCTTTGGCCTGCCCCTGTTCATCATCACCCTCTTTCTACTCACCCTGGCAGCTAAACAGATGCGTCGTTACTGGCGACTGGCCCTGCTAACTGGGGGCGGGCTAATATTAGGGCTGATGGCCCTGATGCTGTTGATGGGATGGGTTGTGGCCAGCAGCCTGGAAGGGGCTGGCAGCGTCATGGGATTGGCCAATGAGGTTGGGCGACCGCTCACCCCGCTTCTCCCAGAAGCCACCGCCCTGGCTCGCGCCCGTTGGGGGATTGGGGCCATAATAAACCTGGCCCCGGTAGTAATAGGGGCGCGGCTGGCTTATCCCGGTGTTACCCTGCTTCTGGCATCACTGATAGGGTTATGTGTCATGAGCTGGGCAGAGATGTTTGCGGCCTATCGTAAGCCGCCAACGGCTCACGACGAACCGTTAGCCCACGGTAATGAGTCACAGGCAGAAAATGAGGCGAAGGCAACGGCCAGTGAGAAATCAAAAGGGGTGCTGGCGGCTTATCCTGCCCTGCCTTTCGTCCTACTGCTGATTGTGACTGGGGCCTTGTTGACGCTGGGGCCGGAGTATCTGTATTTGAAGGATAATTTTGGGCAGCGGTTGAACACGATTTTTAAGTTTTATTATCAGGCGTGGGTGATGCTAGGCGCGGCCGCGATTGTCGCCCTCTATTATCTGGGTCGAGAAACAAGAGCAGTGGGGCTGGTGAGCGGGAGCCTTTACGCTGTTGGGCTGGCCGTGGCCTTGCTCTTTCCCTATTACGCCGTCCAGGCCCGTACCATTGAATATCGGGGGTCATCCGACTCTGAATTTCGCCGTCCCCCCACCCTCGATGGGCTGGCCCATGTGCAGTACCATGACCCGGATGAGTACGCGGCCATTATGTGGCTGCGGGAAAATATCACCGGTACACCGGTCATTGCTGAGGCGGTAGGTGATCCATACAGCGATTATGGGCGGGTATCGGCACGGACTGGCCTACCTACCTTGTTAGGTTGGGCCAACCATCAATACCAATGGCGCGGCCGCACCCCCGAACCCCCTATCCGCGAGCAGGCGATCCAGCAAATTTACAGCAACCCCGACTGGCTAACCGCCCGCGATTATTTGCAACAATACCAGGTACAATATGTGTATGTAGGCACTATAGAGCGGCGTAAATATTCCCCAGAAGGCATTGCTAAATTTGCCCAATTTATGGATGTTGCTTATCAAAATGAGTCGGTCATTATCTATCGTTGGCAGCCGGGGGAGTAGACAGCGAGTTGACCATAATCGTAAATCGGTACGGATTAGCAAAGGCAACGGTGTATAAAATAAGTTATGACGATGGCTTACGATGAATTAGACACAAACGAGGATATGGCGTTGGGTACAGGAAAACAGGCCGGGCTGACTATAGCTGATGGACTGTTTCTCATCCCCTTAATTCTGGGCGGGGTGCTGCGTCTAGTTAACCTGGGTCAGATACCCCTTTCCCTAACAGAAGCGGCTAATGCGATTACCGCCTGGCAGTTGTGGCAGCCGTCGGCGATGAGCGCGGCCGCCGCCAATAGTGCCGCTTATGTCAGCCTGACTGGCCTGCTTCTGCCCGTTTTAGGGGGCAGCGACGCCATCGCCCGGCTCATTCCTGCTCTGGCCGGGATGGGAATACTGCTGCTGCCCTGGCTGCTGCGTCACCGTTTAGGCCCTATCGGCACCTTAATCTCTGGCCTGCTGCTGGCTTTCTCCCCCACCTTAGTGGCTGCCTCACGCACCGCCGATGGCTCAACATTGGCTTTGCTGGCGGGGGGGCTGCTGCTGGTGGTCTGGCTGCGTTACCAGGAGACGGGTGAACGCAGGTGGTTATATGGAAGTGCGGCCGCGTTAGCCCTGGGGTTGACAAGTGCCCCACTCTTTTATGGGCTGCTCCTCACCCTGGGACTCGCTTACCTGGCCCAGGCTAAATTTGGCCCGCCTATCTTCTATACCCGGCAGGTGATTCAGGGGGATGAAGAAGCCGGCATCGCCGACGAAACTGTTTATACCCCCCTACCCACGTGGTGGCCGGAAAAAGAGGAATGGCGGAACGCGGCCGCCCTGTTCGCAGCAGCCCTACTAGGTCTCAGCGCTTTGTTCCTCTGGCATTTACCCGGTCTGGGCATTACCGGCAATCTCCCCGCGGCCTGGTTAGGGCAAATCAATTTCCAAAATGACCTGGCTCTTTGGGTGGAACCGATTTTGGCTATAGGCCGGTATGAGGTCATCTTGCTGCTGCTTGGTCTTGTAGCCATCGGCTGGGCCACCTGGACGGGTGAACCTTTTCCGACCTTCTTCATTTACTGGTTCACCGGCATCCTACTGCTCATCTTCATCCAGCGGGGCAACCTGGATAATGTGTTGCTCCTTGTTTTGCCAGGCTATTTACTCATCGGCCTGTTTGCTGAGGCCGTGTGGCGCATCCCGGCCCCAAATTTACGTTGGCCGTTGGCCGCTCTCGTCTTCCTCTTGGGACTGATGGCCTATATTAATCTGCATAACTATGTTCGCCTGGTTAATCCCAGCAATCCTATGATGCCTAATGTGTGGCGAGCCACTGTTTTGGTAGCCATCATTTTAACCACCGTCATTTATCTGGCCCGTTTTCAGCCGGTAATGGTGTTGCAGGGGGTATTGGCCGGGGTATTGCCTTTGCTGTTGTTGTACACCTGGGGCACCGGCTGGTGGCTGGCCCACCAGGCCGCCAACGATCCGCGCGAACGTTGGGTACGCCAGGGAACAGATGCCGATGTGCGGCTGTTCCGCCAGATAAGCCAGCAGTTGGCTTTGCAGCATACCAACTCTCGCTCTGATTTAACGATTTTCAGCACCATAGACAGCCCGGTGCTGCGCTGGTATTTGCGAGAATTCCCTCGATATGAGGTGGGCACCACCTTACCGGATACCCCTACGGCCCAGCTCATGATCACGGGAACGGACGCGGCCGCGCCCGCCAACTATCTAGGCACCCAATTAGGACTGCTCCGGCTGAGGGCTCCGGAAGCAGGATACGAGGGGGATATTCTTACGACCTTGCGCTGGTGGCTGTTCCGTGAGAGTCTTGCGCCGTTCAATCAGCAAAGAATGACCGTCTGGCTGCGTGCCGATCTGGCCCGATAGCTGGAGTAATATATGAAAGTCTATCTGGATGCTTGTTGCTTAAATCGGCCTTTTGACGATCAAACGCAGGGCCGTATTCGTTTAGAGGCTGAAGCATTTTGCTCGTTTTGACTCGAATACAAACAAACCAATGGCAATGGTTGAGTAGTAGCGTGGTAGATGATGAGATTGAACAAACACCAGATGTACAACGGCGTGAGCGAATGGTTCTTTTAGCGATGTATGCTCACTACTCTATGACAATCTCTGATGGTGAAATCGAACGAGCAAAACAATTGGTAAATTTGGGATTTGTCGCCATGAATGCTCTTCATCTCGCCTGCGCTGAAAAGATGAAAGTAGACGGTTTCTTCACCACTGACGACAAACTACTACGTCGGGCTGCACGTATGGTTGAACAGTTGTATGTTACGGTTGATAACCCGCTTGTCTGGTTCACAAACCGTAAGGAGATGGAAGCTAAATAAGCATTGAGGTTATGACTCTCAATCAAATTCAGCGAACTGGGCTAGAAATATTAGCCCGTGCACTTGGTCTAGTAGGTATGATACGTTTTCTATAAATGTTTGAAACTGGGCACGGAGATTATTCGAAAGAACGTCACCAATGGCTCGAACATCAGAATATAGACGAGATAGTCAAACGAATTCGTCAAAAGCAAACAACAAAGCAAGAGTAAGGCTGTTTTCATACGCCGTACTCAAGTCAGGGATAGTATGCCAGAAACCCTTATTTTAACTCGTACCCCAGCTACAGCTACCAATGGCGATGAGTTCCAGCCGGTTATTGATCGCTGCCTGGCGGGGGAAGAGGCGGCGTATGGACTGCTGTATCAACGGCTCTCCCCACTTATTTACCGGCTGAATTATGGGCTGCTGCAAAATCGGGAAGACGCCGAAGAGGTATTACAAGATAGTTTTGAATACGCTTTTCGCAATTTGCACCGGTTCGATAGTCGAAAAGCTGCGTTTAAGACCTGGCTTTACCAGATTGCTCTGAGCCGCTGCCGCAACAAACGGCGGCGCAAATGGCTGCCCTCTTTCTCCCTGAGCCAGGGAATTTACCAGGAGATCGCCGACACCGAAACGCCTCTACCTGACGAGACGCTGGCCCTGAGCGGGGAGCAAAAGGCCGTCTGGTCGGCGTTAAAGCAGTTGTCGCCAAAATTGCGGGAGACGGCCCTCCTGCGGTATTACGAAGGGCTGACTTACGGTGAAATTGGGGAGATTGTTGGCGTCCCTGCCAAAACAGCCGAATCACGGATGCGGCTGGCGCATCAAGAATTGAAGAAGATTTTGCAGCGTGTAGCATGAGACGTAATACGTGAAGCGTGTCAGGTAAGACAGCAGTTGTTAAGCATCACGCATCACGCACTAAAAACGATGGAGCATATTACCCACCTTCTTTCTGATTATGTGTTGGATTTGCTGCCGGCAGAAGCACGAGGGCAAGTGGAACGGCACGCGGCCGCGTGTTCCCGCTGCCGCCAACAGTTACAGAGGGAACGGCAGTTGACCCACCTGGTGCGGGAAACGATGTTGGCGGCCGGGCATATCACCCCACTCCGGCTGGTCCAACTGCGGCCGCCCCTCCGCCAACGCCATCAACCCTGGTTTACCCGTCAAAGCTGGCAAAAAGGGGTGGCGGTCATGGCGGTTTGTCTTTTCTTGTTTGTGGCCAGCCTGAGCTTACACCCAACCTACAATGCCCATTGGCAAAACGGAGCTGTCCCTTCCGTCATCGCCGCTACCGCTACCATAACTCCTTTGCCGGCCACAGCCACCCAAACGGCTGCCCCGTCACCCACCAGCACAACCCCACCCCAACAGACCCCAGGCGCGGCCGCGACTCCGGTGGCGTTTTTGTGGCCCAGGTGAGGAAGCGTGGGGAATTAAGAGATTAAGAGATTAAGAGATTAAGAGATTGGAGATTGGAGATTGGAGAGTGAAGACTGTTCACTCGCACACTCGCAACCATGACTGACCTGACCACCCCTACTACCGTAACTTCATTTCTGACGCGGCCGCTCCGTTTTAGCCTGGATTGGGAAAAAAGCGCGTATCTGCTCATCCTCATCCTGGCCCTATTTACTCGTTTATGGGGGCTAGACCAGCGGGTAGTGAGCCACGACGAAAGTTTGCACACCCAGTTTGCTTACCAATATTTTCGTGGTGAGGGGTACCAGCATAACCCGATGATGCACGGGCCAATGGTATTCCACAGTGCGGCCACCTTTTATTGGCTCTTTGGCGTCAGTGACGGCTCCGCTCGCATCCCAGCCGCTTTGGTCGGAGTGATTTTGGTGATGCTGCCTATTTTGCTGCGCCCCTGGATAGGCCAGGTGGGGGCACTGTTTACCAGTTTTCTGCTGCTCATCTCTCCATTTATGACCTATTACTCTCGTTATATTCGGGAAGATATTTTTATTATCACCTGGGCGGCCATTATTTTTATCGCCATCTGGTCATATCTACGGCAGCGACAAGATAAATATTTGTACTGGTTTGCGGCCGCGAACGCCCTCATGTTCGCCACGAAAGAAAACAGCTACATCTACATCGCCATCTTTGGTGGCTTCCTGGTACTCCGTCTAGGTCTTACCTTATGGCAAACCCCCTGGTTCCATAAAGCATTGGGCAATCAGAGCAACGCCATTCTTCTCATCGCCGTCGGATTAATCATTTTTGGCGGGGGTTTTGTCGCCCAAAGGCAAGCTGAACAGGCGGCCGCGACAACGGCGACACCAGCCAGTGACACAACTGGGTTTGCGGCCGACCCCAACGCGCCAACCCCCATAACCCCGCCAACCCTTCCTGGCAGCAGCCAGAGCTGGGGCTGGATACAGCTAGGGGGGATAGTCGCAGCTTGCGCTGGTCTGTTTATGGGGGTAAACGCCCTGCGGCCGCGGCTGCAAGAATACGCCGAATTCGATCTCATCGTCCTGTTCACCGCCTTCACGCTGCCCACCATCGCCCCCTTATTAGCCGTAATGACTGGTTGGACCCCCCGCGATTACAACATCCCTGCCTGCTCTTTTCCCGAGACACTCTCCCCAGTGACCCAATTTTTGGGCCGCTGGTTTAGCCTGGATTGTTGGCAGGCCTACTTTGGCTCTGGCGGGGGGCACATCAATCTTATCCTGATTGGCCTGCTCACGGTGTCCATCGCTCTGGGGTTGTGGTGGGATAAACGTCGTTGGCTCATTGTGGGTGGGATTTTCCACCTTATTTTCATCGCCCTGTTCACCGCCCTCTTCTCATTTCCGCGAGGGTGGCACAGCGGTATTGTAGATTCCCTGGCTTATTGGATGGAGCAGCATGAAGTCCAACGGGGCAACCAGCCAAATTTCTATTATCTGTTCGTGCTGCCATTTTATGAATTTTTATCCGTCATTTTTGCCCTGTTAGCAACCCGTTTATGGGCACGTAAGAACCGGCTGAACAAAATTTTAGGCTACTGGCTGACCGTGATCCTGGTTGCTCTGCTTAGTTACAGCCTGATTAACTGGTATACCAACCTCAATCTGGATGCGACCGCCGAACCAGAACGGCTAACTGGTATTTTAGTGGGAGGTCTCATTCTGATCGCTGGGGGGGTGTATTGGATGTTCGTTTATGCTGGTCAATTACAGAGTGAGTACAAAATCAAACGAAACTGGTCATCCCTCTTTTCGGCTGAGGTCTTGGGGGATTTTGTGCCCTTCCTGGTCTGGTGGGTCATCATGTCGTTTGTGTTATATACCTTTGCCGGGGAGAAGATGCCCTGGCTAAGTACCCATTTTATACTGCCTCTGGTGCTGTTATCGGGCTGGTACCTGAATGAGCAGGCGGCCGCGTTCGACCGGTCTACCTTGCTTTCGCGCCGCTGGTGGTACCTTTTGGGGCTAATGCTCACGCTTGTCCTGGCCGTCTTGTTTACCTTATACCCGATCCTGGTTGGCCGTCTGGCCATCAGTAACCCCATAGAAACGAATCTGATCGGATTGGTGATGTTAGTAGGGGGCGCCCTGTTGGTGATGACGGTTTACCTTCTCTATGTGCAGGTGGAAAAGGGTGAGAGGAGTTTGCGGCCGCAAAGTCTCATCTTTGCCATATTCATCCTCCTTTCCCTGCTCACCATCCGCTTCAACCAGATGGCCAACGGGCCTAATGCCGACGCCACCAACGAGTTCATCGTCTATGCTCACGGCAACGCTTCCACCAAAAACATCGTCCTTAACCAGGTAGAACAGCTTTCCCAACAAATGTATGGCGATAAAAGTATCAAAGTAGCCTTTGATGATGATGTCGCCTGGCCTTATACCTGGTATTTACGGGATTATCCCAACCGATTTTATTTTGGGGCCACCCCCAGCAATACCCTTTTAGACTCCCCCGTCATCCTCATCGGCAGTCGTAACTGGGGCAAAATTGACGCAACCCTGCAAGAAGCGTTAGATCAAAATTACCGCAGCTACACCCTCACCTTTCTCTGGTGGCCTATCGAAGATTATCGCAGCTTCGGCTGGAGTTCCTTCCTGGGCATTTACCCCACCCCCACCACCCCCATCCAAACCGAACCACGCAAGGGGGGGATTTTCCGGGCTGATGTACGTCAAGCCCTCTGGGGCATTTTCTTCAATCGAGATTATCGCAAATATGGTGAGGTTTTTGGGGGCACCTATACGGCCGGGCAGTGGCCACTGCGCCGGGAACTGCGCCTTTATATCCGCAACGAGGCGGTGACTGGGCTGTGGCAAGAAGGGGATGCTCTGGTTCGTACCCTGCCCGATATAGCCCCAGTGCCCCCGCCACCCCTGGAAGATATTTACAAAGATGATCCCCTGGAAGTCACCGTAGACCGGATCATCAACAACGTGGCCAATGGGGGATTTTCCCTGCCTCGCAATATGGCCATTGGACCAGACGGCAATCTATACGTAGCTGATTCCAACAACCATCGCATTGTCGTGCTAGATGAGAACGGCAATTTCTTACGCCAATGGGGACAGCAAGGTACAGAGGAAGGCCAACTGAATGAACCGTGGGCCATTGCCGTAGATAATGAAGCAGTCTATGTGGCCGATACCTGGAATCACCGCCTGCAAAAATTTACTCTAACAGGTCAATTTATTGCCACCATAGGCCAGCCAGGAGATCAAAACAGCCAGCCGCTCGAAGGGTTGGGGCTGTTTTTTGGCCCCCGCTCCATCCTGTTGTGGGATGATGGCTTGATGTTGGTGACGGATACGGGCAATCACCGGATACAGCTTTTAGACCGGAATGGGGTGACGTTACAGGCGATTGGCGGCCGCGGTACCTTTGTCGGTCTATTTAGTGAACCGGTTGGGCTGGCTCGCACCCCTGATGGCCTTCTGCTCGTGGCTGATACCTGGAACGGCCGTATCCAGATTTTCACCCCCGATTTGCGCCCCTTCATCCAATGGCCTATTCAGACCTGGGCCGGGGAATCTACTAACAATAAACCGTACCTGGCCGCCGACAGTCAGGGGCGCATCTATGTCACCGACCCAGAACAAGGACGGATTCTGGTTTTTGGGCCAGCCGGGGATTATATTGGCTTCTTTAACAGCCTCGACCCAGATGGGGAGCTGCTGGCTTTACCTACCGGCATCACTATTGACAGTGAGGATCGGATTTATGTGGTAGATACCGCCAGCAATCGGATTATTCGTTACCAGCCGCTGGTCATTTTTGTCGAACCAACCCCAACGCCAACACCAGAAGAGACGCCCACGCCAGAGGCCACTGCCACAGAAGAACCAACGCCGACACCGACCGCCACGATGACAGCTACCCCGACGGTGACGCCAACAGCGACGGCGATACCGGAAGAAGAGGAAGCCACACCGAATAACACAATTCCGGCCGCCACAGCAACGCCCTAAACATGAATGACAATGATAATCCTCTGAAAATTTTAATCACCGAATTTGCTGATGCCTTTGCGGCCTGGCTGCTAGAACGACCTATACAATCGGTGCGGCCGCTCAACGTTGAATTTCCTGCCCAGCCCATCCGCAGCGATTTACTCTTTGAGGTTTATGATACATATGGGGGGAAACTGCTTCTTCATTTTG
Organism: Anaerolineae bacterium; assembly: GCA_023384415.1. GTDB lineage: Bacteria > Chloroflexota > Anaerolineae > Promineifilales > Promineifilaceae > Trichofilum. The sequence continues at coordinate 60,949 of JAHDWJ010000007.1, forward strand.
AACTACAGGGGCGAAGCAGCCACAAACCGATGCCCTACCGGGAGTTAAATTACCTGTGTCATACCGTCACTCGTGAAATCCCACTGCCTTTAGGCCTAAACTCTCCCCGCTTGCACAGCGTCGTTCTTTATGTGGGTGAAGGGGCCGGCCGCGGGGATAATGGCAGTTATACTATCAATGGCCCAGGCGATGAGCTGGCCTTGCATTGGCAATATCAACCCATCCGTTTGTGGGAAATTCCGGCAGAAAACCTGCTACAATTAGGTCAACCGGCCTTAGCTGCCCTCATTGGTTTAACCCGGCTGCAACAGCCAGAACAGGTTATTCCTCTGGCTCTGGCACATATCCGTACCATTCCAGATGAAAAGCAGCGGCAGCAGCTTCTTACGGCTATGGTCACACTGCTGCCAACTGAAGAGGTGACTCAAATGGTAGAAAAATTACTGGAAGAAAATGAAACTTTGTTAATAGATACCCCCTATCTTCGCCGGATGCGCCAGTTGGGCCAGCAAGAAGGCCGCCAGGAAGGTGTGCAAATTGGTCGCCAGGAAGGTGTGCAAATTGGTCGCCAGGAAGGCGTGCAGATTGGCCGCCAGGAAGGTGTGCAAATTGGCCGCCAGGAAGGCGTGCAAATTGGTCATCAGCAGGGGCAGGAACAAGGGCTGCGGGATGCTATTTTGGAGGCGGTCGTTCATAAATTTAACCCGTCCGCGGCCGCTTACCGACAATTACAACATAATCTGGAGCAAATTCACCAACCCAGCACCCTACAGCGGCTGTTACTGATGTTATTTGATAACCAGGACGTAACCCCTATCTTGAACATGGCTCAGGAAATGGCTGATGAAACGCGATAGATGATTCGTGAAACCCTTCGGCAAGCCGTGATGAGTGGTAATCATACAATACCCAATACCTTTTAAGACGACTATTTTATGAGCGAAACAACAACGATGCCGGATGATCTGTCGGCAGATATGGATGCCCAGTTTTATCCTGAACCCACTCCCCTGGTTCATCAGGGGGCTGAGGTGAGTCTGGTCTTAGGTGAGGAATCGCGGCCGCATCCCTTCGCCGCCCTTCTGGCCCTGCCGTGGGAAAAAATCCTCTACCTCACCTTCTTCATTGTGGCCGTCATCAGCCGCTTTGCTTATCTGGGCGACCGGGTGGTGAGCCACGATGAGAGTTTGCATGTGCAATACTCCTATCAGTTTTACAACGGGCAGGGATATAACCACACCCCCCTCATGCACGGTCCGTTCTTGTTCCACATTACCGCCCTCAGCTATTGGTTCTTTGGTGACAATGATTTCACGGCCCGTATCCCTACCGCCCTATTTGGGGTGATTGTAGTACTGATGCCCTACCTTTTCCGTAACTGGTTGGGCCGTACCGGGGCCCTGGTTGTGGCCTTCCTCTTACTCATCTCCCCGTACACCGTCTATTATGCCCGCTATATCCGCAACGAGGCGTTCGTACTGGTCTGGGCACTTATTCTGGTTTGGGCCATCTGGCTCTACTTACAAAAACGAGAAGAGAAATATTTGTGGTGGTTCACCGCTGGTAATGCCCTGCTTTTTTCCACCAAAGAAGTTTCTTTTATCTACACCGCCATTTTTGGCAGTTTCCTGGTTATTCGCCAGTTGGCCTTTCTATGGCGGGACCGGGTTATCCAGGATCATTGGCCTCGCCTGGTGCGGCCGCTGATCCTCATTAGCTTAGGGTTGGTTTTGCTGGCTGGGGGGTTTGCCGTACAAAAGTTCACCACCCGCACGGCTGAAACCGAAACCAGTGAAGCGACTATCACCACCGAAGGGTTTGCCGCTGATCCTACGGCCGACGCGGCCGCAGTCGCCGGGGATTCTGGATCTGCTACCCAAATCGAAGGAATCAGCCGCTGGGTACAATTTGCCGGGCTGGCCCTGGCCAGTTACGCCGTCTTCCTATTTGCCCAAACCATCCGCTCTAATCTGGACCAGTACCCCGAATTTGACCTGATCATCCTGTATACTATCCTGGTCATTCCCATGTTGGCGGCTGTGCCCGCATCCATCACCGGATGGGCACCCCGTGATTACAGCTTCAACATTAGCTGCGTCATTCCTGACCAGGAAAGCTATTCTAACCTGGGATTGGCCCTGGCTCGTCTATTCAACCCGGTATGTTTGGGTGAATTTTTCCGCTCCGGCACTTTTTACATTACCGTTTTCTTGCTAATTTGTCTGGTCGCAGCCGCCTTGCTTGGGCTATGGTGGCATCAACGCCGCTTCTGGACCGCTTTCATCCTTTTCCAGGTCATCTTTACCCTGCTGCATACCTCAATGCTCACTAACCTGCCCGGTTGGGCCAGCGGCATGGTAGATTCTCTGGCTTATTGGATGGCCCAACAAGAGGTAGAACGAGGCAGTCAACCCCGTCTCTATTACCTGTTTGCCGCCTCTCTGTATGAATTTTTACCCATCATCTTCTCTTTCCTGGCCATTCGTTACTGGGTAATTCAGAACCGGCTGCGGCCGCTGCTCCGCTATTGGGGTGGATTTGTCTTCCTGGCCATCATGGCCTACACCCTGGTCAACTGGTTCTCCAGCCGCCATATCACCATCACCAATTGGCAGCCTTTCCTGCCCATTATCATCCTGACCCTGCTCCTGTTTGCTTCTGATTGGTGGCTGCGTGGTCAGGAAGTTTCCCCTACCCTGCTCTCCCTACGCAACTGGGGCGCATTCATCCTATACGTCTGGTACCTCATCCGCTGGCTTTCCTACCAGACCATTGCCGTGCCCGAAGGGATGAGTGACTTGCTGCGCTGGCCGGGGCTGGTCGCGGCCGCGCTCCTGCTCCTGCTGGCTGGTCTGTTCTGGTTTTTCAGCGTCAACCAACAGATGAAAGAAGCGTATGGCCTGGAAAACGGCTGGCGTGATTTGATCAGTGCGGAACGGCTCTTTGATTTTGTGCCCTTCACCATCTGGTGGCTCATCCTGAGCTGGGTGATGTACAGTGTGGCCGGGGAGAAAATGCCCTGGCTTAGTGCCCATTTCGTGCCGCCGATGGTGCTGCTGGCAGGCTGGTATTTTAATGAGCGGCTGACCCCGGCCATACGGGAACAATTGTTCACCCCGCCAGCCCTACTGCTAACCGGGTTGCTGGTGCTGCTTATCGTCGCGGCCGCATCTGCCCTACGCTTCATCCTTTTTGCTGAAATCAGCCTGGGGGATCAAAGCAATGAAAACCTGACCCGGCTGGGGCAATTCCTGGGCAGCCTGTTCATCGTAGGGGGAATTGCCTGGCTGGTCAACAGGGTGCGGCCGCAGCTCACGCCCACCTTACGCCCCTTCACCCCTGTCCTGGCCGTCTTCATCCTCCTCAGCCTCATCACCATCCGGGCCAGCTACCAGGCCAGCTACCCCAATGCTGACTACCCCACCGAATGGCTCGTTTACGCCCACGGGGCCCCCGCCACCAAAGGGGCCGTCATGGCCAAAATCGAAGAACTCTCCTTTCGTATGCACGGGGATCGCAGCCTGCGTGTTGCCTATGACAACGACTCATCCTGGCCCATGACCTGGTACCTGCGCCATTACCCAAACCGGCTCTACTACGGGGACCAGATCGGACGCAACCTGCTTGATTATCCAGTCATCCTCGTCGGCAACCACAACTATCCCACCATTCAGGAGCAGCTAGGGCCAGTGCTGGCTGAAGAGTATGAGGAGTTTCAATACAACTTCATCTGGTGGCCTTCCGAAGATTATCGGCAGATTTCCTGGGATGCCATCTTCGGCCAAGTCAACAGCGAGCTAGATTTTGCCCAAGACAATCCCCCCGCCCGGCGCGGCCTCACCAGTCCAGCCGTAACCCGTGCCCTGTGGGACCTCTTCTTTTATCGCGATTTCACCCAATACAACCAGGTATTTGCCAAAGATTTTCGCCTGGGCAATTGGCCGTTACGCCATGGGCTGCGCCTCTATATCCGTAATGATGTCAAGGCCGGTTTGTGGGATTTTGCCGCTGGGGCGGCCAACGCCCACATTGAGCCTTACGTAGACCCGTATGGGGAAAACGAGCTGATCCTGAACCCCGACCTCATCCTCACCGGCTCAGCCGAGCGAGGCCCCTTTGTCAATGTCCACAGCCTGGCCGTTTCACCCAATGGCACCATCTTCGTTCTCGATGCAGGCAACGGCCGCATTCAAGTCTTTACCACCGATGGGCAGTTCTTAGGTAGTTGGGGCAGCCCCGGCGCAGGGCCAGGAGAGATGAATGACCCCTGGGGGATTGCCGCCGATGATCAATTTGTCTATGTGGCCGATACCTGGAACCACCGGATTCAGGTATTTCGTCATAACGGCGTGTTCGTCACCACCTTTGGGCGGCATGGCATTATCGGGGGGGGCACCGTAGGCAATGACCTGTTTTATGGGCCGCGTAATATTGTCTTGCAAGGCGATGATCGGCTGTTGGTAGCCGATACAGGCAACCACCGCATCCTGGTGTTTGATCGTCAGGGTACCCCCCTGGAATCATTTGGCAGCTATGGGGCTTTGTTGGGGCAGTTGTATGAACCGGTTGGCCTGGGGGTAGCTCCAGATGGCACCATTTATCTGGGGGATACCTGGAATGGGCGGATCCAGCGGTTCACCGATGATTATTTCCCGTTTTTTGATTGGCGGCTCAATGCCTGGCGTGGCGATACCAATACGCAAAAGCCGTATCTGGCTGTAGACAGCCAGGGGCGCGTCTACATCACCGATCCGGATCGGCATCGGGTCATTGTGTTTGATCAGAATGGCACCTATCTGGCTCGTTTTGGGCAGTTTGGCCCCGGCAACAGTCAGCTTAATCTGCCCAATGGCATTTTCATTGACGCTGAGGACAATATTTACATCGCTGATAGTGGCAATAACCGGGTAGTCCGGTATGCGCCACTACCGTAAGTAAAGAGGCAAGGTTACAGAGTGGCAGAGTTGCAAAGCAGCACTTTCACTGTCACCCTGAAACTTGAAACCCATGAAAACACTCCTTATTCTGCGCCATGCTAAATCAAGCTGGAACAATGCCCACCTGGCGGATCATGATCGCCCGCTGAATGAGCGGGGAAAACAAGACGCGCCTCGGGTAGGGCAGGCGATTAAATCACGTGACCTGGTGCCTGATTTAATTATCACCTCAACCGCAGAGCGGGCTTTGTCTACAGCGGAAGCGGCCGCGATCCACTGTGATTATGATCATGAGTTAAGAATAGAACGTCGCTTCTACCTGGCCGGGCCAGAAACTTACCTGTCGGTACTGCGCCAATTAGAGGGAGACCCTGCCTGCGTTATGGTCGTTGGGCATAATCCCGGTCTGGAAGATTTGTTGCACCACCTGACCCAACGGCTAGAAGCAATGCCCACCGCCGCCCTGGCCCAGGTATCGCTGCCCATTCAACGCTGGAGCGACTTGCGTGAATCAACCCAGGGGATATTAGAGTGGTATTGGTGGCCGAAAATAGATGAACCGTAGGTAACCCCTTTTTCCTTATCCCATCTGGCTGTGCTACAATAAAAAAACGTAACGTACACCCTGTGCGTTACGTTTTGTTTTGGGCGGGATACGTGAAGCGTGATATATGATTTTTCACGTATCCCGCTTCACGAATGGTACTGCTTATGTCTAATCGAGCTTTGAATATTTTGGCGGTGGTAATGGTCGTGGCCATGGCGGTTCTGGCCTTCACGGCGGGTTATTTTTTTAACGATTATGTGGAAGCGCGGCCGCAAACTACCCCCCACGTCAGTCAGGAAAACACTGATTTCGCCGTTTTTTGGGAGGCGTGGGGCTGGGTCGAACGGAGCTTTATTGGCGAAAAACCAACCCCCCGTCAGGTCGCTTATGGGGCTATCCGGGGGGCACTTAGCACCCTGAACGATCCTTACACTATTTTCATTGAGCCAGTTGTGCGTCAACAAGAGCGAGAAACCCTGCGGGGGAACTTCGGTGGCATTGGGGCCACCATCAGCCGCCAAGAAAATGGAGATGTACTGTTAGACCCCATTCCCGGCAACCCCGCCGAAAGAGCGGGTGTCCAATCAGGCGACCGGCTGCTGGCGGTGGATGGAGAAGTGATTACCGCAGAAATGAGCGTTGAGGAGATCGCCAACAAAATTCGCGGTGAAAAAGGGACATCTGTTACTCTGACGCTTATCCACCCTGGCGAAACCGAATCGGTAGATATTGCTATTATTCGTGATGATATTCTCATTCCGTCGGTGAGTTACCGGCTGCTAGATAGCGATCCAGCTATTGGCTACATCTGGTTGACCCGGTTTAGCGGTGAGAGCAAAGGGGAAATTGAGGCGGCCGTCCTGGCATTACAGGAGCAGGGAGCAGAGCAGCTCATTTTAGATTTACGGGGCAATGGCGGGGGGCTTCTGGACGCGGCCATTGAGATCGCTGATCAATTTCTGGATGAAGGGGAAATTATGCACCAGGAAAGTGCCGCCGAAGGAAGCAAGACGTATCGGGCCACACGCGGCACTATCGCCGGAGATATGTCCCTGGTGGTCCTCATTGATGGGGGAACCGCCAGTGCTTCGGAAATTTTGGCCGGGGCGCTGCAAGATCGCGGCCGCGCCATCCTCATCGGTCAGCAATCCTTCGGCAAGGGGTCGGTGCAGTTAGTCTACGATCTCAGTGACAGCTCCTCAGTTCATATCACCTCAGCCCGCTGGCTAACTCCAAACCGGAACGTGATTGACCAGGTGGGCTTAACTCCAGATATTATGGTGGAACGAACAGCCGAAGCCATGGCTGATAATCGAGATGAAACATTGGCGCGAGCCGTTATTTATTTACAAACGGGGGAATAAAGTATGATAAAACAAGAATCTATCACCGCTAAACTAATTCGCTGGTCTGGCTGGCTGTTTGCGGCCGCACTCCTTTTACTGGCTTGCAACAGTCTCACTCCCACACCCACTGCCACCCCCGAACAAGGGCAAAGTGACGCCGTACCCGCCGTTATCACCGTGGAAAGGATTGTTGAGGTAGAGCGAGAAGTGACCCGACTAGTCGAAGTAGTCATCACCGGCATTCCCCCCACCAGCAGCAATAATGACAGTGGGACAGGCATCACCTCCCCCCCCTTGATTTCGGGCACATCTACGCCCGGTTTTAATCCCACACGACCAGCCTTCCCGGAGCCAACCCCTGGCCCCACCCAGATTCCCCTGCTCCCCGGCCAATCCAACTTCACCGCCGCTGAAATGCAGCTGCTGGTAGAGGTATGGCGGCTGGTACAGGAAAATTTTGACGGCCAGATACCCAATAATCAAGAACTGGTAGATGCGATTATCGCGGCCGCACTCGACACCCTGGGCGATCAATTCACCGTTTACCTCAACGCCGCCACCGCCCAACGTTCCCGTGAGGCATTTGAGGGGTCTTATGAAGGAATTGGGGCGTATGTGCGCCAAAATGATGAAGGGTACTTCGTCATCACCCGCCCCATTGCCGGGCAGCCAGCCGCTCTGGCCGGTCTGCGCCCGGGAGATATTGTTTTGGCGGCAGATGGCGTCTCCCTCATTGGTCTCACCATTGATCAAAGCATTTCCCTGGTGCGCGGCCCCAACAATACCGCCGTTACTCTGACTATTTTGCGCGAAGGTGTGGCTGAACCTTTTGAAGTGACGATTGTGCGGCAGCGTATTGTCATTCCCATTGTAGAATTTTCGCCCCAACTGTTAGAAGGGGATATTGCTTATGTGCGGCTGACCAGCTTTAATGCCCAGGCGTATACCCAACTGAACAATGCCCTGGAAACGCTGCTGGCGCAAAATCCACGTGGCCTCATTCTGGATTTACGGGATAACCCCGGTGGTTTCCTCAACCAATCTATCGCCGTTGCCGATCTCTTCTTACCCCAGGGCGTCGTGCTATATGAACGAAATATTCGCGGGCTGCAAGAGGTGTTTGAGTCTCGCAGTGGGGATATTGCCGAGCAGATTCCCCTGGTGGTGTTAGTAAACCCTGGCAGTGCCAGCGCGTCGGAAATTGTAGCTGGGGCCATTCAGGATCGCGGCCGCGGCATCATCATCGGCGAAACATCCTTCGGTAAAGGATCGGTGCAGTCCGTTTACACCCTGTCTGATGGGTCAGAACTGCGGGTAACGATTGCCCGCTGGTACACCCCTAACAACCAAACCATTGACGGGGCCGGCATCACCCCAGACATTGAAGAAACCCCTTCCCCACTCGAATTCGGCGGCCCAGATGACAATCAATTACAGCGGGCTATTCAATATTTGTTGACCGGGGAGTGAGTTTTTAGTTTCGAGTTTGCGAGTCTCTTAATCTCCAATCTCCAATCTCTCTACATCCCATCATGTCCAAGAGCCAAAACGACCCGAACTTCAAAGTAGTTGCCAATAACAAACGGGCTACATTTGATTATGAACTGTTAGAAAAATTTGAGGCTGGCCTGGTGCTAACGGGCACGGAAATTAAATCGGTGCGGGCTAACCAGGTCAGCTTACAGCGCAGCTATGTGCAGGCCAAGGGGGATGAGTTGTGGCTGTTTGAGGCCAATATTGCCCAGTATAAGCACGGTAATCGAGAGAACCATGACCCGGTGCGGCCGCGTAAACTCCTGCTCCACCGCCGTGAAATCAACCGCATTATCAGCACCCTCAACGAGAAGGGGCTGGCGATGGTACCCGTGCGCCTTTACCTGAAAAATGGCCGAGCCAAGCTGGAGATCGCCCTGGCTAGAGGCAAGAAACAGTTTGACAAACGAGCCTCGTTAGCGGAAAAAGATTCCAAACGACAGATGGAGCGGGCTTTGAAGATGAAATACGCTTAAGGAGCCGGACCGTGAGCAACTAGAGGCAATTCTGGCGTTATTTGTTATGACAACAATGGATGTAACCCCAGAAGATATACCCCCCGAACAGTTGTGGCAGCGGTTGCAGGCTACAGAAGCTGCCCTGGCCGAGATGCAGCTGCTTTATGAGACCAGCCGCCGGATCAGCGCGGCCGCAGACGTAGACGAAGTCATCGCCGCTTATCTGGAACATGTGGCGGTACGCGGCCGTTATACCTGCACCATCGTCCTCTATGAATTTAATGCCCAGGGAGAACGGCAGCAAGTTCGGATTTGCGGCCGCTGGTCCCCCACCGATGGCCTCTCCCTGGCCCAAACCACCATCCCCTACAGTGCCGACAGCCTGGACGCCCCCCTTGATGCCGGACAGACAATAGCCTTTAGCGATGTCCACACCGATCCCAGGGGGACTGATGCCCTGCGCCAATTACAGCGAGAGTCGGGGCGGCCGGCCCTCGTCTTTATCCCCCTCCTCGTAGGCGGGCAGCGTATCGGCCTGGTCATCCTCAGCTACCACGAAATCACCCAATGGGAACCTTCTGAACTGCGACCGTATGAAGTCACGGCCGCCCAACTGGCTATTGGCCTCAGTACCCGCTTGCAGCAGCAGCTTCTTTCTGCCAGTGGCCAGGCATTGGCCGTTTTACAAGAACGTCACCGATTAGCCCGTGAACTCCACGATTCCGTTACCCAACTCATCTTCAGCATCACTCTCATCGCTCAATCCATCAGCCCAGCCTGGCGGCGTAATGCTGGCGAAGGTGAAAAACGGGTGGCCCGGCTACTGGAGTTGAGCCAACATGCCTTAACCGAAATGCGGGCCTTGCTTTTTGAACTACGCTCCCCTGAACCCATCTCCACCCCTTCCGACACGGCGACCAATTTGCCCGGCATCTGGCTGGTGCAGCGGGATGGGTTGATCAAGGCATTACGGCAACATCTGCATAACGTCAATCGGTATGGGCCTAAAGTGACACTTAAAGCCGACAGCTACCAGCCCCAGCCAATGGAACGAGAGATCGCCCTGTACCGAATTAGCCAGGAAGCCTTACACAACATTGTCAAACATGCCCAGGCCCGGCAGGTACTCATTGAGTGCGGACAGGAAAATGGGCATTGTTATTTACGTGTGCGCGATGATGGGGTTGGGTTCGCAGCCGCTTCCCTACACCACTCTGATTTGAGCGGCGGCTTCGGCCTACGCACCATGCGCGAACGAGCTGAAGCCCTGGGGGGAACGGTAACGATTACCACTGCACCCAACCAGGGAACAGAAGTGCAGGTGATTTTGCCTTAACCCGCTTGCTTTTTTGACAGCTCTATTTTTTTGCAGTATATTGTCGTAATGTTATAACATTTATTACGTTTCCCTTTAGCCTATGAGCCATTCTCTCCCCATTCTCATCATCGGGGCCGGGCCGGCCGGCCTATCTCTAGCCCTGGCCCTGGCCCGGCAAGGAATCCCGGTTGAACTGTTTGAAGCCCTACCTGAACTAAGTCAGGAAATCCGGGCCAGCACCTTTCACCCGCCGACATTGGAAATGTTCGCCCAGTGGGGAGTGGCGGATGATGTACTGGCTCAGGGGCATCGGGTAGAGCGGCTGCTCTATTGGGAGCGGCAAAGCCGCGAGTTAATCGCTGAGTTCAGCTACCACCAGATCGCCGCTGATACGGCTTATCCCTTCCGGCTGCAATGCCCCCAGGCTGTCCTGACCCGCACCCTCAAACCATTGGTTGAAGCCCTGCCAATGGCCCGCGTTCACCTTGACCATCGGCTCGTGGGGATGCAGGATTATGGAGATTATGTCACGGCGGAACTAGAAACGGCTCGCGGCCGCGTCACCATTCAGGGGGCTTATCTCTGCGGTGCGGATGGGGCCAACAGCACCGTGCGTAAAACCCTGAATCTCGGCTTTGAGGGTATGACTTATGCCGACCGCTTTCTCCTGGTGGGGTGTGATCTGGACCTGCGCCCCTATTTCCCGGCTATTGGCCCCGTCAACTATATGTACGACCCAGAAGAGTGGGTCATCATTCTCCATCTGGCAGACATTGTGCGAGTAGTGTTCCGGCTGCGTCCCGAAGAAGAAGAAGCTGAGGCGTTATCGGAAGCGGGGATTCGCCAGCGAATGGCCCGGTTTCTTGGCCAGCCAACTGATTTCACCCTTAAGAGCAGCTCTGTCTATCGGGTACACCAACGGGTAGCTGACAGCTTCCGAGTGGGTCGGATATTGCTGCTGGGAGATGCGGCCCATATCAATAACCCGGCGGGGGGGATGGGGATGAACAGCGGCATTCACGATGCTTATTATCTGGCTCAGGCATTGGGGGCAGTGCAGCAAGGCGGCCCAGACAGCCTGTTAGATGCGTACAGTAACACCCGACGGCAGGTGGCTTTGGAGAGTATTCGGGCTTATTCGGATAAAAATTATGCTGACCTGGCGGCCCGTGATGAGGTGTATCGTCAACAGCGGAATGCCGAACTGTACGCGGCCGCAGCCGATCCCGCCCAGGCCCGTGCCTATTTACTTCGCGCCTCAATGATGGCCGAAAGAGTTTAACCGGCGGCAGACTATTCCCTACTCATTATCGCAAGGAGAACACCATGATCGAAACTCCCCCCCGCACCGTTTTTGGTGGCGTTGAACTCCATCGGGGCATCAGCCGGGCCAACATGGTCACTTTTTATTATTCCGCGTTTGCCACCATCTGTTTCCTCAGTTTTGCCAACCTGGTGCAGCCCTTCTTACTGACAGATATATTAAAAGTCCCTCTGACAGAGCAAGGCAGTGTAACCGGTACACTCCTCTTCTGGCATGAGTTGGTCATTATTTTTGCTATTGGCCTGGCGGGCAGCCTTTCAGACAAAGTAGGGCGGCGGCTCATTTTTACCAGCAGCTTTCTCATTGTAGCCCTCGGCTATGTGCTGATGATCCAGGCTGAGTCTGTTTTACAGCTTATTGTCTTCCGCATGTTCTTCGCCGTCGGGGCCGCTGGGGCTACCAGTATGCTCTCCACCGTTATCGCCGATTATGCCATTGACCGTGACCGGGGAAAGGCGAATGGGATCCAAGGGGTGATGAATGGGTTGGGAGCGATGACGGCTGTTTTTGTTCTGCTGAATTTGCCTGAATGGTTTAAGCAGCGGGGGTTAGAGACGGCCGCGGCCGGGCAGGCGACCTATTACCTGGTGGCCGGGTTGTCGGTGCTAACGGCGATTATCCTTTGGCTGGGGCTAAAGGGGCGGGGTCCCCGCCTGGGTGATCAGCCGGAGCGGTTTGTGGATCTGCTGCGTGAAGGGGTGCGGGCGGCGCGGGATCCGGGGGTATTGTTGGGCTATGGGGCGGGGTTTGTCTCACGAGGAGATTTGGCAATTGTGGGGACGTTTCTGGCGTTGTGGATTAACAAGCATGGGGTCACGTTGGGGATGGACGCGGCCGCAGCCCTGGCCCGGGCCAGCATCATTGTAGGCGTCTCCCAGTTGGCCGCTTTTCTGGGCGCACCCTTGTTTGGGATTCTGGCTGACCGGATGAACCGGGCGACGGCCGTCGCCCTGACCAATCTCATCTCCGGTCTGGGATACATTTCTCTTTTCCTCATTGAGGACCCGTTTGGGGGAGCGATGTTTGCCGCGGTGATGGTGGCCGGGGCGGGCAACATCGGCACAGTTATCGCCACCCAGGTTTTGATTCAGCAGCAGGCTCCCGCCCACATTCGCGGCTCGGTCATTGGCTTTTTTGGATTATGCGGAGCCATCGGTATTTTGGTCGCGACAAAGATAGGGGGGTGGCTCTTTGATAGTTGGACAGAAGCAGGCCCGTTTGTGTTATTTGGCTTGTTAAGTTTTATTCTAGCCATCTGGGCCTTTGCTGTGCGGGGGCGGGTGAAGGGTGCCGCTGATTAACATTACTCCTGACTGCGACCGCCGGAAAGGGGAAAGATGGGCGGGGCGCGGTCTACCGGGTAAGTAGCCATCCTGGGTTTGTATCGGCCAGGGGGTTGGGGGATGAGGTCGCCGGCTTTGGCATTGGCGGGGACCACAGCGGGATAGGAACGGCGGCCGCGTTGCCACAGGCATACGGCCCCCACCAGGAGAAATAAGGCTACAATTAGGTGCAGGATTGTTGGGTTCACAGACAAACCCCTCACCCTAACCCTCTCCCCAGGGAGAGGGAATACCCCCCTCTCCCGCAGCGGGAGAGGGGCTGGGGGTGAGGGTCTTATTCTTCTCCCACCCTGACCACAATCTTCCCCTTCGCGCTCCCCTGCTCAATGTAACGTATCGCCTCTGGCACATCCGCCAGGGATGGGTAAATTTTATCCATCACCGGCCGCACCTGCCCCGCCTCAACCCATCCTTTGATCAAGGCCAGATCATCCTGGTTCATTTCTGCCAGCATTCCCCCCATCTTTTGCTGACTTCCCAGGGTGAACAGGGAGCCAAACAGCAGGGCCTGGAATATCTGCCCCATCGTTCCCCCGGCCACCATATACACCCCCTGCGGCTTCAGGGCACGCTTATAGGCCCACAGGGGATGATACCCATTGACGGCCAGGATGAGGTCATAACGGCGGCCGCTGCGGGTGAAATTTTCCTGCCGATAATCAATCAGATGGTCGGCCCCCAAAGCGCGGGCCAGCTCTAATTTGCCGCTGCTGCACACCGCCGTCACTTCCGCCCCCAATTGTTTGGCGATTTGGATGGCAAAGGTGCCGACCCCACCGGATGCCCCGTTGATGAGTACCTGATGCCCCGGCTGAATCCCCCCTTTACGCAGGGCTTGCAGGGCGGTGAGGGCGGATACCGGGAGCGCGGCCGCTTCCTCAAAAGAGAGGTTGGCCGGTTTCAGGAGCAGGGATTTGGCCTGAACGCAGGCATATTCGGCAAAACCGCCGTGCCCTATCTCACCAAAAACCGCATCCCCCGGTTGAAAGGTGGTGACATCACGGCCAACCGCCTCCACTTCTCCGGCAATGTCCAGCCCCAACACCTGGTTTTTTGGGCCGAAGAACCCATTGGTCAACCGGACAAGGAACGGGTCAGCCCGCATGAGGTGCCAATCGGCGGCATTGACAGCCACCGCTCGCACTTTGACCAATACCTGGTGAGGCTGGGGAACCGGTTTTTCGATCTCTGCCAGGGTTAAAACGTCGGGTGAACCATAACGGGTATAGATGATTGCTTTCATGGGTGTGTCTCCACAATGAGGGCGATCTGCCCCTGGTGCTGTTTGCTTTCGATGTGGCGATGGGCTGCGGCCGCTTCTGCCAATGGATACTGTTTAGCCACGATGCCTCTGAGTTTGCCGGCCGCGATCAGGGGGGCAGCCGCGAGAAAATCGGCCCGGCTGCCGGGGGCCAGGGCACAGACGGCCCGCCGGCTGCCCCGCCGGCTCTGCATCATCTGCCACAACTGCTTCCCCTTGAAGCTAACGTATAGATGCTGACCGCCAGGGTTGAGAATGTTTTGCGTCTGAGCAAAAGAGCTGCGCCCCAGGACATCAAAGATAAGGTCGTACCGTTCTCCCGTCTGAGTAAAATCTGTCTGGGTATAATCCATAACCTTATCCGCCCCCAGCGCCTGAATAAACGGGAGGCGCGGACCGCTGCCTACCCCGGTCACTTCAGCCCCTAACTGTTTGGCGATCTGTACTGCGGCCGCGCCAATCGCCCCAGACGCCCCATTCACCAGCACCTTCTGCCCCGGCTGGATATTGGCCCGACCCAGTAGGGGCATGGCGATGATGGCCCCATAAGGGATAACCGCCGCTTCGGCAAAGCTCAAATGGTCTGGCTTCAACATCACACAGCCATCTTCGGGCAGGCAAACATATTCGGCATACGCCCCCATCGCCTGGCCCAAATAGCCAAACACGGCGTCCCCTGGCTTAAACGAGGTGACTGCCTGACCCACCGCTTCAACCGTTCCGGCAAATTCGCTGCCCAAAATGGTCACTTTGGGGCGACGCAGGCCAAAGGCCAGTTTGGCCAATCCCCAAAAGAGGAATGGCATATTGAACTCCTGGGGGGTGACTCCCCGGAAGTTGCGGGCAACCAAATCCCCGTAGTTCACACTGGTTGCGGCGACTTTGACCAGGATATGGTTGGCTTTGGGGGTAGGGCGTGGGATGGTTTGCGGCCGCAGCATTTCCGGCGGTCCGTATTGGGTTAGAACAACAGCGTTCATCATCATAATTTAACACTCCGTTATTTTTTCTCTGCGCCTCGGCGTCGCCGGGCGAGAATCAGCATTCCCCTTGCTCTGGCTCAATCCGTATGACTGCCAACAGAGGCAAGCCCAAATTATGGATTTTACGCAGTACCCCATAAAGGGCTGATTGATCCACCACCGGGCCGGTTAAAATCGTCTCGCCGCTGCTTTTGGGGGTGATGGTCAGGCCATCAAACCAGCCTGTCCACTGCGGGTCAAGCTGCCCGGCAACAGTTATCTGGTAGATAGTGGGTGGGGTTGTGGGCGGCATAAGAGCGTTTTTAACCACAGATGTTCCGGATCATGGTTCGAATGACAACAGCGAATTTGAGGAAGGAACGAATAAGGAATGAATTCGCTTCTTTCTAAAATTCGTTGTTGTTTAAGCACCAGCAGTATGCCCGCAGCGGGGAGTGGCTGTATAGACCACAGGGAATTTGAGGCAGGAATTCGTTCCTGCCTCAAATTCGTTGTTGTTTAAGTACCAGCAGTATGCCCGCAGCAGGGGGTGGTTGTATAGACACTTTAGTGTTATTGTTGCAGTTTGGGGGTGTTATTTTGGCAGGCGGAAACTCGGTAGATCCCAATTTACAAAGAATCATCTCTCTTAAATCAATCCTAAGGCGCGGCCGCGAGCTACTGCTTCCGTGCGCCGTTGGACTTGCAATTTGGCAAAGATGCGCCGGTTATGCCCTTTAACCGTATCCAGGGCCAGGTAAAGCCGCTCCCCAATCTCCTGGTTAGAAAACCCCTGGGCAATGAGGCGTAATATTTCTAACTCCCGTTGACTCAGCGGCTCCACCAGCAGCTGCTCTGAGGCAGGGTGATCTGTCCAGAGGGTAAGCAGCCGGGTAGTAAATGTGGGCCGGATACCTCGCTGGGCGGCCGCAGCCAGCAGGCGGGACATTGGGGGGCCTTCATCGAAAAACGGGCGCACATACCCAATTGGCTCGGCCAGGGTCAGGGCCGTCGTAAGCTGATCCAGAGCAGTTTCCATCTCCTCCACCGCCTGATAGGCTACCGCCAACAGCAGCAGCCCCCGCAGCTGCTCATCCCGCCATCCTTTGGCTTCAACTATCTGCTGCCACCCTTGCAGGAGGGTCAGGGCGGCGGCATTCTCTCCCTGGGCCAGAGCCACCCGCGCCGCACTGAGGGGGAGATCGTACCTGTGCAGCCGTTGGGCAGCCCCGGCCACATTCCCCTGGTATAGAAGGAGCTGAATAGAGGCGGCCGCGATGGCCGGCATCTGCTGGCTGAACTGGTGTTGCTGGGCGAACTGCTCCGCCTGGGTGATATAGGCGGTTGCGGCCACTTCATTCCCCTGGGCCAGCTTCAGTTGGGCCAGAAAAAGCAGAAACGTGACCAGCCGATCCGTCTTCTCAATTTGCCGGGCTAACTGGGCCGCTGTCTCTCCATACTGTTCCGCCTCGGCCAGGTTATTCCTTTCATAAGCGAGACGGGCCAACCCCCCAAAGGCGGCACAGGCTACGGGCAGCGGCGGCTCCCCGGCCAGGGCCAAAACCCGTTGGTAGGTCGCGGCCGCAGCCTCTGTATCCAACTGCATTTCTTGAATATGCCCCAACCCCAACGAGGCCATCAGGGTAATGATAAAATGGCCAATCTTCTCGCTGATACCCAGAGCTTCGCGGTAAGCGTACTCAGCGGCCACCCGATCCCCCCGAAGCTGGTAAGCAAAAGCCAATGTCCAGGTGGTTGCCGTGCGCATGGGCAGATTAGCCGGGTGCAAATAGTCCAGGGCACGGCGAGATTGGGCAATAAGTTGCCCCACATCCTGCTGCACGACAGCGATGGTGGCGCGGGTGGTGGCAATGTAACCGATGAGGTCACGGGCAGCCTCATCTAACGCTGCCCCAGTCATAGCCGCTTCGGCTGCTTGCAGCTTTTCTTCTACGCCAACGATCTGGCTCTGAAAGAGGATCGCATTGGCATACGTTACCCATAAGTAGGGATGGGCATCTAAAACAGACGCGGGCAGGGATGCCAGCCAGGCCAGCACCGGCCGGGCCGCCCCTCGAAACAGCAGGGGCATCCCTTTGCCAGCCAATAATCGTGCGGCCGCCGGAATGTCCTGGGCTGCGGCCGCGTGGCTAAACGCTTCCATCTCCCACCCTTCTTGCTCATACCAGGCGGCCGCCCGCTGGTGTAACGACTGGATGGCCGTCGGGGCTTGGGCCTGTAACCGCTGGCGCAGCAAATCGGCAAAGAGATGATGATAGCGGTACCACCGCCGCTCATTGTCCAGGGGGATGATGAATAGGTTGGCTCGCTCCAGATAGGCCAGCATCTCCGCCCCGTCAATCGTACTGTCTTGTACCAGGGCATCGGCCAGGGGGGCACAAAGCCGCTCCAGGATGGCGGTAGCTAAAAGGAAGGTTTGCACATTGGCCGGCTGCTGTGCCCACACTTCTTCGACCAGGTAGTCCAGGACAAAGCGGTGGCTGCCGGTAAATGATTGGATGAACTGGCTGGTTTCGGCCTCACCCCGCAGGGCCAGGGCGGCCAGTTGCAGGCCAGCGATCCACCCTTCGGTACGGTTTTCCAGGGCGGCAACCTCAGCGGCCGCTAAATGGAGTCCCATCACCTGGTTCAGGAACGCGGCCGCTTCCGCCTGGGTAAAGCGTAAATGGGCTGCCCGCAGCTCCGTCAGTTGGCCCGCCGCCCGCAGACGGGCCAAAGGTAGGGCCGGGTCCTCGCGGGTGACAATAACCAGGTGCATGGACGGGGGCAGGTGGTCAAGCAAAAAGTCCAGGAATTGATCAATCGTCTCCGATTCGATGACATGGTAATCATCCAGCACCAGAACAAAATGGTCAGGAATGGCCGCGATCTCATTGAGCAGGGTAGTGAGGATGATTTCCGTCGGGGGGGGCTGAGGGGTTTGCAGGGCGGCCAGCACCCACTGCCCCGCTGTTGGGGCAATGGTTTGCAGGGCGGCGATGAAATAAGTCAGGAATTGGGTCGGGTCATTGTCTCGTTCATGCAGGGAGAGCCAGGCGGCTGTGCGGTCGGCCACCCATTCACTGACCAGGGTGGTTTTGCCAAACCCCGCCGGAGCCGAGATCAGGGTCATTTTGCGAGGCAGGTTGTCATTAAGCTGTTTAACCAGATGGGGGCGCAAAACCAGGCCAGGGCGCGGCGGGGGAATATACAGCTTGGTCGTCAGGATTGAAGCGGCCATGGATCAATTCTTAATGGCTAATACCTATACAGCCCCTCATCCTAACCCTCTCCCACCGGGGAGAGGGGACAAATTCCCTTTTCTTGCACAGGGAGAAAGGCCGGGAATGAGGGTGAATAATCACAATGGATAAATGGGTGAATGAACTGCACCCATTAATTATTCATCAATTCCCCAATTCAACCATTAACAATTAGATCGGTGATTTCTCCGGCGGCGGCGGCGGCCGCCACGACGGCCGGCGAGGCCAGGTAAATCTCAGCATTGGGGTTGCCCATGCGGCCGCGGAAGTTACGATTGGCCGTTGAGATCACCACTTCCCCATCCCCTGGTACGCCCAGGTGGGTACCAACACAGGGGCCGCAGCCAGAGGTGATGAAGGTGGCCCCGGCCTGGGAAAGGATGGCGATGGTACCATCTTGTAAGGCCTGATTAAATACCTGTTTGGACGCGGCCGCAACCAGCAGCCGGGTGTGGGGGGCAATGCGGCGGCCTTTGAGGACAGCGGCCGCGGCCTGCAAATCTTCTAACCGGCTGTTGGTACATGAGCCGATAAAGGCCGTGTCAATTTTTCGCCCTAGCACCGCATCAATAGCCACCACCTTATCGGGTGAATGGGGGATGGCTATCTGAGGGCGCAGGGTGGAGATGTCTAAGGTGAGGGTAGTGCGGTAAGCTGCGGCCGCGTCTGGCCAGATAGGGGTAAAGGGGTACGGCAGGGTCAGCCCGGTCATCTCTACCAGAGCCGTTTTCCCCCCCATTTCCGCCACCATATTGGCCAACGTCATCCGGCTGGCCAGGGTGAGCGAGGGGATGGCCGTGCCCGTAAAGACAACCGCCTCATAGGTAGCCCCAGCGATACCCACCTGGCCTACGAGATGCAAAATCACATCTTTTGCCGTCACTCCTGGGGAAAGCTGTCCATTTAGCTCAATTTTGAGGGATTGGGGCACTTTCAGCCACGTCTTCCCTGTCAGCCAGACGGCTGCCAAATCGGTAGAGCCTACACCAACGGCAAACGCCCCCAACGCCCCATAGGTAGGGGTATGGGAATCAGCCCCCAGGAAAATATCGCCAGGGCGGACGTGCCCATTGTCCACCATTAGTTGGTGGCAAATCCCTTCCCCCACATCATAAAGGCGGCAACCCATTTCCTGGGCAAACGCTCGCATCAGTTTGTGTAAATTGGCGATGCGCTCATTGGGGGGGGGAGAAGCATGGTCAATGACCAGCGAGACCCGCGCCGGGTCCCACAGCCGCGCCCCCCCCATCTCCCGGAACGCTTTGATGGCTAATGGGGCGGTGGTATCGGTCGCCATGACGCCATCTACGGGGACCATGTGAACTTCTCCGGCGTGTACCGGCTCGCCCACATGGTTGGCAATTATTTTTTCGGCAACAGTGTAACCCATGAGTGCTATAGGATGAAGAGCGAAAACGCTTTGTCTGTCTTCGATCTTTCGTTATTCCTCTAATTGATAAATTTTACCCGGCAGCTCTTGCTCTAAAAAGGCGGCTATCTGACGGGACGCGGCCGCGACCCCTTTTATATCCACCCCAGTCCCAATACCCATCTGATGCAGCATATAAGCTGTATCCTCGGTGGGGATATTCCCTTTGGCCCCGGCAATGAACGGGCAGCCGCCCAGGCCACCAAATGAGGTATCAAAATGGGTGATGCCGCTCTTCAAGGCAGAGAGACCATTGGCCAGCCCCATCCCTCGCGTATCATGCAGGTGGAGTACCACCGGCGTTGGCCCGGCCAGGGGGAGTATTTCTTGCACCAGGCGGCGCACCTGGTTGGGGTTGCCCAGCCCGGCCGAATCGGCCAGGGAGAGTTCATCTACCCCCAGGGCTAAGAATTGGCGGGCCATTTGCACCACCTTATTTCGCTCGATCTCCCCTTCATAAACACAGCCGAAGGCCGTTTGCACCCCACCCCGTACCGTCATGCCCCGCTCATGGGCATAGGCGACCATGGCCGCCATTTGTTCCATTCCCTGGGCAATAGTGTAGTTGGCATTTTTCTGGCTTAACGTCTCGCTGGCGGGCACGCCCATATCTACATGGGTGAGGCCGGCCGCATAAGCCCGCTCTAACCCTTTCATATTCAGGACCAGGGCGTTATAAACCACCCCTTCAACCTGGGGCAGTTGGGCGCATACCTGCTCGGCATCAGCCATCTGGGGCACCAGCCGGGGATGCACGAAGGAGGTGACCTGGATGCGTTTGAGGCCCGCGGCCGCCATCTGCCGGATCATCTCTACCTTGAGGGATGTAGGTACAAATTTAGCCTGGGTTTGCAGGCCATCACGCGGGCCCACTTCGATGAGGGTCGCGGCCGCAGGCAGGGTTGGCTCGGCCAATGATTCACTGCGCCGCCACAACCGGTTGTGGTACAGCAAGGGGATATCCGTTTCGCCAGCATACACATCTTGCACTTGCCCCACAAAAATCGTGTGATCTCCCCCATCATAACTGGCCCAGACGGTGCAATCTACCCAGGCCAGGCAGTCAGGCAAAAGGGGGCAGCCGGTCACGGAGCTGGTTATTTTCAATCCGGCAAAGCGGTCGGCAACTCCTGGTACCATCCCGGCGAAGCGCATACCCAACTCCTGTTGATAGGCACTCAGCACATTGACGGCAAAAACGCCGCTCTCCTCAATGACCCGGTGGGTAAACAGCCGCTTACTCAGGCTCACCAACACCAGGGGCGGCTCCAGGCTCAGGCTGCTAAAGGAGCTGGCGGTAATGCCAATGGGCTGCCTCTGGTGCAGGGTAGTCACGACGGTGACGCCGCTGGCAAATAAAGACATCGCTTGTTTGAATGAATCGGGATTGATCATAGGGGGTGAGGGGGTGAGGACATGCTTCCACCCTTCGTATTCTGTCTTTTCATTACAAATGTTATAACAATGTAATATTACTACATATCGTTGCAGGCGCAAGATAAAGATAAGCCAATTGAGGGCGATAGGTATTAGGGTGAATGGCAGCTTTAAGGGACAGCGGCCGCATCCCGATACGGCTCGGTGATGATTTCGACGGTGCTAACTGCGGCCGCAGTCACCTCCACCATCTGCCGATAAGAGACCCCCTGCACCGTCACAAACAGTTCATATCGCCCCGGCCGCAAATCGGCTAGAACGAAATTTTCCGCCCACCCTTCATCCGGGTTGATCAAGTTGAGCGGATCGCCCAGGTAGCTCCAGGTCCGAACCGGCTCCTCGGTGCTGTTCTCTGGGGAGCGGCCCACCGCTTCGATGGTTACTCCCTGCCAGGGGCGCCCTTCCGGGTCTAGCAGCCGCCCGGCAATGACCCCCCGCGTATCGCCCGGATAAAACCAGAGCATGGGGTTGCGGGTGGCCCCGAATTCGTTATGCCCCACCCGTATTTCCAGATGGAGATGGGGTAATAAGGCGGCGCCCCCTTTGCCGATTTCGGCCACCGGTTCTCCCCGGTAGACGCGCTGCCCAACTTCCACGACGATGTTTTGCACGTGGCCGTAGAGCAGGAAAACCGGCTCCCCCTGCCACAAGCTATCTAGCTGGATGACGACTAAATGGCCGTACCAGTCGCAGCGCCAGCCGTACAGCTCGTTGTAATCTTCCCCGGCGGTGACGATGGTGCCATCTGCGGCCGCGAGCAAAATGGTCCCTTGTGCTTCAACCACATCTACCCCATTGTGCAGCAAATAGGTGTACGCATCCCAGCCGTAAGGGAACCAACCGTTGGTGACAAAGCGGCCTGTGCCCGGCAGCGGCCGCTGTAACCAGAAATGGGGTTCAGCGGCCGCAGCATCAGGAGTAGGCCAGGGTGCGGCCGCTAAAAAATGGCGCCGGTAAGTTGGTTTTTCTGGGGCCGGGTCGGGGCAGCGGCGGCTAAGCGGCACTGGGCCAGGGGTCAGGGTGGGAGTCACCGATGGGGTCAGGGTGGGGGTTGCGGTGGGAGTGGGAGTTGTCGTCGGTGAGGCGGTCCAGGTTGGGGTGGGGGTTGCCGATGGGGTGACAGTGGGGATGGGGGTGAAGGTGATGAGGGGAGGAGTGGGGGAGTTGGCGAGGGAGGGGGTTGGTAAGGGAGCAGAGGGTGAGGGATTGAACGCGGCCGCGTCTCCATTTATCTCTGGTCGGCAGCCAACCAGGATTAACAGCAGCACTCCCCAAAATATATAAACCCGTAACCAACCCATACCCCTAATTGTCTGTCACCCCATCGCCAGCGTCAAACCTCAATAGAATTGACAAATCTTGAAGATTTGTCAATTCTATCTTCCATCGTCAAGCAGCCGTAGCTTTTGCATCCTTAACCCGTCAATATCCTGGTTGTGCAGTATGGTAAACTGAAAATACCCACAATCCCTAATCAATTTTTGATCGTAACGGCTGTCCTGACTCTGTTGGATAACAATTACGATGAGATCGAACCTGAAAATTCAAACCGAGGTGTCCCATGAAACGCCCACTGATCGCCATCCTGTTTACTCTGACTTTTTCCCTCATCATCATTGCTCTGATGCCTGGCCGGCCCACGCTGCCCGGTTCGCCACCCCTGGAGATCAGCGTCAGTGATCAGCCGACGCCAACGATGACGGCAACTTTACGGGCCACGTCTACCCCCAAAGCGACCGTTATGCCCGAACCAACGGCACCCGCGGCCGCAGCCTCACCCCCCCGTATTATCCAGACCCACCCCGTTAGCCCCGTATTGAGTAACCGCCGGCAGCCGTTCCAGATCAATTTTAACCAGGCGATGGACCCGGAAACGGTCGCGGCCGCGCTCACCATATCTCCCACCATCCCCTACGACCTGATATGGGATAATCCTTTCACCCTGACCATTGTTCCGCTTACCCCCCTGGCACCGGGCCGCCGCTACCAGTTCACCCTGGGTAGAGAAGCCGTCAATGAGCAGGGTATTGGGTTAAACCAGCCCCATACACTCAATTACAGCTTGCGGCCGCTCATCAGCAATCTGTACCTAAACCAACCTTCACGAAACGCCTCCGGCCACTCTACTCCCCAACATCTCCGCATCACCTTTGCTTATGACATGGACCAGAAATTGGTCGCGGCCGCTATCCATTTCGATCCCCCCCTGCCCGGTGAACTTACCTGGGCCGATGGCCGCACCGCCCGTTATGATCTGAGCCAGCCCCCTGCCCTGGATACTACTTACACCCTCACCTTCAATCAGGAACTCCAGGACAGCCAGGGAGAGCCTATCGCCCTGAACGAACCGTACACCTTCACCACCCCATCCGGTTTAGTGAGCCACTCCCCCCGGTCCCGGCAGACCAACGTCAACCCGCTGCTTCCCCTAAACCTGACCTTTGATCGTCCTCTGGCGGCCGCTGATCTGGCTCAGACCATTACCATCACCCCGGCCATTGCTGGCAATTTCACCATCAGCCAGACCATCATCACCTTCACCCCAAACGATGGCTACTTTGCCCCCACAACCAGCTATCAGGTCAGCATTGCCCCCACCCTGACCGGCGAAGATGGGGTGCGCTTGCTGGCCCAGCCATACCAATTCAACTTCACTACCAGCCGTTTGCAGCAAACCTTCAACTTTGGTTATGGTCCACGAGTCCAACTGGTAGACAGCCAGGGGCGCCGGGCCATCCAATTCCAATCCCCCATCCCCATAACCAATGTTAACCTGGATTTCTACCCCTTAACACAGAACCAATTCATATCTCGGCTCACTAATCTGCCCGAATGGGGTTGGTATGAAGATTGGGCCATCGCCCATGATGATCTCACTCTCAGCCGCACCCAGGCCATCACCCAGGTAGCAACCATAGAGGCCCATTCAGGTCTCATTGGGGAGCTGCTTTTACCCGATGATTTACCCGTTGGTCTTTACCTGCTCAATCTCCGTTCTGGGTATGTTCAGGATCAAATTTTGCTCATCATTAGCCAGAACAGTGTGGTGGCTAAACAGGGAATGCGCCAGATGACTGCCTGGGTCACTAATATTAACGACCAGCCGGCAGCCGAAGCCGAGGTCGAGATTTTGGCTCAAGATGGGCAGATGATTGCCAGCGGCCGCACCAATAACCTGGGCATCTACAAAACCAGCCTGGACCCAGCCGGGCCGGCCCCTTACCTGGTCTTGGCTCGCCAGGGAGATGACACTGTTCTTACTGCCCTGCAATGGAATTGGCAAAGTTACGTCACCGGCAGTTACTTCTGGTCATTGGCTGACAGCACCCTGCCCTATGCCAGCACCATCTACACCGACCGCCCCATCTACCGCCCCGGCCACACCGTCTATTACAAAGCGATTATCCGATCTGATGAAGATGCTATTTTGAGTATGGTTGCCGCTGGCACCCCCATCAATGTCCGCATCTCAGACGCCCGCAACAACACGGTACAGCGGGAAACCCTGCTGACCAACGATTTTGGCACCATCAACGGCAGCTTCACCCTGGCCGATGGGGCCATGCTGGGAGAGTATTACCTCACCATCAGCCTGGGGGAGTACAACAAACGGCAGATGTTTAAGGTGGAAGATTACCGCAAGCCGGAATATGAACTAACTCTGACGACGGACAGCACCGCCTATATTGCCGGGGATACAGTGACGCTCCAGTTTGCGGCCGCTTACTATTTCGGCGAACCTGTAGCCAACGCCAACGCTACCCTCAAGATCTTTGAGGGCAATACCGGTTACAACTATTACGACTATTACGACAGCTATACCCATCGCTCCTGGAGCGAAAGTTACAATCCCAACCCACCCCGAACCCAGACCGCGGCCGATGGCACAGCCCAATTTACCTGGCGATCCCCGCTTAGTGAATCCGGCTCTGAGGCTATTTGGGATGGCAATTTGCGCTGGCGTACCTTTGGCCTGGAAGTGACTATAGACGATGGCAGCGGTCAGCCGGTCAGCAGCATGGCTGTCATCCGGGTATACAACCGGCAAGCGTTTATTCGGCTGCTCTCCGCCAACCGCTTTGTGTACGCCCCTGGGGATAGTATCACCCTCCAGGCAGAGATGTTGACCATTGAAGAGGAACCGGTCAGCGGCCGCGCCCTCACCGTTGAGTTGAGCCAATACAGCCGCAGCAGTTACCGGTACGAGGTAATACGCAGCTTCAATGGGGCAGTGACCGACAGCCGCGGCCGCGCCACCCTCACCCTTTCAATAGACACCCCAGGCTATTACCGGCTCACCGTGCGTGGGCAGGACGCCCAAGGGCGGGCCATCCATGTTGAACGCTGGCTCTACATTTACCGCCCTGGGGTCAGCAATTGGGCCGAAACCCTGACCGCCATCACCATCCACGCCGACGCTGACAGCTACGCCCCTGGAGATATCGCCCAGCTTACCATCGAATCGGGCTGGGCGGGGCCGGCTCTGCTCACCTTTGAGCGGGCCACCACCCGCCGGGAGATGATGATCACCCTGACGCCCCCCTTGACCATCGTGGACATTCCCATCCAGGCGGATGATGTGCCCAATATTTTTGTGACGGTGAATGCCTGGCGGCCGCAAGATACTCACCTGGTGGAAGATATGTACACCAGCAAACCGGACAGTCAGCTGGCACAAACCACCCTGAACCTGAGCATCCCCCCCACCGCCCAAACCCTCAATGTCACCATCATCCCAGATCGGGAAGTGGCTGGCCCCAACCAGGAGTTGTCGGTAGCGGTGCGTGTAACCAACCAGCAGGGGGTGCCCGTCTCGGCCGAGCTTTCCCTGGCTATGGTAGATGAAGCGATTTTTGCCCTCAGCCAGGACCTCTCCGGGCCACTACTGCAAGCGTTTTACTTCCCGCGGCGCAAAGCTATTACCACCTATGATGCCTTCCGACCCGTCCGTTACCTCTGGGGCGGGGGTATGGGGGGAGGGGGTGGCGGTGATGGCTGGTTTGGAGACACCCCCCGGTCTGATTTCCGGGATACCGCCTATTGGTTCCCGGCCCTGACCACTGATGCCAACGGGGAAGTGACGGTAACGCTGATTCTGCCCGATAATTTGACCAGTTGGCGGTTTACCGCCCGCGCTGTCACCGCCGATACCCAGGTGGGGGAAACCTACATCAATATCATTACGCGGCAAGATGTGGTGGTGCGGCCGCAGCTTCCCCGCATCCTCACCACTGGCGATACTGTCCACCTCTCCGCCCTGGTGCAAAATTTCAGCGGCGAGAGCCAGACCTTTACCGTTGGTGTCCTCATTCCCCAGCCCCAACCGGAAGCGGGGTCCCCCATCAGCTTCACCAGCCCCATCACCCAGGTTATCACCCTGGCTCCTGGGGCAACCCGCATCGTGGGCTGGCAGGCTGAGGCCATCGGCCTGGGGTCGGCAGAGCTGATTTTTTACGCCGAAAACCAGAGCGAAGGGCCGGGGGATGCCATTGCCTTGAGCGTCCCGGTGCGGCCGCTGGCTTTGCCTGATGTGACCGCCCTGGTAGGCCAGTTCACCAGCAGTGCCACCAATGTCATCCTCTGGCCAGATGGGGCCTTGCCCAACAGCACCGTGCGCGTTGAACTAAGCCGCTCCATTGCCGGGAGTATGCTCAACGGGCTGGAATATCTCACCGGCTTCCCCTATGGTTGTGTTGAGCAGACGATGAGCCGCGCCCTGCCTACCGCCGTTGTCGCCCGCGCCTTTAACCAGTTAGGGGTCAGCACCCCTGAGCTTGAGGCTGATCTGACGAGCAAAATTGAGGCCAGTATCCAACGGCTTTATGGCTTACAACATGATGATGGCGGCTGGGGCTGGTGGTACGATGATGACAGCCAGGCGTATCAGACCGCCTGGGTCCTCTTTGGCCTGGCGACAATTGCTGATGCTGGTTATATGGTGGATGCGGCCGTCATTCAGCGGGCGGCCGATTGGCTCAATGACCATATTACCCAGATGGATAACCAGACCCGGGCTTACGCGCTGTATAGTTTGGCTATAGCCGGGCATGGCAACGCGGCCGCGACCACCCTTTTGGCCGCCCAGGCCCACAATCTGGACAGCTTTAACCAGGCCGCCGTAGCCCTGGCTTTGTGGGAGTTGGGTGAACCAGCGAAGGCCAGAGAAGTGATGGCCCTGCTGGAAGAGCAGGCGGTGCAATCGGGCAATCGGGTCTATTGGAGCGGCCGCAGCCGGGATGGCAGCTACGATTACAAGCTAATGGCCTCTGATACCCGCACGACCGCCCTGATCCTGAGTGCCCTGGCCCGTATTCAGCCGGGCAGTTCCCTGGAAACCGGGGCCGTGCGCTGGCTGATGGCCCAACGGGGGGCCAATGGCTGGGGCAATACCAATGAGACCAGCTTTGCCATCCTGGGTTTGACCGATCATCTGCTGGCAGCGCGTGCCGCCGGGGGGGAGAGCGGTACCAGCTATGTGATTGAACTGAACGGGGCGGTTTACCAACAAGGGGAGATCGCTGCTGACCGTCTGGCGGTCACGGTTGATCTGCCCGCTGAGGCCCTCACCGCCGGGAGCAACCAACTGCGTCTGAGCCACAGCGGCAGCGGCCTGCTCTATTACACCATCGTCGCCCGGACCTATACCGCCGAAACAGACATCGCGGCCGCTGGCCCGGTCGTCGTCACCCGCCGCTACGTAGACCCCCTCAGCAAACAACCCATCGAAAACCCCCCCATCGGCACATTGGTTGAGGTCATCTTAACCTACACTCTGATGGAACGGCATTATTACCTGCTGCTAGAAGATCATTTGCCTGGGGGCTTAGAGCCGATTAATGAACGGCTCAACACCAGCAGCCATGAGGGGCAGGGGTGGCCTTATGGCACCCCACGCACCTATTGGCAAACCTACCAATACAACCAGAAAGAGATTTACGGCGACCGAATCACCTTCTTTATCACCTCAGCCGGGCCTGGCCCCCACACCATCACCTACCTGGCTCGCGTCACCCAGAGTGGTCAGTTCACCGCCCTGCCCGCCGAACTCTCCGCCATGTATGATGCCACCACCTGGGGCCGTTCTGGCAGTGCAGCCCTCTTGTTCACTGAGCGAGAGTAAGGGATTTGCTCAAACACGGATTATCAGGATGAGCGGATTTTTATTGCCCTGACCTGATCTGCTCATCCTGTCAATCTGTGTTCTTGATCTCTGCCCAGTGACAATGATCACCTGCTTGTCATGGCTTCCGTCACTATTGAGGGTTCTGCTGTGGGTATATAGTGCCAACAGTAGATGTTGGGGGAACTTTGAACCAGTTCTTCTCATCCCGTTCCCCTCAATCCTGATTTAAGGAGGTTATCATGCGCATCATCTTGGATCGTGGCTTGTGTAATGCCAGTTTGTCATTTTGCCAACGCTGTTCTGCCGCCCTGATCCATCATCCCGAAGGGGTAGATCGGCCCTGCATTCGCGATATTATTGACGATGGTCAGGAGACGCTGACTTTGGAAATGTTTACGGATAATCGGCGGTTGGTTTTGGAACTAACCGAAGAACAGCGTGATCTAGCCAGTGTTGAAGGCTGGGAAGCCCTGGCTAATTTTGATCCCGCCCTGTTCCGTGCTGGCGCTGGGGAGCGATGGCGGGAGTTGAGCCGGATCGCGGCCGCGCATTAAAAAAGGACTAAGGACTGAAAAATGGTCAGCAGTTGTGGAGCAGATGTCAAGAGCTAACGGCCAACGGCTAACGGCTCACTACTCACTGCCCCAACGCCCGGTACAGACGCACCCACTCCGGTAAAGTCAATGTTTCGGCCCGGCGACGGCCATCGAGTTGGGCCTGGGTCAACGCGGCCGCAACCCTGTCATCTCCCATCCCCAAAGAAGCCAGATTATTCTTAAGCTGTTTCCGCTTTTGGCTGAACCCCGCTTTGACTACCCGGAAAAATGCTGCTTCATCCGCCAGGGGGAGCAGCGGCTCCGGGGACAAATCCAGGCGCACAATAGCCGAATCTACCTCTGGTCGAGGCCAGAATGCCCCGGCTCGAATAATCCCAACCAGACGTGCCTGACCGTAAAACTGAACGCTGACAGCTAAGAGAGAGAGATTGCCCGGTGCGGCCGTGAGCCGTTGAGCCACCTCTTTTTGCACCGTCATCACCAACAAGGATGGTTTGCTCTGGCTGGCGAGCAGATGGCGCAAAATAGCCCCGGTGATGTAGTATGGGACATTGGCAACCACTTTATAGTCAGATTGGGGAAAGAGGGCAGCCAAATCTTGCTCCAGGATGTCCCCATGGATGAGGCGCAAATGAGGGAGATGACCCAGGCGGTCATCAAGGATGGGCAGATACCGCTGGTCCAACTCAACGGCGGTGACAGTCGCGGCCGCGTTGGCCAAATGTTGGGTAAGATGACCCAGCCCTGGTCCAATTTCTAAAACATGATCGGTGGCGGTGAGGGACGCGGCCGCGACAATCCTGGCCAGCACCTGATCATCAAACAAAAAATTTTGCCCCAGGCTCTTCTTAGGCTCCAAACCATACTGACTGAGAATAAGTTTAGGGTGCATCAGTTTAAGGCAATGTCGTTGGGATCAAAAAATTAATTCGTTCTACCGGGGGCACGGGGGTCAAATAATAAACATCCACATACCCTGACCAGCCCACAAATTCCGCTTCATCATACCCCAGATCAATCCAGCGGCCGAGTACCCCCCCACCCGTATCACCCACGAAGCCAATGCCATAACCAGGGACATAGACAAAGGTACGAAACGGCACCACCGTTCGATCTACGGCCACAATGCCGGTACCAGCCGCTACCCCACTGGCCGTTATGCCATAAGTGGGGTCATCTAACTCTTTGCCAGAACTGGCGGCGGTGTAAGATGTGACCCGCATCCGCACCACCCGCCAATATTCCACCCCCCCATCTGGCGTCGCCAAAACCCGAATGACGATTTGGGTGCCATACCCAACAATTTCGGCCGTCGGGGCCTGGGCTGTCCACTCCTCATCAAACTCCTGGCTCACCTCTACCCCATTTTCGTAACGCACCCGCAGCCGCTGCCGTTGAATACCCGGCACACCAGCCTGAAGCACAATCCGTTGATCAATTTCAGCCAGATCGGTGGGTTGAAGCACGGTTTCATACGGGATGGGGGTATCTATCAGGCGAAACGCCTCCCGCACCCGGATGACTTGAATCGTTTGACCGGGTTGGAGCAGGCTGTTGGCCGGGGGGCGAGTGTAATCTTCGCCGATGAGGCGGACGCCGGCCGCGTTCAGAACAGTCAGCACGTCTACACTGTGGTGGCGGGTGGGAATGGTTTGATTGTCGGCCAGGATGGTGTAGCTGTGGGCACGCTGGACGGTGATGGTGAGGTTGGCGGTCAGGGGGGTGTGCGGGGCCGGGGAGACCAGATCGGCCAGGTGCAGGTCAATACCCGCCTCGACCAGGGCCGCGCCGACGGTGGGTACGGCGGTGCGAATGGTTTTTTGTTGGCCGCCTTCATATAGGGTGATGGTGACAAAGGTCCCAATTTCGATTTGTTGGGGGAGCGCGGCCGCAGCCAGTTGGCTATAAGGGAGAGGCTGGCCGTCGGCATAAATCTGGTCTGTGGGCTGCACCCGCAAACCAATTTCATTCAGCCAGGCGGTCAGGGTGGTCTGGTGGGTGAAGTAGGTGTGGGTGCCGTTCTGGTTACGCAGGGTGATGGGGGTTGCTCGCTCGATGCGAATGGTGGCGGCCGCAGTCAGGGGGGTATGGGGCGGGGGATAGATAAGGTCGGCGGGGTGGAGGGTGATGTTCGCGGCCGCGAGAACCTCAGCTACCGTATTATATTCCCCGACTACCCGCACCGGCTGCCCATCTACCCAAACCGTTACCACATCTTGAGACAACGCCCAGGCTGTCACCAGAATTCCCCCCAGAAAGAGGAGAGCGAAGGAAAAGATGAGAAATAGTTTAACTGGGCGAGTCATAAGGGAAGACGGGGGACAAAGAGCAGAAGGGTGGCTTATTTATCCATCTTTTGTCATCCGTCGTAACTACTAAGGCCCACAAGAATTTCACCGCGAAGACGCCAAGATCAGTAAGAATTTCTTGAGGAACTTTGTATTCTTTGCGGCTTTGCGGTTAGTAATTACCCTCCGTCACTAAAAGAGGGAAACAAAAATATGCCCAGGGGGCCGATGATCACCAGGTGATCCTGGTCACCCGAGAGATACGCCTTAGTGCTGCTTCCTTCCGGACCTGACACGGTTCAACGGCTCTCGCCGCCAGGGACCCAGTCACCACCGGCCCCGTGGGCATATTTGTAAAGAGTTAGCAGTGAGCGAGTCTGCGAGTGAGTAGTCCCTGTGTCTCCCCTTCCCTCAGTCCTCAGTCCTCATTGCGGATGGTAACAAAAAGCCAGCGGTGAAGCAACTCTCAGTTCCAGACGCCTAGCACTTCCGGGCCGCGATCCAGCTCCCAGGGGTAGATGATGTAGGCATCGCTGACGGCGGCGTAGTAGGTGGGGGTGTGGCCGGGATAGAGTGATGAGGCAGGTTTGTAATGCAAGACACAGGTCTCAGGAATACCCCCGGCCGCGTCTATACGGCTGGCAACGGTGACAATGTTGCGGCCGCGGGTCCACACATCATCCACTACCAAAATACGCCGCCCTTCTAGTAGATCATCATTGGGGAATTGCAAAAACTCCGGGATAGCGTACCGTTCTTCCAGAGGTGAAGGTAAGGTTCCCAGGTAGTCAGCCGGAAAACGGACGGAAGCGGTGAGGATATAGGTAATATTTAACGCTTCAGCCAGCAGGCCACCGGGAATCAGCCCCCCCCGGGTAATAATCATCATGGAATCATACCGGCCATGAATTTGTGGCACCAGGTAATCAATCAGTTTGTCTACATCAGACCAGGTGAGAAGTTCACGGCGAGTTGGCGATTGTCTTTTCATGGTCGCTGCTACCAGTTGGTAAACAGCCAGAAGAGGCTGTTGGGCAATCCTGTTGTCAGGATGAAAATAATTAAGCCGAGGATCGTACATCCGCTATGGCTGGATGTCAAACATTGATTAGCTGCGTGGTTCAGTGGTGGGGCATAGAGTTGACAGGTTTCTGAAATCTGTCAACTCTCTCAAAACGTAGTTATACGTTTAGTCGCTCTCACTCCAGGGTTGATCGAGTTTAACCAACCCTTTGGCCAGGGCTTCTTCCAGGGAGTATCCCCGAAACGCGGCCGCGCTGTCCGTTTCATCCGCCACCACCTCGTCCCAGAACGCATCCAGGTCATTAGGTTCAGCGGCCGCGACAGCAAATAGATCATCTATATTAGCCTCTACCAGGGGTGGGGTCGGCGCAGGGATGGGTTCATCAGTTTGGGCCGCAGACTCATCCCAAAACGCATCCAGGTCTACGCTTTCATCCGCAGCATGGGCAAATAGATCATCCAGGGTGAGGTCGGCCGTTTCGGCGGCTTCATCTTGGGCTAATTCGGCCGGCAGCAGCCCCAACCGAATCGCTTCGGCCATAGATAGCCCATTGCCAGCGGTCGGTTCGTCCGCAGCCGCTTCTGCCAGCCAATCATCTCCTAAATCATCCGAGGGAGGTTGATCCGGCAGTTCCAGCCAATCAGCTGGCACCGCATCCTCGTGGGCAGGGGGCATATCCCCTAATATCTGACCCAGTTCACCAGGAATCAACCCCTGGCGCATTGCTTCGGCAAAAGAGAACATCTCCCCTTCGACCAGGGTTGGTTGAGGCGGGGGCGGTTCAGCCTGGGGAGATGGGTCGGGGGTTAGCGCGATAGCTGCTGGCAGTTCAGGTGATGTGACGGTGGGCAGGGGAGACACAGCTGCCTCTGGGGTGGTGGGGCGGGTTTTGGCCGGGAAATCGGGTAAATCACTCTCCTGGCTCAGATCAGGCAAATCAAGGTCAGCGGATTCTGGGGACAAAGCTGGCAGTTGGGGCAGAAGCTCCTTGGCCAGCCGTTGGGCAAACACCCAGACCGTGCCGACGCGGCCGCGCCGGGCTTCGGCGGTGAAAAAGATCAGCAGTTGATAAGCATCCCCAACACTCACCGCATACAGTTCAGTCTTGCTGCCTGATTGGTACTGCATAGTGAATGCTTCCTGGTTGCCCAATTGTTCAGCCAGCAGCTTGTTATGTCGCTGGCTGGCTGCCACCGCAGTTAGAAGGGGTGGTGAGGCCAGGCTGCTCCCCAGGCCAGAATCGGTCTGGATGCGGCCATGAATGTCGGCCAGGGCTACGTAGGTTGCGCTGATTTCGTTGCGTAAAGTGTGCAGCCGTTGGTTAATTGCGGCCGCTAACTCTTGATTCAACTCTGTTGTCAGCGGGGCGGATGGGGAGAGCGGTCTAACCGGCTCTGGTTCTGGAGCTGGCTCTGGTTCGCCGTGCAGCGTCGTATGCACGGCTCGTAAGAGCAGGTCTGAGTCCAGCGGCTTAATAAAGTAATGGGCAATACCCAGGGCCGTGGCTTCCTTTTGCCCCTGCTCTACGCCATAGCCTGAAATCATAATGACGGGCAGTTCCGGGCGTGCTCGGCGCACCCGGCGGATGAGATCAAAGCCGCTCATGCCCGGCAGCCGGACATCGGTGATGAGCAGATCAAATGGGGTACGGAGCAGCTCCAGCATCCCCTCTTCGGCTGAGGGGACAGCTAATACCTGATAGTCGCGGCCGCCATGTTGTAGGATGGTACGCAGATATTCCAGCATTTCAAACTGGTCATCTACGACCAAAATTTGTTTTACATCCGCCATGGGAATTACCTTTTGACTAAAAGAGCCAGAGATTGGTGTATTCGTATATTAATGTATGGGTTATTACCATTGGTAATTTCAATTTTCACCAGCGTCTGGTAATAGACCAATAAACCAATACACCAATAATTCGCTCACTCACCTCTCCACATACCATTGATGCACATTGTAAAGCAAATTCCACCCGTTGGGGTGCAGGTTTTGTAAGCCGCGATTCCAGACGATGTTGACCAGGGGAGCATAGAGGGGGATAAACGGGATATCCTCATAAATGAGTTCCTGGTTTTGTTGGTAAAAGGTGGCCCGGTCGGCGGCTGCACAGCCAGGAACGGCGCGGCCGCGAGCCAGATTATTTTCTACCGCCTCATTGTAATAAGAAGCAAAGTTAAATCCCACGCCAACGGTATCTTCACGGTAAGAAAGGAAGCTGCTGTTGTCTGGTTCAGGATTGGTATCCAACCAGCCGGTGATAGCCATATCATACGTTTGGCGGCGCAGCTTGAGGACGGCTTCCTCAAAAGGCAAAATTTCAACCCGAATGATGAAACCCAATGATTCGAGCTGGGCCGCGATCAGCCGGGCTAGCCGTTCACGCGCCTCATTACCGGCGTTGACGGTGAGGGTGAGGGCCAGCGGGGCCCCGTTTTTGACCCGTGTCCCGGTCTCGCTGTCCACAACCCAACCCGCCGCCCGCAGCAGCGCGGCCGCCTGGGTGACATCCTGAGTGTAAGGAATCAGATCATCGTTATAGGCCCAGCCAATAGCTGGGGAAATATCCGCCGCGACGCGGCCGCCCTGCCCATAAGCCGCCTGGGCGATCAGTTCATCATAATTGAGCGCGGCCGCAATCGCCTGCCGCACGGCTAAATCTCCCAAAACGGGATGAGGTTCCTGGGGCTGCACCGGTGCGCCTGGGGTGAACACCCCACTCTCATTCT
The DNA here is from genome assembly GCA_023384415.1 of Anaerolineae bacterium. Classification (GTDB taxonomy): domain Bacteria; phylum Chloroflexota; class Anaerolineae; order Promineifilales; family Promineifilaceae; genus Trichofilum. Next base: position 95,828 of record JAHDWJ010000007.1, read on the forward strand.
CATCCACCCACCCGTTTTGGGGCTGGTTTGGATTAGCCAGGTTAAAGGCCAGGTAGGTAAACCCATTAACAAACCATTTATTAATTTGTACCCCGGCCCCACGGGCCATTGCACTTTCCACCCGGGCCACAAATTCCGCATCTACGGTGGTGTAATCAATTTGTCCGGCCAATAAATCATTAACCATTTGCACCGCATTGCTGTAAATATTGAGCTGCCAGCCACTCACCAGCGGGGCGCCAAGATAATAGGTCGGGTTGGCGATGAGGCGGATGGATTGTCCGGGCAGATAGTTGGCAAAGAGGAAGGGGCCAGAAACAACAGTTGGGGCCAAATTTTCGCCGCTGCGGCTTATATTGCCGGGGTTATTGTCATAAACGTGGGCCGGCACTATTCCCGTGGTAAAGGCGTACAGGGTGGGGCAATCTGGGGCGTTCAGGCGCACAGTGAGGGTGTGATCATCTTCCACCTGCCAACTGTTGATGTTGGTAAAGTTCACTAAATGGGGAGAGTTGAGGGCTGGCGTCGTGATGGCCGCAAAGGTGAAGGCCACATCTCCGGCGGTGAGTGGTGTGCCATCGCTCCAGGTCACATCAGGGCGCAGGGTAAAAGTGTAGGTCAGCCCATCAGCCGAGACGCCCCAATCCTGGGCCAGTTGGGGAGTGATGGCCCCGCTGAACGGGTCAAGGGTAAGCAGGCTGAGGAACAACTGCTGGATGACCATCTTGGAAGCCCCATCATTGCTCAAGACAGGGTTGAGGCTGCGAATATCGGCCAGAGAAGCGGTGATGATTTCGCCCCCGGTGGGCAGTGGGGTGGGAGTGGGGGTTACCAGCCGCTCTTCAACGACGACCTGGGTAACGATGTTTTCTTGTACCACTAGCTGGGTGACAACAATTTCAACGGTTTCACTGTTGTCTCCGACCATGCGGGTGACGATGATGACTTCGTTGTCAGAGCTGGTTTGAATGCTATCTTGCTGGCACGCGGCCGCGAACAGACTCAACCCTATTAAAAAAACTACCAACGGTAAATACCGAACCATGCAAACCTCCAGGTTTAGTAGATCTAACATCTGAGTTTTATCCGCAGATTTTGTGGATTAACACAGATTTTTCCTAGACCAATCCCCCAAATCTGTGTTAATCTGCGGATAATTCCTTTGCGATTAACAGCTACCCTATTTCAGGTGGGCCAATTTTGGCGCAAAGGAGCAGATAAGCCAAATTAGCTGCTTGAGTGTTAGAGCGGCCGCGACGCCTCTACTACCCCCTGGCTCAGGTGCATCTGGAAGCCTAGTTTCTGGGCAATGGCCTTCATGGCGCTGTTTTCGGGCAGGACAAAGCCAACAATCCGACTCATATGCTCATCCTGTCCTACCTGAATCAACCGCTGGAGCAGCTCTTTGCCCAAACCGCGTCCCTGGTATTGATCATTGACCAGCAGAGCAAACTCTGCTTCATTGGCATACGGCTGCTTGCTCAACCGGCCGATGGCCATAATGAGCCGTTCTCCCGTTGTTTCATCTTTGTACTCGGCCACCAGGGCCATTTCCCGATCATAATCTATAAAACAGATGCGGGTGAGCCGTTCGTGGGCCACCCGCATATCCAGCTTCAGGCTGCGGAAGTAACGCATGTAGACGCTTTCGTCGGAAAGGGTCTCGTGAAATTTGGCGACCAACGGCTCATCGTCAGGACGAATGGGGCGGATGGTGACGCTCTCTCCCTGTTTTGTTACCCATTGGCTGACATATTGGCTGGGATAAGGGCGAACGGCTGGCCGGGGAATCTCTTCTAGTTTTGTGTTTAGTGGATGAAGCAGGATACGTCCATCCAGGGCCAGCAGTTGGCTTTCTGAGGCCAATAGGGGGTTGATGTCTATCTCCTGAATCCAGGGCTGCTCTACAACCAGTTGGCTGAACCGAACAATGATCGCTTCTAACTGGGCCATGTTGACGGCCCCGCGGCCGCGTACCCCCTGCAAAGCGTGGTAAATCTTCGTCCGCTCCATCATACGGCGGGCCAGGGTACTGTTCATGGGGGGCAGCCCCAAGGAGCTGTCTTTGTACACTTCTACCAGCGAACCGCCAGAGCCAAACAGCAGCACCGGGCCAAATTGGGGGTCCAGGCTGCTGCCGATGATCAACTCATAACCGTCTAGTTTAGCCATTGGCTGCACCGTGACTCCCTGGAAATGGCTGCGCCCAGCTTTGGCAATGACATTTTTCTTAATGGTGCGGAACGCCTGACGCACCGCCTTCTCATCAATCAAATTAAGCTGCACCCCCCCCACATCTACCTTGTGGGTGATGGTTTCAGAGTTGATTTTTAAGACCACCGGGTAGCCAATCTCCTCGGCCCGGTGGATTGCTTCCCGCTCATTGGCTGCCAGGAAGGTAGGCACGGTAGGAATGCCATACGCAGCGAAAATTTGTTTGGCTTCATATTCGGTGAGCAGGGTGCGGCCGCGCTGCCGCACCTGCTCAATAATCTGTTCTGCCACCACCCGGGGAGAGACCTGCCCTTCGGCCTCAGCGATAAATTCCGGCGTCTCGTACAAGAATTTCATGCGCCGGCTGTACAGCCACATATAAGCAAAAATGCGGGCGGCCGTATCTGGGTAGGCAAAGGTGGGGATATTGGCCTCATTGAGAATCCGCTCTCCTTCGGCAATGGAGTGCCCCCCCATCCAACTGGCTAATACCGGCTTGCCTACCCCTGTGGCGGCCGGCCGACCATAACGCGCCTTGATCTCTTGAGCAGTCTGGGTAGCGTCGGTCATATCCTGGGGGGTGAGGATGATTAACGCCCCGTCACTTTCCGGGTCTTTGGCTACAATGTCCAGGGTGTCCGCATATCGTTGGGGGCCGGCATCGCCTAAAATATCCACCGGGTTATTATGGCTCCAGGGGGCGGGCAAAATTTGGTCCAGGGCCGCCATCGTTTCGGCCGAAATGGCCGCCAATTCTCCCCCGTTGAGGATAAGGCTGTCTGTCGCCAGAACGGCCGGCCCCCCGGCATTGGTGATGAGGGTGAGCCGGGGGCCACGCGGCCGCGGCTGTTTAGACAGCACCTCAGCCAGGTCAAACAGGTCAGAAATTTCATCTACCCGCAGCACCCCACAACGACGAAAAGCGGCTTCCAGCACTTCATCGCTGCCGGTGAGCGAGCCAGTATGGGACGCGGCCGCTTTGGCGGCATCGGCCGTGCGCCCAGGTTTGATGATAATGACCGGCTTGGTAAAGACTACTTCCCGCGCCGCCGACATAAACGCCCGTGCATCCCCAATTGTCTCCATATAGATGACAATGCTCTGCGTATTAGGATCATTGCCCAGGTAATCAATCAAATCTCCCCACCCCACATCTAACATCGAACCGACAGAAACGAAGGCACTAAAGCCCACATTTTGCGGCAGGCTCCAATCCAAAATCGCCGTCAGCAGCGCCCCACTCTGGCTAATGAACCCAACATTACCCCGGCGCACCATCCCCCGGGCAAAGGTGGCATTCAAGCCGCTAACAGGGCTCATCACCCCCAGACAGTTGGGGCCAATCACCCGCATCTGGGCCTGGCGGGCAATTTCCAACACCTGCCGCTCTAATTCAACCCCTTCCGGCCCCGTCTCCTTAAACCCGGCCGAGATGATAATGGCCCCGCGCACCCCAGCATCAGCGCACTCCTGCATGAGGGCGGGGATGCTGGACGCAGGGGTAACCAGGACAGCCAGATCCACCGGCTCCAGCACAGCAGCGACTGAGGGATAAGCGCGAATGCCCAGGACACTGCTATATTTGGGGTTGACAGGGTAAACAGTACCACCAAACGGGTTGCTGATGAGGTTCCAGAGAATGGTGCGGCCAACGCTCCCGGCTTTGGCCGTCGCCCCAATCACGGCCACACTTTTGGGAGCAAAGATAGCGTCTAAAGGTTTACGCTGCACGCCCAAAATATCATGAGCGCGAGAAGAAGCGGTTTGATTCATGGTTGGGTTCCTTTGTCAATGAGGAAGGTAACTATAGCATTTACGCTTTTAGTAGTTTGGCAACCGTCTTTGAGCGAATAGCTGTGACAGGTCTCCCGATCACGCCACTCACTGTTACCCGACAAACCTTGCATATCAGACGGGTGGAAATGCTTGCCCATACAAGCGATCCCATTATACCCCATCATCCCGATTGATCCCCTGAATTAACTGGCTCACACCTATGTTTTTCAAGACCCTCGGTTTCGGCGAGCGCGTGGGGGGGTGTTGTGTTTGGGTTAAAAAAGAGGGAGCTGTGGGGCGGCAGCAGGCAGTTAACGACAAGGCCTGGCCGCTAAAGCGGCCGCTGTTCCTTTTAACGGATTTGTTGTCCTTCGTTCAAGCCCCTTTTGCCCTTTTTGCGGCCGCTGCCAGAGACGCGGCCGCCTGCACCCCCCATCTTTCACTAAGGGAAAGGCTTATTGTATCTTCTCCCCTATCTCAGTTAAAATGGCTATCATCGGCTGCCTGAATCAAAAAGGGAACAGTGGGTTGGCTATCTCATTGAGTATACAATCAAATCAAACTCCTCTATTTTACCCTACGACGAAATCGCGGCCGCCTGGTTTGACCAGAGAGTACGCACGTTTTACGCATATACGCACGTTTTACGCCCATAGGAAGACCCTCGCCCTGGCCCGGTTGACCACCTTTTCTGGGGTTGGCGGCAAGATGACGATGGGGATGGGAGCTGTGGCGTTGGTAGATTGAGAAGGATGATGGGTTCAGGTAATTTTTATTATTTACTTTATGTCAACTATATCTCTCTATGCCCTACACAACTGTAATTGCTCAAGAGCTTAACCTGCGGCCGCAAGATGTGACCGCCGTTTTACAACTATTAGAAGCTGGCAACACCATCCCATTCATCGCCCGCTACCGCAAAGAAGCTACCGGCTCGCTGGATGAGGCGGTGATCCGAGATATTGAAAACCGGGCCAAATCGCTCAAAACGTTGGCCGACCGGCGAGAAACGGTGCTGGCTTCGATTCGAGAGCAGGGTAAGTTGACGGCCGCACTAGAGCAGCAGTTACACGCGGCCGCGACCCTCACCGTCCTGGAAGATTTGTACCAGCCGTACAAGCCTAAACGAAAGACCCGGGCCAGCACTGCTCGTGAAAAAGGGTTACAACCTCTGGCTGACCTCATACTCCAACAGCTTCCTGGTCGCCAATCAGCCACCCAACTCGCCGCCCCGTTTGTCAATGAGCAGGTCACTACCCCCGAAGAAGCCCTGGCTGGGGCACGAGATATCGTGGCTGAGACCATCTGCGACCATGCCGGAGTCCGTCAGGCAGTCCGCGATAAGGGGGTTAAATTTGCCACTTTGCACAGCCAGCGGATAGCTGGGGCCGCCGATGAGAAAGGGGTTTACACCCTTTATTATGATTTTGCCCTGCGTGTAGACAGGCTGCGGCCGCACCAAATTTTGGCCCTCAACCGGGGTGAACAAGAAAAGGTTCTCCGGCTGCACCTGGAAATCAGCGAAATGGATTGGCTCATGCCCATGCGCCACTTCTTCCGCCCCGACCGCCGCTCCCCCCTCTCTGATCACCTTGAGTTGGCTATGCGTGAGGCCGCCCAACGGCTGCTCCTACCGGCTATCGAACGAGATGTGCGCCGCCACTTTACCGAAGAAGCTGAAAAACAAGCCATCCACGTCTTCGCCCAAAATTTACGCGCCCTGTTGACCCAACCCCCTCTGGTCGGGCACACCATTTTGGGCATTGATCCCGGCTTCCGTACCGGCTGTAAGGTAGCCGTAGTAGACAGTACCGGCAAACTGCTGGACACCGCCACCATTTACCCCCACCCACCCCAAAACCGAAAAGAGGATGCCCTTAAACTACTGGCAGCCCTGGGGCAAAAATATAACGTCACGCTCATCGCCATCGGCAATGGCACGGCATCCCGGGAAACAGAACAGGTGGTGGCGGAGTTGATTCGCGGCCGCGCCTCGGCCAATGGGCTGGCTTATCTGTTGGTAAATGAAGCCGGCGCCAGTGTCTATTCCGCCAGTGAGCTGGCCCGCGCTGAACTGCCCACTCTGGATGTCACTTTGCGCGGGGCCGTTTCCATCGCCCGGCGGGTACAAGACCCCCTGGCCGAACTGGTCAAAATTGACCCCCAGGCGATTGGGGTGGGGATGTATCAGCATGATGTAGATCAAACGGCGTTGGCGGCCGCGCTGGCCGTTGTCGTCGAATCAGTGGTCAACCGGGTGGGGGTAGAGCTAAACACCGCTTCCCCGGCCCTGCTGACCCACATTTCCGGCATTGGCCCCAAGCTGGCAGCCAAAATCGTGGCTCACCGAGATGAGCGTGGCCCTTTCATTAACCGCCAGGAGTTGCAAAAGGTGAGCGGCCTGGGACCAAAGGCGTTTGAGCAATGTGCTGGCTTCCTGCGGATTCGCGGCGGGGATGAACCGCTGGATGGGACGGCTATCCACCCCGAAAGTTATGGCATCGCCAGGGCGGTTTTGCAGCAGGCGCAGATAGCATTGGCCGCCCCGCCGGCAGAACGGGAGCGGGCAGTGGCTCAGTTACGGCAACGGGTGCGTTTAGAAGCGCTGGCGGCCGCACTGCAAACCGGCACCCCCACCCTCAACGACATTTTAGAGCAGCTAATCCGCCCAGGCCGGGACCCTCGCCTCGACTCTCCAGCCCCTTTACTGCGGCAGGATGTGTTGTCCATGGATGATCTCAAGCCTGGGATGCGGCTCAAAGGGACAGTACGGAATGTGGTAGATTTTGGCGTCTTTGTAGACATTGGGGTCAAACAAGATGGCTTGCTCCACCGCAGCCAGGTTCCGCGTGATGTCACCTTGCAGGTAGGGGATTTGGTTGAGGTAGAGATACAAAAGGTGGAAAAGGAACGCGGCCGCATTGCCCTGGTCTGGGAGTGAAAAGAGAATGCTGTATCATACATCACAAAGTCCTGTACAAATACCCTTCCCAGAAAGCCCTCTTTGCCTGATTTATGCTAAAATAACTCCATGAGCCAAAGCAGTTCACCCGTTCTCTGGCATCGGCTGGTGGGGACACTGTTCCGTGAACTGTTGACCCCGGTCAACATCACCGTGCAAACCGAGGTTCCTCTGCTCAACAAGCCGCCCCAGGGGGATCTGCTCCTCATTCGGCGCGAGGGCAAGGTATGGACGGCTGAACAAAAAGCCCTCTTGCCCGATGGCATCTGGCAAAACAATGCCCGCGAAACGCTGCTGGAGATCAAGATAACCGAATCTCTGGGTGAAGAGACGGTGCAGAAAACAGCCGGGTACGATCTGTTTTATCGGGAAAACCAGAGATTAAAGCCGACCGATTTAGCCACGTTGATTGTGAGTGCGCGGCGGCCGCGGCAAACCTTCTTAGACCGGATGGGGTATCAACTGGCTGAGGCCCCAGGGGTATATCGCTCCACTTATCCCATCGTCCAGCGGGTGGGACTTATCCTGTTAAACGAATTAAGCGATGAAACCCACAACGCCTTTGCCAAATGTTTTGCCAGCCGCAAAAGCGTTAAAGAGCAGGCATTTCAGACTTTAGAAGGAGTCGGCTTTGCTATGGCCAGTGTGGCCGTGATGACTTTTTTAGTCGGGCTGCGCCAACATTGGCTTGAAGGAGAGGAAACGATGAGTACAGAGCTAACCGCCGAAAAGGTAATGAGCCTGGGGGAAAAGGTGATTCATCTAATCTTAGAAAAGCTGCCCCCTGAAGAGAGATTGGTTGGCTTGCGCCCCGAAGAGAGATTGGTTGGCTTACGCCCCGAAGAGAGATTGGCCGGGTTGCGCCCCGAAGAGGTATTACAGCAATATCGCCTGGAAGAAATTGAAGCTTATTTACAAAAGCTAAAAAAGCAGCAAGCAATGAAAAATGGGGGAGTTGACAATGAGCAGCCTCCAGTCTCCACTGTCTAATCTTTAATCTCTCAATCTTCCAATCCCCCACCACCACAGGAGCAAACCCCATGGCTGAAAAAGAGTTATTGCTGGCATTGGCGAAGGTGATGATCGCGGCCGCGTGGCTGGATGGTGCCATCAGTGAAGAGGAATATGCCAGCCTGCGCCAATGGCTTTCCCCGTTACAAATTGGGGCGCATGAGTGGGCCAGGTTAGAAATGTACCTGAGTTCCCCCGTAGATGAGCTTGAACGGGAGCGGCTTACAAAAGAGTTAGCCAATCTGTTGGCCTCAACCGGGCAAAAACAGCAGGTGCGAGAAGCATTACAAGACATCATCCAGGCCGATGGACAGATCACTCAGACTGAACAAGAGCTGTACGAAACGGTAACTCAGGCCATAGACCGGGTCAATGTGACCGCCCTGGGGCGGCTGGGACGAACGGTACGCCAGGCAGTAGCTCGACGCCAAGACGCGGCCGCAACCGCCCCCAACCGGGAACAAGCCTTTGAGGAGTTTGTGCGTAACCGGGTGTATTATCGGGTATGTGAACGGCTGGGCCAGGACAATTTAGACCTGAGCGAGGCCGAGTTACGTCGCCTGAGCCTGGCTGGGGGATTGCTGGCCCGGGTAGCCCATGTGGATCAGCAGATTGCGGCCAGTGAAACGGAAGCGATGGTGCAGGCGTTGCAACTCCATTGGGGGGTATCGGCTGCGGCCGCGACCTTCATCACCGAGATCGCCCTGACTGAAACAGAAGAAGGGTTAGATTATTACCAGCTTGTGGACGGGTTCCGCGCTGTTACCAGTGAAGCAGAGCGAGTGCGCTTCCTGGATGCCCTATTCGCCGTCGCGCACGCCGATCAAACCCTGTTCCATGAAGAAAGTGAACAAATCCGCCGCATCGCTCGCGGCCTCGGCCTCAGCCGGGAACAGTTTATGCAGGCACGGGTGGGAAGGGGTGAGGGATGAGGCGTGAGGACTGAGAAGCCCTAACAGGCTCTCCCGCCTCGCTCACTCCCAAACTTGAAACCTGAAACCTGAAACTCGAAACTTGAAACCTCTCAATATAACCATTGTCGGCTGTGGCCTGATGGGGGGATCCCTGGCCCTGGCTTTGCGGCCGCATATCCAACACCTCACCCTGGTAGATCATGACCCATCCACCCTGGAAAACGCTGCTCCCCTGGCGGATACAGTCACCACTGATTTTGCGGCGGGAGTGCGTGAGTGTGACCTGGTAATATTGGCGACCCCTGTGCGGGTTATTTTAGACCTGCTGCCCCGACTGCCCCAGGCGCGGCCGCAAGGCTGTTTCGTCTTAGATATGGGCAGTACCAAACAGGCCATCGGCGCAGCCATGAACCAACTGCCCCCCACCTTTGCCACTCTGGGGGGGCATCCCATGTGTGGCAAAACCCAGGGGGGATTCCTGGCCGCCGATCCAGACCTGTATCGCGGCCGCATCTTCGTCCTTTGCCCCACCGAACATACAACACCCGACCTGCTCGCCATCGCCCGGCAGTTGGTGGCCTGGATAGGTGGGCGGCCCATTTTGTTGCCCGCTGCGGCGCATGATGCTATCGTAGCCGCTACCAGCCATCTACCCTATCTGGTTGCTGCCAATTTAATGGGGGTTGTGGCCGCGGCGGCCGCGAGCAACCCCTCTGTCTACCCCGTTAGTGCCAACGGGTTGTGGGACAGTACCCGCCTGGCCGCCTCAGACCCGGCGATGATGCTGGATATTTTATTGACCAACCAGACTGAGGTAGTGCCCCGTTTGGATGAAGCGATAGCCGGGTTGCAGCAGGTGCGCCAACTGCTTACGGAACAGGACGCGGCCGCGCTCCATCACTGGCTGCGTCAACGACAACAAGAGCGGCAAACATACACAGAATCTCGCCATGCCCTGGATCATCTTTCTTCTTAGCTCGGCCGTCGTGGTTGCGGCTGCCATCAAATTAGCCAAATATGGTGACATCATCGCCATCCGCACCAAATTGGGGGGGCTGCTCATCGGCTCCATCTTCCTGGCCGGGGCCACCTCCCTGCCAGAGATCATCGCTTCCATCGCTTCCTTCCGCGAAGGGCTGCCCGATCTGGCAGCGGGCAACTTTTTCGGCAGCAACATGGTCAACATGCTCTTACTGGCCCTGGTAGATATTGTCTACTACCAGACCCCTCTCTTACGCCAGACTGCCCTCACCCACGCCCTGACAACAGTGATGGGGGCACTGCTGATGGTGCTTGCCATTACCTTCTTGATTTTGGATATGCCTGTCTTCACCATTGGCTGGGTTGGCATAGATAGTTTGCTGATTGTGCTGCTCTATTTTGTGGGGATGTGGCTGATTCAACAGGAAGAAAAGCTCGCGGCCGCGCCCATCACGGTCATAGAAGACGCCAGTCTGGAGCGGGTACCCAGCCTGCGTTATGGGGTTATCGGCTTCACCATCGCTACCGTCATCCTGCTGCTGGCCGTTCCCCAACTAGTCAAAGCCACCGCCGACATCGCCGAGATTACCGGGCTGGGCACAACCTTTGTCGGCACGGCCTTGCTCAGCATCGTCACCTCCCTGCCGGAGCTGATGGCCGTTATTGGGGCCTTGCGGCTGGGGGCGGTTGATCTGGCTATCGGCAACCTTTTTGGTTCTAACATCTTCAATATGTTAGGGCTGGGGCTGGCCGATTTCTTTTATACCCAAAACCGGCTGCTGGCCGACATTGATCCCAGCTTCGCCCTGGTGGGGCTTTTTGGGCTGTTGATGATGATCCTGGCCCTCATCGGCACCCTCTCCCGGCGGCAGCGCAAATTCCTCTTTGTGGAGCTGGATGCAGTGGTGATTATTTTGGTTTATTTAGGGGGAATGTATCTGCTCTTTTTGCAAGGGCGGGCGTGAGGCAACAAGGCAAGGGTTATGACAGGCCGCGCCAACGGTGATACGTTTGCACAAGCGTACTATCATCCAGGGCTAACTCAAACTGGCGCAGCCAATTTTCTATATAACCATCATCTAAAGCGTTGCCCTGTCGCTTAATCACCGTTTCACAATCAGCATGATCACGCGGCCGCAGCGACAACAGCTTATACACAATTAAATCTTCTGCCGTACAGACACGCACCTTTATATCAGCCCCTACCGTGATCCTTTGTGCTCGCCCAATCGCGGTTTCATCAAACAGTGTGTCCGCCAACATCATATCCAGTCGAATTCCCTGGGGGTTGTGGAAAAAGGCAATCCCATGACGGCGCAGGGCATCATCTGGGTCAGCATTCAGTGGTGTAAAATCAGCCAGGAGAGCCAACAACTTCGTCCGCTCATCACGTGACAACAGCACCTTCACATCCACATCCCGCGTCAGACGAGGCTCGCCCCAAAAACTGAGGGCCAATCCCCCAATCGCTACCGAGGGGATACCCGCCTGCTCTAATCGCTGCTGCACATCGGCCAGAGAGTGTAAAAGCTCGTTCATTGTTGTCCTGTGACTAGTATTAGCCTGGTGTAAACGGGCCTGCAACTGAATCATCGCCTGCTGCCGGGGTTGGCTAAATTGGGTTTCCGTTTCTTGTAACCACGGCTCAAACTCCCGCTGCAAAGCCAGATAATGTGCCACACTTTCCTGAATGGTCATCTGTTGCAGCAGGCGTATCTCCTCGGCTTCCACTTCCGCCCATCCGGTACGCAAACGGTGTAAATCGTTCATAAGCTGGTATTATAGCATAAGGGTGACTGGAGATTGGAGATTGGAGACTGGAGATTGGAGATTGGAGATTGGAGATTGGAGATTGGAGATTGGAGATTGGAGACTGGGGACTGGAGACTGGAGATTGATTACTCGCACACCCGCAGTTATTTTTATGGGAGAAACGGTATGGCCGAATTAATTATGAATCCTGATGAACCGATTGCCTGGTTAGCGATTCAGCCGGAAGGGGAGTGGGACCCAAATTTTCGCAAACTATTTGCTAAAGCGCGGGAGAGCCTGGGGTTTGTGCCCAATGTGTTTGTGGGGTATATGGCGCGGCCGCAACATTTCACCCATTGGTTTAACCATTTCAAAGAGCTAACTCTGGGGGAATCGGAACTCAGCCGGGCCGAGCGGGAGATGATCGCCGTCGTCGTCTCCTCCCTCAACCACTGCCTCTACTGCCTGGTCAGTCACGGGGCCGATTTGCGCCTCACCCTGGAAGACCCTATCCTGGCCGACCGGATTACCCTGGATTATCGCCGGGCGGGATTGGATGAACGTACCCGCGCCATGCTCGATTATGCCGCCAAAATCACCACTCACCCGATTGAATGTAATGAAAGTGACATCCAACGGCTGCGTGATCTGGGGTTCTCAGACACCGCCATTTTTGACATCGCCGAGATTGCTGCCATGTACAACTTCACCAACCGGCTGGCCTCAGCTACCGGGATGCTGCCCAATCGAGAATATCATAACCTGGGCCGGTAAACGTCAGGTGAGTGTCAGAAGCAATTCTTGCCTGGGTCAACCGATTAGGCGGCGGCGGGATTGGCCGGCGGTGACCAATAAAACGCCGATCAGCACAATTCCCCCACCCATCCACCCCTGCCAGGTAGGCTGTTTGCCAAAGAGCAGCAAGGAAAATAAGAGGGTCAACACTGGGCTGAGAGATAAAATAATGGTGTGGTAATTCATCTGCCAGCGGCGGAGCGTCCAGTAATAAAGCACCCGGCTGACGACAACATCTACCGTTCCGGCCAGAATTAAGACCGGCCAGGCCGCTGCGGAAGGCCATTGAAACCCCTCGCCAGCCAATACAAAGAGCCATAAAAAGCCAGCGGTGCTGGCTACGCGAAAGAAGAAAAAGCTGCCAAACGGCATATCACCCCCATACCGCTTGGTAATGGCGGCATGAAGGGCGTACATCAAGGCTGAACTCAATACCAGCAATGAGCCGATTTGCCAATAGTTGCCGGGCTGAAAGCTGATAAGCCCGACTCCGGCCAGGGTGATCAATGTGCCGATGCCTTCGGGCACAGACAATTTTTCGCGCAGCCAAAAAAAGCTGAGTGCCAGGCTAAATAAGATACCGGCCTTACCGAGTAGGGAGGCAGTACCGGGGTCAATGAAGGCAACCGCCGCATAATTGATAGCCGTGGACCCAGCTACCAGGAAGCCGATGATCAAGAAGAATCGCCAATGACGAGCGAAAACGGGCCACGCTATTTCTCCTCGCCAGAAAAGGTAAAGGGCAACCTGGATGGTGGCAATGGTGAGGACGTACATCGCGGCCGCAGCCGGGGCCATATGCGGCCGCAACAGCCCGGCAAAAACAAAATGCAGGCTGTCAACAATGAGCAGGACAAGGAGAAGGGGGGCAGTTTGGGGTTTCACAGGGCAGTTCGCGGTTAGCAGTGGGTGAGTAATCAATCTCTCAGTCTCCGCATCTCCGTTGTTCCAATCTCCACGCTCATTTCTCAAAAATAGTAATCGGACAGATGTTTTGGTAGCCAAGCTGTTGGTATAAGGGATACCCCATATCACTTGAGGAGAGAACACCGCGTGGATGGTTGGCTGCGGCCGCATCCAGAATCATCTGCGTCACCATCCCCCTGGCAATACCCCGCCGCCGGTGGGTTGATGCGGTGTGAATCCCATCCAAACAGAAAATCCCTTGATCTAACAGCACCAGCCGCCCCCGTGCTACTGGCACAACCCCCTGGTAGACCAGGTAATAACGCAGACGAGGCTCTTCTAACTCTATAGGGAAAATGGCCGTGCGCCCTTGCAGCCGGTTATACCGCTCTACCTGAGCAACAGTCGTCACCCGCTGCAAACTCATCTCTGGGGGTAAAAAAGAAGGGGTGATAGAGTGCGGCGGCCGCACCATTAACATCTCCTGAGCCGCTACCCGGTATTGGGCCGCCAACAACCCATCTCCCACCCCATCCCCCGGCGGATGGGCCAGAGCCAGATAATGCCCTGTCCCCCGTGTGAAACCATGAGCTAACCGGATCAGTTCTTCAACCGGTGTACCATACACAAATAGTTCATGGTCGCGGCCGGCCATCGGCACCCCATAATGAAGATGCCATACATTGCCCATCCGCTCCAGGGTGCTGCACCCCTTCCCCCGCGCCACAAACCAGCCAGTAACGAAAACATGGAACAAAGCGAGGGTAGTTTCTGGGGACATGGTGCGGTTGATGGTTAGCAGGTGGCGGTGGGCAGTGATTGTTCACCTACTCGCCCACGCAATCACGCCTCAAATTTAAGCTGCGTATCGCCAATGGTAATGATGTCGCCTACGCTGAGGACGGTGGCCTCATTGACGGGCAAATCATTAAGCAGGGTACCGTTGCGGCTGCCTAAATCTTCCAACCACCAGTGATGACCGCGCAGGGTGATAAGCGCATGTTCGGCAGAGGCATAACCATCATCTACTACAATGGTGTTGCCACTGGAGCGGCCCAGGCTGGTGACAGGGGTCAGAGGGAAGAGGGTATCCGGGATGAGCGCGGCCGCGTCCCCTACCAATACCCGCAAAAAAACATGTTCTTGTTGACGCTCAGAGAGGGCGGCCGCACTCATCTGCATATCTTGAATAATGAGCCAGAACGCGGCCGCGAGGAATCCCAACAGCAGGATCGCTCCTAAATAACGCAGCAGCAGCAGCAAATCTGCTTCACTCATGAATTTCCCCATCTTTAGGGCGGCGAATAGCCGGTCGCACCAGAGTCGCTTCTTCTTTGGGCCGGGAAGAAGGGATCCGTCGGGCGGGTTGACTTTCTCCCCCTTCCCCATAAATGAGGGTAGCGGTACTCAAAGTTAAGACATCTCCCGGCTGTAAAACGGATTCTTGAATCCGCTGTCCATTTAGTTTGGTGCCCGCCCGGCTGCCCAAATCATAAATGACAAACCGGCTAAAGCGCCAGCGGATTTGGGCATGTTGACGGCTGACATCGGGCAAACTGAGAACGATGTCGTTATCAGTACGCCGCCCTATGGTGATGACCGGTTGGCTGAGAGGAATATGCCGTTTGCCATCTACAATGAGAAAGGCTTCCAACTGTTGGATGGCGACCAGGGTTTCTTGCATCAGTTCCTTCCGCCGCACACGGGTGGTTTCATCTTGGAACGGCTGCATATATTGAGCCTGCACTCGAACGTGCTGCGGCCGCATCCGTTCATCCGCGATTAAGGTAATTTCAGCCGGGCCAGCCAGGGTGACACCCGTTTGTTGGGCCAGTTGGGTTAAATAATCGGTCAGTTCGTTGAGAATATCTGGCGATTCTCTCAGCAACGTCTCATGGTCAGACGGGTTGAGATGAACCTGGTACTGGTTAGCGGCCACCTGGTCACGCTGGCTATCTTCCAGGGCACGAGCCAGGTGTAGAGCGATGTCATACAATTGGATGCGGCCGCTGAACAACCAGTGGAAAGAACCTTCCACCAGCCGTTGGGCCACGGTTTCAAAACGGGAAAAAGGGAGTTGTGGAAACATAAATAACACCAGAGCAGAGATTATAAGGATACCCCAGATTAGCGTCAATTCAGGTCAGCAAGCGGCTGAAGGCCCCAGGTTCATCTGTACCCCGGCCAAAATGAGCTATAATCAGAAATCTCCGTAGATCAGCAAATTAACGCAGATTTTGGAGATTAGCCGTAACTACTCACCCTCTCTGTGGGAAAACCTTCGGAAGGCTTAGTGGTTATGATTAGCCTGGGAAGTCGGTGCAGAGGCGGGTCGAAAAATCCCTGCGTACCTGCGTCTTTGCGCCAAATTTTCTTGTTCACTTTACCTAACCTGGACAAGTTAGAAAAGATT
Organism: Anaerolineae bacterium; assembly: GCA_023384415.1. Classification (GTDB taxonomy): domain Bacteria; phylum Chloroflexota; class Anaerolineae; order Promineifilales; family Promineifilaceae; genus Trichofilum. The sequence goes on from JAHDWJ010000007.1 coordinate 111,552, forward strand.
TATCCACAGATGTCACAGATGCACACAGATTTTTAAGACATCGGTGAAAATCTGTGTCATCTATGGATTTGTTTTTGTTTTCTGTACAAGAAGTTGACTTGTACGGTACTAAAACTAACGCTAAACGACTCACTATGCTCTCATTCTTCTACCCTACACGCCCTTTTCGCGGCCGCGCCTTCATTTACACTTTACCTGTTCTTCTCCTCTTCATCAGCCTCATTTGGTGGAGCAACCGCCCCACCCCCAAATCCATCGCCGTCATTGCTAAAGGGTCTTACACCAGCGTCGCTTCCGCCGTCACCTTCAGCGGTGATGAAGCCATCGCCCGCAACATTCTCCTGGCTGATCCTACCATCAGCCGCCTGTTGGCTAACAAGCGGTACGATTTTCTTTATGCCGTGCCCCTGGGGGCCGGGGAATCGGCAGCCTGGCGCACCGCTGGCTGTGGCCCCACTAATTGCTCCCATGTCACCCTATACAATTACAGCGACGGGGGCACTTTTGAACTAATCCTGAACCGGGAAACGGCCCGTATTATCACCTATTGGCAAGACCTGGGGGCACGGCCCGGGGCCAGCCGGACAATTATCCCCAAGGCGTTGCATATCGCGGCCGCGGATAAGCGGGTACAAACCATTCTTGGTGACATCGGGGCAGTGGAAATGATCATGGCCCCCATGGCCGCCTGGCTCACTGATGATGATTGTAACCGGGATTGGTGCGTAGACCTTACCTTTGCCGCCCCAGATGGCAGCGGCCGCATTGTTCACATCTTCATCAACATGCACCAGGAGCGCGTCGCCCGCATCTTTTCCACCCGCAGCCGCCCCACCAACCAGCTTTACAACCAACAAGACCCCATCGGCACGGGCAACTTATTTGATAATGGCTGTCACGAACAGGCGGGTTGGAACGTCTGTTGGGAGATGACCGCCCACGATGGGGTCAACTTCTACAACGCCACCTTTAACGAGCTTCCCGTCTTTTCCAGCATCAAAATTGCCCAGGTAGAAGTATGGTACCCCGCCTGGCCCGGCGGCTACCGGGACGAAATCGGCTTTGCCAGCAGCGTCCCCCCAAAATTTGGCACCACCGTCCGCCCCGTTGACGATGGGTTTGAGGTACATCAACTGTTCACCGAGCCATTTGATTGGCCTAACTGTATCTGCTGCTACCGGTATGAGCAGATCGTTCGCTTTAACACCGATGGCAGCTTTGAACCTCGCTTCATCTCCCAGGGACCGGGCTGTGATGATCTCTCTATTTATCGCCCGTTCTGGCGTATAGATTTAGATGGACCAACCCCCAACGAGAATCAATTGTGGGAGTGGCAAAATAACCAATGGGTTGAAAAAAATCAGGAAGGAGAATTCTCTCTTTTCACCCCTCTTTCTCTAGAAGGGTCAAGGTTGGCTTTACAAAGTGGGGATCTGTTTTATGAACTGCGCCCCATCCCCACCGACCCACTCAAACTGGATGATGGGCTGCTCTTTGCTTTGAAATGGAACGATGGCGAAGGTAATAACCCGATTATGCCCGGCGCGGCCGATACGTATGAACCCCCGCGCCAATGGATTGACGGCGAATCGTTACGCAACCAAAACATCGTCTTCTGGTATATCCCATTTCTGAAAACCAAAAAGGCCGGTATCTGGTGGTGTATGCCGGAGCCAGCTCCAGATGTCACCCCCTGCGAAGGGATTTTGCACATTGTACCCACTCAGGAATTGCACCAACCAACGGCGGAAGAGTTGGCTCAATTAACCCCCACCCCAACCCCTACTGCCGAACCGGCCAGCTCACCGACCCCGGCCCCGACCTCAACCCTCTCTCCCATTCGTGGAGAAACGGCGGCGGATATTTTCCACAACGCTGGCTGCGGCACCTGTCATTTAGCTGGGGATATGGGGGAAAGTCGTAAGGTTGGTCCTGATTTGAGCCTTATCGGCGCGGAAGCGGGGGAGCGGGTGCCGGGGCTGAATGCTGAAGCGTATATCCGCCAGGCGATTTTGCAGCCAAATGCCCATCTGGTAGCCGATTGCCCCAATGGCCCCTGCCTGCCCAATATTATGCCGGATTATTATGGGGAGCGGCTCTCGCCCACCCAGATTGATACGCTGGTGCGCTTTTTGTTGACCCTGGGGGTAGAGGAAGAGCCGGAGGCTGAACCGCCGGCCACTTTGGGCGAGAATGGAAATGGTAGTGGGGATAATGAAAATGAGGCTGAACAAATAACGTCGGGTGAGGACGCGGCCGCGACCAGCCTGTTACCGTTTGTCTTGGGGGGAGTAGTGCTGCTGGGCGCGGCCGCGTTCTGGTGGCGGCACCGTAATCAATCTATACCTGCTGAAGACCCAGATGGCAGCAACTCTCTTGAAGAAAACTAACTGTTAGACGAATGGATAATAGCCATAAGCTCAACAAGTAAACTATCGTTCCCTCGTTCTTTTACGACCTGTATCCACCGCTCCCTTTCCGCCTGAAGATAACGTTCAATCGTGATTTCCAACGAGTGAAGCAGAGCATTATCCACTTGATTGAGGCGGTTCATAGTTAAGACACCCAGTTTACGAACTATAAGGAGTCTATCAATAGTCGCCAACTTATCCAGCCGAATGACCGAAGGAACTTTTAGGCCAGTTGCGGGGAAATCGCCTTGAGTGGGGGTGAGAATTATCTCCGATTGACCTGGTAATTGGGGTACTACTGAGGAAATAAAAGCTAAAATTGCGTCAGCCTGGAGAGGTCTTTCGTTCTATGGAACAAATGACTGTTTAAGCCATTCGATTAAGCAACTTCAAGGCCAGGTCGTATAACGTCTTGTAGCCCTCAGAGGTGGGCGCGGCCGCTTCCAGATGGTGCAGGGCATTGTGCGAGTACGCGGCCGCTTCCTTTTCTGCATATTCCCGCGCCCCTACCTCATTCAGACAGGTAATCACCTGGGGCACAAATCCATTTTGATTGGTTGGCTGTTGGTACAGCGTGCGTAACCCATCATGGCGGGCCAGCCCGTACAATACCGGCAGCGTCTTCTTGCGCGTCTCAATATCCGTCGCCGCCGACTTACCGATAACCGCTTCATCTCCCCAAATCCCCAGAATATCATCCTTGACCTGGAAAGCCAGCCCTAAATTGAGACCAAACTGACCAAAATGTTGGATAGTCACCTCATCCTGACCGGCAACCAACGCCCCCAACTCGGCGCACAGCTCCACCAGGACCGACGTTTTCCGCTTGATCATCTGCATATATTCATCCAGGGTGACATCATCCCGCTGTTCAAAACTCATATCGGCATATTGCCCTTTGGTCAGCTCAATACAGGTTTCATCCAGGCGGCGCAAAGCCCGCACGACCACATCAGGGGCAACGCCCCGCTCAAACAGGCGGCTCATGGCGATATGGGCATAGGCCAACATGGCATCGCCGCTGTTGATTGCCTGGGGGGCACCCCAAATTTTCCATACCGTTGGTTTGCCCCGCCGGGTGGGACTCTGGTCTTGAATGTCATCATGGATGAGGCTGAAACTGTGCAGGAGTTCGGCGGCCGCGGCCGCAGGTACCGCCTTTTGCCACTCCCCGCCAGCGGCCGCGCAGCTTAACAAACAGAGCAGCGGGCGAATCCGTTTCCCTGCTTGCCCCTTGCCAATGGGGGTATGGTCTGCCTCAACCCAGCCCATGTGGTATTGCAACATGGCAAAAAAAGTGTCATCTACGGACGGCTCACTGGCTAAAACAGCCTGCATTTCGGCCTCAACAGCTTCAATCATTGTCTCGATCACAGCTTTTAACCTCGTTAGTTAGTTTCAGGTTTCAGGTGTAACTATACAACCCCTCACCCTGGCCCTCTCCCCCAGGGGAGGGGATATGCTCCCCTCCCCAATCGTGGGAGAGGGGCCGGAGGTCAGGGGTGACTGATCACCTGTACAGTTTCTTTCAAGTTTTAATTGTGACACCCAACCGCAAACTCCTGCCAGTAACAAAATCGCGGTCGGCTGTCAGCGATCAAATTGATACAACGGAGTCTGACTCAAGGCGGTTAAATCTTGGGCCCCGGCGCAAAGCATGGCGATTTTTAGCTCAGTGGTGATAATGTCGGCCAGATCAACAACAGCTTCCACCCCATTGACGGCGGCACGCAAAAATTCACCCGCCAACCCACCCACAGTGGCCCCCAAGGCGATGCATTTGGCGATGTCTATACCGTTTTTAAGGCCGCCGCTGGCAAAGATGGGAAGATGGGGCGCGGCCGCACGGCAAAACTGGATAGAGCTGGCTGTCGGAATGCCCCAATCCCGGAACGCGGCCGCGATACGGGCATGGCGGGCTGTTGGGGCGCGGTACATCTCCACCTGGCTCCACGACGTTCCCCCGGCCCCGGCCACATCAATGGCGGCCACCCCGGCCTCAGCCAACTGCCGGGCCGCCTGCGCTGAGAACCCCCAGCCAACCTCTTTGGCAATCACCGGCACCGGCAGCAATTTACACACCTGTTCAATCTTCGGCAGTAGGCCAGCAAAGTTGCTATCTCCTTCTGGCTGTACCGCCTCTTGCAGCACATTAAAATGGAGAATCAACGCATCCGCCTGGCACATATCTACCGCCCGCTGACACTCCGCCACCCCGTAGCCATAATTGAACTGCACCGCCCCCAGATTCGCCAGCAGCAAAATATCCGGGGCCACGTCCCGCACCTTGTAAGTATACGCCAACGAGGCATCGGCCACGGCCGCCCGCTGCGACCCTAACCCCATAGCCATACCCACCTGTTGGGCTGCTTCGGCCAGGGTGCGGTTAATTTTTTGGGCTTCAGCCGTCCCCCCGGTCATACTGGAGATGAGGAGAGGGGTATTGAGTAATTTACCTAAAACAACCGTTCGGGTATCAAGTGCGGCCAGGTCTAATTCGGGCAAGGCCTGGTGCATAAAATAATATTTTTCTAACCCGGTTGTCAGCCGAAATGAGACATCTTCTTCCAGGTTAATGCGAATATGGTCGGCCTTGCGCCGTTCCAGAACCTCCGGGGTATCATTGGTATCCCGGTGGGGGTTCTCTGTTGTAAGAGAAGCCATAAGTGAACTCCCTTAAAATGCCAACGTGTGGGTTTTAGACATCTGGCGTGGGCTGAACGTCAGATGTTTTTTTGTGAAGGCGAGTATACTATGCTCCCTGGTGATTGACCAATGGCGGGAGCCGTGAGCGGCCGCAATGGTAAATCTACAATCGTAAATCGTAAATCAAAAAGGTGTCATGTGAAACAAGAGAATCTACGTGTTTTGATTACTGGCGGGGCGGGGTTCCTCGGCTCCCATTTATGTGATCGTTTTCTGGCCGAAGGGCATACCGTCGTGGCCATGGACAACTTCATCACCGGCAACCCGGACAATATCGCCCATCTCATCGGCCATGAGCGGTTTAGCTTTATCCGCCACAATGTGTCTAACTATATTTATGTGGAGGGGCCGCTGGATGCGGTACTCCACTTTGCCTCACCCGCCTCACCCAACGATTATCTGGAACATCCTATCCCCACCCTCAAAGTTGGCTCATTGGGCACCCTGAACACCCTGGGGCTGGCTAAAGCCAAGGGGGCGCGGTATCTGTTGGCCTCTACCTCTGAGGTGTACGGCGACCCGGATGTGAACCCACAGCCGGAGACCTATTGGGGCAATGTCAACCCAATTGGTCCCCGCGGTGTTTATGATGAAGCGAAACGTTTTGCAGAGGCGATGACCATGGCCTATCACCGGTATCATGGGGTAGAGACGCGCATTGTCCGCATTTTTAATACCTACGGCCCCCGAATGCGGCTCAATGATGGGCGGGTCGTGCCTAATTTTATCGCCCAGGCCCTGCGGGGTGAGCCGCTGACGGTGTACATGGGGGGAAAGCAAACCCGCTCGTTCCAATATATGAGTGATTTGATCGAAGGGATTTACCGGCTGCTTTACTCGGATGAAGTGCTGCCGGTCAATATTGGCAACCCCCGCGAGATGACTATTTTGGAGTTTGCCGAGGCGGTGGTGGAGATGACTAACAGCGGCTCGGAGATTCATTTTGTAACGCCGACGGATGAGCGGATTAAGGATGATCCGAAGCAGCGGCGGCCTGATATTACCAAAGCGCGGGCGGTTTTGGGCTGGGAACCAAAGGTGAATCTGGCCGAAGGGCTGGCCCAGACGATTGACTATTTTCGCGGCCGCGTGTAAAGCGAGTTTGCGGGTAGGCGAGTTTGCGGGTAGGCGAGTTTGCGGGTAGGCGAGTTTGCGGGTAGTGTAGCCAACCTGAAACCTGAAACTTATTTCCTATGAGCCTGAAATGGAACAATGGTTGGCTGACTGAGTTATGGCCGGGGGGATGGCTCTGGTTGTTAGCGGCCGCGCTCGGACTATTGATCACCGTGCTGCCTGTGCCGGTCGCGGCCGCGCTCCTCATCATCCCCCCTCTCCTCTTTCTCATCTACCAATACCCGCTGGTGGGGTTAGGGCTGGCCCTATTAGCGGGGCCGTTTGGGGCTGTGGAGCGGCTTACCTACGGCCCCCTGCTGCTGGACAGTGGGCAAGGGCTGCTGTTGTTGACCCTGGGGATGTGGCTGCTCAAAGGGCTGGGACGCGGCCGCGTTGTCATTCCCTACACCTCCCTTAACCTGCCGTTGCTCATCTTCATAGGTATCGCGGCCCTGGCCTCACTCAACGCCCTCTCAGCCGCCTACACCTGGCGCGAGCTGCTCAAATGGATGGAGGTACTCCTCATCACCTGGCTCATCGTCACCGAATTTCCTCCTTCACCCAATCGCAAACTCGCAAACCCGCAAACCAGTCTCCTCATTCTCATCATTCTCATCCTCCTCCCCGCCTTGCTCCAGGCCGCTATCGGCATCTGGCAGTTTGGCCTGCGCGGGGATGGCCCTGTTCACTTCCTCATTTTGGGACGCTTTTACCGAGCCTTTGGTACCTTCCAACAGCCCAACCCGTTTGGGGGGTATATGGCCCTTAATGCCGCCCTGGCGTTGGGGGTGCTGCTTGGGTGGGGGATTCATTGGGCGAGTGGGACGAAACTCGAAACTCAAACCTCAAAACTCGAAACTATTTTATGGCTGGTTTTTGTGGCTGCGGCCGCGGCCGCTACGGGGCTGGCTCTGGTAATGAGTTGGAGCCGGGGGGCATGGCTGGGATTTGCGGCCGCGCTGGGGGCGTTGATCTTCTTTCTGCCCCGGCGGCGGTGGCAGGGAGTAATGTTGGTGGGTGCGGCCGCGTTTGGGTTGTGGCTCGCTTTGCAGCTTAACCTACTGCCAGATGCCATCGCCGGGCGGCTCACCGGCTGGCAGGCCGATTTTCAACTGGGCGACGTGCGTGGGGTAGACATCAACGACAACAATTACGCCGTCTTAGAGCGGTTAGCCCATTGGCAGGCCGCCCTGGATATGGCCCGTGACCATCTCTGGTGGGGGGTAGGGTTTGGCAATTACGAGCCGGCTTATCCCGATTACCAACTGATCAATTGGCCTTATCCCCTCGGCCATGCCCACAACTATTATCTCAATTTGTTAGCTGAAATTGGGGTGATAGGCTTAATAGCCTACCTTTTCCTATGGGGCAATATTTTCTGGCAAACGATTATGTTGTTAAAATTAGCCGACTGGCGTTGGCGGGGAGTGGCTTTAGGGCTGTTAGCTTGTTGGACAACCTTATCAGTTCACCATTTCCTTGATAAACTATACGTCAACAATATCTACATTCATCTAGGCGCGTTGTCAGGTTTGCTCATCCTGCTTAAGAGACAGAGGTCAACTTTATGATTACATTTTTTGCCACACAGGCAGAACTTCGGCTGGGGGTCAAATCAAAAGAAGCGGAGCGGTTTCTTAAATTTGCCGTTGTTGGCACTATTGGCTTTATCGTGGATTTTGGGCTGCTTTTCCTACTCAAAGAGTGGGTAGGTATCAAAGTGACCGTTTTTGCCAATACCATCTCCTTTTGCGCGGCCGTCGTCAGCAATTTCATCCTTAACCGGTATTGGACTTATCCTGATTCCCGTTCCAAAAGAATCCGTTTTCAACTGCCCCAATTTACGTTGGTTAGCGTGATTGGCCTGGCCCTTAATAACACCATTGTTCATCTGTTAGAGATCCCTTTTGATACCTTATTAAATGATTCCTTCCTGCATCTTACCAATCGCGGTTATATCCCGGCTAAAATTGTGGCTACGGTGGTTGTTTTATTCTGGAACTTCTTCATCAATCGGTATTGGACATATAATGACGTAGGTTGAAAGGATAAAATTCGCGCAAAGGCGCAGAGACGCGGAGTTACCAAAGAAAATTCGTGCCAATTCGTGTAAACCTATCCTGAGCCTGGCGGAAGGATTCGCGGCCGCTCGCCACCTTTGGTTATCCGTCTTCCCGCATATAATGATGACCAAACGGCCGGCCGCCCAACCCCGCATTGGCATAGATGTCACCTCAGCCTTAACTCAGGGGGGGGGGATTGGCCGGTATACCCGCGAACTGGTTCACGCCCTGGTCCAGGTAGATAAGCAGCATCAATATCACCTCTTTTCGGCCAAGCCCCCACCCACCCTACCTGTCCCCAACCCGCTGCCCCAGGGGGAGACCATCACCCATCATACTTCACGCCTCACGGATCGGTGGCTTTACCGCCTCTGGTATCGGCTGCAAATCCCCCTGCCGGTGCAATGGTTTACTGGCCCATTGGATCTGTTTCACTCGCCTGATTTTGTGCTGCCGCCAGTTAGCGGCCGCATCCCCACCCTGCTAACCGTTCACGACCTTTCCTTCCGCCATTACCCGGAACATTTCACCCCAGCCCTGGTCAACTACCTCAACCGGGTCGTACCCCGCTCTGTGGCCCGCGCCAGCCACATCCTGGCCGACTCCCAGGCCACGCAGAACGATCTCATCAACCTGTGGGGTGTCCCCGAAACGAAGATAACGGTGCTGTACAGTGGGGTCAATCCGGTATTCAGGCCGATAGAAAAGGAAGGGGAGCTAAAGCAAGTACGGCAAAAATATCAAATGAGCGAGTGGCCGTATCTTCTCTCCGTCAGCACCATCCAGCCGCGCAAAAATTACCAGATGCTCATTCGGGCCTTTAAGCCGATCAGCCAATCATGGCCGCATCACCTGGTAATCGCTGGGGGGAAAGGGTGGCTGTATGAGGAGACGTTGGCTGAGGTAGAGCGGCAAGGGTTACAAGGGCGGGTTCATTTCCTCGGCTTTGTGGCTGATGAGGATTTACCAGCTTTGTATACCCAGGCGACCCTGGTGCTGTTTCCCAGCTTTTATGAGGGGTTTGGGTTGCCTTTATTAGAAGCGATGGCTTGTGGGGTGCCGGTTGTCTCGTCTGATGCCTCTTGTTTGCCAGAAGTGGTGGGGGGGGCCGGCCGCCTGCTAAACCCCCATGATGAAGCTGCCTGGACCGATACGGTGCATAAATTGCTGCTTGATGGGCGGGAACGCGGCCGCCTGGTCGCCGCCGGCTTTCGTCAGGCCCACCAGTTCACCTGGAAAAAAGCCGCACGTCAACTCATAGGCATTTATCAAAGTTTGTTAGCTCCAGAGGTACTTGAAAGTTGATTTGGGGATCATTTTAAGTTGGGTATAGTTGTAGGGAGTCGTCAGAACTCGGAGAAACTTGAGGAACTCACTCACTCCTTACTCCTCACTCCTTAGCACTATTTCATAGGGGCCAACGCTATGTCCAAAGTTATTATCTCAGCTGCCCTCACAGGAGCCATCACCACCCGGCAGCAATCCCCGGCCATCCCTTACACCGCCGAAGAGATCGCCGAAGAAGGCCGCCGGGCCGTGGAAGCCGGGGCCTCTATCTTACACATCCATGCCCGCCAGGATAATGGCTTTCCCGCTTATGATGTAGAGAGTTACCGGCGTATTGGCGAAGCAGTACGCGGCCGCTGCCCTGATGTCATCATTAACTACTCTACCGGGGCTGTGGGCATCTCCCGTGAGGAGCGGATTGCCCATATTCCGGCCCTAAAACCAGATATGGCTGCCCTGAATATGGGTTCGATGAATTACGCCATTTATTCAGAGAAGAAGAAAAAGTTTTACCATGATTTTGTCTTCCAAAACCCGTTTGGGGATATTCAGTTTTATCTGGAGAAGATGAATGAGGCCGGGGTGCGGCCAGAAATGGAATGTTTTGATCGGGGGCATATTCACAATGCGCGGCCGCTGATAGACATGGGTATCCTCAACCCGCCCTACCAGTTTAGCCTCATCATGGGGGTGTTGGGGGGGGTGCCGGGGACGACTAAAGAGCTGGTGCAGCAGGTAGATGCTCTGCCGCCTGGGGCACATTGGCAGGTGATCGGCATTAGTTTAGAACAGTGGAAGTTGGTCGCGGCCGCGATCACCTTGGGAGGTAACATTCGCGTCGGCCTGGAAGATAATCTCTACCTCTCCCCCGGCCAACTGGCCCAATCCAACGGCGAACTGGTTGCCAAAGCGGTCAACCTCATCCACCTCATCGGTGCGGAAGTTGCCACCATCCGCGAAGCCCGGGAGATTCTCCAACTCCCCCTCCGCACAGCCTGACCACCAAACTGACCCTCTTTTTATGGTACAATACTTCTGGAGAATCGGCTTATGACAGTTCAAAATGTACTTCCACCGCTGCCAGAAACCATATACCTTCGCCTCCAGCAAACGGCGCAGGCAACCCGTCAATCCTTAACGGATGTACTGCTCCATGCAGTCCCGGTTGGCAGCCCGCCTGGATGGGAAGATGCGCCATCTATGTTCCAGACTGATTTAGCTGCCCTGGATCGGTTGGACGATCATTCCTTATGGAAGGTTGTCCGTGCCCATCGCACGGAAGCTGATATGGAACATCATCAGGAACTTCTGGACAAAAATAGTGAAGGAACCCTGACTGAATCAGAACGAGCAGAACTTGTTGCCATACGGACAGAAGCTGATCGCCTCATGCTTCGCAAAACCCACGCGGCCGCGCTTTTACGCTGGCGAGGGCATGTTCTTCCCCCCTCTGATCAACTTTAATCGTCCCTATGAGTACCTATCTCAGGGTAGAACTACGCCAGCAACTATTGGTTGCTGATGATCATTGTTGCGCCTACTGCCAGACAACTCAAGGAAATTCTGGCTCACCAATGGTTGTTGAACATATTGTGCCCCGTCAAAAAGGTGGGGAAACAGCCTTTCCTAACCTATGCTTTGCCTGTCATCGGTGCAACGAATTTAAGGGGGCTTCAACCCAGCTAATCGATCCCTTAACAGGGCAGACGACATCATTATTCCATCTACGTCAGCAAATCTGGTCTGATCATTTCGCCTGGGATGTAACCAATATACGGCTTCTTGGCCTGACTGCGATTGGCCGAGTAACTATCATAGCCCTCAATATGAACAACGAAATTATCTTTGACTCACGGAAACGATGGGTTCAAGCTAGCTGGCATCCGCCGCAGAGATTAATTGACGATTGATGATTGTTCCCTCAATCTAAAATCGTCAATCTACAATCGCAAATCATTATGACTGCTACAGCTGATTCCTGGAAAACCAGACCGTTACCAGAGCATTATGCCGCTCTAGATGTAGATGGCCGTTACACGGCTGATGAGTTCACCGCCATCCAGCAGGGGTTTATTCCCCAAGATATGGATGATAAATGGTTCCTCTACTTTGCCGATGGCTGGCTTAACTTTCACCGTAGTTGGACGGGGAGTTGTGTTTTCCGCCTCAAAATTGAGCCGGAAAACGATTATTTCCGGGCCACCACTGCCCTGGTCAACCGGGATCCGGAGCAATACCGTTTCCAGAGCGATAAATTCGATATTGAAACCATCGCCTTCCTTATAGACCGGCTGCTGCTCAACCGTTTCGCCCCCCTGCCAACCCCGGGTAAAATGTCCCCCGAAGATCAGCAGCGGCTGGAACAGCATCTCATGGGGCAGCCCAAAGGGGACAGCATCCGCTTACGCATTTTATGAGCCTCATTCATTCCCTTCTCAACCCTCGCAGTGAAGCGTACCAGGCCAACCGGCAGGCAATGAGCCAGTTGGTGGCCCAATTAGAGGAGCGTCTGGCCCAGGCACGGGTCGGCGGCGGCCATCGGGGGGTGCAAAAATTCCGCGAACGGGGCAAGCTGCTCCCCCGGGAACGGTTGGAGCTTTTGCTTGATCCCGGCTCTCCTTTTTTAGAGCTTTCTCCCCTGGCGGCCTGGGGCATGTACAACGATGAATCCGCTGGTGGCTCCCAAATTACCGGCATTGGCCGGGTAAACGGGGTGGAATGTATGCTGTTTGTGAATGATGCCACGGTGAAAGGGGGAGCGGTTTACCCGATGACTCTGGCTAAAACCTTGCGGGCGCAAACGATTGCCCAGGAGAACCGACTGCCTTGCATCGCTTTGGTAGAGTCGGCGGGGGCCAATCTGTTGTACCAGGCGGAGATATTTGCCGATAAAGGCGGCCGCAGCTTTGCCAATCAGGCCCGTATGTCCGCCTTGGGCATTCCCCAAATCGCCCTGGTGTTTGGCTCCTCTACGGCGGGGGGGGCGTATGTGCCAGGTATGAGCGATTACGCCGTTCTGGTACGGAACAAAGCTACCGTCTACCTGGGGGGGCCGCCGCTGGTCAAAATGGCCATCAGCGAAGAAACGGATGATGAAACTCTGGGTGGGGCCGAGATGCACGCCACCCTCTCCGGTCTGGCCGACTTCATCGCCGAAGATGACGCTGACGCCATCCGCCTGGGGCGGGAAATTGTGGGGCGGTTGAATTTCAGCAAACCGCTGGCTCACCGGCGTGTTACTCCCGAAGTGCCCGCTTATGACCCGGATGAGCTTCTGGGAGTTATTCCTGCCAGTGACCGTATCCCGTTTGATATGCGGGAGGTGATCGCCCGGGTGGTGGATGGCTCTCGCTTTTTTGAGTTTAAGCGGGATTATGGCCCAACGCTGCTGACCGGATATGCCCATTTAGACGGCTATCCGGTAGGTATCATCGCCAACAACGGCATCCTGTACTCTGAATCAGCCAACAAGGCGGCCCAGTTTATCCAACTGTGCAACCAATCACGCACCCCGCTTATTTATTTACAAAACATCACCGGCTTTATGGTGGGGACAAAAGTGGAGCGGGAAGGGATTATTAAACATGGGTCGAAGATGATCAACGCCGTCTCGACCTCGACGGTGCCCCAGTTCACGGTGATTGTAGGGGGGTCGTATGGGGCGGGGAATTATGCTATGTGCGGCCGCGCCTTTGATCCACGCTTCTTGTGGAGTTGGCCCAACAGCCGGGTAGCTGTCATGGGGGGAGAACAGGCCGCCGGGGTCCTGGCTATCATCCAGGAAGAGCAAGCCCGCAAACGGGGCGTTGAACCCGACCCTAACAGCATCGCCATGATCCAGATGATGACCAAACAGAAAATTGACGAAGAATCATCCCCCTATTACGCCACCGCCCGGTTATGGGATGATGGTATCCTTGACCCCCGCGACACCCGGCAGGCTCTCAGCATCGCTCTCTCTGTAACCCACAATATAGATTTTGTCACCCCAGGTATGCCAAACTATGGTGTGTTTCGCATGTAAGTTGGCACGTAGGCGTGCCTCACCCCTCATCCTTTATTTTTACCCATGAAAACGACAACGTTGAGGTAAACCTATGTCTGAACAACCTGTAGCCATTATTACCGGCGCCGCCAGTGGGATTGGGCGACATTGGGCGGCCGCATTAATGAAAGATGGGTACCGCCTGCTGCTGGGGGATGTGAACGAAGAAGGGCTTGCGGCCGCGTTCCCCCCACGAGGTAATCCCGACCATGTGCAGATACAAACCCTCGACATCACCAGCGTAGATAGTTGGGTAGATTTCTTCCAAACCGCCATCAACGCTTACGGGCAAGTAGATTACCTCTTTAATATCGCCGGCATCATCGCCCCTGGCTTCATCCACGAAACCGAAGTGGATTTGATTGATCATCACCTGGCCGTCAATGCTAAGGGGACGATGGTCGGCACCAAGCTGGCGGCTGAATTGATGCGTGAGCAAGGCTACGGCCACATCATCAACGTGTCCTCACTGGCTGGCATTAGCCCGGTGCCAGGGCTGAGCCTGTATGCAGCTTCTAAAGCGGCCGTGCGCAGCTTTTCTCTCTCCGTTGCCAATGAGTTGGTAGATAAAGGGGTCTTTGTAACCGTGATTTGCCCCGATGTGGTAGATACGCCGATGCTCGATTTGCAGTTAGAACACCCGGCGGCCGCCCTCTCTTTTTCCGGTCGGGCGCGGCCGCTGACCGTACACGATCTGGAGCAGGCTTTCCGTCAGGCCATGCAAGAAAAACCTTTCGAGATTACCCTGCCCTGGTCACGGGGCATTCTCGCCAAAATAGCCAGCGCGTTCCCCTCTACCAATCGCTGGCTCAGAACCTTTCTCATCCGCAAGGGCAGCCGACGACAGCAGAAGTTGCGGCAAAAACGGCACCCCAATCGTTAAGCAGCGATTCCTTCGATAATGACCCCATACGAACCAGCGGTAGAATGGCAAACCCGGCAGCACCAAAGGATATTACGGCAAGATGTTACCGCCTTCGCTGAACTTTGTGAGTTAGCCCTACCTCATCTGGTCTCCTTTTTACAGCACCAATTCCCCCACCAGGAACCCCACACCCGTGAGCAGGCAGCGATTGATTGCCTGCTAAATTACCAGCGTCGCCCGGAACAATATGACCCGGAGAAGTTACCTCTCTGGCCCTTTTTGCGTCTGGCCGCCAAACGAGATTTGCTCAATCTCATTGATAAACAGGTTCGCCAGGAGCGGCCGCTGCACTCTATTGACGATCCGGTCATTCAACAACAACTCCCCCCCGAAGACACCCTGGAGGCTCATTTTAGATTGGATGAATGGCTGGCCCAACGCAGTTCTTATTCACGCCAGGAGATCATGGCCATTCTTAACCGTGAGTGGGATGAACCAGATAAGCAGATGCTCTTGTTGATGATTGAAGGGGTGCGGGAGACAGAGCCGTATGCCCGCCTTTTACAAATTACCCATCTGGACGCGGCCGCGCAGCGCACCCAGGTCAAACGAGCCAAAGACCGGCTGACGAAGAAATTACAGCGATTCGGACAGCGTTTATTATAAAGGTAGGTTTGTCGAACTTAGCCGCCGGGGTCGGAACAATAAATAGACAACCAACATAGAAGGAACAACCATCGTGAGCCAATTACTTCTTAAACTGGCCCAGCAGGCCGCCCAGGACAAAACCTTATTCGCCTGGCTCATCCAGACCTATGGGGAAAAGCAGCAGATGAGTTGGGAGCAGATGGCCCGCTCATTTAACCTCAGCCTGGAACAGTTGGCGAAGCTGGCTTTATGCAAACGGCCGCGGCCGCACACAACCCAACAAGATAACCAACAAATTGCCGCTTATATTGGCCTTCCCGTAACTACCTTAGATCAAATTAGACAGCGCGTTGAGGGAAAACAAACCATTCCTCAATCGCCAGCCTGGTGGATTATTTTTAAACAAGGGATGGGTATCATCATGCAAAAACGATCATTAGCTGTAGCTCTGGTTGCCCTCATTATTGTTTTATTGACTGCTCTGGTTATGGCTCAACCAACCCGGATGGAAGCCACCCTGGTTGTCACCGAAGGTGAAGCCGTCATTGTACAAAATGGCCCCCGTCTGACCGGTTCAACCCAACGGACGGTTTTCGCCCCTGAAGCGGTGGTGGTAAAAGCTGGAGATGAAATTTGGGTCGGCGCGGCCGCATCCGCCCAGTTACGCCTCTATGATGGCAGCACCGTAGACCTTTTCGCCAATACCGCTTTACAAGTTACCGAACTACAAACCAATAATGATACCTATCGGGTTCGGCTAGCCATGCTGGCCGGCAAAACCTTAAGCCGGGTTGAACGGGTTTTGGGCATCGGTGACGCCTTTGAGATTAAAACCCCTTCTTCAACCGCCTCCGTGCGCGGCACCATCTTTACCGTTGAAATCATCACCCTGGAGAGTACCCTTTTTATCTGTGATGAAGGCATCGTGATTGTGCAGATGGGGAGCGCGGCCGCTGAACTACCTGCTGGCTATCAGCTCCTGGCCGTTGTCGGGCAGCCGTTACAGGTTCAACCCCAAGGGGCAGCCATGCCAGCAGCGGCCCCAGAACTGCCTGCGGCCGCGCCCCTGGTTGCAGAACCATCACCGGAACCACTGCTGACGCCAACAGCCGTACCCCCAACAGCAACGGCGACGGCAACAGCAACACCGACCGCCACCGCCAGTGCTACCCCTACGGCCACGGCTACCAGCACAGCTACGGCCACCGCCACCACATCATCTGTCCCAACCGGCACGGCCACCCCACCTGGGAATGGGGGCAACCAATTGGTAACGATTTGCCACATCCCCCCAGGCAATCCCAACAACCCGCAAACTATTCAGGTGGCTCAATCGGCCCTCCAGGCCCACCTGGATCATGGAGATAGTTTAGGCTCTTGCCCATCTTCAACCCCAGGCGGCAATCCCGGCGGGGGGAACAGCGGCAACAACCCTGGCGGGGGAAATAGTGGTAACAATCCTGGCGGGGGGAACAGTGGTAATAATCCTGGGCAAGGCAACCCTGGCGGGGGAAATAGTGGTAACAATCCTGGCGGGGGGAATCCTGGACAAGGCAACCCTGGGGGGGGACAGCCATAATAAATGGTTAATGGGTGAATGGTTAATTGAGGGGTTCAAGGGCTATCACGGTGCCTGGGGCAAAGGGAGTATTGTCTGTGGGCAGGGGGTTCCCAGTAACCAGGTCAGTAGCCTGCTGGTAAATCCGTTTATCCGCCAATACCTGCCCTGGCGCGGCCGCAGCCACTAACTGTTCCGCCTGGTTAATCACTTCCCCTAAAGCTGTATACACATAACGGGGAGCTGTGCCACTATACCCCACAATCCCATTCCCCGTAGAAAGTCCATAACAAAGATTGACCCGCCGATGGGGATGCTCTGGCGGCAATGTCTGTTGATATTGCTGCAAGCTGGCTCGAATTCCCAAAGCCGCTCTGGCCGCCCGACGGGCATGGTCTGCCTGGGGCAAGGGGGTATTGAACAGCACCATAAATTGGTCACTTCGGTGATCTACCAGCGTCCCCTCAAAAGCGAACGCGGCCGCTACCACAAACTCCCGCCACCGATGGACCAATGCCACCAACGCTTCTGGCCCATGCCGTTCAGCAAACTGGGCATGGCCCTCTATTTGCACCAACAGCACCGATAAATCTTGATCGCGGCCGCCCAAATCTATCTCCCCTTTACGTACCGCCGCCATCGTGGCCGCCGCCAGAGAAGGGCTGAGGCGGGTGGCAAACAACTGCCGCATTTCTCGATGCTGCCGCGAAGCCAGACTGTACCGATAAAAAGTAGCCGCACTATAACTGAGTAAAATCGCCAGCCAGGGGAAAAAGATAGATAGAGCCAGGCCAGTCCCATCAAATAGCCAGGTAGCCCCCAAAAAATACCCCACCATCAGAACCGTCGTAAAAATTAAACCTGACCGGGGGCGGCTGACCAGTAAGCTGGTAACCGCAGCCAGCAGCAAAACCATGACCCCATTGATTACCAGTGGAGCGTGGCGGATGAACCGACGTGACCAGATAGTTTCCATGGCGTTGGCCAAGATTTCTACCCCATACATGGGACGGCCGCGACTGACCGGAGTCAGGTAGCGGTCGGGTTCAGCCGTAGCGGTAATGCCCACCAGGACGATCTTGCCCTGGAAAAGAGCCGGGTCGGCCACCCCATCTAAGACCGCCTGGTAAGGAACAAGCGGGAAGGTGTGCGGCTCTGATTGACCTGGTGGTCCAGCATAATAGATTGACATTTGCCCAGAACGCTGTACCGGGATTTCCCGCCCGGCAAAGGCCAATCGTCCATTTTCGGGGACCGGGACAGCCGCCGGGTTGATCCCCAGGTAAATAGAAAGGGCAGCCAAAGCAA
Source organism: Anaerolineae bacterium (assembly GCA_023384415.1). GTDB lineage: Bacteria > Chloroflexota > Anaerolineae > Promineifilales > Promineifilaceae > Trichofilum. Next base: position 129,556 of record JAHDWJ010000007.1, read on the forward strand.
TAGAGGGGTACGACTCACCATTTACGCCCATCATCAGTGGCAGGCGACGCACTACTCCGTCAGCATCATGTAAAATATTGGTGTGGCCTACGGCCGCGGCCGCAGCCAACAGTTCCGCCTGGGGTAGTACCCGCTGCTCATACCGGGCAGTCCCAGGGAGATCATGGTAAGCATCCCCTACCCCCAATACCGGCTGCACCACATTGCCGGCCTGGCGCATCGCGGCCGCTAACAAAGCATCATCCCCCGTCTCCGTATCAAAGACAAAATCAAACACAATCACCCTGGCCCCCAGCTCATTTAACTGATCAACCAGAGCGGCATGATAGGCACGGGGCCAGCTATCCCACCGGCCATACCGGGCCAGGCTTGCATCATTCACCTCAACGATGGTGACAATCCCACTGGGGGTATAGGGCTGCAATAAAATATCTTGCAGCTGTGCTTCGGGTTGGGCGAAAAGGCCGGCCCCCATAAACAAAAACAGCAGCAGCCCCACGGCCAGGCCAATAAACAGGCGAGCCCAGGAGAAACCATCCCGGTCTTCGCGCAACTGTTCGCGGGCACGTCGCTGCCAGACCTGACGACGCATAGCTCTGGGGACAACCCCAGGTAAACGGCCAGCTACCTCTTGAACAATCTGCAAACCATCTAAAACAGCTTGTTCACTGTTAGCCGTTTGCGCCTTAACCATTGTCGCAACTGCCAACTGGCTGCGGGCGCGGCCAATCAGTTGAGCCGCCTGGGCCCCCTGGGAACTCCGGCTCAGAGCTAATTGGGCTAATTTTTTATCCGCTTCCAGGGATAAGGCCACCGGCTGCCATCGCTTGGCCGAGGGGGTAGCCCGATCAACCAGCTTAAAGGCGAGATTCCGCACATGCCAGCCGGGTGCATTCATGGCCAGGTCTAATAACTGCTCCAGTACGGTGGGGGAAAACAGACCAGGGGTAAACTGCTCTTGGGGTTCGTTAAGGAGATAGTTGAGGGCGCGGGCCGCCACGGCACTCTCTTCATAAAGGATGGTCTGCTCACAAACATCAGCTTTGTGGCGCAGATGGCTTACCCGCCCCCACCAAAATGGCAAGTTGTAATCATAGAGCAGTGCCCCACGCAGCATGAATTGGGCCAGCGCAGCATCTACAGTCATCTGGTACTGTTCCGCGGCCGCATACACCGAATCCATCAGGGCAAATTGGGTCAGGCGTACCGGAAAGGTGCTGCCATTGCGCTCATAATCAGGTTGGGCCTGCTGCCGTATAAAATCAGCATCTTGGGCCAGGTATAACGGTTCATCCAGAGTAAGCGGGACCTGGTGCGCGGCCGCAAAACGAGCCTGCTTTTCCGGTGGTAAGGTGTTGAGCAGCAGGGTGAACGCTTCACCAGCGGTTTGCGGCCGCGCCTGCCAATGAAACGCGGTCATCTGTCGCAGCACCCCGACCAGGCCAACCGGCAAATCCGGGTTAATATCACGGGGATCAGGCAGCAGCTCCTGACTTTTATACTGCCGCTCCGCCAACATCGCCGAGCCATCCCAGGGCAATCTGCCCGTAAGCATCTCATAAATCAAAATGCCTAAACTAAAAATATCCGATTGCGGCTGGATATTTTGTAAGGCATGTTGCTCAAAAGGCGCATACACCCCCGTCCCCCGTCCTGTATGGAGGGGTGAAGTCTCCATCGCCAACCGTTTAGCCAGACCAAAATCAGCCAGGTAGGGCCGCCGTTGGCTGTCTAACAAAATATTGCCCGGTTTCAGATCGCGGTGGACAACCGATTGGGCATGTAAATAATTCAAAGCCGAACTAATTTGCGCCGTAAAAAAGAAAGCCTCATCCAGAGATAGCGGCCCGTGCAGGAGTAAATCAGACAGAGAGCCACCACAACAATACCGCATCACAAAATAGAAGAACTGTTCTGTTTGGCCAAATTCATACAGTGGCAAGACATGGGAATGTTTCAGACCAGCCACAACCCGAACCTGGTGGGCAAAGTCGTTAGAAAGCTGATCCGTATAATAGGGCGTCTCCCCCTGGTTGAGAATCACTTTAAGGGCCACAACCCGCTGCCGTAGCTCATCCCACCCTGACCATATCTCGGCTTCACCCCCAAACCCAATTTGCTCCAGTAGTTGATAATCACCCAGGCGAAAACCACGCTCTAACTGACTGCGTAAGGTCCGCCGCTGATAAGAAACTCTTTTCTCCGCTAACTCGACTGTGTGCATAATAATTTTTCAACGCGGCCGCCATCCCTGCGGCCGCACCCACAATCTGGGACATCTCTGGCAAAAACAATAGAGGGTCTTTAGAATTTCGCGGGGTAAGGCTAAATGTAGAGGCTGGCCTTGTGCCTGCCCAGTCGGGGGCGGCCACAAGGCCAGCCCTTACAACTGCTGTCAACCCTCGGAACTCCCAAAGAGCCACAATAGATTGTGCCCGTTTCAAGTATATACCGATTTTTCTGATTCCCTGACAAACATCACCCGTTCAGGGTGCTATTTATTCTTTCCCCCACCCAGGCAAAGGCATATAGTGGAAGGTGGCAAGTCTGCGAGTACGCGGCTTGACTCTGCTGCTTGGCAACTTTGCCGCTCTGCCACTTTGCAACTTTATCCCTTTGCACAAGGAAAACATCACAATGAATACCCAACCTTTACCCACCCACCCCTTTGTCGCTTTTCCCAATGGTGTGGATTTATTACACGATCCGCTGCTGAATAAGGGCACCGCCTTCAGCGAGGAAGAGCGTCTCTCCTTAAGGCTGTGTGGGCTGCTGCCCCCTCGCGTTTTGACCCAGGAGCAGCAGGCCGCCCGCATTATGGAGAATTTTTATAAGAAGCCAACGATGTTGGAGAAGTATATCTTTATGGTCAGCCTGCAAGACCGGAACGAAACCCTGTTTTATCACACGGTGATAAACCATCTGGAAGAGATGATGCCGATCATTTATACCCCGACGGTGGGGCAGGCGTGCCAGGAGTATGGACATATTTACCGGCGGCCGCGTGGCCTCTATATCTCCAGCCAGGATCGCGGCCGCGTCGCTGACATTCTCCATAACTGGCCCTACGAGGATGTCCGGGTCATCGTCGTCACCGATGGGGAGCGCATCCTGGGGCTGGGCGACCTGGGGGCCAACGGCATGGGCATCCCTGTCGGTAAACTATCCCTCTACACCGCCTGCGCCGGCATCAACCCGGCCTACACCCTGCCCATCACCCTCGATGTTGGCACCAACAACGAAACCCTGCTCAACGACCCCCTGTACATTGGCCTGCCCCAGCGGCGGCTGCGCGGCCAGGCGTATGACGACCTCATCGAAGAGTTTGTGACCGCCGTCCAGGCCCGCTTCCCCCGCGCCCTCATCCAGTTTGAAGATTTCGGCAACAGCAATGCGTTCCGTCTGCTGAAAAAGTATCGTGACCGGGCCTGCACCTTCAACGATGATGTGCAAGGCACGGCTGCCGTCACCCTGGCCGGACTGTACACCGCCCTGCGCCTCACCCACAACCGGCTATCCGATCACACCTTCCTCTTCCTGGGGGCCGGTGAGGCCGGTATCGGTATTGGCGATCTCATCGTCTCGGCGCTGATTGAAGAAGGGCTGACCCCGGAAGCGGCGCGGCAAAAATGTTGGTTTGTGGATTCTCAGGGGTTGGTAGTGAAAAGCCGGGAAAACCTGGCCGAACATAAGCTGCCCTATGCCCATGATTACCCGTTCTTGCCCGATTTGGCCGCGGCCGTCGCAGCTTTACGCCCCACCGCCCTCATCGGCGTCTCCGGGCAAGGGCAAACCTTCACCCAGCCCATTGTGGCCAAAATGGCCCAATTGAACGAGAAGCCGATCATCCTGGCCCTGTCTAATCCCACCTCAAAAGCGGAATGTACGGCGGAAGAGGCGTACCGGTGGAGCGATGGTCGGGCGATTTATGCCAGTGGCAGCCCATTTGATCCGGTCACCTTCAACGGGCAGACCTTCATTCCCGGTCAGGGGAACAACTCTTATATTTTCCCAGGGGTAGGGTTAAGTGTGGTAGCTTGTGGCAGCCGGCATGTGACTGATGAGATGTTTATGGCGGCCGCTAAAACCTTAGCCAGCACCGTTACTCCTCAAGAGCTGGCCCAGGGGCGCATCTACCCGGCCCTGACCCGGATACGTGAGGTGTCAGCGGTGATCGCGGCCGCGGTTGGGCAGGTGGCTTATGAGCAGGGGTTGGCAGCCGTCCCCAAACCGGATGATTTGCTAGCCCACATGCAAGCGCAAATGTACGAACCCGTTTACCAAAGCTACGTATAAAGTGAAACGTGAGCTTGCCCTGAACCTGTCGCAGTGGGTTTGACAAGCCGTGAAACGTGAGACGTGACCAGAAGGGCTGCATCTTCTGGCAATCGCCATAAGCAAAACCAGGTTAAAAGGGTGATTTTTTACCCATGTTGACCTATTTTAGTATAATGGAGTATAAGTCGTTCAAAAAGCAGTCTGGCAAAAGGAGGGAATGACTATGCCCGTAACCCGTTTTAGATACAGCACAGTTTGCCTCGCGGCCGCGCTCCTCTTCCTGCTCTCCGCCTGCATTGAACAACCTGGCCCCATCGGCCCGGCTGGGCCCCAGGGGAACCAAGGCCCCCCCGGGCCCCAGGGGCGCCCTGGTGATCAAGGCCTGGCCGGTGTGCCCGGCACCGACGGCCTCAGCTACGCCATCCCCGCCTTTGTTGGCAGCGAAACCTGTGCCGAATGCCATGAAACGATTTATGACACCTTTAGCCAAAGCGGCCATCCCTGGAAATTAACCCCCGTGGTAGATGGTCAGCCCCCCAACTTCCCCTTCACCTTCATCCCCAGCCCCCCGCCCGGCTACACCTGGGACGAAATCAGCTACGTGATTGGCGGCTACAACTGGAAAGCCCGGTTCATAGACCAGGACGGCTATATCATTACCGGAACCGATGAGAACGCCACCACCCAATACAATTTTTTCAACCCCGCCGTCAACCTGGGGGGATCATGGGTCGGCTACCATCCTGGCCGCGCCAATATGCCCTATGATTGCGGCGAATGTCATACCACCGGCTACTCCCCCATCGGTAATCAAGATGACCGCCCCGGCCTTGTTGGCACCTGGGCCTTCCCCGGCATCCAATGTGAGGCGTGTCATGGGCCAGGCAGTTTGCACAGCAACCACCCGATGGCCTATGAAATGAAAATTGATCGGGACGCGGCCGCGTGTGGGCAGTGCCATGTGCGTGGTGATTTTACCGAAGTCAACGCTTCTGGCGGCTTCATTCAACACCACGAGCAGTACGAAGAACTTTTCCAGAGCAAACACGTGGTCATTGATTGTGTCATCTGCCATGATCCTCACAGCGGCGTAGTGCAGCTGCGCCAGACCGGACAGCAAACCACTCGCACTTTATGTGAAAATTGCCATTTCAAGCAGGCGCAAAACCAGGCCAATGAACGGCACCAACTGCTCACCATTGCTTGTGTGGATTGCCACATGCCCCGGTTAGTGAAAAATGCGGTGGGCGACGCGGCCGCGTTCACCGGCGACATCCGCACCCACCTGGTAGCCATTGATCCCACCCAAATCGGTCAGTTCAGCGAAGATGGCACCGTCGCCTTGTCCCAGCTATCCCTCGATTTTGCCTGTCGGGCCTGCCACCTGCCCAATGGAGATGGACGCGGCCGGCCTAAAACAGACGCAGAACTGATTCAAACAGCGGTCAATTATCATTTGCTCCCCCCGCTGAGTTCACCGGCACCCTCTGATGAAGAAGCTGATGAGTAACCGTTCAACCAGCCGAATGGTTTTGACCCGGATCAGCCTGGCCAACAAACCGTTCGGAATACCCCCTTTCCTGGTCACCGCCCTGCTTCTGGCAGTGGGGCTGACCTGGTTTGGGGTGTCTGCCAGAGACGCGGCCGCGTCTCCCCCCATCAGCTCAAACCCTCGGCACGGCACCCTCAATTCCCAAACCCCACCCATTCAAGCCGGCGATGACACCGCCTGTATCCTCTGCCACAGCCGCACCGACGGTGTGATCACCTTCTCTTCCGGGGAGACCATGGCCGTCCAGGTGAATATAGAACAGTTGGCCGCCTCAGCCCATGGAGGGCACAACGATACCAATCTGCCCTGCACCGCCTGCCATTTGCCCGCCCACTACCAATATCCGCACACTCCCCCAGCCGCCCCCGATTACCGCAGCTACCAGATCACCCAATCTCTGGCTACCTGCGAACGATGCCACCAACCGCCCCATCTCACCAGCCACCCTGCCAGTGGAGATACCCGGGTGGCCTGTGTGGATTGTCATGGGGGGCACAATGTGCAGCCCAAAGAAAGCTGGTACGCTGGTGAAGGGTTGGGCACCTGTGCCGCCTGCCACCTCAGCAACGAGGTCTCCTTGACCGCCCGTACGGATCTGCGCCACACCATACAAAACGGCCTCTTTGCCGCCACCAGCCTGACCAATCAATATTGTGACGCCTGCCACAGCCTGGACAATTTATCGCTGACCCTGGCCAATGGGGATATTCTGGATTTGACCGTGAAAGCGGCCACCCTGGCCGAATCGGTACATGGGGTGGGAAACACCTGGTCACCTCTGCTCTGTACTGATTGCCACGATGGCTATCTTTTCCCCCATGAGCAGGCGATAACCGCCACTTCTGTCCGGGAATACAGCCTGGAGAAATACCCCCTTTGCGGCCGCTGCCACGAACCCAAATATGATCAAGCGATGGACAGCGTTCACGCCGTCGCTCTGGCCGCCGGGAACTTAGATGCCGCCGTCTGTACCGATTGCCATGGGGCACACGACACCCCCAAACCGGACGAACCCCGTGAGCGGCTGGCCCAAACCTGCCAGCAGTGCCACAGCACCATTTACGATGAATACGCCGCCAGTGTCCATGGGGCCGCCTTACTCAGCGAAAACAACCCCGACGTACCCACCTGCATTGATTGTCACGGCGTCCACAACATCAACGATCCCACCACCGCCCTATTCCGGGTGCGTTCGCCTCAGTTGTGTGCTGGCTGCCACGCCGACCCGGCTTTAATGGGTCAGTACGACATCTCCACCGATGTATTCAATACCTACGTGGCCGATTTTCATGGCACAACGGTAACTTTATTTGAACACCAAGACCCAACTGTTGAGACAAATAAAGCCGTATGTTATGATTGTCATGGCGTTCATAACATCCTGCGACCAGATGATCCCGAAGCGGGCATCAAAGCGAATCTGCTAGAAACATGCCAGCAATGTCATCCCAACGCTACCACCAACTTCCCTGATTCCTGGACCAGCCATTTCCGGCCATCATTAGAGCATAACCCTCTGGTCTTTTTGGTCAACAGCTTTTACTGGGTTGTCATTCCGGCGACCTTAGCCTTTTTTGGTTTTCTCGTCTTAACTGACATATACCGGCGTTTAATCGTAGACCGCCGCCTGAAACAATGAGTACTCCCGCCGCCCATTCCGAAAAGGTATATCCTCGCTTCCGCCTGGGAGCGCGGATAGAGCATTTTGTGTTGATGATCTCTTTCACCATCCTGGGGGTTACGGGGCTGCCCCAGAAATACGCTACCCTGCCATTCTGCCAATGGTTGATCGGGGCCATGGGGGGGATTGAGATGGTGCGGCTGGTCCACCGCGCGGCCGCAGTCATTCTGGTTCTCGGCTCTTTTTATCACATATTGACCTCCGCCTACCGCCTTTTTGTCAAACATGAGCGGATGCGGATGCTGCCCGACAAAAAAGATTTGCAGGATTTAATAGACACCGTTCGTTACAACCTGGGCTTCACCCATGAGCGGCCGAAAATGGCTAAATTTAACTTTGGCGAAAAGTTTGAATATTGGGCCGTTGTTTGGGGCACCCTCATCATGGCTATCACCGGCTTCATCTTGTGGAACCCCATCGCCTTTGCCGCCTTTTTGCCTGGGCAGCTCATTCCCGCCGCCAAAGCTGCCCACGGGGGGGAAGCCCTGTTAGCGATTTTAGCCATCATCATCTGGCACATGTACAACGTCCACATTAAACATTTCAACCCCAGCATGTTCACCGGCAACCTGCCCCGCCACCAGATGGAAGAGGAACATGCCCTGGAGCTGGAACGGCTAGAAAGCGGTGGCGCACCCTGGCCGGAGTTGGAGTTACCTGTTTTGCAAAAACGGCTGCGCCCGTTCATCGTCGTCGCCGTCATCAGCACCATTATTGTTCTGGGTATCGTTTATTGGGCTGTCACCTTTGAAGAAACAGCCATTGAGACCATCCCCAGAGTTACCCGTGAAATATTTGTACCGGTGGAGTGAGTGAGGTTGCGAGTGGGCGAGTGAGTAAAGCCCTCAACCCTCAGCCCTCATTCCTCATTCCTCACCACTCAGTCCTATTTTTTTAAGGAGGCGGTTATGAAGTACAAACCTAAATGGCCCCATTTATTGTTTGGGTTACTTCTCTTGTCTACGGTTGCCCTGGTGGCCTGTGCCCAGGAGCCAGAAACGGTCGAAGTAACCCGGCTGGTGACGGTAGAAGCCCCAGCCGTTGTAGAACAGGTGGTCGTTACCCGGCTGGTGGAGGTGCCGGCCACCAGCGAAGACCCGGGAGGGGTCGCCGAACTGCCGGTGAGCATGACGGGGGACCTGGTAGTACCCTACATGGCCCAATGGTCGGCTTCCCCCCATGCCGACAGCAGTGCCACCGCGTTTAATTATTGGAACAACGCCGACCCCGCCGAAATACCCATCCGCTGCGCCAAATGCCACAGCACCCCTGGCTTCCTGGATTTCCTGGGAGCAGATGGTAGTACAGCAGGAATGGTGGACGCGGCCGCGCCGCTCGGCAGCACCGTCACCTGTGAAGCATGTCACAACGAAGTGACCGCCCACCTGGACAGTGCTACCTTCCCCTCTGGGGTAGAAGTGACCGGGCTGGGACCCGAAGCCCGCTGTATCCAATGCCATCAGGGACGAGCCTCAACGGTGCAAGTCAACGAATCCATCGCCAACGCTGGTCTGGGTGATGGGGATGAGGACGCTATTAGTGAAGATTTGGGCTTTACCAATATTCATTACTACGCGGCCGCGGCCACCCAATACGGCACCGTCACTAAGGGGGGATATGAATACCCTGGCAAAGCATATGATGCCCGCTTCGATCATGTCGAACCGTACAGCACCTGCGTAGATTGCCACAACCCCCACACCCTGGAAGTCCAATTCGACGAGTGTGCCGTCTGCCACACCAACTTGCGCCAGGCCAGCGATCTGGTCAACATCCGCATGGCTGGCTCTCTGGTAGATTACGATGGCGATGGGGATATGAACGAAGGGGTCTATTACGAGATCGAAGGGCTGCGCGAGATGCTGTACCAGGCGATGCAAGCCTATGCCGTTGAAGTGACCGAGAAAGGGATTGTCTATGACAGCCATTCCCATCCCTACTTCTTCATTGACAGCAACGGCAACGGCGTCGCCGATGATGATGAAGTCGCTGGCAGCAACCGGTTCAACGCCTGGACCCCCCGTCTAGCCAAAGCCGCTTATAACTTCCAGGTCTCCCTCAAAGATACTGGCCGTTATGCTCATGGGGGCAAATATATCATCCAGCTTCTCTATGACTCCATCGAAGACCTGAACACCGCCCTGACCGAGCCTGTAGATTTGAGCCGCGCCCGGCGCATTGATCACGGCCACTTTGCCGGTTCAGAGCAGGCTTTCCGCAATTGGGACGCCCAGGGAGGTATTGTGCCCGCCACTTGCAGCCGGTGCCATACAGCGGTCGGGCTGCCCTTCTTCGCGGCTGAAGGGGTCGCCATCTCTCAACCTGCTTCCAGCGGGCTGAACTGCGCCACCTGCCACAACGATGTCTCCACCTTCACCCTGTATGAGTTTACTGAAGTGACCTTCCCCAGCGGGGCCAGGCTGTCCAACGCCGACCAGGATATTGAAAGCAACCTCTGTCTGGTCTGCCACCAGGGGCGGGAATCTACGGTCAGCGTCAACCGGCTCATCGGGGGTCTGGCGGATGATCAAGTGTCAGAAAACCTGCGTTTCCTCAACATCCATTACTTTGCCGCCGGGGCTACCCTGTTTGGTACCGAAGCCAAAGGGGCGTATGAGTATGCCGGGCAGACCTATGTCGGCCGCAACGTCCATATCGGCGCGTTCGATACCTGTAATGAGTGCCACGATACCCACTCGTTGGAAGTCAAGATCAGCCAATGTGCCGAATGCCATGAGGGGGCCGTCTCCATGGAAACCCTCTCTACCATCCGCATCAGCAACCTGGACCATGATGGCAATGGCACAACAACAGAAGGGATTGCTGTCGAAATTGCCGCCATGAAGGGGATGTTGTATGAGGCGATGCAGGCGTATGCCACCCAAACCATCGGCACCGGGATCGTTTACAGTTCGGCCCGTCATCCTTACTTCTTCAATGACAGCAATAGCAATGGGGTCGCTGACCCAGATGAGATTAACGCCGCCAACCGGTTCAACAACTGGACGCCGCGCCTGCTGCGGGCAGCGTATAATTTCCAATATGTGAGCAAAGACCCTGGCGCGTTTGCCCACAACAGCAACTATATCCTGCAAATTTTGTATGATAGTCTGGTGGATATTGGGGCTGATACGACGGGTATGATGCGGCCGCCGACGCAGTAACAGGTTGGTAATCATCTCAAGCGTTCAGCTTTTCGGAAAGGTTGAACTCCTGTAAGCAAAGAGGCAAGCCCTGCTGGGGCTTGCCTCTTTTGTGTTTATATTGGCTGTGTCTGGTACAACAATACAGAAATCCATATCAGGTTTTTGGTCCGTAGTAACTGCTTTAGCAGTCCCGCGTGGAACGACTAAAGCCGTTACTACAAACCTATTAGAGCCTTCCGTAACGCTGTACTAATTTTTAGGGGTCTTATCCATGCTTTTTGGCCCCTCAGAAGATGCTCTTCTTCACTTTTTCCCCTATTCACCCGTTACTATCCTGTCCTCACAACGACTAAACAATCGTCCGTTACTCTGACACAGGTCGCGTTTGGTTTTCCATTTTCGCCAAGAGCGTATGACGTTTGCGTTTGGCATAATGACTCCTGCTGATAACGCAGCCGAACTTTCCCCATTGAGTAACTCCAGCACACAAAAGGACACCCGATGAAAAAAAGAACCCTCTTGACCCTGTTATCTGTCCTGCTCCTTTCAATTTTGAGCCAATTGCGGCCGCTTGCGGCCACAACCAAACCCTTCACCTATGCCGACCGGATTGCCTGCCGTCAGAGTATTGAGCAAATCTATTGGGAACGCCGTATCTGGCCCGCCGAAAACGATGGCCCACACCCCAGCCTCGACGAACTGCTTCCCGTGACTGACATTGAGCAACAGGTGGATGATATGCTGCGCCAAAGCACAGCCCTGGCCCAATTTTGGGGTGAACCGATTACACCAGAGCGTCTACAGGCGGAAATAGAGCGCATGGCAGCCCATAGCCAGCAACCAGATACTCTGGCTGATTTGTGGCGGGCACTCGAAAATGATCCTTATTTGATTGCTGAATGTCTGGCGCGGCCGCAGTTGGTCAACCGCCTTCTTACCAACCGCTATGCCACCGATGAACAGCTGCACGGTGCGCTGCGTGCTCAGGCTGAGAAGGAATTGGCTCAACTCGACAGTCCGGAACAACTATCAGCCCTTACTGGTACATACCAGGAAGCGACCTGGGTCGTGGCCTCGGCAAACAGCCATCTTGCTCCTGGGGTGATAGCGTTGGATGCCGATCAGTGGGATGAGCGGCAGGAAGAGATAGTCCAATTGTTTGACGCGGCCGCGTTGCCCCTGCACCAGATTAGCCCCTTGCAAGAGGACAGCAGCCGTTTTTATGCCGTCACGGTCCTGGAAAACAGCACCACAACATTACGCCTGGGCGTCATCTCTTGGGCTAAACAACCTCTGGAAAGCTGGTGGGCAGCCGTGCGTGAACAGTATGCGGTTGCGGCCGCAGATACCGCCTTCACCTATCAATTACCTGTGATCGAACGCGGCCGCGGCAACGAAACCTGGACGCCCACCCAGGCTTTACTCGATCCCCGTTATGAACATGGTGCGGCCTGGACGGGCAACGAAATGATTGTCTGGGGTGGGATGAGTGTCGTAGGGCGTTACTTCCATGATGGCGGCCGCTACAATCCCGCTACCGATACCTGGACAACCATGAGCACGGTTAATGCGCCTGTGGCGGGTATTACACCAGCCACCGTTTGGACAGGTACAGAGTTGTTGGTTTGGGGTACGGCCGCTGTAGGGAGTCGCTACAACCCCACTACCGACAGTTGGACGCCCATGACTGCCGTCAATGCACCTGGGCCCCGGGCTTATTTCGCCTATGCCTGGTCAGGTACAGAACTGATTATTTGGGGGGGGGTAAACCCTTCGCCACTTGGCACAGGTGGCCGTTATAACCCAACATCCGATACCTGGACAATCTTGCCCAGCAGCGGCGCACCCTCTGCCAGGGGGTATCTCAAAGGGGTATGGACTGGCAACGATTTTATCGTGTGGGGTGGGTACACTGGTTCACAAATGTACAACAACGGTGCTCGCTACAATCCAATCAGCAATACCTGGGCGCCCCTCAACCAATCTGGGGCACCGACTGCCCGTTATTTCCACACTGCTGTCTGGACCGGCACGGAGATGATTATCTGGGGTGGCAGCTTCAGTGACAACAGTGGAGGGCGTTACAACCCAGTCACTAATAGTTGGACACCCACCAATCAGGCAGCAGCGCCCACACTTAACTGGCTGCACACAGCCGTCTGGACGGGCTCCGAAATGATCGTCTTCGGGGGTTCTCTGGCAACCCCAGGGGGTCGCTACAATCCAACAACGGATACCTGGATGACGCTCAATACCATTAATGCTCCCGAAAAGCGAGAGGGTCATACGGCGGTTTGGACCGGCTCGGAAATGGTTGTCTGGGGCGGGTGGGGGAATGGTCATTTCATCAATAATGGCGGCCGCTACCATCCCCCAACAAATACCTGGCTCACCATCAACAACCTGAACGTTCCCCAGGCTCGTTACAATCATGCCAGCATCTGGACAGGTGCCGAATTGATTGTCTGGGGCGGTTGGAACAATCCCTACCCACAAGATGGCGGCCGCTATGATCCTATAACCGATTCCTGGCAGAGTACCAGCCTGGTCAACGTGCCCGCAGGGCGTGAGCGACCAACGGAGGTCTGGACGGGCACAGAAATGATTGTGTGGGGTGGAACACCGGAAACTTTACCCGGTACGGGGGGACGGTACAACCCGGTCACAAACAGTTGGATCACCGTCACCACTGCCGGGGCCCCAGATGGCCGTTATGGTCATTCAGCTGTTTGGAGCGGAACACAAATGATTATTTGGGGCGGGTATACACCAGGGGGGCGTTACAACCCGGCCACCAACAGTTGGACAACCATCACCAGTGTCAACGAACCGAATACCCGTACAGAGCATGTCGCCGTCTGGACAGGTTCCGAAATGATCATTTGGGGGGGTGATATTGTTTCTATGCCTTACAACGATGGCGGCCGCTACAATCCCAGCAACGATACCTGGACAGCTACCAGCCTCATCAATACGCCTCAGCCTCGCCAACGTGGGGCCGATGCGGTCTGGACAGGCACGGAGATGATCGTTTGGGGTGGTTGTGTCGAGTATGGCTGTACCACGCTGCTTAATGATGGCGGCCGCTACAACCCAGCAACCAATACCTGGACAGCGACAAGCATGAACGGGGTGCCTTCACCCCGCAGCACTAATTTGGCCTGGACAGGTGTAGAGATGGTGGCCTGGGGTGGTAGAGGTATCACGGGTGGCTTGTATAACCCCCAAACCAATAGTTGGCGGACGATGAATACGGTCAATGCTCCCTTTGACCGAAATGATCACACCGCCATTTGGACGGGGCAAGAGTTTATTGTTTGGGGAGGTGGCCCTGTCGAAACAGTTACGGGTGGGCGTTACGGTATCCAGTACAACAACAATTGGCCCAACGCGGTACCTGATGCTTACAGTACTGCCCAGGGCACACCGCTGGTGATCAGCTCACCTGGGGTTTTGGCCAATGACAATGATCCTGACAACGATCCATTGACAGCCGTCTTGGTGACAACCAGTATCCACGGGTCGTTACATTTACAGGCAGATGGTGGGTTTACGTATACCCCCCATGCCGGTTATCATGGGAATGATAGTTTTGTTTATCGAGCTTATGATGGTCAGGCTTATAGTAGTTTTACGTCTGTCCAGTTGACCGTCACACCTGTTACCAATAGGCAACTATTCCTTCCCTTGGTGAGACAACCCTGATCAACACCAGCAATTCCAATTATGGGTAACCACTAACCTTTCCGAAGGTTTTCCCACCGGGAATCATTGGCAGCGAAACCTTCGGAAGGCTGAATAGTTACCCATAGTCCCATTATTTTTCCCTTTACCCTTCTGAACGTTATAATCGGGCAGGTTTTGAGTTCCAACCACTGGAAGGCTCTACACGGCGATATTATTGTCTTAGCTCACTGGAGGGCATTATGTCTACTGTTCGCGGCCGCGTTCTGACCGGTCAACTGATCTTGTTACTCTTTTTTGTTGGGGCGATCCTTCTCATCCGTCAATCAGTGGATATCAGCCAGGACCCACTGGTCATCGGCGAAGCTGGCCCTGAAGAAGCCCTTTTGTTGGTCCCAGAAGGGCGAGAACCATACCAGGCAGGCAATCCATATGATGAAACAGTAGCCCTGCTCAACCTGGGGGATTATTGGGCAACCCGATATACTTACCCCACTTTCCATTTTGATCCCAGTTGGGTACGGGAAGCGGCCGCGCAAGATAAGTTTATTCCCAAAGGGATGCCCGCCGGGGAGTACAGCCATAACCTGGAAACCCCACTCACCCTGGACCCCAACAGCTTCACCTTTGTTGGCCCGTACCCCTTACTGCAAAGCGGTCGCCACGTGGCCGGCCGCATCAACGTCATCGCCGTAGACCCCACCAATACCGCCGTCGTCTACATCGGCTCTGACGGCGGAGGCGTGTGGAAAACCACCAACTGTTGCACTGCCAACACCACCTGGTTCACCGTCACCGATGCCTTACACATCAACAGCATTGCCATCGGCGACCTCATCATTGACCCCAACAACAGCAACATTATCTACGCCGGCACCGGCGACCTGCGCTACGGCTCCTACTCCTTCGGTAGTGCCGGGCTGCTCAAAAGCACCGACGCCGGGTCCACCTGGGCCGTCCTCGGCGAAGATGTGTTCGGCCCCGTCTATCCCACCACCGGCTTTCCCCAATACCAGGCCATCGGCAAAGTCCAGGTAGATCCCAACAACAGCAACACCGTCATCGTCGGCACCAAAACCGGCCTCTATTTCTCCTACGATGCCGGCAGCAACTGGACTGGCCCCTGCCTGACCAACAGCCACACCAACCAGCGGCAAGACATCACTGGCCTGCTGGTACGGGACGATGGAGCCACAACTACCCTTTACGCGGCCGTTGGTACCCGGGGCTTTCCCACAACCGTGCAACCTGATCTAGGACTGACCGGGGCCAATGCCGTTTACAGCAGTACCATTCCTGTCTCTGGCTGCCCCGCATCCTGGAGCTTATTAAACAATGGCTGGCCGGCCGGTACCGGCGATGGCGATCCGACAAACGATTCCGTGGGACGCATTGACCTGGCTATAGCCCCCAGCAATCCCCAGGTAATTTACGCCCAGGTTGCCAGCAATCTCAACGGGAGTGCCACCCTGGGTGTCTGGCGCACGACCAATGGTGGGACCAGTTGGACACAACAAGCCACCCCAGCTACCTTTACTGCGGCTAGCTGCACCTCTGGTATCGGTCAAACCTGGTACAACGCCGGACTCACTGTAGACCCCAATAACAGCAATGTTGTCTTCCTCAGCATGATTGATCTATACAAATCCAGCAATGGGGGGACATCCTTTACCAATACCACCACCGGTTATTGCGGCGGCTTTGTCCATGTAGACCAACACGCCCGCGCCTTTCTTGGTAACTCCTCATCCCAACTGCTCATTGGCAACGATGGGGGGATGTGGTATAGCAGCAACGCCACCGCTACCAACCCCACCTTCATCACCCTCAATAGCACTTTACCCACCATTGAGTTCTATGGCGGTGACATCACCGCGAACTTTGCCCACTCTTCTACTCCTGGCATCGTCGCTGGGGCGCAAGATAACGGCTCATCTGTAGCCACCTGGAGCGGCAACCCTGGCCCCATCCAATGGCAGCAGCGGCTGGGGGGAGATGGTGTCTTTGCCCGCATCGAACCGCGGCAAGCGTTGCGCTGGTATATGGAAACCCAGAACGGGGGGATGTATGTCACCTCCAGCGGCCCATACAGCAGCCCCTCCGCCGTCAACGGGGGGTGGTCTGCGGACCGCCGGGGGTTCCTCTTCCCCTATGAAATTTATAAAGAATGCACCACTACCACCTGCCTTCACCTCATCGCCGGGAGTTATCGGGTCTGGGAAACCGTGACCGGAGGGTACACCAGCGGCAGTTGGTATGTCAACAGCCCCGACCTGACCAAAGGCACCTTGAATGACCGTTCCATCATCAACCAATTAGCTTTCGCTTACACTGATGAGAGCATCGCCATTGTTGGGACCAATGATGGCAATGTCCAGATTGGCTTCGGGCTGGGAACCGGGGTACCCAATTCAGCTACCTGGGTCAATGTAACTGGGGGCAATACGGTGCTGCCCAACCGCCCCATTCTGGATGTCGCCAGCAGCCCGGCTAACCCATTGGTTGCCTTTGCCGCCGTTGGTGGGTTTGATCAAAACACCCCGGCTACCCCAGGCCATGTGTTCCAGGTCAGTTGTACCGCCAACTGCGCCTCGTTTACCTGGGAAAATAAAAGTGGCAACCTGCCCAACATCCCCGTAGATTCTATCATCGCCAACCCCAACTTTCCCCAACAGGTGTTTGCCGGTACCGATTGGGGGCTGTATTACACCAACGACATTAACGTGGCCTCACCGGTTTGGTACCGTTTTGAGAATGGGCTGCCCCACGTAATGATTTGGGATATGTCTATTGACCGGGGGGCAACCACTCTGGCTGTCTTCACTCGTTCACGAGGGGCGTATGTATGGCCACTGCCCAATGGCCCGGTAGCTCCTATCTACGCCGTTTTAGCCCCCAATGACAGTGACTTGGATGGTGGGCCAAACAGCAGTGTGGTGCATGATTTCGTCTTTTATAACCTGCTTCAGCCGGACAATTACACTGTAGCTATCTCTGGTCATAGTTGGCCAACAACTTTATTAACGTCACCGACCCTTAATATGACGGCCAACTCTACCAGTACTGTCTCCATACAGGTGAACATACCCAACGTGATCAACCTGAGTGACAGCTTTACTCTCACTATCACCTCTGTAAGCAGCCCGACATTGGTCTATACAGCAACCGGGAGTACCAACGCCGTGCCCCATCCGGCGATTGTGACTTCGGGCAACATGAATGGCACTGCTTATGTGGGGGAAACGATCACCTACACGATTGCCATCACCAACACGGGGGATTATAGTGATACCTTCTCCATAGCTATTGCCAATAACAACTGGTCAACAACGCCCAGCAGTGCCAATGTGACGTTGGGGGTGGGGCAGAGTAGTACGGTGAATGTATATGTGGTTGTTGGCAGCGGCAGCGCAGATACGGCTCAGGTGACTTTTAGCTCCAGCCTAAACAGTTCGGTAACGGCTGTGGTCCTCTTGAACAGTACCAGCCTGGGGAGTCCAGGGCATACTTTGTATTTGCCTGTTGTGCTTAGAAATTAGTACTTTACAACTCAACTTCTTGTACAGAAAACAAGAACTGATCCACAGATGGCGCAGATTTTCACCGCTGGCTTAAAAATCTGTGTCCATCTGTGAGTCTTCTGAAAAAAGGTCGCGCAGAGACGCGAAAGCGCAGAGTTACCAAAGAAAAATTCGTGTTAATTTGTGAACTTCGTGGCTTCTTTCAGTGGATTCATCTGTGACATCTGTGGATAAATCTTTTCTGGCTTGTCCAGGTTAGGGTCTATTGATATTGGGGCGGCCGCATCAGGTGCGATCCACTTTTAGGAGTGGGTCGCACCTCTGGCTGGTAGAAGCTGGCCTTGTGCCTACCCTGTACTGGGGCAATCACAAGGGTTCCCTTACCTTTGGTGTCAACTCTGTGCGGTTCTAAAGAGCCAGAATTTTTTGCTACGCAGGCAATAATGACATTTATCACTTGTGGTGGATGGTTATGTAGTCGTAGGATAACCATAAAACCATATAGGATGGTGTTGTTATGCTTACCCCATTACCCCCCTCATCTCTTTATCGGGCCTGTGACCCAACCCAGTTTGCCTTTAACCATACAGCGGAACTGGACGAATTAACCGATATTATCGGCCAGGAGCGTGCCCTGGCCTCGGTTCGTTTTGGCGTGGGCATTCCCCAGGAAGGGTTTAACCTGTTTGCCCTGGGGCCAAATGGCACGGGGAAATTTACGGCTATCTCCCAATTCATTAAACAGAAAGCGGCCGCGGCCGCTGTCCCATCTGATTATTGTTACGTATTTGATTTTGAGCAGCCCCATCGCCCCAAAGCATTGCAGCTTCATCCCGGTCAAGGCACTCAGTTGGCCGAACTGATGCAAAAATTGATCAATGATCTGTTCACCGTGCTGCCCACCGCCTTTGAGAGTGAAGATTATAACCGGCGCAAAATCGCCATTGAAGAGGAGTACCGGGACCGGCAGGAGCAGGCAATTGAAGCCATTCGCCGCCACTCCAGAGAACAAGGAATCGCCCTCATCGCTACCCCCAATGGGCTGGCCTTTGCCCCCTTACAAAACAATGAGGTAATCAGCCCGGAGCAATTTATGCGCCTGCCAGAAGAGGAGCAGCGGCGGATAGAGGCAGAAGTGGGACGGCAGCAAGAGGCATTACAGAAAGTGGTTCATCAGATGCCCCAGTGGAAGCGGGAGACACAGGGGAAGCTAGATTTGTTGAACCAGGAAGTGGCCGAGTTTGCCGTGAAGCCGCTGTTTGAGGAGATACGACAGCGGTTTGCTGATATGGCAGCCCTGCTGAGTTATCTGGATGCGTTGCAGAAGGATGTGACGGAAAAGGCGTGGGCGTTTCTGGATGGGGGCGGCTCTCCGCTGGGGGGAAGTGGGGGGGACCACGCGGCCGCACGCCAGGCCCTCCTCACCCGTTACAAAGTCAACGTCCTGGTAGACCACAGCCAAACCCAGGGGGCCCCCATCGTTTACGAAGATAACCCCAGCTACCAAAACCTGGTCGGGCGGGTCGAATACGAATCCCACCAGGGGTCGCTCATCACCGACTTTACCCTGGTCCGCTCTGGAGCCTTACATCGGGCCAATGGGGGGTATCTTTTGCTCGACGCCCGCAAACTGTTGACCCAGCCGTATGCCTGGGAAGGGCTAAAGCGGGCTTTACGGGCGCGAGAAATCAATCTGGAATCATTGGGGCAGGCATTGGGGTTGATCAGCACCGTCTCCCTGGAGCCAGAGCCAATTCCCCTGGATGTTAAGGTGGCCCTGATGGGTGAGCCACTGCTTTATTATCTGCTCTGCCAATATGATCCGGATTTTATGGAACTATTTAAGGTCACGGTAGATTTTGATCTGGCCATGCCTCGCACCGGAGAAAATGATCAGTTGTACGCCCAACTGATTGGCACTTTGGCCCACAAAAATGGGCTGCGGCCATTTGATCGTTCGGCGGTGGCGCGGGTCATTGAGCAAAGTGCCCGCCTGGCCGATGATGCGGAGCGCCTCTCGCTGCACATGCAGAGCATCGCCGACCTGCTGCGGGAGGCGGATTATTGGGCCGGAGAAGCGGGCAAGGAGATGGTAGACGCGGCCGCGATCCAACAGGCGATTGAGGCCCAACAATATCGGGGTGGCCGGCTGCGTGAACGAATTCAGGAAGCGATTTTGCGGGAAACCCTGTTGATTGATACCCAGGGAGGGCGGATAGGGCAAATCAACGGCCTTTCCGTCTTCCTGTTGGGAGGACAATCGTTCGGCAAACCCAGCCGGATCACGGCCCAGGTGCGGCTGGGCAAAGGGGATGTGGTTGATATTGAGCGGCAGGTAGAACTGGGCGGCCCCCTGCACAGCAAAGGGGTTCTCATCTTATCCAGCTTCTTGAGCAGCCGCTACGCCCAGGAGCGTCCGCTGGCCCTCTCCGCTAGCCTGGTATTTGAGCAATCGTATGGGGGGATAGATGGGGACAGCGCGTCTTCAGCGGAGCTATACGCCCTACTCTCCTCATTGGCGGAACTGCCGCTCAAACAAGCGTTGGCTGTCACCGGCTCTGTCAATCAGCATGGGGAAGTCCAGGCCATTGGCGGGGTCAATGAGAAGATCGAAGGGTTTTTTGATATTTGCCAGGCGCGAGGGTTGACAGGGGACCAAGGAGTGTTAATCCCGGCGGCCAATGTGAAAAATTTAATGCTGCGTCAGGATGTGGTTGCGGCCGCGGCCCAGGGGCAGTTCCACATTTATCCCATCACCCACATTGACGAAGGAATATCCCTGCTAACCGGTGTACCCATCGGTGAGCCGGATGAACAAGGACAGTACCCACCTGGCTCCATCAACCAACGCATCATCATCCGCTTAGACCGGGTAGCCGAGAAGGTGAAGGCGTTTAATCAGGGAAAAGATAGGACTGAGGGGTGAGGACTGAGGACTGAGTAACTCGAAACTTGAAACTCAAAACTCGAAACTCAAAAACTACCCAGGCGGTGCAGCATGGCAGGGGATGGCGAAGAGAAGATCATTCAGCGGATCTTGGTGGCGTTGGATGCTTCAACGGACAGTCTGGCGGCTCTGGAGGCGGCCGCGAAGCTGGCGGCTCGGCTCCAGGCAGAACTGGTAGGGCTGTTTGTTGAGGATATTAACCTGCTGCGGCTGGCGGGGCTGCCCTTCACCCGGGAATGGCGCTTTCCCACTCTGGGGGATGTCACCCATGAACAAATGGAGACGGCGTTGCGGCTGCAAGCGTCCCAGGCTCGCCGCGCCCTCTCCAACGCGGCCGAACCCCGCTCGGTGCGCTGGTCATTTAAGGTAGTGCGGGGGCAGGTGACGCCAGAGTTGTTAGCGGCCGCGTTGGAAGCAGACCTGATCATTTTGGGCAAAGCCAGCCGCCCCCTCAGCCGCCACACCCGCTTAGGCTCCACCGCTCGCGCCCTGGCCACCCAGGCCCCCCACTCCGTCTGGCTCACCCACCATCTGGCAGTAGAAAATCGCCCTATCCTGGTAACGTTCGATGGGAGTGCGGTGGGGAAACAGGCAGTTCAAGTTGCCAGCTACCTGGCTCTAGCCTTGCAGCTTCCTCTGACGGTGTTTCTACTGGGGGATGTGCCAGATGAGGTTGCTAATCTGGTTGCGGCCGCGGCCGCGTGGCTCAGCCATCCCCCAGAACAGCCCTTAACCATCCGCACCATCCACCTGCCCCAGCCAGAGATCAATTCTCTGGTTGAGGCGATACGGCGAGAAGGTGGGGGCACCCTGGTATTGGGCGGGGCGGCCAGCCCACTCCAACAAGCCGAAACGATTCAGATCTTACTTGACTCCCTCGATTGCCCGGTCTTGCTGGTACGGTAATCCACGCTTCTCAAAATTTCTTGGCGGGTCTGGCGTCTTCACAATGAAATCGCTGGGAGTCTCTGTAGTGACTCCCTTGTAAATCGAACTTGCAATTCGATATGCGATTTTCCAAACCGCGCTACAGATTTTTAATCGCAGTGGTGAGCCACACTCATGTTATCTCTTGGGTGTAACCTTTCAGTAAAACGTGTACCCTTCGGAAGGTTTGACCTAAGAGCTTGCCTATTACAGCAACCTTCCGAAGGTTCGCCCCAACTTATTGAGAAGATCGTCTTGGGTTATAAAACATCCTGGCTAGTCAGAGTATCCAGGTCTCGCTCCCAAAACTCTATGATGTAGCGCAGCAGTTGCAACCAGGTCCAACGGTACCAGAAGCTCTTGTGTTCAAAGAGGAAAAAGATGAATGCCAATCCGCGACGATCCCGACGGGGAACGCTGAACAGCAGATCAGAGAAATGTTCCCGGAGCTGGGGCTCAATGAAACTCTCTTTTTCCAACTGTATCTGACTGAGGTCAAGCTGGTTGAGGACGGGGCGGGCAGGTAGTTTTGCAGGAAATCACCAGTCAGGTCAAGCTGGCTGAACATCTCTTTGAAGAATTTGTCGTGGGGGTTGGTGAGTTCGCTCATGGGGGCAAAGTGTAACCATGAGCCAGGGAGAAAGCAAAAGCAAGCGTACCTTATACCAAGAGACCAATAACCAATGGTCTGATCAAAAAACGCCAGCTTCCATACTGATAAAAGATACGTTGAATCACATTAAAATAGGTTATAATAGCCGCTATCGGTCATGTAACCAGCCATTCACTGTTTACTTTCTGATCCGCGCCCAATTTATCGGTCACTGTGCAGATGCCAGCGGTGACCCGGCCTACAACACCATGCGCCTAATTACAACTCGATACCTGTCGTTGGCGGAGCAGGTTGCCACCGATCTTTCTCTGGAAGAGATGTTGCCCACAATGGTTACGGATTTTCCCCCTTTAACCCTGACGGAACTGGATGGCCTGGCGGCAGATGCCCGGCAGCTAGGGCTGGCTCAACCCCGGCTGGCCTGGTCGCTGCTGGCGGTGGCCGCGGCCGCCCAATCCCAGGCCCCCCCGTTCATTCAGGCCAAAGCCGCCTGGTACCTGGGGCAAGCGGCCAATGAATGGGTCCAGCCGGGCCGGGTCACAGCCGCGTTAGACCACGCCGAGTCGATTTTCGCCGACCTGGGAGAGGCCGGCTGGGTAGCCGCCTGCCAATGGCAGCGGAACGCCCTACCCTGGACCCGCCCCAACTTTTACCAGAGCTGCGAGGAGTTAGCGGCCGCACTCACCGGGTTAGAAGCCCATCCTGATATGTACCCATTTGCCCCGCACTGCCGCCTGGCTCTGGCATATGCCCATCTGCTAATCAATGAGTTTGACCAGGCGTTGGCTCTGATTCAGGCAAGCCAGGCTGATTTCACGGCTCAGGGAGATTCATTCAATGCCGCCCTCTGCTGGTTTACCCAAGCCGCCTGTCACCGTCGCCAGAGTCAATTTGAGGCCGCTCTGACCGCCGCTGAAACAGCATTGGCCGCCTTTACCAGGTTGAACGCCGCCGGGTACATTGCCCGGACCCGCTGCATGATAGGGCTTATTTACCGGGCTATGGTGGGTGACTATACGGCCGCCGAACAACATCTCATCCAGGCCAATGAACTGTTCCAGCAGCTAGATATGCCCTTGTGGAGCAGCCAATGCCAGTTAGCCCTGGGGCAAATTTATAATAAAACCGGTCGTTTCACCCAGGCCCAAGAAATTTTGGACATCGCCATCCCATCCTTGCGAGAGTATCAACTGTTTGGTCTCTTGGGAGATGCCCTGCTGGATCGAGCCACCACGGAAATAGCCAGAGGCAATTACACCCAGGCGAGTCAATGGTTGCAAGAAGCCAGCCAACTGGCAGAACAGGTCGGCATGACCAATCTGCTTTACCTGGCTGAGAATAATCAGGCGGTTGTGTCTATGCGCCTGGGGCGGTATCAAGATGCTTTGGCTTTGTTAGAAAAGACAGCCCACTACTTTGAACATCTGGACATCTGGGGACGGGTAAGCCAGACGGAACTGACCCTGGCTTCTCTCTGGTTAGAGTTGGGACAACCCACAAAAGCACAATCTTGTTTAGACAATGGGTTGGCCTATAGTGAGCTGGCCCAACAAAATGATTTACACGGAGAGTTTACCATCACCCGTGCGGCCGCGTTGTTCAAACAGAACAAGGTAGCGGCCGCGATTCACACCCTGGAACAATGGCTGCAGCATCTGCACGAACCCGATCACTTGCCCGAAATAGCCGCTATTCACCGGTGGTTGGCAGAAATGTGGTGCGAAAATCCAGACCCAACCCAGGCCGTTTATCATCTGCAAGAAGCCGAAAGCCGGTTTAACCAGATGGGGCTGGTAATGGAACTGGCTGTGGTGAAACTGCTTTGGGGGCGGTATTACCAAAAAATGGGGCAAACGGCTGAAGCTCGCGCCGCCTGGGAACAGGCCCTCAATTTAAGCCAGGAACTCATGCCGGAAATCAATTGGCAAGCCCAGGCCCGGTTGGCCGATCTGGCCCAACAGACCAGCGACCCTCGCCGCGCCCTCAGCCATTATGAAAAAATGTTGGATCATTTGGTGCGGCTGCGTGAGGGATTTGCCCAATCGGCCCTGAGTGGGGCGTTTTTTAGCCGGCCTGAGCAAGATGTTGATCGTGCGGTCCATCTGGCTGTCACCTTACACCAATCTACCGATGCCCTGCGCTTTATTGAGGCCAGCAAAGCGATCACCCTGGCCCGACTGCTGCACACCAACAATTACCAATATACCAATTTACCGGCCGTCTACAGTGACCATTTAGCCGACCTGATCGCGGAAATTCGCTGGCTCCAGGACAAACAGCGGTTAAAAATAGATGGCGACCGGCCCCCTTCATTTACGGAACAGCGTCAACTACAGCAGCGGTTGAAACAGAAAGCCAATGAATATGATGATTTGTTAAATAAGTTGGAGCGGATGGTGCGAACGGACCAATTAGCCGCCATCCCCAGCCACCGGTTTGATCTGTCTTTATTCCGCCGCCAGGCTGCCGGAGCTTTGGGGGGTAGTTGGGTCGCCATAGATTATTACCTGACAGAACAACATCTGTTGGGGGTTATGGTTACCCCAACTCAATGTACCGCCTGGCAAACCCCCATTTCCTCTATTACTGAGATGAGTTTACGCCTGGTGAAAAAGGCTAACCCTGATAACACAGGCTATTCTGAAGCGGATTACAAGCGGCTGGCTGATTTACTGTTCCCCCCCTGGCTTTGTGAACTGCTTACGCCGGAAACGACCTTGCTGCTTGCCCCGCATGAGGCGTTACATCGGCTGCCCTGGCCGGCCCTCTGGCTGGAGTCGTTTAATGCCCCGCTGGTGGATGCCTGCGTACCGGTGCTTGTGCCTTCGCTAAACAGCCTGACGGTGTTGTGGCAAAGGGGCCGGCAGCAGCCACCAACCACCGGGAAACAGTTATTGATTGCGGTGTCTGATTTCCAGGGTCGGCATGAACCGTTACCGGCGGTGCAGCGGGAAGCGATGCAGTTGTTACAGCAGGGAAAGGGGAAGATAGAAGAGAGGTGTGACGCGGCCGCGACCTGGCCCAATATCCAACAATTAAGCAACGGCCACGGGTTACAACGGTTCGATTGGCTGCACATCGCCAGCCATGCCTTTTATGATAACGTGACTGGGCGGTTGAGTGGGTTAGCCTTTTATGATCAAGACATCTGGATAGATGATCTGCTCAGGCTGGCCCCCCTGCCCCGCTTAGTTACCCTTTCCGTGTGCAGCAGCCGGCGGGATCACGTATACGCCGGGGATGAGCAGGTGGGGCTGACGGCAAGCTGTCTGGTTGCCGGGGCACAAACAGTCATCAGCAGCCTGTGGCCGGTAGTGGATGAGACGGCCCCCGACCTGTTGCTCCACTTTTACCAGAGTGTGGCAAGCGGCCGCAGCCCAGCCCAGGCCCTGGCTCTGGCTCAACGTAACGCTCGTAAACAGGGAATGCACGTCAATCAATGGAGCAGCTTTTGCTGTGTAGGCCAGCCATAGATATTAAAAACACCGACAAGAAAAAACACGGATACAGCTTAAAGCCGATCCGTGTTTCTTCTTATCTGCATACTACACCTTAGCCGAACCAATCGCTAACAACCGCCGCCCCCGTTGTTGCTGGGTTGGCACTGGTCGGCAATGGAAACGCCGTGCATCGTTTCCATGTTGGGCAGCACCAGAGCCTGGGTATACGGGTCAGAACCGGCATCGGCCCCTTGATGAAGGAGAACCGCCCCCTGGAGCGCAACGGCTAAAATAACCAGCGCGGCTACCAATAAGACGGTGCGGACAAACTGCTGTTGTAAATTGTGTACCATTTGCGACCTCCTCGCTCAAATAGAAAGCGCATCCAGTACCGGTACCCAGCACAAACAAAGGTCTTCTGCCAGGGCACTTTCACGCGCTTAAGTTGGAATTTGTTTCGGGAGGTCTGGCCAGAACTCTTGGCCTAAGCATAATAAAAGTAGAAAACGAATGTCTGAGCTGAAACTGAGGCTGGGCTGAGTTTTTAGTTTCGAGTTTCAATCACTCTCTTAATCTCTTAACCTGGACAAGCCAGAAAAGGTTTATCCACAGATGTCACAGATGGGTCCGCTGAAAGAAGCCACGAATTTCACGAATTAACACGAACTTTTCTTTGGTAACTTTGCGCCTTCGCGTCTCTGCGCGACCTTTTTTCAGTAGAGTCACAGATGAACACAGATTTTTTGTAACCGTTCAGCTTTCCGAAGGTTTGTTCTACTGGTCAGTAACTCTAACAAAACCTTCGGAAGGTTGTTTCACCAGAGGGACTGAACACTTACGATTTTTTATCTGTGAAAATCTGTAACATCTGTGGATCACTTCTTGTTTTCTGTACCAGAAATTGAGTTGTAAAGTAGTAACCTCTCACTATGGGCATCAGTCAAGAATGGTCACAATTCCCGGCAACCTATCGGGAAACGGAAGCGCGAACGGTCGCCCGGTGGATTCGGGCGGGAGAAAGTGGATCCGTGGTTGGGCTTACCGGCGTTGGCCGTACCACGTTTTTGGAGTTTTTGTGTTACCGGCTGGATCGGCTCCAGGAATATTTGGCCCCTTACCCCCACCCCATCCATCTAATTCCCGTAGATTTATACAATTTGCCCGATAACCATCTGGCGACTTTTTACCGGATATTGCTGCGCTCTTTTTATGAGCAGAATGACCGGTTTAAATCTTCAATTCAGCAGACGATCCATGAGCTGTACCGGAAAGTAGAAGCAGCCCAAGACCCGTTTTTGTCCCAAAGTGCCCTGCGGGAGCTGCTGACCCTTTTTCACGACCAGGAGATACGGGTTGTGCTGGTGATGAACCGGTTTGATCGCTTTTGTGAAACGGCTACCCCCCAGATGACCGCCACCCTGCGCGGACTGCGCGATGGCTTTAAGGAAACCCTCTCCTACATCATGGGTATGACTCAGGAAATTGTTTATCTGACAGATATGGAGAGCATCGCGCCGCTGCGGGGTATTTTGGATACCCATATATGCCGGATTGGCCCGCTGTCTGAATCAGATGCCCGGCACATGATTTACCGCCAGACCCATTATGGGGCCGACCCAATCCCAGAGCAGGCGATGCAGCAGCTTTTACAGCTATCAGGCGGATACCCTTCTTTGCTGCGGGTGTTGTGCCATTGGTGGATGAATGAGAGTCAAAATGTGCCGGTTTATGCCTGGGGGGAGTCCCTGCTGGCCCGCCGCAACTGCCAGCACCGCCTGCGAGACATCTGGCAAAATCTAACTGAAGAAGAGCAGTTTACGCTGGTGGAACTGGTGCAGGAACCGGTTAAGTCAGGGGAGAAGCGGGGGCAGCCGTCAAAGGATGAGCGTGCGGCCGCATCTGTTTTACAGCGGTTGGTCCGGCGGGGAATTTGTCGTCAGGAGGGGGAAGGTTGGGTCGTGGTCGGGGAGTTGATAACGGCATATGCCCGGCAAGCCGTAGGCCAGGGGCGCGGCCGCGTCTGGCTGGATGAACAAACCGGCATCATTTACCAGGGGCGCAGTCGGGTGGATGGGCTGCAACCGCTGGTCCACACTTTGTTGACCTTTTTCTTGACGCGGCCGCATGAACGGCACTCCCATACCGAACTGATCGAAGCAGTCTGGCCGGAAGATATCAGCAAAGAGGGTGTCTCCACTGAAGCTCTCTACCAGGTGGTGCGGGGGGCGCGTAAAGCCATCGAAAGCAGTACCAGCAAACCCCGCTACCTGATCAGCTGGCGCGGCCAAATCGAAGGGGGGTACCAGTTTTTCCCTGAAGGGCGGCCAGGGTAGTAAGGAGTGAGGACTGAGGACTAAGGAATGAGGAGTGAGGGATGAGTGGGAGTGGAAAAGTATGGGTCATTTCAGGCAAAAACCGTTCCTATAACCAACCGGGCCTGGACGAAAATTAATTTCACCAGCAGTAACAACCAATACACCACTACACCAATACACCAAAAAGGAAACACCCCCTATGCCGCCGCCAACAATTGAAAACCAGACAGGTAAACCGTTTCGTTATGAATTTAACCGGGTCTTACAACAGATGTTTACCGGGTATGACCGGGTAGTCATTCGGACAGAGTTAGCCGGGGGATTGAGCGGCGGCCGCGTCTTTGTCGTCCGCCCCATCAATGCCAGAGGCGCAGAGCGGCCTTCGGTGGTCAAAATAGCCGAAGCAGAACGGATTGAGCGAGAGTGGCAGGCGTATCGGGATTGTATTGAAAACCGGTTAGGCGATGTGGCCGGCATTCAGGGGGAACCAACCTACCCGCGAGGTTTATCCTGGGGGGGCTTGCGTTACCCATTGGTACAATCTGGCATCTTCGATATCGTCAGCCTGCAACAATATTATCGCACTGCGGCAATTGCTGATATTGAATATGTTTTAGAAAACCGGCTGCTGCAAAGCCTGGAAACGTTATGGAAGGATAACCGCAAGGCTGAGGTGGAATATTTGCTCCGGGCCAGGTATGATGCGATTTTGCCCCCCAACCTGGTTATCGCCCAGGCGGCCGCGACCACTCAGGCCCACGTCACATTTTTAAGACCTGAAGACATCGGGACAGCCGTTGTTCAGGCTGGCGATGCGGTACAGTTGTATGGCTTTCGGGTGATCAAAGTAGATCGTCACGAGCAACAGCTATCCCTAAACACGCCCGAAGGCAACCCGTTTGCCTATCGCCTGGAGATAAAAGATGCAGCCGGGATAGACGCTTATTATGTAGGGCAGACAATCTCCCAACCCATTATGGGAATTGTTCAGCAAACGCGGGCCGATTTACTGCTCACTCAGGCAAAAAAAGCGTTGGGAGATGGGGTGGACCTGGCGGCTGTAACCCTTACCCAAGCCCAATTGCCCAATCCACTACTCCACCTGCCTGACATCCTCAACCGCTCCTTTGATGTCCAGATTGGTTACATTCATGGCGACCTTAACCTGGAAAATGTGCTGGTGGAACCACAGAACCGCAACGCCTTTTTGATTGATTTTGCCCTGGCTCGTCAGGATCAAATTTTACATGACCCACTACGAATGGAGATGGCTGTGATGACCAGGTTGCTCCCGGAACTGTTCGATCAGGTCGGGCAAATCGCTGAACAGGTCGCTGCCTTTTATGAACGACTCCATTGTGCCATGCAGCGGCCGCAAGAAATCCCCCCACCCACCGGATTGGAGAAACCATTCATCATTTTGCAGACAATCCGCCGGGCCGCCAAACGTCATTTACACCGCAGCGATGATTGGGCGGAATATTATCATGGGCTGATACTCTATCTGCTGGGGGCACTGCGGTTCTCTGATTTAGATGACCTGCCCACTACCCCTTTGCCTAAACAGGTGGCCTTTTGGGGCGCGGCCGCGACCTTACGTTTACTCCAGCAGCAGCCCAACTGCGCCGACCTGATCCCCCCACCCGCTTCAACCCAAACCACCTCTCCTATTAACACCCCCCAACCCACGGCTGCCCCAACCAATATCACTCATTTCCACGGCCCCGTCACTAGCCCTATTCATACCGGCAGCGGCAATATCCAGGCAGGTACGCCGCAGCAGGCTGAAACTACCCCCCCACCCCAGCTCCGTTACCATACCCAAAAACGGCTGGCCCTGCGCCAAATCCTCTGGGATCATTTTAATTTGAGCGAACTCCAGGACCTCTGTTTAGAGCTTGCCATTGATTTTGAGAACCTGCCCGGCTCGGCCAAAGCGGACAAAATCCGTGAACTGATTCTTTACGGAGAGCGGTATGGCCTGAGTGAGGCGATTTTGCAGGCAGCTTATGGGGCGCGGCCGCACGCCAACTGGCAGCCATTCCAATAACACCTGGACTCTGGCGAAAATTGATTTCACCAACGGTAATAACCAATACACTAATACACCAATACACCAATAACCGGTGGTCAGGTTAAAAAACGCCCGACTCCAGTAACACTCTTCCCCCTTCATTGGATTTTCGTCATGCCCGGCTGGTGATGGGTGTCACTATCGCCAACCCGTTTTTAAGCCTATTGTGACAATGGAGGTGCGACCATGTGGTCCATTTTGTTGTCCTTGTTGGCTTTAATTTGTGGGATACAGGCCATACGCGCCAAACAGCTGCTCGCGGCCGCGCTCTGGTTAGCTGGTGTCAGTGCGGCCGTAGCCACTCTCCTGTACAGCCTCGGTGCGTATGAAGTCGCCGTCATCGAACTCAGCGTCGGGGCTGGCCTCGTGACCGTCCTTTTCGTTTTTGCCATTGCCATCGCCGGGGAAGAAGCCATGTCCGCCCGGCTAATTCTCCCCCGCTTGCTCCCCTTGCTCCTGGTTCTAGGACTGCTGGCCGTGCTGGCAGTAGGCGGCCGGCAGGCGGGTGTAAACAGTGAGATGTTAGCGGTGAGCAGGGGGCAGTTGGCAACAGATCAAGATTTCGCCACCACCCATTGGCAAGAGCGGGGCCTGGATGCCCTGGTGCAAATTGGGCTTATCTTCGCCGGGGTGATGGGGGTGTTAGGGCTGCTGACGGAGCAGGCAGGATTTGTGGGTGCCAAAAGGAACTCAGAGGAACTGGGGAGAAATCAGGAAAACTCGCCACAGTTGCCACAAGTTCCCCCAGTTCCCTTAAGTTCCCATAGTTCCCTCAGTTCCCATGAGTTTTCACCATGATCCTCACCCTTTCCCTCACCGTCGTCGGCTTAATTCTCATCGGATTGTACGGGCTGTTGGCTGTCCGTAATTTGTTTAAGCTCATCATCACCCTGCAAATTTTGGTCAAGGGGGCCGTTCTGGCCCTGGTTATCGCGGGTGAGACCAGCGGCCGCCTCCAACTCGGTCAAAGCCTGGCCGTCACCGTCATCGTCGCTGATACCGTCGTGGCCGTCATTGCTCTGGCCCTGGCTGTCCAGCTGAAACAGCAGTCAGGCACGGTGGATGTAGGGCGGTTGGATACGTTAAAAGGGTAATACCTGACCTGGACAAGCCAGGAAAGATTTATCCACAGATGTCACAGATGAGTCCACTGAAAAAAGCCACGAATTTCCCGAATGAACACGAATTTTTCTTTGGTAACTTTGCGCCTTCGCGTCTCTGCGCGATCTTTTTTCAGTAGAGTCACAGATGGACACAGATTTTTTAAGTCATCTGTGGATCGGTTCTTGTTTTCTGTACAAGAAGTTGACTTATAAGGTACTATCATGCCCTTCTGGCTCATTATTCTCACCATTGTTCTTCCCTGGTCTGGGGCGATTATCGTCTGGTCCGTAGGTGATCATCGGCCGCAAATCCAACATCGGCTGGCCCTCTTGTTTTCGGGCTTAGCCGGTTTGTGTGCCCTGTTGCTTATCCCCCTTACCAGTGACGCGGCCGCGATTCGTCTACCGTTCGGCGCGGCCGCGTTTGGCGACCTCACCTTCATCCCCGACAGCTTAGGCGTTCTTTTAGCCGTCATTGCTACCGTCATTGGCAGCCTGACCGTCCTGTTTTCTAATGGGTACATGCAGGGGGAGAAATCCCTGGGACGGTATTATGCCCTGGTGCTGCTGTTCATCGGCTCAATGGTGGGGCTGGTGCTGAGCGGCTCCCTCTTCTTCCTCTTCCTCTTTTGGGAGATGACCGCCCTCTGCTCCTACGCCCTTATCGCCTTCCATAGTGACAATCCCCAGGCGGTACGTGGGGGGATGACCGCTCTGCTGATCACCCAGCTTGGCGGGGTTGGACTGCTGGCCGGGGTGCTGGCAATTTATGCCTGGCTGGGCAGCTTCGACATCCCCACTTTCCTGGCCGAAGGGGGGAGCTTGCCCGGCCCCGTTTTGGCCGCAGTCGGCTTCACCTTCCTGCTCGCGGCCGCAACCAAATCAGCTCAATTCCCGTTCCACACCTGGCTGCCGGGGGCGATGGAAGCCCCCACCCCGGTTAGTGCCCTCATCCATGCGGCCACCATGGTCAATGCCGGGGTCTACCTGCTGGTTCGCTTCTACCCCGCCCTGGCTGGGATACCCGGCTGGACAACTGCCGTCATCCTCATCGGGCTGATCACCGCCCTCATGGGCAGCCTGATGGCCCTCACCACCTACGACCTGAAACGAACCCTGGCTTACTCGACCATCAGCCAGTTAGGGGTTATGGTCGTCGCCGTCGGCGTGGGCGGGATTTTTGCCAGCCAATTCCACCTGGCCAGCCATGCCCTGTTCAAAGCTCTCCTCTTTTTAGGCGCCGGAGCAGTCATTCACCAGGTAGGCACACGGGATATGCGCCAGATGGGGGGGCTGTGGCGCACCATGCCGTTGGTCGCCAACTGCTTTGTTATTGGCGCGGCCGCACTCGCTGGTGTTCCGCTGCTAAATGGCTTTTGGAGCAAAGAGCTTATTTTGGAGACAGCCCTGCACAATGGCTACCCCTGGGTTTACCTGACGCTGGTGCTGACGGCCGGCCTCACCGCCGCCTATGCGGTGCGGATGGTCTGGTGGGTATTTGTGGGGTGGAGAACTGAGCAGTTTCAACTTTTAGACCCCGGATTTCAGGTTGCCCAATTCAAGGGAATTGGTGAAGCCTTAGACCCGGTAACTGATTCTCCCGCACCCGCTACGGTTCACTCAGGTTCACCTCATCCCTCCCCCCAGTTCCCATTCCATGCCCCGTTGGTCATCCTGGCTCTGGGCACACTCCTCTCCTGGCTTATAGCTGGGGAGATGGGCCATTGGCTGGCCCAAACCTTACCCTTTCACAACCTGCATGTGCTGCCTACCCTGGAGCTGGTTGCCGAGATTACCCTGAATGAAGCCACGCTGCTGGCCCTGATGGTAACGGCGGCGGGCATGGTCATCTGGTGGTGGCGCGGCCGCATTCTCTGGGTATGGTACTGGTTCAGACCGCTCCGGCAGGCCGCCCGGCACGATTTTGGCTTTACCTGGTTAAACGACCGGATTGTGACCGACGTTAAAGGGTTCGCGGCCGCGTGGCAGCTCACCCAAACCGGCCAACTGAACTGGAACATGGCCGGTATCGTTATGGCGCTGCTGGTCATACTGCTGATAATTTTTAATTGGTGAATGGTTAACCGTTCACCAACTCAACAATTCACCCATTAACTATTCCTTATGACTCTCCTAACCCTCATCTGGCTTCCCCTTTTAGCGGCCCCGCTCATCTATCTGGCGGGGCGCCTGGCCGGCCGGGCCAGAGAAATGGCTCTGCTGGCTTTATTGGCCGCCTGGGTGCCGTTTGGCCTGCTGGTAACGGCACGAGGGAACGCGGCCGCGTCCTTCACCTATGGGGCCATTACCTTGCAATGGGATGGCCTGGCCCTGCTCCTGACCCTGACCGCCCTGGGATTAGGCACCACCGTTACCCTTTACTCCTTCTGGCAGATGGCCGCCGAGCCTGGCGAAGAAAAATATTACGCTATGCTAACCGCCTTAATCGGCACGATGATCGGCCTGGGGTGTGCCCGCGATCTGTTCAATTTGTGGCTCTGGTTTGAGGCCATGGCCGTCACCTCTTACCTGCTGGTCGCTTTTTACCGCGAGCAGCCCGCTTCTCTCGAAGCCGGGGTGAAATATTTGCTGCAAAGTGCGGCCGGCTCCGTCCTCGTTCTCCTGGGCATCGCCCTGGTTTTGGCCGAGACCGGCAGCCTCGATTTGGCTCCCCTTCCCCCAGAAAGCTCTTTCCTGCTCCGTCTGGCGGGAGGGCTGTTTTTCATCGGCTTCGGCGTCAAAGCGGCCCTGGTACCTTTGCACACCTGGCTGCCTGACGCCCACGCCCAGGCCCCCAGCGGCATCAGTGCCATGCTCTCCGGGGTCGTCATCATGGCCGGGTTAATCGCTCTGCTGCGGGTGCTAACCCTGTTGGCCGGGGATGGGCCGATATGGGGATGGCTGCTGTTAGGCTTCGCGGCCGCGAATATCACCCTGGGTAATTTGTTGGCCTTACGCCAGACCCAGGTTAAACGGCTGCTGGCCTTTTCCAGCCTGGCCCACATGGGGTATATGCTGTTGGGGTTAGGAGTGGCCTTCCTCTTGGGCAGCCGGGCCGGGGCCGAAGGCAGCTTCTTCCATCTTCTCAGCCACGCCCTACTCAAAGGGGCTGCCTTCCTGGCTGTAGGGGCTTTTCTGACCATCTTCCACACCTTCACCCAGGATCACCGCCCTTTGCTCATCTCCGATCTGGCCGGGGCCTCACACCGGTTCCCTCTGGTGGCGTTGGTGTTGAGTGTGGCCGTTTTGGGGTTAGGGGGGCTGCCGCCGCTGGTTGGCTTCATGTCCAAATGGCAAATATTAACTGCCAGTTTTGCCAGCCAGAACGGCTGGATTATCGCCCTGGTGCTGTTGGCAGCTCTGAACAGCGTCCTCTCCCTGGCCTATTACACTCCCCTGGTCAACACCATGTACCGGCACAAGCCCGCGGCCGCGTTCGCCCAGGCCACGGCTTTACCCATTTCCATGACCCTACCCCTGGCACTCCTGGCCCTGGCTATTCTCCTGTTAGGATTTTGGCCTGGCCTGGTCCAAGGCATCGTCAACAACGCCGCCGGGGCCTTATTCCCTTAAACAGCCACTCACCACGCATCACACATCCCTTCTACCATGAACATCCTCACCCCCCCTATCGCCTTTCTCCTTTACCTGCTCCTGGTTGCCATCCTCTCCGGTTTGGGGCGAATGTTGGCCGGGGCCATGACCGCCAATGGGGCTAAAACAGAGACCTACAGTGGCGGGGAAGAGGGGCCAACAAGTGCGGCCGCGCCCGGCTACCGTCCCTTCTTCACCGTCTCCCTCTTCTTTGCCATCCTGCACCTGGGCGTCCTGATGCTCGCCAGCAGCGGCCTCACCCCCATCTCTGGTTTATATCTGCTAGGCTTGGGTCTGGTCCTACTGGCCTTAATATTGGGGTAAGGCTTATAAGCAGGGAACTTGTAGGAGCTGGGGAAGCTCACTCAGTCCTCAGTCCTCATCACTGTTTTGACAGGAGTTTACCTATGACCCTCAATCTCCCTACCCTTTGGCACGACGCCCTGGAAAAGGTCAAAACCTGGGCCAGAGTCAACTCTCCCTGGCTGATCCATTACAACAGCGGCTCTTGCAACGGGTGCGACATCGAAATTTTAGCCACCCTGACTCCCCGGTACGACGCCGAGCGGTTTGGGGTTAAATTACAAGGCAGCCCCCGCCATGCTGATGTTTTGATTTGTACCGGTCCTGTGACTTTACAATCCAAAGAGCGGCTGCGCCGTATTTACGAACAGATGCCCGAACCCAAATTCGTCGTCGCTGTTGGCTCCTGTGCCATCTCCGGCGGCGTATTCGATGGCTGCTACAACGTCGTCGGCCATATAGATGAACTGCTTCCCGTAGACATGTATATCCCCGGCTGCCCCCCCCGCCCGGAAGCGATTCTGGATGGGTTGGTGAAGCTGCTGCGAAGTTTGCAAGATGGGCAGATTGAAAGACTGGAGACTCGCCCACTCGCAACCTGAAACCTGAAACCTGAAACTATGATCACCTTACCACCTATTCCTTTAACCTCAACTGAGGAAAATCCTTTGAACGTTACTGTATCCGCCCTAGAGCTGCTGCCAACGGTGACCCGGCTGCATGAGCAGCGTTGGGGGTATCTGGTGGCGATCACGGGGATAGATGAGGGCGCGGCCGCGAACCAGATCACTATCCTCTACCATTTCGCCCACGGAGCCACCCTCCTCAACCTGCGCCTCACCATTCCCCGCGACAACCCCATCGTGCCCAGCCTTTGCTCTATTATTCCGGCCGCCAGCTTCTACGAGCGAGAACTGCGCGAAATGTTCGGCGTCACCATCACGAACACGCCCAACACCGACTACCTGTTCCTGCCTGATAACTGGCCTACAGATATCTACCCCTTACGCAAAGATTTTCAACCCGAAGGGGTAGGCGCGTAGAGATACAACTATGCACACCAACGAACACACCGCCCAAATCGAAAAATTCATCATCCCCATCGGCCCCCAACATCCGGCCCTGAAAGAGCCAGGCCATTTTGAATTTACCGTAGATGGGGAAATCGTCACCCATGCCTCAGTGCGGCTGGGGTATGCCCATCGGGGCATTGAGAAAGGAGTAGAGTCCCGCAACTGGACACAAAACCTCTACCTGCTGGAGCGCGTCTGTGGTATTTGCTCCCATGTTCACGCCACCGCTTATTGTCTCGGCGTCGAGAAATTAGCCGGGGTTGAAGCCCCACCTCGGGCCCAGGCCATTCGAGAACTGGTGGCTGAATTGGAGCGCATCCACAGCCATTACCTCTGGCTGGGAGTCACCGCCCACGAAGCTGGCTTTGATACCCTGTTCATGTACACCTGGCGCGACCGGGAAACGGTGATGGACATTCTCGAAGCGATCAGCGGCAACCGGGTTCATTATTCGGCCAACATTTTAGGTGGCGTCAAATTTGACCTGGGAGAAAAAGAGGCCCAGACCATCCGCCAGGGGTTAAGTTTCCTGGAAGAGCGCACCCACCATTATCTGGAAGTCGTCTCCCAAGATGCCCTCTTTTTGCAGCGCACCAGAGGCATTGGGGTGATGACCCTGGCCCAGGCCGAGACGATTGGGGTCATTGGGCCAACGGCACGGGCTTCAGGATTGGCGCGAGATGTACGGCTGGATGATCCGTATGCGGCTTATGACCGGTTCCCCGTGCCTATTATCCTGGATGATCGGGGAGATTTGTCCGCCCGGGTGGTGGTACGGCTCAAAGAGCTGTTAGCCAGCATCGAGACCATCCGCCACATTCTAGACGATCTACCCCCTGGGGAACTGACGGTGCGTGTCCCGCGCAAAATCAAACCAGGGGAAGCGATCAGCCGGGTGGAAGCACCTCGTGGGGAGTTGTTCTATTTCATCAAAAGCAACGGCAGCGAGATGCCCGAACGCATCCACATCCGCACCCCCACCCTCTGCAACATGGCCTCAGTGCTAACCCTGGCGGTGGGGCACCATCTGGCCGATATGCCGATGCTGCTGGCGGGCATTGACCCCTGTTTCTCCTGTAATGATCGGGGAATTGTCGTGCAATATGGTGGCGATGACCATGATCATTGGACATGGGAGCGGCTGCGGCAGTTCGGGATTGATCATTATAAACAACTGGAGTCTGGCGTTTTTTAATCTGACCACTGGGTATTAGGTTATTACTGTATTGGTTATTACCACTGGTGGAATCAATTTTCGCCAGAGTCCAGTAAACAATGAAAGGTAAGCTGTTATGACGCAACTGATTCATTTGCTCTTTTTCCCTGGCGGTCTGTTTTTGTTGGCCCTGGGGATGGGGTATGAATGGCTGGACCGGAAGCTGCTGGCCCGCCTACAAAATCGGCAGGGGCCGCGCTGGTTCCAACCTCTAGCCGATACGGTTAAGCTGTTGAGCAAAGAGGAGATTATCCCCCAGGGAGCCAACCCCTGGCTGTTTATCTTTTTGCCGGTGGTGGCTCTGGCCGGGACGCTCACGGCCGCGCTGTATGTGCCCCTGTTTGGTTTGCCCCCAGCCCATTCCCTGCCCGGTGATCTCATCCTGACCATCTATCTGCTCAGTTTGCTGACCCTGGGCACGGGATTGGCTGGGGCTAATACGCCTAACCGGTTTTCCCTGGTGGGTGCCACCCGCACCCTGACCCAGTTGTTTGCTTATGAAGCTCCGTTCTTGATGGCTTTGTTGGGGCCGGCCATTGTGGCCGGAAGCTGGCAAATCAGCATCATTAACGATTTTGCCGGCCGCAACTGGCTCATTGTGACCCAATTTGTCGGCTTTCTGGTGGCGGTGATTGGGCTGATGGGCAAGCTGGAACTCCCCCCGTTTGATGCCCCGGAAGCGGAGACGGAGATTGTCTCTGGGGCTTTGACGGAATACAGCGGCCGCGGCTATGCCTTATTCCGCCTGGCCAAAAATGTGGAACTGGTTGTGGGGCTGACCCTGGTAGCTTCGTTCTATCTGGGCGGATTAGCCAATCCCCTGGCTTTCATCCTTAAAACCGGCGCCTTGCTCCTGATCATCGTCGGCGTACAAACCTTACTCACCCGCCTGCGCCTGGACCAGACGGTTGGCCTGTGGTGGCGCTATGGGGCGCTGCTTGTCCTGGCCCAATGGCTGATGATTGTGTTGGCGAAAATCATCTAAAAACACGACTATTAGTGTATTAGCGAAACCAATACACCAATACACCAATAACCTTCCATGAAACTAGCAACCTTACTCAAAGATGTCTGGCAGTCGCTGTGGCGACGGCCAGCGACGGAAGCATATCCTCTGGTCAAACCGGAAACATCAGCCCGATTTAGGGGACAGCTGCATTACAACTCCCAAGGCTGTACCGGGTGCTGCCTGTGTAACAAAGATTGTCCGGCCAACGCCATTGAAATGATCACCCTGGATAAGAAAAATAAGCGGTTTGTTTTGCGCTATGATATGGATCAATGTATCTACTGCGGTCAATGTGTGCAAAATTGCCGCTTTAGCTGCCTCTCTATGTCCCCGGAAGAGTGGGAATTAGCGGCCGCCGGCAAAGAGCCGTTCACCGTTTATTATGGTCAGGAAGAGGATGTCAAAGATGTGCTGGCAAAGTTCACTCCAGAGGATCATCCAGAAGCTGCCCCACGCTGAACCACGTCTGGCGGTGGTGGGAGTAGGGCATGAGCTGCGCGGAGATGATGCCGCCGGCGTCATGGTGGCCCGCCAGCTGCTGGCTTTGCCGCAAACGGATGACAACTGGCTGGTGCTGGATGGGGGGCAGGCCCCGGAAAACTGTACCGGCCCCCTGCGCCGCTTTGCCCCTGACCTGGTGATCCTGGTGGACGCGGCCGCGCTCAATCTCACCCCTGGGGACATCCAACTCCTCACCTGGCAGCAAATCGGTGGCCTGAGTGCCAGCACCCACACCCTGCCCCTGCACCTGCTGGCCCGCTACCTCATCGCCGAACTCAATTGTGAGGTCATCCTTATAGCTATCCAGCCAGACGATACCAGCCTGGGCGCACCACTCTCTCCTTTGGTACAATCGGCGGTAGAAGAAGTGGGCAGAGTGATTGAGAGATTGAGAGATTGAGAGATTGAGCGAGTTGAGACTGCTCACAGCACCCCGGTACCAGGAACAAAGCCGTCCAACCGTTTTTCATAATTCATCCTTCATAATTCATCCTTCCCCCTGGAGTCGTCTATGTTTCAAAAATTACTTGTCCCCCTGGATGGTTCAGAATTGGCGGAGAAGGCGATTGCGGCCGCGACCGAGTTGGCCCAACGGTTTAGCAGCCAGATTATGCTGCTCCGGGTTGTCGAAGCCCCGATCTTACGCAGCCAGCGGTACAATATCAGTTTTGCCGAGATGTTAAACACCCTGCGCCAAAGTGAACTCAAAGAGGCCGAGCGTTATTTGCAGCAGGTACAAAGCAGCTTGCACGGGCAAGGGATCAAGGCCCAAATGGTTATCGCCGAAGGGGAGCCGGTGGCGGAGCAGATTTTGCAGCAGGTAGAAAAGCTGGGCGCAGATACTATTGTGATGTGTACCCGGGGGCAAAGTGGGCTGCGCCGCTGGGTCTATGGCAGTGTGGCGGACCGGGTGCTGCGTTATGCTGAGGTGCCGGTGGTGCTGGTACGCGGCCGCGAAACCCACCCCACCCCACCCGCCGAAATCACCATCCCCCCCATCGAAACCTTCGCCGACATCCACACCCCAGCCCTGCTCGAAGGGGATGAAGGAGCCGAATCGTGAGTTTTATCCCCAGATGACACCTGCCCCAGTAACAACACCCAATACACCAATAACCCAAGGAGCAAACTATGAACAAAGAAACCCTCATCCAACATCTCAACCAGGATTTAGCTGGTGAACTCAGCGCCATCATCCAATACCTGACCTACGCGGCCAAAGCCACCGGCCCTTACCGCCCCCAACTAGCCCAATTTTTCCTGGCTGAAATTGCCGATGAACAGCTTCACGCCCAATTCTTAGCCAATAAAATCGTCGCCCTGGGGGGTGAACCCACCACCCAACCCCGCCCCGTCCCCCCAGCCCACTCCAACCGGGAAATGTTACAAAACATCCTGGCGGCCGAGCGGAAGGCCGTGGCTGACTACACCCAACGCGCCCAGGAAGCCGATGCTTTCGGTGACAAGGGGCTGGTTGTTCAGCTTGAGGATATGGTGCGAGATGAAAGCGGCCATTCCGAAGAGACAGAGCGAATGCTGCGCGATTGGCCGCTGTAAACCAGCTTGAATAGCTTAAAAACCGGGTATGGTTTAACCGATCTTTACAATTTGACGGCCGACCGCCGACCACGATTTTACCAGTGATAGGCGGTCAACGGTCACCGGTCAGCCGTCTGCGGTCAAGAATGTGTAAACTACCGTTTCCAGAGCAGGTGAACCTTAAAGATTTATCTACAGATGTCACAGATAGACACAGATTTCTAAGCTATCTGTGAAAATCTGTGTCATCTGTGGAGCGGTTCTTGTTTTCTGCCCAACAAGTTGAGTTGTAAGGTACTAAAATCTGCGTTAATCTGCGGATGATTCTTTCCCCCACCCCCTTCCCCTCTTCACCCCTTAAATTTATCGCCTAAACTCGTCCAATAGCGGCGGCGGTCACAGATGAACCAAGATTTTTAGGCCATCAGTGAAAATCCAGGTCATTTGTGGATTCCTTCTTATTTTTGTCTAACAAAGTGATTTGTAAGGCACCTGGCCGCAGGCGAACTCTGGCTGTGTCGCCCTTGGGCAATCCCAACCCTTTCGGATAGTGATGAATATTTGACAAAATAGACCCAAAAATACGCGACATAACCAAAAATTCGGATAGTGATAAACAATTCAAAAAGAACCCCATCTCAAACTTCTTTTAGCTAGACATAAATTGGTCTTCGGATAGTAATTAACGAAGCAAAAAAGAACCCACAGCAATGCAATGCCTCAGCTAAA
Source organism: Anaerolineae bacterium (assembly GCA_023384415.1). GTDB lineage: Bacteria > Chloroflexota > Anaerolineae > Promineifilales > Promineifilaceae > Trichofilum. Next base: position 170,801 of record JAHDWJ010000007.1, read on the forward strand.
AGTGGGGTTCCTTCTCCTGATCAAATCTTTCTGCCCCGCGCCAGTTGTATCAACACAACTGAACTGATAACTGGTATAATCCCCCTTTGCTCTATGTCGCAACCAACCCTACCACCCCCCCACCCCACTACCCTTCCCCTGCCGATGTGCCGCGTCGGCTGTGGAGCGTGCTGCATTGTGCCCTCGATCTCTTCCCCGATACCAGGAATGCCCAATGGCAAACCGGCTGGGGTGCGCTGTGTGCAGCTCAGTGAAGATAACCGCTGCCAGCTGTTTGGTCGTCCAGAGCGGCCGCCGGTTTGTGTACGCCTGCAACCCAACGAAGAGATGTGCGGCCGCGACTCCGCCCATGCCTTCACTTACCTTATCCAGCTAGAACAGACGACGCGGCCGCGATGAAACCAGACACCCTCCGCGCCACCATCGTTGGGTCCACTGCCATCCTCATGTGGGGCACCCTGGCCACCCTCACCACCCTGGCCGGGAACATCCCCCCCTTCCAACTGACCACCTTCTCCTTCACCCTGGCCTTCGCCATCGGCCTCATCTTATGGCTAAAACAAGGGGGCAGCTTACGCCAGCAGCTGCGTCTGCCCTGGCGCGTCTGGGTTTTGGGCATCTATGGGCTGTTTGGTTACCACTTCTTTTACTTTATGGCCTTACAACGGGCCCCCGCCGTCGAAGCCAGCCTCATCGCCTACCTCTGGCCTTTGCTCATCGTCCTCTTCTCCGCCATGCTGCCCGGAGAAAAATTGCGCTGGTTCCATCTGGTAGGGGCCGGGGTTGCCTTCGGCGGGGCGGCTCTGCTCGTGACGGGTGGGCAAGGGATCCGTTTTAACCCGGCTTACACCCTGGGGTACGGTCTGGCCTTGTTGTGTGCTTTCACCTGGTCAAGTTACTCGGTGCTTTCCCGCTTCTTTGGAGCCATCCCGACACAAACGGTCGGCGGCTTTTGTGGCGTCACCGCCTTGTTGGCCGGGATTTGCCACCTTCTTTTTGAAAACACCGTCTGGCCGGTGGGGTGGGAATGGGGGGCAATTGTGGCCTTGGGGATAGGGCCGGTGGGGGCGGCTTTTTACACCTGGGATTATGGGGTCAAGCGGGGCAACATCCGCCTGTTGGGAGCGTTTTCTTATGCCACGCCGCTGCTTTCAACCTTGTTACTCATTGGGTTGGGGTTGGCCAGGGCCAGCGGGGTCTTGCTTCTGGCCTGCTTGCTCATTGTGGGTGGGGCACTCCTGGCCTCAGCCGATTCACTGGACCCCACGAAATCCTGAAGACCCAAAAAATCTGTGTTCATCTGTGACCTCTGTGGATAAATCTTTTCTGGCTTGTCCAGGTTAGGATTTGGCCGGGAAAAATCTGCGTTCTTGTATGGGTAAGAAAGTATCTTGCTTTACGATCCCAAACATTGAGCAGCTATCCTGGAGAAACAAAAAGCGTCTTCTCAGGAGGGGGAGAAGACGCTTTTATTGGTTTGGTACTCACACAACGAAGGGAGAGTACAATGTGACGGGCCAATCTCAAAAATCGAGGGAGGGGGGAGATGGCCCTGGGTTCGGCCAGGGGAATTTAATCCAGTCGCGTTTCTCTCGTGCCAGTTCAGGGGGGGAAAGTTCCCTCTTAACCTGACCAAACTTAAGCAGGAGTATACCATTGATTGTGCAAAATGTCACGAATAGAACAGCGTTCTCATTTGCCACTAACCGTTGCCCCACCGCAAAATCTGCGGCCGCTGATGAGGGCAGTTGAACTCATAGCACACCAGTAATAAATACCAACTTTACGCAGTGATAATTGCCTCTTGCGCCAACCCATTATTCACTTTGCACAGTTAACGACCATATTTTTCAGTCATTCTTTTTCTTGACGCCTTGCGCCAACAAGATTAAACTACCGCCCATAATCAAATATTGTTTTGGGCCATGACGCCTCAGTACACATCTTGTTGTGTGTCTGGGGCGTTTTTTATTTGCCCGATGAGCGGGCGAATAGACGAGTGCAGCTTTTGTCACCTTGCCACCAGGCCACTCGGCAGCTTCGCGGCTCATTTTTACAGGGGGAAGATGCGATGTTTAAGGGGAAGAAACGAATCGTACAGTTAGCCATTGTAGGGTTGGTTTTGTGGGCGATGCTGGCTTTCCGCGGCCGCGTTCTGGCCCAGGGTGATCCCGTTACTACCGAACTCACCGACGGCATCATCACCCAAATTGATACCATCTGGCTGTTCATCGGCGCGGCCCTGGTCTTTTTCATGCAAGCCGGCTTTGCCATGGTAGAGAGCGGCTTCTCCCGGGCCAAAAATGCCGCCAACCTGATGCTGAAAAATGTGATTGACTTTTCCGCCGGGTCGCTGCTCTACTTTGCCATCGGTTTTGGCCTGATGTATGGAGAATCGGCCGGGGGAATTTTGGGCACGAGCAACTTTTTCCTGCGTGACCTGGCTATCAGCCCGGACAATGGGTATGGCTGGGTGGATTTTCTCTACCAGGTGATGTTTGCTGGCGCGGCCGCGACCATCGTCTCTGGCGCCGTGGCCGAACGGCTCAAATTTAACGTCTACCTCATCTACACCGTCATCATCACCGGGCTGGTCTACCCCATCTCCGGCCATTGGCATTGGGGGGGAGGCTGGATCGCCCAACTGGGGTTTGTGGATTTCGCCGGTTCCACCGTCGTTCATGCCGTCGGGGGATTTTCCGCCCTGGCGGCCGCCTGGCTCCTCGGCCCCCGCCTAGGCAAATTCAACCAAGATGGCTCCAGCAATGTCATCCCCGGCCACAGCATCACCCTGGCCGCTATCGGCGTCTTCATCCTCTGGTTAGGCTGGTACGGCTTTAACTCTGGCAGCACCCTCTCCGGCATGAACCCCGGCATCGCTTACATCGCCGTCACCACCACCCTGGCTGCTTCCAGTGGGCTGCTCTCCGCCCTCATCATCCATTGGCTGCGCCGCGGCCGCCCCTCCACCGAGATGGCTCTAAATGGCGCCCTGGCTGGGCTGGTAGCTATCACCGCCGGCACCGCCAACGTCGAACCGTTCGCCGCCATCCTTATTGGCCTCATTGCCGGGCCAGTGCTGGTTTACGGGCTGGAGCTGATTGAGAAAATTTTGCGCGTAGATGACCCCGTCGGGGCCATTGCCGTACATGGGCTAAACGGGCTGTGGGGCACGGTGGCTGTGGGGCTGTTCGCTTCCCCGACGGTGGGACGGATGACCGATATGGGGCCGGTGGCCGGCCTCTTCTATGGCGGCGGCTTGAGCCAGGTATGGATTCAACTGGTGGGCACCGTCGTCATCTCCGCCTGGGCCTTTACGACGATGGGCGGCCTGTTTTACCTGATGAAGCGTACCATCGGCATTCGCGTCTCGGTGCGTGAGGAGTTGGAAGGGTTAGACCTGTCTGAGCATGGCACGGTGAGCTACCCCGAATTTGGCCCCAAAGCGGCCGAGCCAGGGGTGCGGACCTTGATGCCCAGCGCGGGGGATTAAGGGTCATCTGCGGCTAAATCTTTTCTGACCAGGGGTATACGGATGAAAATTACGGTACAGCCAACGAATGAGGCAGCGGTGCCTTATCAAGTAGTGATAGAGATTGAGACGTTGACGGTGGATGCCGGGACGACATTCCGGGTGCCGGTGCATAAAACGCTGATCAATGGGCGGCCGCATTATGATCTGGAAATGTGCGGCTTCCGGGCTGAGACCGAAGATGCGGCCCATCTTCCCTGGATCAGCGAGCGTCTGCTGACCGGGCTGGTCAACATGGCCCGCCTGCCCAGCTACGTCTTCATCGCCCGGCGGACGGGGGGGCTGTACCCGGTGTACACCGTAGACCATGAACTGTTCGTCACCACCCCCGGCGGCCCCCTCTTCCGCCATGTTGAACTGGCTAAAGTCCGTGAATACCTCACCGACTACCTCCACCAGGTCGGCATCCTCACCCCACACGCCTCAGCCCTCACTTCTGACAAACTCCACGTGCGCGGCGTAGACAGTATTACCCTGGCCCTGCGCCGCCCCGCCTTTTACCTCAAGAAGCGGGTGCCGGGTGAGACCGAGTTCTGGGCCCCCGTCTTTCTCAGCGATGATGGGTTGTCGCTGTACTGTTATGCCGCCACTGCCCGACGCGAGGTAGCCGTCGGCAGCGGTGAGGAGATTTTGCATCTGCGTGAGCTGGTGGCCCAGGCGTTACAGGCGGATCACCGGCTCCATGATCGGTACGATTTACGCCCCGACCGCCTCTTCCCGGAGCAGTGGCACAGCCTGGAAAAGCATTTGCACCCCCACGGCTCCCGGGAAGTGAATGGGGTCACGGTGGCTCTATACCACCACCCGGTGGGGTGGATCGGGCTGGTAGAGCGGCCCGATGAAAAACGGTACAGCCTTTACCTGGGGGGAAATGGGGAGGATGTGTGCGGCCGCGTCGCCCATGATTTCACCCGCCGGGCTGTCCCCCAACTTATGGAATTGCGTGATACGTGATGGACTGGGCCTCACGCATCACGTTTCACTTTCCTATTTCTCATTGTTCACATTTAGAAAGGAGATAGTTCATTATGTCTGCTGAAGCGGTAAAAAAATTGATTGACGAAAAAGGGATCAAGTTTGTAGATGTCAAATTCACCGACCTGTTTGGACAGTGGCAGCATTTTTCCCTGCCCATCGAGGCGTTTAATATCGAAGATGCCCTGAACGAAGGGTTAGGCTTCGATGGCTCCTCCATTCGCGGCTTCCAGAGCATCGAAGCCAGCGACATGGTCCTGGTGCTGGACCCCAGCACCGCCGTCGTTGACCCGATTTGTGAAGACCCCACCCTCAGCCTGGTGGGAGATGTGTATGATCCTATCACCCGGGAGCCATACAGCCGTGATCCCCGCTATGTCGCCCGCAAAGCAGTGGAATACCTGCGCGGCACCGGCATCGCTGACACCGCCTACTTCGGGCCAGAAGCGGAATTTTTCATCTTTGACAAGGTAATGTATTCCGCCGGAGAATACTCTTCAGCCTACCAGGTAGACAGCATCGAAGGGCCGTGGAACACGGGCATCTTTGGCTTCGGCCATTCGGTGCCCCACAAGCGGGGGTATTTCCCCGTGGCCCCGGTAGATACCCTGCAAGATTTACGGGCCAAGATGGTCTCAACCTTAATCGCCTCTGGGGTGGATGTGGAGCTGCATCACCATGAAGTGGGCACGGCCGGCCAATGTGAAATTGATCTCCGCTTTGACTCCCTGGTCACCATGGCCGACAAAATCCAGATGTACAAATATGTGGTCAAAAATGTGGCCAAGGCGGCCGGTAAAACGGTGACCTTTATGCCCAAGCCGATTTATGCCGACAACGGCTCTGGGATGCACACCCACCAGAGCTTGTGGAAAGATGGGCAGCCCCTCTTTGCCGGGGATGGGTACGCCGGCCTCAGCCAGATGGCCTTGTGGTATATTGGCGGCATTCTCAAACATATCAACTCCTTGCTGGCCATCTGTGCCCCCACCACCAACTCTTACCGCCGCCTGGTGCCCGGGTATGAAGCCCCGGTGGTTATCGCTTACTCCGCCCGCAACCGGTCCGCGGCCGTGCGTATTCCCATGTACTCCACCTCCCCCAAAGCCAAACGGATTGAGTTCCGCTGCCCCGACCCGGCGGCCAACCCATACCTGGCCTTTGCCGCCTGCCTGATGGCCGGCCTGGATGGGATCAAGAACCAGATTGACCCCGGCGACCCGGCTGATATGGACCTGTTTGAGGAGCATAATATCTCCAAAGTGAAGATGACCGTCGGCAAGCTGAATGAATCCCTGGACGCTCTGCAAGCGGATCATGCCTACCTGCTGGAAGGGGGGGTGTTTACCCCGGATGTGTTGGAAGCGTATACCCGGTACAAAATAGAGACCGAGGTGGCCCCGGTCAGCTTAAGGCCCCACCCATATGAGTTTTTGCTTTATTATGGGGTGTAGAAGCGTGGGTGACAACAACGGATAGAGAAAAAACGGCTAAAACCAACATGTTGGTTTTAGCCGTTTTTAGGCCCCAGGAACGCGGATTAGCGGGATTGACGGATAGCCAAATCCGCTAATCCTGCTCATCCGGGTTCCTGCCCATATTCATCTGCTGCGCCAGCATGGCCCAGCCAGCCAACCCCCCAGGCAGCCCCAACTGATCGGCCAGGCTGGCCAACGCCTGCAATGCCTGAGCCAGATTAATGCGTATAGCCAGCAGATACACCGTCACCCAGGAAGAGATTGCTTTATTTTGCTCCCCATTTTGCCACTGCATACGCCCCATGTTGAACAGGGTGGCACATAACCCCGCTTTGTCCCCGATTGCCTGACTGATTTGCAGCGACCGCTCCAGGTACGCCAACGCCGTCTCGTACTCCCCTCGCCCATCGTATATCTGCGAGATGTTGTTCAGCGTCGTCCCTTCCCCCGCTTTGTCCCCGATTGCCTGACTGATTTGCAGCGACCGCTCCAGGTACGCC
>JAHDWJ010000007.1:177385-202199 GCA_023384415.1 Anaerolineae bacterium
TCGTCCCTTCCCCCGCTTTGTCCCCGATTGCCTGACTGATTTGCAGCGACCGCTCAAAAAAGGGCAAGGCATCGTCAAAGCTGCCCAGGTGCAGATATTGCTTACCCATCTGTCCCAATGCTTCTGCCTTAATCGCCCAATTGTCTGATGCGCTAATAGAGGGCAACCAAACTTCTAACAAGGTCTGGTACAATCCGCGCCGGTTCAGCGGCCCGACAATGTAAGCCAGGGCAAACCGATCCGCTGCTTCTAACTGGTTAGCCTGGCGTAACGCCTGATGGGCCGCGGCCGCCTGGGCCAAGGTTGGTCGCTCTTCATGAAACAGGTAAAGCTGGTAGGCCGCGGCCAGCTGGATCGCTTCATGCACCCCCCCGGCCAGTTCTGGCGGCGGGGATCCCAGCCAATCCATGACCAGCGGCGAAAGCTGGTATTCAACCGTCTGCCAGGCCGGAGCCGCCGTCTGTTCTACCAGAGAAACGGCCAGCAGCCGGGCCAGCAGCCGCTCCGGCTGGGGCAGGTCCAGCCCTATTTTGATAATCCCTTCCTGGGGCACGGGGGTCTGGTACGCAGTCAGCCGGTAGAGCAGATCCCGGGCTGCCGGGACCAGGTGGGCCACAATCGTTGCCAGGGCCATATCGGTCTGGGTTTCCCCTTTGGCCTGAGCCAGCCGGGCCAAAAACTCCTCTTCATCCAGCTCCCCGGCTGCGGCCACTGCCCCGGCAAAAAAGGTGAGGCCGCGGCCGTTGCCATGCAGCAGGGCATATACCTGGGCCAGCCGCTCCCGCTGCTGCAGCCAGCGCGGGGGCAAATGCTCCTGAGCCAGGCGCAAAAAATCCCCATAGCTGCTGTGGGCCAGGGGCCAATGGTCCGCTTCGGGCCAGCCGGGCAGCCGCCAGCGGGAAGTCAGCAGCAAGAGAAGTCCCTGCCCAGTCAACGATTGGGCGGCAGCGATCCAGGCGACCAGCCGCGCATCAGTCAGAGATTGGGTCGCGCCATCCTGCACCGTCTCCAGGTTGTCCAAAAAGAGGAGCAGCCGCCCCTCCTGCTGGCGCAGCAGCAGCTCCAGCAGCAAGGCGGCCCGCTCCTGCTCCGTGCGGCAGCGCAGCCCACGCAGGTTATACCGCTGCCGGTTGTCCCCGTTTAACTCCATTTCCAGCTCCATCTGGAACTCAGCCCACTCATTTTCGGGCCGGGCGGCATAAGCGGCCACCAGGTACCCTTGCCGCTGGAGATCATGGGCCAGGCGGCCGGCCAGGGCGGTTTTCCCCTGACCCCCTGGCCCGGTAATCAGCAGTTGGCGCAGCTGCCCCCGGCCCAGGCGGCTTTTTAACTGGCGCAGCTCAGAGCGGCGGCCAATGAAGCGAGGGGGCAGGATGATGCTGCTTAAGGTTTCATTGATCTGACGGGGTTGGGGCGGCCGGGGGGTAAATTCCCAGGTGATAAGCGGTCGGGCCTGGTCCTGGCTCACACAGAGGGGCAAACACCATTGGCCTAAACTGTGTTCGGCCAGGCCACTGGCCCCGGTATGTCGGCTGAGGCCGGCCAGGGGGGTGGTGATGGCCCGCCGCCCGGCCTGCACGGCCACATCCAACCGCTCCTGGCGGGCGATGGCATCCATAAAGGCGCGGGCAAAAAGGGTGCCGGCCCGGTCCAATACTGACTCCCGCATCCCTACCAGGTGGGGAATCCCGGCCTGATGCAGCCGCCAGGTGAGGCCGGCCGCCAGATTGTCAGAACTCCCTTTGCCTAACTCACAGGCGGAGAGGACGACACATTCCACCCGCCGCCCCACAAAGATGGCGGCCAGGGTTTGCTCATCCACTGGCTGGCTGTGCCCATGTTCATCCTCAAAAAGAAAATAGCTGCCTGGGGCCTGTCCCCGTATATCAGGCTGAACAAAGCGGCCGTGCCCACTCAAAAAGAGGAGATGGGGATCAAAGGTTAGCAGCAGCTCCTTCAGAGTAGCAAAGCGGCCGTCGTCGGGCATTAACAGATCCACCACTCCCTGGGCCTGCCAGGGGGCCAGGGCTTCTAAAATTTGCGCCTGCTCTTCTTCCACATCCAGCCGCCCCTTTTCCGGGTCTACATCATCGGGCAGGCTGGTGAAAAGGAGCACCCGCAGCGGCCCTGGCTCCAGCGGGGGCTGCTGGCTGCTCAGGCCGGGCAGGTGGCGGCTAAAGGTGAATGGCTCGGCGCGGGCCAGGAAGCCAAATTCCGGGTGGTAGAGGGTTTCCCAGGGGAGAAGCTGCACCCCGGCATCATCGCTAGCCAGGATGAGGGGTAACACGGCGCGGCCGGCCTGTTGGCGGGCGGCGGCTAACGGCCCGGCAATGTCCAGGACAGCCCAAAGCTGGCTGCCTACCTGCTGCAAAAGGTCGTCAGTGACCAGGTAGCTGTGGGCATAAAGACGGGCCAGGTCAGCGGCCGCGTGGCGCAGTTGGGGATAACGGTGCAACAGGTCGGCCGGCGGCCGGATGATAAACGGGTTCGGGGCGACGAGTGTGGGCATTGGGCATCTCCGGGGGAAGGTAAGAGGAGTGAGGTATGAGGCTGATTGATTAACAAAATTAGTAACTATTCAGGTTCTCTGGATATGGAACCGCTAAGACGCTAAGAACGCCAAGAAATTACTCAAGTTCTTTGTGTTCTTTGCGTCTTGGCGGTGAATAGTTACCAAAATTAATCTTTTGCCGTAGTGACAACAACGGATTAAGAAGGGAACTGATTTTGCCAGAGAACGTCAACATCCGTTTGTTTCTCAATCTGTTGTTGTCATTCTATAAATGAGATTTGCCAGTCAACCAGGGCATGGGGCTAACTCCTAAAATCTGCGTTACTCGTTGGTAAAGCACCGTTTCCAGAGAAGCTAAACCCTGCCTGAAAGGGAACCGATTTTGCCAGAGAACGTCAACATCCGTTTGTTTCTCAATCTGTTGTTGTCATTCTATAAATGAGATTTGCCAGTCAACCAGGGCATGGGGCTAACTCCTAAAATCTGCGTTACTCGTTGATAAAGCACCGTTTCCAGAGAAGCTAAACCCTGCCTGAATTTGTATCTACGAACTCTCCCCTGATTGGGTGCGGGGTTGGGTGGGCAGGACCTCTGGGAGATCAAAGAGTTCCAGGGTGAGGGGTGGTTTGTCGCTGCTTCTATAAATGGTGATGGCGGTTGGGCGGAGATAGCGGCCCAAATCCAGCTCCCCCTCGGCCCCACAGTAAGGGCAGGCTACCAACAGTTTTAACCCTTCATCAACTTCTCGGAACAGGGTGTATTCCTGTTCACATTGCCAACAACGAAATTTAGGTCGAATTTTCATAGGCGTTGGGTGGTAGAGACGTTGCATGGCAACATCTCTACGGTTAAATGAAAAAGGAACAAAAAATCCCGGCCCAGAATAGGGACGCGGCCGCGATGATTAACCGTCGTTTGTATTGAGCCGTTTGGCGAAAAAAATCTACCACTCCCATCGTCTGGCTGCGGCCGGCCGGATCCCCTTCAATAACGGTTGGGTCTGCCGACCAGGAGCGGGGAATCAGACAGATCATCGTCAACAGCAAAGCGATGAGCCAGCAGCCGAAGGTGAGATAAAACCAGCCATTGGTGGTTATGGTGGCGTTGGGGCCCTGGGTCAGCTTTAAGACGGCCGCATATAGACCAGGGATAGCCAACTGCACGGTCAGCAGCTGCCCGGCTAATTTGTCCATCTGGTCGCTCTGGGCGGCGAACTGTTCATAAAATTTTTGCCGCAGCACTCTGGTACTGTCGGAAACCGGACGGGTGGGGATGGGTTGATCATCGTTCATGGCTGTTGATTTTGTTAGAAGGGCACGAGGTGCCGGGTAAGACAGGGGTAGTGGCAAGGCAAGATGGCGTCAGGTACAAGTATACCTGACTTTAGTCTGAGGTAATATGACCTATTTCCTGTTTTCCTGGCGGAAGGGGTGAGGTATGCTAGGGGTCAATCAGGGAGTCAGGTCATTATGCTTCGCGGCCGCCAGCCTGACTCTCTGAAGGATGAATTATGAAGGGGTGGTCCTGTATATTCTGCCCCGCATCCGCAAACCCCGCCCGGACGTGAACGTCCGGGCTAAAAAGGCAAAGCCCTGACGGGCTGCTCCCGCCCACTCGCATACTCGCCTCGCCTCCCCGCCCCTCTCTATGCCCTGCCCCATTGGCCGGAACGGGCACGGTGAAGGTGTGGCGTATATCGTCGAAGCCGTGCCAGTCGAAGCCACGCCGGCGGACGATTACCTCTATCCCCTATTCCCCCCACGACTGAGATAGCTCCCCCGCACCAGGTACCGCTCCCCAGTCTGGGGCAGGGTTTCGACCTGGGTGAGGCCCGCGGCCGCACGTTTTATCGCTCATCATAGATACACCAGAGATAATGAGCGCAGCCTATGAACTGTTGGTTGTCAAACGACCAAAATTCAGCCTACAGTTGACCATCCCCCCGATCAAGAAGATACTTTGGGTTTCCCGGATTTCATAGGGTTCAGGCAAGGCATCACGCATCACGCATCACCTCTATCACGTTTCACGCCTCACCCCCTGCCAACCCTCTGAACCCCGCCGTAACCATCTTTATTTTCAGGAGTTGAATATGTCTTCACAAACCTCACCTTTCCCCTTTCGTCGTTTTTTGTTTCTCATCCTCTTGCTCGCGGCCGCAACCCTTATCTTTAGTCTGAGCCAAAACGCGGCCGCAGACCCCACCCACCCCTACATCATGCCCAATGATTTAGAGGCCACCATTGAGCAGCCTGGCCGCTCCTACAGCCAGGTAACAGGGGCCCCGCTGGCCTGGTATGGGATCAATTACCCGGCGGCGGCCGCGACCCCCGAACAGATGGCCCGGCAGTTTTTGACCGCCTATGCCGACACCCTGCACCTCAACAGCCGCACCCTGGATGATCTCGTTTATCGTGTCACCCGGCAGGGGCCCTCCGGCCATGTCGTCCGCTTCACCCAGCACCTGGGGGGATTGCCTGTCTATCAGGCGGAGATCGCCGTTCACATCAACAACGACAACCTGATCACCGCCCTCACCAGCCAATACAAACCGGGCGTATCCCTCAGCAGCCTGGCCCCAACCATGACGGCCGCGGCCGCGCACCAGCAAGCAGTCGCCCACATTCAGGCTCAACAGCCGTTCCATTACGACACCACCGATCTGGTTGTTTATCACAACGCCAACAGCGGCGAAACCCGGCTGGTTTATGAAATTCACCTGGAAGCATCCGATCCGCTGGGCCATTGGGAGCTGCTCATAGACGCCCACAGCGGCGAATTTATCAAGGTGGTAGACCAGGCGGCCTACAGTGACAGCAACAACGCGCCGGTTATGATGGTAGATGGCACCGGCTACATCTTCAACCCCGATCCGCTCTCCCAGGCCGGCGTCACCTACGGCACCCCAGGGTACGTAGATGGCAACGATGCCACCACCCCCCAGCTTGATGCCGCCCGCACCAGCGTTACCCTGTATGACATTCAGTTCAGCGGCGGCCAATACACCCTCATTGGTCCCTGGGCCGAAACGCAAGATTTTGAAGCCCCCTTTTATGGCCTCTTTTCCCAAGCCACCAGCAACTTCAGCTACAACCGTTTTGATAACAACTTTGAAGCAGTCAATGTCTACTACCATATTGATAACATCATGCGCTACATCAATCTCACCCTGGGGCTAAACATCCGCCCGTATGCCTACGCCACCGGGGTACGGTTTGATCCCCATGGATTAAATGGCGCGGATAACTCCTACTACCTCACCGGCAGCCAGCGGTTGGCCTTTGGCGAAGGGGGGGTAGATGATGCCGAAGATGCCGATGTCGTTATCCACGAGTTAGGTCATGGGCTGCACCATTGGGTCACCAATGGGGGGTTATCCCAGGTTAATGGGTTAAGCGAAGGGATTGGTGACTTTGTGGCCGCCTCCTACAGCCGCAGCCTGGGGCAGTGGACCCCCTCAGACCCCCAATACCATTGGGTGTTTGATTGGGACGGGCACAATCCATTCTGGGGCGGCCGCATCACCAACTATGGCGCCGTTTATCCCGGGGGCCTCACTGGCCAGATTCACACCGACGGGCAAATCTGGTCTACCTGTATGATGAAAGTGTACAACGCCATTGGCCGGGATAATACCGAACTGGCCCACTGGTCGGGCATTGGCATGACCAACTCCACCACCAACCAAAATCAGGCCGCCAATGCCGTTTTCCAGGCGGCCATTGATCTGGGTTACAGCACCAGTACGCTTAATGCCATGCGGACACAAATGTTGACCTGTGGCTACACCCTGCCCGCCGTGCCTACTCCCGACTTCTCCATTGGGGCTTCACCCACCAGCCAGACCTCTTGCACCGGGCCAAACGTTCAGTATCAGATAACAATTGGCTCCTTAGCCGGTTACAACCAGTCGGTCAATTTAACCGCGGCCGGCAACCCGGCGGGCACTACCACCGGCTTTGCCCCGACAGGAGCGACGGCCCCGTACACCAGCACCTTCACCATTGGCAATACCAGCGCGGCCGCGGCCGGCAGTTACAATATCGTCATCACCGGTATGGGGCCAACGGCCACTCATACCACCACCGTCAGCCTCACCCTGAACAGTGTACCCACCACCATTGTCCTATCTGCTCCAGCCAATGGGGCCACCGGCCAGCCGCTCGCTCCCACCTTCCAATGGCAGGCGAACGCGGCCGCGACCAGCTACACTCTGGAAGTCGCCCACGATAACCTGTTCAGCCACATCATCTACACCGCCACCGGGCTAACCGGCACAACCCACACCGCCACCAGCTCCCTGGATCCCAACACGACCCATTATTGGCGAGTGCGCGGGGTCAACAGCTGTGGCAGCGGGGCCAACTCCAGCACCTTCAGCTTCACCACCGGGGCCGGGACCACCGAGGTCTACCTGCCGGTCGTCATCCGGCCGTAAATGGTTTGCAGCGTGGGGACTGGAGACTAGAGACTCTGTAGACCCAAATCAAAGAGGGAATCCACAGATGACCCAGATTTTCACAGATGCCCCATAAATCTGGGTCATCTGTGACATCTGTGGATAAACAATCTGAGGCAATCCACAAATGACCCAGATTTTCACCACTGCCCCATAAATCTGGGTCATTTGTGACATCTACTGATACCAATTGACAAAATCTTTCCCTGATTTACTCAGGTCTTGGATTTATCCGGTAAAATTGAGGGGATGAAACCAACCAGTGCCCTTACCCAAAAACAGTTAGCTGAATTTCTACTCAACACAGCCATCGTCCGGCCGGTGTTCATTTGGGGGCCGCCCGGTATTGGCAAATCAGCCCTGGACAGGCTGAACCGGGCCGAAGATTTTCCCCAAAATGGCCCCATCCCGATCATCACCGACGGGTATTGTGATAAATTGCACGTCCCCCCTGATCGTGTCCATGCTTACCTGGTGCCCAAAGGCAGCCGCCTCCCCTTCTCCCCCCAAGGGGAGGTGTTTTATTTTGTGTAGCGGGGGGTGTTGGTGTATTGGTGTGCTGGTGTGCTGGTGTGCTGGTGTATTGGCCCTGGGGCAATCAATTTTCGCCAGAGGGGTTAGCAGTGATCGGTCATGGGGGTATGGGTCAGGCGATTTTTACAATTTGACCGCTGACGGTTGACCGCCGACCGCAATTTTACCACTCCTGGGCGGTCAGCAATTTGTAACGCCCCACTGCCAAAAAAGATGCCCGATCCCTTATTTTCTTTACCTATGTCTTCTTCCCCCTTCCCCCACCCCCTCGCACCACTACGCGAAATCGCTCAGGCGTTGAGTGCGGCCTGGGACCTGGACAGCACCCTGCACCTCATCGGCCAAAAAACGACCGAAGTAATGAACGTGGATTCATGTACCATCTACCTCCTGGATCCAGACGGGCAAACGCTGCGGCTGCGGGCTACTACTGGACTGGCCCGCCGGGCATTGGGCCGGGCCACGTTACAAGTCGGCGAAGGGATGACCGGCCATGCGGTAGCCCAAAATGTGCCGGTGTTCGCGGCCGCGGCCCAGCATGATCCCCACTTCAAATGGGTAGATGAAGCTGAAGAAACTGTCTTTCAATCACTCCTGGCCGTCCCCCTGGTCATCGAAAACCGGCCCCTGGGGGCATTGAATGTGCAGACCGTACAGTCGCATACCTTCACCGCCAACGAAGTGGAGATGCTCTCCCTGATCGGTGATCTGGCGGCGGGGGCCCTAGCCAAAGCGCAGCTATATGACCGGCAAAAGCGGCAAATTGAGGAGCTGCAAGCGCTGGCTCAGGTCAGCCAGGCAGCCATCGCCCCCCAATACCTGGATGATATGCTGGATGTGGTGACGGATATGGTGGCGAAATTGGTGGACGCGGCCGCGTGTGCTATCTTTCTCCTCGACGAAACCGGGCAACACCTGGTCATGCGCTCCGCCCAACGGATTACCAGCCCGTACCGCCCCCGCCCCCCCCTCCCCATCAATGAAGGGTTGACCGGAAGCGTGGCCCGCACCGGCAAACCCGCTTATAGTGCCAACGTGCAGCTAGACCCCCGCTACGCCGGCCCCGCCCTGGCCCGCGAAGAAGGGCTGGTCTCCCTGCTGGCGGTTCCCCTCACCGTGCGGGAGCGGGTGATTGGGGTGATGAATGTCTATACGAATCAGGTGCGGGAGTTTCCGGAATCTCAGCGCACCCTGCTGGCGACCCTGGCTAACCAGACAGCCCTGGCCATTGAGAATATCCGCCTGATGACCCATGCGGCCATCGTCCGGGAGATGCACCACCGGATCAAGAATAATTTACAGACGGTAGCGATGTTGATGCAGATGCAGATGGCTGAGGCGGATCGGCTGGACACCCGTGAGGTACTCCAGGCCAACATCAACCGCATCCAGAGCATTGCCGCTGTCCATGAAGCCCTCTCGGAAAAAGGGTTTAAGCTGGTAGATGTGCGGGAGGTCATCCAGCGGATCAGCCGCTCGACAGCCGCCTTGCTGGCCTCACCAGAACGGTTTCTGGACATTCAGATACAAGGGGAAGCCCTGCTTTTACCCAGCCGGGCGGCCACATCTTTAACCCTGGTGGTAAATGAGCTGCTGCAAAATGCTCTGGAACATGGGTTTGTGGGACGGCGCAGCGGCCGCGTCGTCATCAACTTTGGCCGTTCCCCAGAGGAGATTGTGGTGCTGGTGCAAGATGATGGCGTGGGGCTGCCCCCAGATTACCGGCGCGGGTTGGGGCTGGAGATTGCTGAGTCGCTGGTGCAGGATGATTTACGCGGCCGTATCAAATTCACCCCCCTCCCCCAGGGCACAGAAATCAGCATCCGGCTGCCACGTTCTCTGGAACAGGAGATAGAATAAATTTTATAACGGTCAAATCTTCGAGATTTGTCAATTCTATCCTGACCTATGCGTATCTTGATTGCTGACGACGAATCTATTATCCGGCTAGGGCTAAAAGCAATGCTGCGAGAGATGGGGCATGAGGTATTCGCGGCCGCTAACGGGCATGAGGCTTTAGAAATGGCCCGCAATCACCCGGTTGATCTGGCCATCCTGGACATCAAAATGCCCCTCACCGATGGGTTACAGGCCGCCCAAACGCTGGCCCGGAGCAAACCGATACCCATTATTTTGCTCACGGCTTACAGCGACCAGGAGTTGATTGATCGGGCCACCGACCTGCCCATTCATGGCTATCTGGTCAAACCGGTACAAAAAGGAGATGTCGCGGCCGCGATTACCGTCGCCGTCAAGCGGTTCCAGGAAACCCGACTGCTCCTGGAACAGGCAGATAAACTGGCTGACCAGCTAGAAACGCGTAAACTCATTGATCGGGCCAAAGCTCGCCTCAGCCAGGTGCAGCAAATCAGCGAAGATGAAGCATACCACACCATCCAGACCGTCGCCCGCCAAAAACAGCAGACCATGCGCCAGGTGGCCGAAGCGATTTTACGCCAATAAGAAAATATCTCGTTTATCCCACTTACACGAGCCATAAGTTACGTTACAATTAGGCTATGAAGCAGATGCCTGATTCCCCGACGACCAAAGAGTCACCCCCTTTGCGCCTGTTCATCTTCCTGGATCGCCCCTGGAAGCTCTCCCTTGCGGCCACCATAGTTTCCGGGGCGGCCACCTTCTTCCTGACCAACCTCTTTTTCCAACCAGAAACAGCCAGCGCTATTATTCTGCCCCTGGTCATTTCTACCCTGGTGGCCGCGCCGTCCACCTATCTGATTGGCCGACTGTTCTACACCTACCACAGGCTGCTCCAGCAGCGCAACCAGGAGCTAATGGTCGTCAATGAAGAGTTAAATGCCTTCGCTCATACGGTAGCCCATGATCTCAAAACCCCCCTTTTTACCCTGTCCGGGTACCTGGAAACATTGCTGGTTCTCCTGCCCACGATGGAAATGGCCGAGATTGAGCAAACGTTAAAGCCCATGCTGCGATCCAGCCAGACCATGCACCAGATTATCACCGATTTATTGCTCCTGGCCGAAACACGCCAGGAAAATATTCCCATGAAACCGCTGGACATGGCCCACATTATGAACCAAAGCCAGGAGCGGCTGCGTGATATGATTGCCGAATCGCAAGCGGTTCTCACCATTCAGAATGAATGGCCGACCGCTATCGGCTATGCCCCCTGGGTAGAAGCGGTATGGGTCAATTATTTGAGCAATGGGATGAAATATGGTGGTGCCCCACCCCACCTACATCTGGGAGCGAGGGTTGAGGGGGATGGACAAGTCAAATTTTGGGTTCAAGACAATGGGCCAGGCATTGATCCCCAAGACCATGCCCGCCTCTTTAGTGAGTTTACCCGGTTGGAACAGGGACGCGGCCGCGCCAGAGGCAGTGGGCTAGGGTTGTCTATCGTCCAGCGTATTGTCACCCGGATGGGCGGCCGCGTCGGGGTGGAAAGCCAGGTAGGGCAAGGAAGCTGCTTCTATTTTACCCTGCCGACTTAGCCAATTTTTCGGCCTCAGCCAACCAGATATCCGGGCCACCTTGCCGCTGGCTTGTTCCGGTTATCTGGCGCAACTGCTCCGGGGTTCGCCCCAGGAAATCGGCTAGAGTGTGAATCCCCGCTTCTTGCAGGCGGCGGGCATACACCGGGCCGATGCCCCGGATTTGCTGCAATGGGGAGACGGCGGCCGCGAACCCAGGCCGAACTGATTGGGCCATTTTCCCCGGCATCTCCGTCAGGGCCGTTTCCAGCCGGCTGAGCTGCTGGTGCAGGGTTTCATTTTCCGCTTGGGCGGCCGCTAACCGTTCCACCTGGGCCTGCCGTTCAGCGGCCAGGGCGGCCCATCGCCCCGCTTTCCCGGCTAAAGCAACCAACGTCCCGTAAAGCCGTTCATTCTGGCTGGCGGCCATTTTGTGCCGCTGCTGCTCATCATGCAGCCGGTGGCAGGCCCCGTCCAGGCGGGCTTGCAACTGGCTGATCACCTGCCGGGCTTCGGCCAACTCAGTTTGCAGATGTTGATTATCAACGGAAGCCGTTTGCAGTTGTGCCACCAGATGGGTTGTATGCTCTAACCGGGTTCGCAGGGTAACGTTTTCCTGGTGCGCGGCCGCCAGGCGTCGCTGTTCTTCGGCATAGCGGCGCGAAAGCAAGCGCAGCCGGGCCCGTAGATCATGCAGTTGTCGGGTGGTCTCCTGCTTTAGTTGATCATACCGGCTCGCCATGGGGCCAACCCACACCAGTTGGTAAATAACCAAAATAATTCCTGCACCTAGCAAAACGCCGGTGATAAGGCCAATAAGTAGTTCCATAGCTGTGTACTTCTAGCGAGGTGATACAACAGCAAAAATGCTACCACATAATCCCCGCCTATTCCAATACAGAGGAAAAATGACAGCAATTGCCAATAGGGTCGGGATGACAACAGCACATTGGATGCAGGAACGAATTTTCGGTTTCTCTGCCAGAGTTATCTTTTTTCTCCTCTCAGCTGTTGCCAGAAAAAACAAACCATACGCAGGCCAATCCATAATTGGAATTGCTGGAAAAATGCTGTCTCAATTTTTTCTACTCACGTCTCACGCATCACGTTTATATATAGATGTTCCGATAATGATTTTGGTAGCGCGGGCATCTTGCCCGTTTGTTGCGGACAGGGATGTCCACGTTACCAGACAAAACCTTTTTCTTAAAAGCTATAGCAACAAAAAAGCCTTGCGCTGGCGCAAGGCTTTTTCTGGCTCTAATGAAGTTGGCCCCCGTTCAACCCAGAGGCGAGAGGGTATCAGGCATTCGCCGGGACAGCTTTATCCTGATCTTTGCGGATGCGGTCAATTTTGCGGCTCAGGCTGGCAATCTGTTTCTCCAGGTCACTGATGGTGTTTCGGGTGGGCAGGTTGAGACGGTTAATAACGGTCTCCACGGTTTCGTCAAAACGGGATTTCCCCTTCTCCACCACTTCTTCAACCTGTTCGGTCGCTTCTTCACGGGCACGACGCAGGTTCTTTTCCTCAAAGGTTTCGCCACGCTCAATCAGCTTATCCGTAAATTTCTGGCCGGATTTCCAGGCATCTTTCAGGTTATCTTGAGCCATCCCCACGACGCCGAGGCTGGCCAGGAACATTTTGCGGCTGTACTCAGCAATTTGTTTGCGGGTGGTTTCCCAGGAGGTTTCAACTTCTTCGGTTACGATTTCAATTTCAGCGGTCATAATTTTCACCTTTTTCCTTTTAGCACCAGTAGCGGTGTAATTGTTTTGTTCAACTCATAACGCATCGCGTCATAAACAATATGATAACGCATTGCGTCATAAATGTCAATACCCTTTACAAAAAGATTTACGATTGAACCCACAGCACCTCTCACGATCTGCCTTGAAGCGGCCCACGGCTCATCGCCTATGGCGCACCGTCCTCATCTCCTAACAACGGCTTCTCCGGTGGCCGGCCGCGTGGAGCGCGGTCAGGCAGCTCCCTGGCAGAGAGGTAACGCAGGTGGCGGCCGATATATTTGGTGACGACGCGGCCGCGGTCCCCCCTCCCCGCATCCCAATAGCGAGCATACCAGTACGGCCCATGCCCATAATGGGCCACCTGGCAGCGGCCGCACCGCTCGGCATGGCCGCAGCGAGTCCACTCCAATGTGTACGTCACCCCATCCACCACCCGGCTGGCTACCACCCGGACACGGGGAACATACAGCGGGACATCTTCGCCAACAGGTGGTGGCTCATTCTGGTTTGAGGCCATGCTGAAAATTTCCTACACAAGATTATACAGCAATTTAATTTCATATGGTATAAAAATCTAGTTCAAGTTACAATCAATAGGAACATCGGCCATTTACGATTTTTAACCGATGCCTGAAAGCAAAGGCAAGGTGAACCATGGTTCACCCTATCGCCGCTAACAGCGCACTGTTCACCACTCATTACGCCTGGAGGATACCCTGTGACCCGAATTATTGCTATTGCCAATCAAAAAGGGGGTGTTGGCAAAACCACCACCACGATCAACCTGGCGGCCGCGTTAGCCAGAGGTTTAGGCGGCCGCAAAAAACAGCGTGTCCTCGTGGTAGATGTTGACCCCCAAGCCAATACCACCGCCGCCTTTTTAGGTGTCCAATCCGCCCTGGGGCCAGCGGGGAATCCCAGTATCTACGAAACCCTGACCCAGGAGATTGACCCCCACATTGCCCTCTGCCGGGTGGAGCTGCCGGCCAATGAAAAAGCTGGCTACCGGGCCGGGGTTGTGGATTTACTGCCCGCCCATATCCGGCTGGCCAAAGCTGAGATTGAGCTGCAAAGCATGTTACAACGGGAATACCGGCTGAGCAATGCCTTGCGGCCGCTGCTAGATCAATATGATTATGCCCTGGTTGACTGCCCCCCTTCCCTCGGTTTGCTTACCATCAATGCGTTCATCTCCGCCCAGGAGCTGCTGGTGCCCATAGAGCCGGGTTATTTCCCCCTGATTGGGCTGGGGCTGCTGCTGGATACGGTAAAAAGCATCAACCGGATCAATGGGCTGGCTTTGCTAGGGGTGGTTCTGACCATGCAAAATCGCACCCTGGAGTCACGTGAGACCTTAGAATCGTTGCAACGGCAATTTGGAGACAAGGTCTTGGGAGAAATACCGGATCGGATTGCTATCCGCAATGCCCATGCCAGCCAGCAAGATATTTTTGCTTATGCCCCGAACAAAGAGCTAGATGTGGCCCAGGCGTATGCCCGCCTGGCCCGGGAGGTAGAACGACGTGGCCAGTAAAAGTAAACGCCCTTCCTTTGATGCCGTGATGGCTTTCATGAGTGAAGACACCCTGGAAAGCGTCGCTGCCAGTGAAACGGGGCTGATCGCCCTGGATTTGATTTTGCCTGATCCAGACCAGCCGCGCCGCCTGCTGCCTGAACATCTCCATGCTGAATTGGCCTGGGGACGGCTGCGGCCGCGGCAACTGTTACAAACCTGGCAGCAGCAGCCTGACTGGCCCCACAACCCCAAAGCCCACCAACTGCGCCGCCTGGCCGATTCTATTGCCCAACATGGTTTGATCAACCCGATCACGGTGCGGCCGCCTACCGGTCAGGACAAACTGCCTGGCGACATCCAGTATGTCATCATCACCGGGGAGCGACGTTTCTGGGCCCATTTATTGTTAGCCATTGAGGGACGCCCCATCCAGGATGGGCTGACCCAGCGGCCTGCCGACATGATCCAGGCAACCATTGCTCCCCAAGGAGTTTCCATTCGCGCCCATCAATTTATTGAAAACTTTATGCGCGAGGATGTCAACGCCGTGGAAAAGGCATGGGGGCTGTGGGCATTGCGCTATGAACTATCGGGGGTGAACCATGGTTCACCTTCAGTAGATGAAAACGCCCTGGTGCCCTGGGCACGGGTTGAAGAAGCCCTGGGCATGTCCAAACGGCATCGCATTTACCTGGGGGGAGTGCTGGAATTGGCCGATGAGGCGATCAACCTGATTCGAGAAGCCAATTTGCGGGAGCGCACTATTCGGCCAATTGTCCAGCGGCTGCGGGAATGGCCCGATTTGCAGGTAGATGCAATTGCTCAACTGATGGCCTGGCAGCAAGAGGATGGGGAGCCAGGTGGGGCGATTACCCAGGCGGTAGAGCGGCTGGTAGATGATTTATTAACCCGGCAGATGAAAGCGGCCGCAATCTCATTTTCTATCACCGCTCCCAGAAAAAACAGCCACCTGTCACGCCTCAAACAGCAGGTCGAAAAAACCCGGCAATATTTAGGCCGTTTTTCCGAGCGGCAGCTGCCCCAGTTAAAGGATGTGCCACCAGAAGAAAAACAGGTGGTCCGCAACGATCTGGAGTCGCTGCGGCAGCAGGTAGATGAGTTAATTCAGGCGATTCATTAAATTATTACGTAGGAAAATAAAAACACAGGTGGGGAGAAACACGGACAAATTGGGGGTATTGGGGAGTCCGTGAGTCAAGCGTACCGTGAGCGGTATATTCTGCCCACAGCCCCACAACTTACCTTACTGGATTCTGGTGAAAATTGATTTCACCAGTGGTAATGACCAATACACCAATACACCAATACGGTAACAGCCAGTGGTCAGACTAAAAAACGCCAGACGCCAGTACCTTAGCAATCGCTTCAACCAACAAGATATGCTCTGCCTGGTGCATCCGGGCGGCAAAACTGTGCAAAGTATCGGTGGGGTGGATGGGAACAACCGCCTGGGCAATGACGGGGCCGGCATCTACTTCGGGGATAGTGTAATGGACCATGCAGCCGCTGTGGCTGATTTCACCCCGTTGGTACGCCTCGTAGGCTCGCTCAATGGCATGGGTGCCGGCAAAGGTGCCGGGCAAGGCCGGGTGCAGGTTGATCACCTGATGGGGGAACTGGTTCAAAAAAACGGGGCTGAGAACGTGCATCCAACCGGCTAAGACGATGAGATCGGGCTGGTAAGGTTTGATCTGATCGGCCAGATCGGCGTCATACTGGTCGCGGCCGCGACCATCTTCTTTGTATGGCTTCAGGGGGAAATAGAGGGTAGGCACCCCAGCTTGTCTGGCTCGCTCCAGGCCATACGCTTCCTTACGATTGGAAACAACTAAAACAATTTCAGCCGGGATGGTTTGGTTCGCGGCCGCGTCCAGGATAGCTTGTAGGTTACTGCCGGAGCCGGAGATGAAAATGATGAGACGGGACATAAGAGGGGGTGGGGGATCGGTATATTGGTGGATTGGTGGATTGGTGAATGGTTAAGGGCGGATGGTGACTTGGGAGGGGCCGGGGAGTATTTCACCGACGATAAACGCTTCGTAGGACAAGACGGCCAGGGCAGTTGTGGCCTGGTCAGGGGGTACAATCACCAGCATCCCTAACCCCAGGTTGAAAACATGGGCCATCTCCTGGTCACTGATCTGACCAAGCTGCTGGATCAGGTCAAAAATGGGCAAAATCGGCCAGCTTCCCTGGCGAATGATGGCGCCCAATCCTGCCGGGAAAATGCGCGGGGGGTTGTCTATCAGCCCGCCGCCAGTGATGTGGGCCAGGCCGCGCACATCTATGCCGGCCAGCCACAACTGTCGCACCTCGTTTAGATAAGCCCGGTGGGGCACAAGCAAGGCTTCACCGATGGGCTGCCCCAGAGTGGGGTGGGGGGGCAGCCAATCCTGCCCGGCCAACACCTTACGGGCCAGGGAGTAGCCGTTGGTGTGCAATCCAGAGGATGGCAGCCCCAAAATGAGATCACCAGCCTGGATGCGGCCGCCATCAATGATATGGGCGCGGTCTACCACCCCCACAATAGTGCCCACCAAATCTACCGCTCCTGGCTCATAGACGCCGGGCATTTCGGCCGTCTCTCCACCCAACAAGGCACAGTCAACCGCCCGGCACGCCTCAGCCACGCCGGTCACGATGGTGGCAATTTGCGCTGGGTCAAGGCGGGCTGAGGCCACATAATCGAGGAAAAAGAGGGGGATGGCCCCCTGGACGAGGATGTCGTTGAGGCAATGGTTGACAATATCGTGCCCGATGGTATCCCAGCGGTTGAGCGCGGCCGCGACTTTCGTCTTTGTGCCCACGCCATCGGTAGAAGCCACCAGCACTGGGTCAGCCATCTCACCCAGACGGCGGGCCGAGAAGAGGCCGCCAAACGAACCAACATCGGACAAAACATCGGGGCCGAAAGTGGATTGCACGGCGGCCGCGATCAGCTTCGTGGCCCGATTACCGGCTTGCAGGTCTACCCCGGCCTGGGCATAAAGGGAGTTTTGCGTTTCGAGTTTCGAGTTTTGAGTTGCCATGGTTCCATTGAGTTCCTACAAGTTCCATCGGCTTCTATCACCTGGCACACTTCACGTATCACCTGACGGTAAAACTGGACGTGGCACTGCCACCTACCTGGCGGCCAGAAGAGTCGAATGCCCGCACAGACCAGACATACCGACCTGGTTCCAGGGTTTGGCCGAAATGGTAGCTGGGAACAGTGGTGGTGACAAAATCAAGGGTTTTGGGGCGGCCGGGCAGAGAATCATTCCACATGAGAATATCGTAGGTCGCGGCCGCGTGGTGTGGCTCCCAGCGCAAAACAATGCCGCTCCCAGAAGTCAGAGATTCGCCATAGGGCGGGTTGAGCTGGGTGAGGATACAAGAGCCATCATACCCGGTCACCGCAAAGGTGAGAAAGCCATCGGTCTCGGCAATTTTGATGGCATCTATGTTGTACGCTTCTACCTTCCAGCGGTAGAGGCAATTTTGCGGCGGCAGTTCAGCAATAATCTCACTGTTTTCCAGGCGGCGGTCACTGAAAATGGTATCCCCCGCTTCTGGGTAAAGGATAAGGGAGTAATAAGAGGCACTCTCATAAGGCCGCCATTGTAAGGTGACGGGGCCAGCCGGGACGGTGGGGGTGGTGGGGGCCAGGGGGCGCAGGTCTCGTTTGTAAATGTTTTGGCTGGGGATGACGGTGGTTTGATCGGCGGTGACAGTGAACGCGGCCGCGCTCAAAATCCCTTCACGCACAGATACCCATTCATCACTGTTAAAAAGGCGGATCGCCAGGTTGTAGGTGCCAGGAGCAATCCCGGTCAAAAGATACTCACCCCGGCTGTTGGTGCGGCCCCGGTAATTAGCCCCAACACAATCCCCAAGCAGGGTGTAGTTTTCGCATAGGAGTACAGAGATGTTTGCGGCCGCTTCGGAGTTCCACCACACCTGCCCATACACACTCCCAGTCCCAGGCTGGGGAGTTGGGCCACTGTAGGCGGGCATTTCAACCCAACCAGCCTCTTCCACTGTCTCACCAATAAGGGTAGAACAGCTCAATGACGTTAAAAACAGCAGCAGTAGCACCCATGCAAAGCGATTCATCATCATAATTTACTGGACTCAGGCGAAAATTAATTTCACCAACGGCAATAACCAATACACTAATACACAGTCAAAACCCGCCAGACCCCAGTAATTTACTCATGGCTACCCGGCCAATATCCCCGCGGTAATGGGCGCCATCAAACTGGATCTGCTGGACAGCGGCATAGGCTCTGGCCAGGGCCAGGTCTAAGGTATCCCCCCAACCTGAGACGGAGAGGACGCGGCCGCCGCTGCTCACTAACACCCCATCCTCGACCCGTGTGCCGGCATGAAAAACCTGGGTGTGGGGTAGGGCGGCCGCCGCCTCAGTCCCGCTGATGGGCAGCCCTTTTGGATATGGGCCGGGGTACCCTGGGGCGGCCATCACCACCGTCGCACAGGCCCCAGAACGCGGCCGCACCATCTCTGGGGTCAGCCGCCGGTCCAGGCAGGCCAGGATAATAGTCAACAAATCGCTCTCCAGCATGGGCAAAATCACCTGGGTCTCCGGGTCGCCGAAGCGGCAGTTAAACTCCAGCACCTTGGGCCCGTCTGGGGTGAGCATCAAACCGGCATACAGAACGCCCACATAGGGAGTACCCAGCTCGGCCATGCCCCGTACAACCGGATTTAAGACGCTCTGAGCGATGTTTTCGATAAAAGTGGGTTCTATGTCGGGGAGAGGGGCAAACGCGCCCATACCGCCCGTATTTGGCCCCTGGTCGCCATCGTAGACCCGTTTGTGGTCACGGGCGGGCAGCATCGGCACAACCGTCTGCCCGTCGCTAAAGGCCAGCAAGGAAAGTTCTGGGCCGGTGAGCCGCTCTTCGATGATCACTTTATCCCCGGCAGCCCCAAACGCTCTTTCTTGCATGATCTGGTGCAGCGCGGCCGCAGCCGCCGTTTCATCTTCACAGACAATGACCCCTTTGCCGGCGGCCAGGCCGCTGGCTTTGACCACCACCGGCCCACCCACCTGGGCCAGATACGCCAGGGCCGCTTTATAGTCGGTGAAGGTGCCGAAGCGGGCGGTAGGGATGCCGACCTCTTGCATAAACTGTTTAGAGAACGCTTTTGACGCCTCTAACTGGGCGGCCATCCGGCTGGGGCCAAAGATGGGCAGCCGCTCGGCCTGGAACAGGTCTACGATGCCCAGGGCCAGCGGGTCTTCGGGACCAACGATGGTAAGGGGGATTTTGTTGTTGCGGGCAAAATGGAACAAGGCAGAAAGGTCTGCGGCCGCGATGGGGATATTGGTCGCCAGCTCAGCCGTACCGGCATTGCCAGGGGCCACAAAAATTTCATCCACCAGGTGGGATTGGGCCAGCTTCCAGACAAGCGCGTGTTCGCGGCCGCCGGAACCGACAACTAAAACTTTTATCTTTTTCATCTCCTCTTTCCTCAAAAAAGCCACGAGCTTTTATCCACAGATGTCACAAATGAGTCCACTGAAAGAAGTCACGAATTTCACGAATGAACACGAATTTTTCTTGGGTAACTTTGCGCCTTCGCGTCTCTGCGCGACCTTTTTTCAGTGGAGTCACAGATGAACATAGATTTTGGCCCATCAGTAACCATCTGTGGATCACCCATTAAAACTCACTCCTCAACCCTCACTCCTTATTGTCTCAGCCCACTCATCCAGAAAATCTACCACCAGGTGGTATTGGGATTGGCGGATCACTTTGTAGCTGCTGACCCGGAAACGGCGGTACAGTTCGGCAAAGATGCTCTGGAAATGGTTCTTAGAGCTGTCCTGAGTGGTCAACTGCATGGCTAACGCTTTCACCTTTTCGGCAATATCGGCCGCCTGCTCGTCGGTGATGGCCTGGCGGGGGGCAAGCTGCTGCTCCAAACTAGTGATACGGCGACCATGTTCGCCCACGATGATGGCCGCTTTATCGAGGCGGGTAGTGAGGGCCATCTGCTGCTCGGCCATCTGGGCAATGGCCAGCCCCATTTCCCGAATTTGCATGAGGGTAGCCTGCTCGGTGGTGGGGGCAGGGTCTAACACAGGTGATTGGAACGCGGCCGCGAGCACCTGATAACATTCTCGTTGATACTGTATCACCCGATCTTTCAATGACTCTTTGACGCGGCTAGAACTAACCCCAAACAGCCACCCATTCAAATAATCAAGCGGCAAACATTGCATGACTTGGGGGCCGCCTGGCGTTTGAATCTCAACTGACTTCATAGCTTCCGTCAGGACTGGGTCACGGCTAATCCGCTTTCTTTGCGCCGACCAATCCAGCCCTAAGAAAGTGCAAAGCGGGCGCAGAGGAACAAAGATGGTTCTTTGATAAGGTGTGGTCATTACGACCACACCTTGCAGATCATCACCATAAAACTCGACCAACTTTTGCTCTACGGGTATGAGCGTTTGTAGTTCACTCATTTCTTACCTCACAGGTGGTATTGGGATTGGCGGATCACTTTGTAGCTGCTGACCCGGAAACGGCGGTACAGTTCGGCAAAGATGCTCTGAAAATGGTTCTTAGAGCTGTTCTGAGTGGTCAACTGCATGGCTAACGCTTTCACCTTTTCGGCAATATTGGCCGCCTGCTCGTCGGTGATGGCCTGGCGGGGGGCAAGCTGCTGCTCCAGGGTGGTAAGCCGGCGACCATGTTCGCCCACGATGATGGCCGCTTTATCGAGACGGGTGGTGAGGGCCATCTGCTGCTCGGCCATCTGGGCAATGGCCAGCCCCATCTCCCGAATGTGCATGAGGGTGGCCTGCTCGGTGGTGGGGGCGGGGTTTAGGCTGGGGGAGAGAAAAGCGGCCGCCAGGGTTTTATAACACTCTTTTTGATAAAGAATGACTTTTTCCCGCAATTCCCTGCGGACACGGTCAGCACTAATCCCGAAAAGATAGCCGTTCAGATAATCTAAGGGCAGACAAACCATCATGCAGGTACGCGGCCGCCGATCATCGCTGCTGATGTCCGTTGCTGTTACAGCAACAGACATCAATAACCCCGATAAAACAGGATCACGATTAAGGCGGCGATATTGGGCCGACCAATCCAACCCTAACCGCTCACAAAGAAGGCGAACAGGGACGTAAACGACGCGGCCGCGCTCCTCTTCAACAATCACCGCCGTTAATTCATCATCATAAAAAATGATTTGCTTCTGCTCTACCGGTATGAGGGCATTTTCCTCACTCATGACTCGCCCCTCACCTACTCCACACTAGCGAAACCTGCTTTCACCAATAACACTACACCACCACCTCACCCCCACATATCCTCAAACACAATCTTCTCTCGGGCCGTATCGTCAAAGAGCCATTGAGGGATGTTGATGGGGTAATGGCCGGAGAAGCAGGCGGTGCAATGCCCCGTATGCCGCTGAATCGCCTGCCGCACCGCCTGTTCCATCCCTTCCAGGCTGAGATAAGCCAGACTGTCAGCCCCAATGTGGCGGCAAATTTGCTCGACATCCATTTGGGCAGCAATCAGTTCGCGGCGGGTAGCCATGTCAATACCCATGAAACAGGGGTGCCGCACCGGGGGTGAGGAGACGCGCACATGAACTTCTTTGGCCCCCCCTTCACGCAAAAGCTGCACCAGGGGGCCGGCCGTATTGCCCCGCACAATCGAATCATCTACCAACACCACCCGCTTCCCCCTGAGATTGGCCGTGAGGGGGTTATATTTCACCTTGACTCCCTCTTTACGCAGTTGGTCATCGGGCTGGATGAAGGTACGACCGATATACCGGTTTTTGATCAGCCCTTCACTGAACGGGATGCCGGACTGCTGGCTGTAACCGATAGCCGCCGGGGTAGCTGAGTCGGGCACACCGACGATCAGGTCTGCTTCGGCGGGGGCTTCGATGGCCAACTGGCGGCCCAACCGCTGCCGTACCCCGTGAATGGTCTGCCCCTCAAATACCGAGTCGGGGCGGGCGAAGTAGACGTATTCAAAAATGCAGAGGGATCGCTGTTCAGCCCGGCGACCAAAGAAAGCGGTAGCCCCGTCGTTATCCAGGCGGAGTATTTCCCCTGGCTCTAATTCGCGCAAATATTCGGCTCCGATGGTGTGCAGGGCGCAGGATTCTGAGGCGACAACAAAGCCACCGTCGTCTAAGCGGCCCAGACAAAGCGGCCGCAGCCCCAATGGATCACGCATGGCATAGACCGCATCACGGGTGAGGATGGTCAGGGAGTACGCCCCTTCAGCCACCTGCATCAACGCTTTGAGCCGGGCGATCCACCGGTCTGGCTCTTTGACCCCATTCTCTGGCATCCAGACATCGGCGGGGGCGGCCAAAATTTGGGTGATCACTTCGCTGTCGCTGGTGCTGGAGAGGCCCACACCCCGCTTGAGCAGTTGATGGCGCAGGTGTAGGGCGTTGGTCAGGTTGCCATTGTGGGCCACCCCCAGGGGGCCGTAGATGGTTTCAATGAGGTAGGGCTGGGCGTTGCGTAAGTTGGATGAGCCGGTGGTGGAGTACCGGTTTTGCCCGATGCCCAGGTGGCCTTGCAGCGGCCGCAAATTATCTTCATTGAACACCTGAGACACCAGCCCCATGCTTTTGTGGATATAAGCCATCCGTCCATCACTGGTAGCGATGCCGGCACTCTCCTGCCCCCGATGCTGCAAGGCATACAACCCAAAAAAAGCCAGCCGGGCCGCTATCCGCCCTGGGGCATACACACCAAAAATGCCGCATTCGTCGTGCATTTTGTCATCTTCGTTAAAGTTAATGTCCATCTTTTCCTCTTTTGGGAGACTGGAGAATAGAGACTGGAGACTGGAGACTGGGCCACCGCGTCACCAAGCGTAAATCTAAAATCGTAAATGCTGTTGTTTCTCTCCAAATTTCCCGTCTCTAATCTCCCGTCAATAATCTCCCTCTCGCTTCTCTTACCAGCTGCGCGGCCGCGTCCCCGGTTTCGGCCAGAGCGGTGATATGACCCATTTTGCGGCCGCGGCGGGGCTGCTCTTTGCCGTAAAGGTGCAATTTTACCCCAGGTATGGCTAATAGGGATGACCAATTTGGCTCATTTTTTACCCATAAGTCACCCAACAGGTTGGCCATGGCCGCCGGCCGGTGGTAGCGGGTGTCTCCCAGGGGCAGGCCACAGACCGCCCTTAGCTGCTGCTCAAACTGGCTGGTGACACACGCTTCGATGGTGAGATGGCCGGAGTTGTGCGGCCGCGGGGCCATCTCATTGATCAACACTCGCCTATCCTGGGTGACAAAAAACTCCACACACAACACTCCCACCACATCCAGAGCGGCCATCAGCCGCCGGGTCAGGTCTACGGCGGCTTCAGCGATCTCTGTGGCCACCCGGGCCGGGGCGATGGAGATGTCCAGGATATGGTTGCGGTGCTCGTTCTCGATGGCCCCAAAATGGGCAAAGGCCCCATCGCGGCCGCGGGCCGCCACCACCGAGATTTCCTGGGTGAACGGGATGTAGGCTTCGAGGATGAAGGGGGAGGGGGGAGACTGGGGCGTGGAGACTGGAGACTGGGGACTGCTCACTGCCCACCGCCCACTGCTGACTAACTCTCGCGCCTCGTCCAGGGAGCGCAGCAAAACCTGCCCTTTGCCATCGTAGCCAGAGGTGGCTGTTTTGAGGATGGCGGGCAGACCGAGGTGGACCAGGGCGGCTTCTAAATCGGCGGGGGTGGCCACGGGGGCGAATGGGGTGACAGGCAGGCCGTGATCCTGGCAGAACTGCTTTTCGCGCAGCCGGTTTTGGGCGACGTGCAGGACGTGGGGGCCGGGGTAGAGAGGGGCATGGGCCGCGGCCGCGTGAGCCGTTTCGGCCGGGACGTTCTCAAACTCGTAAGTAATGATATCCACCCCCTGGGCGAATTGGGCCAGAGTGGGGAGGTCGGTGTACGCGGCCGCGAACTCCTTATCCGCTATCTGTCCCGCCGGGGAATCCTGCTCCGGGGAATACACATGCACCCGGTACCCCATCTGCCGGGCAGCCATCGCCAGCATCCGCCCCAGTTGGCCGCTGCCGAGAATGCCGATAGTTGAACCGGGAAGAATGGTCATAATGGATGGATTGGTGGATTGGTGGATTAGGGAATGGGTGAATGGTTAATGATGTCGTTAACCATTCACCCATTCACCCATTCAACAGTTAATTATTACTTTACCTTTACAGCGGATGCCGGGCAAACAGATGCCGCCGCAGGCCCCAGGTATCCCCATAACGCACATGATTGATCCACTATTTTCAGGAAACGATTTTAGAGGCCCAACAGTATCAGGACAAAATCCGCCTGCGCCATTTGCGCCAGGCCGATGTTCATCTGGACAAAGTGCGCCTTTATTTGCGCCTGGCCCACACCTGGAAATTGCTCTCCCAGGGGCAATATGAGCATGTCAGCCGCATGGTAGCGGAGATTGGACGGCTGTTGGGGGGGTGGGTAAAACAAACAGAAGGCAATCCGTAAATCCAGCTCATCCGTGTTCCTTCCACCCGTGACTGCTTACACCGGGGTTTGGGGGAAATAAAG
>JAHDWJ010000008.1:0-200880 GCA_023384415.1 Anaerolineae bacterium
GTGCAGGAAATTTTGCTTGTCTAATAGGGCTACAAAAAAATCTGCAAAGATAGTGTTAGAATGGTTTGGGCAAAGTTAGCGGACTGATCTTAGTGAACCACGCTTTTATCGTAATCTAGTACACTTACGCAATTTCTTAACGAGGCAGGTATTAATTTTTATAGGCTGCAAATCTCTTAGCAACCTATTTAGCCACATCGTTTGTTTGCGGCCGCATTGTGTATCATTTTTTGGCATTAAAGAGAGAAATAATGAATCCCCCATTATCCTTCCAGGTCGCCGTTTTACATTGGTCAACAATAGATGGTATTGCTCAAGTCATTGAAGATGAATTACATACCTTAGGCCATCGTCCTTTCCCTGTTTTTAATAACGCACCTATCCCCCCACACACAGAGATTGTCTTCACTTCTGGCCCTTATGGGCAATTATATGCTTTTCTATCCCAATTAGAAGGCTGGTTGCCTCGGAACCGCCCGGTTGTTGTCCATTGGAATACGGAGGGGATTCCCAGCCCAGTCTTACCCTGGTTTTTGGTCCGCATGATCAGCAGCGGCCGCGCCTGGCTGGATCGTTTACGGTTACAAAACCCTGGCCTGGCCCGTCTCCGCCTACTCTCCATTCTGGATAAACGGATGTTGCGTTACCGGTATGTGGGTGACTATGCTTATCTCTATAAAAAAGGGCTGCTCCATGTTTTGGCCGACTCCTCAGCCCTATATGCCCACATTCGCAGCCAGCATGGGCTGCCAACGGTGTATGCGCCCTGGGGAGCTACCCCCCGCTGGTATGCCGATTTACAGATTGGGCGAGATATTGATGTTTTGTGGATGGGGAAACGGGCTACCCGCCGCCGCAGTGATTTACTGGATTTAGTGAGGCATGGGCTGCGGCCGCATGGCATAGAAATTTATGTCGCTGATAATGTAGAGAATCCGTTTATATTTGATCAAGAACGTACCCAATTCCTCAACCGGGCTAAGATTACTCTGAACATTACCCGCACCTGGTACGACGACAACTTCTCTCGTTTTGCTCTGGCTGCCCCCAACCGCTCCTTAGTGGTATCCGAACCGATGTTGGCTCATTGCCCGGCCATCGAAGCTGGAACCCATTACCTGTCCACCCCTCCAGAAAAGTTGGTTGATACCATCCTTTACTATTTACAGCACGAAACTGAACGGCAGGAGATTGTGGAGAGAGCGTATCAACTGTTTACCCAACAGCTAACCTTTCAACACAGTGTCTCAACCATAATGGCCCAGGTAGCTTATTATAAAAAAGAGAAGTAACTTTACCGATTATCGAGGGCTGATTCTGGCCTGGTTGGTGTGGCAAATTGCTGGGGGCGGGAGTACATCAGGTAAACAATGAAATTGCACAGCAATTCTCAATTTGCCTTGAAATGGATGTAGGGGCAGGACAGGTGGGCCAGAGTTTTGGTCAAACAGAAACATTTCGTTCCCACCTGTCTCGCCCTGATTTGGCCGCAATGGGGGTGTAAAAGGGGGGTGTAAAAGAGGGTGAGACAGGCGGGAATAAGGTTAAACTGCTTGACCCAGATGGTTGCCCGCCTGTCCCACCCTTACCACACTACCGCACAACGGGTTCTAAATTGAGAATTGCTGGAAATTGCAGGTATTTCTTGACTCAAAGTAGGGAATTACCTTATACAGTTTTCTTTCAGATTAAGGCACGATAGTCATATGAGTCAGATAAGCGTTTAGTTCCTCTGAAAAAGTTGAACTTTTAGTTTCAATGAAGACTCACTACCAAAGAAAAGTTCAACTTTTTAGCTGAACGGTTACTGAATACAGGCAAACACAATCAACTCGTGTTGCCAAATACACACAAAGGAGCGTGTAAGATGAACTTTATTATATGGCTTATCGTTGGCGGTATTGTAGGCTGGTTAGCCAGCATCGTGATGCGAACAGATGCTCAACAAGGTCTGATACTCAATGTTGTGGTAGGGATCGTGGGTGCGTTTCTGGCAGGTCTGTTCTTGACCCCTATGTTGGGTATCTCTACTATCAACCAGAATAACTTTAGTTTGCCTGGGTTTATAGTATCCTTTATGGGTGCAGTGATCTTGCTGGCCCTCGTTAATCTCTTTAATCGAGGCAGGGTGCGGTAAACCATTTTTATAGAAGGGGGTGGTTCGATCCCAGAGGTCGAATCACCCCTTTTTTGTTTGTTGTTATTATTCTTGAATGGTTATGCGAAAGTTTGTAACAAATTGTATGATATGGCTTAATTTTTTAAAAAACAGGTGTATAATGACCGCGACATCACTCCACTAAAGGAGACAACATCATGACAAAAGGTCAAGAAAAAGGAAAGAAAGGCAAAATTAACAAACCAAAGTTGAACAAGAAGGAAAAGAAAGAGCGCAAGGAACGGAAAAAGGGTGACGGTTGATAAAGAACTGTCTATCTCGCCCCGTTACGGCTCTACCCGGATGAGACAGGCGGGAATCAGGGCTACCTGACCGAACTAGTTACCCGCCTGTCTCACTCACCCCTCCACTCTCCACATTCAGAACAATACCCTAACCTGGACAAGCCAGAAAGGATTTATCCACAGATTTCACAGATGAACACAGATGTATTTCTATCTGTGAAAATCTGTGTCATCTGTGGATCACTGCTTGTTTTCTGTACCAGAAGTTGACTCGCAAGGTACTATTTCAGATTGGTTCAATTTCCGAAGATTGAAGCAATCTCTATCTGGCTTCACAGCCTGACTTCTTCTTGAAGATAGGCGGCCGCAGAGACAGGGATGATCTCACTGCTGACAATAAGGGCCTCGCGTTGGGGCTTGAGGGCCGCGACACGTTTATCCTGGCGGTAGGCGGCCAACGCGGCCGCGTCCGGAAATGTCACGATATGCCACTCAACCCCTGGCTCATCAGCCGGGCGGAAGGCCAGGGTGATCGCACCGCCATACTCACGCATAATTGCGGCCGCGTTCCGTTCATACGCCTCAAACTGGGCCTGTTTCTCAGGCATAAACCGCAGCTTGACGAACAAAACCAAAAGGGTTTCCGTAGGCATAAACTTGATTTTGTGTTCCATTGACAACCTATAAACCAATGCTACAATTTGCCCCATATTGGCATGTAATCGAGATTTATTGGTACCATCATCTTAGACTTTGGGGTTAGGCAAAAATTGTTTCCCCGATTAATAACCAATATAGTCTTAACCATTTGCTTGATCAAGAAACACCAGACCCCAATCAGGTTACTCCCCTGTCTAAGACCCTATCTCCCTTAACCCCCATCACAAAAGCCAGGCCAGTTTAACGCCCGTAACTCAGACGATTGCATCGTACATATTTTGTGTTAAAGCGGTTCTTAGCAATACCGCTGTTCAACACCTCTGGGTGTCATTTATCCATCTGCTGCCTTTAAGGAGGGCTACCATGCTGCGTTCGCGTCGCATCCATCTTGTTATTGTTGTGATCTTGTTACTGTATGCCATCTGGTTAACCAGTATGGCCCTGGCCCAATCGGGGGATACTATCACCTATACCGGAGAGTTAGGCCCCTCATTTATTCCGGTGAACGCCAACCATGTTAATGCGGCGATGGGCCAGAATTT
The DNA here is from genome assembly GCA_023384415.1 of Anaerolineae bacterium. GTDB lineage: Bacteria > Chloroflexota > Anaerolineae > Promineifilales > Promineifilaceae > Trichofilum. The sequence goes on from JAHDWJ010000008.1 coordinate 3,606, forward strand.
CGTTAATGAAGTTGAGCCAAACAACAGCGCGGCCGCGGCCACCCCCCTGGGTGGAACAAACGTGGTGGCTCTGGGCAATGTCTTTCCGCAGGCTGATGTGGATTATTTCTCCTTCAGTGCGGCCGCAGGAGATCGGGTCTATGCGGCCACCCAGACTCTTTTTGATGCCAGTGCCAGCGGTGATACCCGGCTGAACCTCTATGCCACTGACGGAACAACCCTCTTGGAGACGGACCTCAGTGATGGCTCATTTAATGCCAGTTCATCTTCCATCGCTGGCACTGTTTTGCCCTCAACCGGAACATATTTCCTGGAAGTGCGACACAATACAGCCACCGGCACCATTCGCCCCTACCATCTTCATCTCCAGGTACAAACGGGCAGCCCCACAACGGAAACCGAAACCAACAACACCACCGCCACCGCCAACCCCCTGCCCCCGTCTGGCTGGATGAGTGGTTCCATAAACCCGGCAGGTGATGTTGATTTCTTTAGCTTGAGCCTGAATGCTGGTGATTCGGTGTTCTTAAGCCTCGATTTAGACCCAGAACGGGACACCACTACCTGGAATGGTCGCCTGGGGTTTGCCTTGTTTGGCAATGCCCCGTCTAACCAGATCCTGGTCGTTAATGATCCCTCGACCGTCTCACCCAATTCTGAAGCGTTCTTTATGACGGTTAAGGATGCCGGGACTTACTATGTTTATGTGGATTCTCCCGTAGCCGGAACTGGAGGGCCAACCTTTACCTATAACCTGAGCGTATCAGTTCACCCCGCGGCCGCGCCCACTGGACCCTGCACCACCTACACCAACAATACTCCTGTTGCCATTCCCACTGGCCCTGGCATGGTTACTTCAAGCCTAAACGTACCGGGCAACCCCATCATTGGCGACCTGGATGTGACCATCAACATCACCCATACCTTCATGCAAGATTTAGATGTCCATCTTGTCTCACCACAAGGGAATGACAATGGTCTCTTTACCGATGTGGGTTCTGGTACAGCAGGCGGTCCCCAAACGGCTATGAATATTATCCTGGATGATGAAGCTGCCCTCCCGTTCGCCTTTGGAGTCACCAGCCCCATGCGATTGCAGCCCGAACTGGCTTATCGCCTCAGTTGGTTTGATGGTGAGGATGCTGGCGGTACCTGGACCCTGGTCATCCGGGATGATGCTACTGGTGATGGCGGAACTTTGAGCAGTTGGGGGATCACCATTTGTGAGGCCCCGCCACCGCCAACCTGCCCGGTCGGCTCAGCCCCCCAGATCGTTTACACCAGCGACTTTGAAGCCAATGATGGCGGGTTCACCCATTCCGGTGTCCAGGACGAGTGGGAACGGGGACTGCCCTCTTTTAACCCCCTCACAACCTGCAACAGCGGCAGCAACTGTTGGGTCACAGACCTGGACAACACCTACAACGCCAGCAGCAATCAGGATTTGCTCTCCCCCAATATTAACCTGGCTGGTTATACTGGGGCAGCCTGGGTCACCTGGAGCCAACGTTACCATATAGAGAGTGCCACCTTTGATCGGGCTTTTGTGGATGTGCAGCTGGTAGGTGGGGGATCGCCACGCCGCTTGTGGGAGTGGCTGGATGCCACCATGAACAATACCGTAGGCAATCCAGCCGTTACCATTGCCGAAAGTGCCGGTTGGGGATGGCGCACCGCCGATATTACTGATTACCTGGGCCAAAATGTGGAGCTGCGCTTCAATTTGAGCGGCGATACAACAGTTCAGTTGGCTGGGTTGGCTATTGATGATGTCACTGTAACCGCTTGCCAACTGTTACCCACCAGTACTCCCACCCCCACCCCAACCAATACGGCCACCCCCACCCCAACCAATACGGCCACAGCGACCCCAACCAACACGCCGACCAGCACCGCAACCAGTACACCCACCAGCACTTCCACCAGTGTCCCCACAGACACGCCAACCAGTACGCCGACGGAGTTGCCAACCGGCACACCAACGGAGTTGCCAACCGGCACACCAACGGATGTGCCTACCCCCACCATCGAACCACCAACGGATGTGCAGTTATCCAGTGTGGGTCAGAGCAGCAGCAGCATCTCACCTTTCTGGCTGCTTCTGCTTCTGTTATTCGCTCTGGCCCTGATGGGGCGGCGGGCGCAGCGTACAGGTAAATAAAGGTGATACATCGCTCCCTTAACGTAAAACGTTGAGGGGAAAGATAAAAAAAGGCCGGGCTTCTTAAACGAAGCCCGGCCTTTCTTGTTTGATTGATCACAAACCCTTTTACTCACTCTCCACTTTATGGCTGGCCGGCCGCAAAGCCCGTTTATTCTCCAACCATTGTGCCCGTTCCCGCTCCGCCAGCCGGTATAGCTGGTTGCGGCCGCTCCAATATTGTTTCGGCCATTCTATTCCCCGGTAGTTGTACTGCGCGGCCGCCTGCAAAGTAAAATATGGGTTGGTCAGATGCGGCCGGGCCAAGGCCACCAAATCCGCCCGCCCCTGCAACAAAATCGTATTCACCTGGTCTGGCGTCGTAATCGCCCCCACCGCCATCGTTGGAATCCCCACTTCCAGCCGGATTTTGTCGGCAAAGGGAGTCTGATACATCCGGCCATAGATAGGCTGCTGGTACGGCACCGTTTGCCCGGTGGATACATCTAGCAAATCCACCCCGGCCTGTTTGAGCAGAGACGCGGCCGCGACCAACTCCTCACCCCTCAGCCCCCCCGGGTACCAATCCGTCGCCGAGAGCCGCACCGACATCGGTTTATGGGCCGGCCAGGCCGCCCGGCAGGCCGTAAACACCTCCAGCGGGAAACGCATCCGGTTGTCGATCTCTCCCCCGTACTCATCCGTGCGTTGGTTCGTCAACGGCGAAATGAAACTCGCCAGCAGGTAGCCGTGAGCCATGTGGATTTCCAGCATGTCAAACCCGGCCGCTTCAGCATATTCCGTCGCCCGCACAAATTCAGCCACAATCCGCGCCATATCGGTCCGGCTCACCTCAATGGGTAGTTGGCTGTCCGGGTAGTACGGGATAGCCGACGGGGCCACAACCGGCCAGTTGCCATCAGGCAGAGGGTGGTTTTCTTCTTCCCAACCCACCTGAGTAGACCCTTTGCGGCCGGCGTGCCCCAACTGCATACAAATTTTGGCCTGGCTGTTCTCATGGACAAAGGCCACAATCCGGGCAAAAGCGGCACATTGCTCCTCATTCCATAAGCCGGTACAGCCTGGGGTGATACGGGCATCTGGGGCCGGGCAGGTCATCTCCACAAACAGCAGCCCCGCCCCCCCCACGGCCCGGCTGGCCAGGTGAACAAAATGCCAATCGTTGGGCAGCCCCTCAATGGCCGAATATTGGGCCATCGGTGAGACAACCACCCGGTTGGGCACGACCATCTCCCGCAGCCGGAACGGGGTAAACATGGGGGGCGTCCCCTCAGTGACGGGGAACCCCTGCTGGCGCACCTGGGCCAGGAACCAGCTTTGGATAGGGCGAGCGAACTGTTCATCACGCACCATTAGCTCATCAAAGGTCAACTGTTTGGAGCGGGACATAACCCCAAAGGCGAACTGCTCTGGGGCAAGCGGCCAATGCCGCTCCAGGGCCTCAAACCATTCCAGGGAGACGTTGGCTGTGTGCTGGGTCTTCTCCACCTCTTCACGGCGGGCGGTATCATAATGATGGAGCGCGGCCGCGACCGTATCCGTCCCCCGCAATGCTTGCAATAGAGCAATGGCATCTTCCATCGCCAGCTTCGTCCCCGACCCGATAGAGTAATGAGCCGTCGCTTTGGCATCTCCCAACAAAACAATATTATCCTTTACCCAGGTGCGGTTACTGATGGTGGGGAACTGCCGCCACAAAGAGCGGTTATTGATGAGAGAGTGGCCGGCCAGTTCCTGGGCAAAAATCTGTTCCAGCACCGGGATATGCTCCCCGTTCAGAGCCTCCAGCTTATCAAACCCCCAACCCAACCAGGTAGAAGGGGGCATCTCAATGACCCAGGTGCTGGCCTGAGGTTCATACTGGTAACAATGGGCCACCATCACCCCATGGGCCGTCTCACGGAAAAAATATTCAAAGGCATCAAACTCCCGGGTAGAGCCAAGCCAACAAAAATAATCCTGGCGTAAATCCACCACCGTACCAAAATGCTCCTTATGCGTCTCACGGATTTTGCTGTTGATCCCATCGGCAGCCACGATGAGATCACTGTCCGCCAGGGGGGAGTGGTCAAGTTGGGCCGGTGCCAACTCACATTCAAACAGCAACTTAACTCCCAACTCACGACACCGCTCTTGCAGCAGCAGCAATAGCGATTGGCGCGAACAGCCGGCAAACCCATTCCCGGCACAACGGAAATTGCGTCCCTTGAACCAGATTTCCACATCATCCCAGTAAGCAAAATTGCGCCGAATAGCTTCGTAAGAGGGCCGATCATACTCCCGATACGTCCCCAACGTCTCATCCGAAAACACCACCCCAAAGCCAAACGTATCATCTGGCTTATTTCGTTCATAGACGGTGATGTCGTACTCCGGCCATTCTTTCTTGGCCAGAAGGGCAAAATACAACCCCCCCGGCCCTCCACCAACAACAGTGATTTTCATGTGGTCTCCTACGGGTATGTAGGGCGATTTACCAAATCCTCCTACACCCTCGGTCAGCTAAAGGAAATGTGTTATATTTTTACCTGCGATTATCTTGTTAGCAAAAACCCTCAACTATCTACCAGGATTGGTTCAACCTTTGCGAGTGAACCAATCTAAAATCGTCAATCAAGAGGTTTTTATGAGCTATGATTTTCTCTATGATGTGCATGAAGGGGTGGCAACGGTCACTTTTAATCGGCCAGAGGTGTTGAATGCCCTGACCTTTACTGTTTATGCCCAGTTTCGGGATTTGTTGGAACAACTGCGCTATGACGATGCGGTGAAGGTGGTTGTTCTCACCGGAGCGGGCAAGGCGTTTTGCTCTGGGGGGGATGTGTATGAGATTATTGGCGAACTTCTGGCCCAAGATGTGAAGGGGCATCTCGATTTTACCCGCATGACCGGAGCGGTGGTTTACAATATGCGTAACCTGGAGAAGCCGATCATCGCCGCCCTGAATGGCACCACCGCCGGGGCCGGCGCGGTCATCGCCCTGGCTTCAGATTTGCGGATCGCTTCCGAGAAGGCCAGCTTCCGCTTTTTATTTACCAATGTCGGCCTGACGGGAGCGGATATGGGGGCGGCCTATCTGCTGCCCAGGGTGGTGGGCATGGGGCGGGCCACGGAAATTCTCTTTTTTGGGGATAAAATCACGGCGCAAGAGGCGGAGCGGATCGGCCTGGTGAACAAGGTGGTGGCCCATGATGATCTGCTCGCGGCCGCGCACCAATGGGCATCCCGTCTGGCTCACGGCCCCAGCACCGCCCTCGGCTTGACCAAACGGCTGCTCAACAACGAATGGAACATGGACCTGGCCTCAGCCATTGAATCCGAAGCCCAGGCCCAGGCCCTCATGCTCATGGGGGAAGACCACCGGCTCTTTTTTGAGGCGTTTAAGGAGAAACAGACGCCAAAGTTTACCGGAAGATAAAGCGTATTTGCACCGCTAAGAGACCAAGAGGGCGAAGAAAAAAAGAGCCTGGAAAGCCTTTGTAACAATCTTTGTGCCCTTTGCCCTTCGCGGTAAACCCCTGCCTTATGTCTAAACAAATCATCACCCCCCCCGAACTGGTGCCGCCGCGAGGGTTTAATCATGGCATATTGTGTGAAGGCGGCCGCACCCTCTTTCTCGCCGGTCAGGATGCCAGTGATAACACCGGGCAAATCGTGGCCCCTGGCGATCTGGTGGCCCAATATGAGCAGGTGCTGCAAAATTTACGCGCCGTCGTGCAGGCGGCCGGCGGCCAGATGAGCGACATCGTCAAGCTCAACATTTTCGTCTCCAACCGGGATGATTACGTCTCTAAGCTGGAAGAGATCGGCCGCGTCCACAAACAATATTTCGGCCGCCATTATCCGGCTATGGCCCTCTTTGAAGTCACCGGCTTCTTCCAAAAAGCCGCCCTGATAGAGTTGGAAGGCTTCGCTTATATTGAGTAGGCGAGTCTGCGAGTGTGCGAGTTATTTGCCCTACTCGCACACTCGCCCTACTCGCACACTCGCCTTACTCGCCCCATGAACTTCAACCTCACCCCCACCCAACAAGAAACCCAACAGCGTGCCCGGCACTTTGCCCAGACGGAAGTGGCCCCCTTAGCCCGCGAGACGGATGAAAGTAGAGAATTTCCGCTCCACCTGATCCGGCGGATGGGAGAACTCGGCTTCCTCTGCGGTCCTATCAGCCCAGAATATGGCGGCTCTGGGTTAGATTACCTCAGTTACACCCTCATCTCCGAAGAGTTAGGCCGGGCCGACTCCTCGGTGCGGGGGTTTTTAGCCGTGCATGGCAGCCTGGTCTCTCTCTGTATCAACGACTGGGGCACGGAAGCCCAAAAACGGCGTTACCTGCCCGGGCTGGCTGCTGGGGAGCTGATCGGCTGCTACTGCCTCACGGAACCAAATGCTGGCTCCGATGCCGCCAGCATGGAAAGCACCGCCCGTGAAGAAGGGGACAGCTATGTTATCAATGGGGAAAAAATCTGGATCACCAACGGGGGAATGGCCGATCTGGCCCTGGTGTTTGCCAGCATAGACCGGAGTCAGCGTCACAAAGGGATTTGCGCCTTTATCGTCGAGACGAACAATCCTGGCTTTGCCTGGGAACCGATGCCAGGCCAGGAGTTAGGCCATCGCTCATCCAGCCATGCTCATATTACCTTTACGGAGATGCGGGTACCTAAAGAAAATTTACTGGGGGAAGTTGGGGGCGGCTTTAAGGTGGCCATGAGTGCCCTGGATCATGGCCGGTTGGGGGTGGCGGCCGGGGCGGTCGGGATCGGGCAGGCGTGTCTGGATGCCTCGGTTGAATTTGTGCGGACGCGCCGCCAGTTTGGGCAGCGTATTGGCGATTTCCAGATGATTCAGGCGACGATTGCCGATATGGCTGCGGAGCTTGAAGCGGCCCGGCTGCTGGTGTACCGGGCAGCCTGGTTGAAGGGGCAAGGGCAGCCCACCACCCGCGAAACGTCTATGGCTAAACTGTATGCTACGGAAGCGGCCGCACGCGCCGCCTCAGAAGCAGTATTGTTACACGGGGGGCGGGGGTACAGCAACGAGTACCCGGTGGAGCGGTTCTACCGGGACATCAAAGGGTTACAAATTTACGAAGGCTCCTCCCACATCCAGCGCATTGTGATTGCCAGGGAGGTGATTGGGAGGGATAGGGGATGAGGGCTGAGGACTGAGGAGACGCGAGAGCTGTTTACTCGCAAACTCGCCTACTCATAAACTCACTCCCCCCCCACGCACCCAATCGCCTTCATCGCCTCGTGGGTAGTGAGGTGGATGTGATCCAGGCCAAACTGATCAGTGAAGCCAACTGCTTGCAGCCGATCCATGACTGGCCCTTTGAAGGCGGCCAGGTGAAAAACAACCCCCACTTCTTTAAGCTGCCTATGTAACCCCTCTAAGGTCTCCAGGGCACTGGCGTCTATGAAATTAACCGCTGTGCCGATGAGAACAAAATGCTCTACCTCTGGCCGGTCGGCGATGAGGCCGGTTACGGTGTCTTCTAAAAATTTGCTGTTGGCAAAATAAAGGCTCTCGTCTATGCGAATGGCGATGACGTTGGGCCAACATTGCACCGGATGGCGCAAGATATTGCGGTACGTTTCGCTCTCCCCTAATCGGCCGACAATGGCCACGTGGGGCTGGCTGGTGCGGTAAATGTAAAGCAGGAGCGCGGCCGCAATGCCCACCAACAGCCCCATCTCCACCTCCAACAACAGAACAGCGGCAAAAGTGATGAAATAAGAGGCTCCGTCTGCCTTGTTGTACCGCCAAATCGTCTTAAATGCCTGGCCATCTATCAGCCCGGCCACCGCTACAATGACAATGGCTGCCAAAACAGCCTGGGGCAAATAGTAAAAGAGCGGAGTAAGGAAGGTAACGGTGAGGGCAATGAGGGCAGCGGTTATAATAGAGGCCAGCCCGCTGTTGGCCCCGGCGTCATAGTTGACCACTGAGCGGCTGAACCCCCCGGTAACCGGATACCCCCCAGTGAAGGCGGCTCCCAGGTTGGCCGCTCCCAGGGCGAGCAGCTCCTGGTTGGCATCTACTTTTTGCCGCCGCTTGCTGGCTAATGATTTGGCAACGGCGATGCTTTCCATATAGCCAACGAAACCAATCGCCAGGGCAGTGGGCAGCAGATTTTTCCAGATACTCAGGTCAAAGGTTGGCCAGGTCAGATGGGGCAGCCCGGCTGGCACCTGACCAACCACTTTAAGGCCCGCGGCCGCATCCAACCCCCATCCCCAACTCAGCAAACTCCCCAACAACAGCACCACCAGCGGGGCCGCCTTGCTCACCGTCAAGGCCATTGTGTGAGGGATCCCCCACCGTTTTAGCGGGTTGGTCAGCCCGACCCGGAAATAGATGAGGGTGAGAATAGCCCCCACCCCCAGGAGCAGAGGAAGCCAATCGGTTTGTCTCAGGTGTTGGCCGAGGTATTGGAGCAGGGGGAAGAAGCTGAGGTTGGGGACGGGAAACCCCAGGATATGTTTAAGTTGGGAGATACCGATGAGGAGCGCGGCCGCGGCCGTAAACCCAGACAACACCGGATGGCTCATAAAGTTGACCAGAAAACCAAGCCGCAGCACCCCCATCAATCCTTGCAGCAGGGCCACCAGCAAAGCCAGCGTCAACGCCAGTTGGATATAGCCTCCTGTTCCTGGTTCAGCCAGGGTCCCCACCCCAGAGGCAACCAACAAAGAAACAATCGCCACCGGCCCCACCGCCAGCGACCGGCTCGTGCCTAACAGCCCATACAATATGAGCGGTACGATGCTGGCATACAGCCCCACTTGCGGTGGCAGCCCAGCCAACAGGGCATAAGCCATCCCCTGGGGCACCAACATAATCGCCACAATCAGGCCAGCCAACAAATCTCCCGGCAAATCAGCCCGGCGATACGACCGCATCCAGGCCACAGCCGGGACAAAACGGGGCCACCAACGGCCCGCCGCTTCCGGCGACAATGGGTGTTTGGCAGAAGTGGATGTCATGAGAGTAAGCGAGTTTGCGAGGGGGTGAGTCTGTGGTCTCTGCGTCCCCCCTCATTGCTTTCTACCGCTCTCTGCCAGGCAATCATCCCGCCCGACAGGTTCATTACCTGGGTGAATCCTTGCCGCTGTAATGTTTCACAGGCGACCTGGCTGCGTGCCCCAGAGCGACACACACAAACAATGGGTTTGTCTTTGGGCAGCTCCTGGCTGCGTACTGGGATAACCGGCAGGGGCATCAGGCGTACCCCTGAGATATGCCCATCGTGGGCATACTCTTCCGGGGAACGGACATCTACCATAACCAGGGAATCTTTATTTTGCAGCCGCTGCTTTAATTCAGCCGGGCTAATTTGGGCAATAGATGAGCGGGTGGACGAAAATAAGTTACGAAACATAATGGACCTCGATTTAGTTCAAGTCAGGATTGTAACTATTCAGGTTCTCTGGATATGGACCCGCTAAGACGCTAAGAACGCCAAGCAATTACTCAAGTTCTTTGTGTTCTTAGCGTCTTGGCGGTGAATAGTTACTCAGGATTTACTCTGACAAGCATCATCTGGCCTGGATGGGTGATCAGAGGTGGCTTGTTCAGAGCATTGTGATTTTGTTCACAATGCTATAGTAGTATCATCCTGTAAAACTGTGGCGAGAATTATGTAAAGATTGCGTAAGAACCAGATTTTGGGAATTTCCCCCTTCTTGTCGTTGTTCGGTATCGTCCTGCTCCACCAGAGAAGCGATGGCCTGCGGCCGCAGCCGGGAATAACGCAGCATCATCGGCAGCAGCAGCCGCATAGGGGCCCAACGGGAATAAAAGCGAATTTCCGTCGCCCGTTGGCCAGGTACCATCTTATCTTTGGTTGGATTGACAATCGGGCCAGTCTCAACCCCACGCAACCGTTGGGCCAGGGCAAATTCCATACTGGCTAACAGCACATTTTCATAAGCATGAAAATTGGTGTGACGGGTACGGTCAAACGCCCCAGACAGGCAGGCCAGCCGTTGACCCACAATGGCGAAGGTGTGGTAGCCAACAATCTCCCCTTCCAGCCGGGCCACAAAATGCACCATGTCCGGGTTCGGGGCGGTCAGGCTGGCTCGAATCATATTTTCATAATTATCCTGAAACGCAGCCAGCAGATTTAGCGGGTTGCTGTGCATACAGGCCAGGGCCGCAGCCTGCATTTCCGGTGGAAGCGGGCCGCGTATGGTCTCAATAGTTCCCCCTTTGTTAGCAAATTTGCGAATTTTGCGCCGGAAATTTTTGCTGCTGGCATATAGATCATCAGCCTTGTTCAGGCCACGCAAATCAATCCAGCCCGCATTGGTAAACGGGGTGGCCACGTAATTTTTGCCCCCATCAGCATCAGCAAAATCCACCACACACCCCTGGATATACTTTTTTTGTAGGAAAGCCACCGCTTGTAAGAAAAAGTCGTGGCGATCCTGCCCGGCCGCGACAAACCCGGGATTGGCGTGGCCGTCAGTGAGCAGGCCAGTACGTTCCCAATAAAAGATGGGGAAGCTGGGGTGGTCAATTAAAAAGGCCAGTACCGGGTTGGCAAAGAGGGATTTACCGGTATGGGAGCAATGTTCGATAAGGGTCACACCTGCCAGGCGGCCGCCCTCATCATATCCCCGCACCATCATAGGCCGCACCATTTTAGAGCCGGTTTGCAGCAGCATATTCCAAATGCTCCAGACACGATTATCCAACCCCCAGTGGGCCAGATCATCCACCAAAATCGCCTTTTCAGCTTCTGTCACCAGTTCTCGGCTCAAGGTAAAGTGTAATTTAGGGGCCATCGTTCACCTCCTTAAAATAAAAGTAGGGCGATTTTCCAAAGGGTGTTTCCAAGAGCTAGGGGAGTGAGGCATCCCCAGATGCCGATCCCTTCGCCTCTGGGGATGCTCACTCCTCACCTTTCAACTGCAATGAAACACGCCGTTTTCCAAATCGCCCTACAGTTCTTGTTTATGCTGTTGGTTGGCGGCCGGCATTGCCCGGCGTCGTCATTGTCTGCGTCGTCCTCGTTGCTGGCTGCGGCCGCGCCTGCACCAGCAGCCCACCCCCAGAACCGCCAGCAGCAGCCAGCCTATGACCCACACCCACACCTCTGGCAGGGACCAGTTGACCCGCTGTAACTAAATATCCACAATGAGCAATCCGGCAACGGCAAAGCTGCCCAACACCAACTGACTCAGACCAAAAGTGCCCCGTTCGATGGCGACCGCTTCCCGGCGAATAATCCAGGCCCCCGCGGCCGCGCTAAAAAAGACCGCACTGTAAATATTGGCGTGAAAACCATCCACCGGCCAGGGCCAAAAAGCAGTCGCCGATTGGGGAATAAAAAACATCGCCAGACCATACGCCCCATACACAACCGCCTGACCAATCAACAACCGCCGCCACCGAGGGGATAACCGGCGAGATTGTTCGGCCGGTCGCCGGTACGCCCACCACATTATGGCGGTGATCTCAAAGGAAACCAGGTACAAAAAGAACCACAAGCGCACGGCACGTCGCCCCAGATCAAAACTGTTTAGATACAGCAGCGACGCCAACGATACAACCAGGGTAAAAATTACCGCCACCGGCAGCGAAAGCCGTGCTGGGGCCCACCGGTTCACCACCAGCAAAATCAGCACGGCAGCCATCTCTGCCGCATAGACCGCCCTAGGAAGCGGGCGTGATAGGGGGCCAACGGGGTGTGACCAGGTGAGGCAGAAAAAACAGTCCCACGCTGCCAACGATTAAGATGAGGGCAACCAGGGTGATAAACGGTCGCAAATAAGGCAAGGAAGGTGATGTTTCAGGCATACTGTTTGCTCTCCTGTAAAATGACCATAGCTCGTTCCTGCTCCTGTGCCAACAATACCCGGCGCAAAACCTTACCGGTGAGTAACCTGGGAATGGCCTCCACAAATTCAATCTGGCGGATTTTCTTGTATGGGGCCACCCGCTCCGCCACATAAGCCATAATCTCTTCTGGCGACACATCCGCTTTGAGGACCACAAACGCTTTGGGAATCTCTCCGGCGGCCGCATCCGGTTTGCCAATGACACAGGCATCGGCTATCGCGGTATGTCCCAATAGGACGGCCTCTAATTCTGCGGGAGCCACCTGGTACCCTTTGTATTTAATCAACTCCTTCAACCGATCGACGATATAAAAGTACCCATCCTCATCCACATAACCAATATCTCCCGTGTGCAGCCAGCCATCAGCGTTCAAGGTCGCGGCGGTGGCTTCTGGATTGTGCCAATACCCTTTCATTACCTGCGGGCCACGCACCCACAGCTCACCTCGTTCCCCTTGAGCAACCGGCGCATGGGTGACGATATCCACCAACTGCACTTCTGTATTGGGCAGAGGAAAACCGACTGTGCCCGGCTTGTTCACCCCCCGCGCCAGTGGCCCCAGGCAGACAGCCGCCGTCGCCTCAGTCATGCCATATCCCTGCATAATCCAGCAGTCCAACCGCGCCTCAAAGGCCGCTTCAACTTCCTGACTGAGCGCGGCCGCACCGGAAGAGATGAGCCGCAGTGAGGAAAGGTCATACTGATTGACCAGGGGATGTTTAGCCAGGGCCAACACAATAGGGGGTGCCACCAGGGTGAAGGTAACACGGTACTGCTGAATCAACTCTAAAAATTGGGCCAGGTCAAAGCGGGGCATCGTAACCAGGGTGCAACCACGCTGCATGGAGACATTCAGCATTACATTCAACCCCATCGTATGAAAAAACGGGGTGATACCCAAAATGACATCATCGGGCCAAAAGCCCAGATGCCCAGCCATAGCCTCCATCTGGCACACATTGGCGATGAGGTTGGTATGGGTGAGCATCACCCCTTTGGGCAAGCCGGTCGTGCCGCTGGAGTAGAGAATGACAGCTATATCTTCTTGGGGGTTGATAGTCACCGACAGCCGCTGTCCATCATGTTGCAAGAGAGCGGCAAATGGGGTCGCTCCTTCGGCCTCGCCCAAGACAAAAATTTCATCTACAAAGGCTTCCCCAGCGGCCACCTGGGCATTGGCCAGGAAGGGGGGAACGGTGAACAGGTAGCGGGCGTGGGTATCCCGCAGTTGGTGAGCCAACTCGTGAGGGGTATACAATGGGCTAGCCGTGGTGACGATACCACCAGCCAACAGGGTCCCATAACAGACGACGGCAAATTCTGGCAGATTAGGCAGATAGAGGGCTACGACATCCCCTTTTTGCAGGCCGCGCTTTTGCAATCCACCAGCCACCAGGTGGATCATGCCTTGGAGTTGGGGGTAACTGATAGTGCGGCCGCTCGGCCCGTCAATCAGTGCCACCTTATCACCATGGGCCGCCAGAAAGGGGGCCAAATAGTCGGGAAGGGAAAGGTTAGGAATAGTTATGCTTGGGGTTGGACTGGTGTAAATCATTGTTTGCTCCTTGAAAACAGGTTTCAACTTTCAAGTTCCCTGAGTTCCCACAAGTTCGCGGCATTTTTCCTCAGCCTGTGACCGGTATGAGGCGATGCGGTATGTGGATAACCCGCGAGGCTATACAAAAGAGTGTAGGCCGGGTCATTGCTAACTTTCCAGCCAACTTTTTGCTAAATTTTGGGCAAAATGGGGGTGGTGCAGGGGCGTATGACCATACGCCCTTACTCGGCACCGTATAATTCTTGATGCCAGAGCCAGGCCGTGAGCTGCTCTACCGCTTTGCCTAACTGGTAACGGTAGGTGCTGAACGGCAGATCAAGTAGTTCCGCGGCCGCTTCCTGGGTGGGTGCCGGTTCAAAAAAGGTGTGCCAGAGAACCCGGTGCAGCTTTTGGCTTTTGGGGTTGCTGGTGAGGGTTTCTGCCCCTTCACGCAAAAGTGCTTGCAGCAAGATGGGTGTTGGTTCGGCGTCACTGCGGTCATACAGGCAGCGGGAGCGCAGCAGGGGATTGTGAGCTAACAGGTCAGGACGCCGTACATCTTTGAGCGCCTGGCGCACGGCTTCGGCAAACTCCGGCTCCGACAACACGATTGGCTGGAGTGTATGGGATAAATCTTCCAAAGCCACAATCTCATCCAGTAGTTCCCGCTCGCCCATGATATCCAGCCAGGCCAGCACCGGTTCCACTCGCCAATCGTGGACAAAAACGCCAAACGACTGCCCATCCATAACAAAACCAGCGTCGGGCATCAGTGGCATCCGCAGATAGTCAAACATGCCGGTGTAGCGGTCACTGTTGGATTGGGCGATGAAGGAGTAAGCCAGGCGGGGGGTATTGAAAAAGAGGCGGATGCTGACCATGGCAGCCATGTTGAAGATGGCCGGGGAGTTCTGGTAATGGTCGGCGTCCATCCAGTTGCGGAAGTAGAGGACGACGTCGCCGGGGCGGAGAAGGGCAGTGGTTTGCATGAAGCGCACGGCCGTAGCCACCGCCGGGTCCGCCGCCATATCCTCGGCCGTGGCCTGGCTGATCTCCAGCACCTGGCAAAAGCCGGCCACAGCCCCGCCGACCGCACGAAAAACATAAAAGGTAGCCTGCGGCCGCGTGTCCCAATACCGGGCCGCCGCCACTGATTCCTCGCCCTGATACCGCCGGAATAACTGCTCAATGGTGGGCATATCGGCCGGCCCGGCCACATCAATGTAAAGCTGGCCCAGCGATTGCCATTCATAGAAGGGGCGCATAAACGGGTTGTTGCGGTGCAGGAAGAGCAGGGAAACAACAGCAAACTGCTGCGCCAGGCCGCTGCGCTGCTGAATCTGCTTAATAATATGGCTCCGCACCTGAAAATGCAGCTCGCGGAACCGCTCCAGGTTACGCCAGCGCAAGTCAGCTTCCAGCAGTTCACGCACCAGGTCGTGAGGAAAAAGACCATAAGGCCCCTGCTCAATGAAGGAGAGATCACGCAGCCATTGAAAAGCGGCGTAAGCGTGTTCCTGGCCCAGGCAGTGGGCCAGCAGCGCTTCATCAGTGGTAAAGGCATGGGCGCAAATCTCTAAGGCCTGGCGGAAAATAGGGTTTGGCACATCGGCTACAAACCGCTCCAACAGCAGGCGCACGATGTCCGGGTCTTGTTTCAGGTCAAATGTATTGGCGTCCTGATTCTGGCGCAACAAGTCGGCCGCCAGAGAAAGAGCCAGCGGATGTCCATAAGTAACCCCCAGGACATGGGCAATCTGGCCCTCAGCCAAACCCTGACCACGCAGATAGGTCTCACTTTCATCAGGGCGCAGATTACGCAGGGAGATGATGCGCGTCAGGTCGCCCCAGCCACCGTCGGTACGCCAGGTCGCGGGAGGGGGCTGCCGCCCGGCAATGACAACGATGGCCTGCTCCGGCAGTTCCGGTAGGAAGGATTCACGCAGCCAGCTATCCAAGGGCATGAGCAGCTCATAGGTGTCAAGCAACAGGGCGAGATGGGGCAGGGCGGCCAGCACAGCCAGTGGGGATTGTTCTGGCGGCAGGGTAAGGGCCATTTGCAGAGCGGTGAGAAAGCCAACGGGGGAAGCGTCCAGGTGACGGCCATCGAGCAAAATATGGGGGCGGCCAGCTTCTTCGGCAATGCGGGCAAATTCCCGCAGCAGCGTCGTTTTGCCCATGCCGCCGGGGCCATACAGATGCAGCACGGCAAAATCGGGCACATCCCGGCTGAGGGCAGCACGGAACAGTTCCAGTTCGGCGCG
Organism: Anaerolineae bacterium; assembly: GCA_023384415.1. Lineage (GTDB taxonomy): Bacteria > Chloroflexota > Anaerolineae > Promineifilales > Promineifilaceae > Trichofilum. The sequence goes on from JAHDWJ010000008.1 coordinate 19,420, forward strand.
GCGACCAACGAAATGTTGCTGGCGAGCTTCAGTCAGACGGTTGGCTAAACGGGCCATCGGCGCACTGTTTTCCCTTTACAAATAGCCACAATGTAGTGAAGCCCTATTGTATCTGGAAATTGGCCGCCCACTATAGATTGAGAATTGCTGGCCTTCCGAACGTTTTTCTCACGGGTGATCATTAGCAACAAACCGTTCGGAAGGCTGTATTACGGGAGAGGGTTAGTCGTTATCGCATCATCAGGTGACTGACCTGGCGAGGGGATAGGGGACATTTTGGGAGAGGGTATGGACAAATTCCCTCGCAGCACCCGCCAAACAATACGCGGGTGCAGCAGGCTTTCGGGCATGGCAACCAGGTTTACTACCTTCAAGAAGGCGACGGAGACAGCGGCATCATGTTGAGCGGCCTGGTTTAGTTTGCTTACGTACCAGTTGCTAAGGCGCAGCATAGGGCTGCGTGGCCCCTCCACCTCTGGGATACGCAGATCGCTTTCGGCCGCCAGGCTCCAGGCCACGTCCACAATTTTGGCCGCCTGCTTAAAGAAGCGGGTCGCCAGCTTCCCTTCTCCCTGGCGCAAACAATCGTCAAGGGCCATAGACTCCATCGCTGCCACTGACATTCCCTGGGTGTGAATGGGATTGAAACTGCACAGGGCATCCCCCATCACCAGGTAGCCGGTGGGGAAACGGGGCAGCCGCTCATAGCGCCGCCGCAGATTGGAGGGAGTCTTGTAAGTGGTTGGCTCGCCCAGTGGTTCGGCGTCCTTGAGTGTATGGTAAATGATTGGGGGGTTCAGGTTGCGGGCGTATTCCAATATACCGGCGTGAGTCGGCGTGGCCTGCTCACCCAGGTAGCCACCGAGGGTCACTATCCAGCGGTTTCCCTCCTGGCTGATCATAGCTCCGGCGCGGCGAAAATCATCCACGACCACAGCATTGACGCCGGGAATATGTTCGGGTCGCCGCCGATAGTAGCAGGAGGTGTAGGTGATGTTGATTTTGATGTTGTCTTCAGATGGCCGCTCATACCCCAGCGATTCTAACCAGGCCGGGCTGCGTGAACCCCGCCCGCTGGCGTCTACTACCAGGTCGGCCGCCAGGCTCTCTTCTGCGCTGCCTGGCTGACGCCGGATCAGGCGCACACCATTAACGCGCCTCTTGTCCGGTGTGGTCAACAGCCCCAGCACATCACATTGGGTCACCACTTCCACGTTAGGCAAGGCCAATACCCGCTGCCGCACCTCTGCTTCTAGGCGCGGCCGGCTGATGCAGATGGCCTTAACGCCGCTGATGGTGGGTTTGTGCAGGTGGCCCTCCATGTAATAACGGGCCAGGGCGCTGACATCACCATAATCCGCGCCCAGGCTGATCAGGTGATCGGTCAGGCCGGGAAAGTGCGCCTCCATGATTTGCAGCCCCCGCGCCAACAGGGCGTGGGCGTGTTTGCCCTGGGGAACGCCTTTGCGATTTTCCCCCGGCTCTGGAAAGCTGTCTCGTTCTAGCAAGGTTACCTGTTCATAATGATTGGCTAAAGCGCGAGCGGCCAACAGCCCGGCCATGCTGGCCCCAATGACAATCGCCTGTTTACCCCTGAACGTTGTTTGCTGCCCCATGATAAACCTCCTTTGGTTATAGGTGCGCCCTTGTTATTTGTAGTGGGCGTCATGCGGGCAGTGTAGGGCCAACCAGTGTTGAGTTTCCAGATGAATTACTGTTGAATTTTTGTTGAAAATGGGGGGCAGGGGTTTAGATAATGCGCCTACATAGGGCCATACAGCTCGCGCTGCCAGAGCCAGGTGATGATCTTTTCAATGGCTTTGCTTAACTGGTAACGGTAGGTACCAAAAGGCAGGTCTAGGAGTTCTGCGGCCGCTTCCTGGGTGGGGGCTGGCTCAATATGGGTGCGCCAAAGGACGCGGTATTGCTTCTGGGTTTTGGGGGTGGCGGCGAGCGTTTCAACCGCTTCTCGTAACAGGCGTTGCAGATCGGCCGGGGTCGGCGGCTGATCGGTACGATCTACCAGGCAGCGGGAGTGCAGCAGCGGATTCTGGGCCAGCAGATCAGAGCGATGGATGTCCCGCAAAGCTTGCCGTACTGCCTCGGCAAATTCCGGCTCGGACAAGACGATTGTCTGGGATGGAAGCGGCCGCGATTCCAGCGCAGTTATCTCATCCTGGAGTTCCTGCTCCCCCATGATGTCTAACCATTCCGCCACCGGTTCTGCCCGCCAATCGTGGACAAAGACGCCAAAGGATTGACCATCCATGACAAACCCGGCGGTGGGGGCCAGCGGCATTCGCAAATAGTCATACATGGGGGCGTAGTAATCGCTCTCTGACTCCGCGCTGAAGGTATAGGCCAGCCGGGGGGTGCTCAAAAAAAGGCGTAAGCAGACGATAGACCCCAGGCTGTTGATGATGGGGGACATCTGGTAATGTTCGGCATCCATCCAATTGCGGAGGTAAAGGATGACGTCACCAGGGCGGGGGGGGGCGGTGGCCTGGAGATGGGTGATGGCTGCCTGCACCGCCGGGTCTGCGGCCAGATCATCGGCGGTCACCTGGCTGATGTCCAGGGTGTGCCCAAATCCGACAATGGCCCGATTGGCGGCGCGGAAAAGATAGAGGGTGGATTCGGCGCGGCCGCGCCAATAGTAGTACACCGCCACAGATGCTTCTCCCTGGTGGCGGCGAATCATCGCCTCAACAGCGGGCATATCGGCCGGCTGGGCCATGTCAATGTAAAGCTCACCAAAGGATTGCCACTCGAAATACGGCCGCATAAACGGGTTGTTACGGTGCAGAAATAACAAGGCATAAGCTGTATGTTGTTGGGCCGGGCCGCTCGATACCTGAATTTGCCGGATGATATAGTGGCGTACCTGAAAATGCAGTTCACGAAAGCGGGGTAAATTACGCCAGCGCAAATCCGTCTCTAATAGTTCACGCGCCAGATCATGGGGAAAGAGGCCAAGAGGGCCTTGCTCAATGAAGGAGAGATCTCGCAGCCATTGAAAAGCGGCGTAAGCGTGTTCCTGGCCCAGGCAGTGGGCCAGCAGCGCTTCATCAGTGGTAAAGGCATGGGCGCAAATCTCTAAGGCCTGGCGGAAAATAGGGTTCGGCACATCGGCCACAAACCGCTCTAAAAGGAGACGCACAATATCAGGGGCTTGTTTCAGGTCAAGGGAATGGGTTGCTTTTTTCTGGTTGTATAGATCGGCCACCAGGGAGAGGGCTAATGGGTGGCCGTAGGTGACAGAGAGGATCTGTTTGATTTCGGTTTCGGGGATACCCTGGTTTCGCAAATACGTTGTACTCTCATCAGGGCGCAGGTTGCGTAGGGAGATGATGCGTGTCAGGTTGCCCCAGGCCGGGTCGGTAAGCCAGGCGGCAGGGGGTGGGTGGCGGCCAGCGATGATGACTAAGGCCCGCTCAGGGAGTTGGGGGAAAAGCTGTTCACGCAGCCAGCCATCTAAAGGGGACAGCAGCTCATAGGTGTCAATAAAAAGGATGGGATTGGGGCTGGCCGCAAGCGCACCAAGGGGAGATTGGTCAGGGGGGAGGGTGAGAGCCTGCTGCAAGGCAGTGAGGAAACCAGTGGGAGATGGTTCAAGGTGGCGGCCGTCCAGGAAAATGTGGGGGCGGCTGGCTTCCTCAGCAATATGGGCAAACTCCCGCAGCAGCGTCGTTTTGCCCATGCCACCAGGGCCATACAGGTACAGCATGGCAAAATCGGATACGTCCCGGCTAAGGGCAGTGCGGAATAGTTCCAGTTCGGCGCGGCGGCCGACAAAACGCTGGCGGCGGAGCTGCCTCAGGCGGTCGGCTAAACGGATCATCGTCTCATTATTTCTCCTGAAAAGTGATGATTCACCACAGCCAATTCAGCAATTATCAATTTATAACCGGTGGTAGGGGTGGGACAGGCGGGCACCATCTGGGTCAAGCGGTTCTACCTGATTCCCGCCTGTCTCACCCTTTTTGCCCCTGTTTCAGCCTAAACAAGCGAGGCAGGCGAGAACGGAACGGTCTCGTTTGAGCAAAACCCAGGCCCACCTGTCCCGCTGTCCCTACATTCATTTCTGGGCAAATTGAGAATTGCTTCAGCCAATTATAAACAATTCCCCATTTCTTGACCTGATGGTACAATATTGGCATCCACTGTCCTATTTATTAGGATAATTTGGTAAAGGGTATGTTTCATTTCGGTTGATAAGAAGAGGCGTGAGCATCCCCAGATGCGAACGGGTCGGCATCTAGGGATGCCTTACTCCTCTAACTCATTTGCAACACACCCTTTGGTAAATCGTCCCGGCAATTTATAAAATCACCCAACAGTTTTGAAGGAGTAGCTGATGTCTGCAACGGTGTCCTGGCACCCTGATTTTGCCACTGTCTTGTTGATGACCATTACGGGCAATGCCACGATGAATGATGTCCTGGATGTTACGGAACAAGAAGGCAATTTAATCAAAGAGGCCGGCCGCGTGGTGGATACGATTATTGATCTGCGGGCGGTGGAAGGTATCCCCAATAATTTCCTCAGCAGTGTTCCCCGGATTATGTCTATGCCGGCCGCCAATCATGCCAACTCAGGGAATAAAATTGTGGTTGGGGCCAGCGGCATGGCTGAAATACTCCTCAATATTTTCTCCAAAGTGGGGCGTAAGTTACACATGTTTACCACAATGGAAGAGGCGATTGCCTTCTTACAAGAGCGCGGAGAATAGTGGCAAAGTCGCAAAGTAAAATCGTTTCATATCACTCTGTCACTCTGCACCCTTTTTAATCACTCACCATGCCTAAACAACTTAAAATCCACTCACCATCCGGTTGGACGATCTTTATCTTTGGCCTTTTGGCCTTTTTGCTTGGCTTATTGGGGCTGCTGAACCCAAATACGGTGCTGATGCAGCTTGGTTTCGAGATTGTGGAGCGGGCGGAACGAGCCAGCCATGATTATACCCTGGTCTTTATTACCGCCTCATCTATGGCTTCGTTTAATATTGGCATTTATTATATGCTGGCCGCGCTGAATGATGTGCGCCAGTTTTATCGCTGGACTGTGCCGTTCCGCACGGTCACGTTTGTTGTTTTTACCCTCACTGTCATTTTGGGGTTAGCCCCAGCCCGTTTTCTGACGGTCGCCATTTGGGAGTTGGCCGGGGCGATAGCCACAGGGGCAGCCCTGTATTATGAACGGGGTAAATAAGAGCAGCCACGAATTACACGAATTGGCACGAATTTTATTTGAACTGTTATATTCTCACTCCTTAGCCCTGCCCCCTATTTTTTGCCACCAACGTAAAAGCCACAGCGGCCGCGCCATTCCCTGCCATAGGTGAAATCCTTCGGCTGATGGGGGTGGTTTAGCGGCCGCGTACTGTCGTTCATTAAATAGTTGCGTCAGCCGGTGTAAAAGGGGGTGCAGCCGGGTCAGCCGGGCGGACAGCCAGGCCGGTCGCTTGCCTGTTTGCAGCAGTTGGTCTCCCTCAGCCATAAACTCCCAGGCCGTCTGCCCTGGGCGGGGGGGATGGCCTAGCTGGGCGGCTTGCTTTTGCCAGCGGCGGTACGCCCACAATATCCCATCTTCCTGGTTCTGGCGTACCTGCCACCGCCACCATTGCCATCCCCCAACCAACAGCAGCAGCAATAACAGCACCGTGATCCAGGGGAAGGTAGTGACCGGTTGGGGCATGGGGATATCCACCCCGGGCGTCAGGGGTGCGGCCGCCTGCTCCCCCACTATGGGGAACGTATGATCGGATAGATACGCCGCCGTCGGTTCAAACGACACCCACCCTACCCCGGCAAAATAAAGCTCCGGCCAGGAGTGGCCATTGGCCTGCATGATGCTCTGCACCCCGCCCTCATTGGCAGTCACGGCCGCGTATCCCACCACCAGCCGGGCGGGCAACCCCAATGAGCGGGCCATCACCACCATTGCCGAGGCATAATAATCACAATACCCCTTCTGCAAATCAAAGAGAAAATAATCTACTAAATCCTGATCAGTTGGCGGCCGCGTCACCCCCAACGTGTAGGGATATTGGCGCAAAAACCGCTCCAGGGCCACCGCCTGATCATACGGCGTACCCGCTCCCGCCGTCACCTGAGCCGCTAACTGACGCACTCGTGGCGGCAGCCCATCCGGCAGTTGGGTGTATTGGCTGAGAATCCGCTCTGGTACGGCGGACGGGTCGGCCAGGCGCAGGGTGGCTGAGGTAACTGCAGGCACAGCCGTACGGATTTGATAAAACGGCTCCTCTTCTTCCCCCTGAAGTCGGGCCAGGTCCCCAGGGCCATGCCAGGTGGCAACCCCATCCTGGTCTAAACTAAGGGGCAGCCCCAAACTATACCGGGTCTGGCGGCCGTCTAGCCGCCAATGGACCGTTTGCGTGAACTGGACAACCGTCTCTGACTCATGGGGAGAAATCAGCTCACCGGCGGCGATAGTAGTGCGATCATCCCAATGGCTTACCTTCCACCCATGTCCCGTATATTGGTCATAACTAAGACCGCGCCAATTGACCCCGCCGATCTGGCTCGTATCGGTGAGGGAGATGGTGGCGGTCATCACCAGGGTACGCCACAACTCCGGGGGGCTGCCAATGAGCATAGCGCGAGGCAGTCCCTCAGCCGGTTCCCCATCTCCCGGATCAACCGGTTGGCTGGCCCTTTCTGGTTGACGCACCCCGGCAAAAGCACGCTCCATCACGGCCTCAGCTTCTTGCACGGCGGCGGTCTGGCGCACAGCCTCAGCAATGGCTGAGGGACGGATGGCGGGAATGGCCCAGGCTAAGAGGAATAAACAGAAGGCAATCGCCCCCGCGGCCGCTAACTGTTCTGGCCGTATCTCGGGAGAATAATCTACGCCCCGCTGCTCCCACCCTTCTACCAGGGTGTGATAATGGATAGCGGCCGCGAGCAAAGCGGCCAATGGGACAAAGAGCAGCACCGGCCATATCTCAATCTGGCTAAAGGTCTGGTTGACCGCCAGGGCCACGCCGATGGGGGTAAGGCCGCGCAGGGGTTGATGTTGACGGAAGGTAGCCCAGGCAGCATACCCGGCCAACAGCCAGGCCACCAATCCCATCCCTAGAGCGATCCCCATCGTTTCCTGACTGCTTTCCCCGGCCACGATAGCTTCTCCCCAGGCAGAAAGGCGGGCTACCAGGAGTAAACTTTGCTGGCGGATGAAGCTGCTGATTGGCTGCCAGCCGTTAAAGAGGGTGGCGAGCGGCGGCCGCAGGGGGGGAATATGCAGCAGGGTTAAAACCACGCCATAGGCCAGAAATAACGCCCAGGCCCAACGAGCAGCCAGCGGCCGCAGGGCTAACAGGGTTCCCAGAAGCATCCCCCAAACGGCCATCGTGCCCACCCGGTTCACTTCGGGCAACCAGCGGGCCATGACAACGGCCCAGGCTAATGTGCTAACCAGGGTGAGCAAGAGGAAAAAGGGGAGCCAGCCGGGACGCGGCCGCAGACGATGTTCAAGCCAGATAAGCGTACCCATAACTCTCTGATCTTAAGCTACAACCGGGCAAATGTAAATCTGGCTGTCAATTTAGATGGGTGCGGTCACTACAGCGAATTGAAGGAAGGAACGAAATTCGTTTGTTCCTCTCATTCGTTGTTGTCTCTTCTGCCCGCCTCGTGGCAGGCGACCTGGTGGGCAGGCAAAATTTCCCGCCATTCAGGGTCTACTTGAGCGCAGTGGGGTTGGACGATGGGGCAGCGGGGGTGGAAACGGCAGCCAGTGGGAAGCTGAATGGGGTTGGGGGTCTCCCCCTGTAAGATGATACGCTCCCGGCGCAGGCGGGGGTTGGGAACGGGCATGACGGAGAGTAATGCTTTGGTGTACGGGTGCTGCGGCCGCTGCAATATCTGGGCTGTTTCCCCTAACTCAACAATACGCCCCAGGTACATGACGGCAATCCGGTCGGCAAAATAAGCCACCGTGCCCAAATCATGGGTGATAAACAAAATGGAAATCCCCCGCGATTGGCGCAAATCGGCCAGCAGGTTGAGGATTTCGGCCCGGATGCTGACATCGAGCATGGAGACAGGTTCATCAGCCAGCAAGACAGTGGGTTCTAAAACCAAAGCTCCGGCGATGACCACCCGCTGCCGCTGCCCGCCAGATAGCTCATGGGGATAACGGTGGAGAAAGCTGCCCGCCGGTTTGAGGCCAGCATCTTCTAACGCCTGGACGACCCGCTCCATGCGCGCCGCTTTGCTGCCCCCCAGCCCATGCACCATCAGCGGCTCGGCCACAATATCGGCGATACGCATGGTGGGGTTTAAGGATTCGTAGGGGTCCTGGAAGACCATCTGGATTTGCCGCCGAAGCTGTTTGAGGTCGCGGCCGCGCCCCTGGGTTACCTCTTGACCCTTAAAAAAGATGTGCCCACTGGTAGCCCGCTCCAACCCCATCAACGTCAGGGCCAGGGTAGATTTGCCGCAGCCGCTCTCCCCCACCAAAGCCAATACCTCACCCTGGCGCAGCTCAAAGGTGACTCCATCTATGGCATGGACAAACTGCTCTTCCTTTTGCCACAGGCTGGCTTTTTGTGTGGGGAATAGTTTACGGAGATTTTGGACCTGGATGATGGACATGGGGTGTTTTGAGTTTCAAGTTTCGAGTTTTAGGTTTCGAGGAGGTGGCAGCTGGCCAGATGGGTTGGCGAGGGAGTGTGCAAGGGTGGCCGCTCCTGGTGACACCGTTCCATGACGTGGGGGCAGCGGGGAGCAAAGCGGCAGCCAGGGGGCAAAGCGGTCAACCGGGGGGGGTAGCCGGGAATACTCACCAGTTTACCCGTCGGGCGGCTGAGATCGGGAAAGGCTCGCAGGAGTTCCTGGGTGTAGGGGTGCTGCGGGGCATTAAAAATGGTGTCCACATCGGCATATTCGGCCGTCACCCCTCCATACATCACCAACACTGAGTCACACATCTCGGCCACCACCCCTAGATCATGGGTCACAAACAGAACGGCCAGCCCCAGCTTTTCCTGCAACGTTGCCAGCAGCTCTAAAATTTGGGCCTGGATCATCACATCAAGAGCGGTCGTTGGCTCATCGGCAATGACGATTTGGGGGTTGCAGGCCAGGGCCATGGCGATCATCGCCCTTTGCCGCATCCCGCCAGAATATTGGTGGGGGTATTGGCGACGGCGATCCGGGTTGATCCCTACCATCTCCAGGAGTTCAGCCACCCGGTTATCTACCAGCTTTTTATCCTGGACATAGTTGTGGCGGATGATCGCTTCGCCTATCTGGCGGCCGATGGTATGGACGGGGTTGAGAGCGTTCATGGCCCCCTGGAAAATCATGGCGATATTTTTCCAGCGCACTTCAGCCATTTCCGCCTCGCTGAGGGAGAGGAGATCACGCCCCATGAACAACACTTCACCGCTGGTGATGCGGCCGCTGCTGGGCAACAAACGGAGCAAACTCAGCATCAGCGTCGTCTTGCCACAACCGCTTTCTCCCACCACCCCCAGCACTTCCCCCTCACGCAGGGTAAAGCTAATATCGGTCAGGGCATGCGCCGCCACCCCATCAGCGATCATAAAATCAGTCGAGAGATGTCTCACGTCGAGGATAGTTTCAAGTTCCAAGTTTCAGGTTCCAGGTTTCAAGTTTGCGCGTTTGCCGGTGTACAAGTGACAAATCTCCAGTCTCCAGTCTCCAATCCCTCAATCTCCCAATCTCCGCGCCACCATGCCTGGCCCGGCTGCCAGGTGGTGGGCTTCCAGGCGGGGGTTGAGTACCTGCTCTAACCCCTGCCCCAGCAAGGTGCAGCCCAATACCAGCCAGACAATGCCCAGGCCAGGCGTCACCAGCACCCACCACGCCCCGGCACTCATGGCCCCTCGGGTGAAGGCAAAGTTGAGCATCTGCCCCCAACTAAGGGTGGTAGGATCAGACAATCCCAGGAAGCTGAGGGTGCTTTCATTGAGGATGGCCAGGGAGATGATGAGGACGGTATTGACGACCAACAGGGGGAGTACCAAAGGCAAGATGTGGTAGCGGATAATATGCAGGTTGCCCGCGCCAATGGCTCGCGCCCGCAGGACAAATTTGCGCTCCTTGACGGCCAGGGTTTGGGAGCGGACCAGGCGGGCGGTGCCGGTCCAGCCTACGATACCGATGACGAAGATGATGTTGAACAGGCTGGGTTTGGTAAGGGCCACGATGACCACAGTGAGGGGGAGATCGGGGATGACGAGCATGACATCGGTGAAGCGCATGAGTAAATTTTCGACGCGGCCGCCATAAAAGCCAGCCACGATGCCAATCACCCCACCGATAAAAATGGAAATCATGGAAGCGAAAAAGCCAACAATGAGGGAAACTCGTGAGCCATAAATAAAGGAAGATAGAACATCGCGGCCGGCGTCATCTTTGCCTAACCAGTGGGCGGCACTGGGGCGAGCATAAATATCCTCAATCGTTACCCGCGTTATCGCTTTGGGATCATACGGGGCTAATTGGGGGGCAAATAGGGCCGTTAAAATAGCCATGACCAGCATAAATAGCCCCACAACGGCCATTTTGTTGCGCCGGAAGGTGTGCCAGAACCCGAGAAAGCCGGTTGCTGGTGGGGGGGCTTTGCTGGTGATGACCGCGCTCATAATATTCGTGATGCGTGATGCGTGAATCTTTGCTGTTCACGCATCACGCATTATTCTGTCTGGACACGGGGGTCCAGGTAACTATAAAACAGATCGGCGATGAGGTTAGCCAGGATGACGGCGACAGCAATGAGCAGAAATGCCCCTTGTAGCACCGGGTAATCCCGCCGGCCAACCGCATCGAATATCGCTTTGCCTAAGCCAGGCCAGGAGAAGACGGATTCGATCTGGATGGCCCCGGCGACGGTGAACCCCAAGTTGAGGGCGATGATGGTGACCATCGGCAGCATGGCGTTTTGCAGGGCGTGGTCTTTGAGAATCTGGAAGGTGCTTAACCCTTTGGCTTTGGCGGTCAGGATGTAATCTTCGGAGAGGACATCGAGGACGGCACTACGCATGATGAGCATATATTCACCCAAAAAGACAATGGTGTAGGTGAGGGTGGGCAATATCAGATGCCGCCCCAAGTCAGCCCACTGCTGCCAGAGGGTAGCATAGTTGGCCCCTGGGGTACTTTTGCCCGCTGTAGGCAGGCCCAAGCTGGTGCTGCCCCAGAAGAGTAGGATGATGCCTAACCAGAAGGTGGGCAGGCTCCAGGCCATGAGGCTGCCCAGTAAAGCCAGGTAATCAATGGGGGTACGGGCTTTCCACGCGGCCGCGATGCCCAACGTCATCCCCAACACAATGGCTAAAACCTGAGCCACCCCTATCAACAATATCGTATTCCACAACTGCTCCCGCAAAATCGTGGCTACAGGCCGGTTAGAATGGTAACTAATGCCCAACTCCCCCCGCAGCAAATTGCTGACATAGATAAAAAATTGGGTTTGCAGCGGGTTGATCAGGCAATCCCCTGGGGTGAATGGATTAAGTGACTCAACGCAGTTGATGACCGGCTTATCCAGGCCAAACCGAACCTGTATCGCTTCGATGGCCTGCCGGGTGAGGCGCGGGTCACGAATACCCGCCCGCGCCGGATCACCGGGCAATACACGGAAGAGAAAGAAGTTCAGGCAAATGACAAAAACGACGGTAAAGACCGCCCAGGCCAGTTTGCGGAGAACGATACGAAAGTAGCGCATGGGAAAGTTGGGAATGGGAGACTATTTCACTGGCTCAATCACCAACAGCGAACTGGGGTCTTCTAAAGCCACTTTGTCCCCATCAGTACGCCAACCGGTGAAACGGTCTACCCGATACGCCTGGGTTTCCTGGGCGTAGTAGGGGATGATGTAGACAACATCTTCAAAAACGATGCGCTGCATCTCCCAGATCAGTTCGATCCGTTTGTTTTTGTCTAACTCTACGGCCTGCTGCCGATAGAGGGCATCGTAAGCGGGGTTGGAATAGCCAGTTTCGCTGTTGCCGGTGGGGATTTCGTCGGTGAGCATGACGCTGAGCAGGAAGCCGGGATCCGGATCAGACCCCCAACCCCAGAGGATGACGTCAAAGTCAAAGCTGGGACAGCAGATGGCGGTCAGGGCATCGGGGTCAAGGGCCTGGAGTTCGGTGCGGACACCGACAGCTCCCCACATGCTGTTGAGCAGTTCGGCCATGCGTGGAGCCGAGGTACTGTCGCTGGGCCAATTCATCCGCAGGGTAAGCGGCCGCGACCCATCTGGCATTTCTCGCACCCCATCCCCATTGGTATCCAGATAACCCGCCTCATCCAAAAGGCGGTTTGCCAGGGCTGGGTCATAAGCATAATCCACCAATGAATCATTATAGAACACCCCCAGGCTGTCTGGGATGAGGGTCAGGCCAGGCGCACCCAGACCGAGCAGAACCACATCAATGATTTGCTGCTTATCGGTGGCGTGGGAGAGGGCCAGGCGCACAGTCCGATCTAACAGAGCAGGATGACCGGTGCAAACGCCATCGTCAGGGGGGCAGTTTTCCGGCAAGACCTGGTTGAAAATGATGTCGGTGACGCTGGGGGCCAGCGGAGGGCCGACGACGACCTCAATGTTGCTGTCGTTACGTAAGGTAGCCACAGCGGTATTGGGCATTTCCGTAATCATATCTACCTGGCCAGTACGCAGGGCTTGTACCAGGGCATCCTGGTTATCATAGGTGCGGAAAATCACCCCATCTATTTTGGGACTTTGGAGGTGGTGATTTTTGACAGCCTCTAAATGGACAAATTGATTTTGGCGGTACTCTTTCATCTTAAAGGGGCCGCTGCCGATCATTTCCGTATTTTCATATTCCACCGGGTCTACTTCTGACCAGATGTGTTCGGGCAGGATGTAGAGGAATAGCAGCTGGCTTTCGATGTTAGGAATCGGCTCGGTAAGGGTGAGTACCAAAGTAGAATCATCTGGGGCTTCGATGGTGTCGAAATAGTAGGTGTAAATGCTCAGGAATGGGTAGCCTTCTTGCTCCTGGTAGAGGCGGTAGGAGAAGGCAACATCACGGGCTGTCAATGGTTCGCCATCATGGAAGGTTATGCCGTTGCGTATTTTGTAGGTGTAAACCAGGCCATCATCAGAAAGGAGTACGGTATCGGCAACTTCCAGGGTGTAAGTGCCATCCAGGTTAAGCTGGTACATAGATTCATACACCAGTTCAGCGATGGTGTACGCTTCGGTCAGGACGGCGACGCCGAGGTTAAGGGTGTCGGGGCTGCCCGCCCAGCCGACATTGAGAACAACCCCGCCATCACCGCTGTCGCGGCCGCCACAGGCCACCAGCAAGAATATCAATAAACACAAGGCAAGGTATTGTTTTAATTTCATCTTCTTTCCTCCTCTAAACTCCTAACCTGGACAAGCCAGAAAAGATTTATCCACAAATGTCACAGATGGCCACAGATTTTTAAGCCATCTGTGAAAATCTGCGTCATCTGTGGATCAGTTCTTGTTTTCTGTACAAGAAGTTGACTTGCAAGGTACTAATGGTGATCGTATTCGTAATTTCGATCACGATTAAATCATAAACTCTTTCACCGGGTTGGCCTCATGCAAAATGGGGCGGGTGAAGGAGAAGGGTGTGAGATTGGCTGCGGCCGCGTTCCCATCCAGGGCTATTTCACTCAACAACAAGCCAAACAGTGAGGCAAACTTAAAGGCATGGCCGGCCCCGATGGCCACAGCGATATTGGGATAACCGGGCAGGGTGTCCAGGACAAAATCCCGGTCTGGGGGCATGGCATAGAGACAGGTTTTGCTGTAATGGAGTGGTCCGCAGGCAGATGGCAGCACCCGGGCCATAAAATCCATCGTTCGCTGTAACGTGGCCAGATTTGGCTCAAAGGTACGATTTTCGACGGTGACTTCATCCCCCCCCACATCCTGGTTCACCTTAACCGCCTCTTCGCCGTAGAGGGGAAAGCCATAAAAACAGGGGCTATCCATCCAAATCCAGACGGGAAACCGGTCTGGGGTGAACTGTTCCCGGTGGGGAGAGGCGAAATAGTTGACCTGCTCCTGGGTAACGGTGAGGTTGATCTGGTGGCCGAGATGGGCCAGATGGTGGTTTGCCCAGGCCCCGCTGGCGATGATCAATTTTTGGCAGTGGAAGGTGTGGGCAGGGGTTTCCACTTCGATAATGTCATGGGCCGGGCGGATGGCGGTGACGAGGGTGTTATCATGCAGGATGGCCCCGTTGTCTCTGGCAACTCGTTGGTGAGCGGCGGTGGCTCGTGCGGCCGCGACAAATCCCCCATCGCTCTGAAACAGCCCCTGCACATCATCGGTCAGATTAAATTGGGGCCAGTAGCGCATCATTTCGGCGGCGGAGAGGTGTTCATAGGGGACTGCGGCCGCGTCCATGCTGTCAGTATACGTGGTGAGGGGAATGTAACCGCCAGCAGGGAACAGATCAAGGCTGCCGGTACGGAAAACCAGCGGCTCTCCGGCTTCGGCTTCTAACATCTCCCAGGCGCGGTATGCCTGTTTGGCCAGGGTGACGTATTCAGGGGTGTGGTAGGAGAGGCGAATGATGCGGGAATGGTCGTGGCTGCCCCCGCGCAGATGGCCCAGTTCATACTGCTCCAGCCCTAACAGGTCTGCTCCCAGGCGGCGTGAAAGCCAGTACGCGGCCGCGCTGCCAATCCCCCCTAAACCTATAACAATACAGGTGTAATCCTGTCGCATAAAATGAGCAGTTATCAGTGTGCAGTGAAGCGTCAACAGTGAGCAGGTAAATGAACAGGCCAACAGCGGGGCAAGGGTAGCACGAATGGGGAATCTGTCAAGATGGAACCACTTAATAGCATTCAATATCCCTAACAAAAAGCATACATGACCAACGTACCAGATCAAATTTAGGCAATTCTCCTGAAATTGGTAAGAAATTCGATAAAAAAGCTATAAAGATAATAAAAGCCGCGTTCATACAAGCAGCGTGCTATTAGGACCCAAAGTTGTCAAGCTAAATAATCAGATACAAAGCGAGTTCAGTCAGCAGAATTAACGCAGCAGAATTAACGGGGTGCTTCACCCAACAACAGTTATCCATGAATCCGGCAAATCCATGTTCAATACCCGCTCAAACCACCCGGTATACCCTACTTATTTTATGAACTACCATAAGAAACCGGCAGTTGCATACCCTTTCGGTATCTTTTCAATAAGTTGTGGCCAACTTGGGAAGGTTTGGGCAATGGACAAGCTCTTGGGTCAAACCTTCCACAGGCTACACGTTCTACTGAGATGTTACTTTTCAGGATGAAACAATCATGATTGACAGCGATGATGTAATGACCGTTAAAGAAGTATCTCACTTCTTGAAGCTCACAGAGGCTACGATATATCGCCTGGCCCAGGAGGGCAAACTCCCGGGGCGCAAAATCGGTGGCGCGTGGCGATTCTCACGCCGTCATCTTACCGAATGGGTAGCTTCACCGGCACCCAGTGAGCCACCGCGAGCAACACCAACAGCAAACACACCAGATGAAGAGCCATTGCTCCATTTATAACCTGATCCATCCCTGGTGGTATATCCACTTTTTAACCCTGGCATGTAACATCTCAGTAAAGCATGTAGCCTGCGGAAGGTTTTACCCAAGAGTTTGTCCATTACCGAAACCTTCCCAAGGTTCGCCCAATTTATTGAGAAGATACTCTGGCACAATAGAAGAGGAGACCTATGCCCAGTTACCGCTTATCCTTACCTTTCATCGTTATGCTGTTCTTCTTGATCTGGGGAACAACTTCCTCTACCCAGGCACAAGGCAATGTTGACAAAATTGTCATCACTGCGGTCACGCCAGATGAGTTTCCCCAGATTGAGCTTCAATTTCGGCCGGTGGACCGAACCGGCTTACCGGTGACTGGGCTTACGATCAACAATGTATCCCTGACAGAAAATGGTACAGCCATCCCCGTTGAACGAGTTACTGAACTGAGCGAAGGGTCTGGCGTAAGAATTCATTTTGTCGTAGATGCCGGGGCCAGCCTGACCAGCGGCCGCTGGGATAATGCCCGGGCGGCTATTCAAGCGTTTACCCAATCGGCCAACCGGATGATTACCGGGTTAGATCAGGTGGCCGTGACTGCCGTGGAAGCAAGCGGCCGCCGCACCCTCATCAACTACAGCAGCGACCCCAATCAGATTAACCGTGCCCTGGCTGATTATCGCCCTCCTGGAGGCACTGCCTTTTCCGCCCCCCTGCCCGTCATCACTGACATTTTAGAAGAGATGGCTATTTTGCCCTCATCTGAACCTCTCTTCGTCATCTTTTTATCGGCCGGCATTGAACTGCAACGTGGCAGCAATGAGCTTCTAACTCGTGCCGAAGAGTTGGGTATTCCTATTTATACCGTCCTGGTTCGCACCGATGAGCGAGCGCTCATCGAAGAAATTGCTACCCGCACGGGAGGCATTTACACTCGTTACACTGGACCAAACAGTATGAACGCCAGCTACACCCGGATCATGGCTCACCGGACGCTCTATTCTCTATCGTATCGCTCCACACTGAGCAGTTCAGGCACCCGGCAAACTGTCCTGACCATCGGTTCAGTCACCGGCAATGGCTCATATAGCATTGTAGTTAACCCTCCCCGCGTTCTCATCAGTTCACCTTCTGATGGGCGCATCATTACCCGGCAGGCTTTAGAATATACCGAAGCTCTGGGGGATATATCGCCAACGACCGAAGCCATCGTCGTCTCTGTCGTCTTCCCAGATAACCATGTTCGTCGGCTGCGCCGAGCTACCCTGCTGGTCAATGGGCAAAAAGTCAACGAAATAACCAATATCAGTCCAACGCAAAACATTGAACTCTCCTGGAATCTGCGGGCTATTCAAGCGTTGGGCATCAATGATTTCACCATTCAAGTCGAAGTTGAGGATGAGCTGGGCATCGTTTCGGTTAGCCCGGATGTGTTGGTGAAAGTCGAACTCATCGTTCCCCCTCGTCCAACCTCTACTTCCCCGCCGCTTGTTTTGCCACCAAATGTACAACCCAATGAGGATGGGGAGTTTGTTGTGGTTGTCCCACCCATTGTTTGTTGGGGGCCGGAAGTAACCTGTCCGGCGGAGCGGTTTCTACGCCAGAATGGCATTGCGCTTATCAGTTTGGCGATTGCCCTCGCTTCCCTTCTTTTTGCCTTTATCGTTTATCTGAACCGGGACAAGCCCCAGGTACAAAAGTTCCGGGAGACGATGGTCAATGTGTATACCCGGCTGACACAGCGGTACCGCCAGGCTGAACCACGCGCTTATCTGGTAGTGCTGGATGGGGATACTAATATTGGCAAATCGTTGGAGATATTTGGTAACACCACCATTGGCCGCTCCCGACAAGATGCCCAACTGTTGTTCCATCAACAAGATGAGAACAGTCCCATCAGCCGCCGCCACTGTACGCTGTTGGATGAGGAAGATCATTTTATGCTCCGGGATGAGGATAGTGCCAATGGAACGTATCTCAATGGCACACGCCTTAAGGCGATGGAGCCAGCCGAAATTCGGGATGGGGATGAAATTGAACTATCTCGAGTGGAACGAGGTGGGGTACGGCTGCTGTTCCAGGTGGCCCAGGAGATGGAAAATACGGAAGTGGTGCGGATTACCCGTCATACCTTAAACCCAGATGGAGCTTCAGCCCGTTCAGACTCAGGTAGTTCAGGCGAGGTGGACAGCCAGGCACATACAGAATCCCATACACCCCATGCGCGGCCGCGGTTTTAAGATGATAAAGGAACACGGATTAGCCGGATTAACGGGTTGACTGGCCCTATCACACCGGATCCGCAAATCCTGAAATTCTGCGTTCAAGAACACGGATGGGTGGGATTGACGGATTGTGTTGGAGGAATGAATTTATGCCTTTAGCCAATGGGAAAACTATTTATCAGGGGCATTACACCATTTTGGATACGGTGGCTTCGGGGGGATTTGCGACCGTTTACCGTGCTCAAGAACAAGGGCGGCCGCAAGAAGTCGCTATCAAGCTGTGCCATGTGGCCAATGATCCAAATTATACCAAATCTATGCTCAAGGAAGCGGAAATATTGCAGCGGCTGCAAGACCCTCGTCTGGTTCGTATTCACCCCATCCCCCGTGATGGCAAGGCGTCTGTCTATTATGCCCAGGCGTTAGAAGTTTCTGGACACCCCCCTTTCTTTGTCATGGAATATTTGTCTGGGGGCACCCTCAATGATTACCTGAACCAGGTTGGCCCTTTATCAGTGCCAGAAGCGGTCGCCATCGCCTTACAGGTAGCCCGCGGGTTGGATCACATGCACCAGAAAAACTATGCCCACAACGATCTAAAGTTAGAAAATGTTGTCTTTCGGGTACCGGTGCAGGCCGGCCAACCATTCCAACCGGTATTGGTGGATTTTGGCATTGCCGCCCGGCTGCAAACCCCGGACGCTGGTTCACTGTACATTATGCCCCCTGAGCAAGTCAATAAAATCAATATGGCAACGGCTCCCGAAATGCAGCCCCCGGTAGATATGATCAAAGTTGATGTGTGGGGCTTAGGCGTCGTGCTGTACCGTATGCTGGGGGGGAAACTGCCTTTTGCTTCCCGCAGTGCCAAATCGTTAACCCAAATGATTGTTCATTCCCGCCCGACTTCGCTGCTCACTTTACAACAGAATGTCCCCGCAGAGATAGATGCCCTGGTTATTGATGGCTGTCTGGCCAAAGACCCACGCCATCGCCTGACGCTGTTGGATGTCGGCCACCAGTTGGCCCAGTGGGGGGATGGGGTCATGGCCAGCAAAAGCGCCCAGGCACAGAAAAAACCACGCTGGGGATTGGGATGATGGTTGATAATGGAACTTTGTAGGAGCTAAATGATGGGTACAACCAATGGCAGCCAGCCACAAGCTAAATTTGACAAACATCAGGATAAAGGCGGCCGCGCCAACATGGAAGATATGGTACGGGCTGAACGGATCAAAACAGCCAGTAGGATTCCCCTCACCGTCCTCATGGTAGCGGACGGGGTTGGGGGGCACAGTTTTGGCGAAAAGGCGGCCGAACTGTGTACGCAAACCGTTTTTGCAGAACTGGCGGCCGCGGAATTAACCAGCCCTGACAATATACCCAACCTCATGCAATATGCCCTGGAAAAAGCCAACGAAACGGTGTACCAGACAGCCCGGCAAAACAAAGAGATGCGGGGCATGGGCACAACAGCCACCCTGGCTATCATCCATGCCCGCAAATTATACCTGGCCAATGTCGGCGACAGCCGGGCTTATTTGCTGCGTAACAACCAGCTTATTCAGATCAGCCGGGACCATACCTGGGGGCGGGAAATGGTGGCCCAGAAAAGGCTCACCGCCGAAGAAGCGGCCCGCCATCCTAAAGCGGAAGAGCTGGTGCGCTCTATCGGTTATGAACCGGAGGTCAAGGTTGATGTTGGCCTTTACTTAAATGGGGATGATGATGAAGATGCAGCCCGCCAGACCCAGGGCGTCCCCCTCCAAACCAACGACCGGCTGCTCCTCTGCTCCGATGGGTTGATCAAGGAGCGAGCTGATAAACAGGGGCACTATGTGGAAGCGGCCGAAATCCAGCAGTTGCTCACCCGCCACGCGCCCACGGAAGCCGCCCAGGCTCTGGTTAAGCAAGCGGTGCAGCGAAAAGCAGATGACAATGTAAGTGCCATTGTTTGGGAAGCGGCCGGGAGTAAGAAGGCGTTTTATTTGCCACCTCAGATGATTTATGCTGGACTGGGAGGCGTGGCCTTGCTGCTGGTGGTTGGGCTGCTTATTCTTGCTACCCTTATCATCCTTCGCCCTTCACCTGACCCTACAGCGGCGGCCGCGACCGCCGAAACAACCGAAGCCACCCCTACGCCCGGACCTACCCAACCTCCGCCGGTCAGTGAAGTCTTAACCAGCAGCTATACCCTAACCATTGTCCAGGTCCAAGACGGGGTGACCGCCCAAGACGGGGATGATGGCTCTTTGACCCGGTTAAACGGGCTCAACAGCTTAGAGGTCGGAACGAATAAGTTAACCTTGAGCACCCCTGCTGAAACTATTCCCCATACCCAGATGGCCCACCTGCGCCTGCCCGATGACAGTCAACTATTCGTGGGAGCACAAACCACCCTCATCATCCAGGCGATGGCCGGACATAATGGGGCCGAAGCTACCCTTATCCGTCTGGAGCAGGGTAAGTTCATCTGGCAGGGGCAAACTCGAGTAGAGGTGAAAAATCCTTATGAAGCTAAAGCGTCGAATATCACAAGCAGTGGTGAGAACAGCGTCATGGGAATTATTTATACGACCCAACCATTCCGCTTTGAGCTGCACTGCCTGATAGGAGATTGTCGGCTGGAAGGAGACCTGGGCGGAGTGCAATCATTGATGATGGGGCAAAGCAGTTATGTAGGGGGAAGCGGCAAACCAGAAGGCATCCAAGGGGCCGATTATCTCAATTGCAGCCGGCTGGCTCCAGGAGTTGTGCCTACCCCAACCCCAACCCCAGAAAGTACCTTCACCCAACCACCCACTATAACCCCTTCATCTACACCAACCTTGCGGCCTGGGCAGACGCCACTGCCTACGGCAACCCAAACCCCAACGATAGCCACAACGCCAACATCTACCCCCATGACACTGCTCACCCCTGCTCCAGGAGGCACAACCCCACCAGTAACAATCATACCCGGCAGTACTCCGACGGGTACACCACTGCCAACCAGTACCATCCGTCCAACCAGTACCATCCGTCCAACTGAGACATCCCAGCCCACCAATACGCCACAACCAACCAATACGCTGTCACCAAGCAAAACGAATACACCACAACCAACGGAAACACCCTTACCAACTGCGACACCAAAACCAACCGATACACCCACACCACGACCAACGGAGGCACCAATACCAACGGAGACACCCGACGCATCACCCTCGCCTGACCTACCTCCACCTCAATTCCCGTGAGTTCAATGTCATCACGCCTTAATTGTTTCCGTTATCATTTTGAGATCAATTGAACAGTTTTGGTATCCCCCCAACCCTAAAGGATGAGAAGTATGGAGATTAACCAACGGTATGAATGCAGTGAATCTATTGGCCGGGGGGGGATGGGGACGGTGTACCGGGCGTTTGACCGGGAGCTGCAGCGGGAAGTGGCCTTGAAGCTGCTCCTGCCCCATTACAGCCAGGATGACAGCTTTGCCCGTCGTTTCCAGCGGGAAGCCATGATTGTCGCCCGGTTGGAACATCCCCACATTGTGCCGGTGTATGATGTGGGCACTCATGATGGCTCTCCTTATCTGGTGATGCGGCTGCTGCGCGGTGGCACCCTGCGGGACCGGATGAAAAAGGGTGAGCTAACGGTGACAACGCTGTGGCCGGCCATGCGCCAGGTGGCCCGCGCCCTGGATACCGCCCATGCCCGTCAGGTGATCCACCGGGATATTAAACCGACCAATATTTTGTTTGATGAAGATGGGGTGGCTTATGTGGCTGATTTTGGCATCGCCCGTTTGTTAGACAGCACCTCTTCTCTTACCGGCAGCAGCTTCATGGGCACTCCAGCCTATATGAGTCCCGAACAATTTTCGGGCAAGGAAATTTCCGGCCTCTCAGATCAATATGCCCTGGGGGTGGTGCTGTTTGAGATGTTGACCGGCCAACTCCCGTTCACCGGGGATACGGTTCAGGTGATGTATAAACATTTGCACGAGCCGCCCCCACTCCCCCACGAAATCAACCAGCAGCTGCCCCCATCCCTGTCCAACCCCCTGCAAAAGGCGTTGGCCAAGGAGTCGGCCAGCCGCTACCTGACCACATTGGCCTTTATCAACGCTATGGAGAAAAGCGCGGTGGTTAAACCAGACAAGGTTAAAACACCCCCCGCTGTACCAGCGCGGCCAGATCGGCCTTCACTGGGCGGCCGCATTCAATACAGCTCTGATTATCAGGCGGGCATGGATGCGTTCCGGCAAAAAGATTGGGCGGCCGCAGTTGCTGCTTTTAGCCGGGTGGTAGAGAAAGAGCCACAAAACCAGGGGGCCATTCGTCTGAAACAAGAGGCAGAGCGGAATTTATTTCATCAAAGCGGCCGGCGGCAGCCCGGCACCGCCACTTATCAGGCCAGCCGCCCTCCAGCCCTGCGCCAACTGTCAGACCCGCCTACCCCATCTAAAGGAGGGCCGACCACCCCCAGCCGGGTAGTGGTAGGGGCCGGGGGTGAAGCGCGTCCCGCCGCCCGGTTTAATAAGGGATGGGTGTGGATTGGCCTGGCGGTGCTGCTGCTAATTGGGGCGGTGCTGGCGGTGGTCGCGGCCGCAATCATACCCAGCCTGACCACCTCAGACTCCACCCCCACCTCTACCCCTCGTGCCAATGTCACCCAGGTCACCCGGATACGGGAAGTCACGGCTACACCATCCCCCACACCCGGCACCCCCGTCAGCCAACCGTTAAACAACAGCTACACCTTACAAGTAATCTATGCCCAACAAGGAGTTCGCGCCCAGGATGGTGATGGGCAATTGGTCAGCCATATCAAGGACAGCGGACAACTGGAAATCAGCAGCAATAAGTTGATCCTGACGACACCAGCCGAAGCCATCCCCCATACCCAAATGGCTCATATAAGCTTGCCTCATAGCAGCCACCTGTTCCTGGGGGCACAAACCACCCTCATCATCCAGGCGGTGGCCGGACATAATGGGGCCGAAGCTACCCTTATCCGTATGGAACAAGGGAAATTGATCTGGCAAGGGCAAACCCAGCTGATTGTACAAAACCCTTATGGAGCTAAAGCGTTGAATATCACGAGCAGCGGTGAGAACAGCGTCATGGGAATTATTTATACAACCCAACCATTCCGCTTTGAGCTGCACTGCCTGGTAGGAGATTGTCTGCTGGAAGGGGATATTGAGGGAGGACAGCCGTTGTTGATGGGGCAAAGCAGTCATGTTGGGGGGTCTGGCAAACCAGAAGGTATCCAAGGGGCCGATTATCTCAATTGCAGCCTGCTGGCCCCGGAAGTTGTGCCCACCCCCACCCCGACCCCAGAAAGCACCCCCACCCCCACCAAAACACCTACATTGACTCCCTCAGCTACACCTACCTTGCGGCTGGGGCAACCTCCAGGACCCACGTCAACCCCCACCATCACTGATGCAAACACATCAACACTCACAGCGTCAGCCGAGCCACCGCCCGGACCAGGCCCCACAAGCTCACCAACAACTAAACCCACTGACCTACCAATCCCTACACCGGTGACACCAACGCCTACACCGGTGACACCAACCCCTACACCAGAGACACCAACCCTTACACCGGTGACACCAACCCCTACACCGGTGACACCAACCCCTGCACTAATCCACCGCTTCTTTAATCTCCCACCCGCGAGGTTATCATGACAACCATCGGCGCGTACACATTAGACAAAAAAATAGGCCAGGGGGGCATAGGCGTTGTTTATGCCGCTACCCACCCTGACCACCCTGAACCAGCAGCAGTTAAACAGCTTCGCCCGGAGTTACAGAGCAACCCTACTCTGGCGGCTCAGTTCCGCCATGCCGCTCAACTCAATGCCCGGCTGCACCATCCCCATATTGTTACCCCCATTGAGATAGGGGAGCAGGACGGGGTGCCTTACCAGGTTTTGCCCGTTTTACATGGGGGAACGGTGCGGCAGCAGTTACACCAGGAACCACGCCCTGTGGCCTGGCTGTGGCAGCTGCTAGGCCAGGCCGCCGAAGCGTTGGATGCGGCCCATGCACAAGGGGCCGTGCATGGGGATGTGAAACCGACCAATTTGCTGTTTGATACCGCTGGCCGCTGTTATGTGGCCGATTTTAATGTAGACCAACAATCGAGTGAGGGGATGGTTATGCCCGGCACTCCCCGGTATATGAGCCCCGAACAGTGGCGCGGTGAACCGCTGGATGGCCGCAGTGATCAATATAATCTGGCGGTATTGGTGTATGAGGCGCTGGCCGGCCGCCCTCCTTTCAATGGGGATCAGGCCGCTTTACAAATCGCCCATCTGACCCTGCCCCCACCCCCTCTGGTTGGCTTAGAGGTGGGGCTGGGGCAAGCTCTTACCCCTATCCTGGACCGGGCCATGGCCAAGAAGCCCGCCGACCGGTACGGCTCTGTCTCGGCTTTGGTGATGGCTTTGGTGACCGCGTCGCTGCCGTTTATGAGCGGCCAACCGATGCTGCCCAGGGCGGCCGCGGCCGAGCCAGAAACCCCACCCGAAAACCATATCACCCCATCCACCGCCATAGATGCCGATCAACAAGAGCAATTGGCCCAGGCATACAGTGCCGGGTTAGAGGCGATGAATCGGAGCGATTGGCCAGCCGCTGTCGAACAGTTTGATCAGATCGTCCAGGTAGACCGGTATTACCGCAGTGCCCTGACTCTGCGGCGGGAGGCGGAGCGGCAGTTACAGACGCCACTTGTCATCGTCCGCCCCAACCCAGCCCCGTCCCCTCAATCCGTTCAACCCACCCAGCCGAAGCTAGAGGCGGTACCCCCCGCGGTGCCACTCTCTGGGCCGCCCCAAACCATCATTGCCGGGGCCGGGGGCAGCACCGGGCGTCCATCCATCCGTCGCCGTCTCTGGCCCACCCTGCTCCTGCTGCTCTGTCTCGGCCTGGGGGCGGCATCAGCCGCAGGGTTGGCCTGGTCACAGGGGTACCTGACCCCCGGCACCCCGGTTGTGGCCAACAGCCCTACGCCAACGGTGGTGATAATCACGTTTTCCCTGACCGTCAATACAGCTGGGGACGGGGCCACCTGGGAGGTGGATGATGTTCGGCAGCCTCTTAGAAGCAGCGAGCAGCTTGTCATACCAGATGGCCGCAAAGTTCATTTTTACAGCGGCGCGGCCGCACTCCAGTTGCGTCTCCCCAATGGCAGCACCTTATCCCTGGGGCCAGACACAACCTTAGACCTTCGTTTTGGGGGAAATTCTCCGCTGGAGATAACCCTTTTAGAGGGCAGCGTGGTAACGGGATCAATTCTGGGGGGGAGTATGGGGGTGAAAAATCAATTTGGCGCGGCCGCGACCAACCAAAACGGCCTCATGGGTGTCAGTAACAGCCAAAACCCATTTCGCTTTGACGTTCATTGCCTGAGCGGCACCTGCCAGGTGCAAGGGGACCTGGGGGGAGAAGCCAACCTGGCAGCCGGAGAAGCAACCTATGTGGGGGGCAGCGGCCGGCCGGGGGAGTTAGAGCCAGCCCGGTTTGAGACCTACGCTCTGCTAGACCCCAACATCCCTACCCGTACCCCCTCACCCACGACTACCCCCGCCCCAGAGGACACAGCCACACCTACCCCTTCAGCCACAGCTGCCCCAACCAGAACGGCGGTCCCTACACGCCTCCCTTCACACACCCCTACCCCTACGCCTACAGCCACAGAAACCACCATTATCAATATTCATCCGGTGCCATCAATCATTGGCTTCCCTTGCACCAACCCCAGCGTTTATCGGCTCAACCAATCCATTCCGTTTGAATGGAATTGGAACGGCACCTTAAAACCGGGAGAATATTTAGAAATCCGCATCGGGCCGCGTGGCAGCACCAATCTGAACAGCATCGGGGCGGCCCCCCCGCCAGCCTCGGGAAACAAATGGGTGTGGAACGTACCGGTCACCAACTTTTTTGTGGGCACCGCTTATGATTACCATTGGGAAGTGGTTTACATGGCCGCCAACCAGCGCACCATTCTTTCTCGCTCTACCAGAGGGTGTATCAAAATGGAGATCAATTAATTGAGAAAAAAGTCCTGGGCAGCGTAAGAAAAAGCAGCCACCAGGGTATATACATCTATAACTATGCTTTAGGATCCATGAAGATTAACAGGGGTCCATCTTTCCCTAATTGGATACGACAGCCATGACGCAGACGAACCTGCCCCCCAGATGGCAGCATAACACCATCTACAATCGTTCCATTCAAGCTCCGCTCGTCACGGAGCCAATACCCGTCAGGTCGTTGCAAGAGGTTAGCGTGTTGGCGGGAAGTTGCATCACTATCAGGGAGATGGTTGACATTTACCACACAGTGTCGCACTCGACCAATAAGATTGGTGCGGCCGGGGCAAGGAAAAGTTTCCCCAGTCGCGGCCGCTTGCAAGAGGGCCACGCGATCATGCACGGTAGGCAAATCATTGGTAAGCACCTGGGTCTGTCGGCGGTTGGCCACCAGCTCCATAACATCGCCATGAACCACACCAACTTTGGCCAACGTATCATCCGGGCGAATGACCAGCCCAGAAGTAACGACATGACCTACATAATCAATCTCAGCATAATCTGGGAGCAAAGAATCCCAGGCCAGTTTTTCGGCCAAAATAGGAGCCAAAACAGCCAGCGGCAGTTGGCTGGGCAGCTCCAAATCAATCCGATTTTCCTTATCCTGTAAAGTAATGATCACCGTACTCATGTTTATTTACCCGGTACAACCTGATTCGTGTGGTCTGCTTATAGCGTTACGGGAATGGGTCTAACGTACATCGTGTATTTCGTTAGCCAAATTCCTGGAGCCTATTTATTATCACCTTAACTTTATGTAGGAGGCAACAAGATGGCAACACTTCGTTTTGATACCGATGCCGGCCGCATGACCGCAGGCACCATTACCACAACCTGTCAAAATTTGCAGTCAGAAATGACCAGCCTGTCAAACCGTATAAATAGTATGGTCGGCAGTGAATGGATTGGCAACTCTGCCAACCAGTTCCAAAGTGAATTCCAGACCTGGTCAGAGCAGCTGCGGAGCTGTGTCACCAATTTGGAAACATTACGCCAACGGCTAGAGCGGGAAATCACGGAATGGGAACAGGCGGCCGCCACCCTATCTTAAGAAGTATCCAGGCTACTAACCGCAAAGGCGCGAAGAACACAAAGTTTTGCAAGGAATTCTTACTGATCTTGGCGTCTTAACGGTATAACTCTTGTGAGTCTTAGTAGTTATAGTATCTAAATCATACCGGGTAACCACACAAGTTACGGGTGGTTCCAGAGACGCTGGGCCACCCATAACCTGTCCTTCTTGTCCTGACATCATGCCAAACATCTTAGCCGAACGCCAACAACGCCATATCATTAAACCGCAGGCTCGCAAACGGCAGCCGCTACCGGCTGATGAAATTCGCCTCAAATCACCCAAAAATTTACCTTCGCAGCCGGAAAAACCAGGGTTGCTGTCAATTGTGCCCATGCTCATGTTCCCATTAATGACTGGGATTGTGGGTTTTGCCATGTCTCGCCTGGTGGGGGGCGAAAATGTGCTGGCGCGTATCTGTTTAACCGGGCTGCCCATGATTGGGGTAGCCGCGGTGACTTTTGGCGTTCAGCAATATGCTTATCGTAGTAAAGTTAAGAATATAAACAGTGAACGAGACCGTATCAATGGGCAATATTTAACCCTGCTGCAAACCACGGCTAAACAGCTGAAAGAGGCAGCTCATCAACAGCAGCGGGTTCTTCAGGCAGAAAATCCACCTTTTAAGGAGCTTTTAGGTCGGGTTAACCAATATTCTTCCCAGTTATGGGAGCGGCTGCCAACCGATGATGATTTTTTGAGTTTGCGCCTGGGGACAGGGCCATTGCCACACCGAATAAAGGTGCTGCTGCCAGAGATTGATGAAGATGATCCGCGGTTGGTAAAAGCCAGGGAATTAAAGGAAGAATATGCCATTGTTGCCGGTTTGCCCCTGTTAGCCAATCTAAATCAGCTTGGGTCTATGGGGATTCGTGGGCAAAAGCCAAGTGAAGCCCTGTATTTGACCTTTACCATGCTGGCCAGCCTGGCGGTACATCACAGCCCGGACGATGTGCAAATATTTCTTTTAAGCCATAGACCAGATGCGGCCGCGTTGTGGCGTTGGCTCCATTGGCTGCCTCATAGTGGCACCGTACACGGGCAAAGTCGCATCTCTTTTTATTATGGCACCGATGAGGAACTTTTAATTGAGCAGCTTTTCCCTTTGCTGCGCGGCCGCGAGCTACAAGAGCAGCGAAATACCGACAATGCGGGACTGCCAGACCCTCATCTAATCGTCATCTTTGATCAAACCCCATCCCTCTTAAACCATCGTGTCGTGCAGATGCTCCTGGCCCATACCCCAGAACAAAAAAACAACCCCCTGCGGGCCAGCGCCATATTCCTGGGTGATATTCCCTCCCGTGTCAGCGCCTATGTCACCTTACGCGGCACGACAATGGAATATCAGGAAACGTGGGGCGGCCGGGCAGATCGAACCATCCTCAAAGGGGAAGCAGAGTTAACCACCAGCAGTGCCATCGAGCCATTGGCCCGGCGCCTGGCCCCTTGCCACACTGAAGCTGGCTTTGGGGCGGCCGGCGGGGGCATACCTGCCAATGTGCGGCTGGTGGAACTTTTGGGAGCCAATCAACCCCAGGAAATTGATCTAAACCAATGGTACAAACCAATTTATGATCCAGAAAAAATAATGGCTTTTCCCATTGGTCTTAACAGCAACCTCAAACCAGAGTGGCTTAAATTACGGGAAAAGGGGCAAAAAGGGGATGGCTCCCACGCCATGTTGGCTGGCATGACCGGGCAGGGCAAAAGCGTTCTGCTGCAAAGCATGGTCCTCAGCCTGGCCATTCACCATTCCCCCGCCTACCTCAACTTCATTCTGGCGGATTTTAAAGGGGGGGCTTCGGAGCTGGCAAAATTACAAGGGCTGCCCCACCTGGTCGGTTTTGTCACCGATTTAAGCCCGGCTCTGGTTGAGCGATTCCGCATCGCCATTGAGAGCGAACTGTTCAGACGCAAATCGCTGTTCGATTCTGCCAAAGAGAGGTTAGGGCACCCGGTAGCCAACATCCGTACCTACAACAAATTATGCCCTGACGAGCCGCTGCCCCACCTGGTCCTTTTTTTGGATGAGTTTGCCCATGGGCTGACCATTAATGAGCGTTTTCGCCCTACTGTGGACGCTATTGCCGCGCAAGGGCGAGCTTTAGGAATGCACCTGGTTCTTAGCACTCAGCGGGCGGCCGATTTTGATCAAAAAATTCGCCCTAATATTGAAGTTCGCCTTTGTTTGCGTGTTGCCAGTGCAGAGGACAGCCGTACCATGCTCAACCGGCCTGACGCATTCACCCGGCTGCAAAGGCCTGGACAGGCTTATATCCAGGTAGGCGATAATGAGCGGTTTGAGATGTTCCAATCGGCTCGTGCGGATACCCCCTATTTGCCGGATGGCCGGGTGAAGTTGTCCCAGGTGGATAACTTTACCCTCTTTGAAGTAGGCCCCGATGGGCGGCGGCATTTCCTCTATAAACATGAGAAAGCGGCCGCGCCCCGCACCAATGGCAGCGAAAAAGAAGCCATCCCCCTTTCAGAAGCAGAAGTATTGGTGCAACATATCCAAGAGTTTTGCCGTGATGGCTACAAACCAGCCCGGCAAATATGTTTACCCCCGCTCCCACCCCCTGAACAACTGCCCCTGTTTGATCTCATTGCCACCCAACCCGCCTATGCCCGCTGGCAGGGAGATAGCTGGGAACGCGATGAGCAGTCACCCCATCATCGGTTACAGCTTCCCCTTGCCTGGCTGGACCGGCCAGCCAGGCAAGATCAAATCCCCTTTGTTTTAGATTTGTACCGGCGGGATGGGCATTTGCTCATTATCGGCCCGGCGGGAAGCGGCAAACAGATGATCTTACGTTCCCTGGTGCTGTCTCTGGCTCTCACCCATTCCCCCACAGACGCCCATTTATATATCCTGGATCGCACCCAAACATTAGCTGCCCTGGAAAATTTACCCCACTGTGCGGCTTTCATTCGCCCAATTGAAACAGAGCGGATCACCCGCCTCTTTCAACATTTACAGCAGCAGGTAGAAGAACGGCAGCGGCTTATGCGTCAATATCGGGTGGCTAATCTAACTGATTTACGTGAGATGCACCCTGATTTACCCGTACCAGCTCTGGTTGTCATCATAGAAGATTTTGCCAGCTTTAAGAGCGAACAGGAAGATAAGCTAGAGCAGATACAAAGCCTGGCCCGTTTGGGACGAGCGGTAGATATTCATCTGATTATCGCCGTCACGGCCCTGGGACAGGTTCATGCCCGCATCCAGAGCGAGATGCAAAACCGGCTGGCGGTCGGTCTAAAATCTACTGGGGAATATATGGATGTGTTGAACAAACGGGCAGAGATATTGCCAGAAGTTGCCGGACGGGGTTATTGGTTAGAAGAACAAACAATTTTGGAAATGCAGGTGGCCGCGCCAATCAAGGAAAAGGGGATACGGTGGAAAAGTCGGCCAGCTACCGAACATTTACGCCACCTGGCCAATGGGATGGATGAAGCCTGGACGGGGCTGCGGCCGCCACCCATTCAAGAGTTACCGCGCCAGCTTGACCTAGCCCAACTATGGTACAGCACCCCTCACCATCCTTCACGCCTTCACGAACGGATCACGGCCCCCCTGGGGCTGGGATATGACCAGCTAGCACCCCTGGTGATAGATCTGCGTCGCTGGGAAGCAGCCAGCCTGGTCGTCGGGCCCCCCGGCAGCGGTAAAACAGAGTTTTTGCTTACTTTAGCCCTGGCGGCCGCAAAAACAATGACCCCAGAGCAGATTGAAATTATTGTTATTGGGCTGAAAGATCAACGGCTGCGGCCGCTATCTTCATTGCCCCAGGTTAAAACGGCTGCCCGGCTGGTGCAGGCCCGTACCCTCTTGACCCAACTACACCAGCGGTTACAAACCCAGGCCGAAGCGATGCGAGAGCAGCAAGAGCAGAGCCAAACCGGCAGCCTGGAACTAAGTTACCCGACCCATACCCTCATTTTGGTAGATGATTTACAAACAACTTTACGCGCCGATAGCAAACAGGAGCTATCCCAACTCCTAGATAAATGCCTGGAAGCGGGACGAGACAGCGGCATTAGCCTGGTGATGGCTGACACGGGCGGTAATCTGGCCCAGGCTAAAATGCACCGATTTGTGCAAACTGCCTCTCAGTTTGGCTGCGGCCTGGTCTTTTCGGTCGAAGCCAACGACCTCAATTTGCTTCAGTTACAGTACAAGATTAAGCAGCCCCAATTGCTGCTTCATGGGACCACGATTGGCAAAGGGCGTGGGTTTCTCTCGTGGCAAGGGGAACAGGTGGTACAGATGGCGGCTGCTTATCTGGATGAAGAGCGCGACAAAGCTATCTCTCGCCTGATCCAGCAGATAATCGCCGACGGCGAGACAACCGTGCAGCCTGATAAAAAAAGTGCTGACCCCGTAGAAACTCAAGAAAGTAGTGAAAAACACGAAACCTATTTTTAGGAGCAGTTATGCCATTATTGCATATGGAAACAGAACAGGTTCGTGCGGCCGCGCAGCAGTTACAGCGGTTAGCCCAGGAAATAGATCACCAAAGCCAAACCTTAAACCGCCAGCTTTTCTTGCTGCAAAGCAGTTGGCAAAGCCCATCTGGGGATCAGTTCTGCAGCCAGCTACAACATGAAGCCCAAAAGGCCGGCAGCCTGGCTCAAAGCGGGTTCACCTTATACCAAAGAGTACAAAATGAAGTAGAAGAATGGGAAACCATTGATCGCAACTTGTTTGGGCACTCTGGCCCCATCAGTTCTGGCTTATGGACCAACATCATCGGCAACCATTGGCCCGATGGCACAACATTCCCAGGCGGTATTACCCTTCCTGACGGGACCACAGTTTCGCCCAAAGATTGGGGTGATTTTTGGAAAAAATTAGAAGGTGAAGGTCAAATTGTTGCCTGGGATTTAGATGAGGACAGCGGCAAACCCCTCTTTGGTGTTAAATATGACCTCTGGGAAGGAGCGCTGTATAAAGACCCAGACCGGGGTATCTCAGTCGTGGGTGGGTCAGTGAGTGCTAAATTTGCTATAGATGAAGATGGTGTCAACGCTGGTTTAGCTGGAGAATATCATACGTTCAAAGTAGCCAAAGAAAACCGTCTGACCGGAGATGAAAATTTAGGTATAACTGGGGGGTATGAAGTAAAAGCCCTGGCTGCGGATGGCTTTATTGGCATCAAAGACAACACCTTAGGAGCAACCATCGGGGCCAGTTTAGTCACCGTTGAAGGGGAAATAGGTACCAACATTGCTGGGGCGAACGTGGGGTTAACTGGCGAAATTGGTTTAAAAGCCGAAATTGGCTTTCAAATTGGCCAGGAAACAAAGGTAAAATTGCCCTTCATCACCATTGGTTTTTCATTGGGCAAAGCTAAATAAGGATCTGTATTCTGGCGAAAATTGATTTCACCAGTGGTAATGACCAATACACTAATACAGGAATTACCAATGGTCAGATTAAAAAACGCCAGACTCAAGTAAGGAGATTAGTTGATGACCGACGGCATTGTTTTGCATCGTTCTGAATTCCTGGTCTTACTAGACGCCATGAAAGTACCAGGGATCATTGGCATAGATAATGAAGCCCTATTACCAAAGCATCAAGCGGAACAACAACAATTAGTTCAACAAGGTGTCCGCCGTCTGGCCCAACGAGGCTGGCTGTATGGAGAAAATGGCAGCTATGTTTTACATGGCGATCTGATGATGATGGCTTCAGTGGTAGCCCTGCCACAAATCGTTTTTATCACTGTCCGGGAAACCGCCGAAACAGGGGGGCAACTATTTTGCCATTATCTAACCAACCAATACATTGTAGAACAAACTTTACCGGCCCCAGAACAATACCGCCTGGCAACTTTACCGGATTTGCCCACCCTGTGGCAGCGGCTGTACCATATTTTGCCCCTGCCAGAAACAAACGAAGGTGTACCTGGTTTTTCTTTGTCTGAAGCAGATTTTGGGCTGTTTTATGAACAGGTGAAGGCAAGGGACGCGGCCGCGATAAATCAACACCTCACCACCCATCAGGTCGCCGCATCCAGCCGCACTGCTCTGATACAAACCCTGGAAACAGCCCAGGTGTGGGGGACAACAGCTATCCTGGCCGTTAAAGGGACGCAAGTCACTGATGCCCGTAATCTGGCCCTGTTCAGCAACGAGCAGCAAGTCTGGCAGATGGCCCAACCCTACCCCGACCTGACACGCTTTCTCATTGAACCGACCAACCAGGCTGCAAATCAGCAACAGTTGGCTCAATGGCTGCAAGAATTGAGCAAATAAAGCGACATACATCTATTTAAGGAGAAGACAGTATGCCACTCTTGCACATGGAAACAGACACAGTACGCACAGTTGGGCAGCAGTTAAATCAGGCGACCAATTCTATCCAACAGCACAGCCAGCAATTAGCCCAATCCGCACAAACTCTGGTCTCGGCCTGGGAAGGAAATGCCGCCAACCTATTTACCAATGAGATACAGTTGTCAATAAAACAGATTAGCCTTCTCGCTGAAAGTGGTACTGTCTTAAATCAACGTCTTCAACGTGAAATTCTTGAATGGGAACAAGTCGCGGCTCAATTAGGAAATGGGCTTTTAAATAAAACCGGGAATGCAATATTATTGGGTCAGGAAACAATATCAAACCATCTGCCCAACATCAATCCCGATTCGGCAATAACCCCAGCACAACAACAGAAACTTTTGCATTTAGAAGAAAAATATTATCAAATCTTTAATCAAATGAAGGCCGAGCAAGATGAAATTTATCGACTCTATGAAGAACTCGAGCAAAAAAGGCAAGAAGGGATTGACAACGGAGTTGAGATACTTTTTTCTATTGCCTTAGAATTGATAAAAACCGGTCAAACACCTACTCCCTATCAGGTGCTTTCGTTAGTTGGGAAATCTTCTATAAAATCCGTTAAATATGCCGCTGAGGCGGTTGATTGGGCATATCAATCAATGAAAGTAACCGATAAATACCTTGCTATTCAATCTTCACTAGGGGATAGATATACTGCAATGGGTAAACTCGCCGAACAAATTCAACAAATTGATCCAAAATGGTCACCACCCAACATCTATTCTTAGTGCCTTGGAAATCACGTTGGCCAAGTTTGCTTGTTTGTGAGGATCCAAAAATGCCAATTTTACATATGGAAACAGATATAGTAAGAAGTGTAGGCAAAGCGATGGGTATCGCGGCCGCGAACCTGCTCCAAGAACAACAAAACCTCAACCGGGCGGCGTCTGTTCTTAGCAGCGGGTGGCAAGGTCAAAGTGCCTACCAATTCAGTGACGAATTAGCCATCGCTCTCCACCGCCTCGCCGATGCAGCCCAGGCTGGGAATCATCTCAATCAACGCCTCCAGCGAGAAGTCACTGAATGGGAACAGGTAGCGGCCGCTTTCGGCAGCTCGTCAGGGTCTACATCTGATGGGGGAAGCGGAATAATTGGTGACGGGAATGCCAATCAGACGGATAGCGGTAATTCGTCCGACTCACCTACTGTCATGCATCCCGATGATGTCTTCAATGAAAAATACATGCAGGATATGATCAATAAACCTATAACAGGAGAAAATTCCCCCCGCTTGAACGAGTTGATGGAACAATTTAATAGTCGTCAACCCCCTCCCAATCCGCCTGATAAGGGGATGCGGGAAACCCTCAGGGAAATGGCCGAAATACGTGGCGAACCCCCTGAATCCTTTTATGCCCAATACCAGGAATATATTCGGTACTATGAAATATCAGACGACAAACCGCATATTGACCTCAATAAACATGATAATTATTTAGGCACCACCGTTTCCTTACGCTATGGCACAGTTGTTGGTGATGTTTTGGGTCTTGATCCCGTGTTTGGCGCGTTACTCAACCCAACAGGGGGCCTTGTTGGCTCAGGCAGTGTATCGTACCAAGCTGGCCCAAATGATGTAATGGCCTACCATGGCGTCTTTCACGATGCTGGCGGATATTTATACAACAAACAAGGCAAAGGACCTGGGTACGATTATTTACAACAAGAGAGAATCCCTACACACTCGGCTGTGTCAGGCCAATTAAGCGGTATTAAGTTTTGGAATTCGCAACCAGGACTTAACAATCAGGCCAATATACTGGTAGAAGTGAGAACACAAGCATATTTGCAAAGAGACAACTTTATTGAGGATGTCAAAACAACCACAGGCAATACAGCCATCAAAACAAGCGTTGCTATAAGCAAAGGGGTAAACGATGTTAAAAATGTTTCCCAAACCATTTTTGGCTGGCCATCCTGACTAACACGATAAGGCGCATGACGGCAATCCTGTATTGGGGAAACAACCAGCTCAAAACTCAAACCTATTTTGGTGAAGCAATTTTATCTGTTTCGCCTTCAGGAGATACCCACGTATGTTTCAAGCCAAACTAGAAATTTGTGAACTGGCTTATTTATTACATTCCCTAAATGCCGAACAGGTCATAGGGTTAGACAATGAGCGGCTATTTCCTACTGATTCTGCGGCTACCCAAACATTGTTAGAAACAGGTTTGACGGCCTTAAAAACCAATGGATGGTTGGTACCAGATGAATATGGCTTTAAGATGGC
Organism: Anaerolineae bacterium; assembly: GCA_023384415.1. Taxonomy (GTDB): domain Bacteria; phylum Chloroflexota; class Anaerolineae; order Promineifilales; family Promineifilaceae; genus Trichofilum. The sequence goes on from JAHDWJ010000008.1 coordinate 54,940, forward strand.
ACCTCAATTGTGGCTTTTAACGGCCATTATGGTGCAGCCAGAACAAATTGTTGTTTATAATCGCCGTGTAGAATCAGCCGGCGAACAAGTCGTAACTTATTATCTATCCCAAGATATTATTGTTGAACAGTTTCTATCTAAGGACGATCATTACCTTCTATCCCATATATCAGGAGTGGTAGATTTCATAAACCATCTTAGCCATCTCCTGAATCTACCTGAACAAAGGGTTTGGGAACAATCGTTCGAACTAGATTTAACTCTCTTGCAAGCTATACAGAAGGGCGATTTTACGGCATTAGAGCAAATACAATTAGGGGAAATAAAACCAGAAACAAAGCAAAATTTGCAGACAGCCCTAACATCATTAGTTCCCTATGCTTCTCTGGATATTTTATTTACCCAGGATGGATATTTTCAATCTTCTAAACAAATGATATTCTTACAAGCTGGTAATGGGGCCATATGGTTGCTCACAACAGGCACAGAAGATAATTCTTTTACTTTACACCCTTTAGATGGTCATTACTTTACGGCTCTGTGGCAGCGGCAACTGGCAAAGACAAAAACACCCTAACAACCTTTCACTAAAGGCTTTGTCGAAAAACCCAACATAGTGACAAAGACAGCAGCAGTACCCCACTAATTACAGGTTACATCAAAAAATTATCCGAAACCTGAACAACCGATGTTGAAGCGGCCGCGAATCGGACAACTTATGGCATCTAAACAGCAGCGAGAACGCAGCCTACAGCGGCAAATCACCAGAGTAACCCACCAGTTAAACAGATTACAGGAACGCGGCCGCCGCCTGACCACTCTGCGTCTTCTCTCCTTCTTTGGGGGAATCGGGCTGAGCGGGGTCGCTTTTTTCACCCTGGGGCCACCTGGCCTGGCCGCCGGGTTACTGCTCACGGCCATCGCCTTCCTCACCGCCGTCGCCATCCATCAGCGGGTAGAACAGCATATAACCCGCCACCAGACCTGGATTCAGATTAAACAAACCCACCTGGCCCGAATGAACCTGGCCTGGGAGCAGCTTCCCCCACCTCTGGTTATTCCCCAATCAGAGCGGCACCCCCTGGAAGTTGACCTGGATTTGTTGGGCAAGCGAGGGCTGCACCGGCTGATCAATGTGGCTGTCACCCCGGAAGGGAGCCAACGGCTGCGCCAATGGCTCATTCGCGGCGAGATGGATGAGGCGGTAACGGCAAAACGGCAGGCGTTGGCGGCTGAACTGCGGCCGCGTCCCCTCTTCCGCGATAAGTTAGCCCTGGCCGGAATGCTCAAGGCCACTACCCCCCCCAGGCTGCAAACCGACCCCACCGCCCTGGCCTCTTTGCGCTTTTGGCTGATGCTGCTGGGGGGCGCGGCCGCGATCAACATCCTGCTCCTACTCCTCAACCTGGCTGGAATCATCGGCCCGGTGTGGCAGGTAGGGGTCGTTCTGGCTTTGATCGTGACTGGTATTCAGGGGCAGCGAATGGGGGACCTGTTTAAGGACGCGGCCGCACTCCGGGATGCGTTAGAACAATGGCTGGGTGTCTTTAGCCATTTGGAAAAGGGTCGCTACACGAAAAATCCGCACCTACGCGAACTATGTCAACCGTTCATTCATTCCCCCCATCCCCCATCCCATTTTCTACGCCGGGTCAGCCGGATCGTGGATGCCGCCGGGGTGCGCGGCAACCCCATCGTCTGGCTCTTGCTCAACGCCTTCTTCCCCTGGGACATCTTCTTTAGCTACCGTCTAGAGCAGGCCAAAATCGCCCTGGCCAGGCAGTTGCCTACCTGGCTGGATGTGTGGCATGAGCTGGAAGCGAGCAGCAGTTTGGCCAATCTGGCTTACCTCAATCCCCATTACATTATGCCCACTATACGAATTCCTGCGGAGGTGGACACCCCATTTGCGGGCAGCGGTCTCGGCCACCCCTTGATTCCCGAAGACCACAAGGTGCGTAACGATTTCACCTTTGACCAGGTAGGTCGCCTCTTCCTTATCACCGGCTCGAACATGGCGGGTAAAAGCACCTTTTTACGCACGGTGGGTCTAAATCTGGTGCTGGCCTATGCCGGTGGGCCGGTGGATGCTCACAGCCTGTCGGTCGTGCCGGGCCGCCTCTTTACCTGCATCCGCGTCACCGACTCCCTGGCCGATGGGATTTCCTACTTTTATGCCGAGGTGCGCCGCCTGCGACAACTGTTAGATGAATTGACGCGGCCGCATCCCCACCCCCTCTTCTTCTTTGTAGATGAAATTTTCCGGGGCACCAACAACCGGGAACGGCTCATCGGCAGCCGGGCGATGATCAGCCAACTGGCGGACGGCCCTGGCCTCGGCCTCATCGCTACCCATGACCTGGAGCTAATCTCTCTGGCTGATACCATCCCGACCATCAGCAACATCCACTTCCGGGAAGAAGTGCATGACGGCCAGATGGTTTTCGATTACCATTTACGCTCCGGCCCCTGCCCCACGACCAATGCCCTGAAAATTATGGCTCTGGCGGGGCTGCCGGTTTGAGTTTCGAGTTTGTCCGTGAGTAATCTCCGCATCTCCATTAACCATTCACCAATTCACCAATTAATTATTATTTACCATGTTTCTCATCACCGGGGCCGCAGGCAAGACAGGGTTAGCCATCATCCGGACATTGGCCAGGCGAGGCATGGCGGTGCGGGGGTTGGTGCGGCGGGCGGAACAGGGGATACAGGTGCAGGCGGCCGGGGCCAATCAGGTGGTTTATGGGGATATGGCCCAGGCGGGGGTACTGGCCCAGGCGATGGTCGGAGTGCAGACGGTGTACCATATCTGCCCCAATATGCACCCAGACGAACTGGAGATTGGTAAACAGTTGATCGCGGCCGCGCAGCAGCACCATCTCAGCCACATCGTCTACCACTCCGTGCTGCACCCCCAAACCCCGGCCATGCCCCACCATTGGCAAAAAAGCCAGGTAGAAGAAAAGCTGTTCACGGCCGGTATCCCATACACCATTTTGCAGCCCACCGCCTACATGCAAAACCTGCTGGCGGGCTGGCCAACGATTATCGAGCAGGGGATTTTGGCCAACCCGTACCCGGTCACCACCCGGTTAAGCCTGGTAGATTTGCAGGATGTAGCGGAGGCGGCCGCACGGGTGCTGACCGAATCAGGCTATTTTTTCGCTACCTACGAACTGGTAGGCACAGAGCCGCTAAGCCAGCTTGCCCTCGCCGAGACGTTCAGCCAGGTATTGAACCGCCCGGTAACGGCCCAGGAGATTCCCCTGGCACAATGGCAGCAGAACGCGGCCGCGCATCTTTCCCCTTACGCTCTAGACAGTTTAAGCAAGATGTTCCGCTACTACGCCGCTTATGGGCTGGAAGGCAATCCCAACAGTTTACACTGGCTGCTAACGCGACCGCCAACTTCCTTAACCAGCTTCATTACACGTGCGGCCGCTGGCGCGTAGGCGAGTTTGCGAGTACAAATTAGGAGCTGTGCAGAACCGTCAACCCACTCACTCCTCATCACTCAGTCCTCAGTCCTCAACACTCTCCTTGTCACGATGAAACCACCCCCCATCCCCCCAGCCCCAGGACAAGAATCAGTTTGGGATTACCCTCGCCCGCCCCGGCTGGAACGGATCAGCAACCACATTCAGATCATCTTCAACAGCGTGATCATCGCCGACAGCCGTCGAGCCTACCGGGTATTGGAAACGAGCCATCCCCCCGTTTATTACCTCCCCCCAGATGATATACGCCAGGAATATATACAGCCGGCCGCTGGCAGCTCCTGGTGTGAATGGAAAGGGCAGGCCGCCTATTTCACCATCCAGGTAAATGACAAAATAGCGGCGCGGGTCGCCTGGGGGTATCTCCGCCCCACACCACCGTTTAAGGAGATTGCCGGGTATCTGGCGTTTTATGCCGGGCCAATGGATGCCTGCCTGGTAGATGGGGAACGGGCGCGGCCGCAGCCAGGCAGCTTCTACGGTGGCTGGATTACCAACAACATCGTCGGGCCATTCAAAGGGGAGCCAGGTACGATGGGGTGGTAATTCAGGACGATCTATAAGCCACGCTGATACGTCAGGCTCACCGGGCAGTGGTCTGAACCCAGGACATAGGGATGGATAGCCGCGGCCGCAATACGCCCTCGCCCTTCCTCAGCCACAAAAAAGTAATCCAACCGCCAGCCGGTGTTGCGCTGCCGCGCCCCCCCATATTGGGCCCACCAGGTATATGCCCCCGTCTGCTCTGGGTACAGGGTGCGAAAGCTATCCACATACCCGGCCTCTACCAGCGCATCCATCCAGGCACACTCTTCAGGCAAAAAGCCGGTGTGGTTACGGTTTTCTCGCGGCCGCGCCAAATCAATCGGTTTGTGGGAGGTGTTAACATCCCCACAAAAGATAACCACCTTCCCCTCCGCTCGCAGTTGCTGACATTTAGCCAGAAAAGCGTCGCCGTAGGCCATCTTAAACGGTACCCGCAGCAGGTCGCGGCCGCCGTTAGGGAAATAAGCGGTGATAAAAACAAAATCAGGATAATGGGCGATAACCGTCCGCCCTTCCCGGTCAAATTCAGGAATGCCCAGCCCTGTTTCCACCAGCAGGGGTCGTTCGCGGCTGTACAAAGCCACCCCACTGTACCCCTTACGCTCACTGATAGCCCAATAAGTGTGATACCCTTCCGGCTGGCGCAGGGAAACGGGCAGCTCATCCGGGTGTACCCGTGTCTCTTGCAGCCCCAGGATATCCGGTTGGGTCTGGTGCAGCCAATCGAGAAATCCTTTTTTAGCGGCCGCACGCAGCCCATTCACATTCCAGGAATAAAAAGTAGCCATAAAAACTCCGCAAAGGGGCAAAGGGGCAAAGGGGCAAAGGGGCAAAGGGGCAAAGTAACATTATCACCGACAACATCGCCTACCTACCAACTCGAAACTCGAAACTCGAAACTCGAAACTAGCCACTAGCAACTCACCTCCGCCACACCTGCACCAGCAGTACCCCCATCCCAACCAGCACCAATCCTACTATTTGCCGCCCCGATAATCCTTCACCGAGAAAAAGCCAGGCCAACAGAGCGATCTGGGGCAGCATCAGACTGTTTAAGACGCTCGATTCAACCGCCGTCAGGGTTTGTAACGTCCGATTCCACAGGGTAAAGGCAAACGCCGTATTGACCAGGGCCAGCCAGCCAATGATCACCCACTGCGACCCCTGGAGTAGCCCAAACCCCTGAATCACCCCTCCTAATCCTAACAGTAACGCCGAGCCAATGCCCATACTGACAAAAGTCACCAACAGCGGGGGCAAAGTCGCCTGCTGATTGACTTGCCGTCCCAATACCGCTCCCGCCGCATTAGCCAAAACGCCCCCCCCGGCCACAGCCAACCCTAACCAGGCTCCAGGTGGCAGGTCCAGGGGCAGAAAATAAACGCCTACCCCTATTCCAGAGAGCAGCATGGCTAACCATTGCCGTCGGGTAGGCTTCTCTACCCCTTTGGCGATATTGATTCCCCCCACAACGATACCGGTTAGATTGAGCATAAGCGTTACGGTGGCCGCTGGCAGCAGCGATAGACTGATAAATTGCGCCCCCTGGGTCAAGACATAAAGCACCAACCCCAACCAGGCTAACTGCTTCCAGGTCAACCAGGGGATCGCACGAAGTTGCGGCCGGTATTGCGGATTAAACAGAACCAGCGGGGCCAGGATGAGGAAAGCCAGAGTGTAGCGTAAGCCCGCAAAGGTAAGAGCGGGAAGCTGCGCTTGCAAGCCGATTTTGATCAAGACCCAGGAAGTTGACCAGAGAAAGGTGACCAAAATAGCCTGCAAAATGGCGATTATCCGCCGTCGCTGAGAGTGGGTATGAAACTGAGACAATAACTCACCAGTCGCTGAACCGCTCAGTCCTCACTCCTTATTACAGCCTGGAAGGTAGCCCGCTCAAAGGGAGCAGGCCAGGGCTGTTCTAAGAGAAGCTGTGCCCCCAGGTAGCCTGACGTGTCAGCACTTTTGGCCGAGGTGCCGTTGCCCCCGGCGGCGACAAAAACGTGATCATCCAGTTGATCAATGTATGGTTTGCCATGTGCGGTATAGGTGACTAAGCACCGTTTGGTTTGCCAGGATAGGGGGCGCAGAGTAGGAATCAGGTTTGAGAGCGCCGCCTGCATTTCGGCTTTGTGTGGATCACTATCCCCCTGAATCATCCAATGCCGCATCGCTTCCATATCAGACAGCGTTTGATCTGATGCAGTGTTGCACCCCATTTTCAGGTAGGTGTGACCATCAGGGTAAGGGATAGGGGGGAGCAGGTAAATATCGGCCAGGACGGGCGAGGGAATTTCATAAATGAGGGCGGGCATCTGCGATAAACGGGCAATGTCTGCGGCCGCGAGCCGGGCCAAAATAATGGTCTCACTTTTCACTCGCACGACCAGCGGCCGCGTCAGCAGATGATACCCATTGACAAAAGCCCCAGCCGCCAGCAACACCTTTTCCGCCTGGTACGTTTGCCCGTTGCGCGTCGTCACAGTGACATGATCAGTTGCCCGACAAAGTTGAATCACCTCATCATTCACGATGGTGGCCCCCTGCTGTCGGGCCAGGTGAAGTTGGGCACGAATCATGGTGCGGGGGTTGATATAACCAGCCGGGGCCGGTTCAAAGCTGCCCTGAGCCTGTCCCGTGAACTGAAAAAGGGGGTGAGCCTGTCTTATCGCGGCCGCGTCCGGATAAATCTCATAGGCAGCCTTTAACGCGGCCGCGATTTCCCCCCGCTGCCCCACGTACCGGCTTTCTCCTGGGGCATGGGTCACCGTCAGGACACCGCAGGGGGTATGAAAAAGTAGACCACTGGCCGCTTCTAAGAGAGGGTACTGCCCAATCGCCCGTTCGGCCAACTGGGACCAAACCATATCCCGTGCCAGCCGCTGCGTGATGCGCCCTTCATCATAATGGCTGCTGAACACCCCATCATGGCGGGCATAATCCACTGGCTCATCTGGCCCGATCAGAGCTACATCTGGGGAGTGAGCGGAGAGATACCGTGCGGCCGCGCTGCCCATCAGCCCCTTGCCAATGACCAGAAAGGAAAACCGCCCCTGTATTGTTTTAGGCATGGGGGAATTGTAGCCAGAGAATCTGTTTCAGCCAGTTTCGCTCCTGGGGGACAGGCGGGGGCAGTTTTAGAAACAGAAAGTCAACGATTCATTTGTTCCTGGCCAATGATTGGAGATTGAAGGGGAAAAGTGGCGGTATTCTTTTTGCTGCTGCATAACTTGCCCTATTTGGCACAGGGTGAGGGAGCGTAGCTCTTGATCCGTCTCTGGTAAATGATCAAGAGTACGGCGATAGTAGGCCAGGGCACGGGGATACTGTTTTAACTGCCAGTAAATAGAACCAACCGCATGGAAAAGCGCGGCCGCCATTTGGGGTGTCCCCCACTCTTCTATGATTTCCAGAGCCAACAAGTAATCACCGATGGCCCGGTGAAATTGCTGACGTCGTAAATAACCAGCAGCCTGGTCACATAATAGTTGTACTTGATTAAGACGATTCTCTCGAACTGACATAGTCATCCCCCGCTTGCCTGAAATTAACGTAAAAGGTTGGTAACTACTAACCCTCTCTGGCGATATAACCTTCCGAAGGTTTCTTTGCCAATGATCACCAGTGGGGAAAACCTTCGCAAGGCTTAGTTACAAAGGTTGTTGTTTTAGTCGCCAGTACTAGGAAAAAAGTCACGTAAACAAAAAACCAGATAGTCGGCCCAGTCAAGGATTACCACCAGGGTATGCCCCTACATTCACCTTTGCCCCGCGAAACCCCCAAGACCCTAAATTTCTAAAAAGCCAAACTTATTTAATTAAACGGTTATATCTTGTCTCTTCAATCACTTTAGTAAAAAAACCTTTCGTTGATGCTTGCTGCGTTGGAGATCAATGCTGTAGGACATACACCGTCCCGTGTTTACTTGGGCCTAACAAAACATCCACCTGATGGGTCTGACCGTCATCGTGCAGCGGAATTTTTACCTCCGTTAAACGGTGCCCATCTAACTACATTGCCTGCACTCCCTGCTGGATGCCGGCTGGGTTTTTGACGTGGGTGTGATAAGTGGCGCGGCCGCAGCAATACACCAGCCGATGACACACCCGTCAATCAACCCGACAAAAAGGGTGCGATCACAGCTAGAATTATCCCTACCACCAGCATCAGCTAGATTCATGATTAAATTCTAGTGATGCCTCTGTTGGATTTCTCATGAACGGTTTTGGCGGTATTCCTCTTTGGCTTCCCGCTCCATCTTTTCAAGGCGGGTGTAGTAATCAGCAAACTCGTTAAGATGAGCCAGGGCGATTTTGCCGGTAAGGATAGGATCGTTACCTGTCACATCTGTAGCCGGGTCATTCAAACCATGTTCTAACTCAATGTCCAGCCCCTTACGGAATTGCTCGACATCGAATCGGTCCCACTTGATGCCAAGCTGATCCCCAATTTCTCGAGCTTGTTCAATAGTAAAATGTGTTTTAGCGGACATTTGCTTCTCCTTAATACTCAGTGACAAAAACGGATAGGGAAATAAGCAGATGCTTGTCTGGGAAAATGGCGCATAAGGGTTATGGTAATTAAAAAATTAGGGTCTGGCGTTTTTTGATCTGACCAGTGGTGATTAGGGCATTGGTTAATGCCCAGGTGAAAGCAATTTCGCCAGAGTACCGTAAGAAAAAAAGACCAGGCTGTTACACCTGGTCTTTGACAAATGAGTTGCGGCCGCAATTTATTCTGATTGTTCGGGTTCTTTAGGATGCTGACGCACCGGTACTGGGACACGTTTCTTTCCTGTCAGGCGTTCATAACCACGCATCATCTCTTCTACAACTTCCCTAAACCCTGCTTCCCACGCTTCATTTAACCGTTTGATGATGCGTTTGCCGTGCCTGATTACATTTTTCATGGTAAGGTTGACTCCATTCGAATAAGCGGGATAACCCAACGGTTATCAATGGATACAATAGGTAGATTGTAGAACCTTTTTCTTACGGTCGCAATAACTATTCAGGGTAATTCTAAGGAACAGGGAAAATGGGTATCGTTCGTTGGGGCTTACTCTCCACGGCCAACATCAATCGTCGGTTGATTCCAGCCATTCGCGCTTCACGCCGGGGGCAGTTGGTGGCTGTCGCCAGCCGCTCTTTAAGTTCAGCCCAACAATATGCTGCTCATTGGGAAATTCCCCACGCTTTTGCCAGCTACGAAGCGATGTTGGCTTCGGATGAGGTAGATGCTGTCTATATCAGTTTACCCAATCATTTACACGCAGAATGGAGCATAAAGGCTCTGGAAGCGGGCAAACATGTGTTGTGTGAGAAACCTTTCGCCCTCAGTTTAGCGGAGGTGGACAGCATGATCGCGGCCGCGCACCAAACCGGTCGCATTTTAACTGAAGCATTTATGTACCGGCACCACCCCCAAACAAAAATCCTGGGGGAATGGATACGTTCTGGTCGTTTAGGCGAGATCAGTCTGGTACGTAGTCTATTTAATTTCAACATGGGATCGCGGGAAAATATCCGCCTGGTGCCAGAGTGGGGTGGCGGCTGCCTGTGGGATGTTGGCGTTTACCCACTCAGTCTGGCCCAGTACGTCATGGGCGCACCCCCGGTATCAGTCATGGGCGCGCAGTGGCTTGGCCCAGATGGAGTAGATGAGACTTTTGCCGGGCAGATGGTTTACACCGGCCAACGACTGGCGCAAATTAGTTCCGCCTTTCGCACCCCTTTTCTCACCCATGCCGAAATCATCGGCACTGAGGGACGTCTGCTGCTCAATCGCCCTTTTGTGGTGCTAGATGAAACCCGCGAACTTCTCTTTTTCCCCAATGAAGGACAACCCGAACACATCCCCGTACCCGATCAGGAGCTGTATCGGGGAGAAGTGGCCGATATGCACGCGGCTATTTTGGATGGAGAACCCCCTTACCTTACCCTGACGGAAACGCGCAACCATGTCAAAACGGTGCTGGCCCTGTACGCGGCCGCTAACGAACAACGCATCGTTTATCTATCAGAGTTTGATTAGGGTGCAATTCAGGTTTTGGCTGAAATTAGTAGCCGAAGATAGATTCAAGGCCGGGTCTCACTCATTCGCCTTTGGCCATCCGTCCTCACTGGGACAGGAATCGGTTTCGGCGGGGGTGGGGGGTAGAGGGTATCAGCCACAGTATACAGCAATTGTTCTAACCGCTGCCGGGCATATTGCAGCCGTTTTTTCACCGTCGTCAGAGGAAGATGGAGCAGTTGGGCAATTTCTCGCTGAGAATATCCATTCAGGTAAAAGAGGCGGGTTACCTCCTGCTCATGTTCTGGCAAAGCTTGAATAGCCGCTAAGATATTTTGTTTCAGATCACGGGCTTCCGCGGCCGCGGCCGGGTCCATCTCCCGCGCAGGCAGATCAATCAACAGGGGAATCTCTTCGACTTCCTTCCCCCTCACCAAACGGTGCGCTTGTGTCCACACAATCTGCTTAAACCAACCAGGAAACGCTTTCGGCTCACGCAGATGATCCAACTGATGGAACGCTGCTACAAAAGCCTCTTGTACTGCATCCTGAGCCATCACCAAATCTCCCAGAACATTATAAGCAATTTGCAGAGCCATTCCTTGAAAACGGGAAACCAATTCAGCAAACGCCTCATGCCGTTCTTGCCGGGTACCATTATGTGATCTGGCCCGAATAACCAACGATTCGACTAACATCTTCCTTGCCTCAAATTTAAGATGGGTAGAGTGTAACACAAAAAGCAATAGATTTCCGTTGGTAAAACAAAAAAAGACCTATCCAATTGGATAGGTCTTTTTCAAATCACAAACAATCTAATAAAGCTTAGGGAGCGGTATTACCAGCAGCCAGGGTGTTGGTGATCCGGCTGAAGACGATACCAATCTGCGGGCCGAGCAAAGCCAGAATGGCGATGACGACGATAGAAACCAACACGAGCACCAAAGCGTACTCTACCAGACCTTGACCTTGTTCTTTCGATAAATACAACATGATTTTTTGCCTCCGTATGGATATATGAAAAACGGTAAATGGTTAAGATGATTCTCATTATAGAGCATCACCGGAAAAACGCTATAGTAATTGAGTACTGTTTTATAAATATGCCGGCTTGAACTTAAAAAAGGTCTTACGATCCGGCTTCAGCCTGCCATAAAGCCTGCATATCGAGACAGCGGTCCAATAATTCACTCAACCGTCCCTCATCTATGATGACCCCATCCCGCAAGACAACAATATGATCAGCACGGCGCAAAACGGCTGGTCGGTGCGAGACAACCAGACAGGTGGGGGTCTGGTTCTGGGCAAACAGCCGCTCCCACAACTGCTGCTCCGTGGTGACATCCAGGGCACTGGAAAGATCGTCAAAGACGAGAATTTGAGGCTGGCGGACAAACATGCGTGCGGCCGCGCTCCGCTGCACTTGTCCCCCAGATAACCGCATCCCCCTCGGCCCCACCAATGTTCCTAACCCATCGGGCATACCGTTCACATCTTGCTCTAATACAGCCTGGTAGATGGCAACGGACAAATCTACCCCCGCCTCAGGCAAACCCGCCAAAAGGTTATCGCGTAAAGGTTCGCTAAACAAACGAGGCACTTGGGAAGTATAGGCAAAGTGGGGTGGCCCAAAAAATCGGGTGAGGTGGGTAATGGGTTGGCCATTCCAAAGAATTTCCCCCGATTGTGGCGGCAATACACCCAATAATACCCGCAGCAGCGTCGTTTTTCCTGCGCCAATGCGCCCCGTGATAACTGTAATGGTCCCCGGGCACACGGTCAGATTAATTTGCTGGATGCCTTTATCGCTACCAGGGTAATGGTAGGTGAGACCGCGCACACTCAGGCCGTGCAGCCTGTTCTGGGGTTCAAGGATTGGCACAGTAATAGCAGGATAGCTGCCTGATTCGTGCATATTCGCGGCCGCAACCAGATCTTCATCCGGCGCTGTAGGCATAAGGGCACGTAATCGGGCAAAGGAGATACCCGCCTTTTTGTACCCGGCCCACAACTCCCCGGTTACAGTCATCAATTGGGTAATCGGCCAGATGAAGTTGACAAACAAAGCCAGATCCCCCACCGTAAAAGCTCCCTGACGAAAGGACGCGGCCGCGAGCAGCAAAATTATCCCCGTCCCAATCGTTACCATGTTCCCACTAAGCGACCAGATCAGCCGGAGCAGCACCGCATCCCGAATAGCAGCTTCTTGACGCTGCTGGTTCAAGTGGCGCAAGTGGGCAATCACCCGGCTTTCCGCATTGGCTATCTGGATCGCCTGCACCGCGTTAAACATCTCCCCAATCGCTCCACTCACCTTCTCCGTGGCTTCCCGGTTGGCCCGACGATACCGTTCAATCCGTTCACTGAGGGTACTTACCAGCCAGACCACTCCGGCCAGGGGCAAAAAAGTACCCAACGTGACCCAGGGATTGATGGCAAACATGATAGCGGTTCCTACCAGAGCCGTAATTAACAGGCCAATTTGATCCCCCAGAATGACCATCATCAAAGCGGGTTCGGCTGTATCGTCACGCAGCCGGTTGATCGCTTCACCGATGCTAATAGGGGTATGGTTAGCGGCCGCGGGCAAAGCCACCCCGGCCGGCCGCTGCAAAATATGGTTTAGAACATTACGCCCCATGAGCAAAGCGGCCCGAATTTCATACAGGCCAGTGAACCGGTTGGCCACAAATAAGGTGATGACCCGGCCGCACGCCAACCCTAATAGCAAGGCCAATAGAGTACTCATATTCCAGCCAACGGCCGTGCGGCCGCTGAGATGATCAAAAAAAGCGCGGATGACCAGCCCATTGACCCCAATCAGCAGGTAGAACAGGGTGATCATCACCGTATCGGTCAAATAAACCCAGATATGGACACGGAGAAGTTTGGCAAATGTTTTATAGGTGGGCATTTTTTAGTTTCGCGTTTCGAGGCTCAGTTCTCAGTCCTCAGTCCCGCTTGCAGCAGTTGAGCAAAATGTGAAGTGGGGTCAGCAGCGAGGTCGGCGCGGAGGGCATGTTCCCGGATGCGGCCGCGTTCCAGCACCATAATCTCATCCGCCCGCTGCACCGTTTCCAACCGGTGGGCAATGATGATAGCCGTCCGCCCTTGCAGGAGCCGGGCAATGGCCGCTTCTAACAGCCGCTCTGTAGCCGGGTCCAACCGGGATGATGCTTCATCTAAAATGACCAGCCCTGGATCAGCCAGAAAAACACGGGTCAGGGCCAACAACTGCGCTTCCCCGGCAGAGAGGCCGCGCCCCTCCCCCTGCACCATCGTATCTAACCCATCAGGCAGCCGGGCCAGCCAGGGGGATAACCCCAATGTCTCTAAAACAGTCATCATCTGCTCATCTGGAACTGTGTTATCAAACAAAGTGATATTGTCCCGCAGCGTAGCCTGAAACAACTGCACTTCCTGGCTCACCAAAGCTACCCGTTGGCGTAAGGTGGTCAGACGGGTTTGGCGCACCGGTACACCGTTTAAGTTTACCTGACCAGCCACCGGATCATAAAAGCGAAGCAGCAAACGGATGAGGGTACTTTTACCGCTGCCGGTGCGCCCTAACAGCCCTAATACCTGTCCCGGGGCGAGATGAAAGGTCAGATCATCTAAAATAGCTGTCTCTGGATCGTCGTCATAATGAAAGGAAACATGGTCAAAAGTGACGGCCAGGGGGCCAGCCGGGATGGGAACATCCCCTTCATCAATGACCCGGCTTTTCTCAGCCAGCAGCGACTGAATCCTCTGAAAGCTGGCGCGGGCTTTCTGCAAATCGCTTACTTGCTGAGCAATCGTCCACAGCGGCTCGCTCAATAGTTCGATATAGTTGAAGAGAAGGTAAAGGGTGCCAATGGTGATGGCCCCCTCTCGAAAAAGGGTGTTTCCCAGAACGAAGGCGGCCGCATAAGCCAGGGCAAACAGAACGATTGGCTGGACAATAATAAGGGCATTAGCCGTCCGGGCGGTCAGGTTACGGGCCAACCGCTCCTGGGCCACGGCATAAAACCGGTTCATGTTGTACGCGGCCGCGCCGCTGGTCTGAATATCCTCTAACCCACCCAGCCGCTCCTCTAAAAAGCTAAAATAGGCTGCGTCCGCTTCCCTGGCTTTGCCCCACAGCGGGGTGATATATCGCTGCAAGGTAAACAAAATGACCAACCCCACCAGGCTGATCACCCCCATCGCCCACCCCATCCGCCCATCTACCCGCGCCATCAAGGCAATCACCCCAATCCAGAGCAGGGCATTGCCCAAAATCTGGATGATGAATTGGGAGAAAACATTGGCCAGTTGGTTGACATCCCCATCCAGCCGTTCGATCATTTCGCCGGGAGTGTGTTTTTTGTGAAAGCCTAAATCCAGGCGCAAACAATGCTCGGCCAGGTCAGTTCGCAGCCAATTGGTAGACGTCCAGGCTACTGTTTCGCTGATGTAGGTGGCCCCCAGCCCCACCAGTTGTTGCAGCAGAGAGACGACCACATAGAGTGCGGCCGCGCCCACCACCACCGACATAGCCGCCTGCCCGGTGGCCTGATCAATAAACCGGGCCACCAACTGCGGGCCAAGCAGCTGCAAGCCAATACTGCCCAGAAGCAGTCCTGTGAGCAGAAAAACCCGCCCCGGCTGCGGCCGCAAATATTTGAACAATAAACGAAGATACGCTGACATAAAGACCCGTTATCCTTTTGTCTTGTCCTCTGGAATCGCTACAATTTACGGATGAATTTGGCCCAATTGCCCAAACCATTCCTGAATGCCCTGCTTATCACGACTACCTTGACCGCTTTGGGCTGGGCGGCCATCCATCCCCTCCTCTTTGGCCCGGCCCTGGCCTGCACCGATGACGCCGCCTTCCATTTGCTGCGCCTGACCCAACTGGATCATCTCATCCGGCAAGGGGTGTGGTACAGCCGGTGGTCCCCAGCAATGGCCCAGGGATACGGCTTTCCTTTCTTCAACTTTTATGCCCCTCTCTCCTATTACCTGGCCGAAATCAGCAGTCTAATCGTCGGCTCACTCTATTGGGGGATGCGGCTGACACTGGCCCTGGGGGTAATCGGGGGGGGGCTGGCGGCGTATCGCCTGGCCCGTGACCATTTCCACCCTGCGGCGGCCTTATTAGCCGCCATCTGTTACATGTATGCCCCCTACCAGGGGTATGACATTTATTTTCGGGGCAACCTGGCTGAATCTATTGCCTGGCCTCTTTTGCCCCTGGCTTTGTGGAGTATGGGACGATTAGCCCGAAGTGGACAGCGACACTGGCTGGCAGCAGCTACGCTCAGTTATGGAGCGGTGCTGCTGACCCACAATGTGTTTGCCCTGATTTTTAGTCCACTGCTGGCCCTGTACGCGGCCGCCGAAACGTTCGATCATTGTTCCCCTAAGCAGCGGTGGCGACGGCTTACCCAATGCGGTCTTAGCTTCATGTTGGCCCTCTGCCTAACCGCCTTCTTCTGGTGGCCGGCCATGGCTGAACAACAATACGTCCATATTGATCGGCTGTTGGTACCCCCTGTTTTTGTCTACTGGCATAATTTCATTACTTTGGGCGAAATTTTTACCCTGCCGCACACCATTTACCCAGATCTGCTCAATCCGTCACCAGCACGCGGGTTAGGATTGGTACCGTTTCTCGTTGCCCTGCCGGGGTTGGGTGGCGTGTGGCTGTGGCGGTGGCAAGAGGCTGATCGCGGCCGCCAACGGCAGGTACTCTTTTTCGCCGGGACCTTGCTCATCTACATCTTCCTGATGACCAACGCCTCAGCGTTTCTCTGGGCGAATCTGCCCCTCCTGCCTTTTGTGCAATTTCCCTGGCGGCTGTTGGGGCCGGCCGCCTTATGCCTGGCCATGGTCGCGGCCGCAACCGGACAATTATGTTTCCCCAACCTGACTCATTCCACTAAAGCGGGGGAAGATTACCCCACCACATCCCATTTGGCGAAAAGTGGCCGATTATTGGTTATCCCTCTTCTTGCCACCCTGCTTATTTTAAGTTCCCTCTTCTGGTTCTACCCTCGCTACTGCCCTGGCCTGGAAAACCCCACCATCGCCGACATTCCTTTATTTGAGCAAGCTACCGTGACGATTGGCACGACGGCCAAAGGAGAATATTTGCCCCGGACGGTAGTCCAATACCCCCCAGCCCCCCCCTTCGCCCCCCTGCCATTTGCCCCGGAAACACTGCCAGAGGGGGTGCAGATTATAAGGCAGGACGCGGCCGCGGTTGGCGCAACCGCCATTCTGCAAACCGCTGAATCCCAGGTGGTGCGGGTCAACATTTTCGCTTACCCTGGTTGGCAGGTTCACCTAAACGGCCAGCCTACCCCCATCACCCCCGATCCCACCTTTGGCCTGATTCATTTCACCCTACCGGCGGGCCAACATGAGGTCACTGTTCGTTTTAGGGAAACCCCTTTGCGCCGGGCGACTAATCTTCTTTCTCTGGGAGCCTTACTGGCCGTAATCGGTTACGCCTGGCCGCAACCCGTTTCTAGAAAACTCCCCTCAGGAAAGGAGACGGAGAGAGGGGAAAGCACCGCTACTTTTGCCTCTCCCCTCCCACTATTCCCCTCACCCTATTTTCTCTGGTTCCTTCTCTGGGGGGGTATGCTAACCGGGTTTATTGTTTGGGGGCTGCCCCGCTGGTCTACACCGCTGCTGCGTCTTAGCTGGCAGCACGGACAGGTACACCAGGCGGCTGTTCCACTGCCTACCGATTTTGCCGGAGGGCTGCATCTCTCCGGTTATACTCTCAGCCAGGAGACGGTTCGTTCGGGCGAACGGCTGCGGGTGGATCTGTTCTGGACGCCGTACCAGCCGCCGCAGCAAAATTTTCAGAGTACTGTAACCCTGGTGGATGAGCAGGGGTATTTATGGAGTGACAAACAGAGTGAACCACCTCGGGATTGGCGACCCTTCCCTCCCACCTCGGTCTGGCAGCCTGGGGATGTGGCCCAGGACAGCCATTGGCTGGAGCTGCTGCCAGGAACACCGCCAGGGGTTTATACGGTGCGGTTGGTTCTGTTTGACAGAGAAAGTTTGCAGCCGATGCCACGATTAACCAATCCTGCCCATTACCTGGCGTTGGGACAAATCACGGTGAGCGCAGCAAAACAAGATGCGGCCGCGTTCTCCCCACAATACGCCGCCGATCATCGGTGGGGACCACTGCGCTTGTTCGGCTATAATCTGGACCGGGCTGAAGCTGCACCTGGCAGTCCATTTTTGTTCACCCTGTTCTGGGAAACAGTCGAACCGTCATCCACCCTGTTAGCTGCCCGCCTACGGCTACTCAGCCCAACGGGGCAGGTGGCCTGGGAAACCCTTTTGCCCCCAGCCGCCGAGCATTGGCCAACGACAAGCTGGCAACCGGGGGAGCGGTGGCAAGGACAGCAGGGAATTCGGCTGCCCGCCTCGCTGGAAAGCGGCCGCTATACCTGGGAGTTAGCCTTGTGCCAACCACAAAATGGGGCGTGTATACCGGTCGCGGCCGCTCTTCATTTAGGCGAATTAACCATCTACGCCCCAGAGCGGTTATGGGAACTCCCCCCCCTGCTCTCTCAGGTAGATGCCTTGCTAGGGGAGATGGCTATCTTGTCAGGCGTAACCAACTTACCAGAACAGTGGCTGCCGGGAGAAACAGTAACGGTGGGATTGGTGTGGGGCGCGGCCGCGGAAATACCTCACAGCTACCATGTCTTCCTACAACTCCTCGGCCCTGGTGGGCAGCTTATCGCCCAATCTGATGGCGAACCGGCCCACTGGACCCGCCCTACCACTGGCTGGCTGCCTGGGGAAATTATCCTGGACGAACACACCCTCACCTTGCCTAGCCATCTTCCCCCTGGTGAATATACCGTCGTCGCCGGTCTCTACCTTCCCGAAACCGGCCAACGACTCACCCAAACCGATGGCCGTGATGCTGTCCCTTTGATCTTTTTCACGCTGGGAGAATAAGTTCGCCATCTACTGTTGACCTACCAGAGACAGTATGAAATTACAACCCGTGTTATAATACGCTCCATGCCGCCAATTCGCCTCTTAATCGTAGACGATCATGCC
The DNA here is from genome assembly GCA_023384415.1 of Anaerolineae bacterium. Classification (GTDB taxonomy): domain Bacteria; phylum Chloroflexota; class Anaerolineae; order Promineifilales; family Promineifilaceae; genus Trichofilum. The sequence continues at coordinate 73,065 of JAHDWJ010000008.1, forward strand.
ATTGTACGGGAAGGGTTACGTACCCTGCTCGAAGAAGAACCCAGTATCACCGTTGTTGGGGAAGCCTCTAATGGGCAAGTTGGTTTACACCAGGCCCAAACCCTCAAGCCGGATGTGGTACTGATGGACCTGGTGATGCCGGATATGGATGGGTTGGAAGCGACCCGCCGTATTAAACAAACGGTGGCCGATTGCCAGGTGTTGGTACTAACCAGCTTCGCCGAAGATGAGAAGGTGCGTCAGGCGATCCAATTTGGAGCCATTGGCTATTTGCTTAAAGATGTGCTGAAACCGGAATTGGTGCGAGCGGTTCACGCGGCCGCAGCCGGCCAGCCCACCCTTCATCCCGAGGCCCAACGCCACCTCATCCGCCAGGTGACTGCTCCTACCGAGCCTTCCCTGCTCCCCACCCTCACCGAACGAGAAACCGATGTCTTGCGCCTGATCGCTCAGGGGCTAAGTAACCGGGAAATCGCCCACACCTTACACTTGACCGAAGGCACCGTCAAAGGGTATGTCAGTGCCATTCTGGCCAAATTAGACGTCAACGACCGCACCCAGGCCGCTTTGTATGCGGTCAAACACCATTTGCAATAAATGGTGAAAGAGAAAAGACGGATGGGGTGTTATGCCTCTGCTTCCGGTTGTTCTTCATCCGTCTGTAAACCCTGACAAAAGTTAGGCCAAACCCCTCACCCGTGCCAGCGGTTACTATCCTGTTTCTGGCATATGCTTGAGGGCATGATAACGGCACCGTTTCGTGTCCTCCTGGTGGATGATGTGCCGGCCGTGCGGGAAGCTCTCTCCTGGGCCTTAGAAAACACCCCTGAACTGCGTGTGGTCGGACAGGTAGGGGATGGTCTGGCAGCTTTGGCGGCCGCCGATCAACTTCAACCTGATATTGTCATTTTGGACATTGAACTGCCCCACCTGAACGGTTACCAGGTAGCCCAAACCTTAAAACAGACGGACTCTTGCCCGCTCATTATTTTTCTCACCATCCATGCCGACGAACATTCCCGCCACCATGCCCTGGCCGTTGGCGGGGATGCCTTTGTGGAAAAAGGGCAGGGATGGCCTGTTCTAATCAGTCAAATTCGCCAATTATTGGCTAAACACCGTTTGTAAAGAGGTATAGCGTATTGCGTCTATATATTCAGAATATGCCGTATCATCCATGTCTACATTGAACCGCAACTTGCCACTCACGACCCGTTCAGCCCAGCCGCTCAGCCTGACTATAGGCTGGGTGAGGCACGGGTTCTGGGTGGCCGCGGCCGCCTTCCTGCCCCTGCTCCTCTACCTGCGAACGATGGCGCCCACCGTGTATGGCCTGGATAGTGCCGAACTCACCACCGGGGCTTATACCCTGGGCATCGTCCACCCCCCCGGCTCCCCCCTTTACCTGCTCATCGCCCACCTGTTTACCTGGCTACCCCTGGGGGATGTGGGCTATCGGGTGAATCTATTTTCGGTTCTCTCTGGAAGTGTCGCGGCCGCGTTTCTCTATCTCATCTTACACCAGCTTACCCGCAGCCGGTGGGTGGCTTTGGGGGTGGCCTGGTTCGCGGCCGCGTCTTATTACATCTGGATCAGTGCCCTGGCCGCTGAACTGTATGCTCCCCAGGGGGCATGGCTCGTCGGGCTGCTCTGGCTGGCCTTGCGCTGGCAACAGGAGCGGCAGCCCTGGCAGCTTCCCGTTTTGACTTTCCTCTTCGGCCTGGGGCTGGGGATTCATCTCTCTTTGATTTTGCTGCTGCCGGGGTTGGCGTTGTTGCTTCTAGGGGGAAACACCCGAAATTTGCCCGGTATGGGCGAAAATTTCAGACAGTTACCGCGGCCAATGTTACTGATTGCGGCCGCGACGGGGATTTTGGGCAGCCTCATCTATCTCTATTTGCCCCTGCGGTATGGAGACAGTGACAGCCTTAATTACGCCCAGCTTTATTGGGGGATTGATCTGACCACCTGGCGCGGCTTCTGGTGGATGGTCAGCGGCCGCATCTTTGGCTCCCTCTTCCTGGGGGTGCCGCTGGCCCAACTCCCGGCCGAACTGATGACCTTTCTGCACCAGCTTTGGAGCAACTACCTGGGGCTGGGGTTACTCCTGGGCCTCATCGGCCTGCTAAGTGATTTTCGCCGCCGTCCGGTGCTGCATCTGAGCCTGCTGCTCATGTTCCTGGCCCATGTTGGCTTTTACCTGACTTACCGGGTCATTGATAAGCAGTTCATGTTCATTCCCGCTTACCTCATCTGGGCCATCTGGGTAGGGCTGGGGGTGATGGGGCTGCACCAATGGATCAGCCGTCAAGATCGCCAGCTCCCCACGGCCAACCTGTCCCCGATTATGCCAACGGTACTGTTTATGCTGGTCGCGGCCGCGTTCTGGCTCAACTACCCCCTGGCCGATGTCAGCCAGGATGATTCAGCCCGCCGCCGGGGGGAAACATTGTTTACTACCTTACCCAATGGGGTTGTCTTTTATGGCACCTGGGCCGATGTGCCTATCCTGGAATATTTACAATATGTGGAAGGGGAACGCCCCGATATTTTGACCCGCAACCTGGTTTTTGTTGGTCGGCAGCGGGCGGATGAAGAAGTACAGCACCGGTTAGACGCCGGGCAAACCGTTTACACCAGCCGCCCCGATTGGTTTGCGGAAGAGCTATTTACCTTTACCCGGTTAGAACGGTGCGGCTGTTTTGCCATAACGGTAGGCGAGTAAGCGAGTTTGCAAGTCTTACGAAACCCAAAACTAGAAACTAGAAACTTATAGAGGAGTGAGAAGCATGATACGTAACTGGTTAAATCATCTGTTTACATCCTATTGGCGCACGGTGGGGGTTATCGCCATCGTGCTGCTGCTCAACTTTTTGCTTGTCACTCGTGTCGTGGGGCTCGCCTATGATAATTTTAGCTGGGCCGCCTTCATCCAGACGTATGATCCTTATGAGGATAATGACAATGAGAACGACAATGAGAATGAGAACGACAACGGCAACGATAATACGGCCCCGGAGCCATATCAGGAGATAATTTTGCCGACGGCGACGACCGAGGTGTACACCATTCTCGATCTGCCGACGGCGACTCCTTTACCTACAGCGCGGCCGCTCACCACCCCCACCCCCGGCCCTTCTCTTGATGAACTATACGGCGATCTCGCCATCCCTGGGACAACGGAAGAGTCCCCCGCTGACACCCCGCCATCCGGCGGTTTCATGCGTGGGCCAGGGTTCCTAGGCACCGGGGCTTCCATGGGGGCCGATATAGCCCTGGTCGGAGAGAGTATCCTCTACTTCTTCATCCTGGCCGGGATAGCCGTGCAGTTGATGCGGCTGTGGAAAGCCCACGATTGGATTATGACCTTCGTCGTGGTGGGGAACTTCTTCCTCATCGGCCTCATTATGATCGGCAGCTTCCGCGGGTTACTGCGCTTTATCGGCAGTGGCAACGCGGAAATTAGCCCCAGCCTGCTCTTGCCCCTGGTTCATGCGGTTATTGGTCTATTGGCCCAATTTGTTGCCATTTACTGTATGTTGGCCGGGCACAAAATTTTACCGCGTAAGATCGGCACCCTGCGTTATTTCATGTGGCTGACCTTTATTCTCTGGACCATGGCTTATGTGTTGGGGGTGGGCACGTATATCGCTTATTATGGCGGCCGCAGCCAGGCCACCGAGGAGATTCCCGCCGTTGTAGATGCCACCGACGTACCCCCGGATGCCCCGTTGCGGCCGCAGCGGGTACTCCTGCAAAACTTCACCTTCAGCCCGGCTACCCTCACCGTTCTGGCCGGTACAACCATTAACTGGGTCAACCAGGACATCGCCCCCCACAACGTCACCTTTGCCGATGGGCAGGCCGCCAGCAATGATTTTGGGCAGGCCGGCAGCTTTAACTTTACCCTGACCGAACCGGGCGACTATATCATCTACTGCACCCTGCACGGCAACCCCGGCAACGGCATGTCGTCCACCATTACCGTCGTAGAACGGAGCGAAGAGGCGGCCATCCAAATATTGGCTCAACCAACACCCAACGTAGTGCCCGCTGTGCCTACCCCGGCCCCCACCGTTCCCCCGCCCCCCGTCGCCCTCATCGAACCCCCCTCCCCAGAGGCCCAGGTGGTCGGGCTGGTCGCTTTCTATGATCAGAGCCAATCCAGCGATTCAGTCGTTGTCACCCTCAATGGGCTGAGTGCGCCGCCACCCGGTTTTGTTTATGTGGGCTGGCTCATCAACAACCTGACCCAGCAGGTTTGGAATATCGGGGTGCTGCCCGTTAGCAGCAGTGGGGTGGTCATCTATAACCATACCCATCCCCTGGGGGAGAATTTATTGGCTCAATATGATGGGTTCCAGATTACCCTGGAGCAGGGAGATGGGCAGGTGAATGTACCGGGTGTCGTTGTGTACAGCGGCCGCCAACCCCGCCAGGCCACAGAATTGATCCGACGGATGGCCGTCGCAGCCGCGACCCCCACTGGCGAAGGGTATGCTAACAGTGCCCGCGCCCAAACTGAGGAGTTGATCCGCCACGTGGAATATGTGCAAATCGCCCTCGATCTGTTAAGCATCGCCGACGCCCAACGGCATTCAGAGCATATCTTCAACATTCTGGTCGGGGCGGCCGGGGCCAGGGATCTCGATGGGGCGCACGGCATTCAAAATCCGGGAGACACCTTTGGCGTGATTCCCTATCTGGAGAACCTGCGTGCCACCGCCCAGGCTACCATGAATGCCCCTGATGCCACCAACGCCATTCGCATCCACTCTACCCATGTGGAGATGTCCACCACCAACGCCCTGGCCTGGGCCGCGGAAATCCAGCAGGCGGCCCTGAATATCGGCGCGGCTAATTCAGTGGCCGCCATCGCCAATGATGTCGCTACCTTGCAGCGGTACAGCACCCTGCTCCTGTGGGGGGAAGATAACAATGGGGATGGGGTCATTGATCCGGGTGAAGGGGGGATTTTTACAGCTTACCAACATGCCCAATATACCGGGGCGATTGGGGTGGTAGCGGGGGACGCGGCCGCGGTCGTAGACCCCGAACCGGTTGGCAATGCCCTGGTTGTAGCTACCGAGAGTGGGGAATTGGTTATTGAGATGCGTGATTTTGCTAACAGTCCGGCCAATGTCGTCATTACCGCCGGGACTATCGTCCGGTTCATCAACACCGGCCAGGCCCTCCACTCGGCCACGGCCGATGATGGGTTCTTTGACACTGGACTCATTGGCAGCGGGCAATCCCAGGCGTTTACTTTTGGTGAGGTGGGCAGTTACAGCTATTTCTGCTCTCTGCATGGTCTACCCGGCGGCGTGGGTATGGCTGGCACCATTGAAGTCACCTCTCCCTAACCTGGATAAACCAGAACCGAATCTCGCGCAGAGATGTAGGAACACAGCGGCCGCGCCCTAGGGCGCGGCCGCCCTCCCATCTTCTTTTCATCACCTATCCAGATGAAACCCCCAACGGATCAGCTTTTTCTCTGGCGACAACATCCACCACCCTGGCCTTGCCCTTCAACCCAGTAACCCATGTGTTAGACCTGGCCCACCCCCTTACCCTAAACAGCCAAAACAGCCCGGCAACTTGTATGATCGATCAGGTCAATCTCTCGCCTGACAGCCAGCATCTGATATTACAAACCCTTTGCCATGCCGATTATTTCGCTCGCCTTGTCCCCCTTACCTCTTTCCCGGCTAATACTATCACCCTAACTCGCGGCTACTTCCTAAACTGGTCCCCCGATGGCGGCTGGCTCCTCTTTCGCAACGCCGACACCTCAACCTTTTCTTGGTCTTATCTTTTATCAAAGAGAAGATGTTTGGCAGGTATTTGATCATAATTTACCTTTGGGGGGAGTGGTAATGATGATAATAATTTTGTTGTTCATTATGATGGAACTCAACATAATCCTGTAACCATCACCCCTATGCCAAGTGCATCCCCTACACCTAGCGGGACACCTCAATCATGGCTGGGGTCACTTGTAACAATGAAGATATCGTCGCCTATGATCCGGCAGCGGGTACCTGGTCTCTCTATTTCGATGGCTCGGATGTGGGGGTGGCTGATGTCACTGTTGATGCCTTCGCTTTATTGGCGAACGGGGATATTTTGTTGAGTGTGGATGAGCCAGTCGAAGATCTCAATGGTCTGGATAAATTGGTAAGCTAGATTGCCACAGGTAATTTTTCCAGGTAAAACAGTATGGACAGGTAATTGTATCGCGCAGAATTTAAAAAGTAGAAATTCCCTATGCCCCGTCAATGGCTGGCCGCGGCCGCAGCCCTTCCCCTACTTCTCCTCTTTCCCCTGGCCCGCCACTGGATCATCGTGCATCGTCCGGTGGCGGGCGTTTATTATGCCCAAACATCTTTCCTCTTTTACCTGGCTGATGGGGCTGTTATCCTGCTCTTGCTGGCCCATACGTTCTGGTCCGATCCCATACCAGCCAGGCCAGCCCGCTCCCTTTTTTACCTGCGCCTGCCGCTGACCCTTTTAACGGTTCTGGCTCTCCTTTCGCCATTATGGGCGTTGGATGGGGCGATGGCTCTGTACAGTGGAATACGGCTATTGGGGCTGTTTTTGCTCCTGGTGGCTCTGGAACGACTGCGGCCGCAACCAGCCTGGATCGTCGGGGGAGTGGCCGTCACCCTGCTGCTCCAATCACTCGTTGCCCTGCTCCAATTCATCCGCCAGCAAGATTTAGGCTGGCAAGCAATGGGAGAAATATCAATGGCTGTGCCGGGGCTGGTCAGCGTCATCCGGGTTGGCGAGGCACAAATTATCCGGGGATATGGCCTTACCCCCCACCCTAACATTTTGGGGGGAATGTTGGTCAGTGGGATGTTTTTATTGCTGCCCTGGTTTTTGCAGGCCAGGCGAGGCGGCCGCGTATTCTGGCTGCTCATCCTGGGAATCAGCATGGCCGGGGCGATGGCTGCCTTTTCCCGCTCGGCCTGGCTGGCGGGGTTACTGGCCGGGGGGCTGTTTTTGGGCCTCATCTGGCTCACGCCAGCCTGGCGGCCGCAGGTAGGTAGGTTGACGCTGATACCCGTCGCGGCCGCGCTCCTGATCCTCACCACCTTCTTCGCCTTGCGCCCCGAACTGTTCCTGGCCCGCTTCACTCCAGCCGCCAGCTATACCGAAAGCCGCTCCCTGGATGAACGGTCGGGCCTGAGTGAATGGGCCTGGCAGCTTGTTGAAACATATCCCCTGACGGGAGTGGGAGCAGGGGGGTTTGCCCTGGCGGTCAGAGAGCAGGCAGAGGGGAGGTTGAATGTGCGGCCGCAGCCCGTTCATTCTATCCCTCTTTTAGTTACCGCCGAACTGGGCATAGTCGGAGGAATGCTCTGGCTCTGGCTGATGGTCGCCCCGCTGGTGGGAACCATTTGGGCCTGGCGGCGGCAGCAATTAACATTGTGGGGGTTGGGGTTAGCGGCCGCCCTGCTCGCCCTGGCCATCACCGACCTGTTCGATTTTTATAGCTGGGGCTGGGTGCAAGGCCAGCTTTGGCGTTGGACATTGTGGGCCTTGTGGAGTAATGAGTTCCAGGTTTCAGGTTCCAGGTTGCAAGTTGATCCCCTAAAACTTGAAACCTAACCTGGAGAAGCTAGAAAAGATTTATCCACAGATGTCACAGATGCACACAGATTTTTAAACTATCGGTGAAAACCTGGGTCATCTGGGGATCGGTATTAAAACTATGAACCTTAAATTTGATCAAAACGGGTTAATCACCGCCGTCGTTCAAGATGCAGCAACACATGAACTATTGATGGTTGCCTGGATGAACCGTGAGGCTCTTCACCTGACCCAAACGAGTGGAGAAGCTCATTTTTGGAGCCGCAGCCGCCAGGAGTTGTGGCACAAGGGGGGCACATCCGGCCATGTGCAGCGGGTGCGTGACATTCGCGTAGATTGTGATGGAGATACCTTGCTGCTGTTGGTAGACCCGGCCGGGCCAGCCTGCCACACAGGGGCGCGCAGCTGTTTTTATCAGACAATCTTCGCGGCAGGAAGCGAAGATTGTACCGATTAACCCGAAAATCCGTGTTTGTCCGCTTTAATCCATATGCAAAAAAATGCGATACAAGGGGAGTTCACGGCCTGGGACAGCGGGAACAGGGCGGTAACCGATGAGGTGGCCACCCATTTGTTCGTAAAACCCGGCTGCATACGGGTCGCTTTCAATGAAGAGGGTTTGATAGCCGGCCGCGGCCGCAACTTCTTTCATCACTGCCAGCAACTGCCGACCCACTCCCTGCCCAATAGCCTCTGGGGCCACAAAAAGCAGATCCAATTCTACTTCCTCGGGGGTTAGCTCCTTCAAACTGGCAAACCCTAACATCTGCCCATCGTCAATGAACACATAAGCCGGGTGTTGGTTGAGGTAAGCGGCAGTGACAGTGAGAATAGGCCCCACATAGCGCATAAACTCAGCCGAATACCCCCAATGGGCCTTCGACCGCAGCACCAAATCAGTAATTGCTTCGGCCTCATCCGGTTTGGCCTGACGAATTACCGCTGGCATTACACACGCTCAATGATGGTGGCAATGCCCATGCCCCCACCGACGCAGAGGGTGATGAGACCCGTCGCCAGATCACACCGCTCTAACTCATCCAGGACCGTACCCAAGAGCATCGCCCCGGTTGCGCCGAGGGGATGTCCCATAGCAATGGCCCCGCCGTTGACATTGACATTTTCCAGGTTGTCAATGCCCATCTCCCGCACAAAGCGTAATACTACCGCCGCAAATGCCTCGTTCATCTCAAACAGATCAATATCTTTGACCTCCATGCCGGCCAGTTTGAGTGCTTTTTTAGAGGCGGGGGCCGGCCCCACCAGCATAATGGTCGGTTCGGTGCCGACGAGCGCGGCCGCACGAATTTTGGCGCGTGGTTTTAACCCCAACGCCTCTCCCTTCTCCTTACTGCCGATGAGGACCGCGGCCGCGCCATCTACAATCCCCGACGAGTTACCGGCAGTATGCACATGGTTAATCCGCTCCAGATGGGGATACTGCTGCAAAGCCACCGCATCAAACCCCATCTCCCCCATCATCTGGAACGAAGACGCCAGGCTGCCCAACCCGGCCAACGTGGAGTTCGGGCGAATAAACTCATCTTTGTCCAGAATGGGCAGGCCATTCTGATCTTTTACCGGCACCAGCGATTTGTGAAAATAGCCGTTCTCCGTGGCGTGGGCCGCTCGCTGTTGTGATTGCAAGGCAAACCGGTCTACATCTTCCCGGCTGAACCCTTCCAGAGTAGCGACTAAATCCGCACTCACCCCCTGGGGCACAAAGCGGGTTTTGCTATTAACCGCCGGGTCCATAATCCAGGCGCCCCCATCAGACCCCATAGGGACGCGGGACATAGATTCGACTCCGCCAGCAACGACCAACTGTTCCCAACCGGAGCGCACCTTCATGGCGGCGATATTGACCGCTTCTAACCCAGAAGCACAGAAGCGGTTTAGCTGTACGCCTGGGGTATCTACATCCCAACCCGCATAAATAGCCGCTGTCCGGGCAATATCCGCCCCCTGCTCCCCAATGGGAGAGACGACCCCCAGCACGATGTCATCCACCTGGGAGGTGTCCAGATCGTGGCGGTATTCCAGCTCTTTGAGTAAACCGGCGATGAGGGTGATGGGGGTGACTTCATACAGTGAACCGCTGCTTTTGCCGCGGCCGCGGGGGGTGCGGATGGCCTCGAAAATATAAGCGTCTTGGGTCATGGCTGGCTCCTTTTGGGGCACACTCTGGGAATTTGTAGTGAAGATCCACGTTCCTTCACAAAACGCGGTTGTGGATAATTCTAAGAAGGATTATGCAGTGCGTCAAACATCAATAAGGTTCCGTTATAGACAAGGAGAAGGCTAAACGACTACAATCGTAAATCTACAATCACCAATGATAAATAGGATGGATCGCCTTATGAGTACACGTATAGATGCGTTTCGCGCTTACCGGGAGCGGATGAATGACCGGATTATGGGGTTGGAGCATTTGGGGATTAAGCGGTTTTTTAACCTGGACGCGGCCGCGTACCGGGATGGCGTTTTGGATGAAAAAACCAAAGAGTTCCTGGGGCTGGTAGCCTCGGCTGTGCTGCGCTGCAACGATTGTATAGATTACCATCTGCTCCAATGTATCGAATTAGGGGCCAGCGATGAGGAGTTAATAGAAGTGCTGAATATCGCTCTGGTGGTTGGGGGAAGTATCGTTATTCCCCACCTGCGCCATGCCGTAGAGACTATTGACTTGGTGCGGGCGGAAAAGGGAAATAGCTAACGCGGCCGCAGCCGTTCATACTGCTCCACCCGGTCAATATCCAGCAAAATCAGTTCCGTCTCCACCTCAACCAGAGCCACCTGGTCTGGATGGCGTTGCAGCAGGGCGCGGGGGGCACTATTGGCGGGCAAAGCCAGTAGTTCGGCAAAGAAAGGGCGGCCAATGAGAACGGGATTCCCCCGCTGCCCCTGGAACACAGGGGCAATAAGCTGCCCGGCCCCGGCCTTAAAAGCAGCTATGAGTTGGTTGATAACGGTATAGGGGATAAAGGGTTGATCGGCCAGAATGACGAGCGCGGCCGCAACCGGGTCTGTTAAAGCCTGCACCCCCACTTTAAGAGAAGAGAGCATCTCCCCATTGACATAATCTGGGTTTTGGACGGTGGGAAGGTGATAGGCTGAGGCGATGGCGGTGATTGCGGCCGCGTCATGCCCCGTCACCACCACAATTTCATCCACTTTTGCTAGAGCTACCTGGTTAATCGTAGCTCCTAAAATCGTCGTCTCCCCCCAGGGCATCAGCTGCTTTGTTCGTCCAAACCGGTGTCCCCGCCCGGCCGCTAAAATAATTGCTGCAATCATCCCACCCCAATAACCAGTGAGCAGAACCGCCAGCAGCTAATAAGGCCGATCATCATCAAACGGATCGGGATTACGGGAGTCTACCCGTGGCATACCAGTCTTAACCTTTCCCTCAGGACTGCCAAAAGCGTAGCCGACAAAAAAGACCGCCTGTAAAACAATCACAATAAACACAACAAAAACTGCCTGAATCACCCATTCTGGCAGGGTAGGCGAAATAAAATTAAAAATATTCGTCCGCAAAAACCCAATCGTTAACTCTGTATTGGCAAAAATATAATTACTCAAGAAATAAGCTCCCACCGTTGAAAGACCCAACCAGATTAATTGGACAATCATGCGGATACTGCTTCCCTTTCGCTTATTCAATTCCGCTTCACGAATTCTATCAATACGCATCATCCACCTCCATAGGGTAAACAGGAGTTCTGCATGGGCAAAGCGCACCATGATCAATGAAAACCAGGGAAATCTAATCCTTAAGCCTCAGTACGTTCACCTTATTTTAGGGAGACTGCAAGCACCACCCCCCTACCCAGCCGGGGGCATTGTTCCGTTCCGGCACAGTTACCAGGTAGAAATGAACATTCTCACGAGCATTCGGGTCTTGCCGTAACAGCAACGAAACCAACTGTGGTTCAGCGGCAATAGAAACCTGCGTCCCACTGAGCAAAGCAAATTGACGCGGGGTAGCTGAAGGGGTGTCGGGCCAACCGACTAAAACCATCCGATCTTCAGTGCCAGGAACCAACCCACACTGTCCCCGATCAAAACATTCTTGACTGCACACCAGTTGCGCTGCCCCTTGTAAAATAACCTGGTGTCCGTAGGCTGGTTCACTGGCGCCACCACAGGCAGCCACAATCGCCGCGCTCAAAAGCCAGAGCAGGACAAAACACAACCAACGGGGTTTAGCGAGAATCCCAAACATATTTACCATTAAGAACATCTTGGACTTGCCCGGCAAACTTATCTGGCTTCAAAGGTTTGCTAATGAACCCGTCAAAGCCAACTGTGCGCGCCTTTTCCACATCTTCGACCAACGTACCGGCAGTAACCGCCACAACCCTGGCTTGCTTCAATTTTTCATGCTGACGCACCAGCCGCAGTAGATCATAACCACTTTGATCCGGCATATTGATATCTACCAAAAACAAATTTACTTCAGGTAGCTGTTCAGCAAACTTTATCGCGGCCGCCACATTTTTCCGCGCATAACACCGATTCGCCCCACTCAGATGTAACAAATCCAGAGCAATCAGGTGGGCATTCGGATCATCCTCAACAACAATAATCGTAGCTTTATCCAAAGGAAGATTAACGCTCATAACCGGACTCTGGTGAAAGTTGATTTCACCAATGGTAATAACCAATACACTAATACACTAATACACTAATACACTAATACACTAATAACCAGTGGTCAGACTAAAAAACGCCAGACTCCAGTTCACAGATAAAGTGTATCAAATCCCAACAGGGGTGACAATCACAGCAAGGCAGCTTCATTAACTACCGCTGGCAGCATCATCGTAAACACCGACCCCTTACCCGGTTCACTCAGCAGCGTCAAGGTGCCACCATGCCGTTCAATCAAATGGCGCGTAATCGGTAAACCTAACCCCGTACCCACCCGCTTACGGGCATCCCCCTCATTCACCTGACGAAACTCTTGAAAAATAACCTCATGATACTCCGGGGCAATACCAATCCCCGTATCCGCAATCATAATCTGCACCCATTCCCCCTCCTGGCGCACCCGCAAACCAATCGAACCTTCATCCGTGTACTTGGCCGCATTGCCCAATAAATTAATCAACGCCTGCTTCAAACGCACCGGATCCGCCAGCACCACCGGCCATTGAGTGGGGAAATCACGAATCAACTCAATGGGACTCTCCAAAATGAGCCCCCGAGTGTTGTTCATGGCATCTTCACAAATTTCTTGCAAATGTACTGGCTGCAAATTCAGGCGAAACTCACCAACCTGTATCTGAGCCAGGTCCAGCAAATCATTAAGAACATTAAGCGAATGCCAGCCAGCCTGCTCCACCCGTTTTAGATAATCCACTTGCCGTTCTGTAACCGGGCCACACGCTCCCGCACCAATAATATGAGCAAAGTTGACAATCGCATTCAATGGGGTACGCAACTCATGGCTCACATTGTTCATAAACCGGGTGCGTAAATCCCGTTCATACAGCGCTTCCTGACGGGCTTTATCTAACGCATCATTGCTAAAGCGCAGTTGGGCGTTACTCTGATCCAACGCTTCCTTTATAGAAAACAGCTCATCACGGCGGGCCTGGGCTTTTTGGCGCACTTCATTAACCGCTTCTAAAGCCAACTCCCAATCATACGTAGCCAGGAAAGCAATGCCAGCCAGAGCTAAATTAATCAAAACAGGACCAGAAACAGGCAACATTTGCCCCAAGTTGCGATCCGCTGCCCAAAATGCCGTGCCAACCATCAACCCTGATGAGGCCAGCCAGACAGCAAAGCTGGCCCCATTGTACATAATCATGTTGCTGCTAATAATGAGAATACCACAAAGGTAGGGGACAATGTTTTGGGGGGAATAGGTATTCCCATAAACCACCGTCAATAGAAGTAAATGGGCCGCGACAAAGAGCGTCCCTGCTTGAGATTGCCGCTCATCCTGACGCATGTACTGCAAAATAAAGTAGGTTATTAGAGGGGAAAGAGCAACGGCCAACCAGATAGACCAGGTATCCCCACCTTGGGGTCTGCTGCCCAGAGCAACCGCAGCAAAAGTACCGACCACGACTACCATAACCGATAAAGTCGGGATAACTAGTTTAAGGGAATCAATCCGCCGTTCGCGGAGATATGTTTGCCACATGGTTGTCAATGGTTTTGCTGAATGATCTATTGCTTCTGATTGTATCTTTCCCTCTCTGGATTGGCGACTGGGAAAACAGTCCTTATCTGTGAAAATTCAGCAAAGTTGCACGACGGTAAAGTAACCCATTTTCCAACAATTCAATTATGATCGGGCACACGATAGCGATTTTGCCAATTCAAAGCACCCAAGCGTTACCCCGTTTGACAAGCCTATCCCTTTTAGCTACTATAACCCCCTGTTTATATCCATTTGTGATAGCACATCTTGCTTAACCGCTGTTGCCCAAGCCTGGTGTGCTTTTTTCATGTACCAAGAGTGATGCCCATGAGTCAATCACCTCATATCATGATCCATGCGGAAAACCTGACCAAGGTTTACGACAATTATACGGCCATCCGTGACATCAATTTGCAATGCAAGAAAGGGGAAATCGTTGGGTTTTTAGGTCCAAATGGGGCCGGCAAAACCACGACGATGCGTATCCTAACCGGGTATATGCCGCCCACGAGTGGTACGGCTACGGTAGCCGGGTATGACACGGTAACTCAATCTATGGATGCTCGCCGTCATCTAGGCTATTTGCCGGAGACGGTGCCACTATACCCCGAAATGAGTGTTGAAGGGTATCTGGCCTTTGTTGGCCGGCTGCGCGGTATCCCCAATTTATGGGACCGCATTGATGATGTCCTGGAGATGGTAGATTTGCTGGACCGGGCAGAAAGCCATATCAGTAAGTTATCTAAAGGGATGCGTCAGCGTGTTGGCCTGGCGCAAGCTCTTATCCATGATCCAGATGTGTTAATTTTAGACGAGCCAACGATTGGTCTGGACCCCAGTCAGATTATTGATGTCCGCAAGCTAATCAAAACATTAGGCCAGGAGCGCACGGTTTTACTCAGTACCCATATCCTTAGTGAAGTCGAGCAGATTTGTGATCGGGCTATTATCGTCATCGGGGGGAAGGTGTGGGCCGATATTACTTTGCGGAATTTAGGCCAGAATGAGGATAAAACTTTAACCCTCAGAGTAGCCGACTCCTCTGAAGGAGTTCCCCTGGCTCTGGGTGATCTGCCAGGGGTCTATACGATTCATGCCTTGGGCCATAATCAGTTCCGGGTTGTTTTTGATGGGCGGGATGACACGCGTACACTCCTGGCTCAAACAGTCGTTTCTCAGGGGTGGGGGTTGTTAGAAATGGTGAATGAACGGGTTAGCCTGGAATCGCTGTTTTTACGCTACCAACGAGAAGCCGAAGCGTTGGCCATTCAGGAAGCCGAGATGAAACGAGCTAGTGAAGCGAGTGAGGAGGAAGAGTAATGCAAAATGTCTGGATTATTGCTCGCCGTGAGTTAGGGGCTATCTTTGTCCAACCAATTGCTTATGTGTTCATTGCCTCTATGACTTTGATTACAGGGGCTATTTTTGCTGTCCAGATTGCTTTTTCGTCTCAAGGATTGCAGGGTGCCCCCCCCACAGTTTCTGATCCATTAGCCACATTTGCCTTTTTATGTGTGTTCGCTATTCCGGCTATTACTATGCGCCTGGTTTCGGAAGAGCGGCAAACGGGGACGATGGAATTGTTGATGACTTTGCCGGTAACCGATGGGCAGGTAATTTTGGGGAAGTTCCTGGCGGCTTTGTTGATGTATGCCGGGGCGGTCGCGTTGACGTTGATTTATCCGTTTGTGCTGCTCCGTTTTGGCAACCCAGATGTTGGGCCTATTTTGACCAGTTATTTGTTGATGTTGTTATGGGGAAGTGCCCTGATCAGCATTGGCATTTTTGCCTCGACGATTGCCCCGGATCAAATTATCGCCTTTATGCTGGCCTTTGGGTTCATCTTGATTTTTTATCTCTTCGCCTTCTTGGCCAATATTCCGGCTTTACCTGAGTCTGTGGCTAACCTGATGCGTGAGTTGTCTCTGACATCCCACCAGGATAACTTTTTCCGGGGGCTGCTGTTGGCGAAGGATGTTTTGTACTATGTGCTGGTGACGGGCCTGTTTTTGTTCGCGGCCGCACGTTTCTTTGAAAGTCGTCGTTGGCGTTAAGCCACCGTTTCCTTACCTGCCTGTTCTAACCTTGAGGGACAGCAATGAATAAATCCACCCAACAAACTTTAACCTCCCTTTTGCCCTGGCTAGGTGTCGTCCTCCTGCTCTCTGGGGCCATCACCTATTTGATGGTCAATCGTTTTACCACCCTGGTCAACGTCCTGATTGGGACAGGGGCTTTGCTGCTGCTGTTGTTTGCCATCTTCCGACCCGACGATGTTCGCCTCCTGTTTAGCGGTCGTCAATTTCGTTACGGCTTGAACACCGTTCTGGCCATCGTCTTTGTTGTTGCCATTGCCGCTATTCTTTATTACGTGGCCTACCGCAACAATGATTGGCGCTACGATGTCACCGAAACCGGTGAATTTACCCCCCTCCCAGAAACATTATCTATCCTCAGAGGGTTGGATGAACCGATTCACATTATCGGTTTCTACAGCAGTCAGTTATCCTTGCAGCAACAAAACGCCCGCACTACCCTGGAATCGCTGCGAGCCTATACCGATCAGATCAGCTATGAATTTCAAGACCCGTACTCAAACCCTTTGCTGGTGGGACAATATAGCCTGACTCAGGATGGCACATTGGTTTTTACTCGCGGTCAGGGCGCCGACCAAGTTTTTTCCAAAACCAGCAGTCTGGCAGAAAGGGATTTACATACCGCTCTGATTCAGGTTCTAAACCCCCAAGAGAAGAAGATATATTTCCTCACCGGCCATGGAGAGCCAGCCTTTGATAGTTTCGATGAAACGGGTTTGTCTGATGCCCAGGCGACCCTGCAAGAGTCTGGGTTCACCCTGGAAACCCTCAATCTATTTGTCACCGGCTCCGTGCCGGAAGATGCTTCAGTTGTCGCCGTCATTGATCCACAGACCATGATACCGCCCCAAGAAGTAGAGGCCCTGCGTAGTTATGTGAATAGTGGTGGGGCCTTGTTTGTGGCCCAGGATTTCCCCAACAGCCAGGCTATGCTGGAGCAGCTCCTGGCTGGAGAAGATACACTCTCCCCTCTGCTGGCTGAATGGGGCCTTGAAGTACGGGCAGATATAGTGGTTGATTTGACCTTAGCCCAGGCGGGGCAGGCTGATGGGGCAACTTTTATTGGCGGCGATTTTGGCAGCAGCCCTATTATTGTGCCCGAACTGTCCACCTATGGGATTGTTTTCCGCTTTGCCCGGTCTATTGGCATAACCCCAGTATCTGGTGTAAACCAGGTGGAGTTGGTCCGCACCAGTGCCAACGCCTGGGGGGAAACGGATATTATGGGATTGTTAGGGCAAAGCGGGTTAGATCGCTCGGCCGATGATAACAGTGGCCCCCTGGTAGTTGGGGCATCGGCCGAAAACTTTGTCACGGGCGGCCGCGTCGTGGTATTCGGCGACTCCGATTTTATGCGTAACCAGATTTATAGACTCAATGGCAACAGCATTCTAGTACCTAATATTATGAACTGGCTGGCCCGTGATGAATTTACCATTGACCTGACACCACGTGATAGTGTTCAGCGAACAATCACAATTCCGCAAGAGCAGTTAATGATTTTGATGGTGCTGACCACCTGCCTGGGACCATTCCTGATGTTGTTTATCGGTGGTGTTGTCTGGTATTCTCGGAGACAGGTTCGATGAACAGCCGTACCACTGTCATTCTTGGTATTGTCTTACTGCTCCTGGTGGGGTATCTGGTACTTAGCAATCGGGCGGGCGAAGGGGAAGACGCGGCCGCGACCCTTCCTCCCATCCCCACCCCCCTTCCGCGCACCCGTGTCATCCCTGAAACCGGAGACAGCGTCACCCCCGTCCGTTTAGAAGTGAGTGGCCCAGATGAGCAAGGCAACCTGGTGCGTCGTGTCTTTACTGCGGATGTGGAAGGCACCTGGTCCCAAATCGTGCCCACCGCCACCCAACTCATCACCGGTTCTATCGTCTCCCAGGCCAACGGCATGTTAAACATCTCTGCCCGCCAGATCATTCCCGCGGGTGAAAACCCCCTCAGCGCGTATGGCCTGGATGACCCCACCTACATCATTGCCATTGAAGTAGCTCGCAACGATCAAACCATTCTATACAGTTTTAATGTCGGCGCAGAAATCGTAGGCGGCACCGGCTTTTATCTTCAACGGGAAGGGGATGGTCGCATTTATGTGGTAGATCGTACCGCCGTACAAAACACCATCAGCCTGCTCAGTTCCATTCCTGTTATACCCCCTCCTGTCGAATTTAGTGACTTCAGCAATCTTATCGAACCAATAACCAGTACCGTGACCTTCACAGAAACGGGCAATATCACCCTCACCCTGCCCCTCACTGACACCGGCACCCTCACCAGCACCACCCCAGTCACAACCACTCCGTGATAAGGGACACATAAGAGACAAAACGCCTTTTTGCTAAAAACGAACAGATGGACTATAATCCCTCTCTGTCTTAAATCTTTGCTCGAAAGTGCGACGTTTTTCGGCACGGCGACTTTACAAGCACACATTCATAGGAGAATGCACCATGTCCTTAACCAGGGATAGGAAGACCGAGATCATTACTGAGTATGCCCACCATGCTGGTGATACCGGCTCCCCAGAAGTCCAAATTGCCCTTTTCAGTCAACGAATTGGTCAATTACAAGAACATCTGCGGCAGCATAAACATGATGAAAGCACTCGCCGGGGGCTGCTTAAATTGGTAGGCAAACGGCGGCGGCTTTTATCTTATCTGCGTGATACCGAACCAGACCGCTATCGCAGTATCATTGAGCGACTGGGTATCCGCCGCTAATAGAAAAATCTCTAAAATGCGTAGGTGGTCGCTCCATCTACGCATTTTTTATGTAGGTAAATGAGCTTAACAACAGAATAAGGTGTTTAGGTATTAGGTATTGGGTTTTGTTTCATACCGGGTCGCCGGTGTATGAGCCAAACCCCAGTCCCTAATCCCCTTATTCAGTACCCCAACTCTTTACCTCAACGGAATGGCGTATTACATGGCCGACATAGACGGCTGTTATTTTCGGTTATGTGACCTCTTACCAATAACCCAGATTATTGGCGGTTCAGGCTGGCCTGCGGCCGCGTCCCATGCCGAAACTTATTGACCACGAAAAAGTGATGACAAAAAACGTCTCCGCTCAATCACAGAGCGTTGACCGTTCTCCGTCATCACCAAAGTACCCTAAAAATTATTGTAGACAACTATCTGCAAACGAGGAAATCCATGTTAAATGAACAAACTTTTACCACCGAAGTAACTGGCGAAACAGTTACTTTCCGCACCGGCAAACTAGCCATGCAGGCCGGCGGGGCCATCACCCTACAAATGGGCGATAGTGTTCTCCTGGCCACCGCCACAATGTCCAAATTCGTTCGTGAGGGGTTAGACTTCTTCCCCCTAAGCGCGGAATACGAAGAGAAAATGTACGCCGCCGGCCGCATCCCTGGCAGCTTCTTCCGTCGTGAAGGTCGCCCCACCACCGAAGCTACCCTGATTTGTCGCCTGATAGACCGCCCACTGCGGCCGCTCTTCCCCGATGGAATGCGCAACGAAGTCCAGGTCATCGTTACCACCCTATCCTCTGATAGTGTGCATCATCTCGACATTATGGCCGTCAATGCCGCCAGTGCTGCCCTGACTATCTCCGATATTCCCTGGAATGGACCAATTGGGGCCGTGCGGGTTGGTTACATCAACAACCAATTCGTCATCAACCCCGAAATCTCCGAAATGGAGCACAGCCAACTTGATCTACGTATGGCCGGCAGCCGAGATGCCATTATCATGGTAGAAGCTGGGGCCAACGAAGTGCCCGAAGCAGTCCTGATTGAAGCCCTGGCTTTGGGTCATCAGGCCATCCAACCCCTGATTGACATCCAATTAGAAATGCAAGCCGCCGTAGGTAAACCAAAACGAGAAATCGCCTATGCCCAAATGGATGAAGCCATGGTGACCGCCATGCAAGAGCGGTTGGGCAGCCGCCTGAAAGACGTGGTAGCCGATCAAACAGACCGCCATGATCGCAACGCCGCCGTAGATGAGCTGCGTGAGGAAATCATCAACGAAATGAGTTCTGACGACGAATCGGCCCTGCCCAAAGATCTGCGTGAAGCGTTTAGCGCGGAACTCAAAAAAGCAGTCCGCAATCGCATCTTATATGAAGGGGTACGCCCAGATGGTCGTAACTACACGACCATCCGCCCCTTAGCCAGTGAAGTCGGGTTAAGCCCCCGCGCCCATGGCTCTGGCCTCTTCCAAAGAGGCGAAACCCAGGTCCTATCTATCGTAGCCCTGGGAACACCCCGCGAAGCCCAAAAATTAGATGGCTTACACCCAGATGAGACACGCCGCTACATTCATCATTACAACTTTCCCCCCTTCTCCACCGGGGAAACCTGGTCCCTGCGCGGTCCCAAACGGCGAGAAATCGGGCACGGGGCGTTGGCTGAAACCGCTTTACGCTATGTCATCCCTACCGAAGAGGAGTTCCCTTACACCATTCGCGTCGTCTCTGAAGTGTTATCATCTAACGGCAGTACCAGCCAGGCTTCTGTTTGTGCCTCAACCCTGGCCCTCATGGATACTGGCGTACCTATCCGCCGCCCCGTAGCCGGGATTGCTATGGGGCTGGTCTCTGATGGACAAAAATATGCCGTCTTGACCGACATCCAGGGAGTTGAAGATCATCTGGGCGATATGGACTTTAAGGTAGCCGGAACCTCAGAAGGGATCACCGCCCTGCAAATGGATATTAAAATATCCGGGTTGACGCAGGAAATTATGGCCGAGGCCCTGGCTCAGGCTCGTGAAGCCCGCCTGAAAATTCTGGAATCCATGCTCAATGTTATCGCCGAACCACGAGCGGAAATGAGTCCTTATGCCCCACGCATGGAATCTATCCGCATTGATCCGGAGAAAATTGGCGCAGTCATCGGTAAGGGGGGCAGCACCATTCGCGGCCTGGAAGAGGCGTATCAGGTCTCTATTGACATCCAGGATGACGGTACGATTTTTGTGGCCGGGGTGGATGGCATGAAAACGGATGCGGCTCTGGAGCAGATTCGCACTTTGACCACCGGGCCGGAATTAGGCAAAGTATATACCGGCAAAGTGGTGCGGGTGACTGACTTCGGCGCATTTGTAGAAATTTTGCCCGGCATTGATGGTATGGCTCATATTTCCCAATTGGCAATGACCCGGATTAACCGGGTGGAAGATTCGGTGCAGTTGGGGGATGAGGTGATGGTGATGGTAACAGATGTAGATCAATCTTCGGGCAAGGTGCGCCTCTCCCGCCGGGCGGTGCTGGAAGGATGGTCTCTGGAAGAAGCACGCGCCAATGATATGGCTAATAAACCCCGGCCAGGTGGTGGCGACCGCGGCGGCCGCGATGGTGGCCGTTCTGGTGGGGGGGATCGCGGCCGCAATGGGGGCAATCGCTATGGTGGCCCTCGCCGCTAAGAGTGGTGTATATTGGTGTACCAGTGTATTGGTGTACCAGTGTATTGGTGTTTTCGTTCCCCAAGGATATTATGGACATTGAACCTGATGGCGATATGCTCGCCGAAACCGAAAATTATTTTATCTGGCGCAGTGAAGGAGACGACGGCAGCTTTGTTTACCACGTCGAGTTAGGTGGCGTTTCGCTTCACCTGACCGCCGAAGAATGGGATGAGCTGGTTACGTTGTTAAAAAGTGTAGCTTGAAAGATGAATGACGGATGACCGGGGCTGAAAAGCTGCCTGATGTGGTGACTTTCGCTGTCTTCGGTCTTCCGTCCTCACTCTTGTCTTTTTGTCCTTATGCCTGACCCCACCGAAAACGGCCTACCCCAATACGCACCGATGATCCGGGATATGCTGCCAGATGATCGGCCCCGGGAACGAATGATGATGGTCGGCGCGGCCGCACTCTCTTCGGCTGAACTCCTGGCTATTGTCCTACGAACCGGCACAGGAGGTGAAAATGTGGTCCGGCTGGCCGAGCGGGTGTTGGCTCGTTTTGGTGGCCTGCCAGGGCTGGTACGGGCCTCACCCAAAGAGATCATGCAGGTCAAAGGAATTGGTGCAGCCAAAGCGTTAGAGATTAAATCGGCCCTGGAATTGGGCCGCCGGGCGATGATCGCTACCCCCGAAGAGCGGCCGCGCGTCAGTTCCCCCTCAGATGCAGCCAATTTGCTCATGTCAGAGATGAGTTATTTAGAACAAGAGCATTTGCGCGTGATTATGCTAGACACGCGCAACCGGGTGCTGGGAACACCCACTATTTATGTAGGCAGCCTCAATACTTCGGTGGTGCGGCTGGCGGAGGTGTTCAAACCGGCGATCAAAGAGAACGCGGCCGCGATCATCGTTGTTCATAACCACCCATCCGGCGACCCCTCCCCCTCCCCGGAAGATATTCGTGTCACCCGCGAACTGGTACGGGCCGGCAAACTCCTCGATATTGGCCTGCTCGACCACCTCATTATCGGCCACCACCGATACGTCTCACTTAAAGAGCGCGGCCTGGGGTTTGAGAGCTAACTCCCCCTCAATCAAACAATCTTGGGCCTTGACGACTCTCCTCTGACCGGCTCTGAATTACCCAAAAGCCATTTTTTGCAAAAGCCAGCCCGAAAATACCGCCAATCCCTATTTTGGAGAAAAGATTATGGCGTTTCGATATGACAAAGACGAACAAAACATTGTCACCCTCACTTTGGACATGCCCGGCCGTTCGGCCAATGTGCTGAACGAGGAGTTTGGCCGGGGGTTGGCGGAAGCGTTGGCCCATCTCCAGGCGGAAACAGACCTGGCCGGGGTCATCCTCACCTCGGGCAAAAAGAGCTTTCTGGCGGGGGGGGACCTGGATTATCTGTACGCGGCCGCAGACCCCGCCGAACTGTTCCACAACACCCAACAGCTTAAAGCTGGTTTCCGTGCCCTGGAGACGCTGGGCAAACCGATCGTGGCCGCCCTCAATGGGACGGCTCTGGGTGGGGGCCTGGAATTGGCCCTGGCCTGCCATTACCGCATCTGCCTGGATGACCCCAAAATCAAAATTGGCTTCCCCGAAGTGACTCTGGGGCTGCTGCCCGGCGGCGGCGGCATTGCTCGTCTGACCCGGATGATCGGCTTGCAGGCTTCCTTCCCGTATTTGAGTGAAGGGCGGCAGGTGCCCCCCCAGGCGGCCCAAAAAGATGGCCTGATCAACGAATTAGCCGCCACTATCGAGGAGATGATGGCTAAAGCACGAGCCTGGATTGCCGCTAACTCCCACCCCAAACAGCCGTGGGACCAATCTGGGTATCGTATGCCAGGGGGGGATCCGAAGCGGCCGCAAATGGTACAAATGTTAGCCATCGCCCCGGCCATCTTACGCAAAAACACCTACGGCAACTACCCGGCCCCAGAAGCGATTATGAGCGCGGCCGTTGAAGGGGCCATGGTGGATTTTGAAACCGCCTGCCGCATCGAATCCCGCTATTTTGCCCAGGTAGCCACCAGCCAGGTGGCTAAAAATATGATCAACACCTTCTGGTTCCAGCTAAACGCCATCAATGAAGGACAAAGCCGCCCCCAGGAAATTGAACCCCAGGAGACGCACAAAGTAGGGGTGTTGGGAGCAGGTATGATGGGACATGGCATCGCTTATGTGACGGCTCAGGCCGGAATGCAGGTGGTATTGAAGGATGTCACCCTGGAGAAGGCCGAAGCGGGCAAGGCCCAGGTAGCTAAAATTTTGCAGAAACGGGTTGGTCGCGGCCGCGCCACCGCCGACGAGATGCAAGCCGTTTTAGATCGTATTCACCCCACCGCTGCAGCTGACGATTTACAGGGGTGCGATCTGATCATCGAGGCTGTCTTTGAAGACCGTGACCTCAAAGCCCGTGTCACCGCTGAAGCCGAAGCACAAATCTCCCCAGATGCCATCTTCGGCTCCAACACCTCTACCCTGCCCATTACCGGCCTGGCCCAACGGTCCAGCCGCCCAGAAAATTTCATTGGCATCCATTTCTTCTCCCCGGTAGACAAGATGCGGTTGGTAGAGATTATCGTGGGGGAACAGAGCAGCGGCCGCGCCCTGGCCAAAGCGTTTGACTACACCTTGAAAATCCGCAAAACTCCCATCGTCGTCAACGACAGCCGGGGGTTCTACACCTCACGGGTGTTCGGCACTTACGTCAACGAAGGGCTGGCTCTTCTGGCCGAAGGGCAGCACCCCCGGGCCATCGAATCAGCCGGGCTGCAAGCAGGGATGCCCGTTGGTCCCCTGGCCCTCTCCGATGAGGTTAGCCTGAGCCTGATGCGCCACATCCGTGAGCAGACGCGCAAAGATTTTGCCGCTGAAGGGCGCCCTTTCCCAGAACATCCAGCCTATCAAGTTGTGGATACGTTGCTACACCAATACAACCGGGCCGGGAAGGCGCAGGGGGCTGGCTTTTATGAATACCCCTCTGGTGAGCCGAAATTCCTCTGGCCGGAGCTGCGTCGCCTGTTCCCGCTCAATAGCGGCCGCGAACTCTCCCAGGCGGAGATGATTGAGCGGATAATGTTTGTGCAAGCTCTGGAGACAGTGCGCTGCTATGAAGAGGGAGTGCTGCGCTCCGTGGCCGATGCCAACATTGGCAGCATCTTTGGCTGGGGATTTGCCCCTTTCCACGGGGGGACGCTGCAATATATCAACGCCTACGGCCTGCCCCGCTTTGTGGCTCGTGCGGGTGAACTGGCGGAACAGTATGGCGGCCGCTTCACCCCCCCTTCTCTACTTATCGCAATGGCCGAACAGGGGAAACAGTTCTGAGTTTCAGAGGAGTAGGAGTTCATCCACAGATTGACGCAGATTTGGGGAATTGTTACAAAAATCTGCCCTAATCGGCGAAATCTGTGGATAAAAACCCCTCGCCAGAGGGTCATTACAGCCGCCCTGTGGGTATACCCCCCTGACGAATAATGACCACCTGGTCATCATAAAAAGGCTGCCGATACAATCGCCTTTCCTGCTGCCGCGAACGGAAAAAATCGGCCACAAAATTCATCCGGTCACGCAAACAGCCCCAATCAGCCGCCCCACTCCCATAGGAACTATCCGGCGTTTTATCCAACTCAGCCAATAACTGTTGCAGCGCTGGATGGTGCAGCCGCCGCAAATCGGATGGGAACATCGCCCCTGTTTGCAGCCGGGGAACATCCTGCCCCAGGCGCAGGGTTTCGGTGGGCAGCTTAATGGTCATAAAGTAGCGAGTCATCATGGCGCGCCAATCGGCCGCCAGGCGATGGGCTAATGATTGCAGCGGCGTTTGCCAGATAGACCATATCAACCGGGCGATCTGACGGGGTAGGCTGGTGTAGAGCCATCGCTGAATCCCTTCGATGATGGCTGTTTCTAATTTGAGTTCCAGGGGAGCTTCCATGGCTCCGGTAATCGCCCCTTGCAGCCGGGTTTGCTCGTGATAGCCAACGTACAAATTAGCCAGCAAGATCAGCTCTGCCCGCAGTTTGGGGTTCCGGGCAAACATCGCTTCATAATAATAGGTGAAAGCGGTGATCAGCATATCCTGCCCCCCCTCAGCGACCGGGCCAGGGATGAAATGGCGGCTTAGAAACCGGGTTAAGTCGGCCTGGTTATAGCTGAGGCTGCCAGCAAAGGTCTCCAGAAATCGAGTGAAGCAAGGGGCCATTTCGGCAAAAACAATTAAATTACCATGACCAACATGGCTGGCGATCTCATCGGTAATCTGGTTAATCAGGTTGGCCAACAGCACCGGCCTAAGAGAGATGCTCTGGTTAAACCAGGCCAATACCCGGTTTAACTGGGCCAATCCTTGCTGGACGTAGGGAGTTTGTTCCAGATATTGTTGCACCGACAGGGAACTGCGCTCTCCTCGGATAAAAGCCCCAGCGGTTTTGGAGGCCCAGGTGGCATAGGCGCACCAACTGACATTTTGTTTGCCTAGCAGTACGGCCAATGCATGGGTCAAATCGTGGTAGGTCAGGGTGATTTGCAGGTTGCGCTGGATGGGATCGGGTAGGGCAGCGATCTGTTTGACCTGAGTGGTGCTGGGGATAGGTCTGGGCAGCCGAAGTTGAGATTCAACCAGGCCAGCAAAGCCACGCTGTCGGGGCAAGGCTCGTTTGATAGGGGCGGCAAAGGTTCTGGGCAGTTGGGGGAAGGCAGGAAACAGCATGTGGACCTCACAATGGGTGCCGGGTGAGTTTTTGGGAGTCACCCAGCACGCTTAACGTCTCTGAACTGCCCGCCACTATAAGGGTTTAACGTCCCATTACCGTACCCCCCATGTACCCCCATCGTCCCAGAAACGTCCCCCGGTGAGGAATATACTGGTTTACGAAATTTAGACGTAACTATTAAGCCTTCCGAAGGTTTTCTCCACTGGTGATCATTAGCAACGAAACCTTCGGAAGGTCGTATCACCAGAGAGGGTTAGTAGTTACCTTCAGACAGAAAAACGGCCTTGTTACATCTGCCTTAATTGTTAAAGCATAACGGGGAGATAAGCCGCGCCAGACCAACACGGCCATTCACCTCAACCTCATCGCGTCGGCTTTATTGGTTGTTGGGCGGCCGCAACTCCCTGTAGTAATACGGGAGTAACTTGCCTGGCCGCTTAACAAAGGGCTAAACCTACCTTAAACTGGTGCGAAAAGTAGTGGCCTTTTGGGAATTCAAGGAGTTGATAGGCCGTGAAACGTGATACGTGATGCGTGACTAGAAAGACTTCACGTATCACGCTTCACGTCGGACCCCACGAAATCCTAAAGACCTGGGTGTAGATCTACGCAAAACTGGACTAAGGAATCAGCACATCATCTTTTTTGCCAAAAACCAGTTTGGCTCCCACATACAATGGGGTGATTTGCATGAGTGCCAGCCAGAGGAAAAGCAGGTTGACACCGGTTTTTAACATTTGCATCTGTTGACTGACGTTATTCCGGGCCTGGTTAGTGGCAAAGCGGAGATCGGACACGGTTTTGATATACCCGTCTACAACTGGATCGAAGCGGCGTAGTTGACCGTTGATACTGCCAATATCGCCAGAAAGGCGTTCAACATCCTGGCTAATGATCATTAAGTTATCGCTGGTCACTTGAATCTGCCCATCTAACTCTCGCAGGCTTTCGGGCAAACCTTCCAGGCTGGTGCCTAAGGCGACAATGGATTCATCAAAAGGGACGGTAGGGGCATAACTCAAGCCTAGATCAAACCCAAGATCAAAGCCTAAAAGTTGGGTAGCAAAGGTGAAATTGCTTAGAGCTATCAAGGCATCGTCAATTCCCCCAGCGACTTGGGCCAGGTTGGGAATGGTGTTTTGGAATCCTTCGATACCGTTGGGGACGTCTACGGCCGCAACCTGGTTCACACTACTAAGGAAAGGGCGGGTTTCGGTGATGGCTACAGACATGTTAAAGGTAGTGGTCTGGAC
Source organism: Anaerolineae bacterium (assembly GCA_023384415.1). Lineage (GTDB taxonomy): Bacteria > Chloroflexota > Anaerolineae > Promineifilales > Promineifilaceae > Trichofilum. The sequence goes on from JAHDWJ010000008.1 coordinate 100,287, forward strand.
GGTGTTGATGGCGTTGGTGGCTTCTCTTAATGAGGATTTGGTAACCACCAACGTCTCATGAACATTGTCCAGGTTGGAGACAGTTAATTTGAGGGTGTTGTCCATGGCTACGCCAAGCTGGTCAATGAATTGGTTGGTAAACCATAAACCAACCCCTCCTAGAACCAACCCGAAGATGCCGGTGAGTAAGATAAGAATGCCAAAAATGCGACGAATCATGGTAGGGTTCCTCCTGTAGCTTGTATGAATTTAAGAGCGATCGGCTCTGTTAGACGCAAGAGCGTTCAAAAAGTCATCTGGGATGGGTTGCGGCCGCTGCGTTGCCATATCCACCCATCCCCAATCTGCCTGGGCCTGCAAGATAATTGTGCCATCGGCCGGACGGGTGATATGGTAATATCGGGTAGCCCTGGTAGGCTCTGTGCTGGCGAACCAGGTACTAATGGCTAATTGATCATCCATGACCGCTGACTGGTGATAGGTTAAGCGATAACGGTGGGTTAGGATGCTGCTCTGTTGGGTAAATAATCGAGAGACGGGCCACCCGGACGCGGCCGCAACTTGTATAGCACAATCTTCTAAATAGGCAATGTAATTGGCATTGTTCACATGCCCCACCATATCCAGGTCCCGCCATTCTACGCGACGGATCTGGGTAAAAACTCCAGCCGGCGGGGGTGGGATGGGTGGGACAGGGGGCCGCCGCTCGGCTGGGGGTGGCATCCCTTCGGGGAAAAAAGCGGCCATCATTTCTGGGGGGATGGTGGCCGGCCGCAATGTTTGGGCATCTAAAAAAACCCATTCTGTATAGGCACGGGCTACTATCACCCCATCAGCCACCCGAACCATCTCATAGGCCCTGCGGGAACGCACCCGACGAAAATCTACGACCCAGGTTTTGATGGTTACGCTGTCACCATAACGGAGTGGATGCAAATAGGCAATATCGGTTTCGCGGATAAGCCAGGTGCGCTTAATTTGCTGGTAGCGGGTGAAGTCGTAGCCTGCGGCCGCAGACGCGGCAAAAGCCGTCTCTTGCATCAAGCGCAGGTAAGCTGCGTTATGGACATATCCCTGGGGGTCACAGTGATCATAAAAAATAGGAAAGGTTTGGTGGTGAATGAGCGGCATAGGCAAGCAGCAGAAATGAGGGGGTATTGGCTGACACTAAGGCACGAAAAAGGCCAGTCTCAATAGTGAGACTGGCCCTGATTTTACGTCTTGCGGCCGCAAATTCCAATGGGGTTTATCTCAAATCACCGCATACAATGCGCTTTTAATGGCCATTACTTCCCGGCGTACTTCGGCGTCGGTTTCCAGCAGTTCAGCCACCTTTTCATGCCCGTACAAGATGGTCGTGTGATCGCGGCCGCCGAGATATTCCCCTATAGAAGGAAATGATTCATCCGTTTCCGTCCGCGCCAGGTACATCGCCACCTGCCGGGGAAAGGAAACTCGTTTGGCCCGGCTGCTATCCCGCATCTCTTCTAACGATACCCCATAATGGTCTATCACCGCCTGAACAACCTGGCTCAGGGTGACATGTTGAGGCACACTGCTCAAATCAGCCAGGGCGGTATTGACCAACGGCATATCAACAGGCGCCCCGGTCAATTGAGAGTAGGCAATTACCTTATTCAACGCCCCTTCCAACTCACGGATATTGTTACGAAAACGGTGCGCGATCAGATCAAGCACCAATTCGGGGACATTCATGCGCCCCTCTTCGGCTTTAGCCTGGAGAATTGCCTTGCGTGTCTCTACATTGGGTACTTGAATATCTGCCATTAGACCCCATTCAAAACGGGATTTGAGCCGCTCTTCTAATGTGACCATCGCCTTCGGCGGACGGTCACTGGAGAGGACCACTTGTTTGCCCTGGCCATGCAAATCATTGAAGGTGTGAAAAAGCTCTTCCTGGGTACTTTCTTTGCCGGCCACAAATTGCACATCGTCAATGAGCAGCACATCAGGAGTACGGTATTTTTCCCGAAACTCGGCCATTCTTTGGGTACGAATAGATTGCACCAGGTCATTGGTGAATGTTTCTGAGGAGACATAACAGATGGTGTAACCGATCTGGGTGCATTTGTGGCCGATGGCGTGCATGAGGTGGGTTTTACCCAACCCTACTCCACCATAAATAAAGAGGGGATTGTACGTTTTGCCTGGTTTTTCGGCGACAGCAAGGGCGGCCGCGTGAGCCAGGCGATTACTGTCCCCAACGACAAAGGTGGCAAAAGTATACCGATTGTACAACCCATCCATGCGGGTACTGCTAATGATTTCCGGGGGATGGCCGTTGGGGTAAGCCCCGTTGACGCCATGATGCCCGTTGAGGGCAGCCACGGGGGAGGCGAGTTCATCTCCGCCTACGGTAAACTGGAGGGCAACGGGCCGATCAGTAATAGCCACAAGGGTCCGTAAGATGGTATCTTGAAGACGGTTTTCCAACCAATCTTTGGCATAATCATTCCGAACCCCAATAACGTAAGTATTTCCATCACAGGTGAGCAAACGGGTATCCTTCAACCAGGTGTTGAAGGTTGCTTTGGTCATCTGCAATTCTAACTCTCCTAGAGTCGCTTTCCAGGCAGCCGTTGGTGATAACATTTTCCCTTCCCTCTCTCGTAATAAAATCCACCGCTTTATCTGTTTTAACAACATTTCTGGAAATCCAGAACAGGCAAAGCGTATGAAAAATCGGCGGCCTCATCTGTTTACGAGATGAGGCCGGATTTCAGGTACGGCTGCGGCCGCTTCCAAACGACCGCCCCGCCAAAACCCCTGGCATAACTCCCTCTAACCTCGCCAATCAGCCATGATATAGACAATCCAAATAGCTCCTGAAGCCAGGCTCATTCAGCTATGTGACTGTATATAGATGCTGTTTTATGTGGACCGCCAATTAACAAGATGGCAGTGGCTCTCCCCATGTTCTGGCTTCCATTTCAGTTAGGGGTTTATTTGCTAGTGGTTTACCCATTCTAACAGAACGATGGGTGTAGGGCAATTAAAAGTAGTCCTATTTTCCTTAAAAGGTTCGATCTTTTAGGATAAGCCCGCCAGGGGCAAAATCAATTTTTTAAGGTTCGCGGCCGCGGTCGTCTATGACCCCCATTATTTAGAAAAATCATCAGATAGTACCCCCATATATAGGGCAAATGGGGGTGAAAAAGGCGTGAACCGGCAGAGTTGGGCATAGAGACAGTTGTACGCTGCGGCCGCGTTTGACGCCAGCGCACAATGCACAATTATGCAAGACCGGCGCGGCCGCAAATTGATCATTGACAACCAATACGATTATCTTTACAATATGACCACCAAGTCACATGACCTTTCGGTCACATGACTGCCAAGTCACACACATTAATCTCAGTAGACCCAGCCTGGACAAGCCAGAACCAAACCTCACGCAAAGGCGCAAAGGCGCGGAGAAAAACCTCTGCGTCCCTGCGCCTATGCGCGAGATTCTCTTGCACACTGTAAAAGAGGGTAACTCATAAGGTACTGGACTTTGGCGAAAATTGATTTCACCAATGGTAACAACCAATACACTACTACACTACTAACCAGTGGGCAGGTTAAAAACGCCAGACTCCAATTCCTAATCCATTCTTATTTTCAGAGGAGCAAACAGTGATTACCGTCAACAATCTGACCTTCACCTATGCCGGGGGCAGCAAACCGGCCATCCAAAACCTCAACTTCACCGTCGCCCCAGGCGAAATATTTGGTTTTCTAGGGCCAAGCGGGGCTGGTAAATCCACCACCCAAAAAATCCTCAACGGCCTGCTCAAAGGGTACCAGGGAGAGATTACCATCTTAGGCCAAGAGCTAAACCAATGGCAGTCCGATTATTACGAACATATCGGCGTCTCCTTTGAGCTGCCCAACCATTACCTGCGCCTCACCGCCCTGGAAAACCTGGCCTATTTTCGCTCCCTTTACAGCGGCCCAACCGAAGACCCCAGGCAGCTCTTAGCCAAAGTGGGATTGGGCGAAGACGGCGACACCCTGGTAGGGCAATATTCCAAAGGGATGCGAATGCGGCTAAATTTTGTGCGGGCCCTGCTCCACAAACCAAAGCTGCTCTTTCTGGACGAACCGACCTCTGGCATGGATCCAGTCAACGCCAAAATTATCAAAGATTTGATCCAGGGGTTAAAGGACGAAGGGCGCACCATTTTTCTCACCACCCACAACATGAACGTCGCCGACGAACTATGTGATCGGGTCGCTTTTATCGTAGATGGGGAAATTAAGCTCATTGATACCCCCAAAGCCCTAAAAATCCAACATGGACAGCGGCAAATCCTGATCGAATATGGGTTAAACGGCCGCTGGCAGCAGCAGCAGTTTCCCCTTGATCAGTTGGGGTACAACAGCGAATTTATCAACCTGCTGCAACGAAATGACATCCAGACTATCCATACCCAAGAGACTTCTCTGGAACGGATATTCATTCAAGTAACCGGCCAAGAGCTGGGAAATGCGTAGGAATTGGTGTGAGGAACTCTTTGGAATTTGTAGGAGACAACATGAATGGGGTTCACCAGGGCAATAAAAAAGCGCGTTTGTGTGTCAGCTCCCTTTCATAATTCCTAATTCGTCATTCACCCTTATTTTTGCGGAGCAACAAAATGAAACGGCTATTGGCTACCATTCAATTAGATACACGCCTGCTGTGGCGTAACAAAATTTATCACCTGAGCGCGGGGTTGGCCCTGGTAGTCATCTGGCTGCTGCGGGGAATGTTTGCCCAGGAAGGGTTAAAACTGGCGATCCCGGCCTTCTTTTTATACGCCGTCGCCGGGACAACCTACCTTTTCCTGGCCGCCCTCATCCTTTTTGGCAAGAGCGAACGCTCCTTACAGGGCATGGTTGTCACCCCGCTCAGCCTGAATGAATATCTGCTGGCTAAGATTATCGCTCTAGGATTTCTAGCCGTCTTAGAAAGCCTGACCATCACCTTCTTCACTTATGGTCTGGGATTCCAGTTTGTCCCATTTTTATTGGGAATCATCGTCCTGGGGGCGTTTTATACCCTGATGAGTTTTGTCATGGTCGCCCGCTACAATCAGATTACCGAGTTATTGGTGCCTACATTGGTGGTGAGTGTCTTTTTGAGCCTGCCCCTGCTGCACCACAACGGCATCTCAGACAGCCTTATCTTTTACCTATGGCCGACCCAGCCCCCTCTGTTGCTAATGAAAGGGGCGTTTATCCCCCTGGAATCGTGGGAATATGGGTACGCGCTTATCGGCTCCCTCATTATTTTGGCCGGTATGTTTCGTTGGGCGCAAGGGGCGTTCCGCAAATTTATCGTCCTGAATGTGGGGGGGTGAGTTTCGAGTTTCTAGTTTCGGGTTATTGAGGCTATTTGCCCCGAATGACACGAATTAACACGAATATAAAAATAAATTGGTGTCCATTCATGCCATTCGCGGCAAAAATCTCTTTGGTTCTGGCTTGGCCAGGTTAGGAAAGAAAATCATGCAACTCTCTCTGGTTAAAAATTTAGGTTTACACGATTTGCGGCTGGTACGGCGAGATTCCTTTCTGGTAGGGATGACGGCTTTAGCGGTTGTTGATGCCCTTCTGGTGCGCTGGATTACCCCTCTGGCGACCGAATGGCTGGCCCCGCGAATGGATTTGACCCCCTACTATCCTCTTATTGTCAGCTATATGGTTTTGCTGGTAGCCCCGGTGCTGCTGGGGACGGTGTTTGGCTTTTTGCTCATCGAGGAAAAAGATGAAAACACTCTGGTAGCTCTGCAAGTCACCCCGCTGCCCATGCGCGGCTTCTTGCTGTATCGGATGGGGATCGCTATGGCGTTGAGTTTCGTGATCGTTATGATTTCTCTACCCCTGACGGGGTTGGTATCACTTTCCGGGCCGTTACTGCTGGTGGTTTTGTCCACTGCCCCGATTGCGCCGCTGATCGCTATTTTGTATGCCACGTTTGCGGAGAACAAGGTACAGGGGTTTGGCTTCCTCAAGGCGATTGGCACGTTAAATATTATTCCCATTGCCGCCTATTTTGTAGGGCTGCCCTGGCAATATTTAATTGGGGTGGTGTATCCGTTTTATTGGCCGGTGAAGGCGTATTGGGAGATGGACAATCCGATTTATCTGCTTTATGTAGGGATCAGTTTCCTGGTCCATTTTGGTCTGATTAGCTGGCTGCTGCGCCGCTTTGAGAGAGAGAACGGGAGGGCCGAGGGGTAGGAAAACGGGGTATCTCCCGCTTCCCCATTTCCCCGGCTCTCCTCACTCATTACATTCTAGATGAGGGGGGAAACAGTCCCAGGCTGTGGGCACGGCTGATGGCCTGAGAACGTGAGTTGACGTCTAGTTTGCGGTAGATGTTTTGCAAGTGGGTCTTGACGGTGTTGATGGAAACGAACAGCTTTAGAGCCATTTCTTTGCGCGAATAACCCGCCAGGACCAGACAGAGGATAACTCGCTCTTGCTGGGTGAGACGGGTGTCTGAGCAAACGATAACATCAGCCGCATATGGGAAGGGGGAAGAAAAATGGTCCATAGTTCTCTACATGATCGCCAATTGGTTAAACCGGGTGCCGTTACTGTATACGATGGTACACGGTTATGGCTATGGCTGTAGTGAGAGATGGCATATTTTCTATTTGACATTCCTCATAGGTGAGGACTGAGGATTGAGGATTGAGGGAGGTTTTGAGTTTTTACGAGTTCGCCAGAGTTGTTATATTTTTAGCCGTTGGGATTGGGTGTAGGGGATGATGCTGATGATTTCGCCAGCGTGGATGCGCTGTTGGGTTTCACACCAGTAGGATATGTCGAGTAGATCGGCGTGATGGGTGATGAAGATGGCTTGCTGGGTGGGGGAGAATCCCATGAAGCGAAGAAATTCCTGGGGAAATACGTCATCATCGCCAATGTGAAACCAGGGTTCGGCGGAGAGTTCGTCTTCGTAATGGAGGGATGGGGGAAAGCGGCGGAAGTTACATTCGGTGAGCGGCCGCAGCTCATCATAATCGTAAAAGACCACTCGCCCATGCCGGGTCACGCCAAAATTTTTGAGCAGCATATCCCCAGGGAAGATGTTCGCGGCCGCTAAATCTTTAATCGCCTGCCCATAATCAATGACGGCCGCGGCCGCGTCTTGCGGGGCAGCCTGAGCCAGATAAAGGTCTAGCGGCGTTACTTGCCGCTCCATATACGCATGGCGCACCACCAGATATTCCCCTTCCAAACAAACTGTTTGCCCGGCTACCGCCAATAACTCCGCTAGCAAAGCTGGGGCAAACTGCTCCTGGCGAAACTGTAAATGTTCAAACGTCTGGGCATCTACCAGGCGGCCGGCCCGATCATGGTGAAAAACCATCTCATATTGCCGGATCACCTCTGCCCGTGTGGTTCGTTTGGGATAATCAAACCGATCTTTGATCACCTTAAACACCATATCATAATCGGGCAGGGTAAAGACAATCATCACCATCCCCCGCTGACCAGGGGCAATTTCAAACTGAGCCGTTGATTGGGCCAAATGACGTAACAAATCTCGGTACAACTCTGTTTTGCCATGTTTGTTGTATCCTAGCGAAATATAAATTTCCGCCTTCCGCTTTCGCGGGATGAGGGAGTGGACAAAATATACCAGGTCAAACGGGCGAGTGATGGCGACATGGAAGTAGGAGCGGGCAAAGCTAAATAGAACGCTAACCCCATTCTCGTCTAAAATCACCGCATCTATGTAAATACCCGCATCATTGTTGAGCAGGGCCAATGCCAGAGGAATCATTCCGCTGCTGGTGAAGATTCGCCCTATCAGGTATGCCCCTTTGCCCCGGGAGAACGGCTGCTTGACCATATCAATCTGGGTGATCGCGGCCGCGTTCCCCGCCACAAACGCCTCAATCCGCCGGGCTACCTGGGCACAATCTTGCTCCAAATGGGCAAATTTAGCCTGATACCCATATTCCTGGACAATCTGCAACAGTAACGCCTCTAATGAGTGCCCGCGAGGGAAATAACTGCGGTATACATCTACCGGCGAGGGGGTCGGGGGCATATCAAAATCGGTGGCCACAAACTCAATTTGCGGGTCTACGCCAACGGTGGCAAAAATCCGCCGGGTGACAGAGTTAAAGAAAGTTTCGGCCAGCTCCCAATCATCGTCAGTGGTGATAAGACTAGAGTAGACGGCTTTCATGCTGGCCCAAACCAACTTGTCCGTAACCCGTTCGGCTAATAAACTACGTATCTGGGTGACAAGATGGTTGATTACCTGCCCATACAAACCGAGTCGCTGTTGGGCATCGGCCCGGTGCCCGTGCCAATCCCGCTCTTCAAAGCGGGTTTGGGCCTGCCGGGTGATTTTGTTGAAGTTTTGGCTGTAGGCAACAAAGGCATCATGGATGACGGCCGCGCCCATATTGGCCAGGCGGCTGTCGGTGAGACGGGAGGGGGTGGGGTGGGAGGGCATGGGGAGATTGAGAGATTACTACCTTAGCTTATTTCATTATAGGCATAGTGTGGGTTCAGACAAGGATGATTCTTGTCCCATTTAGAGTAACTACTAAGATACACCAGAGTTGCACCGCCATGATGCCAAAATCGCGAAGAACTTCTTGAAAAGCTTTGTGTTTTTTGCGGCTTTGCGGTTAGTAGTTACCATTTAGAACATGGAATTGACACCGGACATTTTGCTTAGTGCTTATTGCCAGGGAATGTTCCCCATGGGTTTTGAGGATAGAACCCATCCCCCAGGAACGATTTTTTGGTACGATCCAGACCCCCGGGCTATTATCCCTCTGGATGGGGTTCATGTTTCTCGTTCGTTGCAGCGAACGATCAAGCAAGGGATTTATGAAGTCCGCATGGATACGGCCTTTGCGTCTGTGATCAAGACTTGTGCCCAGGTACATAAAAGGGAAGGGGTGTGGATCACACCGACGATTGTGCGAGGTTATACCTGGCTGCATCAGTTGGGGTATGCCCATAGTGTGGAAACGTGGCGTGATGGCAACCTGGTAGGGGGGTTATACGGAGTTGCCATCCGGGGGCTGTTTGCCGGGGAGAGTATGTTTAGCCTGGAGCGGGATGCCAGCAAGGTGGCATTGATACATCTGGTGAAACATCTGCGCTTGCGCCAATTCACCCTGCTGGACACCCAATTTATGACCCCCCATCTACGCCGCTTTGGAGCCATTGAAATTCCCCGCCGCGAATATAAAGAACGGCTCGCGGCCGCACTCCAGGTGGATGGGAGTTTCTAGTTTCGAGTTGTCGCTTTCGTAAGCGTAATCGTTATCCCCCTCTTGCCAATTTTGGGCAGTTTGCCCTAAAGCCAGTTACTTTTGTCACCGGAAAACGACTTTTTGGGGAGACAAGGTGATTGAGGGATTGAGAGACGAAGCGACGGGTGACTGGAGACTCGTAAACTCGTACCCTCTTCGAGGCGACTACTTATGCTAACTTCTACCTTATCCAACTTTGATGGCCCGCGGCCGCAGCCAATCATTGCTCGTCTCTTTGCGGCCGCAGCGGTTCTTTTGCTGTTGGTCGGCGGGGGGCTGTTTATCTACTTGTGGCGACTGGCAGAGCGGCCGCAAACCGCTACTATAACCGCCACGACTGGCCTGGTACAGTTTCAGCGGCATGGGGAGACAGCCTGGCAGACGGCCATCCCCGGTTCCCAGTTATCTGGCGGTGATGGGATTCGCACAGACGCGGCCGCTACAGCCCAGATCACCTATTTTGATGGCAGCATTACCCGGCTGGCCGAAAACACCACCCTCACCCTGACCGAATTGAGTGCTTCCCGCAGCGGCCGTCATTACCAGATCAGACTGACCCAGCACCGCGGGCAAACCAGCCAACTGGTACTCCCCCTCCCCTCAGCCGATTCCCGTTTTGAAATTACGACCGCGGCCGCGCACATCACCGCTTTGGGCACAACCTACCAGGTACAGGTAGACGAGGCGGGCAACACCCGGATCAACGTCACTGAGGGGAGAGTCAGGGTACGCCACCAGCAAGAAGAGCGTGTTTTACTGGCCGGGGAGACGATGCAGGTGATGACAGGGGCTGAGCCGGCGGCCGCAACGGGGCAGCCTACAGGAAGCAGTGGGGGCAGTGACAGCCCAATCACACCTACGGCGACCATAACGGGCACACCCCCCCCAACGGCCCAACTAACCGCTACCCCATCAGTCACAGCAAGCCCGAGCGCGGCCGCGCCTACCTTGCGGTCAACCAGCCGGCCCACCTTACAACCCACCGCTTCTCCCTCACCCACAGCTACTCTGCTGCCCCCACCCCCTACACCTCGCCCGCCTAACAACAACGACAATGACAACGATAATGATGACAACGATAATGACAACGACAACGATGACAACGATAATGACAACGACAACGATGACGACGATAATGACAACGATAATGATGACAATGACAACGATAACGACGACGATTAATCAACCCGGTTCACACTTGCAGCCTGGGCCAGATAAGCGATCAACCTGGTTGTGAGCCATAACAAGACGGGTCAAGAGCATTACATTTTCTATAGCTCTTCCCCCGCTTTGCGGCTCACAATCAGAATGGTATCATCTGTAAGACGGGTATTGGGGACAATAAGGCGGCCGCGTTCCGTCTCCACCTCACTATTCAACGAGCCAATCCCTATCAACACCCCCTCCTGCCCGTCTATCATCACCGTATCCCCTATCTGATAGACATCACGGGCATAGTAACCGGCCAACACATTCCGGGCCACATCCCGCCCCCCCAGACCAAAAGCCAGGGCCAACCCGGCCAGAACGATGGCCAGCATGGTGATAAATGATTCCTGGAGAATGGTCACGTCTACCCCCAACCGCTGAATGCTGATGATGACAGCCATGATGAGAACAAGCCCGCGCACAGCCCCGCCAATCGCCTGATGGAACTCAATGCCCATGCTGGCAACAGCGGCCTGGCTGGCCCGGCCTAAAAATTGGGCCACCAAAGCCCCGGCCAGGAAGACGAAAAGGGCGGCTAAAAGGCGGGGCAGGTAAGCAATCAGCAGGCGAAGTTGTTCGACCGCGGCCGCGATCCCCAATGATTCCAACGCCAGCAGCAAAAAGTTCAGAAAAATGATCCAATAGATAAATTGCCCCAACACTCCCGACGCGGTACTCTGGATATTGGCCTGCTTTAACCCCCCGGCCAGTCCCGTCCGCTCTACCATTTTGTCCAGCCCCACCCGTTCGGCCACCCGTTGTACCGCCCGCCCGATCAGCTTAGACAGGAAGTGACCCAAAATCAGGATGATCGTGGAAACGAACAGCTTGGGCACAAAAGAGACAACGCCTAACAATAAGTTGGTGATAGCTGTACGGATAAGGTCTAGATCAAGCATGATTCCCTCCAGGGATTAGGACTGAGGAATAGAGAGTAAACAGTAGGGATTGAGAGATTGGAGACTAGAGAGTGCTGACTGACTACTGTTCGCTGCCGGATAATTTCTCCAGCAGCGGCCGCAGCAGGGCAAAGGAGACCTGGGCAAATCCTTCGGTACCTAACCAGAGGGCGCGACCGGCCACTTCGGAACGATGAATCTGGTTAATCACCCGCTGTTCAATGCGCTGCACCCGCACAGGCTCCGGATCAACCGGTTCCGACGGCAAGGCGGCCAGCCCACCCGGCAGCGGGGTTGTTTCCCACAACCGCTCAGTGATAGCCAGGCAATGATCACACGTCTCCAAATGGGCCAACACCTGCTCTATCTCAGCCTCAGAGAGCGTTCCAGCGACATACGATTCTAATAACGATTCCGGGTGTTCCATGAACCTATTCCTGATTCAACTGTTGATAAACCGCCTGGAGCGACAGCCTGGCCCGCTGCACCCGCATCTTGGCCGCACTCAGGCCAATACCCAACAAGGCGGCAATTTCATCATACTGTTTTTGCTCAATATCTTTGTAGCGCAAAATCTGAATATCCTCTGGGCGTAAACTGGCAAACGCGGCCGCGAGCCGTTCCCGCCGCCCCTGCTCCAAAATCGTCTCCTCAACCGTCTCTACCGCCGGGATAAATTCAGCCGCCGTTTCCAGCTCCGTTTCGCTTTCTTGCGGCCGCCGCGCTCGTGCCCGCAGCTCATTTTGAGCCGTGTTAATGGCTATGCGATACAACCAGGTCTTAAAAGTAGACCGCCCCTCAAACGAAGCCAGGCTGCGATACACCTTAAAAAACACTTCCTGGGTCAAATCTTCGGCATCATCTCCATTACCCATGAAACGGTAACAGACACGCCAGACCAGACGTTGGTAACGGCGCATTAGCTCCTGGAACGGGCGATCATCTTTATTCCCCCGTTCCTGGCATAATTGTACCAACGCCTCATCCGACAATTGGCCCATCATCAACAAACGCCTCTGGAATTATGAATTATGCGGTATGAATTATGAGGGAGGCGGCTGTGTAGGGATGTCGCCGCTAGCCCACCAGAATTATTACGCCTATTCACAATCCGGGCTACTTTTGCCGGTTGCCGGGTTATAATGCAAAGACACAAGGATATTTAATTGGTCACTTGCCCCAAAGCTGGCCTCTTCCCATTCGTAGCCCAATCACCAGGTAAACGAAAAACAATCGCCTGGCAAATGGGGTATACTGCCTGAAACATTGAGGCCCGGCGCAGTGACGAAGCCAGCGAACAATCAGGCAAAACTACCTGGAGAACGTGATGCACAATCATTCATTGACCACCCTTCTACTTTTTATGGCTATCATCTGTTTGCTGATGGGTTGCACCGTCACCGAACCATCGGTTGAACCGGACACGGTAGGAGAAATTACCTATACGCCAACCACAGCCCCATCTACCCCGATTGCCACGGCGACAATGATGCCTGAAAGTGACGAAGCAGCTTCCCCAACAGCCACCCCCACCCCCTGGCTTGCCCCAACCCTGGATGAACTCTCGTTGACAGCTACCAGCGCGGCCGCGACCGCCTACCCCAACCTGGCCTCAGAAAACTCAGCCACGCCTACCCCTGTCCCCCCCTTCCCCGGCATGATTTACCAGGCGGAGAATGGTCTCTGGCAGGTTAGCGAAAATTGGCAGCCCCACCTGCTTTCTACCCACCGGCAGGCTCGCCTTTCTCCCGACGGGACGCAGTTAGTTCATGCCGCAGAAGGTGACCTCTGGTTGACCAATCTGGCCGATGGCACCCTTACCCAGCTTACCAACACCCCAAATCATATTGAACACAGCCCTCAATGGTGGCCGGCCCATCCTGACATCATCCTCTTTTTTAGTCGGCCGTCTGACCAGGAAGAAGAAGCCCAAGATAGGGGATACCTGGCGGCTATGAGTTGGCGTGAAGGGTGGCTCACCCTTTTAGAAAGGGATGTGGTATCGCTAGATGATTTCGCCCCTTCCCCCAATGGTCTGCACATCGCTTATGATCGGGCAGGCAAGCCGTGGTTATACCATTGGGATTTAGAGTCTGGGGAATCGCTCTATGAAAACAGTTACCGTGGTGAGCAGACCGTTACCTGGGCCCGATTGGGGTCACCCTCGTGGTCTTCAGATGGGAACAAGGTAGCCTGGATAGCTGCCATTACGGGAGCGGCATTCCCGGCAAATGGGGTCTGGCAGGTCGCGGCCGCTATCTTTGATTTGAGCGATTACACTTTCACTCTCTTACACCCTTATGATAACCTGGGGCGTGGCGGGTGGTACGCGGCCGCGACCTGGAGCCCTGATGACCAATGGCTGGCCTTTGTCACCGAAGATATAGACCCGGCCCGGTGGGGTCTCTGGGTTGCCCGAACCGATGGCCTGGAGGAGCATTATTTGGGGCCAGGCCAGAATCCCGTTTGGAGCCCTGATGGAAAATGGCTGGTTTATCAGGATGTTACAACTCAGCTTGTCGAAACGACTACCTGGTATAAGCTCAATGTTTATATCTATGATAACGGGGTGGTTGTAGATTGGCGGTGACAACAACAACTTTGCGGAAAGAACAAATTTTGGACCAATCATTCGTCAATCCCATTCATCCGTGTTCTACCCATCCCCCGTTACTTCTTGAGAGTGTTCTATGTTTCCTAAATGGATCATCTGCCTGATACTGTTGACCCTGGCGGCCTGCACCCCCAGCCGCCAGCCTGAACCCACGAGCGCGGCCGCAACCACCCGCCTGCCCGCCACCCCCACCTTAGCCGCCCCCCTGGTGACACCCACCACCGAGCCCGGCCCACCTTCCCCAGAGCCACTCCGCCCCACCCCCACCGACATGCCCCTTTTCCCACCCCCGGTAGAAGCGTATTCACTGCTCCTGCAAACGTACATCACCCTGCCCGCGGCCGCGCCTCCCCTACCCCCCATCTGGCAGCCAGATAATTCACAGTGGGGCGCCTACGTTTTAGCGGCCGCAGACGCCCTCAACTACACCCAGGCCAACCCCGAACTGTTCCAGGCCCACATCCGCACCTGGGGGCCGCTCAGCAGCCCGGATACCCCCGCCCCCCTCACCTGGATATACCCCGCCGATCTGGATAACGACGGCGTTACCGAGCTGTTGGTGAGGGTGCCTCAACTCATTAACGATTGTAACGTCTCCCCCTGCCAGCCTCGCCTGATCTGTGATTTCGGCTTCTGCCCTGGCATGGTCATCCTGTTTGAGCTGGTTGGGGACCTCTACGTGCCCGAACACATCTTCACCGGCGATGATTTCCAGGGCTTTTGGCTAGACAACCCAGAACTGTTCCATCTGGGGGATTTAACCGGAGACGGCCAAAACGAACTGATCCTGACCCAACAGTTTTGTGGCGCACACACCTGCTCCCTTGTTTTATTGGTAGGCCGCTGGGATGGACAAACATGGCACAACCTGGTAGGGCAAACTTCCCTGGGGCAAAGTTCAACCAACATCACCCTGGAAGATCGGGAGGGCAATGGCACGGTGGAAATCTTATTGACCGGCGGCACAGTAGGATCAGTAGGTGGGGGGCTGCAAAGAGTTCATACCCTGGTTTTTGCCCTGGACAATGGTCGCTATGAGTTAATCGAGACCATCCCCGCTCCCGACCCCCACCCATACTACCTGATGATGGATGCGTATTACGCCTTGCAAGCCAATGATCTCAACCAGGCCGAACAGTTAGCCCAACAGGTGTTAGCTATCCCAACAGCCGAGATGATGGGTTTTTATTGGATGGATGAATGGGGTGCAGTGCGGATTCCCTCATATGCAGCCATTGAGTTGATGATGGTGTATGCCTTACGCGGTGATCAGGCAGCCATCCAATCGCTGCTGCCTACCCTGGCTCAATATGATACTCTGGGCAATCCGTATGTCGCGGCCGCGCTCCTTTTCGCCGATACATACAACCAGACAGGAAACGCGGCCGCGGCCTGCCAGGCCATGGCCACCGTCATGCAAGCCACCCCCGAACAGGCCCAATTTTTCGAATGGATGGGGTATAACACCGAGACGATACCGCTGGACGCGATGTGCCCACTGGGGTAAGCGTGAGAGGCTCAATAGGTGCAAATATGAGGAAGAATCATCCACTGGAGTTTACCCGTTTTAGTGAACAGTAAACGATGCGACAAATCGCACCCGACCATAATAGGCTTGTTCTAACTCGACCGCTGATGGGAAACTCATCCCGGTGGGCGGCGATGAGTTCGTACGTCATTGCGGGGTTTGGGTGAAGACGGCGAGCGCTTTTTTAAGATGCCTCGTTCCTGCTCAGCAATGCGTAGCGCTTTCTGCAATCGCCTCATTTCAGCCGGGTCAGCGGCCGCCTCTGGTACACTTTTTCACAGGGGCAGACCATCTTGACTATACTCCCTCCGCCAGTGGCTTAGGCTGCTGCAGCTGCTGCCCAGGTCCTGCGCGAAGGTTCCCAACAGCTTGTCTGTTTGATATGACAGTTTCGCCGTTTCCCGTTTGAATTCTTCTGTGAATGTTTGTTTACCCATTTTTGTTATCCTTTTTGTGTCTATGTATCTTACTTCACCGTCCACAAAAACGGGTAAAGATCAAATCAGATGCGATCCTTTTATTTATGCACAGCGTTTGTGGTAACATACTGACGATTGTTCGCAATAGAGAACAACAAGGAAAATCATACTGTGGTAACTGCCTTAAACAAATCCCGCTGTCTTATCCTAAGCTGCTCACAAAGAAAAAGCACCTTGTCACAACCACTGTCTGCAATTGACCGTTATGCCGGCCCCAGCTATCAGGTTTTGAACAAGTTTCTGCGAGAACAGCCGCATGAATCTAACAATCTAGATATATACATTCTGTCAGCCCGATACGGATTAATCCGAAGCCAGACGCCTACTCATTACTACGACCAAAAAATGACCTCTGCTAATGCAGCCGTATTGAGGCGCCAGGTTTTGCATACTTTTGAGCAGCAAATTCTTCCTAAAAAATACGCTGAAATCTTCGTATCTATGGGCAAGACGTACTTATTAGCCCTTGATGACCTACCCACTATTAATGAACACATAAAACTGATCATCTCACAAGGCTCTTCAGGCAAGAAATTAACAGAGCTGCGTAACTGGTTGTGGGGATGCACTCCAGCAGCATCACAAAACTCAATTCCTTTGGCAACTCCGAATCTGGATAAGCAAACGGCCGTTTTGCGCGGCCACAGTGTTACCATCACTACGGCGGCCGTATTAAGCCTTCTACAGGACAAAATCGAGGCAAGCAATGGCTTGGCTTTCCACATCCAAAGCTGGTACGTTGAAGTCAATGGGGCAAGGATCAGCCCAAAGTGGGCGGCACAGGTGTTATTTAATCTGCCCGTCAGTGAATTTTCGGCGGATGAAGCACGGCGGGTGTTACGAAGATTGGGATTAAATTGTTACCAAATATAATCTTTTGCAAGGTACATGACTTGAAACAGGAAACAGCCGTCTAGCTTAGACGGCTGTTTTTGTTCTCAATAGAGAACAGAAAGGCTTTATACAAGGCAATACCATGACTACAGTCCGAAACCTGAAAAATCTGGGGGCGAAACTCAAGGCCATACGAGAGTGGTTGGGCTATACCCAAGAGGAAATGGCTGAGGCGGTTGGGAAAGAGGGCGTATCACGTCGCTCGCGGGTGCATGAATGGGAAAAGGGCTTGCGTGAACCTGACCTGACGTGCCTGCTGGCTTATGCACGCCTGGTAAGCATTTCTACAGATGACTTGCTTGATGACGCTGTGGAGCTGCAATTACAACAGCAAGTCAAGCACACAAATTACTAAAAAGCCAACAGCTAAACAAACCAATACACAAATATAACAGAGACCTATGCACTTCTATCTACCTAACTTTGAAGACTTAGTTGATCCAGAATACGACTTCATCAACGACGAATATTCACCAAGACGCGAGAAAATCGGCCGTTTCCAACACGACCAGTATGCCCATGAATTTTTCAACAAACCTATCTTTGATGGCATGCTCGTTTCCAAAACCGTTGTTAAACCCGCTACTGAAAAACGCATACGTACTAGCGGAAACGTGCATACATTTTTTCGATTAGCCAAAGATGTACCAGTTATGGGGGATTGCGGCGCCTTCACATACCGTGACGCACAAATTCCCCCATACACGGTAAAGGAGATTCTCGAATACTACGAAACAATGGGCTTCACTTATGGTGTTGCCCTGGATCATCTCATCTTTCCCACCATGCCCGATGCCGAAAGGAGTCGCCGCCTTAAAATCACCCTAGACAACGCCCAAGAATTTCTAGATCAACGCGCTGCACTAAACTACCAGGTAATACCTGTGGGAATTGCCCAGGGATGGGATGCCACATCACGACGAGAAACTATCCAGCGGCTACTAGAGATGGGCTACGATCACCTGGCAATAGGCGGAATGGCTCGCAGCAGTGACCAGGAAATCCGCGAAACGCTGCAAGCCATTTACCCTGTCCTACCTGAAAACGACCAGGTAAAAATGCTGCACTTATTTGGCGTGGCTCGTCTGTCCCTCGTTCCAGACCTGATGCGTTACGGCGTTACCAGCGCTGACAGCGCCTCTCCTATGCGTCGAGCTTTCCTGGGTACGAGCGAGGACAATTACTGGACAACAAATGGAACACGCTATGCTGCTGTCCGCATTCCAGAGGTAAAAGAAGGTGGCCCAAAAAAGCGTGGCGTAGACTCCACAGGCGAAGCCGCGGTCAAAAACGGCATGACTATGGACAACATGAAAGCAATGGAGCACGAAACCCTTCGCTTGCTGCGTGCTTATCATGCTGGTGAAGTTGGCTTAGAAGAGACGGTAACGGCCGTTCTCGACTACGATCAACTTCACGGTGACAAACGAGACCACGAAGCAGCCTATCGCCGCACCCTCAAAGATAAAGCATGGCAGAAATGCAACTGCCCTATTTGTGAGCAATGGGGGGTTGAAGTCATTATCTTTCGCGGCAATAATCGCAACAGACGACGTGGGTTCCACAACGCCTACGTGTTTTATCAGCAGTTTCAGGAACTTGTAAGAAAGCAAAAATCAACAGGCTAAAGTAAATGCACAAACCTGTGTAAACTGCACTTTACGGTAAAGGATTCTCTTACACTCAGGGGCCTACTTTGATGATTCATCTCAGAACATTGCACAAAAGGATGCTTGTAAAAGGTATCGTCGCTGACGATGTTGTAGAGATTCTCGACCTTCAATGGCATACCGCCGATCAGTTAACTGTCACATACCAAGATTCCAGTAGCCGCCTGCATAAAATCACCCTTACCTCTGCACACGAAAGTCAACTTGAATGTACTAATACTTCTATGCTGCCATGGGAACTGCTGCCACAAAACCCAGGCAAAGAAGATATGAGAACTTTGACAAAAACAGAGAAGAAGTTCCTTAACCAGTCGTTTGGCCGCTCAGGCTTTAAACTTCAGTGGAATAGGGAGGGGGGCTACTCAGATTGGACACAGGGAGATACCACATACCGCGTTTTTCATACAAACCCCCACCAATCATTTATTATGCTCTTGGAAACAGAGACCGTCAATCCTCTCCAAAACGAAACGCAACCTGTCCCCCAAGTCACCCCTACAACAAGAAGCAATGACCTACTCAACCCCCTCACCACTATAGAAGAACCAGGCACTGCATTCAGACCTGCGCCCCATCTGCCCTCCAAATCTCAATTTGTACCGGGTATGTATGTTCGCATCCCTTTTGATCTCGAAGAATTAGAGAATGAATATCGTGACTATCAGATTGGACAAATAGTTGAGGTTAACAGTGTGTCCAATCTTGCACAAGTGAAGTTGCAAAGGCATTCTCCTGGACAATCGGTTGTGCAAGAGATTGTTGATCGAGACCTGACGTATCTAGATCGCTGCCATATTCTGCCAGAGACACCTTTTACACATGCGGACACACACTTAAGCGGGCAGATTCTCTTACCCTGTCAGGAAGAATGGGAAGAAGGACAATTTTACGAATACTACGTCCAAATCGAAGGGCAGATAAAACGCCTTTCTGAAGAGAAAATAGTGGCAGCTTCGCATCGACAATCTCCACATCCTATTAAGCAGCTTAAACGCTATGAACTCCATCATCCTCGATGGAAATTTGAACGGGATCAGCTAATTGAGAGTTATGCTCAACTGCACGCGGCAACATTTGGGTTGGAAGATTTGGTCGGGTCACGCATTATGCTCCTTCCTCATCAGGCCGAAGTGGTGGCAACGGTACTGAGCGATGAAACCTGCCGCTACATCTTAGCCGATGAAGTTGGTTTAGGGAAAACTATTGAGGCTTGTGTCATTCTCAAGGGATTATATCGCCGTCATTCAGGCTTAAAAACGCTTATTATTGCACCCGCATCTCTGGTCGAGCAGTGGCACTACGAACTGGACAGAAAATTTTGGCTCGATTTTATACGAGGCGACCAATTAAATCGGTTTCAGCTGCCAGATGACCGTCCAGGCATTATCATCAGCACAGAAAATTTGTCAAATAGTGGCGAACTTGCTCTCTGGCTGTCAATGCAAGTCTGGGGGCTTCTCATTGTTGACGAGGCACATCATCTTCATAAACGACCGTCTCTCTACGAACGTGTTTATCAATTAAGCAGCGATGCCGAACGTACCTTGATTTTATCAGCCACACCGATCCAGCGTCGAGCCGACGAATACTTGGAACTGCTCAAACTCATGCACCCAGACCGGTACGGCTTACTAAATCATTCTCGGTTCAGTCGTATACTGCAAGCGCAACAAGCCCTTCGCCAAACGATTGCTTACCTCGCTCAAGCCTTAACACCTAATGATTTCGATTTAGCTGAATTCTTAGAAGAAATGGAAACTATCACCGACAAGCTCCAAGAGGATGAAATCTTGCCCCGGCTTGTTAGACAAGTATCGGCACAAACAAATTCTGCTGCTCAACTACACAAGGCCAAGGAAACGATTAGCTATGTGAGCGAAAATTATCGCATTGAGAGCAGAGTTATTCGTAACCGTCGTGTTAATTTGAAGATCGAGTTGCCCGAAAGGGAAGTAGGCACCCGCTTTAGTTATTCACCTGAAGGCACAGAAGTCGAAGTGATCAATGAGCTACACGACTACATTGACTTCATGTTATTGGAATCCAAAGATGAGGCGGCAAAAGGTCTTTGCCTGGAATACGGTCGTATCTTGCTACACAAAGCCTTTAGCAGTCCACACAGCCTGGAAGACCTGCTAAAAGATCGGCAAAGGCTTCTCCAATCCCCTCGAAAATATCCAGAAAATCTATCAAGCAACAGTTTATTGACGCCAGCGCCGCCACGCCAGGAGGCAAAGCGAATACAATCTTTATTAACACATATTCCTGTTGTGACAGGGGAAAGCAACAGATTAGAAAACCTGTTGTGGCTTTGTGGAAATTGGCGGGAACAAACCGACAGAATATTGGGATCGCTTACCTCAGGTATATCGCCCCCTAATCTAGGTCATCGTCTGCTCCAGGTGCTGCGAGCCATACAAGACCAGTTGCAAAGACACCCGGCTTCTAAGATCGTTATTTTTTCCGCGTGGACAGAAACATTGTTGGTTTTACTGCCCTATCTGACTAAACATATCAGGACAATCCGAGGGCGTATTGCACAGTTCCATTGTCAGGTGCCAGTGGATGATCTACAAGCGCAAGTAGACCAATTTCAATCGCAAGAAGATTGTCACATTCTTTTATGCGATGAGTTGGGGGGCGAGGGACGCAATTTTCAGATTGCGGATGTGATCATCCATATCGATATACCTTGGACGCCGGCCCAATTAGAGCAACGAATCGGCCGTGTAGACCGCTTAGGTAGAACAGGAAAGGTGCTTTCCATCGTGCCTTACGCTCGGGAGCAGGTGGAGCAGGATTTATTCCGTATCTGGGAAGAAGGCTTTGAGCTTTTCACCCATTCCATGAGCGGTCTTGAAATCGCGCTAGAAAGCGTCTTGGATGATTTGCTATCTGCTCTTAAACACAACTCCCGTGATGGCCTTATTAATCTCTTGCCAGAGATGTTGGTTAAGGCTAAGGTATTACGAAAAGCAGTTGAAGAAGAACGGTATTTTGAAGAAAACGCCATCAATCACCGCCGGCGTGATGAGTTCCAGCAATTAAGCAACCTCTACCGTGACGGTTCAAAATTGGGGCGTTCTTTCACCCGGTGGGCATCAATGGCGGGGCTGGAAAATTCATATAACCCTCGATCAGATACAGTTATTTTCTATCCCAAGCGCTTTAATTATAAAAGCATGGCGAATGCAAAGTTTTTTACTCCGCCCAACATGGAGGAAGCATTGTTACGCTCTGGACGTGCTCATAACCTAGTGATCACAGGAACTTTCAATCGAGATATTGCCGTACTGCGAGAAGACCTGGTCTTTTTTGCACCGGGCAATGACCCATGGACAGATGCAATTGTAAACAATGCGCTTGAGGCAGATCGAGGGAGAAGCTGTGCGATTTTGCGTAAAACTGATCTGCTTACCGATTCCTGGCAAGGGGTAGAACTATTCTACCAACTTCAGGTGAATCCACGACCGTTATACAATGCTGGTTATTCATCCATCCACCTATTTCAGGCACAAGGCTATCTTTTCACGCCTACTTACCGCATGTTGATCTCCATTGATGGAGATGTCATCTCTCGCTCTCATCGCGCCTGGCAGGCAATTGCAGCCCATTCGTTTGACCAAAGACGAGGAGACATACACCTGGGAAAACGGGGAGGACCACGAAGAGTAGATATAGTGAAAGAGAGGTTCCCTACCGATGTATGGAAAGATGTAATAGACAGGATTATGGATGCGGCAAACACGCAAATCCAGGATGAGTTCGAGTTCACCACAGAGGTTGCTCAAGATGCATCAGAAGAATTTGAACGTAAGCTGCTTGGACTACGCGCCGCTCAGCATTGGTTTCAACGGTCTTATGGCGAGGCAAGTGTAACCAACACGATAGATTTGGATGCATACCAACATATCATGGATGCACTAATTGAAGGAATTCGTCACCCATTGATTCAACTAGAATCTGCTTGTTTCTGGTGGCTGTGCCCCGCGAACGATTATGAATCATTACTTTAATGCGCTACAAGAACTTCTATTAGCTGAAAACCCTCAATTTGCAGATTTTCAACGCCGTCTCAGGGAAAAACAGCAACAATTAGTCGGCCTCGAACTGGCACAGAGTAATTTATTATTGCGCATATGTCTGGTCTATCGTGCGTTTAGAGAGAATCAGGCAGGCGCAGGAGATTTAGCCATTCTCCTGCGCCAGGCGATGCGCGTTTTTCATGAGGAACTACTCCTCAATAAAATGACATGGATGTCATTAGAGAAACACCAGCACCAAATGAGCTTGCGCCTTATAGATGAAGATAGTGAACGAGTCAGGTTACGCGCTTTACCTTGGGAATGCACTTGGCTAACGGGCACAAGAAATATTGACCGGCTTGAAAATCGTCGGCCTGATATATCGGTCCCCGGCGATGGTCTGCTTTATGCTTTATCGAATGGCAAGTTTTGGACATATCAGTCAGAAGCCCAGAAAACGGCCGTTGCCACTTCTCTTTTCGCCCCTCCTGGCTCTACAACGTTAATCACCCTACCCACTGGAGGTGGCAAAAGCATGTGCATCTTGCTGCCCGCCTGGTTTGAATCTAACGGCGGCCGGCGTGCCGGGGGAACCACGCTGGTCATTGTCCCTACTGTGGCCCTGGCTTATGATCAACAAGACAATGTCCGCCCTAACTTTAAACCAGCTAATGATGCCTACAAACCCTACAGCCTTACCAGTGATACCGTTAAAGAAACCCGCGCCATTATCTACAAAGGGATTAGTGAAGGGACAATCCCCATTTTATACACTTCGCCAGAAGCGCTTTTGTTAAACCCGGTTCTGTATCACACTTGTTTACAGGCGGCAGCCAACGGCCGTTTACGAAGGTTTGTCATAGACGAAGCGCATCTGGTTGACTCTTGGGGAGCCAGCTTCCGTACCGAATTCCAATTATTAGGTGCATATAAGCGTCAACTATTAGAAGCCTCGCAAGGACAATTACGCACATTTTTACTCTCGGCAACCGTTTCTCATCAAAGCGAAAGAACGCTGGCTGAGTTTTTTGCCTCAGAATCCGATTTGTCCTCTGTGTTGGCGAATCAGTTACGCCCTGAACCTGGTTACTGGTTTCATCATACCCGGCACTTTCCGGCACAACGAGATTGCGTAATCGAAGCGCTTTGCCATTTACCTCGCCCGGCTATCCTTTATGTCACCAAACCCAGTCATGCCCAACAATGGGTGCGTATATTGCGTGACAAGGGCTTCAAGCGGGTTGTAGATTTTACGGGACAAACAGCAGGCGGTGAACGTCAACACATTCTGGCCCAATGGAATCGTAATGAGATTGACATCCTCGTTGGCACCTCTGCCTTTGGGTTAGGGGTAGACAAAGGGGACGTACGTACCATTATTCATGCGACGTTACCTGAGAATATTGATCGATACTATCAAGAAGTAGGGCGGGGTGGGCGCGATGGATGTAGCAGTGTCAGCCTTCTAATTAGCAAGAATGATGATTTTGATCTCGCCTTCAGCATGACCACCAAATCGCGGATCACCATTGAGAAAGCATGGTCGCGTTGGCGCGGCATGTGGCAAAGCTCACTGCCTTATGAACAGACCACCGACACGCGCCTGATCAATCTTAATGCCAGACCAACCTACAATCAGGAGATGCGCGAAAGCGAGGCCAATCGCTATTGGAATGAACATA
Organism: Anaerolineae bacterium; assembly: GCA_023384415.1. GTDB lineage: Bacteria > Chloroflexota > Anaerolineae > Promineifilales > Promineifilaceae > Trichofilum. The sequence continues at coordinate 124,571 of JAHDWJ010000008.1, forward strand.
TCTTGCTATTCATGCAAAGGGCTGGCGTACTCTCCATTGAAGATACGCGTCCTAATGAAACACTGCCAGAGCCAGATGATCAAAAACAGGGGTTTTATCAGGACAACTTTTGGGTGCGGGTACGTATTAGAAATGACCAGATTGTGAACAATGAAGTTGCGTTTGAAAAGCTTATGGATGAACAGCGCGACCTGGAAAAAGAATCTATAACTCAAACCCTGACTGCGCTGAAACAGGTGGTTGAAACACAAGCCCAAATGCAAGCTCAGCATTGTTTGGGGCATGACTTTGCTGATTTGTATCCATATACGGCCGTTGCCTGCGGTGGCTGTTCGTACTGTCGGCAAAATGACCAGCAGCCGTATGCACAGACCTTACGCGCCTCGGTTGAACTGGGTAATTGGCCTGCTTCGCCGGTTCGACTCGATCCCAATTTACAGCGGCAACTGGGCGATAGACAAAGCATGATTATTGCCTGGGACAGGGAAGAATTGGCTGCTTTTGCCCCTGATTTGACATCCTTACTCGTTGAGGCAGGCGTAGAACAAATCATTTTGCCTGACAATCTTTTGGATGATGTAATTTGGGCGCAAAATCTGGTTAAAAAGCTGTCCCGCCATAAAGATAAGCGACAGCGGTTGGTGAATGCGCATTCAGTAGAGCGTTACGGGCTATTTCCATTGGCAACGGCCGTTTTCTACCCCCCACAAGACAAACTCATAGACGCGCTTTACCGCCAACTGCAAACAGAATTTCAACCATATTGGGGGATTCTGCCCCTTATTCATATCGTACCTCAATCAGCGTGGTTGGCGCGGGAGAACGGCCGTTTCCTAGAGCGGGTAAACGGCCTACAACTAACCCCGGATGCCCTCAAAAAGATACTGACCAAATCCAAAACATCACTCTATTAAAAAGCCTATGGAAATCATCAACAACAACCAGGTTACTCCCTACCGTCTACACGCCCTTGTGCGCCTTGTCCCGCGATTACGCACACCCAAGCGGGATGACTTTCTGGAGCTATTACAACCCCTCGACCTAGTAAGTAGTCAAGAGGCAAGTAAAGAGGTTTATAGAGCCGCCATCAACTTCCGGGTCATTGTGGAAGATGAAAACGGGTACATCTCCCTACACCCCGACATCGGCAAACGACAGAACATTGAAACATCTGCCGGTTTTTGCGCCTTCATGCAAAAGCGGCTCACCGGCATTGCCGACGAAAACGCCGACAACTACCTGCTCAATTTTGTAACCGCTTGGTATGCCGTCCAAAACGAGCGCATCTTTCAGTGTCAGAAAAAGGATGAGATTTCACAAAATTTCAACAAGGAGATGGATCCTCGCGGCGAAGAAGAATTACTCGAAGAAGGGCGATTATTCAACCCCACGAAATTAAATGGCTGGCTCACATGGGCTTCATTCTTGGGTTGGGGATGGACTGTAACTGTGGGGGGCAAAGAGTTGTTGATGCCCGATGCCCACAAGCGGCTCATCCCTGTCCTACCCGCACTGCTCCCAGATTCTCAAGAAATACCCTTTAGCCAATTCGCTGAAAAATTAGCCGAAATTTGCCCAGAGCTGGACGGCGGGCCGCTGTTTGAAAAATGTTGGCAAGCCAGCCGTAGCGCCGAACTGCGCGGTAATCAGTTAAGCCTGATGTTGTCTACTGGCCTACGTTCGCTCCATGATAACGGCAAAATCAGGCTAACCCATTACGCTGATAGCAGTGACGAATGGCAACTTTACCCGGCGCAAGCCCACCCCATTCAGCGCGTGACCCACATTCAACGAAAGGCTTAATCCCATGAGTACAACTCCATTCACCCGCTACGTATGCTGGGACAAGCAACCCCTCAGCAAGGTTATCAACAAAGAAGCTGTTTCTGTAGATAGGGCTGTTTTCCTTGCCACCCATGCCCCCTTTAACAACATCACCTACCTTAAATCGCCACGTCAAATCAAAGACACCAGCGAAACTCAACTGCTGGAAGAACTCCTCCGCAGAAGCGTCAACGACGAACATACTTTTGTTGTTATGCAAGGTATGCCGGGCGCGGGCAAATCCCACCTTATTCGCTGGCTAAAAGAACGTTACACGGCTGAAAGTCAGGAAGCTCACCTGAACGATGTGGTTCTACTCATTGAGCGAGCCAATAGCAGTTTACGCGAAACCCTGTCACAAATTGTCCGGTCTGATCTTTTTGATGCTGAACGCTTTGCCAACCAGATCAAGAAGCTCGAAAGCGCCACTCAACAACTCTCCGATGAATCTTTGGCAGATACCATCCTCAATAATTTGCAGGTGGCTACACGGGAAGTAAATGTTCCTGCCCCGCGTCGCATTGCCGGAAAAGTGGATAAATTCTTGCTAGATCATTTCATCCGTCAGGAACTGAAGCAGGACGGGGCGGCTATTGAACGAATCAGGCTATTTCTCTCAGGCAAATCAGTCCCTACTGGTTTAAGTGAAAACGAACACCCCAAATTCAACGCCGATGATTTTGATTTCAGTGTGGGACTTTTACGTAGTATCCGTGATGAAGGGGGACACCGTGACGCCAAAGAGTTGGCAGAGACTTTGCACCATAGCTCGGAAAAGCGTCAGGAATTGGCTGACTATCTCAATCAACTCTTGTCGTTTGCGATTGAACGGACAACAGCGCTATCAGCTAATGACCTGAAGCAGATGTTTTATGACCTGCGCCGTGAATTAAAACAGCAGGGCAAAAACTTGGCCTTGTTCATTGAAGACATTTCCGTTTTCACCGGGCTAGACGCGGGGTTGGTAGATGTGCTGGTTACTCAGCATACGGGGGAGGGGGGGCGTGATTATTGCCGGTTGACTTCTGTTGTTGGTCTCACGGATGCGCACTATAGAGATAACTTTCCCGCAAATATCAAAGAACGGGTTGATCTGCACCTGACCCTGAATGTGGGGGATGGGCAAAAGGAAGCCTTATTGCTTAAAGGCGAGGAGGCTGTAGCTGAACTTGCGGCTCGTTACTTAAACGCCTTGCGCTTACCGTCAGAACAGGTCGAAGAATGGGTAAATTCAGGAGCCAGGCCGTCAGAATTACCTAATGCTTGCGGATCTTGTCTGCATCGTCCTGTTTGCCATGCCGCATTTGGGGCGAGTCCTTTATATAAGGAAGATTCTTTTGCAGGGCTTTACCCTTTCAACCAGCAAGTTCTTTGGGCCTTGTATCAGGGGCTAGATACCACCAAAGTAGCTAAAACGCCGCGTACTTTTCTGTGGAGTATTCTGGAATACATTCTTAGAAGTCATGGGGACAAGGTGCAAGAAGGTCAATTCCCGCCGCCAGCCCGTGAATTGGCTAACGATGTCAGGCCACCTACGCTCAGGCAAGATGCTCAACGCCGGACGATCACGACGCAAGCCAAGTCAACGGCCGTTGCTGACCGCATAGAATCGCTGGTTCTGTTTTGGGGAGACCGGACAGTCAATCGCCATGTGGAAGGCGGGCAAACGGCCGTTGGCAATCTCAGCGGACCTGTGTTCCGCGCCTTTAATTTGCCTTTCATTGAGGGTGACGTTACGGCCGCCCCAACCCATAAAGTCCCGACGCCTGTACAACCAGCAACCATTGCCTCACCCGCTGTTTCCACTGGGGCAATACATCCTACCACGGCAACGTCAGTTAAACCGCAACCCACTGTCATAGAACAACCTGTCATTGATCCCATGATCAACGACATTCAAGAGTGGCGTCGAGGGGCCGAGTTAGTTCGCTACAACGACTTGTCTAAATGGTTAGCCAATTTTGTCAAAGAGTTCATTGATTGGGAGGCGCACAATGTCTCGCTGACATTGGTTGACAGTAGAGTAACGGGTGGTCGCTTTGTTATTGAAGGGCAGAAAGGACGCGCCCAAGGCGATTATCTGCTTTTTAAGCGTAGTGACGATCTTGCCTTTATGCTACAAGCCTTAACCGCTCTAAACCAACGAGCTAATTCCTTAAACCAAGCTGAACTTGGGGGGCATCTTATCACCTTAAGTAACTGGATGGAGAAAGAGGAGGCGCGGATTGTGGCGTTTGTGCAACGGCCGTTAACCAATCTGGAATCACCCCGTCCCTTACTAGAGCTACTGGTACGCGCTAACCTGTTCATCTCCTGTCTGGGCGAAGAGTACACCGCCAGCCAAAACAGCCCCCGCGAACTTTACCTGCGCCTAATGCGAATCGCCGACAAGCGAAACTCTTGGCAAACCGTGATGAACAGATCGCCCTATCCCCGATCACAAGAGTGGCGCGATCTTGTGCGTGGTCTACAAAGCATTGAAGCTGACTGCCGCGAGCAATTGAATATTCTAGTTAATCGGCGGCAAGGTGGCAGTCGTCAGATCACATTTATAGATGCCGCGAGCATCTTAGACATTATCTCGACCACTAAAAAAGAAGGTTGGGATATTCCTCAGCTAGACTTGCAAGAAGTCGCCAAAATTGATAACAAAGTCTGGAAGCCAGTTGCTATGGCCTATAGCAAACTACAATCAAATTTTGGGCCAACCACTCAGGCTGAAAAACAACATGTCAAGGCTATTTCCGGCAAATTGCTTGATTATCTTGGTGGCGCAACACCATCCGAGGCATTCAAAGCTATCGAAAAATTACTCCAAAGTTTCCGCGATAATTCAATTTCTGTCTCAACATCCCGCTTTGCTATGAATGAATCGCTTACCCCGCGCAAGCTGGCTAACCGGTTAGATAGTCTGCAAGGGATTCTTAATAGTGAAAGTCCTGAAGCCCTCATTCTCTCTCTTTCTGGTAGCGGTGAGTTGTTACAAGAAAGCGTCGCCTATGTTGATTATTTTGAGCGATTCGTAAAAGTTGTCGGTGAAGAGGAGACAAAATTAAGCGAACGTGTTGCTTCTTTGCAGAGGGAAAGTCAGGGAGACGACCTATACGAGCAAATGTTAGATAAATACGATGCGCTGAATCAATTGCTTAATTCCATAATTCAAACTGAGGGAGGAGCAATGTCATGATAATTACCCTTACCGATAATGTTCAAACCCAAATTACTCGCCGGAAAGAACTCGAACAACGCCGTGATAACAGGAAGGATATTGCCGACTCGTATCAAAAGCTCACTGAAATCAGCAAACTGCTAAAAGAAACGGCAACCAGCTTTCACCTCATCCAATCCCGGCTTACGAATGACCAGATAGCTGAAGTGATGAAGCAATTACAGAACATCCAAAACAGGCTAAAAGAGTCCCGCGAAAAGTTTCTAACTGAGTATCGCCAGGTCCAAAAACTTGGCACAGTCGAGAAACTTGTTCAAGATTTACAGGGTTTTCTGGGGCGCTCTTGGGCCAGCTATGTGCTGGCACAAACACAACCCCATTTTGATTTACTAAATCTGGTAGAGAAGTTGCCAGAGGTGACTGTACAAGGCAACACAATAGACCCTCTACGACACAGGCTACAATCCGCATCGAGCCAATTACCGCAGAAGGAATCTCGCTTAGCTCAATTCGATGCGGACCTACAAGAATTACAAAACAGCCTTGCCAACCTGAGCGGCTTGAGCGTAGAAGTTACCGAATTTTTACGCCGAGTACAAAAAAGCGCGGCTTCTATTGCCGATCTCACCGATGAAGTCTTGGTGTGGTGCCGAGAAAATGAGCGTGCTGGGACATTCAAGATAAGTTTTGGACAAGCCAGATGATGAATGATTCGGAGTTCAACCACCTCTGTAATGAAGTTCTTTCGCTGATTGAGTTGGAAGAGGCGAAACTGCTTAGTTGGGGTTTTGTCAACATCCGTGTGGATTTGCACCGCGATTTGGGGGATATGTTAAGCAAATTGCCGGCAACGGCCGTTGCCCTCTGGGACAAAGCACAACAAGCCAATTACATCGAGCAAGACATTATCGAGAACCTGATTGATCGCCGCTTGCTATTTGAAGTACCAGACGGCTACCGCAGCCGTTGCGCCGAAACAGTGCGTCTTCTGTTTTTGCTAAGACAACGCTTTTCCACCGATGATTGGCAAGTTGCGGCTCGTCTGGTCAGCGATTTCAAACTGAAATTGCAGCCACGCCGCTACCCTCGACGCAACATTACCATTGAACAGCTTAAAGAGGCATTAAAACCCCTTCAGCCATCCAAATTGTTTGAGAACAGCATTGTGGCCCTGTTGCACGGGCCACAAGCACAACCTTTGCAACTGTCACAATTTCAGCTTGATGCGGTCATCCAGCAAACCCGTAACCTGCAAGCAGACGCAGATCAAGCTCTGGTGATTGGTGCAGGCACAGGAGCCGGTAAAACCAAAGCGTTCTATCTACCAGCTCTGGCCTATATCGCTGAAACCGTCCAACCAGACCACGCTAGAGTCCAAGCACTGGCTATCTACCCGCGAACAGAACTACTCAAAGATCAATTGGCTGAAGCCTTTTCTGAAGCGCGGAAACTCGACAGCTTGTTGACAAAAGCAGGTAAGCGAAAAATTAGCATTGGCGCTTATTATGGCGACACGCCCACAAGAGCCGCAGATTTTTCTAACCCATACAAGCCGAATGGCTGGAAACAGGCAGATGATTTACGGGGCTGGGTTTGCCCTTATTTCACCTGCCCCAACGAGGCATGCAATCACGCCGAGATGATTTGGCTTCAACAAGACATTGATCGTGAAGTAGAAGTCAATAGCATGAATAAATTCGGAGAGTTTACGCACTTGCAATGTAGCAAGGAATGCGGCTTTGAAACGGATGCCAGCCAGCTTATGCTCACCCGCGAGCAAATGATAAAGCACCCACCTGAAATCTTGTTTACCACAACGGAGATGCTCAATCGTCGCCTGAGTCGCGTTACTGAACATAGCCTGTTTGGAATCAACACCAACAATCCGCCGCGCCTGGTTTTATTAGATGAAATTCACACCTATGAGGGGATTAGTGGCGCTCAGGTTGCGTATCTGTTACGACGCTGGCGACAGGCAAGAGGAAATCACGGGCCTCAGTACAATCTCTGTCTGGTTGGTTTGTCAGCAACATTGACACAGGCAGAAGCATTTTTTGCCAAACTGGCTGGGCTGCCAGCAGGCAGTGGCAATGTGCAGTACATTGAGCCACATGAACACGACCTCATTACTGAGGGGATGGAGTACAACATCGTTTTACGAGGCGATCCGGTTTCTGGTACAAGTTTACTTTCAACGTCGGTACAAACGGCAATGCTCTTAGGCCGTATACTGGACAATGGTGACAACCCTGTTTCGCTAGGGGCATTTGGTTCTAAAACATTCGCTTTCACGGACAAGCTCGATGTCATCAACCGCTGGTATTACATTCAGTATGACGCAGAACACAACAAGAGACTGAGCCGTTGGCGACAGTCATCCGAAGTGCCCGCTGATCAAACAAGAGAGCGCACCTATTTAGGTCAGATATGGCGCATGCCTGAGCTAATAGGTCATGATCTGGCCGCTTCGCTTCGCCTGGGTAGAACAACTTCACAAGATCGGGGCTTTAGCGCAGACGCGGAGTTGGTGATTGCGACAAGTACGTTGGAGGTGGGTTTTAATGATCCGGCTGTCGGCGCCGTAATCCAACACAAATCGCCACGCAGTATGGCCTCTTTTTTACAACGGAAGGGACGTGCTGGCCGTCTACGGGGGATGCGACCGTGGCTGGCACTGGTGGTTTCTGCTTACGGCCGTGATCGTTGGGCATTTCAACACGCAGAAGATTTGTTTGATCCTCGTTTAGCAACCATCCATCTGCCGTTGGAAAATTACTACGTGCAAAAAATACAGGCGGCATTTGCTCTGTTAGATTGGTTGGCGCTTGTATTGAAAAAACAAGGGGTTGAAGCAGATGTTTGGAAGTCACTGAGCAGTGACCCCTATAGTCGCTCCGGTTGGCTTAGTGGTCAGCGAAAGGCAATGATAACTATCCTACGTGACTTGCTAAACGGCAAACGGTTGGCTGAATTCACCGCTTACCTGACTCAGGCTTTAGCATTGCAACATGACGAAACGGCCGTTAACTCAATTCTCTGGGGTGAGCCACGATCTCTGCTTTACCACGTCATCCCCACCATCCTGCGTCAGCTAGAAACGGAGTGGCAATCCATCAACAAGGGTAACCCACAAAAGTGGACCGATAACATTGCCGCCATGCCACTGCCCGCGTTTGTGCCATCGGCCCTCTTCAACGATTTGAATGTCCCAGAAGTGCAAATTATCATTCCCTCAGAACGGTGGCAGAGTGATGAGACACGGGAAGAAATGATGGGATTGGCCCAAACGCTTATAGAGTTCGCCCCCGGACGGGCGAATAAACGTTTCGCCCTCACACACCACGCCGATCTTGCTCACTGGTTGCAGATACCTGATGCCGCTGCCGATGCTCCCCATGAGATAAACATCCATGCCCTCAATGCGGATTTCGACCCCATCCCATTAGCAATCACGGTTTCTGATACTTCATACCTGGTATATCGCCCACGAGCGTATCATCTAGATGCTGTCCCGGACAATGTGCGGACGACCAGTTACAGCCAGTTGCAATGGCTGTCCCATTTCCAACCTCGATCAATCTCCACCTACGCCAACCAACCCGCTTCGGCTGCCCAACATCAATCACTTACTGTTTTCTCGTCAAACTCTCGGTGGCAACGTTTTTTTTATAAAGTCGAGTCATTCACACAAGCCAATGGAGAGTGGGTTGAAGTCACCCGTTTAGCCATAGGGGTTCAGGTAGATACACGCTATAAAAACGGCTCTTCATCTCGTCACACGCTACAGTTCGGTGATGGTCAGGGAATGCCAGTCGCCATTGGATTTAGCGTGGCCGCAGACGCGCTCAAATTCAGCTTCCATCCCCTAGATACGTCCGACTTATTTGCGCATCCACGCTGGGCGAGTCTCTATCAAAATCTGTCGCCACACTATTTTCTGCATCTGTTCCAAAAGGACCAGCGAGTAAGTAGTCTGAGCAGTTTTGAGATTGAGTGGCTGTGGCAGATTGAACTGTCTATGTTAACGGCCGTTGCCATCTCCCGATCCTGTTCTTTACCCGAAGCCGCCCAAGAAGTTCAGGAGAACCGCCACGCTCTAGCCAATCATGCCCTTAATATCATCTTCCAAAGTCAGGCTATAGACGAAATGAGCGATTCGATCATGACCGGGAAATTGCATGATCAATTGTTGGATCATCAGACAAATCCTGACATCCAGTCCGCTTTATCTTCCACTGCGACTGTGCTATGGCAACCAAATCAACGGGATTTAGCAGAATGGATATCTGGCTGTTATGCCTCTTCAATGGGAGCGATTTTGTTTACGGCCGTCACCCAACTCTTACCCGATATTGAACCGGATGATCTGCACATGGACATTGAAGACGGCTGTATCTGGATTTCCGAAGCCACCACCGGCGGAATTGGGCTAATCTCTAAAATTGTCGCCGCAATTACCCAGCACCCACGCCAATTTGAGTTACAGTTACTGGACACTCTCACCCATTGCCATCGGAGCCAGCTTGCCCGGCAATTACGCGCAGTCGTCCAGCTGATGCAAGAACAAAACCCCCAACTAGAATCTGTTTTTGTGCAAATCCGCCAAGAAACAGATTTGTCCAGTCTGGCAAACGCTCAACAAAGATTAACGCATATCTTGGACGCGCACGGCATCCCGCCCACACGCCAACTCTTCGTAGCCTTAAACAATAAAATCCTGCGGCCGAATTCTGGGGCAGACACCGACAAACTGATTGCTGATCTGGTGCATCATTGGGAAGCCGAAGAGTCCCGTTTGGGAATTGCCATAGACTTGCGCGTAATAGCTGTCGCCAGTTATCAAATTCCCACAATACAGGCACAAGTTCAGGAATTACTCAGACGCATTGGCGGCCACCAGACACTCCAAGACGAAACCCAAGTTTTCAATTTACTACAATCATTGCTCTGGCTGAACTGTGTTGATAGTTGCCCCGATTGCATCCAGACATGGAATCCGTATCAACCACAAATACGGCCGTCACGTGATCTGCTCACGCTTTTATTGGCGCCATATGGGCAAACCATCCAATACGGCGATGCCTACTGGGAAAGCCAACTACAAAGAGCATTGGTAACAGAGTATCAGGCCGAACTCCTCTGTACACAAACAGAGTTAGCCGCATGTAAAATCACGCTATTACACACCCTCACACAACCCATTGATATAGGCTTTCAAAGTTTTTACCCCGTCGTCGAAAGCATTAGACAAGATAAACAGCAATGGCGATTCCATCTAATCATCCGCGAACTGGTGGGAGAATAAATCAATGTCTAATCGCATGATCAAATCAACCACCCGTAAAAACTCTTTACAGCTAACAGATTGCCTCAGTTCGCTGTTTATGCTGGAGTTGGCTCTGCCTAGCCAACAGTTTTATTTATTCTCGCCCTGGATAAGCGATGTCGCTTTGGTAGACAATCGCTTTGGTCAAATCAGGTCAGTTGCCCCCAACCTCGAAGAGCGTCAACTACCTCTGTCCACACTGCTGAACACAATGGCCTTGCGGGGCACGGCTGTTTATATTGTTTGCCGCCCCTCTTATGAGCGAACAGAGGCATTTCTGAGAAAGTTATCTGTGGACATTCAAGTCAGGCGGGTGGAAACTTTGCATGAAAAAGGGTTGATCGGGGATCATTTTTATCTGCGCGGCTCCATGAACTTTACCTATTCAGGTATTCACATCAACGATGAGCATATTGAGCTAACTACAGATTCGGAACAAGTCGCCCGCGCCCTGTTGGAAGCGCAACACCGATGGGAAATTCTCGGACAATGACCACTGTAACTTTTGCCGACCCTACCCAATACGCATTCGCCCAAGAGTTTGTCCGCCCTCTTCTTAATCAGGGTGTTCGTGTCATGGCCGATCCTCATCAGCAAACGTTGACAACAGACCATGCCGTCATCAACCTGCTGTTTCAACGTCTAGCTCAAACGAATTCCACCATATTACCTTATTTGGGAAATCATTCGGACCAATGGTTGTTAGTAGGACAAGATCGCCGTGCCCTAGACGAGATGTTGGCGCGTGTTACAGCTTTTATCATTCCTTCTTATGCTGAATTTAGTGATGGTGAACGCCTTGCCCAACTTTCTCTCTTTGACCCGCAAAAGAACAAGCTAAACCAGTTAGGCGCACAGTTTTATAATCTTGGTTATTACAAATGGGCATCCCCTGTAAAGTACCGCGAAACGATTCTCGACCGCCTGTTACTGTGGCTCAAGTTGCAGGAAGCCCAACCAGCCATTGAACTTCCCCCTCAGTTTACTTACCGCGATTTGCATCAACTGTTTACACAAGCCTTGAGCGACAAAGAGTGGTTGACTGCCGAAAATGTTTTGTCTGAGATGCGTCGGCTCAATATGACAACCGCAGAAAACCTACAATTCCTGCATGTTCAATGGCTGGCTGAACAACAAAAGTGGCAAGAAATCTGGGATGATTCAGATTTTGAGATGCTTGCCCGGTTAAGAATGCCCCGCGATGTGCGGGCAGCTATGCTTACAGCTTTCCATCACATAAATCTGTTGGCTTTGGAACGGGTAGGGGAATGGGAAACGGCCGTTGCCGTCTTCCAAGAGATGCAAGGACGCTTGGGTGCATTACTGGTGGGGCGGTTTGGCGTTACGCAAGCTCCTGTTCTGCGCGTTTTTGGTTATCAGGCACTACTCAACAACGATGCCGCCACATTAGAAAGTCTCCTCGCTGAGGCTTCAGATTCAGAGACTATTCACTGTCTCAACCAGTTAAAAAGTCGGCTGGCCCCAGCAGACACCAAAACGAGCGCTCTCACCCAAAACCCCTTACAACAAGCCGTCCTGGCTTTGAAAGCGAATGATTACGATGCCGTCATTGCAGTAATAAAAGCTATTGACGATACAACAGCCCGTGTTTTGTTAGCTATTGAAATAGCCTATCACAGCCGTGATGATTTGCTGATACAAGAAGCATGGACTATCTATCAGAGTCTTTCCCCAGAGCAGAAACAAGCACTCATTGCCGACGGCCGTTATGTGGGTATTTACCTCGATTTCTTGCGGGAAAGCAATACAGATCAGCCAAAATCCATTTGGGGCGCTGATGAAGGCAAAGCACGTGATAATGCCTGGAAGGGTATTTGCGATATTGAGTATTATCTAAGGCGGTTAGTCGAAGCTCGTTATGCCAAGAAATTTGGGGATGCTTGGGAATCCAGTATCAAGCCTGAATTACGTGAAAAATGGATAGCTACTCAAGCCAAAGATGAAAAAACGTTTGTTCGATATGGTATGTCAAAATCATCGCTGCTTGACTACTCATATCTAGGCGATTTGGTCGGATTAATCAATGCTCAGTGGTCCCTTTTTGAAGACATTTTTGGCGCAGGAAAAGCAGCCAAACAAGAGTTTACAAGGGTTACTGAAGCGATTATTCGAGTCAGAAACCCTTTGGCGCATAACAGGGATGTGCCTCTCAATGAATTAAGGCGGGCTGATGTTTACTGCACTGATTTGCTGATGCAATTACAGACCAAATAGATTCAGCCCATATTCCTTCCTCAAGCCACTGCTTTATTTTTCATCCAACCGTACCCGCAGCACCGCGTAAACATCAGGTACCAACATGTGCAGCTCCTCCAGCACTTCGGGCGCGATAGCAACCATTGGCATATCTCCCTCATCATGCAACCTTTCCAGAACCCGTCTTGCCTGTGCCGATACAGGCGTTGGCACAGCCCGTTCGCACTGCTGGATATATTTCTGCACCTGAGCTAACACATTGGCCAGAGGCCTTCCCTCCAGCAAATAATCCTTCTCTATTCGCTGCACGTCTATCTGGCACAACCTGACGAACCATGACTCGTACGGGGCCTCAGCCAACAACTGCTGGATGCGGACGCCGTCATAAAACGATTTGCGCAGCTCAAAGTAATCATCAAACAAAAGCTGAAATGCCTGCCAGGTCTTGTCACTAATTTGGGCATGCTGCCACCGGTACCGTTTATGGGACTCACTGGCCCACTGCCAAAACTCTGTGGGAAAACCGGGCAAACGGTATTCCTCTTGCCCCTTAACCACTATGGAAAAGGTTTGCAATATCAAAGCTAACAGTTCCGTTTTCATTCCCAGTTGCATTTCTAGTTTATGCCGCCAATGAAAACGATAACCCTCTGCCAATAATTGAAACAAGATGAGTTCTTTTGCTGTCGCCAACTGTGCCTGCAATGCGTTCGCCTCATTCCCAGTTGCGGTCGCATACCGACACAACTCAAAAGCTGTCATCCCAATATCACGCATTAACATGATGCCCTCTCCCTCATCCACCCCTTCTAGGCAAATTGGGGGATGCACCCCCAGATAGGTTTTTCGCCAACGCAATGCGCCTCGTGGTTTCGCCACATGATCACGATATATCCAATCAATAGGCAGCACAGTGCGCAGCCATCGTGCTGCACCTTGCCGAAGTGGTTTGAGCATTTGCCGATTGACAGGTTTACCTAATAGCCAATCCCGCACCGCAAGCTGACTTTCATCCTCAATCATCTGTTGACTGGTTTCACGCTGTTGATAAAAACGTACCAATGGCTCAATAGGGATTTCTACTGGCTCTGAAGTAACAGAAAATGCCGCCAGAAGAACTTCAGGTAGGGAAACGAGTTCACCGCTTTCTGGTTGCAACATTGGCCCATAAAACTCGCATAATCGCGCCAGACGGTTATCATCTACCCTGGCAATATACTCTGGCTGTGCAAAATCTATAAGAACGTGCAGAATCTCTTCGCCTTCAGTCACACGCTGCAAAATCTCATACAAGTAACGCACAAAGTAGCGAACCTTTCCTTTTCCAGTCGGCAACGCACGATAAATGCGTACCAACAGTTCCCGTGTAAATGGGTAAAGGGGCAATCCCGGCACAGGTTTGCTATTTATCTCTGCCAGATAGCGAGCTGCAAACTCATCACAATTTTCCTCGGTCAGGATATAAGATTCCTTACCTGTCTCATCAGACAACCACATTTTTCCCAAACGATCATCTACCGTGTCCAGGTAAGCAATGCGCTGCAACAAGCCACGACCCCGTTGGCTATCCTCAAAGGCGGCAGGCGTTAACCCCAAGACAACATCCCAATTCCCTGCTTCCAAAGTCAACAAATAATCCAGCAAATCTGTGGCGAAAATATTCAGAGACTGCACCAAATCGTCCACCAGCAGGATCGGGCGATGCCCCTGCGTTTGGTTACAATAGTGTGAAATGCGTTGCATGGTGTCGTTCAGTGACAACCCTTCAAGCAGGTGATCACGAAATGCCGTGGTCAGCTGGTGGCGAAATTGCTCATACTCGATAGGAACAGGTAGGGAGGTTTCCCGTAGAATAGTGCTCCACGTTTCCTTCCCAATAAGCTCAACACTTGCCTGGCCATCAAGCGCCGCAGGCTCAATGGCTAAAATTCGATCCACGTAAGGCTGTAGCGCGTTCAGCAAGCGGTAAAACAAGGCGTTAATTAGTTCGTCCGAGTCCAGTAAGTTCTCCAGGGCAAATAGCAAAATCAGCTTTGTAACCGTCCGTGATTTCTGCCGCGCAGTTGCCCATCGTTGTGTCGTCGTTTCGCTGAGGAATTGATCAGGCAACAAAGTCAGGAAACGATTGACTATGCTAAGCACATCTAGCTCATGCCGTGAAATACGCACCATTGCCTGACTCCGCTGTGGTTCTACTTGAGCAATGCGCGTTTCCAGCCATTTGATCAGCTCTGATTTCCCAGATCCAGGAGCGCCGTACAATACCCAAATACGATTGCCCAGTTGTGTGTGTTGTGTTAACACACGTTGCAAAAGGGCCTCTTCAGTTAGCAATTGCAAATGACCATTAGGCGCATAATTGCGCAAGGTCATCGGATAATGCGTACGCAAAAACAGGTCCGCGCCCAACAAGTACCGTTGGTCGGCGGTGGGGGCAAAGATGGCCAGATTGCTGCTCATGCCACACCCCCTTTGTAAACGAGATAGCGCCACCGCCGTTCCCCAAAATAGGGTTTGCTGGAAGCATCCTGGTAAGCACGCATTTGAACAATTTGCTGCTGCTGTAGGTACCACAATGGCTGCCCAACCGCTTGGGCCAGATCCCCCGCCTGCGTCTGAAACGGCAAATAATGAATGAAATGTCCTTCTAACAAATCCTGCAAGAATCCCTCTCGTGACTGCCAGGCAGCAATGATTTCTTGCAACAACGTCGGGGCAAAGACACATTGGAAACCATTGGCAACCCGCCGCCCTATCCCTAAAAAGGCCATCACGCGCTTCCAAGAACGAATTTTTTCTTGACTGACTCCCCCTAATTCGGTTACAGACCGCAATTTATTGGCTTCGGCATGGACATCACCGACATATAACCGGTCTGGTTTTATAAAAAGCTCTTGTAAGAGCAGGAAATATTGCACATCTAGCTCATGATTAGGGGACACTTCTCGCTGGGCAAGCTTTTGCATATGGGCGATTATGGTCAGGCGAAAAGAGCCTTCTGTCACCCCTGTCTGACGTATCCGAAATCCATCCCGATCTTCAATCAGCAAAGTAGCCATGAGAAAGGAAAGAGCATCGTCAATGCTTTGTGATGAAAGAATCCGCCTATCTCCATACTGTGGCAGGCAAGCCTCATAAATCACCTGGCGAGAGGCAGGCGCGGGGTTTTGTTTGATGAAGGTATAAATCAGTTCTAATTCTGGGCCATATACAGGACGGAACAGCATAACGCCTCCGAGTTGGTGAATTGTTGACGGCCGTCAACGCTTGTGTTAGTTTACCCAGCGAATAGTTTGTTCGCAATAGAGAACAGGATGTGTTGTGGATTTTTACGTGAGTTGGTATCCCGGTGATCCTATCTACCCCGCATACGATCCAAATTGCGCTCTGCTGGTGAGCATCACGTCTGTGGCCCAAGATTGGACCGTTGATCAGCTACCTCATCTACCGCAAAAGCTGTTGATAGACAGCGGGGGCTACCGCTTTGCCATAGCGCCTAAAGAAGCATTATCACCAGCACAAGTGTGGCAAAGGCAGCTTGCTCTCTTAAATGGCGCAAAAATCCCCACCATCATCTGTGCCCGTGACTATCCTCTACTAGACAAAACCCTCAGCAATAATGGGCGAGACAACAGCATTGCACAGACGATTGCCTATGCTTATGAATTAAAAGCGCTGATGTCACAACAAGACCTGGGCGCACACATCACGCCATTGGCAGTCATTCAAGGCAACGATCCCGACTCTTTGTCCTATTGTGCCCGCGAATTACAGGCGATTGGGTTTCCCATGTATGGGCTTGGATCCCTGGCTGGCCTACGCCAACACAAGCCTATCATGGAGCGGGTTAAGGCGGTGGTGGATGTTGTGGGGCCTGAAAAATTGCACATCTTTGGCGTGGGGGTTGTGCAAACGGCACGAACTTTAGGCAAAATGGGCATTAGCTCTATTGATTCATCGCGCCCTGCCAAAGCGGCCGCCTATAATGAGGTGCTCTACAGCAGACCCTATCGCCGGTTTGGAATTTTGGAACCGCCAGATGTGCCCATGAAAGGACGTATCCCACACCACCGGCGGTTAAGTACGCCGCTGCCGTGCAGTTGCCCTGTATGCAGCGAAGATGCTGACAGAATTTTGGGGGTTGGGAAGCGAAGCAACATTCGTGACCGGGCATTGCACAACTACTATCACCTCAAACAAGCCTTTATGGGCAAAGGTTAACGGCCGTTTCCTCGCTCATCTTCTCAATCTTGTTATAATCACCCTTATGCCGGTGGCAGAAAAGGGTGCATCCAACCCCTACCCGGCTTATCAAAACTGCGGTATTGTACGCCCCTTTTGTTTACTCAATTACCGCAATACTGTTATTGTTGTAACCTGGCATCAAAGCGCATGTGATGGCTTACATATGACGGCCGTTGCCGAAATAAAACGAGAAGGAAATGACCGACAATGATTGATTCCGTTGCCATTGTCAGTGGGGGGATGGACAGCGTTACCCTGCTACATTATTTGATCAAGGTTGAAAAGCGCGCCCCAGCCATTATCACTTTTGGCTATGGGCAAAAGCACGACAAGGAAATTGAGTACGCTAAAGCCCAGGCGGCCCTGCTAGGATGCCAAGAGCATCTGGTACTAGACCTGGCTCTGCTGCGCCCACTTTTTGCGAACTCGGCGTTGGTATCGTTAGAAACGGCCGTGCCCGATATCATGGATGTCCTCGGCGACCCACAACCGCCCACTTATGTGCCCAATCGTAACATGATCTTCCTGGCTCTGGCTGTCGCCTATGCCGAAACGCAGGGCGCCAGCGATGTCTTCTATGGCGCGCAGCGTCACGATATTTATGGATATTGGGATACGACACCGCAATTTCTGGAGCGATTAAACCAGGTTTACACTCTGAATCGTAAAACGCAGGTAACAATCCAGGCCCCCTTCATACAATACTCAAAAACTGATATTTTGCGTCAGGGCCTGGAACTGGATGTTGATTACGGCCTCACCTGGTCTTGTTATGAAGGGCATGAGGCAGCGTGTGGTCGCTGTCCCACCTGCGCCGAACGGATCAAAGCCTTTGCAGAAGTAGGCACTCCCGACCCCTTGCCTTACGCAGCCTGATTATATGAGGAATTGCTGGCTTTACATCCGATTATCAATCGAACTAAAATTCCTTTTCGTCTGTTATTTTAAGGAGAACCACATGGTCTACGTCATTTTGTATCTGGTCGCTATTGTTCTTGCCAATCTAACTGTTGCTGCTTTTGGGCCGAGCATGGTCATTGTCAATGCATTCCTGTTCATTGGCCTTGACCTGACTGCCCGTGACCACCTGCATGACGCCTGGCGGGGCAATAAATTGCTCCCAAAAATGACCGCTCTTATCGCCGCCGGTTCTATTCTTTCCTGGCTGTTAAACCGCGATGCGGGGCAGATCGCCCTGGCATCATTCATCGCTTTTGCGGCCGCAGCGACAGTAGATGCGCTTGTCTATCATTTGTTAGGCAAATATCCGCGTTGGTTGAGGATCAACGGCAGCAATGTGCCCAGCGCGTTGGTTGATTCTCTTGTATTCCCAACATTGGCATTCGGTACCTTTTTACCTTTAATTGTCTTAGGCCAGTTTATAGCTAAAGTGCTTGGCGGTTTTGCCTGGTCTCTTGTTTTCCGATGGGCAGATCAGCACACTGTTACCGAAGTTGAGCAGCATAGCGCCTGATCGGTTTTCGTGGATGGCGTACAGGGGGGCACATTCCGATTAACTAAAATCGGCAGGATGCTGCCAACAGGGATTTAGTGGCCTGTGCTGAAAGGACCCAACCGGTAAGTTGATCTTGACCCGTTTTTGTGGACGACGAAGTAAGATACATAGACACAAAAAGGATAACAAAAACGGGTAAACAAACATTCACAGAAGAATTCAAACGGGAAACGGCGAAAATGTCATATCAAACAGACAAGCTGTTGGGAACCTTCGCTCAGTACCTGGATATCAGTCACAGCAGCCTAAGCCGCTGGCGGAAGGAATATGGTCAAGATAGTCTGCCCCTATGAAAAGTGCACAGAGGCGGCCGCGGTTCCGACGATATACCCAACGGTCAATCGGCGGCAACATCCGGGCCAACACCCAGGAAATCGGCTTCACCCAGGCCAACCGCTTAATCACCCTCTGCCCCACATTTGGCTTCATTTCTGATAAAAACATAGTTTTGAGTTTCGAGTTCCCTTAAGTTCCTTTAAACAATATAGCCTGATGTTGGTGCAACTGATGATTGTAGCACGAGACGCTCAAACAGCCGGCAGACCCCAATGTACCCCAATATATCCAACTTTGCTCAGGGCAATCAGGCTCCGTTCTAACCACCTTTTAAGATCATATACTGGACTCTGGCGAAAATTGATTTCACCAGTGGTAATAACCAATACCCTACGACACTAGGTTGTGTTGACATTTCAGCGTAACCAAATAAGAGCGCCAACAAAGCTCAAAAAGCCCAGATAGCGGCTGGCGTATTTCTCAAATCGAGAAAAGATTCGACGATAATGCTTAATCTTGTTGATAAAACACTCCACCAAGTGGCGCTCTTTGTACCAATGCTTGTCATATTCACGTTGTTCTTTTCGGTTTGCTTTCGGTGGGATAACCATTTCCACTCCTAAAGTAACCAGTTGTTGGACAAAGGCGTCAACATCATATGACTTATCGGCCAACAAACGTTCAAAATTATAACCGCCAGTCAACGCTTCCGCCTGGGTACTGTCATGTCGCTCTCCGCCCGTCAACACAAAGCGGAGCGGATTGCCCAAACCATCCACATTTACATGAATTTTGGTGGAAAAGCCGCCCCGACTGCGTCCTAAGGCTTGCCCCTCCTGTCCACCGTTTTTTTTGGCGCACCAGCAGCGCAGGGATGTGCCCGGACGACCGTGCTGTCCAACATGATGTTTTCCAGGTCTGGGTCATCAGCAAAATGCTGGTGCATATCTTGCCACACACCATGATCGCACCAGCGGGCAAATCGCTTGTAGACGCTATTCCATGGCCCATATGCATCAGGTAAAAACCGCCATTGCGCCCCGGAGCGCATGATCCAATGGACTCCTTCCACAAAAAGGCGGCATTTTGCTTCGTCGCCAACATAAGCTCGCTGATGTATGCGCAGAAAAGAGCATATTTTGCTCCATTGAGAATCTGATAGTTTAGCATTTGCAGACACATGTCTATTATGCCTCAAACGTCAACAGAACCTAATCTAATGTGCAACTTTTTTGCACCAGAGGATCAGACCTGTTTCCCAACGGCGACGATCTTAGTCACCGCAAAACGACGCAAGTATGCCCTTACATCTGGTACCAACCCTCTGAATTCCTAAAAAGCCGATCATATTTGGGGGTTAACATTCCGCTGTACAAGCATCCCTAACACCAAGCCGACGAGCAGGACATGTTCCAGGATCGCCTCGATGAGCCAGGGCAGGGTTGGCGCCGGTATCGGCGGCGCCGCACTGAGCGGTGTGACAATCATGTTCATGACCACGAAAACGCCAAATCCATACAGGAGTGAGACCGGGATGGCATAGCGGCGCAAAAGGGGAATGCGGTCAGCGGCCAGGATGAAAACAGCTGCGATGACAAACGATATGATTAAGTGAAAAAACAACCCCAGCCAGGCGGTGGCCATGCCGCCTGCGAAAGCAGCCTCGCCCAATAAGCCGCTGGCGATATATTGCCATACTAAAATATACGGGGTCTTTTGCATGAGCGTGACAACAATCCATTGGTGGATGCACTGGCTTATAAAGATAAACATTCCACCAAGGACAATGGAACGAAGCAGTGAACTGCGGGTATCAAGGGGCTTACTTGCAATAGCAGACATTTTAGATTCTCCTTTTTGTGTTTGATTCTAAATCAGGGTTGTGTCGTTATATAGGCGTACAGCGCGGCCAGGTCATCGTCATTCATGTTTGAGGCGTTTTCCCAGGGCATTGTCGCCGGGAAAGGCTGGCCGTCCGGCTTGACGCCGCTGTGCATCATGGCCGTAAACTGTTCCAGGGTGAGGCTGCTGACAAACGGCCGTGGGTTAGGCACAGCCGGGCTGACCGATGTGGCCGGCGAGCCGGTCATGTTTGGCCCATGGCAGCCGCGACATTCACCAAAAGTAGCCACATACTTGCCGTATTCGGCCGTTACACCTGGTGGCGGGGCGATGACAACGGCCGGGGCGGGCGGGGGTGGCTCGCCAAACATGCCGGCGCCCAGCATGATCATGCCCAGAAAATTTAATCTATCGCCGGTCGGGCCGGTGGTTGGCACAGGTGGCAGCGAACGCAGGTAGGCAATAATGGCTTCCGTATCCTCATTGCTCAATTCGCGGTAAGGCATGAAGGACATTACGCCTACGGTGTGCCCGTCCTGGTTAACGCTGTAACGCAGCACACGGAACAGTTCGCCGTCACTGTAGCCGGCCAGTTTGCCGCCCGGCGTTAGATTCTCCGTCACCATGTCGCCAATAAAACCAAAGCCGTCATATTCGGAGAGGTTCCAGCCGCCGCTGAGCGGGTGCTGGCGCGAGGGGGCGCCATCGGCCCCCACCTGGCTGTGGCAGCCCATACAGGCAATCGTGACCAGGTATTCGCCGCGGGCGACTTGCTCCGGCGTACCGGCGACCGTCAACTCAGGCGCGGGTGGGGCGCCGGGGAAATAAGCGTTGACGACGCCCTTGCTGCCAAAAAAGGTGATGCCCGCAAACAACAATGTCAGCAGCCCCGCCCCCAATCCACCCCCAATCTTTACCCACAATTTCTTAGCCCGTACTGCCCGGTAGGTCAGCCAGCCAAACAGCACGGTTAAACCGATGACTACCAATAAAATGAGGATGTTGCCAATCATGTTGTTTCTCCTGTTGCGGAACACGGATGGGCCGGATTAACTGATTTTGCCTGGCTTGATCCGCCAATCCCGCCAATCCGTGTCCTATGGTTCCACAATTAACGTGCCCACCATACCGGCCATCTCATGGCCGGGTGAACTGCAATAAAAGGAGTAACGGCCGGGTTTCTCAGGCGTAAAACGCAACACGGCCGTTTCATTGGCCGCCAACGATGTGTGAATGTCGAATTCGTCCATATCAAAGACATGGGTATAGCCGTCCCGGTTCACCAGGCGCAGGGTGACGGGCTGCCCGGCTTTGACGGTGACTTCACTTTGCCCGAAAGCCATCTCTTTCATGGTGATGGTGGCTTCGTTGGGCGCGGCGCGGCCGCAGGCAGCCAGCAGCCAGGTCAGGATGAGAAGAAGAAGAAAGGGGAAGATAAACGGCCGTAGCGTTTTCAACAGAAACCCTCCTCTTGCCCGTCAGAGAAGTTGCCGGATGACTGTGGCCTTGACGGGCGCGGCTAACAACTCTGGCAAGGGCGCGTAAGCGCCGCTGGCCATCACCTGCTGCATCGCCTCCGCCCGCGCCTCGGCCGACTCCCAATCGGCAATCTCTACCACGATGTTGGGGTTGTCCAGCACCTCATAACACGTGCTGCCCAGGAAACCACGCTGGTCCGGCCCATGTTCCGCCAACACGCTTTCCAGCAGACCCATGAGCGCTCCCCGCATACCCTGTTTGGCCTGGAGTTCAACGATAACTTTGATGGCTGTTTCATTTTCTGTTGACATAGGTTCCTCCACATGATCACAAAGCATGGGCTACATGGCAAATGGCTTTTAGCGAAGCGCGTAGACCACCAGGACCGACCCCGCGAGCATCGCCAGGCTGAGCGAGACCAGAAGTACTTCCACCACTGCCTCCTTCCACGGCGCGGCGCTATACCCGGCGCCTGCCAGAGGCGTCCGGCGACTCGTTCCCCAGGCGGCGGCAAGACAGGAAGCAACCCAGTTAGCGTATGTGCCATAAAGAAAGGCGCCCCGGATGAGATTGGCTTGCAGTGAGCTAACCGTGAGCAGCCCCCAGGCGAGACCGAGCGCTATCAACACGAGCGCGTTCATAATGCCCGTGACGTGAGCGGCGAGAGCCATCTTCTTGTTGAGAAGCGCCGGGATTAAAAAACCTGTGAGCAGTGCGAGCGTGAAAAGGACGAACCCTGCTCGAACCAGGAAGGTATCCGGATTTGTGATTTCCATCGTGATCTCCTTGATGCAGTAGTAGATTGAGGGCAAGAACGAGCCTGAGGGTTCGGTGTAGAGTCCGAGTTCTACCGTACACTCTCATCGTGACTGTTGAACTCGATTAAGTTCCCTTCGGGATCGAAAAAGTAAAACATCCGACAGTGCAGCCAACTTGATGTATTTGAATGGACGATCTCAATGCCAAGCTCCTCTAACCGTTTCTTTTCAGATTCAAAATCATCGTGCGCAATGCGAAAAGCAAAATGAGAAAGGGTTGTCAGCTTCGGCTCAACTTGAGGAGATTTATCTCGCGTAAACCAGGCTACCCATTTCTCTTCGAAAAGCGCCAGGTGGTCGTTCCCTGGCCCGACGGCATAAAAAATAATCGTGCCCTTGCTATCTTTGATTTCTCGTAGCAGTTCAAGACCTACCACTTGTTCGTAAAATCTTCTCATCAGATCAAGGTCGTGGACACGCAACGCTATTTCAGCAATCCCGGTAATCGCCTGGTTTAGCTTATTCATGTCTACTCCTTGTTAGGCGGTGGCATTTGTTGTGTACCACACTTCGCCTACTGTACACTCGCATCGTAACAGACGAACTCCAACGAATTTCCTTCTGGGTCAGGGAAGTACAGCACCTACTCCTTTGATACGGCGAACTGACTTGTTCATGACTTCTCCTTTGAGGGCGGTTGGATTCGACGATATTCTGTTTGGGGAGTAACTGCCAACCCGCTCAGGCGGGTCTCCTGACCGAGCCACTCAGCAGGCTCGATCAGGAGGCCGACTACAGCCAGAGCCGCCTGACACGTAGATACTGCCTGCGGCCGGTTAAGCCGGCGCCCCGTCTGGGATAACGCCGAGCTGCTGCATCATGGCGAATGTGTCGGCTACTCCCCAATGCTCGTGGGCCAGCCCGTTATCGCCAAAGCGTATGATGTCAATGAGATTCATGGAGATTGAATTGCCCGTCGCCGGTATGCCCATGAACTCACCTTTATGCGTCCCGCTCACTTGCAAACGGGCAACAGCTTTATCGCCACTGGCGAACGAGTCTTGAACGTGCATCTGCATATCTGGGAAGGCGGCGAGCATGAACCGGAAGTATTGAAGGAGGCCCTCCTTTGTCGGTGGCAGTCCCGGTAATTCGTCGTGCTCGACGAACTCATCGGCGACCCGCCGGCCGAAACCGTCAATGTCACCGGCGTTAATAAGGGCGTAGAGGCGCTGAATTGAATTCGTGTGATCCATGAGTAAGTTCTCCTTTCATGTGTGGGCTGCGATCCGGATCGAATCGCAACAACCATCATAGGTCTTGGGAACAAATGCTGTTTTCTGTTCCCTGTGCTATATTTCCTGCACTTTAACGAGACCCCATTAATTCATCATTACCTGGGACGATATTGGCTGGACTAACTTTTTCTTTACTCGGCCGTTTGCAGATCGAGCATCGCCGTCTAGGAACAATCACCCTCACCAACCGGAAGGCGATTGGACTGCTGGCGTATCTCCTGGTCGAGTCGGATCACGCCCACGGCCGTGAATTTTTGCTGGGCTTGCTGTGGCCCGACCTGCCGACGGCGGCGGCGCAAAACAATCTGCGCGTCACCTGGGCGCAGCTTCAGAAAGCGCTGGGAACAAGCGATGCTGACGAGCAGCCCCCCCTGATCGGCGACCGGCTCACCTTGCGCTTCAACCCCCTCAGTGATCATGAACTGGATGTGGCCCGTTTTCGCGCCCTGATCGAGGCCAGCCGCCGCCACCCGCACCCCGACCCTCACGATTGCCCGGAATGTGCCGCCCGGTTGACCGAATCGCTTGACCTGGTGCGCGGCGATTTTTTGGACCAATTCTCGCTGCCAAACTGTTTGCAGTTCGACGAATGGCTGCTCATGCAGCGCCAACAGTTCCAGGTGCAGGTAACGGCCGTGCTGGAACAACTGGCTGCCTTTCACGAACGCGCCGGTCAACTGGCTGAAGCCGAACGCGCTACCCGCCGCCTGCTCGAACATGACCCGCTGAACGAAGCCGCCACTCGTCAATTGATGCGCGTCCTGGCCCGCGCTGATCAGCGCAGCGCCGCCCTGGATGCCTACGAAACCTGCCGCCGCCTGCTGGCATCCGAACTTGGCCTGGCCCCGGCCGTGGAAACCATGATGCTGGCCGAACAGATCCGCGCCCACGCGCCGTTTGCCGCCCAGGCAACGCCAACTGCCCTACCCCCCGTCCTGACCCGCTTTTTTGGCCGCCAGCCAGAATCCGCCCGCCTGGTAGACCTTCTCTCGCGCCGCACCGTCAGGCTGGTGACATTGACAGGGCCAGGCGGCGTCGGCAAAACGCGCCTGGCCATCGAGGTGGCCCAGCGCATGGCCGGCGTTTTCGCCCAGGACATCTGCCTGGTTGAGTTGGCCGGTGTTACCGATGAAAAATCGGTGGATGACGCCGTCGCGGCCGCGTTGCAGCTGCCAACCACCGGCCGCACGTCCACCGCTGCCATTGTGGATTACCTGCGCCACAAGACCATGCTCCTGGTGCTGGATAACTGCGAACACCTGGTGAAAGCGTGCGCCTGCCTCGTCCAAACGCTCGACCGCGAGGCCACGGGGCTGACGGTGCTGGCGACGAGCCGCATCCCCCTTCACCTGGATGAGGAGCACGTCGTACGCTTGGAGCCATTAGCCTGGCCCACAATTAGTGGCCCGGAACCACTCACGGTTGCCGACGCGCTGCACTTTGACTCCGTGCAATTGTTCACCAACCGCGCCACACAGTCGCTGCTGCATTTCACGCTCACCGACGCCAATGTGCTGGCGGTGGCCCGTATCTGCCAGCAGCTTGACGGCATTCCCCTGGCCATCGAAATTGCCGCCGCCCAGGTCCGCGCCCTACCCATTGAAGCAATTGCCGACCGGCTGGGCCAACGCTTCGCCTGGCTGAACAGGCAGGTAGCCGGAACGCTGCCCCGCCAGCGCACCTTGCATACCCTGATTGACTGGTCTTACGGACTGTTGAGCCGTCCGGAGCGCTCACTGTTGCGCCAGTTAGCGGTCTTTGCCGGTGGGTGGACGTTGGCAGCGGCCGAGGCAGTCAGCGCACCAGGGGCGCCATGCGCGGAACTCCTGGCCGAACTGGTTGACCATTCGCTGGTCGTCTTTGGGGCTGATGCCGGGCAGCGGCGTTACAACATGCACGAGACCATCCGCCAGTTTGCCCAGGAGCAGTTACGCGGCCGTGATCAGGAGGCGGAGGCACGGGAACGCCATGCCCGCTACTATGCCGGGCTTGTCACCCGCGCAGCCGAAAACCAGGACGGACAAACATTCCCTGAGCGGCTGCGGACTGTCGTGGATGACCATGATAACGTGGGGCGAGCATTCGAATGGTTGGTTGCCCACGATGGCGAGCGGGCGTTGGCCCTGGTCGCCCAGTTGGGGGCGCTGGAGTTCTGGGAACTGGGCGGCTTTTTCCAGGAAGGGCGTCGCTGGCTGCAACGCGCTCTGGAGAGAACTCAGGGATCGGTTTCGCTCCAGCGGGGACACGCCTTGCTGGCGGCGGCCGATCTGTCCTCGGCGATCACCGATTTCGACTATGGGTTGCACTGTGTTCAGCAAGCGCAGCAGTTGTTTCAGCAACTTGGCGATCAGCGAGGGGAGATTGACGCCCGGCTGAAGTATTGCGATCTGGCCGCGCTTGCTGGCAAAGAGACGAATGTACAGGCGCAGGCTGAAGAAGCGCTGCGGATGGCTGAGCAGATCGCCTATACTTTGGGGATAGCGAAGGCCAGGCGGGTACTGGGAACCATTGCTTACGATGCCGACAGGCCTGAAGCAGCAATTCAATATCATCTTCCGAACCTCGCCCTGTGGCGCGAACTAGATAGCCCG
The DNA here is from genome assembly GCA_023384415.1 of Anaerolineae bacterium. Classification (GTDB taxonomy): domain Bacteria; phylum Chloroflexota; class Anaerolineae; order Promineifilales; family Promineifilaceae; genus Trichofilum. The sequence goes on from JAHDWJ010000008.1 coordinate 151,112, forward strand.
TTTGAACTGGCAAGGGCGCTTATTAATCTTGGTGTAAGCTTGTTGGAAATCGGTGAATACGCAGCAGCCAGACAGGCGTTCGAGGAATGCCGCGACATTTACCAATCGCTGGGCTACCAGCGCGGCGTCGCCCTGGCCATGCATGACCTGGGGGAAACCGCTTATAAGATGGGGGAGTATGCGAATGCCAGAGAATTACTGCGCGAATCGCTGCGTATTCGACGCCAATTGGGGCTGCCACGAGGCTATCCCTACTCGTTTGAACTGCTGGCCCAGGTCAACGAAAGTGAAGGGCGCTACGAACAAGCGGTTCAACTTTTGGCGGCCGCTGATACCTTGCGGATTCGCATTGGCGCGCCACTCGAACAAGTGGCACAGAAGCATGTCACGGCCGTATTAGCCAGAGCACGCGCTCAACTTGGGGATGTGGCGTTTGAATTGGCCTGGTCGAAAGGGGCGACGATAAGTACCGAACAAGCGATTGCCCTGGCATTGAGTTGAGTGCGTTGGTATCAAAGAAAAATTCACTCACTCGCAAACTCTCCTCTCTTGTGATAAATTTCACACCATGAATAAACGTGCTATTCTTTCCGTCTATGACAAAACCGGTTTAGTTGCGTTGGCCCAGGGGCTGGTTGACCTGGGATGGGAGCTAGTCGCCAGTGGGGGGTCAGCCAGGGAGCTGCGCCAGGCCGGGCTGCCGGTGCTGGATGTAGCCGATGTAACTCAATCGCCAGAGATGCTCGGCGGCCGCGTCAAAACTTTACATCCAGCCATTCACGGCGGCATCCTGGCCCAAGATACCCCTTCAGACCAGGCCGACCTGGCGGTCCAGGGCATTGTGCCCATTGATCTGGTGGTATGCAATCTGTACCCCTTTGAGCGGACGATTGCCCACCCTGGAGTAACGCTGGCTGAGGCGATTGAACAGATTGATATTGGCGGGGTGACGCTGCTGCGTGCGGCCGCGAAAAATTTTGCCCGCGTCACCATCCTCTGCCAACCCGCCGACTATCCCTTCGTCCTGACCGAACTCCAGACCAGCGGAGTCACCACCCTCGCCACCCGCCAGCAGCTCGCCGTCAAAGCCTTCACCCACACCGGCAATTATGATACTGCCATTACCGCTTATCTGGAGAAACAGGCGGTTCAATAACCATGTCTACATCTGAACTTACCCTACGCTACGGTATGAACCCGCACCAGAAACCGGCGCGGGTATTTGTCAATCAAGGCATTCTGCCGTTTCAGCCGCTCAATGGCACTCCTGGCTACATTAACCTGCTGGATGCTCTGAATGGGTGGCAGTTGGTGCGGGAGTTGAAGCAGGCTTTGGGTCTGCCCGCGGCCGCGTCGTTCAAACATGTCAGCCCAGCCGGGGCTGCGGTGGGGGTGCCGCTCAATGATACCCTGCGCCAGGCCTATTTTGTGGGCGAGATGGAGCTGACACCCCTCGCGGCCGCTTATGCCCGCGCTCGTGGGGCGGATCGGGTCTCCAGCTTTGGTGACTGGATCGCTCTGAGTGACCCCTGTGACGAGGCCACTGCCCGCCTCATCAAACCGGAAGTATCTGATGGCATCATCGCCCCAGGGTTTACCCCAGAAGCGTTAGCCATCCTCAAAGCTAAAAAAGGGGGGGGCTACCGCATCCTGCAAATTGACCCCGATTATGCCCCCCCATCCCTGGAGCAGCGACAGGTGTTTGGCGTTACCCTGGAGCAAGGACATAACGATTATTTGCCCACCCCGGCCGATTTGACTCACATTGTCACCGCCAATACCACCCTGCCCGAAGCGGCCCAGCGTGATATTATTCTGGCCCTTATCGCCCTCAAATACACCCAATCCAACTCCGTCTGTTACGCCTACCAGGGGCAGATTATCGGCATGGGGGCCGGGCAGCAATCTCGCATCCACTGCACCCGGCTGGCGGGCACCAAGGCCGATCTCTGGTTTTTGCGCCAGCACCCCCGCACCCTGGCCCTGCCTTTCCGCCCCAAATCAGGCCGCCCAGATAAAGACAACGCTACCGATCAATTTTTGCAGGACAATTTGCCCCCCGCTGAGGAAGCAGTTTGGCGACAGGCGTTCACCGAAACCCCAATCCGCCTGACCCAGGAAGAAAAACGGGGCTGGCTGGCCCAACAAAAGGGTGTTACCCTGGGGTCTGATGCGTTCTTCCCGTTCCGGGACAGCCTGGACCGGGCACAGCAAAGTGGGGTGAGCTATGTGGCCCAGCCCGGTGGCTCCCTGCGTGATGAAGATGTGATCGCGGCCGCGAACGAACATAATATGGTCATGGTAATGACCGGTACACGGCTGTTCCATCACTAAAAGCGGCAGGGTGGCAGAGTGGCAGAGTGAAATCGTCACCCACCACTCGAAACTAAAAACTAAAAAGTAGAAAAATGCCCCGACCTTTTCTTTACAGCGCGGCCGCGTTCGCCATCTTTTTCACCCTTAACCAGCTTTACACCCGCTACCTGGCCCGCCATCAGGCCAACGAGCTGTTTGATCCTCTCACCCTTGAACTGCCCCACCCGGAGCTGCAACCTGAGCGACGGCTGTTATCCCTACCAGGAGCGTTTAATGTACGGGACATTGGTGGCTACACAACCCATGATGGGCTGCTGGTGCGCTGGGGAGAGGTATACCGGGCGGGCACATTGAGCTATCTCACCGAGGAAGGGGCGGCCCAACTGACGGCGTGGGGCATCCGGGCGGTGTGTGATTTACGCAGCAGTTATGAAGCAGCAGCAATGCCTACCCTTCTCCCCCCAAACGTGGCCTACCACCTTGTTCCCTTACACGAGCGCGGGGTTGGTCGCGGCCGCATTTTAGCCACCCTCACTTTCCGCCCCCACCGGATTAGCGACCTGGTTCTCTATGGGTATATTAACCTGATGGTTGAGAAAAACGGGGGCCGGATCGCGGCCGCGCTGCGCCTCATCGCCGACCCGGCCAACCGCCCCATTTTGCTCCACTGCACCGCCGGCAAAGACCGTACCGGTCTCACCATTGCCCTACTCCTCTCCTTGCTGGGAGTGCCTGATGAAGCGATTTTGGCTGATTTTAGTCTGAGCAATCGGTTTTATGCTGAGGTGCAAGCCACCGTGCAGCGGGATGCCGAACGGCTGGCGGTCTTTGGCCTCAAAGCAGGCAACTTACGCCCATTTCTGGTGGCCCACCCAGATAGCTTGCGGACCACCCTGGCCCATATCCGGCAAACTTATGGGTCGGTGGAAAGATATGTCTGCGGCCGCGGCGGTTTAGACCCGGCTACCCTCAGCCAACTCCGCACCCACCTGCTGCATTCCCCCATCTAAAAATCCAATACCACACGCTTATCCGCAGATGAGCACAGCTTTTACCCTCTCCGCGCCCCCCCCTCTCTACCCAGCCGGCCAGGCGGGATCAAGAAATTGCTGTATCTCTAACAAATAGCCATTGGGGTCGTGCAGGAAGCAGTGATAAATGTTGTATTGGGGGTTGTAGGTGGGCGGTTTCGCAAACTGCACCCCTTTGGCCTGCAACTTTTCGTACCAGCCATCTACATCGGCCGTGACCAGCGTGATAATGACCGACTGCGGCCGCGGCGGCTTACTCCCGGCCGACTCACAAACCCCCACAAATCCCCCCTGGCTCACCTGATAAATACGGCACGTTCCCTGGTCTAACACCATTGGCAGCCCCAATACCTGCTCGTAAAATTGAGCCGTTGCCGCCAAATTGGGAGTGTATAAAAACGTTACTTGCTGCTTAAAGGCAAACATATAAATCCCTGGTCAAAATGAATAACTGCAGCAACAATTGTACTCAGTAAATATCTATAGAGGGAAAACAATATGAAATTATTCATCGCTGGGGCTACTGGCGTACTCGGTAAGCGGGTGGTCAGGTTACTCATCGCCGAGGGGCATCAAGTCGTCGGGTTAAGCCGTTCGACCGCTAACCATACCTGGCTGAAGGAGCAGGGGGCCGAACCCCGCGAAGGGGATTTGTTTAACCAGGAGCAGATGGTCCAGTTAGTAGCTGGCTGTGCTGGGGTTCTCCATTTAGCCACCGCCATTCCCAATAAATCCCGCCCCACCCTGGCCGATTGGGCCATGAATGATCGTATTCGCCGGGAAGGGACGCAAAACCTGATCGCGGCCGCGCTCCATCACCAATGCCCGCTTTATGTGCAGCAAAGTGTCACCTTCCTCTATGGGGATCAACAGGGGGGCTGGGTAGATGAAACAACCCCCATCATGTCACAGCCAGGGGGTGTATTACAATCGGCAGTGGATATGGAACAGATGGTGAACGCGGCCGCGCAGCAGCACCATTTACCAGCCATCATTTTACGTTTTGGTACCTTTTACAGCCATGATTCAGCCCAAACCCAAAATATGTTGTCGTTGACCCGCAAGGGGTGGTTCCCGGTCATTGGGGATGGTCAGGCATATTGGAATATGATCCACGTAGATGATGCCGCCAGGGCCGTCGTGCAAGCGGTAAACAACTATCCCCAGCCCCTCCCCCATACTTTTAATATCTGTGACGATGAACCAGTGACCTACGGTGAGCTTGTTGCCCACCTGGCCCAAACCCTCGGAGCCAGGAAACCGCTGCGGCTGCCCGTTTTTCTGGCGAATCTCCTGCTTGGTTCGGGAACGGTGCGCTTTTTGCTGGCTTCGGCTCGCGGCCGCAACCAACTGGCCCAAGAAAAATTGGGATGGCGGCCGCACTATCCCACCTATCGTGAAGGGTTCGCCGCCGAAATTCAAGAGTAGCTATCTACACCCTATTCAGCAATTCTCAATTTGCCTTGAAATGGATGTAGGGGCGGGACAGGTGGGCCAGAGTTTTGGTCAAACGGAAACATTTCGTTCCCACCTGTCTCGCCCTGATTTGGCCGCAATGGGGGTGTAAAAGAGGGTGAGACAGGCGGGAATAAGGTTAAACTGCTTGACCCAGATGGTTGCCCGCCTGTCCCACCCCTACCACACTACCACACAACGGGTTCTAAATTGAGAATTGCTGCACCCTATTCGTAAAATCTTGACGAACCATGTGCATAATGTGTATCGTTGCAGTATGTCTAGCCGCGAACTAATTGCCAGACCTAAGAAAGATGGATGGGTGCTGGTTAATACACGCGGCAGTCACCACCAATTCAAACATCCAAACAAACCGGGCAGAGTTACAATTCCTCACCCTAAAAAGGACCTACCCAAAGGGACTCTACGAAGCATTTATCAGCAGGCCGGCTGGCGTTGGCCCTAAAGGTGCAATATGCGTTATCCAGTTGTCATCCATAAAGATCCAGACAGTGATTATGGTGTTACCGTCCCTGATCTCCCCGGCTGTTTCAGTGCGGGGGATACCATTGACGATGCTTTGCTGCAAACTATTGAAGCCATTGAATGCCATATCGAAGGACTAATCCTTGATGAGCAACCTGTGCCTATGCCCAGGACCATTGAGTACCACCGTCAAAATCCCCTTTATACTGATGGCATTTGGGCTTTAGTAACGGTAGACCTTAGCAAACTCTCCGGCAAATCAAGACGAGTGAATATCACCTTGCCAGAGCATCTATTAACATTGATGGACCAATATGCTTCCCAACATGATGTAACACGTTCTGGCCTGATTGCTCAAGCCACCAGGGAATTTATTGCCAACCACCAGCAAATGGCAGCCAATTGACCTGCTAATCCAGAACCGCGGCCGCAATCCCAAAAGGGGGTTGATTCCCAATGAATCAACCCCCTTTTCATTACCACTACACCAATAACTAATAACCAATACACTCTTTACGCCGCCTCACCATACCACAACTGCCGCATCTCCGGTGAAGTCGTCAATAAATCTTCTAAAGTTCCTTCCGCTTCTATCCGCCCATCTTTCAGGACGATGATATGATCTGCCCGGCGCAGGGCGGCCCGGCGATGAGAAACAACCAGGCAGGTAGGTGATTGAGCGATTGGGCGATTAAGAGATGGGGACGATTCATCATCACCATTTGACTCAAGCTCAAACATTCTTTCCCACAAGGTGCGCTCCGTTTCCACATCCAGGGCACTGGAGAGATCATCGAAGACATACAGTTCAGGGGCACGGGCAAACATCCTTGCGGCCGCGCTCCGCTGTATCTGTCCCCCGGATAACTTCACCCCACGTGGGCCAACCTTCGTATCCAGCCCATCATCCAGGTGAGGCACGTCCCGCTCCATCACCGCACTGTACAACGCCCCGGTCACATCCACTGAATTTTCCGGCAGCCCCATAAGCAAATTGTTTTGCAAACTATCACTAAACAGGCGCGGCACCTGGCCTGTATAGGCGGCTCGCGGCGGGGTAAAGAAATCACCGCGCCGGTCTGATACATCCTGCCCATTCCATAGCACCTGCCCCTCATCCAGCGGCAGCAGCCCCAGCAATACTCGCAGCAGTGTCGTCTTGCCGGAACCGATGCGCCCGGTCACCACAGTAAACGAGCCGCGAGGGATATTCAGGTTAATCCCTTCAATCCCCTTCCCCGTCGAAGGGTAGCGATAACTCAAATTTTCCACCTGCAAATGGCGCAGCCGATCCGCTGGCGTCCAGGGAAGAGGTTCCATCGGGGCAAACGTCCCATTCAGGGGTACCTCTATCGGCTGAACGATGGCATCTTTAGGCGCGTTTTGCAGCACATATTGCATCCGCTCCACCGAGACATTGGTCTGCTTCTGAACGGCTAAAAGCTGCCCCAGGTACATCAACCCATCGGTCACCGGCCATAGATAGGCCACAAACAGGGCAAAATCACCAATGGTAAAGGTGCCGTCGCTGATCGCCTGCCCGGCCAGCAGCAAGATGATACCGGTGCTGATTTCGATGGTGCTGGCGAAGGAGGTGTTCAGCAGTTCGCCAAAGAGGGTATCTTTGACCGACGCGACCCGCCGTTTTTCATTCAGTTCAGCAAAGCGGCGGCTGACCCCTTTGTACCCATTAGCCACCTTGATCGCCTGGACAGAGCCGAACAACTCCGCGATGAAACCGGTGACGCGGCCGTGTGCTTTGCGGCTTTGGGCGCGGTACTGCTCTAACTTCTTCCGCATCAGGTTGGCCAGGATGATGACGATGATGAGGGGCATCAGCACCCCCAGGGTGATGCGGGAATTGACATAAAACAGAACGCCCAGGCCCACGGCGGCACTCAAGCCAAACCCTATCAAATCTACCAGCCAATCGGAGATAAAGAACATGAGCCGTTCCACATCTCCCCGGAACCGGCTGACCGCTTCTCCAGGCGAACCTGGCAGCGCGGCCGCGCCCGGCTGTCTGAGGACCTGCTTCATCATGTTCAACTGAAGGGTGCCATAGACGCTCATGCGAAAGGGGACATAGGTAATGATCCCCATGTATAAAGAGGCAAATTTACCCACGCCAATCCCTACCAGTAAGGCAATCAAGGCCCATATAGTAAAGGACGCGGCCGCATTTCCGGTAATACGATCAAAAATCAATTTCGTCACCAGCCCCGGCCACAACATCGCCGTATGAATCACCATCCAGAGGAAAGCATTCAGGGCAAACAGCCAGGGGCGTTGGCGGATTAGTTTAAGAGAAGCTGTAATTGTATTCATCATAACACCTGATAATTATTGGGAGATTGAGAGATTGGGAGATCAATAATCCCCTGGACTCTGGCGAAAATTGATTTCACCAATGGTAATAACCAATACAGTAATAATCAGTAATAACCAGTGGTCAGACTAAAAAACGCCAGACGCCAGTAATCTCTTACTCTCTCCATCTCTTATCTCCACCCCTACACCAACACCTGCTCCATCCCCGTCCGCAGCAGTTCTGAGAACCGGGAATCAGGATCAGCCAGGAGAGCCACACGGTCGCCATATTCCAACACCTCACCCTCATCCAGAATGAGAATATCGTCAGCCCGCTGCACCGTAGCCAACCGGTGGGCCACGATAATGGCTGTACGATTGTGCAGCAGACGGTCAATCGCCCGCTCAATTAGCTGCTCCGTCACCGGGTCCAGCCGGGACGATGCTTCATCCATGATAATTAGGCCAGGGTCCTTGAGGAAGACCCGGGTAAAGGCTAATAACTGAGCTTCACCGGCCGAGAGACCGCGGCCGCCGGCCGCCAGCTTTGTATCTAACCCATCTGGCATAGAGCGGAACCACTCTCCCAGCCCCAAGATTTCCATCGCTTCGATAATCTTCTCATCAGGAACAGATGGGTCAAAGAAGGTGAGATTATCCCGCACCGACGCCTGGAAAAGCTGGACCTCTTGGGTCACCATGCCTACTGCCTGGCGCAAATCTTCTAACTTGACCTGGCGCAAATCTCGTTCGTTCAGGCAAACCGCTCCCTGGTCTGGGTCATGAAAACGGAACAGCAGACGGGTGATGGTTGTTTTACCGCTGCCAGTACGCCCCAACAGCCCCATCACCTTCCCCGCTGGCAGGTGAAAAGAGAGATCGCGCAAAATCGGTTTGTCCGCCTCATAACTAAAGGTGACCCCCTGGAACGATACCGCTTGTGGGCCACCCGGCAGGGGTATAGCCGCAGGGTGTTCTTGAACTTTGGGCCGAATATCAAACAGCTCTTGAATCCGGTTGATACTGGCGGTAGCCGCCTGCAAATCTTGTAACTGCCGGGCTAACTGTTCTAGCGGCCGCTGCAAGGTGTTGCTGTAATGGAGCAGTAGATAAATCGTTCCCAGCGTGGCCTGGCCCTGGCTGTACAGGTAAAACCCCAGCCCCAAAGCCAACGCCCCACTGATGCCGAAGAACACATTGCTGGACCCCCAGGTCAGGTTGCCAACCAGGAACGCTTTGCGCGTCGCCAAAAACACCTGATAAATGTGGCGGCGCATCTGGTTCATCACATATGGGACGCCACCATTAGCCCGAATATCTTCGGTACCCCCCAACACTTCTTCGATAAAGCCGAACTGCTCCGAGAGGGCTTCCCGCTGCCCTTCCCAAAAGCGGACGCCCAGGCTGACCGTTAGCCCCAGAGAGAGCATCATCACCAGGGCAAAAACGGTAAAAACCACCCCGACACGCCAATCTTCCTGGTACAGCAGCACCAGCACCCCGGTCAGGAGCAAGGCATTGCCCATGATTTTCAGGATGAACTGGGAGAAGAAGTTGGACAGTTCGGTGATGTCACCGTCAATCCGTTCAATCATTGTCCCAGGGGTGTTCTCATTGTGGAACGCCATATCCAGGTGCAGGGTATGATCGGCCAGGTCGTTGCGGAGCAAGTTAGTGGCCTGCCATTTGACATTTTCGGTCAGGTAAGCAGAAAGGATGTGAACGATCTGGCTGACCAGGGTGACACCCAGGAAGAGGAAGGCGATGCGGCTGAGCGCGGCCGCAGGGCTACCTTGTTGAGCCTGATCAATAAATTGCCGCACCACCTGGGGGGCCACCAGCTGCATGGCAATCCCGGTGAAGAGACAGAGGGTAAGAAAAATAACTTTGCCGCGCTGCGGCCGCAAATAGGTTGAAAGTAAACGAAAATATTGGCGTATGGGTAAATTCATGGCAATCACCTGCGTTCGACGAGGGAGTGGGGGGACAGTTAGCAGTAACCTGAAACTTGAAACTTGAAACCTGCGACCTACCCCCCTCACTCTCAACGTCGCTTATGCTTCTTATTCTTAGGCGGCCGCGAGCCGTTTTGCACCTGATTATGGAGAGGAGTAAGCGGCTGCGGGGGTTGGATACGCATCTGGCTCCGGCCAACAGTGCCGGGCATCGGTTTACGCTGACGGGTGGTATTGGGTTTATGCATGGGAAGCCTCCTGTAAAAAATTGAATTGGGTCAAAAGGTCTGCGGAATAATTCCCCAGAAACAAAAAAGCCACAGGCGGGGGTCGCCTGTGGCCGGATTCACCGTGGGAGATTGAGGGTGTTCTCGTCTCCACAAAGGAAATAAAAAAGCCACAGGCGGTTGTGCCTGTGGCTTGAGAACACGAACGTTAAAAATAACGTGCAGCTAAGTCAACAGACACAATACGGTTGCCCCACCTCGTGGGCGGGCAAAACCGATGATCAGAATGTTGTTAGCTAAATTCGTCATTTCATTACTCTCCATAAAAAAACTGGCCTGTTTATTTTTGCCAGCGGTTGGCAGTCTATCATATTGGGGGCGGATGCGTCAACCCCCAAATTTGGGAAATTTTGCCGTTACATACTGTATAGCAGTCGCTCCCGGTTAAACAAACGCAAGGAGAGAAAAATGCCCAGAGCCGCGGCCGCGAGGCTGCCCACTATACTCAGGACAATCCCCATCACCGGGGTAATCCCCCCTACAGCCAAAGCACCAACCACCGCCGATGTCCCGTAAATAGGGACGGCGTAAAGGAGTGGATTGGTTGGGGGAACGAACGCGGCCGCCATAGCCATCATCGTCACCGCAAAAATGAGCGAGCCAGCCGATGATTGGGCGTCCTTAAACGCTTTGGTGCGAATACTGATAGCCATCAGGACAACATTCAGGAACAGCGCCAACGGCAGCGAAAGCACAATCGCCTGCAACACCAGCCGAAGGGGTAAAACCGCTCCATTCGTCCAATCTGTAGGCAGGAAGGTACTGCCCGCCCAAAACCCCATCAACGTCAGCACAATAGGCAAAATGGTGATAGAAAAAACCGCCATTAACTTACCAACAAAAATCTCCACATCACTGGCAGGTGTCACCAACAAAGATTCTAAGGTACCCCGTTCCTTCTCTCCAGCAGTGACGTCAATAGCAATAAACATCCCCCCCTGGGCGGCAATGATCCCCACCAGCAGCGGCAGCATCAGAGAAGCAAAAATACCCGCCCGCTGCTCTGGCGTGGAAAGATCACGGGCATCCAGAGCCACCGGAGAAAGAATAGCCGGGTCTACCCCACGCACCTGTAACCGGCTAATGCCCAACGATTGGCTGTAAGTGGTCAGGGCAAAATCAAGCCGCTGCACCCGAAAGCCCCCCCCAAACGGGCCACCCGCCGTTCGGTTGAGCAGTAAAGTAATCGTTGCTGGCTCTTCAGCGGCCATTTTTTGACTAAATCCTTCGGGGATAATCATACCCGCCGCTTCTTCCCCGGAGCGGACAACCGTTTCCAGGTCGCCTTCATAAGGCTCCAGGACAAGGCCAAAACTATCCATTGTCTGGATAAAATTATCATCGGCATAGATCAATCCCTGGGTAGGAATGGTAAGGGGCTGATCTGCCCGTGATTCAATGAGCCGGGCCAGGCCCGGGTTCAATACAGCATAGAGAATACCAATAATTAACGGTACCAGCAGCGTTTGGCGAAACGCTTTGCGATCCCGTACTGTATCCATTAACTCTTTGCGCCAGATGTTGGTGAGGTTTGTGATTGACATAGAGAACCTTTAAGTGATTGAGAGATTGAGAGATTGAGAGATCAGGAGAGCGCGGGAATGGGGGGTGCGGAGACGACCCACGCGCTTACTCGCATACTCGTCCACTGTTTACGGCTAACTGCTCACACCCGCTGCCGGGCGTAGGCACTAATTTCCAACCCCTCGGCCCCGGCGATGGTGATGAAGGCATCTTCAAGCCGCTCCTGGCCCGTTTGGGCAATGAGGTCGGCGGGGGTGCCAAAAGCAGCAATTTTGCCCTGGACGATGATGGCGATGTTGTCACAGAGCCGTTCCGCTTCGTCCATGTAATGGGTGCTGAACAGAACACACCGCCCCTGGGTTTTGAGATCCCGGATGGTCTGGCGGGTGTCACGCACGGCCAGCACATCCAGCCCATTGGTTGGCTCGTCCATGAGAATATGCCGAGGGTTATGAATGAGGGCACGGCCGATGACGATTTTTTGCCGCTGCCCCCGGCTGAACCCTTCGGCGCGGCGGTCAGCGATTTCGGCCATCTTCAATTCATCAATGATATTCTGGATGCGCTCTTCGAGGGGCTGCCCCTTGAGGCCGTAAAAACGGGCATAGTAGCGAAACTGCTCTCGTGGGGTCAGACGAGGGTAAACACCGGTCATATCTGATTGCACGCCCAAAGCCCGCCGCACGGCCTGGGGATCTTTGGTGACATCGTGCCCATCTACGATAACGGTACCGGAGCGGGGTTTAATCAAGCCGGTGATCATGCGTAAGGTGGTGGTTTTGCCAGCCCCGTTGGGGCCAAGCAGTCCTGTAATTTGTCCATCCGGGCAGGTGAAGGAGACATCATCTACCGCTTTGATGGCGTCGTTTTGACCGTAATATTTGCTTAACTGTTTAACTTCTATCATTTCTTGAAACTCCTCAATAAAGGGTAAGGGAGCAACGTCGCAAAGGGGCAAAGTAAAGTCGTTATCTGCCACTCGGCAACCCTGCAACTAGAAATTCGCTGCCAGCCGCGGCCGCGAGCGGGCCAACCACAACACCGCCACCCATATTCCCAGGGCCGTACCCAACAGCACCAGCAGGTTAAACCATACATCGCTCCAAATTATCTGGTCTTCCAGGGCATTAACCAGACCAGTGACCAGGTAATGGGTGGGGATGAGGCGAAACAGGGTGTACCACGGCTCAGAAAGTTCGGCAAAGCTGCCAAACCAACTGGGCATGAGAATGAGCAGCATAACGATGCTGCTCCAGGTGTTGCACTGTTTGGTATTGGTGGTTAAAAGACCGGTGAGTAATCCCAGGCCAGTTAAACTGAGAACCGCCAGGGCCATAAACGGGAGGGCTAACGGCCAGTTACCCGTCAACCCGCCGTTTAATAGGGTGAGCAGGAGAAACATCGCTCCACTGAGAATGAAGCCAATGACCGCTTTGCCAAGCAGGTACGCGGCCGCGTGTGCCGGTGTCGTCAGCAAGGAATCAACCGTCTTTTTCTCCTTTTCCTCAGCCATCAGGTGGGAAACAACCGCGGTCCCCGTCAGGTAAAAAGCCATGCTCAAGACAATAATGAACAGGTAATTGCCCAGGGCGATCTGCTCTGAAAAGGGGGTACGACCGGTAAGCGCGGCCGCGTCTTGCCAATCAAGCTGCACCGGCAATGGCTGCTCAGACAGGGCTAACACCTCTTGCATGACCAACCGTTGGAACCGCTCCACCTCAACGCGCCAGCCCGCCCGATGATTCAGGTAAATGGTCAGAGGGGGAATTGTTCCCTGGCGGGCGGCCGCATCAAACCCGGCTGGAATCACCACCCCTTGCATATTGTCCGTTTCGGCCAGGCGGCGCAGTTCGGCCAATGAGCTTACCGGGTGAATTTGCAGCTCCGGGTACGCTTCTAAAAGAGCCACCAGGGCCGATGGTTCTTCTGCCCAGATAGCTACTGGCAGCACCGCTTCCGCCTCAACCCCTCTGGTAAGCAAAAGGTAAGCAAAGAAAATGAAAAACGGCAAAGAGAGAATGACCAGCAGTTGGCTGTTATGGCGCAGATCGGTCAAATCTTTGCCAATCAGGGAGAGGAGAATGCGCCATTGCGGCCGCCATTGGCTCTCATCGGGGGTGTGAAGACGTGGGGGGGATAGGTCTATTTTCATAGGCTTGATTTTATTCGTAACTGTACAGGTGATCAGTCACCCCTCACCCCCGGCCCCTCTCCCACGATGGGAGAGGGGCCGGGTGAGGGGCTGTATAGATACTTTTATTCTATCTCTTCCGGCTGCTTCTCAACCTTTTGCTGATGGATGAAGATATGGCTGAACGCGGCCGCCATGCCCAGCCCCATCGCCACCATCCAGGTCCAGTGGCCCAGGGCCGCGCCCATCGCCACACCAATGGTAAAACCAAACATCATACCGGCCAAAAGTCGCTGTTTTTGAGTGTTCATTGTCTATACCTCTGATAAAGGATGAATTATGAAGGATAAAGGATGAAGGGGTCTTACCCACAAATTCACAAACTTGCTACGTGCAAACTCGCTTTTTCATTGCTTTTGGTGAACCCAATTCATGCCACCCTTGTTTAGCCTACAACGCTGCCAGCATAACAAATCGAGGACGCGGCCGCAGCAAATTTCTCCCCAAACGCCGCAAATGCCAGCTAAACAGCCGGAAACATGGGTTGAATAGTCGTCAAGCCCGGCTCAATATACGGTTCCAAGCCGCTTGACTTCAGGTGGGGGATGATTACAATTGAATCATTATGCTTCAAAATATTTCTCTTGATACATCCTTTTGGGTATTGGGTACACAAATAGGCATTATCCCCTATTTGTTTCTCTTTTTTCGCGTCCATTATTGCCAGCAAGTTGAACAAGAAATCGTTACCACAAACCCAAACGAATCACCTTTAATTTTTCCGCAAGCAATATTGTTTATGGTTCTACAACAAGATGGTCGCCTACACAAGAGCGAGCCAACCCAATCAATAGCTATGTTTGGTCCGGGCGAATCTCACGCTATTGCCCTGGCCCTAGAAAATAAGTGGGCATTACTCATTAACGATGTTCGACCACTTGTTTATGCCCAATCATTAGGCATCCCCTGCGTTACTGTTCCTGATTTCTGTTTACTGCTATATACACAGGGCAAAATAACCTATCCAGCCATTCAAGGATACTTACAGCGTTTAGTGAATACCACATCCCCCCGCCTTATAGATCAGGCGAAACAGGCCGCCAATTATATTGCCAACCAAAGAGGTGATCGGTTATGAATACAACACTGGTGACTAAATCAATCCGGCTTTCAGCCAGTGAATCAGCTGAGTTAGCCCAATTAAGTGCGGCAACTTCTGTTTCTGAATCAGCTTTGATGAAAAAGTGGATTCAAGAAGGTATACAAACCCAGAAAACGAATCTGGCCGTACAGGCTTATGCCCAACGTAAGGTAGATTTGCGTGGGGGGGCCGCGATGGCCGGTCTTTCTTATAACCGTTTTGTACAGGCGGTTCAGGCGCAGAATATCATCATTTTGGATGAAGCTAATTTTGGGCCTCGCCTGGTTCAATTAGGGGAGATGTTTGCCGATCCCATTTTGCAATCGGCTGCCTTAGTCTTGTTAGAAACACCTGATGAGTAAGCTGATACATCTCTGGCCATTCAATAATCAAGCAGTTCCCGCAGATCACGGGCGGCGGTTTTGCTGAGGGGGATTTCGGTCGCGGCCGCGTCGTCCAGAATGATAGTGTAGCTATTGCGGGTATAGGTCACAATTTCCTTGATATGCTGCAAATTGACCAGGTGGGTGCGGTGGGCACGGAAGAACCCCTGCCGGGCCAACCGCTGCTCCACCTCGCTCATGTTCAGGTGGGTGGGGATGGGGCCGGTTTTGGTGTAGAGAGTGGTCTTGCTCTCATCGGTGGCCGCGTACAAAATATCACCAGGGTTGACCAGGGCCACTTTGCCATCCAGCCGGGCCGGGATTTTAAACGGCAGGTGGCTCTCCGCGGCCGCAGCCGCCACCGTCTCTTCTAGCCGTAATTTCCCCTGCTCCAGCCAGTAACAGGTCGGCTTAAGGGTATGCAGGCCGCTTTTGTCGCTGGCAACGATGAGGATGGCCGCACTCTGTTCTTGGATCAACCGGCTAAGGATAGCCACTGAGGCCGCATCACATTCAGCATACGGCTCTAACAGCAGCAATATCTCTGGCTGATGAAGCAGGGTGCGCCCTAACGCCAGCCGCCGGGCCATCGAAGGGGAGAGGTGTTCTACCCGTTCATTGGCCCGGTCCATTAACCCAACTTGATGAAGCAGCTCATCGGCGCGGCCGCGACTCACCCCATATAGGTCAGCGTAAAAGGTTAAATTTTGCCGGGCCGTCAGCCGAGGATACAGGCTGTTTTCCGGGGCCAATAGCCCGACCCGCCGGGAAAGCTGCGCCCATTGGGTGGCCGGGTCTAACCCCGCCAGGCGGACGGTACCGGCGGTAGGGGGAACGCGGCCGCCAAGCATCTGCCCCAACACCGTTTTAACCTGACTGGTGGCCCCCACAATGGCCGCTATCTGCCCCTTCTCCACCCGCAGCAGCTCAATATCCACCACCGTTGCCTGGGCGATTGTTTTTTGTAAGTGGATGAGTTCAATCATGGGGGGTAAGTTTCGAGCTTCGAGTTTCGCGTTTCGAGGTTGCAAGTAGGTAAAACCCGCCCGGCGGTCAAACCGCCGGGCTAAAAATACGAAGCCCTACCGGGCTGCGGCCGCAGGCCATCGGCCTTTGCATTTTTAGCCCGGACGTTCACGTCCGGGCGGGCCTCGTCCGGGCAACCCACATCCGGGCGCCCCTCATCCCGACAACCCACATCCAGGCCAGCCTCACCCATCCAACACCGCCCTGACCTTGCGGGCCAGGCCATCAGGGGTGAACGGTTTTTGCAGGAATTGGACACCGGGCTTGAGAACACCATGCTGAACGATGATATTATCGGTGTAGCCAGACATGTAAAGGATTTTCATTTGCGGCCGCAGCGGGGCCAATTTTTCTGCCAGTTCGCGGCCGCTAATCACCGGCATCACCACATCTGTTAGCAGCAGATCAATTGGCTCCGGGTAATCCAGGCATAACTGCTCGGCTGTTTCGCCCGTAGCTTCTAACACCTGGTACCCTTGCAAGAGCAGCAGATCACGGGCCAGGGTGCGGAGCATCGGCTCATCTTCCACCAAGAGAATCGTTTCGCGGCCGCTAGATGTCAGTTCCGATGAAATAACCAGGGCCGTCGGCTCTACCACCCCATCCACACGGGGCAAATACACCTTAAATGTCGTGCCCTGGCCGGGTTCGCTGTATACCCAGATATGCCCGCCACTCTGTTTGACAATGCCATGCACCATGGCCAACCCCAATCCCGTTCCTTTCCCTTTCTCTTTAGTCGTGAAAAATGGCTCAAAAATTCGGGCCAGAGCATTATTATCAATACCCATGCCGGTATCCGTGACCGCCAAAAGGATATAAGGGCCGGGAATCACTTCCAGGTGTTGGCGACCATATTGATCATCCAGGATCACATTGGCCGTTTCGATGGTTAATTGTCCGCCCTGGGGCATAGCATCGCGGGCGTTCACCACCAGGTTCAAGATAACCTGTTCCATCTGGTTGGCATCTGAGCGCACCTGGCCTAAATCTGGAGCCAGAAGGGTTGTCATCTGGATATCTTCGCCAATAAGGCGGCGCAGCATCTCACTCATTTGGGCCACAATCTGGTTTAGGTTCAGCACCCGCGGCTCCATCACCTGCTGGCGGCTAAAGGCAAGAAGCTGTTGAGTCAGCGCGGCCGCCCGTTCAGCCGCCTGCTTTATTTGCTGTCCCCAACGACTGGTGGCATTTCCCCCCACCCCTTCCTGCTGGCTGCGCCGGACGAGCAGATCGCCATAACTCACGATTACCGTCAATAAATTGTTGAAATCGTGGGCAATCCCCCCGGCCAGGCGACCAATCGCTTCCATCTTTTGCGCCTGGAGAAGCTGCTCCTCTAACTGTTTGACCAGGGTAATATCCTGAGCGGCCCCATAAATCTGGCTGACCTGCCCGGTTACGGGGTCTATGATGGGGCGGTTATAAAAGCGGAACCAGAGGGTACGTCCATCTTTGGCGATAACCCGGAACTCCCATACGCCATCCTGGCCTTGAGCCAGGGTTTTTTGGGCTTTATCATGCAACTCCCGTTCGTCGGGGTGGGTAATGTGGCGCCAATCTCTGGCAGTAGCAACCACTGAGGGTTCATAACCGGTAATACGGGTAAAGGCATCGGTAATCCATTCCTGCACCTCTATTTTTGTTGGTTCCATCCGGTAAGAATAGGCAAAATCAGAAGTGAGATCAGAAATAGCCCGGTACCGCTCCTCACTGCGGCGCAGGGCTTGCTCGGCTTGCTTACGCTGGGTCGCGTCTACCCCTACTCCCCAACTGGCATACCCGGGAATGGGTAAATATTTAGAAATATTAGACCAGGCGATGGTTTTGATGCTGCCGTCTTTGCAGGTCACTTCCCATTCCCAATCACGAAAATCGTTGCCGATCTCGTGCCAGCGGGCCATCATCCTTTCCCGATAAGCAGGGTTAGGGTAAAGCCAGGCCAGGGCATCTGGGTTGCCGATCATCTCCGCGGCCGCGTACCCAGTGACCCGTTCACATTCCTTGTTCCAAAAGACAAGCTGCCACTGCTCATCAAAGGCATCTACCAGGATAGGCATGTTATCTACCAGAGAACGCAGCCGCTCTTCACTCTCTTCCAGGGCCAGTTCAGCCTGTTTGCGGCCGCTCACATTGATCACCGTGCCTATCATCCGCAGCGGTTCCCCTTGCTCATTGCGGTAGACACTGCCCCTGGCCTCAATCCAGATAAGCTGATTACCTGGGGCCACGACCCGGTGGATGATCTCATAATGGGGGGTGATACCGGCGAGCGCGGCCGCGATGGTCTCTTCCACCATCACCAGATCATCCGGATGAATCAGGGCACGGTAGGCGTCATAGGTCCGGCCAAACGTCCCTGGGGCCAACCCAAAGAGGGGTTCTACCTGCTCTGACCAAAAGACCACATTGGTGCGGATATTCCACTCCCAGATTCCCATATCGGCCGCTTGCAAAGCCAATTGCAGCCGATCCTCACTCTCCTGGAGTGCTTGCTGCGCCAATACCCGGTCCGTAATTTCAATATTGACCCCCACCGTACCGATCACCTGATCATCCAGGTAAACTGGCGCAATCAATTTTTGATAATAATGGGGCTGTCCGTTCTTGGTGTATATCGTTTCTCCCTGCACCACATCCCCCCCCAGGGCCCGTTCATCTTCATCCTTCCAGATAGCCAACAGGGCCGCGTTCAGGGTGCTGTCTTCGGCTGTCTGCCCCAACAAGTTGCCCCATCGCTCCATAGAAGGTTTATTTTGCAAAATGTACCGGTTATCCCGGTCTTTGACCCACAAATCAAAGGGGAGATTTTCTACCACCGCTTGCAGCCGGGCCTGGCTGGCCCGTAGGGCTTCCTGGCCTGATTTACGCCGGGTTAAATCCCGGGCAAAAACACAACAATATTCTTGCCCGCCATAGGCAAAATGGCTAAAGGAGATTTCGGCAACCAGGGCGCGGCCGCTCTTCGTTTCCAGCGTCGTTTCAATCACCCGCCGCCGGGCCTGGCGCAGCTCCTGCCAATGGGCCGCCCAGGAAGCCAGGGAGTAATCTGGGGTGAGATCATAAAAGGAGTATCCCAGCAGCTTCTCCAGGGAAAACTCTACCCGCTCACAGGCAACCTGATTGGCCTGGAGAATCTTCCCCTGCTCGTTGATCACCATGATTGCTTCGGGGGCATTGTCCAGGGAGAGCTGGGCAAAAAACAGCTCCTGGCGGGATAAAATCCGCTCTGTCACATCATTTTGCACCCCTACATAATGGGTTAGCTCCCCGGCCTCATTGTGGATGGGTGAGATAAATATTTCATTCCAAAAGAGTGAGCCATCTTTGCGGTAGTTACGGACGATGACCCGGGCTTCCTGCCCCGCCGTGACCGCTTTGGTCAGCTCCCGCACCCCTGGCTGATCATGATCATCCCCCTGGAGAAAACCTGGCGAACGTCCCAATAGTTCCGCGGCCGCGTACCCGGTCAGTCGCTCAAACGCTTTGTTGACATAAACGATTTTATTGGGCGGCCGCGCCTCCGTCAGCACCACCCCACTCAACAAAGCATCTAAAATTTGGGGGAAATGGGGAATATCCATGGTAATGGGTGACTCTACTGAAAAAAGGTCGCGCGGAGACGCGAAGGCGCAAAGTTACCAAAGAAACATTCGTGTTAATTCGTGAAATTCGTGGCTTCTTTCAGTGGATTCATTGGTGAATTAGTGAACTGGCGAACAGCTAAATAACAATTCCCCCATTTACCCATTAACCATTCTCTTGAACCTGGCGGACAAGCTGCATTAAAGCGTCAAACTCCCGGTGAAACCCTTTAATAATCTGCTCCGGGTCTGGCACGAGACCGGCATCGGTGGCAACTCCCAACTGCACTTCCCCGGCATAGCTGATAATGCTTACCCCCAACCCCAAATGACCGCTCTGGGGCACCCAAAACATGATGTTTTTTAGCGGCACCCCGGCCAGATAAATCGTCTCCCGGGGGCCGGGTACATTGGTCATCACCGCCGTCGCTTTAGCCCCAAAAAGGGAGAGGGCTAAATTTTCTATTTCCGCCGGGGCCATGCCAATGGCGTTGAGCAGACCAAAGGCAACCACCGGCTCGGCTGACTCTTTGAGTTCATCCATGCGCCGCTTGAGTTCGCGCAGCCGGTCCAGGGGGTCGGCAATGCCGATGGGCAGGGAGAGGAAGACCAGGCCAAATTTGTTGCCAAATTCGATGGGGCCATCCAGCGGCCGCAAATTAACCGGTATCGTCGCCCGAAAATTAACCCCTTTCACCCGCTCCCCTCGCTTCCGCATATAGCGACGCAGCCCCCCGGTCACCGCCGTAATCAGAACATCATTGACCGTCCCTTCGGTCACTTTGCCGATGGCTTTGACATCGGCCAGGGGGATCGGTTTAGACCAGGCCGCTTTTTTGATGACCCCCAACTCTCCTTTAAACGGCGTGGGAGGATCGGGCAGGCGCAGGGTGAGCTTGCCCAGGGCTGAGGCCCCACTGGCCCCTAGTTTGGCAATATCCATGAGCCGGTTGGGGTCCCGGAACGTCTCTAAACTTTCCTGCATGAGGGTTTCGCTGATTTTTTGGGTGGAGCGCGCGGCCGCTAACACTGGTGAAAAAAGAGTCGCCAACACCCCCTTCCCTTCCCGGTGGCGCACTTCTGGCGGCTCCGGGTCTGGGGCATCCGGCTCACTGTCCGTCAGCGAAAGCAGCACCCGCACCAGGGCAATGCCATCAGCAATACAATGGTGCAGCCGCCCAATGAGCACCGAGCCACCCTGATACTGTTCCACCAGATGAAACTGCCACAGCGGCTTACTAAAATCCATGGGGGTACTCATCAAATTGCTGACCACCTCTTGCAGAGCAGCCTGATTGCCCGGGGCCGGCAGAGCCATCCGCTGCACATGGGCGCGCATGTCAAAGCGGGTATCTTCTTCCCAATAAGCTGCCCCCATCGAGGAACTGGGCTGAATCACCTTTTGGCGAAAGCGGGGATAAATAATAAACCGCTTCTCCAGCGTTTCTACCAGCCGGTCATAAGAGAGTGGTTCGGCAAAAGTAATAATGCCGGTAATCATCATTAAATTGGTTGGGTCTTCCATGCGGAGCCAGGCGGTATCAACACTGGACATTCGTTCGCGGCGGGCCATCTTTTTTCTCCTGAACAAAAATGAGGGCAACAGGCTAAACATAGAAATAAGTATAACCCAATTTCTATCCTCTGTCGTAATCCCAATCGTGATCGTTGTCGTCATTCGATTCAACCAGCCTCAATCTGAAACCTGGGGCAGGGGTGGGACAGGCGGGCAACCATCTGCGTCAAGCGGTGCAACTTTATTCCCGCCTGTCTCACCCCCGTTTTCGTTCCTATCTGAAACCTACAGGCGGGCAACCATCTGCATCAAGCGATTCAACCTTATTCCCGCAATTCTCAATTTAAGACCCGTCGTAGGGGTGGGACAGGCGGGCAACTATCTGCGTCAAGCGGTTCAACTTTATTCCCGCCTGTCTCACCCCCGTTGCCCTGTTTTAGATAAATCGGGGCGAGACAGGTGGGAACTGAATGGTCCCGTTTGACCAAAATCCTGGCCCACCTGTCCCGCCCTACAGCCATTTCAGGGCAAATTGAGAATGGTTGGCTTCGATGACGGTAACAGATACGATTACAAATCAGGCAACAAAACGCCCTATCCCAGGATTCGCCGAAGCTACTACAGGGGATAGGGCTGTTTTGTGTATGCCCGGTGAGAGTGAACCCACCGGCCAGGAACAGGTCACGCCATTCTTTTACGCCGCGGCTGGTGTCAAACAGGCAGACATCTGGCTTTACTGGCAGGGGAATACTGTAAAAATGTGGGGCACCAGGCGAAACCCGATATTGTTGCTCAAACTGGGGGGAGCAGGATTGCTGCAGATCGCTAAGGACACATTCTTACATATGTACGCAGTAATACGGGTTTACTTCGGTAGCCCGCTTAAACAGTCCACTCGCCATGTTGTTACCGGGTCTGCTGCATGGCAACAAAGGCAAGCTGCTGCAACTCTTTGACATAGATTGGGTGGAGCAGCCGGCTGGCAAGCCACCGCTCCAACTTCCCCAGAATACCAGGACGAGCTTTTATTTCCGTTGCAATGGTTACATACGAGTGGCGTCCATCGTCGCGGGGATCCACCGTGAAGGTTGTCGCAGCGCCCGTATCCAGGTCAGTTTCTACCAACACCCGGCCTGGCTCTGGCTCGGTGACTGCGGCACGAAAGGTCCGCACCTGACCCATTAGCCGCATTTGAAACTGAATCTCCGTGCCGGCGCCAACACCACCTTTCTCAACAGTCAATGAAACAAAGTGTGGCTTGGGGAGAATGTGGGGATGCCCTTGATTATAATCGGCGATGATCGCATAGACTTGCTGAACCGAAGCTGGTATCAATTGCGAAGCAACAACAAGGTGACTGGTCATGGTTTACCTCTTGCGTTTTCATCCATTGGGCAAACAGAGAGAAAGATTTACGCCCAAGAGGGATAGTATAAAAATAGCCATACTGCTGTTAGTTCTTTCCTTACCTGTGGTATGCAGATAACTGGGCAATGGTGTTTTTTGTGCTGGCCCCTGGAGATTATACCCCCAATAGGATTGGGTATTATACTGCCAACGGTCATAAACTGACATATTCAGTGAGACTGGAGACTCGAGATTAACCAGTCCCCAGTCTCCAGTCTCTACTCTCCAACTGGAATGTCACTTTATGACCACGATGGGTATAAATAGCTGAACGCGGCACGGTCAGGAGGCAGGCCACAGCGGATGGGGGTGTTTTTTAATCCTTGAGCCTTAATTGTCAAAATAGCCAGGAAAATTCATCTTGACACTATTTCTATGTTTATGTTATAGTCTAAGCGAACGTTCGCCCGAACGTTCGCCCTTGACGAAAAAGGAAGATAATCCATGAGCCGAGTAACTTTGAAAGATGTGGCGGCCAAAGCTGGGGTCAGCTATCAGACGGTTTCCAAAGTGCTAAACGGCCAGATGCAAGTAGCAGAAGAGACGGAGGCGCGCATCTGGCAGACGATCACTGACCTTGATTATCGGCCGAATGTGAGTGCCCGCAATTTACGCACGCAGGCCAGCAATTTACTGGGCCATGCTTTACCTGGTGATGCTGCTCAGGCTTATCACCCTATCCTGGTCCAGTTTATGATCAGTGTTGCCAACGCCGCTGAACAGCAAGGGTACCATTTGCTCAGTTTTGTAACTGGGAACAATGATTTCTATGACCACCAGGCGTATGATCAACTGTATGCCCGCAACCAGGTAGCTGGTTTTATTCTCTCTAACACGACGCAAAATGATCCACGTATTCCTTATCTGCTAGAGCGGGTGATTCCCTTCTGTTCTTTTGGTCGAGCTAACGATGCCTGGGATTTTTGCTGGGTAGATGTAGATGGTCAACATGGCATTGAGTTGGCGGCATCTCACCTGCTTGATTTGGGGCATCAACGGATTGGCTTTATCACCTGGCCCGAAGGTTCCCAAACGGGATGGTACCGGGAGCAAGGGTATTTGCTGACGTTGCAAGCGGCAGGGGTTGCCGTTGATCCGCAGTGGATTACCCGGGGGAATAATTCAGCTCAGGTTGGGGCACGGGCCATGAGTCAACTTCTGGCTTTGCCCGCGGCCGCACGGCCTACAGCGGTTATCTGTGTCAGTGATTTGATGGCCATCGGGGCGATGAACGCAATCGCGGCCGCAGGTCTGAACGTTGGTCAGGACATCGCTGTTACCGGCTTTGATGATATTCCCATGGTTGAATACCTGCACACCCCTCTCACCAGTGTGCGCCAGCCCATCCAGGAAATCGGCCATTATGTAGTTGATCTGGTTATCAGACAGATTCGTGGCCTACCGATTGAGCAAAAAGGGGTTTTGTTTAAGCCCGAACTGGTCATTCGGGCCTCAAGCCACACCTGACAAGTCAGCAAGCGTTCAAGAAAAAGGTTTGTGGTTTACCAGGCTATTCTTATAAACCATTATCTGAACCTCATAGAGGAGTTATGCCACTCAAAGCAGTTATTTTTGATCTGGATGGTGTGATCACCGATACAGCCGAATACCACTTTTTAGGCTGGAAACGTCTGGCTGAGGAAGAGGGGCTGACCTTCACCCGCGAGGATAATGAACATCTGCGTGGTGTCTCCCGGCGGGAATCTCTGAACCTGCTCTTGAAAGGGCGGGTGGTTAGTGAGGAGATGGCCCAGGCGATGATGGCCCGCAAAAACAGCTATTACGCCGCCATGATTGAACAGGTGACGCCGGCTGATTTGTTGCCCGGTGTGACTGATTTATTGGCCCAACTAGACGCGGCCGCTATCCCTTATGCTATCGCCTCAGCCAGTAAAAATGCCCATGATGTTTGCCAGCGGCTGGGGATTGCTTCCCGGTTAGCGGCCCTGGCTGATGGGAACAGCGTCAGCCGTCCCAAACCCGCCCCAGATTTATTTCGTTACGCGGCCGCGCAGCTCAATCAGCTCCCCCACCATTGTCTGGTCATTGAGGACGCGGCCGCAGGAATTCAAGCTGCTTTAGCGGCGGGAATGCCAGCTCTGGCTCTAGGGCCAACTGCCCGGTTCCAAGAACTCCCCCCCTTGTTTGCTCGCTGTGACAGTTTAGACGGCCTCACCCTGGACAGACTGCAAGCTTTGACCCAAACAGATATCGGTTGGGTGGTAGAACAAAATGGGTTTGATCCTGACCGGCAGCACCATTTGGAAACCGTATTTACCGCGGGTAACGGCTACTTTGCCAGCCGGGGAACATTAGAAGAGGGGTACCCTGGCGAGACATCCCTCACCTTTGCCCACGGGCTATTTGATGACATGCCCATCTCGTTCACCGAATTGGTCAACTTACCCAACTGGTTGGAGTTAACCATCACTATAGATGGGCACCCTTTCCGCCTGGATCAAGGGGAAATCCATTATTTTCAGCGCACGTTACAACTGCGTCACGGCCTTTTGCGACGGGTCGTGCGCTGGCAAGCTCCTCACGGGGTCATTCTTGATCTGACTTTTGAGCGGTTTATCAGTTATGCCCAGGAGCATATTGGAGCGATTCGCCTGCTGGTTACACCCATTAACCGTTCTTGCCAGGTGACGGTTGCAACGGGAATCAATGGGCATGTTGCCAACGAGAATTTGCTCCACTGGCATCATTTAGAACAAGGTGTGGCTGAGGGAGCGACAGTCTGGCTTCACAGTCGAACCCGCCACACTCAGATGGAATTGGCCGCGGCTGCCACTCTCACCAGCAGTGCCACTACCACCCCCACAGTTCAGACCTGCCCCGGACAGCCAGGTTTACAGTTGAGCGAACGCCTTGCTCCCAGCCAGACATTACAGGTAGACAAACTGGTCAGCTACGCCATCAGCCGGGATCAGACCGACAATGCCGCTGAGGTGCGGCCGCGTGCCCTGACTTATCTGGCTGGCCAAAATTATGACAGCCTCAAAGTCGCCCATGTCAATAGCTGGCATCAGGTGTGGGACGACGCCGATGTCATCATTGAAGGGGATGATGAGGCCCAACAAGCCATTCGTTTCAGCCTATTCCAACTTATCGCGGCCGCGCCCCAGCATGATGATCGGGTTAGCATTGGGGCCAAAACCCTAAGCGGCTTTGGCTATCGCGGGCATGTCTTTTGGGACACTGAGATATTTATTTTGCCGTTTTTCAGCTACGTCCTGCCCAAAATCGCCCGCAACTTACTCCACTACCGCTACCATACCCTGCCCGGCGCCCGGCGCAAAGCCCAGGCCAACGGCTTTCGTGGGGCACAATACGCCTGGGAAAGTGCATCTACCGGGGATGAGGTGACCCCTACCTGGGTGCCTGATTTTTCCGGCAAGGGGTTGGTGCGTATCTGGACAGGGGACATAGAGATTCACATTTCAGCCGATATTGCTTATGCCCTGGACCAATATTGGCGGGTAACGGGAGATGACGCCTTTATGCGGGATTATGGGGTGGAGATGATTCTGGAGACGGCTCGCTTTTGGGGAGATCGGGCCGAGGCGGAGATGGGCGAACAAGGCCGCCAGTATGCTTTCCGGGATGTGATTGGCCCGGATGAGTACCATGATCATGTAGATAACAATGCCTACACTAACCGGATGGCGCAATGGCATTTGCAGACAGCCCTGGCGTTGTGGGGCTGGCTGCAGGAAACCTACCCGGAGCACGCGGCCGCTCTCGGTCAGCGGTTACAACTTACCCCGGACATCCTGCACCATTGGCAAGACGTGATCGATCACGTCATCCTCAACCATGACCCACAAACGGGTCTCATTCTCCAATTCGACGATTTTTTCCAGCGCAAACCGGTAAATTGGTCCGCTTATGAAGGGCGCACTAAGTCCATGCAATTTCTGCTAGGCATCGAAGAAGCCAATGCCAGCCAGGTGATCAAACAGGCCGATGTGGTCATGCTCCTCTGTTTGCTGCGGGAGAAATATGATATCCAGACCTGGCAAAAGAACTGGGACACCTACATGCCCCTCACCGATCACAGTTACGGCTCTTCCCTGGGACCGAGCTTCCATGCCTGGGCTGCCTGCGAAATGGATCGTCCAGATGAGGCGTATGAACATTTTATGCTAGCGGCGCGTGCAGATTTAGGCGACATCCGGGGCAATGCTGCCGAAGGCATTCATGCCGCCTCAGCAGGGGGGATGTGGCAGGCGTTGGTATTTGGCTTTGCCGGTCTGCGCCTGACCGCCGATGGGTATACCGTGACCCCTCGGCTGCCCCGTCACTGGCGGCGTTTAGCTTTTAAGTTTTATCAACAAGGCCAGCCTCGATGGTTAGACATCCGGGCGGAAGGAGGTGAAATAACTGTTCAATAAATTCACCAGAAGGAAGTCACAAAGGAATCAGATCGTACAAAAAGGGGGATAGGATGCAAATGCTTGCCTGACACGCCGCATCTACACCATATCCCCAGGTGTGTACCCACCCCATATTGTATGGGTCAAACACGCCGACGCAAAATCACCATTCACTTTATAGTGAGGAGAGAGAAAGATGTTACGAAACTATACCTACACTTTGATGGTGCTGTTGTTGGGATTGTTGCTGGCAGCTTGTGGTGGCAGTGGTAATACAACCAATAATACGGCGGAATCAGCCAACGGTGCGACAAACGATAATACAACCACCGCCTCCGATAATACAGGTGCAGCGACGGTTGACTGTTTTATGAATGTTGAAGATGGGGCCACGATTACCTTCTCCGGTTGGGGGGATGAAACAGAGCAGCAAATTTATCGCGACTCCATTACCCGCTTCAAAGAAGTTTGCCCGGCGGTAACGGTTAATTACCAACCCATTCCGGCTGAGTTTGAAACGAAGTTGAAAGCAGCTATGGCCGGGGGTACGGCCCCGGATGTGTTCTATGTCAATGATCAATTGATGACCGCTTTCGCCCCCAGCGGGCAGCTTTTACCCCTGGATGGGTATATGACCGAAGCTGGTGTGAGCCGGGATGATTTTATCCCTGCGTTACTCACTATTTTTACCCTGAATGGTCAAACCTACGGCCTACCGAAGGATTGGGGGACATTGGGGTTGATTTACCTGCCGGAAGTGTTCGCGGCCGCAGGGTTGGATGAGCCAACGGCTGATTGGACTTGGGATGATTTGCGTGCGGCCGCGCAAACTATCGCTGCCAATACCGATTTTGGTGGTTATTGCCAGGGAGCTGACTGGGCCCGCTTCGCCCCCTGGGTCTTCTCTAATGGGGGTGCCTATGCCAGCGATGATTACACCACGGCTACCCTGAATACCCCAGAAGTAAAGGCAATGGCCCAAATGCAGTTGGAAATGTTTACTGAAGGCAGCCTGGTACGCGCTTCCGATGTGGGGGCAAGTTGGTGTGGGGAAGCGATTGGTAAAAAACTGGTCGGGCTGACGTTGGAAGGTGGTTGGATGGTCAATTACATGCGCAATGATTTTGGTGATGTGGAATGGAAAGCCGTTTTGCTGCCCCAAGGGCCACAAACTCGTGCCGATGTGATCTTCACCAACGCCATTGGGGTGAATGCGTTTACACGCTATCCCGCGGCCGCGGCCGCGTTCACCATCTTCGTCACGGGTCGCGATAACCAGGCGGCCATCGTTTCCACCGGCTTCGCCTACAGCACCCACCCAGAACAGGTAGCCCTGGTGCAAGATGAAAACGATAAAGCCATTGCCCAGGGTGGGCTTTTAGACGACACCCGTGTGGCTTACTGGGGACCAAACACCGGCCGCGTGAACGATGCTGTCAGCAAAGCGTTGGAGCGCATCTTCCTGGGGGATCAGAGTGTAGACGCGGCGTTTGCCCAGGCCCAAGAAGAGGCTCAGGCCGCTTTGGATGAAGTAGCGAACCAGTAAAACAAGTACCGGTTTCAGGATTTCGTGGGGGTTTACGTGATGTGCAATGGGTACGGTTTCTCTGGTCACTTTTCAGGCCGTGCCAACCCCCTGAATTCCCCAAAGCCACCTACGTTATGGGTTGAAGATTGGTTCAATCTCAGAGATTGAACCAATCTAACCCCGGGTTTCTGACTGCGCCACCTGTCAGGAGTGACGCAATCCAGGGAGGTTCCTATGCCAGTGGCAAACAGTTCAGGCGTCGGGAAAAATATAGCAGCGGCTGGTGCTTTCATCTTGATCCTAATCATTCTCTTGGCAATTGCCCTGATGAACGCCCCGATCAAGACCAATCCCCTTATTGCCAATGATTTTACGCTGTATCTGGCTGAGGTGAGGAAGACAGGCTGGCCCTTTATCGTGGCTGTGGGGGTGGTCGCGGCCGCGTTAGGGCTTTATGCGGCGCAAGCTGTGCGTAAAGTATGGGACAAACCCACCCATCGGCGCGAAATGTTAGCCGGTTACGCCTTTCTTGCCCCTTATCTCCTGGTGACACTGACCTTTACTCTTGGGGTGCTTCTCTTCGCCTTCTATATCTCCTTCACCCAATACGGCATCTTCACCGAACCACAATGGCGCGGGTTAACCAATTACAGCCGAGCGTTCCAACAAAGAACATTTCTCCAGGCCCTGCACAATGTGCTCTGGTACGCCATTATCGTCACGCCCACCCAGACGGCGTTGGCAATCTTATTGGCCGTTATGCTCAATGCACCCATGCGCTTTAAGCAGTTCTTCCGCACTATCTTCTACGCCCCCAGTGTCACATCCTCTGTCGTCATTACCCTCATTTTTATCTGGCTTTACCTGAAGACAGGTTATTTAAACTATATCATCGGCACACTCTTGGGGGTGGTGGGGTTGGAATGGGCCGGTATTGATTGGCTGGGGGATCCGCGTGGCCTCATTCAACTTATTTTCGGCTGGGTAGGGGTAGAAATTCCCTCTGACCTGTGGTATTTGCGCGGCCCCAGCATTGCCTGGATGGCCCTGATGGCCCAAAACATTTTTACTACGGCGCCTACTTTTATGATTATGTTCCTGGCCGCGTTGCAGGACATAAATCCGGCAGTTTACGAAGCGGCCGCGATTGATGGCGCGAACGGCTGGCAGCGATTCTGGCGCATTACCCTGCCCCTGCTCCGGCCCATCATTGTTCTGGTGATTGTTTTGGGCACCATTGGCACCTTGCAGGTATTTGATCAGATTTTCCTGGCTACATCTGGGGGTCCCCTGGGTACAACCAACACGCCCGTCTACGAGGTGTTTACTCGTGCGCTGGGCAAACTTGGCCCTATCGAGATGGGGTATGGTTCCGCCCTGGCCTTCATTCTGGGGGCCATTATCTTTATCTTTACCTTCATTCAGCGGCGTTACCTGGAGCGTGGGACCGAACAATATTAAGTCCCTTACAAAAAAGAATTTCCTAATCTGAAAATGAAGGAGGTATTTGATGGCTACAATAACCAAAGCCGCCGCTCCGAGAATGACAGGCACACCTGGCAAACCGCTAAGTCACTATCTGCAATTGGGTGGGCGTTATCTGTTGTTGTCGTTGATTGGGGTCATCCTTTTAACCCCATTTCTCCTGGCCGCGTTAGGTAGTTTTAAAACCGGGGCAGAGATTATCGCTTTCCCACCCAAACTGCTGCCCGCCAACTGGCAAGTCGAAAATTGGACCAAAGTATGGAATACCGATTTTGGTCAGGGGGCCACTTTTCTACGCTGGTTATTTAACACCGCTTTTTTATCGGTCATCATTGCTGTCTGTCAGGTCATTTTCTGCTCTATGGCCGCATACGCCTTTGCCCGGCTCAGGTTTCCTGGCCAACACAGCATCTTTAATTTCATGCTGGGAACGATGATGATACCGGGGGCGGTAACGGTGATCCCGGCTTTTGTTCTCATGGCCAAGTTAGGCCTGCTTAATACTTATTGGGCCATTGTTTTGCCTGGTTTAGTCAGTGCTGGCGGGATTTTCATGTTGACCCAATTCTTTAAATCTATTCCGCGTGATCTGGAAGAAGCGGCGTTTATGGATGGGGCCAACCGATTTCAGATTTATAAGGATGTTTTGCTGCCGCTGGCCCGTCCCGCTTTGTTGACCGTTTTCATTTTGCAGTTTCAGGGCATGTGGAACAGCTTTCTCACCCCTCTGCTGTATTTAGATTCCCCTCGGATGTGGGTGCTGAATGTGGCTCTGGCAACCTTTCGCCAGCAGTACAAGGCGGAGTATAGTTTGGCTCTGGTGGGGGCGATGTTTAATGCCATCCCGGTAATGGTTTTGTTTTTCATATTTAGCCGTTATTACATTGAAGGGGCATCTTACGCAGGAGTCAAGGGGTAAGAAGCAACATGATGGGAGAAGCCTGGCAAGTTATACGGGCCGCGTGGCGGCAAACGGGCGCGGATATTTTTACCACTCTGGTGGTGAATTTGTTGTGGCTGGTTTTATGCGCTTTTGTTATCACTGCGCCAGCCGCGACGGTGGCTTTGTTTTATGTGACTAACCGGTTAGCCCATGAAGAGCCAACGGATGTGGGTGATTTTTTCCTGGCTTTGCGGCGTTACTTTGGTGTGGGGGGGCGTTGGGGCCTTGTTAATTTGCTGGTGTTGTTCTTTCTGGGCGGCGATCTGTTCTTGACTGGGCGGCTGGTGCAAGAGGATTGGCGACCCTGGGTGCAGGGATTTTACGCGGCCGCGCTCCTGGCCTGGCTTATCGTACAGTTTTATGCTTTACCTTTCCTGTTTGAACAAGAGCACCCTTCAGTGCGGCTGGCTCTGCGTAATGGCGCGGTCATGCTGGGGCGTAACATCGGTTTCACCCTGGCCCTGATGCTTCTGCTGGGGATTGTGCTGGTAGTAACAACCTTATTTTTTCTCGTCATCGCGGCCGCAGGGGGAATCATCATCGCCCTTATCGCCAACCATGCGGTGTTGAACCGGCTCGCGGCCGCGAAAATCCCCCACACGGCATGAAACTACAACGCCATCCCGCCAGCCCTATTCTCCTACCCGATCCTACATCCTTATGGGAATGTTATAACGTCTTTAACCCCTCTGTCATTTACCACAACGGCCTTTTTCACATGCACTACCGGGCACAGGGGATGGATTGGGTCAGCCGCCTGGGGTATGCTGTCAGCACGGATGGTATTCATTGGAACCGTCTGCGCCAGCCTGTTTTATCGCCACGGGATGACTCCGATTCCCGAGGGGTAGAAGACCCTCGTGTGACCTATCTAGATAGTCGCTTTTATATGTGTTATACGGCCTATGGCCGTGAATTTAGCGGCCCACAACCTACCCACGCCGGGGGGGGTATCCTGCCCATGATCGCTGTTAGTGATAACCTGATTACCTGGGAGCGGCTGGGCCCCCTTGTCCACGGTGAAGATAACAAAGATCATGTGTTGTTTCCGCGGAAAATTCGCGGCCGCTATGCTGCCCTACATCGCCGTTGGCCAGATGTGTGGCTTGCCTATTCTGATGATCTACACACCTGGAATGAAACCGATATGGCTCGTGTGTATGGTCCTCGCCTGAATGATTCCGCAGCCTGGGACAGCAAAAGCGTGGGCAGCAATGGTGTCCCCATCGAGACTGATGCGGGCTGGCTTTTGCTTAATCACGGTTACGATGCTGACCACATTTATAAATTTGGCGTTTGCCTGGTGGATTTAGATGATCCAACAAAGGTATTGGCGCGGCCGCAAACGGCTATTTTCTGGCCTGAAGAGTTGTGGGAGCTGCGGGGAGACGTGCCTAACGTTGTATTTTCTAATGCCAATCCGGTGGTAGAAGACACAGTGTATGTCTTTTATGGGGGAGGAGATCATGTGATTGGTCTGGCAACCTGCTCCCTGGCTGACCTGCTGGCATTTGCCCGCTCGCATCCGCAGCTCTAGCCGCGCGGCAACAAAGTGAGCGGGCGGCAGGGCGAAAAAATGGTAGATGGTGCTACCCCCTTTAATTCCTAAAAAACCAAATAGGTTTAACCAATTTCGTGTTAAAATTGGGGCATGAGCCGCGATCTCCTTCTCACCATTGACAACGGCACCCAGAGTGTCCGGGCGATCCTATTTGATTTACGCGGCCGCATCCTCGCCTACAGCCAAATCCCCATCGAGCCATACCACTCCCCCCAACCCGGTTACGCCGAACAAGACCCAGACCTATATTGGCAGGCGGTGGGGCAGGCGTGTCAACAGTTGTGGCAAAAAAGCGACATTCCCCGTGAAGCCATCGCCGGGGTGGGGCTGACCACCCAGCGAGGCACCATAATTAACGTGGACAAAACGGGCCGGCCGCTGCGGCCGGCCATCGTCTGGTTAGACCAACGGCGCACTGAAGGGTTAAAACCAGTTGGGGGATTGTGGGGTCTCGCCTTCGCCCTGGCCGGTATGCGCCAGACCGTTGCCTTTCTTCAGGCCGAAGCGGAAGCCAACTGGATTCGCCGCCACCAGCCCGATATTTGGGAGCAAACCCACAAATACCTTTACCTCTCCGGCTATTTGACCTACCAGCTTACCGGCCGCTTCGTAGATTCCGTCGGCTGCCAGGTGGGATATATGCCGTTTGATTATAAGGGGAAAACCTGGGCCCCCAGTTGGGATTGGAAATGGCAGGCGGTGCCCATGGAGCCGGAGAAGCTGGTCGAGTTGGTGCCCCCCGGCCAGCTTTTGGGAGAGATCAGCCGGGCTGCCAGTGAAGTGACGGGCATACCAGAAGGGGTGCCGCTGATCGCGGCCGCGTCCGACAAAGCATGTGAAGTCATCGGCTCCGGGGCGTTCCTGCCCCACATCGCCGCCCTCAGCTACGGCACTACCGCTACCATCAACACAACCCACCACCGGTACATCGAACCCATCCCCCTCATCCCCCCCTACCCCTCAGCCATCCCCGATGCCTACAGCCTGGAGATACAGGTATACCGGGGGTTCTGGATGGTGAGCTGGTTCAAGCGGGAATTTGGCCTGCGAGAGCGGCAGTTGGCCGAAGAGCGTGGGGTGGCCGCCGAAACCCTGTTTGACGCCCTGGTTAATGATATTCCTCCCGGCTCCATGGGGTTGACCTTACAGCCATATTGGTCGCCGGGCATCAAAGTTCCAGGGCCAGAAGCCAAAGGGGCCATCATCGGCTGGGGGGATGTGCATACTCGCGGGCATCTGTACCGGTCTATTTTAGAGGGATTGGCTTATTCACTACGCGAAGGAAAAGAGCGCACCGAAAAACGAAGCGGCGTCCCCATTACCGAGCTGCGGGTGGCCGGCGGCGGCTCCCAGAGTGATGCTGCCATGCAAATTACCGCCGATATTTTTGGCCTGCCCGCGTCGCGGCCGCATCTGTACGAAGCCTCCGGGCTGGGGGCCGCCGTAGATGTGGCCGTAGGTGTAAGGCTGCACCCCGATTTCCCCACCGCCATCCGCGAAATGACCCACCCTGGCCGCACCTTTGAGCCAGACCCGAAAACCCACCACCTGTACAATGAGTTATACCATGGGGTATACCAAAAGATGTATCCTCGTCTGAAACCCCTCTACGAAACCATCCGTGATGTCACTGGCTACCCAGCCCGGTGACGAAGGACAAAGCCAATGAACCGTTTCACCCTGGCCGATTATTTCTGGCTTCGGCTTAGCCAATTGCCTGTTATACAGTGGCTGCTTTCTCCGACAGACAAAGCGGAAGGGGATAACACCCACCACCGCAGGAGAAAACAGATGCTTCAACCGTATGTGAGCGTCGCCAGCCAGCCGCCTATGGGCAGCTACCATTCCGAACAGGCATCGGTACGGCGGGCGCAAGAAGACCCTTCCGCCTTTGCGGAGTTATACCGTCAACATGTCAAACAGGTGTATCGCTACATCATTACCCGAGTAAGCAATGTGGCCGATGCCCAAGATTTGACCTCACAAACCTTTCTGACCGCTTTAGAAAGCCTGGCCAATTACCGGGGGCAAGGGGCTTTTGGGGCCTGGCTGATGGGCATTGCCCGGCACAAGGTGATGGATCATTACCGTCAGGTGCTGCCCCACCCGGAATCGGGGCTGGATGAAGCGGATGAGGTGAGCGATACCGCCCTGCGCCCGGATGAGGCGGTCAATTATCGGCTGCAATTAGAACGAGTATCGGCCAAGTTAGAGGTGATCGCCCCAGACCGGGCTGAGGCGATCCGACTGCGTATTTTTGGTAATTTAACGGTAACGGAAGTGGCCCAGGTGATGGGCAAACAAGAGCCAGCCGTCCGTATGCTGCTGCACCGGGGCTTACGTGACTTGCAAGAGCAAATTGGCTTTTCTGTGGAGGATGTAGCATGAACGACAAGCACGAGCGCGAAGAACGACAGCAAGCATTGGAGCTAGATGCACTGCTGGAGGCGTGGATGGCAGGTCGGTCTGCGGCCGCGCACGGCCAGAGCCAACTCCCCCCCCATGAAGCCCAGTTTGCCCGCCAGGTAGTCCAGCTTTCCCAAGAGATTGAGCCAGACCCCGCTTTTGTCATCAGTTTAGAAAACCGGCTGCGCTACGCCGCCCAAAAGCAAGCGGCCGCTCACCGTCCAGAGGTGACGCCCCGCTTTCGTCTGTTTTGGCAACAATTAATGGAGTCACTAAGCGGCCGCCGGGTAATGGTCACCGCCGGGGCTTTGGCTGTCGTCGCCATCCTCGTCCTCATCGCCTGGCCCCTGCTCAACCGCTCCCGCGAGCAGAATGAACCCCCCATCGCCCTCATCCCTGGGGTCACCAACGACAACGTACCTGTGACCACCGAATCCCTGCCCCCAGAAATAGGCAGTGATATGGCAGTTATCACCGGCACACAGGACATTCCCCCGCTGCCGATTGAGCCATCCCCCAGCCCCGAAGCTATCGCCGAGACAACCATTGACCCGGCCACCCGGCCTCAACTCCCTCCGATTAGTGATGGGGGAGTCATTGGCCTGGGGGGTGGGGGCGGTGGCCCCGGCTTTGGCGGGGGTGGTGACAGCGCGAGCATGATGCCGTTTGAGAATCGGCTGACCGAGGCCCAATACATTCTCAATGCCCCCTTGCCAGATACTCCGGCCCCACTCACCGTTTATCAATATCCCCAGGCGGATGCACCTCTGGCACAGGTAAAAATGATTGCCGCTCAGATGGGCTTTACCGGCCCGATTTATTATGACGCCTGGTATGATCGCGCCCTGGAAAACAGTGAATTTGGCTGGCCTGGTCCCCGCCCCTATCAGGCATTTAACGGGGCGATTTCCTTTAACAATTATGGCAACAGCTTTAACTATTTTAACAATGGGCTGCTGGCTCCCGGCAGCTTCTGGCAGCTCATGCCGTATGACCAGGGATTGCCCCTGGCTCTGACCTTTGCCACAGAAAATGGGCTGTTAGATTTCCCTTATGAAACGGGCAAAAACCCGTTGGGCGAAGAAATTTCTTTTTACCGGCTGATTAATGGGATACGGAATGGTAACGCAGAGTTGACCATTACGGTGATGGAAAACGGGGAAATCCTCTCGGCTTATCTGGTACCGTTCTCGGTGTACACCCCAGTGGGCGACTACCCGATCATCTCGGCCGCGGCCGCGTGGGAGTTAGCCCAGATGGAACCGGATTACCGCACCGTAACCGTCTCCATTCTGCCCGACCCGGCAACCATGACCACCATGCCCGCCCCTGATCCTCGCTTCCGCTCCTGGTATCGAACTTACCAGAACAATGATCCCATCTTCCTGGACACCTACCCCCAGATTTTGCTACCAGCCGAACCGGGCGTCCCGCCACTCATCCGGGCCAATGAATATTCCCTGACCGGAGATGAAACGCTCCTGGCTCAAATTGCGACTCTCACCGAACAAAACATTCGCCTGAGAGGTACCGTGATTGGGGATACCCCCTACGGCCAGCAAATTCGGGTGGAGCAGTTTGAGGTTTTAACCAGTTACCCAGAGTGGCAGTTCCGTGAGGGGACCATCCGGCGCACCGACACCCAGGTGTTCCTGGAGACAACGATGGGGGAAACGCTGCTGATTCCCAATGCCCCGGCTGATTTACCCGACGGGGAACGAGTGGGGGTTAATGGGGCCTCTATTGAACCAGGCGAGCCGTACCGGGTGTTCAATTGGAGCAATATGGATCGGTATGTGGAGATAGATTTCTTCCCTGAAGAGCCGGAGATTTTCCCCACCCCGGCCCCCATTACGGAAGTGACCATTGAGCAGATCGAGCTGATTTATCTTATCAGCTTTGCCTACCATCCAGAGTTTAATGGGCCTGGGGTGGAATGGTTGCAGCCGGCGTGGCGGTTTAGCGGCCGCACCAACACCGGCGAACTGATCCAGATCACCGTCCAGGCCATTCCCCCAGAATTCCACGCTCCCCCGCCCCCCACCCCATAAAACGGACGTGAAGCGTGATATGTGATAAAAAATCACGTATCACGCTTCACGCCTCATCCTCAAAATTCCCTAAAATTGGGTCTTGACTTAGAGCGCACTCTAAATGTTATAGTTTTAGCCATGAAGCAACAGGTCAATCAACTCACCATTCAAGAAGTCGCGGAAGCCACGGGCTTGAGTGTGCACACCCTGCGTTATTATGAAAAAGTAGGGCTGATTCACACCATTGGTCGGGCGGATAACAGCCATCGCCGCTACACGGATGATGATATTGGCTGGATTGATTTTCTCAACAAGCTGCGGGCAACCGGTATGTCTATCCAGCAGATGCAGGCGTATGCCACCTTGCAGCGGCAGGGGGATGAAACGCTGCCCGATCGGTTAGCCATGCTGCGCCAGCATCAGCAGATGGTAGAAGCCAATATCGCTGAACTACAACGGCATCTGGAAGTGATCTGTTATAAGGTCGGCTATTATCAACAACTGGTGACTGAGATGGCCGAGAAAGAGCCAGCTTTTAGCCAGTAACCCCAACCTTTTGTCAACCAATCTGGTGTGTATCTGTGAACCAGAGTGCCTTGCCACTCAGGTTTGTTGTTGGCTGCTGGATGGGGGAGGTATTGGTGTATCGGTGTATTGGTGTATTGGGGTACGACCAATCGTAAATCTAAAATCGCTAATCGTAAATTGTCCTTATTGGAGGTTATGATGTTTCCTTTTAATTCCCCTGGTCCTGCTGAGTATGGGATGGTGGCGGAGTTGCACCGCCAGGTCCGCCGGGCGACGGAACGAGAAGATGGGCCAGAGTCAGAAGCGCGGCCGCGTCTTTTCACCCGGCCTTTTCGTTTATTGGTCACGATGTGGGGGGCGTTGGCCCACCTGCGGCCGCGGCCCGCTCCCTTCAAGGAAGACCCCTGCTCTCCAGCAGAAAGTTGCTGAGATAGGCATCCACCGATGACACAGAGTTTCACAGATAAAATAACACGGATTTACAGGATATATGGATTTTTGAGGGCCATTAAATCCGCCAATCCTGCTCATCCGTGTTCTAAACCAACTGCTCTAACTCAGACGAAAAACAGCCAACCAACTCTGTGTCATCTGTGGATCAAACTTCCCTGGCGTGGTTAAACGTAAGCCGCAAACCAGCCTAAAGTGTCCCGCCAGGCCTGGGTAGCCTGGGGTTCATCATACCGGGTCGTCGTATCATTATGAAAGGCATGATCCACCCCTGGGTAGACGTTAATGCGATAGGTTGTCCCGGCGGCCTGGAGAGCCTGCGCCAACGGTTCGCGGCCGCTGGTAATGCGGGTATCCAGTTCGGCATAAACCACCAGCACCGCCGCCCGAATCTGCCCCACCTGAGTTAAATCAGGCGAACGGCCATAAAAAGGGACGGCTGCCCGGAGAGCCGGCAAAGCAATCGCTACATCCCAGGTGATCCCCCCACCAAAGCAGTACCCCGTCATGCCTACCCGCTGCCCATCTACAAAGGGTAGGGTTTGCAAATGGGCATAAGCGGCCAAAAAGTCAGCCACATGGCGGGCAGCCCCGGCCGCGCCCAATAAACCAGGTATTTGGGCCGGATCCAGGTTGGCCGTCCCCCCTTCCCGGCTGAGCAAATCGGGGGCCAGGGCCACATACCCGGCCTGGGCAAAGCGGCGAGTGACATCCTGGATATGGGGGGTCAGCCCCCGGTTTTCGTGGCATATCAACAACGCCGGGTTGATGGCCTCATGGCGGGCCGGCCGGGCCAGGTATGCCAGCAGCGATTCCCCTTCACGGTCGTAGCTGATTGTTTCCCCCCAGACTGAGGGATCTCCCTCAGGCACGGAGTAAGGGCTTTGGGCATTGGCTACAGGAACAAGGGTGGTTGGGGGGGTGGGGGTGGGCATCGGTTCGCTAGGGTCGGGGATCTCGGCGGCCGCGCACCCCATCAGCCCCATGGTGAAAGCGGCGGCCGCCATGCTGCCAGTCACGAAAGCCAACCGCCGGATAAACTCCCTTCGCGGCATCAACCCCTGCCGGTAATCATCATAAAACTCTTCTACAAAATATTGCTGATCCGCATTTAACCGGTTCATCGCTAAACCTCCTGAAAGTAAGGATGAATTATGAATTAGGAAGGATGAAAGCGGCCGCAGGTATAGTTTAGCCGTTTTATTCCTTGGGGTGAACAAGGTGTGGTTAAACCAACAAAGCCTGGAGTTTTTTGGGGGCGACGAGCCGCCAGGCTTCGCGGATGTGGTCGGACAGCTCTGTATCGGCAATAGCCGCCAGTTCAATACCAACCCAGCCGCGGCCGCCAACATACGGGGGGCGAAAATAAATGGCCGGGGCGGTGGCAATCAACAGATCTTGGAAGCCAGGGGGCACAGGCAGCCAGACCGCCACATGTCCATCGTTGTGGTGGTTGTTGGCGAACATGGTGAACACCTTTTTACCCACAAAAAAGGTTGGCTCACCGTGGGAAAGTTTTTCGCTCACCCCCGGCAGGGCCATACAGATCATCCGCACCCTGTCTAACTGCGTCATTTGCATAGCTGATTCACCTTAATTGCCATTGAGATAATATTCATCGCGGGGATGAAGATCGGTGTTAATCGGCTGGGTCGGGCGGGGGGTATCGGGGGTCCAAAAGGACGGCTGGGCTTCGATCCAGGGGCGCATCTCGGCTACATTATAACTGCCCAACCGCAAATATTGTTCAATCTGGGGGTCGGTAAGGCGAGTCAACACCGCCTGGGCATCATACGGGATGGGGTCGTTGCTGCCCAGCAGGACAAAGTTGCCCACGTTGACCACATAAGGAAACGCGGCCGCGAACGTCACTTCCACCCTATCCGTCGCCCGCCATTGAGCCATAATCCCCCCTGGGGCCAACTGGGCCCGCACGGCCATAAAAAACTCATAGGAGTAGAGCAGCCCGCTGTGGGAGCCGGTGGGGCGAATCGCATCCGCCTGGATAATATCAAACGGCTGGGTCGCCAGATTCAGCTCCCGTCGGCCATCCCCAACCACAATTTCGTACCGCCCATCGGCAAAAAAGTGGCTCAATGGCTCCCCACCCGGCAAAGGGCGATACAGCTGCAGCACCTCTAACTCTGAGCCGATGATTTCTACGGCCACAATCTCCTGGGTCAGGGGGTTGGCCCCGGCGGCATACGGCGTCCCGGCTGAGCCAATGCCGATAATCATCACCCGTTCAGGCTGGGGATGAACCAGGGCCGGCAAGGCCCCCAACAGCCCATGCAGGGAGAGAAACGGGATGGTGGCCTGGCTTTGCCCGTTGGCGAAGATGATGGCGGGTTGGCCTGGCGATTGGCGGACGGCGGCTACCCCAGTTGAATCTTCAGCCACCAGGAAAAGGTCGCCCGGCTGTGCCCCATGCAAATCAGCCCACAACTGCTGCCGGTCAGGGAAAAGAAGGACGGTGAACAGCAGCAGCCCCCCCACCCCCGCGGCCGCGAACCGGGCCATCGGTTTGTATGTTTGCCAATTTTCCCATAGTAATAAAGCAAGAAACAACAGCCCTAACAGCCCCATCAACCGCAATGCCCCCGATGTGCCCGCATAATGGAGCAGCAGCAGGCCGGTGACAATCCCTCCCCCGGCATTTCCCAAGATGTTGGCTAATTTGATCAGCCCCACCCGCTGCCCAATCTGCTCATACTCATGCTGGATCGCCTGCTGCACCACCGGGAAGTAAAAACCGATGAGGATGGCGGGTAGGAGCATCAAAATGAGGGGGAAAGCCAGGTAGATGACCCAGGTGGTCGCGGCCGCGTCCAAGACGGTCAACCCCTCGGTTTGGGTCACATAACGGGCAAAAGGGGGTGAGGTACGGGCCAGCCAGGTCATCAGCCAGACAGAGCCGAGGGCATAGAGGGGCACCAGGGAAACGACCCAGAAAAAGACGGCTCGCGGCCGGGTGATGTAGGGCAGAAACCGGATCGCCAGCAGCGTTCCCAGCCCATCCCCCACCAGGAACAGGGCCAGCAAATAGGCAAAGGTGTAGGCATTAGATTTGAGGGAGACATCAAGCAGGCGGAACCAGATTAGCTCCAGGGAGATAGCCAGAAAACCAGAAGCGAACATCAGCCCGCACCATTGCCACACTTCTACAGGAACGCCGCGCCAGGAAAAGGTGAGGGACGCGGCCGCGTTCCCCCCGCGAGCTTCCCACTGTGTAGACAGCAGCAAAGCCATCACCCCCACCCCCACCGTCAGCCCGGCCCCCAGACGCAGGGTGGTTTCATAGCCAAAGGTACCCGCCAGGTACCACCCCGTCACCAACGCCCCCACCCCGGCACCAACGGTGTTGAGGCCATCCAGCAGGCTGATGCGTGCGGCCGCTTCAGCCATATTTCGCACCACCGCTTTAGACAACAGGGGGAGCGACATCCCCATCAGTACCGTCGGCCAGAGCAGGCTGATGAAGGCAATGATGAGCAAAACGGCCGTGGAACCAGCCCAGCCAGCCAGCCGTTGGAAGAGCAGATCATAATAAAACCAGCGGCTCACCAGGGCAAAGGCGGCAATGCCCAGGTTACAATAACCAAAGAGGCGCAGCACCCGGCGGCTGTCCAGCCGGTCAGCGGCGATGGCCCCGACCAGGGAGCCAAGCCCCAATCCGCCTAAAAAGGCACTGACAACAATGGTGACGGAGCGCACATCGGAGCCAGAGAAAAGGCCAAGCAGCCGCTGCCAGATGACCTGGTAGAGCAAGGCGGTGAAGCCAGAGATGAAAAAGGTAAGGGCCAGGAGGATAAATAGCTGTTTAGAATTTCGCATGATTGTCCTGAAAAAACATCCGCCACAAATCACACGAATGGACACGAATTTTTCTTGATTCGTATCTGTTCGTAAGTTCTCTGAAAACAGCCGCAAAGTACACCGGTGGGCACAGATTTTTCTCTGGTAACTTCGCGCCTCTGCGTCTCTGCGGGAGTTTTTTCAGTAGAGTCATTCGTGCAATTGGTGGCCAAAAAATCTAAATCAGACCAGGGCCGCGAGTTTACGCACGGTGCTGCTGTTGCGTAGGGTGGCGGGTTGACCGAGGGTTTTCTCCAAGACGGCCCCGGAGAAGGTGGATTGGCTGATGGTTTTATAACAGAGCCAATAAATTTCGCGGCCGCGTACCTGGAACTGATCTATCTCATTGGCAAACAGTTGCAGCTTTGCCTGCGCGGCCGCATCCGGCGGCTCTTTGACGAAGGCGATATACAAGGTATGTTCCCCCACCGGCTCAAACGGGGTATAGGCGGCAATCGCTCCCATTTCGCTGGCGGTGCGGATGAAGGTGACCACCGGGTAGCCCAACCGCTGGTGCAGATGGGTTTCAATTTGCGCTTCTAACGAGGGGAGATGGGGCGCGGCCGCGTCAAACAGCACATTACCCGAAGCGATATACGTCTTCACCCCGGTCAGCCCCATCTCCGCCAACAGGTGGCGCAGATGATCCATTTTAACGGTATGACCACCTACATTGATGGCTCGTAAAAGAGCAGCGAATTGGGACATAGGGTTGTTTTTCACCTTTGGGGAATACGGGCGCAGTCGTATGGGGGTAGATTGTAATGGGTATCAAGGAGATGGGCAATTTGCCGAACAATCACCCAATCTAAAATCACAAATCCCATCTCCCGGTTGCATCCTCTGCGCCCATGTTTATAATGCAATGGATGATAGAACAAATTATAGATATTACCGCCGAACCCATAACCGGCTACCGCCTCTCCCCGATTGTACAACTTCTGGTCATTCTGGTGATCGCCTTCACCGCCCGTTGGCTGCTCAAAAAAGGCACCCGTCTGCTCACCCGCAAAATCCAAAAGCTGGATAATAGCGAAGACAGTGAATTTGATCGCCGCACCGCTACCATATTCCGCATCGTCTATAGTGCCGGGCTGTTCATTATTTTCATCACCTCCCTGCTGATGATTCTGGACATCCTGGCGATTGATATTACCCCTATCCTGGCCAGCCTGGGCATTCTCGGTTTAGCCATCGGTTTGGGGGTGCAGACGTTGATCAAAGATGTGGTCAGCGGCCTGTTTATCCTCATCGAGAATCAATATCTGGTGGGGGACAATGTTGAACTGAACAAGATCAGCGGTACGGTCGAAACAATCACCATTCGCGTCACCAAAGTCCGGGATTTATACGGTACACTCCACGCCATCCCCAACGGGGATATTCGTACCGTCTCCAACCGCAGCCGGGGCTGGGGGCGGGCCGTGATTGATGTGGGCATCACCTATGATTCTGATGTGGACCGGGCAATCCAGGTGATGCAGGATGTTGGCCTGATGCTGCGCCAGGATATGGTGCTGGGGGCGTTGATGATTGAGGATCCTCAGGTGACCGGGGTAGAGGGGTTAGAAGATTGGTCGGTGCGGCTGCGGCTGATGGTGAAGACCCTGCCAGGGCAGCAAAACACCGTCCAGCGGCAGCTGCGTCAACATATTCACCGCATCTTCGCCCAGAAAGGCATTGAGATCGCCTTTCCCCGTCAGGAGATTCAATTGGTGGAAGGTAGTAAGCAGTAAGCAGTGGGCAGTGAAATCGTCAATCGTCAATCGTCAATCAAAGGAAGCTGGTATGCGTCGTTGGAATGGGTGGGGAGATGAAAGGACAATGTACCCTTTGCGGGAGTCGGCGCGGCCGTGGCTGTATGAACGTGTGGGAGAACCAACGCGGCCGCCTGACACCCCCCTCTCTGAGCTTACACAACAGATACCCGACTCCCCCCTGCGGCCGCATCCCCTGCTCACCTTTGACCCCCAGGAGCGGCTCAGGCACGCTCGCGGACAATCATTCCCTGATTGGGTCGCTTTGCGCTGCGGCCGCGTCCCCATCTTCCCGGCGGCCATCGCCTACCCAGAAAACGAAGCCCATCTCCATACCCTCATCCAGTATGCTCAGGCCAATGGGGCTGTCCTCATCCCATACGGGGGTGGCACCAGCGTCGTCGGCGGCATCAACCCGGAGCCAGACGGCCCCGCGGCTTTGACGGTTGATCTCTCCCGGCTCAACCAACTGCTCCAGCTAAACAAGACCGCCCAACTCGCTACCTTTGGGGCCGGCATCAGCGGCCCTGATTTAGAAGCCCAACTCAACCCCCAGGGTTATACCCTGGGCCATTTCCCCCAATCATTTGAACTCTCCACTCTGGGGGGCTGGATAGCTACCCGTTCCAGTGGTCAGCAATCCCTCTATTATGGGCGCATCGAAGACACCTTCGCTGGGGGGCGGCTCATCACCCCGGCCGGTGTCTTAGAAATGCCCCCCTTCCCGGCCAGCGCGGCCGGCCCCGATTGGCGCCATCTGGTGTTGGGGTCAGAAGGGCGGCTGGGCATTATCAGCCAGGCGACCGTGCGGATTACCCCGCTGCCAGAGGCGGAGAGTTTCCTGGGCATCTTTTTCCCTACCTGGGAG
Organism: Anaerolineae bacterium; assembly: GCA_023384415.1. Taxonomy (GTDB): domain Bacteria; phylum Chloroflexota; class Anaerolineae; order Promineifilales; family Promineifilaceae; genus Trichofilum. Next base: position 195,457 of record JAHDWJ010000008.1, read on the forward strand.
CAGGGGGTGGCCGCCGTTAAGGGGTTAGCGCAGGCCCAACTCCCCCTCTCCATGCTCCGGCTGAGTAACCCGCTGGAGACAGAAGCTAATTTAATCCTGGGGGCCAAGACGGGGCAGGTGCTTTGGCTGAACCGGGGGTTGAACTGGTTGGGGCAGCGGCCGCAAGAGAAATGTCTGTTATTGATGGGGGTGACAGGGGACGCGGCCGCGCACAACTATACCCGCCGCGCCGCCTTGCACCTCACCCGCCAACATGGGGGGGTCTCTTTAGGGCAGCTTCTGGGGCGGGCCTGGCAAAAAGGGCGTTTTCTTACCCCCTATTTGCGCAACACCCTGTGGGAACAGGGGTATGGGGTAGATACCCTGGAGAGTGCCTTCACCTGGGATCAGGTCATCCCGGCAGAAGCGGCCATCATGGCGGCGATTCACCAGGCGGCGGCCGCCTACGGGGAGCGGGTCCTGGTCATTGCCCACCTCTCCCACGTCTACCCCACCGGCTCCAGCCTATACGTCACCTATCTGTTCCGTCTCCTGCCCGACCCCGATCAGCTGTTAGCGTTTTGGGGGGCCATGAAAGCGGCCGCGAGTCAGGCCATCATCACCCATAGGGGTACCATCACCCATCAGCACGGCGTCGGCACCGACCATGCCCCATACCTGCAAGCGGAAAAAGGGGAGTTGGGCTTAAACCTGCTCACCCACCTGTTCCACCAGGCCGACCCTGATGGGGTGATGAACCCAGGAAAATTGTTGCCCCATAGGTAGCTGTTAACGCTGTCCCGGGTTTCGCCAGGCTCAACCCGCCGGTCATCTTCCATCTTTCCTTCCCCGTTCCCCAAGAGGTTGCCCATGTTTGATGTTCAGAAATTGCGTACAGAAGAGTTTCCCTACAGTTTAGACCAATATTTTTTTAATTGTGCCTCCATTTCGCTGCTGCCGCAGCGGGTGCATAACCAGATGCAAATCACCAGCCAACATCTGATGCGTGATCCCTTTAGCCATTGGCGGGATGAGGTAATGCCCCTGCTGACGACGATGAACGAAAAGATCGCTGGCCTGATTAACGCGGCCGCAGCCGACGAGATCGCCCCTATCACCAGCACTTCCTATGGCCTCAACGCCCTGGCCCAAAGCATCCCCTGGCAGCCGGGGGATAACGTCCTGTTGTGTGATGTAGAGTTCCCGGCCAATGTGTACCCCTGGATGAGCCTGGCTCGTGATGGGGTTGAGGCCCGGCTCATTCCCGCCAACCAGGGGGGGCTGACGGTGGCCGCTCTAGCCGAAGCGGTGGATGCCCGCACCCGGGTGGTGACGGTGAGCGCGGTACAATTTTTCACCGGGCACCGCTCTGATCTCATGGCATTGGGGCAGTTTTGCCGGGAGCGGGGGATTTTATTTGTCGTGGATGCCATTCAATGTATTGGTCATACCCCCATTGATGTCCAGGCGATGCACATTGACGCCCTGGTGACCGGGGGGCAAAAATCGCTGCTGGCCGCGCCGGGGATCGGGTTTATCTATGTGCGGGATGAGCTGTGTGAGACGCTGCGGCCGCGCTTCATCGGCGGCAACAGCACCCGTGATTATCTTTATTGGCTTGATTATGACCTGACCTTTCTCCCTGGAGCGGCCCGCTTTGGCATGGGCACCCCCAACATCTTAGGGCTGGTGGGCATGGCCCGGAGTGTAGAACTGCTAACAGAGTTGGGCATACCAGCCATTGATCAACATACCTCAGCGGTAGCCAAAGCAGCCATGGCCATGTTAGAACGGGTTGGTTATGAGCTGCTCACCCCCCGTGAGGCCCACGCCGGGATTGTGACCTTTGGCAGCGGCCGCGACAACGCAGCTGCCGACCAGTTTATTAATGACCTTCTAACCCACAAGATAGCCGCCGTCAAACATGTAGACCGAAACGGCAAAACCTACATCCGCTTCTCCTTCCACTGTTACAACACCGTGGATGAAATTGCCCAGGTAGAGCCAATTTTGCTCAAACTCCGTTGAGCAGTTTACAGGGGAATTGTTTCCTATTTCAGTTGAGGGGAACAGATAATTCAGGTATACTATGAGCAAGTTAACCTAAACAACTAGAGGAAAACATTGCCGTTGTATGGCGGCCTGGACGAAGCGCTAGCTTGCAGTCAAAGGGCACAGCCTGACACGCAGTGAAAAATTAAAGGAAAGGTTAACATGAATTCCAACCCCCTCTAAAAAGCCCAGGCTCCTGAAAACAGCCTGGGCTTTTGCTTTACCCCCCGAAACAGCCACCACCAAAACCCTAACCCAGATAAGCCAGAACCAAGTCTCGCGCAAAGGCGCAGAGTCGGGGAGAAAAAACCTCTGCGTCCCTGCGTCTCGGCGCGAGATTATCTTGCTCATAGAAACTTCCCTGCCCCAACTCCGTATAGCGGAACAGATTTGCATTTGTACCGTATGGAGGACAAGCTGATGGATGAGATTACCGCCTTAAAAGAAGCGGAAAAACAGCAGGTTGAACTGGCCGAACCATGCCGGCAGTCACAATGGGCTTTCCCGGTTATGCTCATTTTGTTGGGGGGGGTATTCCTCTTAAGTAATATGGGCGTGTTGGCCCTGACCCATTGGTGGGCCTTGTTTTTGTGGTGGCCGGCTATTAACAAGCTGGAAAAAGCGTACTATCACTGGCAAAGCCGCGGCCGCATCACCCGGCGGGTCCGGCGTCATCTCATCGGCGCGGCCATCTGGGGGTTCCTGGGGGTCGTTTTCCTCTTGGGCCTCAACTGGGGACTCATCTGGCCGGTGCTGCTCATTGTTTGGGGTCTTTCCGCTCTTCTGAAAGGGCTGGACCAGGGGTAGGCTCCGGGGGGAGCATCGTTTGCTCCTGGCCGCACCAGGGGCAAAACCAGTTCCGCCGTTTGGGCGGTGCATCCCCAATGGTCCACCAGCGGCCGCATCCCCCACAACGAAAATGCACCAACCGTTCCTCTGAAAATGTACCGTTCATAAACTCTCTTTAACTCTGCGCCTTTGCGCCTCGGCGCGAGTTTTGGCTCTTTAGGAATTCAAGGGGTTGACACCAGATGTAGGGGCTGGCCTTGTGCCTGCCCAGTCGAGGGCAACCACAAGGGTGTGCCCCTACATTGAAATCCCTGTCCCCTATCTCCGTCGGGTTTTGATCCACTGCCGCAGCAGGGGCACATAAAATTGCCACTGCGGCCGCTCTCCCACTTTGTCTAAAATATCCTGCCGCTCCGCCCAGCGTAAAGCCCGGCGTAACGTCGTTTCATCCAGCCTGGTTGCCACCAGCAGCTCCTCCCACGACCACGGCTCGGGGCGGCCGGCCATCACCCGCAGCAGATGTTTCTGGCTGGCCTCACCCGCCTGGCTCCACACCCCATCAAAATAGACCATCCCCCGCTGGAACAAACTGCCACCTAACACCGCTTCCACATCGGCCAGGGTGAGGCGGACTTCCCGCTCCTGCGCCTGATCAAACAGGGTGTGGTTGAGATGGTCCAACGCCTCCCGGCAGACCAACTGCACCAGATACGGCTGCCCCCCCGTTGCGGTGATGATCCGCTCTACGGCCGCGGGGTCATAGTTGAGGCGAAACGCTTCATTGGGGTTGGTGATGAGCCGCCACGCCTCCTGGTGGGAAAGGTAAGAGACCCGGACATTGGTGTAAGAGCCAAAAAACGGCTGCTGATAATCCCGGCTCATCTCATCCAGGGTGTGCAGGCCACCAAAGACCAGGGTCAACCCCGGCTCCATAGATTTGCTGCGTAAAAATTGGTAAATCTCCGGCCCGATTTTGCCCGCAGCCACCGCCTTCTCTACCGCCTCAAACTCATCCAACGCCAGGATGAGGCTCTGGGGGGCTAACCGTTGGCGCACCTGGGCCGTCAGCAAATTAAACGCCCGCTGCGCCCGCTCCGCGCTGCTGTAATCTGCCTCAGCCGGTTGGGGGAATGGGTGGGCGGGATGGGCGGCATTAAAGGCCAGGACAATTTCATCAGCCAGCTCCAGGAGCAGGCTAGCGGTAGAAGCGACAAAGCTGGTTTTTCCCTGCATATCGGCATAGGCAATGACCGTCTGGGCCGGGGCGGCCTGAGCCAGGTTGCGGAGAATGGAGTTTTTACCCATGCGCCGGTGGCCGTACAAAATGATGGAATCAGGGTTGCTCTTGGCCCCCCAAATTTCCCCGATCCGGTTGAAGATGTCACTGCGCCCGACCAACAGGGGGGGATAAACGGGGTCACCGGCGATGTACGGGTTGTCAAACGGTTTGACCGGCCGCTGCCAGGCGGCCGAGTGCCGCTCCCCCAGCCCGGCCTCCCGGCGCATCTGGGGGGACATCGCCTGGAGAGCTTCTGCCCCCAGCTTCCCCTGAGCCTCGGCGATGATTCCCTGCCAATGGTCCACCAGTCGGGCCAGCAGCAGCTGCTCCGGCGGCCGCACCGTCTGGCTGATATACCCGGCTAGCTCTTGCAGCCCGCCGTTAGCCCGGATTAAGCCGTTGGCCTGCTGTCCCCGGCTGGTAGCCGCCAGAGTGACGGCCAGCTCCTGGCGGATCTCGGCCAACCCTTGTAAGACGGCCATAACCGGCGGCCGCAGCCACTCCCCCTCTCCTGGCAGCCCCCCACCCCAGGCCAGGGCGGCGATCTCCTCAATCGTCGTGACGGCCAACCCCTGCCCCAGCCGGTCAAAGGTGAGAACAATCTCCGGGCCGTGGGGATAAGCCGCCACTCCCCGGTATGCTTGCTGAAGATCACGCTCACGGAATGCCGCCAGCAGATCCGGGAACGGGGCCTGACCCAGCCATTCATCCCACCGGAACAGCCAGTAAAGGAAAGAGGCAAAACCGGGCAGCGGGCCGGGGGCTTTGTGCCGCAGCCGATACGTCAGCCGCCACACCCAATGGTCCATATTTTCGCCTTGACGATCTCTTACATTGACCTGCCCCATCTCCGCCAGGAGCAGTTCACGGGTCGTGGGCCAATCACGAAAAAATCGCGGCCCAACTGGTGGAGAAAAATAAGCGTCCATGACGGAATGCTGGCACAATTGGTAAACAGAAGAAAGGGGATTCGGCTCGGAGTGCAGCCAGGTTAACAACGCTTTCTGCACTGCCCACCGCTGAAACGGGTTGGCGGCGATGCGGCCAAGATACGGGATGGTTTGGGCCGCATCTAGCTGCAAACAGCGACCCAGCAGCGAAACCAGCCCCGGCAGGGGCAAGACGGCCAGTTCATCCCAAACCGCCGGGTGACGCGGTAATTGGCTGAATGGAGATCGTCCCGTCATTTTATTCGCGTAGCAAGCCAATAATTCCAACAGATAAAAAGGTAGTCTTATTCCACCCGCGCCAACCGCCGCGCCAACCGCCACGCCAACCGCCACGCCAACCGCCACGCCAACCGCCACGCCAACCGCCACGCCAAC
>JAHDWJ010000008.1:200980-201911 GCA_023384415.1 Anaerolineae bacterium
CGCCACGCCAAACGCCAATCCCATCCAATCCGGTTCCGTCCCTTGTATGGCGGAGACCATGAGCATAAGCAAAGCCCCCACCGCAAAGGCCAACAGCGGGGTCATCAGAACTATGTTGAAGATGGCCGGCCGCCGCACCCCCTGTATAAAATTCTCCACCCCCCTTTCCTGGTACAAATCCGGCAACGCCTGGTGCAGGTAATGGCGTAGCTTGCTGGGCTGGAAGTATACCCATTTGAGCAGCAGCCAGTAATGCCCCAGGTGCCACGGTTTCAGGACAGGGGGGATGTTGGGGTCGGTGGGGGAGGGGAAGTGGGGAGTCATTAATGGGTGTATTGGTGTATGGGTGTATGGGTGTATTGGTGTTCATGTTGCCCGGAAATGGGTGGTTGGACGGGCAGGTGGGTCAGGGTTTTTCTTAAATTGGCACTACTGGTTGATTATACTCTAATTGGCTGGTAAATCAGCTTGGGGTCAGCAATTCTCAATTTGCCTTGAAATGGATGTAGGGGCGGGCGGGACAGGTGGGCCAGAGTTTTGGTCAAACGGGAACATTCAGTTCCCACCTGTCTCGCCCTTATTTGGCCGCAATGGGGGTACAAAAAGGGGCGGGACAGGTGGGCCAGAGTTTGGTCAAACGGGAACATTCAGTTCCCACCTGTCTCGCCCTTATTTGGCCGCAATGGGGGTACAAAAAGGAGTGAGACAGGCGGGAATAAGGTTAAACCGCTTGACCCAGATGGTTGCCCGCCTGTCCCACCCCTACCACAGGGTTCAAATTGAGAATTGCTGGCTTGGGGTACGCGGCCGCCGGGGTGGTCAATACCCAGACCTGACAGGAAGCCCGGACGTAACCCGCCCGGACGTAACCCGCCTGGACGTAACCCGCCTGGACGTAACCCGCCTGGACGTAACCCGCCTGGACGTAACC
>JAHDWJ010000041.1 GCA_023384415.1 Anaerolineae bacterium
GGTTTTATTCAATACGTCAGGTGAAAAATTACCCCCAAATTCAGTTCTAACCCTCCTCTGGTGGGTCGTGGTGGGAGCAACTCCACTTTGCTAGAAATGAAGTCCGCCAGGCCGCTGTTTCAGTACCCTCTGGTGGGTCGTGGTGGGAGCAACGGTGGGTACGGTCTCTATGTGCGGACAAGACACACTCTGTTTCAGTACCCTCTGGTGGGTCGTGGTGGGAGCAACGTTTATTAGCTCCTGGGAGAACGCTCCCAACAACGGTTTCAGTACCCTCTGGTGGGTCGTGGTGGGAGCAACGTTGAGGAATGCCGGGTATTCAGACGATTCGCTGAAGGTTTCAGTACCCTCTGGTGGGTCGTGGTGGGAGCAACAAATCGAGCATGGCCGATGCTCAAACCATATTGTTATGTTTCAGTACCCTCTGGTGGGTCGTGGTGGGAGCAACCCCGGATAATTGATGCAATCGCAAGTCGAAAGAGAGGTTTCAGTACCCTCTGGTGGGTCGTGGTGGGAGCAACACGCTTATATCGTGTCAACGTTGTACGCTACCGCTCTGGTTTCAGTACCCTCTGGTGGGTCGTGGTGGGAGCAACATTAACTTCTACCGGCCGGGCGATTGTGAACTTGACGTTTCAGTACCCTCTGGTGGGTCGTGGTGGGAGCAACTCCGGCCGAGAGGTCGGACGGCGAGGAGCCGGTAGAGTGTTTCAGTACCCTCTGGTGGGTCGTGGTGGGAGCAACATAACTCAAATTTACTGCCAGGATGTTGGCGGTGAAGTTTCAGTACCCTCTGGTGGGTCGTGGTGGGAGCAACGCGGCCTCGGTCTATATCCCCCTGCTCCCAGGTGGCGTTTCAGTACCCTCTGGTGGGTCGTGGTGGGAGCAACCATTCGCAGCGTCGAGTGTGACTGTTCCGCCACCAAGTTTCAGTACCCTCTGGTGGGTCGTGGTGGGAGCAACTCCCCTCGCCTTACCAGTCCATTACTCCAGCTCGGGTTTCAGTACCCTCTGGTGGGTCGTGGTGGGAGCAACACCAAAGTTAGGAATAATCATCTTGGGATAAATATCGTTTCAGTACCCTCTGGTGGGTCGTGGTGGGAGCAACACCATATTGATGGCTACTAAGCAGCCGACGGAGTGGTTTCAGTACCCTCTGGTGGGTCGTGGTGGGAGCAACATTGGTTGAACTTTTTATTCGGGCTGGGACCAGCGGTTTCAGTACCCTCTGGTGGGTCGTGGTGGGAGCAACCTATGATACCTGTAACGATGGCTTGTCAGCTCGTACCGTTTCAGTACCCTCTGGTGGGTCGTGGTGGGAGCAACACCGGCTAGACCTTTACCGGCTCTTAGATGTGGCCTGTTTCAGTACCCTCTGGTGGGTCGTGGTGGGAGCAACGCTGTTGATTATTGACAATGAGACGCATATCAGCCGGTTTCAGTACCCTCTGGTGGGTCGTGGTGGGAGCAACTCTCGCCAAATTTCAGCCTATGGACCGATTCCCCAGTTTCAGTACCCTCTGGTGGGTCGTGGTGGGAGCAACGTTTCCGCGTCTTTGTTTCCATCGCCCGCCGGGCCAGCGTTTCAGTACCCTCTGGTGGGTCGTGGTGGGAGCAACGGCAAGCTCATTTGTTTCGATTTCGCTTGCGTCGGGTTTCAGTACCCTCTGGTGGGTCGTGGTGGGAGCAACATATGGTTGCATATACCCGGCAACCGGCTGCCAGAGTTTCAGTACCCTCTGGTGGGTCGTGGTGGGAGCAACATTTAGATAGTTATGCCCAAAGTCAGAACTACATACGTTTCAGTACCCTCTGGTGGGTCGTGGTGGGAGCAACGCTTGGGCACGAGTTATCCACAGCGGGCAACCGCCGTTTCAGTACCCTCTGGTGGGTCGTGGTGGGAGCAACTACGGTCAGCGTCATCCAGTACGCACGGGAGTCATTGTTTCAGTACCCTCTGGTGGGTCGTGGTGGGAGCAACATCCGCTGTGAGATGATCACAGCGGTAAACAGGTCAGTTTCAGTACCCTCTGGTGGGTCGTGGTGGGAGCAACCGCCATACGTTACCGCCGCCTGGCCGGGCAATCGGGTTTCAGTACCCTCTGGTGGGTCGTGGTGGGAGCAACTATATCCCCCTGCTCTCAGGTGGCGGGGGGAAAATCGTTTCAGTACCCTCTGGTGGGTCGTGGTGGGAGCAACTCCCCCAGCCGGAACTGAACCAGCCCCGGAAATAGGTTTCAGTACCCTCTGGTGGGTCGTGGTGGGAGCAACAATAGGTCTTGTCCTTTTCGAGGGCGGGATGATTTACGTTTCAGTACCCTCTGGTGGGTCGTGGTGGGAGCAACCCATCAGACCGCGCCGCACTGTGGGGCGCGGTCGCGGTTTCAGTACCCTCTGGTGGGTCGTGGTGGGAGCAACCTCTAATCGAGGGCGGCAAAGTGACCGAGACCGGCGGTTTCAGTACCCTCTGGTGGGTCGTGGTGGGAGCAACCGGAGTGGGCGTACTGCGCCCTACGCGACATTCCCGAGTTTCAGTACCCTCTGGTGGGTCGTGGTGGGAGCAACGCGATCAATGATTCCATATCATCTATCGTCACATAGTTTCAGTACCCTCTGGTGGGTCGTGGTGGGAGCAACACGAGCATTACACCCGCAAAAACAAGTTTAGAACTTGTTTCAGTACCCTCTGGTGGGTCGTGGTGGGAGCAACACCCTTGTTTTCGTTTACGGCACACTTAGGAGAGGTGTTTCAGTACCCTCTGGTGGGTCGTGGTGGGAGCAACGCGGCCGCGTCCGTATATGCCCAGCAGGCCGGATATGTTTCAGTACCCTCTGGTGGGTCGTGGTGGGAGCAACGGTCTCGCGCTCGCCGCAGTTTTTCGTTACTGTGCCGTTTCAGTACCCTCTGGTGGGTCGTGGTGGGAGCAACCCCGCTGTGGGACGCGGTCACTGGTAGCCCCCAGTGTTTCAGTACCCTCTGGTGGGTCGTGGTGGGAGCAACCGAAGGTCGGCTGCCCGCCGACCGCGCCGCACTATGTTTCAGTACCCTCTGGTGGGTCGTGGTGGGAGCAACCGTACTCCCGGCTCTCCATCCATGCCGTCAGCATGAGTTTCAGTACCCTCTGGTGGGTCGTGGTGGGAGCAACCGTTCGGGGTTGGCGAACGCAGAGACTATTGCTAAGGTTTCAGTACCCTCTGGTGGGTCGTGGTGGGAGCAACTCGGCAGGCGGTTTTGATACCGCCGCCGGTACAAAGGTTTCAGTACCCTCTGGTGGGTCGTGGTGGGAGCAACGACTTGTTCAGCGAACGTTATCAGCCCTATATCAAGTTTCAGTACCCTCTGGTGGGTCGTGGTGGGAGCAACCCCAAGAACATTTAGAGGCGAATATGACATTATCACGTTTCAGTACCCTCTGGTGGGTCGTGGTGGGAGCAACTACCAAAAAAATAAGACGGATTGAGGAAAAATAAAGTTTCAGTACCCTCTGGTGGGTCGTGGTGGGAGCAACAACTCATCGGGTCGTGAGCCGCTGTGGGGTACACCGTTTCAGTACCCTCTGGTGGGTCGTGGTGGGAGCAACCCTTTCGTTTGCCCGCGGTGACATAACTGGACATTGGTTTCAGTACCCTCTGGTGGGTCGTGGTGGGAGCAACCCAGAGCGAACAGCGGAACGATAAAATGAGCCTCGTTTCAGTACCCTCTGGTGGGTCGTGGTGGGAGCAACAGCGAAAATGAACACCGCAATACGACACCGATTGAGTTTCAGTACCCTCTGGTGGGTCGTGGTGGGAGCAACAAACCGCCAGCGGCACGATGTACCATCTATCCTCTGGTTTCAGTACCCTCTGGTGGGTCGTGGTGGGAGCAACAGCGCGGCCGCGCTTGTTTATCGCTGCGTCTCGCGGGTTTCAGTACCCTCTGGTGGGTCGTGGTGGGAGCAACTTTCTCCAATCGCCAGCCAGGTGATTGCACCACCCTGTTTCAGTACCCTCTGGTGGGTCGTGGTGGGAGCAACGCCGGGTGGATTGGTATAGACGAATATTTTCCGTCGTTTCAGTACCCTCTGGTGGGTCGTGGTGGGAGCAACCATAGCTGATAGCCGTCTCGCTGCACGATGTTAAATGTTTCAGTACCCTCTGGTGGGTCGTGGTGGGAGCAACACACAACTGCGTCAGGCTTTGGTGGAGCTGAGCAAAGGTTTCAGTACCCTCTGGTGGGTCGTGGTGGGAGCAACCCAGACGACCGACTGCCATCAGACCGCGCCGCACTATGTTTCAGTACCCTCTGGTGGGTCGTGGTGGGAGCAACCATACGAACACCTTGAAGCCCGCATGAGGTTCAACCGTTTCAGTACCCTCTGGTGGGTCGTGGTGGGAGCAACCCAGACGACCGACTGCCATCAGACCGCGCCGCACTATGTTTCAGTACCCTCTGGTGGGTCGTGGTGGGAGCAACCGCTCTGGTAGTCCGGGCACTCACAACTAAACTGTGTTTCAGTACCCTCTGGTGGGTCGTGGTGGGAGCAACCCGCACCCGGGACATTTCCAGCATGATCATCTGCAAGTTTCAGTACCCTCTGGTGGGTCGTGGTGGGAGCAACTGGCAATAAAATCTAATTCCCCGTCTAAATTACAATGTTTCAGTACCCTCTGGTGGGTCGTGGTGGGAGCAACACGCTTTTGCTTCCAGATCAAACTCTACAGCCACATGTTTCAGTACCCTCTGGTGGGTCGTGGTGGGAGCAACTACCAGAGATTGACTATACCAACCTCTGGTAAATGGGTTTCAGTACCCTCTGGTGGGTCGTGGTGGGAGCAACTCGCTATCCAGGAGATGAAAGTAAAACAAATCTATCTGTTTCAGTACCCTCTGGTGGGTCGTGGTGGGAGCAACCAATACAACGAACCAGTAACCAGGCCGTCAGCATGAGGTTTCAGTACCCTCTGGTGGGTCGTGGTGGGAGCAACTCTGGGGTTTGGGCAAACTCATCCGCAATTTTAAGGTTTCAGTACCCTCTGGTGGGTCGTGGTGGGAGCAACATTGATCATCAGTTACCACGATCCAAAGTTCCACAAGTTTCAGTACCCTCTGGTGGGTCGTGGTGGGAGCAACAAATATGAATATGACCAATACAAGTGGGATAAAGTGTTTCAGTACCCTCTGGTGGGTCGTGGTGGGAGCAACGTGGCTGCCTGGCATTGACATGATCGTAGCCACCCCGTTTCAGTACCCTCTGGTGGGTCGTGGTGGGAGCAACCCCCTCCAGCGGCCAACCCGCCCCCCAAAGTGCTGGTTTCAGTACCCTCTGGTGGGTCGTGGTGGGAGCAACGCGAAACTGGAGCATGTGGACGAGGCGTATCTGAATGTTTCAGTACCCTCTGGTGGGTCGTGGTGGGAGCAACTCAGTTATTCGCATGTTACACTCCCTATAACTAAAATGTTTCAGTACCCTCTGGTGGGTCGTGGTGGGAGCAACTATGGACGAGCTCCAGGAGCGTTACGACGCCCTGGGGTTTCAGTACCCTCTGGTGGGTCGTGGTGGGAGCAACCCGCCGTAATCCTACAATTTGATGATGCCCAACGTGTTTCAGTACCCTCTGGTGGGTCGTGGTGGGAGCAACCCTCTTGCAGATGGGACGAGATTGTTGGGGTTATGTTTCAGTACCCTCTGGTGGGTCGTGGTGGGAGCAACGACGTCCGTACCACCGGTTTGCGTCAAGGTCTGTTGTTTCAGTACCCTCTGGTGGGTCGTGGTGGGAGCAACACCGTCAAGCTGCGTGTACAACAACATGTCCCCCACGTTTCAGTACCCTCTGGTGGGTCGTGGTGGGAGCAACCGCCCACGATTTTCGCCCCCAATGTGGGTAAAATGGTAACAAATCTTAACAACGGCGCAAATAAGGGCTTTGTCGCGGCCGCATTTTCCCTTTTTTTCCATCTTTTTTACCGTAAAGGGGGGGATGTTCGTAAAACAAAATTTGCGGCCGCCTTCCGCTGATTTGCGCCGGCTGGCTCTCTGGGGATGATGGTAGGGGTGAGGAAATGGGGGTACAGCGGCCACTGTCGCCGCCGATTTGCGAGAAAAGGGCTGAGAATAGGGGGCTGGAACAGGTTGGCTAATCCACATCGTTGCAAAAGCGGCGAAATTCACAATCTACGCAGCGGCCGCGTACCGGGGTTGGGTCAGGATGGTGTTGATTATAGGCGATCTGGTACATCTTTTCCAGGGCCTGGTTAAGCTGGCGACGTAAAGCCGGGGTGAAGGGGATGGGGATAGCTGTGCGGGTGGGGATGAGATAAAGAAAGCCGCGTTCGATTTTCTTAGCGGCCGCGCCCGGCCAGGCGGCTTCAAGGAGGCGGGCATAGGCCATTAATTGTAACCGATGGTGGGGACTCTCCTTCTTACTGGCTTTGTAATCTACAGGAATCAATTCATCAGCCGTCTCGATAAGCAAATCTATTTGCCCGGAGAGACGCCATTGGGGAGCATAGAGAGAGAGGTTGAACAGCCGTTCCCCCTGCTCCAGGCCGTAGGTGCGTAAACTGCGCCGCTTTTCGTTCCCTTCGGCCTTCTGGTGGGCAATAGTTCCCTCTTCCATTTTGTAGGTGAGCGGCCGCACTTCGGGCAGCACCGTCTGGTAATAAAAGATGCGGGGGCAGTAAACGTATTGCTTGAGATCTATGACACGGAAGGTGAAAGGGTCGTGGTCGAGCATGGGGGACTCCGTAGGGGTGAGGGATGAGGGGTAATATTTAGAAGTAGAGACTGCTCACTGCTTATGGCTTACCACTCACTGGTAAACTCGCAGACTACTCCTGTTTCACATGACCCAGCCGGTTGTTCCAATCGGTGGCGCAGATGGGGATAAGCTGGATGTTGCCCGGTTTTTTGCCCAGGATGCGCCGGATTTTAAGGAACAGCTCTTCTTGTAAGTTGCGGGATATGTTGCCGCTGAACGCGCTGTATTGCAGCCGATCCAGGCCATAATCCAGGCAGGCGTCGGCAATTTTGCTGCGGGCACGGTCATTGGGAATATCGTAGATGAGCAGGCAGTTCATGGCAAGAGTGGAGGGTGGACAATGGAGAGTGCCGCGTACTGATAACTGCTTACTGGCTGTTACCAACTGGCAGCAAATGGTTCATAGCTGGGGCGTTCACCACGCAAGTAGGTAGCCAGGCGGCGGGCCTGGGTCTGAATGATGTGGCGCAGGGTATGCCGCTTTTGTTCGTACAGTTCGGCTGATTCCAGCCGGTCCAGCACTTTTTGGGCCAACTGTTTGCGCGTAGTTTCCGTGAGCAGCCCTTTTTCATCTTGCTCAAGTTTGACTCCTTTGTTGACCAGGCCGAGCATGGTGCGGTCTACAATGGGGGCACGGAACTCTTCGATGAGGTCCAGGACGAGGCTGGGTTTGCCGGGGCGGTCAGTATGGATGAAACCGGCGTAGGGGTCGAGGCCGGCCAAAACGATGGCCCGGTGGATTTCGCCGTAGAGGATGCCGTAGCCGTAGTTGAGGGCAGAGTTAAAAGGATCAGTGGCCCCGCGGCCGCGGCGGCCAGGCCAGGCTAACCGTTCGGGCAGGAGCAGCTCAATGCCGCGCCAATATTTCTGGGCTGCCCGCCCCTCTATGGAGAAGATCTGTTCTCGTACTTCTTCGATATAATACCCTTCATGCCGGGCGATGGTGTCCAGGGCACGGATTTCTTCCTGATGGTCAATAATTTCAACCGCCAGCAGGCGTAACTCCTGGTGCAAATCGGGATTGGTCTCTTTGCGGTATTTGGCCGCATATTTGAGCAGGGCAGCCTGGTTATCTATTTTGCCAGAGGTGAAAGCCAGAGCGACCTGCCAGCCCAGGGCGGTGTTGTAGGCATTGAGCTGGGCCCGGCGGGTGAGAACGGTGCCAACCAGTCCGGAACTGTAGAGGCTGGCATAGGGGCTGCCGCGGCCGCTGAGGAAATGGATGGGAATGCCATGTTCAGTGCAGGCACGGATGGCGTCGGCAGAGATGGAGACACCGCTGTTAGCGATGGTGATAGATTCGAGATGAAGCAGGGGGGCCTGGGCCAGAGTTTCTTTGGCTTTGGTAATTTTGATGCGGCCGCTGTATTTGCCGACGTGGCTGCCGAATTGGTCGGCAATGAGATGGGAGATGATGGGCATATAAACCTCACACAAAAGAACTTAACCCCCAAAATACAAAAAGATACTGTCTGGACTCTGGCGAAAATTGATTTCACCAGTGCTAATAACCAATACACCAATACACTAATTCAGCAATTCACAATTTGGTTTGATCGCCTGAGGGTAAATTCTCAGACTGATATGGAAAATGTTTTAACAGTGGTATGAAGGAGTAAGGCATCCCCCGATGCCGCTGGTGATGAACCGTTCGCACGTGGCATACTCACGCCTCTCTATACCGATATTGATTCCAAATTGAGAATTGCTGACAGTAATTACCAGTGATTAAATTAAAAAACGCCAGACTTAAGTAGGATTAAACAAAAGTAGCACATAAGCGAACTAAAAAACATCACAGCTAATTACTAGAAATCGTAGTAGTTTTTTCCCATTTCGTTATAATTGTTATAACTTCATCCAGTGCCCTGAGGTTTGCTTTAAAATAGAAACAACCTATGCCCTTTCATCACCAGACCCTTATTGCTACACTCAGCAGCGAACCACAAGGGATTACCCGTGTTTTAGATTGGCTGCTACAGCAAGGCTATCCCATTGGCGAACTAATTGTAGTACATACAACTGGGGACATCATTCAACCAGCCCTGCAAACGGTAATAGATGAATTTGGGGCCGGTGTTTACCCAGATATTCGCTATCGTACTGTAGTGATTAGTGGTCCTCATGGGCCAGTTGCAGACATCCGCACGGCCGATGATACAGGGGCTTTGTTACAAACGTTGTATCGTGTCATCCGGCAGGCCCGGCAGTTGAATAACCCTATTCATTTGAGTATCACTAGCGGCCGCAAAACGATGGCCGTTTATGCTATGGTGGCGGCGCAGCTCCTGTTTACGGAGCAAGACCGCATCTGGCACATGATGGCCACAGACGAACTGGGAGTTATTGATAAGCGGCTTCATGCTACATCAAATGAATTAATGGAAATGGTTGAAGTACCAGTTTTGCGTTGGGCAGATGCAGCTACAGCCGCTGCTTTGTTAGTAGTAGATAATCCCTGGGAAGCTATTCAACACCAATATTCCTTTACCCAAAGCGAAAGAACACGGCGGCGGCAAGATTTTTTGCGATACCGTTTGTCTAAGAAGGAACAAGAACTAGTTACTCTATTAGTGCGTACCGGGCTAGACAACAGCGGTTTGGCCCAAAAATTGGGAAAGCGAGAGCAAACAATAGCCAATCAATTAACAGAGGTATACCGTAAATTTGAGGAATGGTGGGGGGTCCCTGGTGCAGGTATAGCAGGAACACGGGCAGTACTCATTGCAGAGCTTGCACCCTATCTGGCCGTAGTGGAAAAACGCTAAAATTCATAAATACTGATTTATTTTAGGAGGTAGGGATATGACAATTTCCCTCAAATCATTTAAGTTGTTACTCGCGGGTAATACGAATGTTTTTGGAATGACCAATGTCATTATCAGATCAACACTGCAATTAAGGCAAAATGAGAAAGAAAAAGACCTGTCATTCCGGCAGATTCACATCTTTCATACCGAAGAGTCCTTACACAGCCTCATTAACCATACAGATAATTGGCAAAGCGCTTTGTCACATTATGATATACCCATTACAAGTATCATTCACCATGTTACTAAAATAGAAGACTCAAGTGTTGAGCGATTTCGTGATCTGGTTGAGCAACTGCGTACCATTGTTAATCCGCTTGATAATGCCAGCTACTACGTTGATCTTACAGGCGGTATCTCCGCATTAAAAACAATCCTGGCTGTCTTTGCTTATGTTCTGGACATTGAACACATCTATTCGCTTGAAATTAAGTTTTCGGATATTCGTGAAATAAGAGAAAAACAGACAAAGCTTTTTTATAAACAACTTGAGCAAGAACTTGAACAAGAATCTATAACATATCGCAAGTTTCCCCCTATTCGAGAATTCGACGATTTTGGGCGCCGACATTACACAGAAGTTATACGGCATCGCCAGATTATTGACGGATTGTCTGATAAATTGTCGCAGTTAGTCCCATTACAACTTGACCACGCTCATTTACGTTCGTCTTTGCTGTCTGGCACAAATTCACGGTTATTAGGTGAAGTAAGCCAAGATTCTTACAGTTATCGTCATGCCGTTTTCTCATTTTCTGCAGCCATTGAAGAAACGGCAAATGCCCTTTTGCTTACTCTTGCACGGAATGATGTTGGCGATAAAACGCTTGGCGACAAATTAGCCGATCTTAGAACGCTTTTTTTAGAAACTCCGAAATACTTTGTCAATGCTAAAGTTCTGGAACATTTAACTTTGTTAATTGCAGAAATGCGCAACAGTATCATTCATCCTTCTCCTGGCGATGATAAAACTCTGGCTGAGATTCAGTCGCTTCTCGCATCGCAATTGGCATTAACTTTTACTCGCTTCGCTATCAAAACTCTATCGGCATTTTTAGATAGTAAAGGTAACCTTGTTGAAATTGAAGTTCTATCGCCAAACGGTGATCAAGAAGAAATCTATTATTTTGGTTTCGATGGAGATGCGACAGGCGATTATCTTGAGGCTGCATTCACAAGAGCTGAATATGGAGAACAAGAGGTATTGCTAAGAAGTAAAGCTGTCCATAATGCAATCAAGGCTCTCAAAAAAGTTATCTACAAATCCACTAAAAGTGATAAAGCCGTTTTGTTTGCAGAGGGGGACAATATTTTGTTTAAGGCCCGCTACAATGCATTATTACTTCAACAACTCCAAGAGCTTTACAAAAATCAGACCGGGCTTTGCAGTAGTATTGGTTATGGTCGTACCTTACATGAAGCAACTATTGCATTGCGATTGGCTAAAGCACAAAAGGGGGACAGCGCGCTTGGCATTGCGTTGCGCGATGTAATTGGTCAGCAAGTTTGAGGAGTGGCAGGGGTTGGGTAGTGGGAGTGTTGGTGGCGGTGTTACAGCCGCATGTGGATGAGGGGTGAAATTTGGGAAGAAGTTACTAACTTTTTTGGGAGGGGGTTCTGAGGCGCGGCCGCAAGAAATAGAGTACGCTGGAGATGATCATTGTGAGGTACATATGAACAATCTAAAGATGATGCGGTAGCACCTGAATATGTGACTGGTCACAATCAATTTGACAAGTTGCCTGAGAACGATAAGGAAATGTTATGACGCAATACCTGTTGCACATTCACATAGGCCCGATGCAAGCCTTTATCGCCGCCGCTCGCCGCACCCGTGACTTATGGTTTGGTTCATGGCTGATGAGCGAATTAAGCAAAGCGGCCGCACACGGTGTAGCGGAGCAGGCTGGCGAAAACAGCCTCATTTTCCCTGCCGCTACCTTAGACCAATTAAAGCCAGAAACAGAATTGGCTGTCGCCAACAAAATTGTGGCAATTGTCACCGAGCCAGAAACAGTAGCCAAAACAGCCGAAACAGCCATGCGGCAGCGGCTGAATCGCTTAATGGAGATAGCTTTGAGCGAAGTCAAAGGGGCATTGCAAACGCGAGAAATTGCCGAAAAACAAATTGCCGACTTGCCCGAATTTTATTGGGTTGCCGTTCCTTTCTCTTCGCCCAATGAGTATAAAGAGGCTCGCGCCAAAGCGGAAAGCCTGCTTGCCGCCCGCAAAAATTGCCGCAATTTTGAGCAACCAACATGGGGCAATCATCAGCCCAAATCATCGCTGGATGGCAATCGAGAATCGGTGATTCCCGAATCAGCTTACCGGCCCCTCAACGAATCGCCGGAAAAACGGAATGAAAAGATTAAACTGCTTTACCGAAATTACCATGCCCGCAATGCTGAACGACTTTCCGGCGTGGATTTGTTAAAGCGATTGGGCAAATCCAGCAGGCAACAATCGTTTCCTAGCACCTCACACATGGCGGTTATGCCCATACGCTCCAGGTTGCTAGAAGGCAGCGACGAGATAAAGCAAGCGTGGCGGGCATACATTGATGCTTTGACAGAGGTGGCGGGGGATTTGGTTCTGTCTGAACAAGTGACTGAGGAACCGCACCCCGTGTTCGGTCGCGCAGATGGCGCTCTACTTTTTGAATCCCGATTGATTGAATACTTTGGCAACGAGACGCCGATTAATGTTCATCAAGCCTTGAGAGAATTTTATAAAAAGGCTGGAATTGACACGGTCTGTCCATACTATGCTTTGCTGATGGGGGATGGGGATAGCATGGGAGCGACGATTAACGGTTTGGCAACGGCCGAAGCGCACCGTCAATTTTCACAAACACTGGCCGGGTTTGCGGGCCAGGCGGGGGAAATTGTTGCCAGACATCAGGGGGCGGCCGTTTACACCGGCGGCGATGATGTATTGGCGATACTCCCATTGCATACGATGCTGGCTTGCGCTGATGAGTTAACCAACGCTTTTCGCCAGATGATGCAGACAAAAGGATATAATAAAGCTACCTTTTCAGCCGGAATCGCTATTTGTCATCATTTAGAGCCGCTGGAAGATGCCTTAGAATTAGCGCGTAAGGCGGAAAAAGAGGCCAAATCTGTGCCTGGCAAAAACGCGCTGGCGATCATCGAATCGAAGCGGAGTGGGGCCGACCGCATGGTGAAGGGAAAATGGGTTGATTTGAATTGGCGTTTATTGGACATCGCCGATTATTATCAGCGACAGCAACTGCCGCATGGGTTGGCTTATCAACTGCGGGAGATGGCGATGCGTTTGGGTGGGGAAACGGCCGTTACCAATGATGAAACTCTTCACAATGTCCTCAAAGCAGAAGCGGAACGGATTGTCAAACGCAAAGAAGCAAGTTCAGAAGCGCAAGCGTTGGTTATCCGCATGGTCCATCAGCTCAGTAAACAGTATCCCATGACCCAATTGGTAAACGAACTCATCATCGCTAACACCATTGCCCAGGCAGCCGAACAGTCAAGGGAGACTCTCGGGCGACCAGAACCACAGGAGGCAGCCATATGACGATTTGGATAATTGAACCCCATGACCCGCTGATTGTGCGTGACGGCCGGCCGTTTGGCCCCAACCCCGGCGCACGAGCGCAAACCCTTAAATTCCCCTACCCGTCTACAGTAGTTGGTGGTTTTCGCTCACTGGCTGGCAGCAACGGCGACGGTTTGTTTGACCCCAACCAGATTTCAGCCGTCAAACAAATCGGTATTCGTGGGGCCCTGCTTGTGGAGTTAGGCGATGACAACAAACCAATATGGCTGGTTCCCGCCCCGTCTGATGCGCTTTTATTGCGTAAGGATGAGGCGTCGCCGGTCATGTGTCATCGGTTACGGCCGTTAGATAGCGCCAGCGCACTGTCAGACTTACCCGCACCCCTAAAGCACCCCGTTGGCATGATAGAAACCGATCCGCAAAAGCCATCTAAAAACGCGCCCCGTTACTGGTATTGGCATGCATTTGCTGAATGGTTGGTGAATCCACCTGGCGTAAAACAGGAAGTGGAACCGTGTCAACTAGGCCACAACGGCCCTGTTCAAGAATGGCGATTGCACGTGGCTATCAATGCGGACACCCTAGCCGGCGAAGAAGGGGCGTTGTTTGCCACCAGTGGCCTGGAATTTTGGTCGAGGTCAGCCGATGCTCAAGCGGATCATCCTCGCCTGACATCGGTTAAACGGCTGGCGCTGGCAACGGCCGTTGATAACCCTACATCCTTATCCATTGAATCGGTGGCGGCCGCATGGGGCGGCGAGCGCCGCGCTTCCCACTGGTATCAACGTAGCGAATCGTTCCCGCCGATTCCCGATGGATTGGCAGATGCGGTTGCCGCAACCGGTTACTGTCGCCTCTATTTGCTCACCCCCGCCTGCTTTACGGCCGGTTGGCTGCCCAATTGGCTATTGCAAACGAGAGACGGCGTCACGCCGCAGGTGGAAGCGGCCGTTGTGGGCAAACCGCAAACCGTTTCCGGCTGGGATTTTGAGCGCCGCGGCCCCAAACCAACACGTCGGCTGGTTCCCGCCGGGTCGGTTTACTTTTTACACTTGGGGGATGACAAAACGGCGATTAAAAACTGGGTTGAGCGCACCTGGTTGCAAAATGTAAGCGATACAGAGGAAGATAGGTTGAGTGGGTTTGGGCTAACGGCCGTTGGCGTTTGGGACGGCGCAGCGCAGAAGGTGGAGGTTTCTCATGGTTAAACCATTGCTGGATAAACCGCCGCAAATAAAGCGGAAAGAAACGGGGCGCATCACTATGACGCGCAACTATGAGCTGATCACCCCCTTGTTTGGCGGCGGCGTTAGGACCAATGAGGTGGATATAGATAACCCAATACGGGGAACGGCCGTTCGCGGACATCTCCGTTTTTGGTGGCGGGCAACACGAGGTGGGCAGTTTGGCAAAGATGGCCTGGCGGACATGAAAGCGCGGGAAGATCAGATTTGGGGATCAACTGATGGTGTTTCTAAAATTGCCATTACTGTCATTGAGGCAACAGCGGGCAAACCTTACGTGGTGCCAAATGGAAATGTCGGCGATCCTAACTCGCCGTTAGGCTATGTTGCCTTTCCGCTCAGAGATAGTAAGGGCAAAGTTTATGAAGGCGTTTCCTTCACGTTGCAGATTGTGTGCCCCAAAGAATACAGACCCGATCTGAAGGCTGCTTTATGGGCCTGGGAAACATTCGGCGGAATTGGCGCGCGAACTCGTCGCGGCTTTGGCGCATTACATTGCACCGATGTCCATTTGCAAATTGACGAGAAGAAGTTCAAAAACAACAATTGGGTTTGGAATTATGCCAGTAAAACAGGCTACAAAGCGCTGTTGACAGATATAAAGGAAATGGTTCTGGCTGGCAGTGTACCTGATGGAGTTGCTTCTTTGAGCGGCAATCCCCAACACCTTCACTTGACGCCCGATCGAAATGATGCACAACTGTCGTGGAAGGAATTGATTGATTCTTTGCGAGATTTTCGGCAAAGTCGCAAGCCGAAGACGATCAGTGGTCGGCAACTGCCGTTTGGCCGCAGCCATTGGCCGGAACCGGACGCAATTAGAGAGTTAACCGGTCAGTCGCACAAAGGTAAACATCACGATCAACCGGTTCACAATCCTCCGATCCACAAATTTCCGCGAGCCGCGTTTGGTTTGCCCATCGTCTTTGAATTTAAGGATGATGATGACCGGAAATCTTTGAATCGTGATGCTGACCCACTAAAAACCGAACTAAAAGGCAAGAATTATGAGCGTCGCGCCTCCCGTTTGATTTTACGACCGTTAAAGTGCGCCGACGGCCGTTATCGGGGTATCGCCCTTATTCTAACAGGCGACATTGTTCCCCCCGGCGGGCTGGAACTGAAAAATTCGCCAAAGAACCCTGTGCCTGGAGCAGAACAAATAACCCCTAGCGAAGCAGGTCAGATTCAAAAAATGCACCCAACTTATAACGGTAACACAGACTTATTACAAGCCTTTTTGGACCAGTTGCCTAAATGAGGAGTTAACCAGATGAAAGCAAAGCTGTTATTTACCCATGCCCTCACCCCCCTCTACCCCGGCACGGGGCAGGGAAGCGGCGTGATTGATTTACCGATTGCCCGTGAAATCGCCACCAATATCCCTTACCTGCCCGGCTCCTCGCTCAAAGGGGTTTTGCGCGACGAGTGCAAAGATACGGCGTTGTGCAAAACGCTGTTCGGCCCGGAAACTAAAAACATCAGCGACAGCAACAGTCATGCGGGGGTTTTGCAATTTACCGATCAGCGATTGCTTCTTTTGCCGGTTCGCTCATTGGCTGGTACGTTCGCGTGGGCAACATCTCCCTTTATTTTGCAACGGTTCAGCCGTTCGTTGGCTCATATTGGCGTAGAAGATGCGCCTACCGTGCCTCAGCCGGACAAGGGTGACGCATTTACTGCCCATAACAGCGGTTTGCCACTGAACATCGGCAGTCAGCCACAGGTGATTTTGGAAGATTTGGATTTCACGGCCGTTACTGACCAACAACTCGTCACTGATTGGGCGGAGTGGTTAGGAGCGCGTCTCTTTCCTGCGGACAATAAAGGGGAAGGGTGGCGCAAAACTTTAAGCGAAAAGTTGTGCGTTCTCCACGACGACCGCTTTGACTTTTTGCTGGAAACCGGCACCGAAGTTATCGCCCGTAACGTGTTGGACGAAAACAAAACTTCCCAAAATCTGTGGTACGAAGAAGCGTTGCCGGCCGAATCCATCTTAGAAGGGTTGGTCATCGCTCAAGCCATCGGTAAAGCGGACAATCCCGATAACGCTTTAGCCGAATTGGTTAAACTGACCGGCGGCCTGATTCAGCTAGGCGGGCATGCCACCATCGGGCGCGGCTTCTGCCGCCTCATTCCGGCATAAAGGAGGGCGAGATGCAAACAAATCAACAAAAATTCGCCACTTCAGCATTCAAGCAGGTGCAAACAATTAAGAGCCACGACGAAGAATACCGCCAAAAATATGGCAGTATGTCTCATAAACTTCCCTTGCTCATCCACACGGCCGGATTAGCGCAAGCGTTAGCCTTTGTGCAAGCGAAGAACAAGGTCGCTTATAACGATCTGCTCAACCATCTGGCCGAAACTGTCCAATGGCCGGGCGCAACAAACGGCGAAAAATTGACCGAGAAGAGCCGGAGCGAACATCTGGATGGGTACATTTTGCTCACCCGGCGCGTCACCTCTGCTCTGATCTGGTACAAACGATTTGCCGAATCAGAGCTAGGCGTTTCGGCCACACAGGACATCCCCGAAGGAGGTGAAGAATGACCGTTCCCGCCCGTCGTGATGCTCTAGAGTCGGTTCCGTTTTGGCCGCAGTTTGCCCCCAACGCCGGATTGTGGTTTGACAAATACTTGGCGGAACAGAAAAAGAAAGAGAAACAAAAAAATGAGACAAAGAAGGAAGACCCATTCGTCAGCCACATTCAACGAACAGGCAAAATTGAAGAGCCGGCCGTTTACAAAGATTTTTTTACCCGGTGGCAAGAGGCATTGGAAAAAGCGGGGGCGGTTTTGCGAGAGGCGCAGGTTATCGGCCGGTTGGCCGCCGGATTGGGGGGCGAGACGGTGATTGAAACGGGGCTGACCCTGCACCGCACCTATGGCGTACCCTATATTCCCGGCAGTTCGCTCAAAGGCGCGGCTCGCGCTTATGCAACTGCCAACTTGGACGGTGACTGGGCGAAGGACCAACGTGCTTTTCATACCTTGTTTGGCGGGCAACAGCTAGGCAAGGGGGAAAAGCCAGAAGAAAAAGCGCGAGTCGGGATCGCCGTCTTTCACGATGCGCTCCCAATTCCCGGCAGCTTTAAGATTGGCAATGATGTAATGACGGTTCATCATCCCGATTATTACCAAAAGGAAAGTTCACCCCCGGCTGATTGGGACAGCCCTACGCCGATACCGTTTCCGTCGGTAAACGGCCGTTTCCTCATTGCCACCTACGCCCCATCCGCCCCGGAATGGGCTGAATCGGCCATGGCTATTCTCAGGCTGGCCTTGGCGGAGCGTGGGGTTGGTGGGAAGACGAGCAGCGGTTACGGCCGTATGCAAATGGATGAAAAAGCCGTCGAATCCCCTGAAGCACAAGCCGTTTCTCAATTCCTGGAAGATCTGGCTAATCTTCCTGAGAGCCGGGTCGCTACTGAGTTAAACCGCTTCGTAGAACGGTGGCGTCAGGCTGACGCCAATGACCAGCAAAAGCGGCAAATGGCCCAGGCGATTCTGGATAAAGTGGAAGCGGCCAACCGAACGAAAACATCCAAAGAGAAGGCGTGGTATCAAGAATTGGTTCGTTTTGTGACTAACAATGGCAAATAGATGGAGAAGGGCTGGTAACGGCCGTTGGTTATGGACTTTTTCAAAAGTAGCCCAATTTTCCAATTCGGGTGGCGACTTAGAAAATCGCGTTACAGCTTTTGGTAACGGCCGTTGGTTATGGTTTTTTGGAGATTATCAGAACAATGAATCAAACAATTATGGTTTCCCTTGTTGGTGAACAGCCGATTCCCAATCTACTGCCGGTCAAGCATTACCAGCCACATTGGGTGTTGTTGGTCTATAGCAACTTCACCCAAAGGGCAGCCAAACGCTTTGCACGCCTTATAAAAAATGAAACAGAGGTATCGGAATTAGAAGTTGACGCTTATGATATTGTTACTGTTCAAGAAAAAATTGCGGGCAAATTGTGTGAGCGGGTGGTGGACACGGATAAAGTGATATTCAACATTACCGGTGGGACAAAACCTATGAGTCTGGCTGCATTTTTGGTGGCTACACGTGAGCAAGCTAATGTCTGCTACCTGCAAACCGAAGGGAAAAAATCCCGCTTGTTTTCTTACAAAACCAGCCCAAGCGGACCAGTTTTTGAACAAAACATTGTGCTTACCGGGCTGATCACTATAAGTGATTATCTCAATGCTTATTTGGATTCCTACAACCAAACCGGATTTGCTAAAGTTGACCCTGGAAGATCATTTGAGGAAGCTATTTACAAGGTATTAGAACCATCAGTAGATGAGATTCTAAAAGGAACTTCGTTATTGAATGCGTTAGAGGTTGATTTTGTGGTACGTTGCGAAAACCAGGTAGGCATTATTGAGGCCAAAACGGGTAAAAAGGCTCTGACAAAAGAAGGAATTGACCAGTTAAATACTGCTGGTGGTAGAGATTATCTTGGCACTTACACACAAAAGTTTTTTGTCATAGATCGAGAATGGACAGAACGCTCTAATCTTCGTGAACTGGCTCAAGCACGTGGCATTCACCTTATCGAAATGCCCAGCTATGGCTCAAGCAATAAAATCTCTGAAAAAGATGCCGCCCAGCTTCGACAAGTTGTTACTAAAGCACTAGGCAAAGAGGTCACCCCATGATCCTACTCAACTTTGCCCACCCTCTCAACCCTGACCAACTGGCCCAGGTGGAAGCGCTGACCGGCCAGGCGATTAGCCGGACGATTGAAATTGCCAGCCAGGTGCAGGCCCAGGAACCGCTGCGGCCGCAAATCACCAAATTGGTAGACGCGGCCATGCTCACCCCGGCCCAATGGCAAAATGAAACCCTGCTCATCAACCCCCCCTCCCTCAACTTTAGTGCCGTGCTGCTCATTGCTGAATGTCACGGCCGCATGGGGTATTTCCCCGCCTGCATCCGCCTGCGCGCCGTGCCGGAGAGCCTGCCCCCCCGTTTTGAAGTGGCCGAAATCCTCAATTTGCAGGCTGCCCGTGAGTCAGCACGGCAGACCAGGGAAAGAAAAAGTTAAGGAGCAACCATGCTGGCTTACACAGGACATCCTCTTTTTGATGTTGGGTTAGCAACCATCATTGCTTTTGCCGATAAAGACAGGCCGGAAGAATTGACCCTGGCTGATTTAGAAGCCATTGCCAATTTTATGGCCGTAAATTACGTCAAAAACCCGCTCAAAAGCTTTTTGACCGTGGCCTTTCCTAACTCTGGCTTCACCCAACCTGCTTATGACAAAACCCCCGAAAATCGGGAAATCTATGGCCAAAGGGTACTGCGCTCTTTTCACCCTGATGCACCCGTATCAGAAGAAAAAGATGTCTTCCTGGGTATTCCGGCCACAGCCATACCGTTTGATGTCAAAGGGGAGCTGTCCCCAGGCCGCGTCTTTCGCCAGCACATTCCTTTGCAGACGGGTGAGGGAGTCATTAACTTCCACCCATATGGGGACGCAGGATTAGCCGTCTCTGGATTGAGCTTGTTGGCGATTCAAGCCTACCCTTTAGGAAGTGCCAAATGTGCTGGCCGTACCCTTTCCGTCCATTCTGATAACCCCGAGATCGTCCGTTTTTTTGCGGCCCAATTTCTACAACAAAACATGACGGCTATTCAACTGGCACAGCAGGCGGGCAGCAGCAAAATGCCAGAACCTCACTTAAAGTTTCGCACCCTGCTCATTGAAACATTGTTACAAGCTGAACAACAGCAGATCAAAAGCCGCCAACGGGCCGAGCCTTTTTCTATTACCGCTTATCATTTGACCAACAGCGGCCAGGGCGCAGATTTGGATATTTACCACTTACCGGCCCACTTTATCAGCTATTTACAGCTTATGCTCAGTGCTGATTACCGCTCTGCCTGGGAGCAGCTTGTCCGCTCGGCCTGGGTATTGCCCAAACTCAAACGGGGTGAAACATCCCCCCCCACTGAGTTTCAACCAGATAAGAACTATCTGTATGAAGATTTTATGCACCTGGCTGAAAATGTTTATCAACGAGCAGCTCGTTTTATTCGTACCTATTTTTTACGCCATGTGCGCCGCTATGCCCAAAGCGATGGCACTGATCCCCGGCAGCAATATGCCACCCATCAAGACCTGCATTTGATTTCCTGGAAATTAATCGAACCGTTCTTAAGGAGGATTCTTCACATGGATCATGAACGTATCACTCACATTCGTGCTTTAGGAGACGCCCTGGCCGAATACGTTAAAAACGAGAATGATAGACGCTTTTTCCGCAATTTCTTCCAGATCAATCGTTACGGTTTTTTACGCAACGAGTTGATCAAGGTCAATACAGCTCATGTCAGACGAGGCAACGCCCCATTTTTGACACTAGATAGTTATCTTGGTGTTTTTGAGGATGGCGAGAATATCGCCAATATTAATTGGGGATTGGCCCGTGATCTGGTTTTTATTCGTATGGTGGAGCAGCTTTATGCCAATGGCTGGCTCAAAGCCAATCAAGATGCTGTACCAGAAGAACGAGATGAACCTGCTGAATCGTAAAGCAGTAATGGCTCTTTGAGGGTGATGGGTGAAACGTGATGTGTGGCCAAAGAAACCTGACACATCACGCTTCCCATTTCATGTCGGATCCCACAAAATCCCAAAGTTACGCACTAATTAACAAAGATAAGGAGAAAGATCATGGCATTTATAACTGGTTTGCTTTTAATTGACGCGCCGGCTTCGGCTTTAAACAATTTAGGCAGCATCCCTGGGGCACGGACAGATAATACGGTTGGGATTAAGTATATCAGCACCAAAGAGGGGGCTTTTCCTTATGTGTCAGCGCAGGCGTTTCGTTATTGGCTGCGGGCTACGCTGGAAGAAGAGCCCGAATGGCTATCTGCCCCTATTTACCGGGAAGAAAAAGTGGCTTATACCGATGCCAACCCAATCAAATATTGGGATGATGATCTCTTTGGCTATATGCGGGCACCATCCAAAAAAAGCTCGGCCGCACAAAAGCGGGAAGAAGATAGTTCCCGTGAGGGGGAAACACCCACAACTGATACGGTGACACGAGTATCTCCTTTTCGGGTAAGTACATTGGTTTCTATAGCTCCGGTAGACATTACTTCTGATTTTGGTGTTATGTCGCGCCATGAGGGGGATCCTGTCCCGCATGAGCACCAGTTTTATCGGGCCACCTTAAAGGGATTGTTCTCATTAGATTTGCATAGTTCAGGTACGTTTAGTTACCAACAAAAAACGGGGTACCGGAATTTAGATGAAACCCGACAGGGGATGGCGAAAGAAGCAGGCCTGAGCCATGATCAGGATGGCAAATTTTATCGGCTGCCTTATGCAGAACGGCTTAAGCGAATCAACGCCCTTGTTGAAGGGTTGGCTCGTTTGGAAGGGGGGGCCAAGCAGACGATTCATTATACGGACGTGGCTCCGCCACTTGTGATTTTGGCTGTAACTAAAGGGGGCAACCATCTTTTTGGTCATGTGGTAGGGGCCAATCATCGGCGGCTGCCGGTGATTAAAACAGAGGCGATGGCAGAAGCGATGACGGTTTTTGCCGATCAGCTCCTGTCTGATGTCTATGTGGGCTGGACACAAGGGTATCTGGATGAAGAACGAGCCAAATTTGAAGCCTGGGCGAAAGATAAACCTGACATTCGGATCAGTCACCCCCGGTTGGCTTTCCAGGGTGTCAAAGAGGCATTGAATAATCACCCAACCTGGCTGGATTAATAAGCACATCCCGGAGAGGTTGAATCTCCGGGATACAATGTAATCTGGGGGATATTATGCAAGTGCTGAAAATTGTTGCGGAAGGATTGACCACTTCCTTTCGTTACCCACACTTTATTCAACAGGTGCAGCCTTCTTTTTCCATGCCCCCACCGGCAACGATTTATGGACATATTGCCAGTGCGTTGGGGGAATGGTTTGATCCGCAAGGGGTGCAGTTTGCTTATCATTTCACCTATGCGGCTAAAACGCGGGATATTGAGCATACGATTATTCTGTCATCATCTTCTGGCAAGTTAAAGGGCAGCGGTGAGGCGAAGGTTTTAGAAGGGAATGTCAACCCGTTTAAGCGGGAAATTTTCTTTTTTCCCCGGCTGACCCTATACCTGAATCGTATAGAGTGGGAAGCTGCTTTTCGTAATCCTCGTTACGCTGTGGTGTTAGGGCGTTCTCAAGATTTGTTTGCGTATCGTCATATTGAGGTAACAACTCTGGTCCAGGCTGATAAAGCGTATTTTGAGCATACCCTTTTACCTTATCAAACGAACCGCTATACCAATCGGGGTGTTGCTGTGACAATGCCCCGTTATCTTGACAATCAACAAAAACGGTTTCCTTCGTTCAGCCGCTATTTTATTGTTCAAGAGCGCATTCACAGTGATAGCCGAGATGATTTTTTATGGATTGGTGAAAAGCGGTCAGAGCGGTTCTGGATTGATCCCAGTTCTCCCGAAGTAAAGGGCGCGCAAATGGGGTTAGCTTTTTTGAGTTTTGTGGGAGCCGAGAATGAGGCCTTTAGCCTGGCCGGATGAATGGGAAACGGTTTTGCTGGCTAAGAGCGCGGCTAAAGGCGCAGGGGGCCAACCGGAAAGCCTGGTGCAGCATACCTGGCTGGTTTTGTTACGGCTGGCGGAATTGATCCGTTTGCGGCCGCGGCTTCCC
This sequence comes from Anaerolineae bacterium, assembly GCA_023384415.1. Lineage (GTDB taxonomy): Bacteria > Chloroflexota > Anaerolineae > Promineifilales > Promineifilaceae > Trichofilum. The sequence continues at coordinate 23,015 of JAHDWJ010000041.1, forward strand.
CACCAGCTCCAGCAGCCTCGTCTGTGGCATTGCCTGTACTGGGCCACCTTCTTACATGATTTTGGTAAAGTAATGCCCGGTTTTCAGGGAGTGTTACGTGGTGACAGGCAGCTTAAAGAGCAATGGGCCAAAAATCGGCACGAACTTTTTTCTTTAGCTTTTTTGGACTGGATTAACGACGGATTTAATGAACAAGAACGGCTTTGGGTGGCTGCTGGGATTGTAGCGCATCATCGGGACCGGGCCGAAATAATCCAACTTTACCCGACATTGGGTTTTGGCGATGAGCGAGAGGATCCGCTTTACGCCCATCTCGAATTGTTGTCCCAAGCGCATGTGTCAGGGTTATATCGCTGGTTGGTAGATTGTGGGTGGGCCTGGGCACAGACGCTCAGGTTAGATGAGTTGGGGGTAGAAAATGTAGCGTTCGCGGCCGCGCCCATGTTCCCCTTTGCTCCTTATGCCGTTAAAACCATTCGGTACTGGCTTAATGCCTATGATACATTGGTAGACAGGTTGCAGCGGCCCCGTTTTGCCGGATGGACCATACCTTTGTTAACCTTGCGTGGTCTGATTATCAATGCTGACCACAGCGCATCGGCCCATGCCCCTTCATTTCCTACTATTACCTTTTCAGCCCAGGATGTGTTGGAAAGCCAGCAAATTGATCAGGCTAAATTGTTTGATCATCAACGTCAGGCCAGTGAAAAAGAAGGCTCTGCTCTGATGATTGCCCCAACTGGAAGCGGTAAAACCGAAGCCGCTTTACTCTGGGCCGCCCGGCAGATTTCCGGTGAACATGCCTCACCCCGATTGTTTTACACGCTGCCTTATCAAGCCAGTATGAACGCCATGAACCGCCGCCTCAAAGAAACATTTGATCGGCACGGTATACCCCATACAGACGATAACCAGCCATTAAGTTATGTTGGGCTACAACATGGACGCAGCTTACTGGCTCTGCATCAATATTTGATGGAGCAGGAGTATGACACCGGAGAAGCCACCCGTCATGCCCGCGCTATTCGTGATCTCAACAAATTGAACTTTCCCCCGGTGCGTGTTTTTAGCCCATATCAAATGTTAAAAGGGATGTACCGTTTGAAAGGGTATGAGACACAGTTAGCTGATTATCATAATGCCCTTTTTGTTTTTGATGAAATTCACGCTTATGAAGTCAAGCGGTTGGCTCTGATTCTACAGAGCATGGCCTATTTGCGGCGTCATTACCAGGCCCGTTTCTTTATCATGTCAGCCACTTTCCCCACCTTGATAAAAGGGTGGCTGAAAGAGGCGTTGGCTTTAGGGGAAGATGCGGAAATTAAGGCGGCCGCATCTCTTTTTGAAACATTCCAACGTCACCGTCTGAAACTAATTTCTGGTGATTTGTTACATCATTTGGAGCAAATTGCCTTTAGCCCGGAACAATCTATCCTGGTCGTTTGTAACACAGTAGGACGTGCCCAAGAGGTTTTCCAATGGTTAAATGCTAATACGACTGGTAAACAGATTGAGCTTTTGCATGGCAACTTCAATTTACGCCATCGTCTGGCAAAAGAAAAACTGGTACAGGAGTTTACCGGTTCCAAAAGCGAATATCGCCAACCAATCATTTTAGTTGCTACTCAGGTTGTGGAAGTGAGCCTCGACATTGATCTGGCAACGATTTACACAGACCCGGCTCCTTTGGAAGCCTTGGTACAGCGATTTGGCCGTGTCAACCGGGGACGTAAAATGAAAAATCTAGCCCCCGTTCATATATTTACTGAACCTGATGATGGGCAAGGTATTTATGATCCTCGTTTGATTAGCCGAACGCTTGAGGTTTTACAACAAGCCGATGGTCAGCCGATTGTGGAGAGTAAGATTGGGGAGTGGCTGGATGAAATTTATGCTGGTGAGATTGCGACTGAGTGGCAAAAATGTTTTAGCGATACAGCCCATGAATTTGAGCAAGCAATCATCAACAGTTTGCGCCCGTTCCAGTCAGACCGTGCCCTGGTTGAGCTATTCTACCAGGCGTTTGATGGGGTAGATGTCTTGCCAGAAGATTTACTTTCTGAATATGACAGCCTGATTCAAGAACACAATTATATAGAGGCACGTCAACTTATGATCTCCATAACGCACAAACGATTGTACAGCCTCAAAAGTAAACGATTAGCCTGGAAAGAGGGCGATAAATGGATTGTAGCCTTACCCTATGATGACAAAGTTGGGCTGCACCGTGTTATGCCAGAACCAGCCACCACCTGGCAAGACGATTCAATATGAAACTGAATATTTGCTTGAATAGTTTCACCCAATCGAATTGCGGCCGCGCTGCCCAGTCGGCTTTTTACCAGCGTCATCGTCTCGGCAAAAATGTACTCCGGGACAAAATAAGCCGCTTCTTTGTTAGCCTGGACAACTTGTTTGGCCGCCTGATGATATTTGTCTTTGCTGTCCAACAAGGCCAAATTAGAGGAGTTAAGGGTCGTAACACCCCATTTTCATATACAGCCGTGATTGTTTCGCTCATATTCTGTCTCCGTATCTACCATTCACGAAATCATCTTGCAAACGAAACAGAGGTACGTCAAGTAAAATGAATAATCCCACCCTCACCTTCACTCACCTTCGCTTCACCATGTTGGCCCAAACCGAGGTCAACCTGGGCGGTCACCTGGCCGGGAATAACTTGCACAACGCTCTGGCCAATGTGGTGCGCCATGCCACCTGCCCGGAAACGCACCGCCGTGAGAAGCCGACCCCAGAACACGCGGCCGCTTGCCCTGCCTGTTATCTCTTCTCCGCCGAGTTGGACCCCGGCACTGTTGTCCGTGCCTACGCTGTCACGCCACCGATCCCTGCCCGTGAATGTGTCACCGCTGGCAGCAGCTTCACCATGGGGATTACTCTCATGGGGGACGGGCAAGAGTTTCTGCCTTATTTTGTCCTGGCCATGAATGAAGTAGGGCGAGTGGGGGTAGGCCGCGGCCGCGGCAAGTTCGCTCTTGCCTCTATTGTGGCTGTCAATCCCCTACGTGGTGAAGCTGAATTGGTGCTGGCCCCGGATGATAATCTGGTACGAGTGCCAGGTCTGGTTGTCTCTTGGGCCGATGTAGAAACCCTGGCGGCGGCCATCGCGGCCGCCCTCCCCCAGCACAACAACCAGCTAACCATCCATTTCCTCACCCCCCTCCGGCTAGAAGAAAAAGATAACCTGTTCCGTATCCCCGATTTCGGCGTCTTTTTCCGCCGCCTGCTGTTCCGTACTGATGAGTTAGGGCGGCAGCTAGCCGGGCAGGAACGACGCGGCCGCGACAACCTCACCCACCTCAACCAACTGGCCGACCGGGTGCGCCTGGTAGCCAGCCAGACCCGCTGGCATGAACTATGGAGCTGGTCCGGCCGCAAACAAGGCCAAACCCCTCTGGGCGGCCTTGTCGGGACAGCGACCTATTGGTCAGAAAAGTGGGATGACTTACTTCCCTGGCTCGTCTTTGCCCAGGGATTACAGGTTGGTAAATACGCCAGCAAAGGGCATGGGGCTTACCAAATCGCAGCGGCCAACATTTCCCCCTATTGGACAAGTTGAACTTATTATAGCATTTACGATGAGAGGAGCTGTGCTTGGCCTCACCCCCGGCCCCTCTCCCAGGATAGGAGAGGGGAGACATTCCCTCACCCCCGGCCCCTCTCCCAGGATGGGAGAGGGGAGACATTCCCTCACCCCCGGCCCCTTTCCCAGGATGGGAGAGGGGAGATGTTCCCTCTCCTGGGGGAGAGGGTCAGGGTGAGGGGCTGTCATGTAATCGGGTTCCCAATCCCCCCACTACAAGAAGCCCCTGGCTCTGGCGTTTGTGGGCCACGCACATAAGCCTGCAAAAATTGCTCCACCCGTACATCATCAGGCGAATCTACCGTCAACTGCAACCCCCAGGCGGTTAAAGCCAATGGGGCCGCCTGATTGGGATAAGGACTGAGCAAAACATACCCACGCCCTAAACGACGTGTTAATGATTCTAACTGGGCCACCTGATCTTCACTGAACGCATCCTGATCATATGTTACCCAGACGGCCCCATGCTCTAAGGAATGAATGGCAAAACGGGCTTCAATGGGTTGGCGGTAAATACCACAATTTTGCCAGGCCGGGGCATGGACACCCCCAGGTGGTGGCAGGCCTGTATCCGGGTAAACAGGGTTGTCAACATGCTGATTGGCAATCAGACCGGTAGTCCGCTGCACCCCCTCGATGCCAGCCACCCCAACCTGATTGGCCTCTGGGCGCAGGGAGAGTGCTAGCAGCACAACCAGGAGGATGACCCCTAAAACAACCCCCCCGATGATCAAGGGAGTCTGGTAGCGCGTTATGGTCGTTTCTGGTTTGGCCTGCCGCTTCATGGGCGTTTTTTTGTACATAACAAATTTTCTCCTCAAATCAAAAATCGGCATAAATCTGCGGAACTGATGGGTAAAGTGGAATGTAGTCCGCCTACGGGCCGCCTGATTATGCCTGTGTTTTTGTCTGGTTTCAAGTTACAGAGTGGTAGAATGCAGCGCCCCATACCGAAATTGGGTTTCGTAAAGGGAGCTGTAGAGGCCGTTTTGGGTGATTAGCTCCTGGTGGCGGCCGCATTCCACCAACTGCCCCTTATCTATTACTAATATTTGATCCGCCGCCAGGATGGTGGAGAGGCGATGGGCGATGACCAGGCTGGTGCGGCCGCGCATTACCCGCTGCAATGCTTCCTGAATCAACGCCTCAGACAGAGAATCCAGGTGCGAGGTGGCCTCATCCAAAACTAAAATACGCGGGTCTTTGAGGATCACCCGAGCGATGGCAATGCGCTGGCGTTCCCCACCGCTCAGGCGGTACCCTCGCTCTCCAACAACAGTATCATACCCATCCGGCAGTTGGCTGATGAAATCGTGAATATTAGCCGCCTGGGCGGCCGCGATCATCTCAGCTTCACTGGCATCTTCCCGGGCATAGAGCAAATTAGCCCGGATGGTGTCATAAAACAGGTACGTCTCCTGTGTTACCATGCCGATATTGGCCGCCAGGGAGTTCAGGGTCACATTTTTAATATCATGCCCATCAATAAGAACGCGGCCGCTGGTGGGATCATACAAACGGGGCAGCAAATAAGTAATCGTCGTCTTGCCCGCCCCACTCGGCCCTACCAGAGCCACCAATTGCCCCGGCTCAATCACAAAAGAGACATTTTGCAAAGCCAGCCGCAGCTCGGCTGGCAGATCAGCCTCATCATCCATTTCGCTGGCCGCCTCTTCCCCCGCTTCCCTCTGTTTGCCCCGCTTCAAATGGGCCTCATTGCCACCATGCCAGGAAAAACGGGCTACCTCAGTCAGACCTACCGGCCCCTCTTTTTTGATATAACTAAAAGAAACATCCTCAAACACAATGTGCCCTTGCACATCAGCCAGCACATAGGGCTGAGGAATCTCCTGAATATCAACCGGCAAATCCAACGCCTCAAACACCCGCTCAAAACTGACCATACTCTGGGCAAACTCCACCGGAGCATTGGTTAGTGACATCAGCGGCCCATACAGTTGGGTGAGGTAGCTGCCAAAAGCGACAATCGTGCCAATGGTCAGGCTGTTCTCAATAACCATATACCCCCCCAGCCAATAAATAGCGGCCACCCCCACCGCTCCGGTCACTCCCAACATGAGGAAAAACCACTGCCCCACCACCGCTGACCGGACACCAATATCCCGAACTTCTCCGGCATCACGGGTAAATCGGACGATCTCCTTGCGCTCCCGGCCAAACAACTTCACCAGCAAAGCCCCGCTCACATTCAGCGTCTCATTCATTGTGGCGTTCATCTCCGCGCTTAGCTCCATCGAACGCCGCCGCAGCACCCGCAAGTAACGGCCAATATACCGGGCCGGCAGCAAAAAGAGGGGCACGATGAGCAAACTCAGCAAAGTCAACCGCCATTCCAGGGCCAGCATGATGCTGAGGGTAATGACCAGGGAGATGAGGTTAGAGGTGATAGACATGAGGGTGCTGGTGACGGCACTCTGTGCCCCCACCACATCGTTGTTCAGGCGGGACATCAGCTCCCCAGTGCGGGTTTCAGTAAAGAAGCGGAGGGGCATTCGTTGGATGTGGCTGTAGAGGGTGCGGCGCAAATCATAAATGACCCCTTCACCAATGGCGGCACTGAGCCGCCGCTGAGCAACGCCGATCAACCCGTTGACCAGGGGAATGGAAATGAGGGCCAGGGCCACCCGGTTAAGACGGGACAAATCCCGCTGGGGTAAAGCGTTGTCTATCAAGTCCCGCATGAGCAGCGGGGTCATGGCTGAAACGGCCGAGATGCTCAAGATGGTGAGCAGCAGAAGAAAAAGCGACCACCGGTAGGGGTGGGCAAAAGCCAACACCCGGCGCAGGAGTTCCCAACTTAGGGTAGGGCGTTCTTTTTCGTTTTGACGTAAATAGGCAAACCAGCCGGTTGAATGAAACATAGACTCCTCTGCGGCCGCTGGCGGTTAGCCGTTAGCCGCTGGCAAACTTGAAACCTGAAACTTGAAACCTGAAACCCAATATTACTCCCCCCTCAACGATCAAGCTACTCTGTAAACCTGTCCTTTTGGGTAGGGGGAAGAACACGGATCAGCCGGATTTGCGGATTTGATCACACCAGGACCATCTTGGCGGCCGCCAACACCTCAATTGTGGGGAAACCAAAAACCGGTTAATCTTGTAAATCCGCGTTCGCCTCAAAGTGCGATTGGGATTACGACTGTGGTGGTGATGTTGATACAATTGGGGGCATGCTGCACATTCATTTATTTGGGCATTTGCGCCTGTTTTTAGACGGGCGGCCGCAAAAATTTTCCGCCTTGCCCAAGACCATTCCCCTGCTGGCTTATTTGCTGCTGCATCAACAGTTGGCGGTGCCTCGTGATACTCTGGCGTTTGTCCTGTGGCCAGATGTCTCTGAAAGCGAAGCCCGAGCCAATTTACGCCGCCATTTGCATGAGCTGCGGCGCAACCTGCCTCCTACCCAGGATGGGGTGGCCTGGGTGTTGGCAGATACCCAGCAAGTACAGTGGAACCCTGCGGCCGCGTTCTGGCTGGATCTCACGGAGTTTAATCTACTCAGCCAACAGCCGGAACGATTGGCCGAAGCGGCCGCGCTCTACACCGGCGATCTCCTGCAAGCCATAGATGAAGAGTGGCTAACCCCAGAGCGGGAACGGCTGCGCGGCCGCTATCTGCATATCCTGGAACAGCTGATAGAGCGGTGCCAGCAGCAGCATGATCTGGCCCAGGGGATCAATTACTGCCAGCAGGCGTTACATTATGATCCCTGGCAAGAGAACATCATCCGCCAACTGATGCGGCTGCGGCTGACTGCTGGTGACCGGGCGGGAGCTTTACAGGAGTACCAGCGGTTTAAGCAGCGGTTAGATGAGGATTTGGGGGTAGCCCCCATGCCTGAAACGCGGGCCTTGTACCAGGAGATGGTAGACAACCGGCTCAAAACCCCACCGCGGCCGCAGCCCCCACCCCCGGCCGTGCCAATGGCCGCCGAACCGCCCCGGCACAATTTACCGGCTCCCCTCATGGCCTGCATTGGCCGAGAAGCAGAAATCGCCGCCCTCACCCGCCTCTTTACCGGGCCAGAAACCATCCGGCTGATCACCCTGACCGGTCCCGGCGGCATTGGCAAAACCCGGTTGGCCCTGGAGTTAACCCGTCACCTCTGGGACAGCCAGGCAGCTATATTCCCCGATGGTATCTTCTATGTCCCCCTGGCCAACATTGAGGATGGCAGCCTGATCGCCCCAGCCATTGCCGAAGCGATTGGTCTAACCTTAAACGCCGCCCAATCCCGCAGTGAGCAGGTGAAAAAACATCTGGCTGACAAAACGATGCTGCTCTGGCTAGATAACTTTGAGCAGTTGGCCGCGGCCGCGCCCCAACTAACAGAACTGCTGGCTGCGGCCGCCAACCTGCGCCTGCTCGTCACCAGTCAGGCCATTCTCCATGTGTACGGAGAGCATGAGTTTCCTGTACCCCCTCTGGCTACCCCTCAGGCTGACCTTAGCCTGGGGCGTACCGCCATCAGCCAGACGCCCGCAGTTGCCTGGTTTATCACTGTAGCCCGCGCCGCCAATCCTGCCTTTACCCTCAACGATGAAAACATCTTCCTCATCGCCCAGATTTGTGCCCGGTTGGAAGGGATGCCCCTGGCCATAGAGCTGGCAGCCGCCCGCAGCAAGCTGTTTCCGTTGAGCAGCATGTTAATTCAACTGAATGATCCGCTGACCTTCCTGGCCGGCCGCTCTCGGGATTTGCCCACCCGCCAGCGCACTTTACGCCAGGCCATCGGCTGGAGCCACAATCTGCTGACTGAATCAGAAAAGCAATTGTTTGCCGCCCTTGCCGTTTTTGCCGGCACCTTTTCCCTGGCGGCCGCTGTGGCCGTAGCCGCTGACGAAGGGGGAGAAGGGCAGGTGTACAACGATTTGGAATCCCTGCTAGACAAAAGCATGATCCGGCTGGCCAGCCGGGCCGATGAAGATGAGCCGCGCTTTCGCATGCTCACCGTGATTCGCCATTTTGCCCGTGAACAGTTAGATGCGGCCGCGGCCGCCCGGTACCACCAACGACACCTGGCCTTCTTCACCCAGTTGACTGTGCAAGCCCACGATGGCTTATATGGCCCCGAACAACTGATGTGGCGGCAGCGGTTAACCCAGGAAGATGACAACATCCGCGTTGCCCTGGGCTGGGGCATAGACCAATCAGGTGAGGCCGCCCAGGTTGAGATGGCGACAAGCATCATCTGTAACCTGGCCCAACGGTATTGGCAGCTTAAAGGGCGTATTACCGAAGGACGTGATTGGATCAGACGTGCCCTGGTTCACCGGCAGCTGCTTACGCCAGTCTACCTGATGCGTCTGCTTCATCATGGAGGGTGGCTGGCCCAACTCCAGGAAGATTATGTGACCGCCCTGCCTATGCACGAAGAAGGGTTAGCTTTGGCCAGGCAGTTAGCTGAACCGCACCAAATTGTGCTGGGGTTGCATTATCTAGGAGCGGTGGCCGGCCGCACTGGGGATTATGTCCGCTCAGAAACGGTTTTGCTGGAATGCCTGGCAATGATGCGCCAGGACAAAACGACCAAACTATCCGCTATTTCTACCCTGATGAATAATATTGGCCTGGTGCAGCGGCGGTTGAAAAAGTATGACGAAGCGGCCGCTACCCTCTTAGAAAGTGCAACCCTCAAGCAGCAGCAGGGGGATAGTGCTGGGCTGGCTGGCGTCTATGCCAACCTGGGCATGGTACGAGCGGGCCAGAAACGGTATGACGAAGCCCGCACCCATCTCAATGAAAGTCTCCGGCTGCGCCATCAGATTAATGACCGGATGGGGATGGTGTTCACCCTGCAAAATATGGGGGAACTGGCCGCCTTGCAGCAGCAATGGGTTCACTCCATCCAGTTGATAGCCGCTTGCCAATCGCTGCGTCAAGAGATGAACCTGCCGTTTGGGGGGGAGGCGGCCGTAGAGCATGAACAGTGGCAGCAGAAAGTTAAAGAGCAGGTGGGTGAAGCAGGGTTTGCGGCCGCGTGGCAGGAAGGGAAACAAACTCCTTTGGCGCAAATTGTCCAGATGGCCCTGGCCGATACGCCAGAAGCGATAGGGGCCTTACCCACCCAACTGTTGGAGACGCCTCAACGGCCTATGATGCCTGTAGCAGCCAGAGAAGCGCAGCCAGCTCCCCAGGGGGTTCTCCCCTTTGTGGCTCAGGAGTTGATCGCTGTTGGGGGGATGGGTGAAGTGTACAAAGGGGTGTTGGCAGCTACCGGAGAGACTGTTGCCATTAAACGACTAAAACCAGAGCTGATAGAGGATAACCCGGAGCTGCTGCTCCGTTTTAGTCGAGAAGCTGAAGCTCTGCGCCAGCTAAACCACCCCAATATTGTGCAAATTATCACCGCCACGCTGCGGCCGCCAGACCCATACATCATCATGGAATATGTGCCCGGTGGCTCGCTGCATGATTTACTTTCTCACACCCCACAGCCCCCCATCAGCACCATTCTGCGGGTAGGGTTGGAATTAGCTGATGCTCTCACTCGTGCCCACCACCTGGGGATCATCCACCGGGATTTAAAACCGGCCAATGTCCTGCTGGCGGCCGATGGCTCGGTGCGACTGACTGATTTTGGCATTGCTTACCTGAACAGCCAGGAGCAAAAGCTGACTCAGGCCGGGGCCGTCATTGGCACCGCCTCATATCTCAGCCCGGAAGCGTGTTTGGGAGAGCCGCTGGATGCCCGCAGCGACATCTGGTCGTTTGGGGTGATTTTGGCGGAGATGGTGACCGGGGAAAACCCTTTTGCCGGGAGCAACTTCACCACGACCGTTTCCGCGGTGATTCATAAGCCGCTGCCCAATTTGCGGCCGCACCGCCCCGATGCTCCCCCGGCCCTGTTCACCCTGCTTGAGCAGATGTTACACAAGGACAGGGCGCAGCGGATTAGCAGCAGTCGGCAGGTCGCGGCCGCGCTAGAACGAATTCATCTCTAGTTTACGCGGCACAACCTTCGCAACGTTTGGCCCTCAGTCCTCAGTCCCCAGCACTCACATCGTCAAGGCCATGGCTGCTTTTTGCACATGCAGCCGATTCTCTGCCTCGTCGTACACCACACTCTGCGGCCCATCAATCACCCCATCAGTCACCTCAATATTCCGGTCCGCCGGCAGGCAGTGCATGTAGATAGCATCTTCTTTAGCCAGCGCCATGCGCCGCTCATCGGTGATCCAATCGCTGTACTGGCGGCTGATGCGGGCCGATTCTTGATGATCAGAGGTGGTGAGCAGGCAGCCCCAACTTTTGGCGTAAATGACATCAGCCCCCTTAAATCCGGCGTCGAAATCATCCATTATCTCGAAAGAGCCATGGGCGCGGCGGGCGTTTTCTTTGGCCTGCTCTACAATGTCGGGCATCAACCTGAATTCCGGGGGATGCACCAACCGGACGTTCATGCCAAAGCGGGTCATCAAGAGGATAAGGCTCTGGGGGACGCTGATCGGCTTTTGGTAGCTGCTGGCGTAGGCGTAACTGACGTTGATGGTGAGGCCGCGGGGGTTCCCTTTTTTCTCCATGATGGTCATCATATCAGCCAAAATCTGGAACGGGTGGTATACATCACACTGCATGTTGAGGACGGGTACCCGGGACGCGGCCGCGACTTCCCGGATATACTGGTTGCCGGCCTGCCAATCACATTGGCGAATGGCAATTCCATCGTTGTACCGTCCCAAAATTTCGCCAATCTCTTTGGCTGTGTCCCCGTGGCTGATTTGGGTGGTTGTGCTTTCGATAAATTGGGCATGGCCGCCCAACTGGGCCATACCCGCCTCAAAGCTGGCCCGGGTGCGGGTGCTGGAGAAGAAGAAGAGCATAGCCAATACTTTGTCCCGCAGGTAAGCATGGGGTTGGCCCAAGGCTCGCTTCCGTTTCAGGTCAAAAGCGACATCGAGCAGGGTGTCTATCTCTTCTTTGGTCCATTCCTGGGTGGTGATCAGGTCGCGGCCGCGTAAATGAGTTTGCATGGGAGTCTCCTTTGGTTATTGGTATATTCGTGTATTGGGGTATTGGTTCTTACTTCATCATCACAACTCCGCATCACTGCGTCTTGGCGCGAGGATGCCACACTCAGTCCTCACTCCTCACTCCTCGCAAAACCTTCGGCAGCAGGGCATAAAACTGGGTCGCTTCAACCACTTCGGCCAGAGAAACGTGTTCATTAACGCTGTGGGCATAAATTTCATCCCCAGGGCCAAAGCCGATACTGGGAATACCCGCCTTGCCCCGCCAATAGTTGCCATTGGTCGAAAAATCCCACTTGCCAGCGGGGGTTTGTCGCCCCCACAACTGAGCGACTACCTGTTGCCCCGCCTGCACCAGGGGATGATCCTCATCCATCGCCCAGGCGGGGAAATATTTCTCATACAGAAACACCGCTCCGGTGTGGCTAGGAGTGTCATAAATCAGCTCCTGAATAGTAAAATCTTCTTTTTTGTCTGCGGGAATAAGGGCAGCCACAGCGGCAATCACTCCTTCTTTGCTCTCACCAAAAGTGACCCGCCGGTCTACAAAGATACGGCATTCATCCGGCACGGCGTTATCACTGGGGCTGATGGAGCCAATGCGGGTAACGGTGATGCGCCCCTGGCCCAGAAACAGGTCGCTGGGCAGCTTGTCGTTCATCGCTTCAATCCCAGCAATGACCGGCACCATTTTGTAAATGGCGTTGTCTCCCAACTGGTTGCTGGCAGCGTGGGCACTTTTCCCTTTAGCCACCAATTCTAACTCTACCCGCCCTTTGTGGCCGCGATACACCTGCATTTTGGTTGGCTCACCGATAACCACAAAATCAGGTTTGATCCTTTCCCACTCCACAAACGCCTGGCAGGCGATACCATCACACCATTCTTCGATGTTGCCCAGGTAATAAGCGGTGAATCCATCCAGCAGCCCCAGATCATGGGCGATTTTGAGGCCGTAAATCATGCCCGGGGTGCTGCCTTTTTCATCCAAAGCCCCTCGGGCATAAAAAAGGCCATCTTCTACTTTGCCCGTAAATGGGTCCCAGGGCCATTGGGCCGGATCGCCAATGCCGACGGTATCCAGGTGGCTGTCATAGAGCAAAATTTTGTCGCCATCGCCGATTTTGCCCACAATAGAACCAAACCGATCTACATACACTTTGTTGAACCCCAGTTTGACCATCTCCTGGCCGACCCGCTGGCCCACCTTTTCGATGTCGTTGTCCATACTGGGGATAGCCACGATTTCACGAAAAAAGGTGAGGATGTCATCGTGTGCGGCCGCGACCCTTTGTTTAATCTCTTGAATAAGTTGTTCAATGTTCATGGTTGATTCCTTCATTGTCAGCACCCAATTTAGAAAAAAAAAGACCCCTGAGAGAGGTCTTTTGTTAGAGCGGGCAACGGGAATCGAACCCGTACCAATTGCTTGGGAAGCAACTATGATACCTTTTCACCATGCCCGCAACAGAGCCGAATTATAAACGAATGGGTTGGAATAGACAAACCCGCCTTCTGACAGATAGGTTGCCAATAAATGGACGCCTCTTGTCTCCCTTTCGGAATGGTGTCTCGCACTGTTTTCTCGTTAATTGTGACGAGAATGCTCTGCTGTCAACCATATGTGTTGTGTAAATAGCGCCGTATTGCTATCTGCAGGGGCTTGTCTTCCAACATTGTGTCAGTTAGATGCGGCAATGTCTTGTTGCTTGAGTTGACCAGGCGATGATAACTAATTGTCACAATGGATCAAAACAATATGCAATTTATACGATTCATAGAATCATTGTAAAACCATACTAAAAACTTCTTCTTGACACTTTCACCAACGACGATTATACTCCCGTCTGTTCACAGATTTACCGCTTTACCCATTCAACTTGTCTCAACACAGCCCTATATCCCTATCAATAGCTAACCAGGAGCAAGCCATGGAACGCGGCCGCCACTCGCCTTCTTCTCTTCCTGCTTTTCCCGTTAACCCTGCTCCTTGCCCCA
>JAHDWJ010000078.1 GCA_023384415.1 Anaerolineae bacterium
TTATGGGCGTAGCGTCAAACGCAAAGGCCGCCACGGGGAGTTTTGACCGTGATCGCTATCTGCCAGAAAAAGCTGGGGGTAACGATTACGATCGTGCGTGGATTTCTGTGACAGACAGCTCAGGTAATACGACAAGTTCTCCGGATACCATTACGGTAACGGTAAGAGCTGGTGTAGACGACGCTACCTCGTTTATTTTGCTCGAAACGGGTAACACTTCTACGGTATTTACCACTACTGGTACAGTACAGCCCAATTACAGGGCTTTGGGGACTACTTCCGGATATGTGGAAGATCTTGCAGGGAGTTATTGGTACTCAGTCCTTGGAAACAGCATTGTTGGATTGGATTTGAGGCTGAATGCTGCGAACATCGGTGGAAATGCGCAGTCTGCCACTAGTGGGGATTTGAAAGTTGCGGAGGGTTCCACTTTAGAGCTATTGTATGGCGGATCAACGTTGGATACCGCAACGGTAGGTTTCAATAGTGGTAGCATTAGTTCTTCACCGTCCAGCGTTACCTCGGTTGAAGGCTTGCCATCAAACGGGAATATTATTTTAAGTATTTCAGATCCTGATGAAAACCTTAATCCCGTCGTCAGGGATGTTATTGGGTTTTATGACGGGTTTACAACGGGTGACACAAGGGGTACGGCATCTTCAATGGTGCAGATTTCTGCAGTTGATCAATCCTCTGATACGGGCGACACGTTATCCTTGGGCGGCACATCTATTGTCGCAAGGCATATAATGCTTGTGGAGACGGGTAATAATACCGGGGTTTTTACGGCAAGCGGTTATGTGTACGGCACTACAACTACCGTTGCGGCTAGTGATTTGGTAGGAAATCTGAAAGTTGGAAGCAGTTCTGAATCTTACTATCAGGGGCAGGATATTACCTTGGGGGCCGGTACTGTTTCGTGTACATTTCGGATTGTCGAGGCGAACGCAAACGGCGGTATTGCGCTTATTTATAATGGTACATCAACCGAAACTTATGGAACAGTCAGTGTTGTTTTTGACGCAACTTCTGCCCCTAGGGCAGATGTCGGAGCATCTCTTGTAGCCTTTGGCACAAGTTCATTATCGCTCGGAGATACTCAAACCGGCCACAAAGTTGTGTGTTATGGAACACAGACCAGTACTGGATATGCGGTTTCTGCTTGGGGCTTGCCGAGTAGTTCCTCTAATTATGCGGCAACAGGTTCTAAGCTTGTTAAGTTGATGGATGGAAGTTCATATTGTTTGATTGCAGTGAGCTCGTTTAGCACACCTAATGTTTCGGCTGGACTTGGTACTGAAGGTGATATTATAGCCAATAGCGGCTACGGTAGCGTTAGCGTAGTTTTTGACGGCTTCAGGCTGGTTGGTCCGAGAGATGGTGATACCTTGAAGGTTTCTTATCTAGATTTGTTGAAATCTAACGGACAAGCAGGGACGGTTTCGGCCAATATTTCATTTGGAATTGCCGGGAAAACCGGGGAGTTGTCTGTTGATAAAACCACTGTTGATATAAATGATTTCTTAACAGTCACTGTGATTGATGATAACCTTAACACTTCAAGTTCTACTTCGCAGTCAGTCGGTGAGGATTCATGGAATGGCACCACCACGGCGGAGAGAGGCGATCGTTTGAAGGTGGCGGCGTATTCCTCTGGCTCTGGAGAAGGGGTTGGCAATGCGCTTTCGTTGAGTTTTAAGGATGGTACTTCTGTCGGAACGTCATCGGCTATACGTGTATCTAACACCGATAATTCTCTGGTTTGGATTATTCCAAAAGATCCAAGCAGTGGTTATATTGGTACTCCAGGTACCCGTAGCAGTTCGGCCGGCAGCGCAACCTTTACATTGGGCACTCAGAGTGTTGATACTAACGCCCTTATGAAAGGAGCTTCAAGTGCTGCGAAGAGTTTCCTGAGCTCTGCGACCACGTCATCTTTTGTTGCGACTCTTGATGGGTTGGGTGATACCGTTGAAATATCGCCTGATGGTACGAGATGGATTGCTATCCCAGTGACAGAAACCGGGGCAAATTCGGCAACTTTTGTAGGTACGGTTGGATTTGATTATACAGCGGCTAGGGTCACGACAGATACAACTCTTACGAGGACTACAGCGTTTTCAGATTCCACGGATTACACGACAATTACGTTTGCAAATTCTGAGTTCAATTCTACCAATCGATTGGATTCATTCATTGGTACCGGGTCAGTGGTAAGAGTACGTGATGATTTTTCTCAGGAATTTCAGGAAGTAGTTTCAGTCGCGGGTTCTACGATGGTTGTTACTAAGCTGGCGAGTTCTACATCATTTACACCATACAAGACATGGATCCAGGTGATAGGAAATGATATGACTACGGCTCGTGAGGACACACTTTCCAACGGTGCGAAAGTATTCCGCATCGGTGGATTTTTTGGCGCAACCTATCGCATTCGTTATAATGATGCCAAAGATGCAGATGGTAACTATAAGGCGGGTGATACTTTGGCTGCGACTGCTTCAGATGTAGGTTTTCAAACATATGATGGAGAGTTGTCTACCAATGTATCTGGAACCATTGGGCCTAATCAATACGTAGTGGTGACATTGGTTGATGAGGATTTAAATACGAGTACATCGTCCAAGCAGACTACCAGCGAACCAGATCGTACCGAAAGTGGCACAAGATATGTGACTTTTTACAATGAAAACGGATTGGGTAATCCGGTAGGTTCTTCGACTTCTAATGCACCTGATGGCTTGTTTAAAAATGGCTTTACTGCAAAGGTTTTATATGCAAGCAAACTTAGCAATGTGTTAAGTTCATCGGTAGATCAGAGTAGTAACACTATCGATTTTAAGTTAGAAGAAACTGCGGTTAACTCTGGAACATTTAAAGGTTCGTTCCAATTGTCTAGTTCGAGTTCCACCTTGAATAGCTCCGACAGATTGCAGGTATCCAGCGGAGATAGCATTTATGTTCATTATAATGATTCTCCAAGCGCTACTGCAGAGGACAACTCTACAAATTATAGGGTGGTCGGTCCGTTAAGTATCGAGACTAGCATAGGATCTTTATTATTGAGTAAAGCGAAAGCCTACCTGAGCGGTGATACTGTGGTGGTATCCGTAGTTGATGATGATCAGAATACCACTTCCGGGCAAGATACGTTGACTGATAAGCTTAAGATAGAGGGCAGCAATTACTCTACAGGTGGCGCTCTTACGCTAGATCTTGTAGAAAGCGGAAATACCTCCGGAACATTCCTTGCCACCTTTACCACTGGTACAGAAACAGTTGAAACAAGTGCTAATTTAGGTAAGGTGAAAGCACAGGAAGGCGGGGTTGTTACTGTAACATACACGGATTCCAGCCCTTCCAACACTACCGTCACAGAGACGCTGTCATTTGGCTCTTATGATGCGACTATAGAGTTTAATGCAGATTCCTATGGTTTAGGCACATATGCTATTGTCACATTGGCTGATGCAGAAAGAAATACGTCTCATACAGGCACTGAAACGTTGTTAGATGATGTGTTTATTCAAACATCTTCAGTAAACAGCACGAAGATGAGGCTGGTGGAAACGGGTAATGACACAGGAACATTTGTAGGGTCTATCCTGGTAACTTCTAGCGGTGCTACTACTGAATTTAACCAGATTCAGGGAGCAGAAGGTGAAACGCTGACGGTGACTTATTCAGACACGATAAATACAACATCGTCAACCAGGACTGTGACGGATACGGCTGCTATAACGGCTGCTGTAACACCTTCGCCTACACCAACGCCTGGGGTAACTCCAACGCCTGGAATAACTCCAACCCCTGGGCTAACGCCAACACCATCTCTGATACCTGGACTCGGTTCGGTAGAAGGGTTTGTAACGGATGCGGCGACAGGGGATGGCATTGAAGG
>JAHDWJ010000079.1 GCA_023384415.1 Anaerolineae bacterium
GCCGATTACGTGGCGATTCCCGCGCCATAAAATGGTAATGCGGTGAAGGGGTGACGGCCGTGCCTCATCCGTTCATCCGCTATTATCCATCCGATGCCCTACAAAAAAGCACGGCCGTCAATCGCTACGGCCGTACCCCATTCGCTCATTCGCTGCCCACACAAAAAAGCATGGCCGTCAGACGGTACGGCCGTACACCAAAAACCCACCTCTCACTCCATCTATGCCATCTTAACCCTCCTAGACAAGATAGGAGAGGATGGGCTGAGTGACGAACAGCGGCACATTCTGGCTGAAGTTCGCTACTGTTTACGGCCGTAGGCGGCAACTCCGGCTCAAAATGCTGGTAGAAGCGGAAGAACCTGATTATTAGCCCCTATTAGCTGCTGAAAAACTGGTTACGGCCGTGTTATTGGAAGGTTTAATCTCTCAATCTCCCCATTCCTGTCTTTTACACATTCTGGGTTATTTCAGCTTTTACCTGGGCCATATTTTCAACTGAATATGGCCCAACCAGTTTAAAACGCAGCCGCCCACTTCTATCAATTACAAATAGATGCGGCGAATTGGGATTGGTCACACCAAGCATTCTTGCGACTGTGCCACTCCAATCAAAAACCGGTTGATTAACCGCATTATTGACCACATTCTTTTTTACCAGCTTCTTGGGCACAAAGGAGGGTAACTCACCCACAAAAACCACTTCTATTGCTGTTACCTCCTCAATAGAGGCCAGTGACTGACCCCACTTCTTGCCTTCTTCTGCCGCGCCCTGTCCTCCACCATACAGCACCAACACCTCTCCGGCAAAGGCTGATAAAGCCACCTCCCGGTCACCAGCGTCCGTCAATACCAGACCGGAAACATCCACGCTTAACGCATTATCCGCAACCGCATTTCGGCGGCAATAATTGGTGCGCCCCATAATGAATTCATCATCATTTTCATTCGGTTCAATATCAATCATGCGAAAAGCCATTTTGGTCATTTCCATTTCCCAGGTATGCACTTTCATCGCCGGTTGGCGCGTCAGGCCACCGTTGCCACCCACACACCACTGATAATACTTCTGCTGCTGCCAGTTATAGGTACCGGTCATCACCGTCTGATTAAATTGCTGCTCAAATGTAATCCGTGCGGGAGCCAATTTCCAGTAAATATCCATAGCTTCGGCCGTTTTACCGGACAATAGCAAGTTAAAATAATCCACCAGATACCGCTTTCCCGGTGATTGGAATACCTCATAACAGCCGGCGCCCATCCACTGCATCCCAAAACCTTGAACCAGCAGGGGCGCATATCGTTCTACCGGGCAGCCAAGCAATACTTTGTCGCCTACTAGCCGGTGCAAATCAGCATACAGGCCCAATTCGCCTACTTTAATGGCTACCACATTATCAATTTCTGCCAGCCCTTCCACAATCTCCAGCGGAAAACCGCTGTTATGAAAACGGTTAAAATGAAAATGGGGCGATGGATAAAGTGTGATGTGCATATTAGTAGCTTCACAAAATTGGCGGGTCACCTCATAAATTTCCGTGGCCGTGTGTGGGTGAAACTGCGGCGGATAACCAAGCAAAATACCATCCACTCCCACCTGCTCCGCATGAAGCATCAGTTCCATGTTGTCCTCAAGGCTGTCTAAAATCAGAGAAGTGGTAACGATGATCGCCCCACCAGCTTCGTCAGCAGCAATGGACAGAAATTGTTTGGCCTCAGCTAATGTCAGCCCTGCCTCCGTAGCACACATCATAGAAAAGAAGCCATGTTTGATGCTCTGCCGCACATCTAAACGAATACCCTCTTCATCCAGGCCTTTCATATCTGGCGTAAAGGAGGGGAGCAAGGTATTTTCCACCCCTTTCATATTTTCTTTGGCCCATTGTTTCAGTTCAAATTTTTTCCTTGACATGATGTTTTCTCCAGGTAATACGATCTGGTAAATCGCATTACAAAATTAGATTACCGATCAGATAAGACGGGCGATTTACCAATCCAGGCGTTATCAGTAACGGCCGTTACCAAAAAGTTCGCAAAGTCCTCTCGTGATAGTGTTGTTTTCATATTTTTGTTGAGCGGGCCGATGTATAAATTGCCAACGGCCGGTTTGTCTACCAATCGGGGCGCGCGCACCAGTGTCCAGGCCAACCCTGAGTTTTGCACCGCGTCCGCAATCGCCAGACTCTCCTCATATACTTGCCGTGAGAACGTTTTTATTAAGCCGGAGATGATCTTGCTGGAAAAAGTTGGCTCATCCCCCGCTCGCTTCACACCGGCCCCAGAGGTAACAATCAGACGGCGCGCCTCCCTCTCTTGCATAGCAGCAATTATGTTTTGCACACCAGTCAGATTGGGTGAAAGGGCGCTGATAACGGCGTCAGCGCTGGCAATGGTTTGGGTCACGGCCGTCCTGTCGGTCACATCCCCTACTATCACCGTCAGGTTCTTGTCTTGAATAGTCATTTTAGCGGGTGTTCGCGCCAAGACGACGACTTCGTGCCCTTCCGCTAACGCTCGCCGCATCACATGAAGCCCTGTTCGCCCCGTACCACCAAAAACTGCAATTTTCATCATTTGTTTTCTCCTTGAGTTAAAAATAATTAGACCAGTCTATATACTTTTGGTAAAAAAATTTGGCAACTATACATGACACTGCAAAAGAACACCTATCTCTGCGGCCACATCAAGCAAGGGCTGAGGGCTATGTTGGCTGCGGCTGAGAATAATACCGCCTTCTAGCGCGGAAATAATAATGGATGCAAGCCGTCGCACACGTGCTTCGTCGAAGTTACCCTGCCGCAGCTTTTCCGCAAAAACATCTTGCCAACGCTGGTAGACCTGGTGGCAAGCGTCGCGCAGTCGGTCGCTAGTTGAGGCCGACTCCAGAGCAATGGCGGTAATAGGCCCCCCAGCGCGATAATCGGCAGCCTCCACCTGGGCAGCTAACATTGTAATGAAAGTGGTTACGGCCGTTATCGGATCTTCAATTTCAGCCATTACACCGCGAATTCGCTGCTCAATCAGCCGTCCGGAATTAGCCACCACTGCCACGCCCAACTCCTCCTTGCCATCTGGGAAATAGTAATACAAAGAGCCTTTTGGCGCGCCACTTTCCGCTAGGATCTGGTTCAGGCCCGTAGCATGATAACCTTGTGTTTCCATCAACTGACAGGCTATATCAATAATTTGATTACGTTTTTCACTCATAATTTCATACCAATTAGGTATGATTATAAAGACTGGTCTATATATTGTCAAGGCAGTAAAATTACCAACGAGAAGTCTGGTCGAGATGGGCAGCAAAAAATGCGCTGCCGCTATGGGTCTGCGGCGTGGTGGGCTGGTTGTAGTCACTGACCTGCCAAATGAGGTCTATGGCCAGCAAGTTGCCCTGATTGTCATAGAAGTGGGCGGCCAACTGCCCACTCACCTGCCCCGTTGGCCCATCCAGCACCCCACGCAGGTTAGCCCTGCTCCGGCGTGGTCTTCCGCTGGCGGCTGCGGCTGGTGTCCCCACCGCGCCGCAGCCGCCTTTGTCCGTCGGAACCCACCTGTTTCACCACACCACTTCCGTCAATATCACATCACTCTCTCCTGGCGGATCCAGCAACCAATAGGCCGCCGACGAAAACCACCAGCCCTTTGCGCACCGGGTTGTCGTGAATATAGCGCACTTTTGCCTGCCGGAATTCGGCCGTCCAGATGGCCACGGCCTGGTTGCTTTGCTGTCAGAAAGGCGCCGGGGCTGCTGGTAGACCAGCCCAATGCCTCCGGCGGTTCGTTCTTGTGGAGTTGGTACTGCCGCCCCTGACGGCCTCATTCTTGAATGGTGGCTGAGATGGTTTGTCAAAAATTCCCCCCTTTGGTAACATCCCACCTTGCAAA
>JAHDWJ010000042.1 GCA_023384415.1 Anaerolineae bacterium
ACTCAGCCGAGATGTTATTGACTTTATGGTCTACTTCTCCACCGGAAAACCAGGTTGGAGACGGCTTTGCCATGAGCGTGGATGACATAACTATTTTTACCCTCGCACCAGACCCCGCTCATTCACCTGATACCCTGGAAATACTTCTGCCAGTCGGGGGTTGTTGAGGCGGCCGCGGATGATTTCCCCCAGGATGTCACGATAATCGGTGGTGATGACCAGATCGCCGGGGCCAGTAAGCTGCTCTGGCTGTAACCCCGGCCAATCCCCATAAACGCGGCCGCCATTGACGTTATCCCCCAGCACCATCATCATATTGCCGTGCCCGTGATCGGTGCCCAGGCTGCCATTTTCTTGCAGCCGCCGCCCAAATTCAGACATTACCAGCACTGTTACCTGGTTCATTTGTGGCTGCATATCCTCATAAAAAGCGGCTAATCCACTGCCCAGGCTGTCTAAAAGTCGCGCCATTTGCCCCTCACTCCCACCCTGAGCGATATGGGTATCCCAGCCGCCTACGTCCAGGCAGGCCACTTCTACCCCTACCTCGGCGCGGATGAGTTGGGCGACCGTTTGTAACCCCTGGCCCAGCTCATTTTCGGGATAGGCGCGGCCGCGTACCGGGGAACGAGCCGTGTTGATCTGGCTTAACAAGTCAATGGTGGCGAAGGTTTGCTGCGCGGCCGCGTTCAACAGATCATCTCCCTGGTTGTACAATGCTGCCAGCAAGGTTTGCATTTGCCCCACCTGCTCACCCTGCCCCTGCAAATGGTAATCGGCAATCGTCTGCAAAGCGGTGGCTGAAACGGTGCCGGTAAGCGAGGCGGGCAGCATATCCCCTACACCGATGGCCCGCAGGGCCGAATGATTGCCCGTATCCAACGAAGTTAGATGGCGAGCCAGCCAGCCCGTATAAATGCCGCTCCCCTCAACCCCCCGCTCCATCAAATCCATTGCCTCAAAATGGGAGCGGCTCTCATCGGGGGCGCCGGTGGCCTGAATAAAGGCCATGCTCCCAGCCCGGTATAGGGAGTGCAGCGGGGCCAGGGCCGGATGTAAACCAAAGAACCCATCCAGATCAACCGCCCGCAAACTGGCCTGGCGATCATCCGGGCGGGGGATGTTGATGGTGGGTCGTTTCTGGTAATACCCGGTATCCCCATGGGGCACAACGATATTGAGGCCATCAGCCCCACCGCGTAGGAAGATGCAGACGAGAGTATCCCCTCGCGGCCCGATGTGGGGGTCAGCCAGGGCCAGGCGGGGCATCCAGGCAGGTAAGGTGATGAGATGGTGGCCGAAAAAGAACGCGGCCGCTGACGCCAGCCCCCCTTGTAAAAAAGAGCGGCGGCTGACACGGGCATATTCCTGACAGTGGGTAGGGGTCATAGGGGTCTCCTTGGGGCGGGTGTGTGAGTGGCGAGTGTGCGAGTGGCGAGTAAGCGAGTGTGCGGGTAGGCAATCTCTAATCTCCGGTCTCCAGTCTCCACTCTCTCCTCACATCCATTGAAATGCCGGACTCGCCAGTAGGAGCGCGGCCGCTTCAGCCAGTCGAGTGTGGGCGAGTCGGTCATTGATTTGGGTGGGGCCAACGTACCGGTTAAAAAGGGGTAACTCATCGGCTGTCAGCGGCCGGCCGAGGGTGAGACCGGCCAACAGGTTCAGGGCGGTGGGCACATCCTGGGTTCGTCCGGCGTTAAGGATGCGCTCTAATGAGGTGGTAACGCCCCTTAACTGACCCGTTGTCAGGGCCAGGGCGAAGTTCCAACGGGGGAGTAAATTGTTCACCCAAGCGGTCGAGACATCAGGGTAGCCATCGGGGGCACTCCATTGAAAAAGGGGCTGCCCCATCCGCTCCAGCCAGGGGTTGACACGGCGAAACTGACGTAAATCGGCATGTAAGGCCCGTAAAGCGGAGATCATAAAGGTAAAAGGCCGCTTGAGTTTGACCGGGGCAGTGGCAAAAGCGTCGCTGAGAAAGATGATTCGCAGCATCGCCTTGATATCCCCATTCGTCTGCTGGTAGGTCTGAGCCACCTGCTGCACCAGGTCAGGGGGTGGCTCATCGGCCACGAAGCGGCGTACTAATTTGGTGGCGATGAAGGTGGCGGTGGCCGGATGGGTGACGAGCAGTTCCAAAAGCTGCCACACATCTTGCTCCCCCTGCCCGGCGGGAAACTGGTGCCCCAAAACGGTTTTGGCCCCGTCGTCGTGCCGCTCCGGGTAAAATTGGAACTGTCCCTGGTTGCGGCCGCGGCGAGTCACCCCCCAGCCGGTCAAAATGCGGGCCACTTCCTGAACATCTTGCTGGCTGTACCCGCCGTGAACCCCCAGAGTATGCAGTTCCAGTAGTTCACGGGCGTAATTTTCATTGGGCTGCCCTTTCTCATTGCTCACATTGTCCAGATAAACCAACATGGCCGGGCTTTGGGCCGAAGCAAAAAGCAGCTCCCGGAAGCTGCCCAGGGCATGGGGACGGATTACCTCCCGATCATCCACCATTTTGAGGGCGACCATGAATTGGGCCTTGCGGAGGTAAATGTTGAAATGGTCAGACCAAAACTCGACCATCGCTTCGTATAGCTGACGGCTGGAGTAGAGGGCGCGGATGTAAACAGAAAGGCCAAGCTCTGGGAGTAAATCTTGGGGTTCAAGGGTGACAATCTGGTCAATCGGTTTGTGGTAATAGACCAGGTTGCTCAGGATGGTGTCAGCGGCCGCGTCGTCCAACTGTTCTGGGTGCAGCTGCTCTTCAACCAGAGCCGCCAAACCGAGGGCGCGGCCGCGTTCTAGATCGCCGGGGCGGGGGCCATACCCGGCCCGGTTCAGGAACCGCCAGATCGGGTCCACCCGCATCGTTGGCAGACCGGCTGCCGGGGCTGAGGTTGGTGCGTTCTGGAGCGGGATGGGGGCAGTCAGCGTATCAGGAAGCTGCCCCTTAGCCATTTCCCGGCCAATAACAGTGCATCCGCTGGCTGTCAGGGCTGTGGCTGCCATGCCGCTCAGTTTAAGAAATTCACGCCGGGAAAGTTTCATTGCTGCTCCTATCAAAATAGGGCTGAGGAGTGAGAAAATTCAGCGACTAAGACTGCTCACGGCTAACGGCTAACTGCTCACCGCTCACCACTACCTGAACCGGAACGGGCTGACGGGGCTGGCGGACAAACTGCCCTAACCGATCTATTAGACCGAGTGCGGCCGCGCCCATCACCATTACCCCTACGACCGGGATAAAAACAAACCAGCCGACCAGAGGAAAGAGGCAGGCCAGCTCATAAATGACGGCCCCACGCACCAGGTTGGTCAATTCTGAGGTAGAGGCAGCAATTTTATGCAGACGTTGACCAAGCAGGCGGGACATCGCGGCCGCGCCCATCGTCCCCAACCCCATCCCTACCAGAGTGGCAAAGAAAGAAGTCGCCCGCACCGGGCCAAAGTTAATGTTGGCGGTGATGAGGATGAAGGCCAGAAAGCAGCTGGTGATAAAGAGGCCCAGGCCAAAACTTTGATACGGATGATGGTCAAGGCGTGCGGCCGCGAGCCGGGTTACATTGGGCAGGAGTAAATTAATCGTTACCAGCAGGGCTGGCAGACTCAACAAAATACCCAGCAGCGAAAAAACAACAATGTACAAATCAGTCATGGGGCACCTTCCTGAAGGATAGGGCAGGTGGCTAAAAAAACGTGATACGTGATGCGTCCACTCTTTCCAGTCACGCATCACGCATCACCCTTTACCTTCATACCTGCTACTGAGTATTACCGATGGATATACAGAAAGTTGCAATCCGTTTGTAAAATGTGTGTAAACTCATAAACTATACCGGCACAGGGCATCTTCTGATATTTTGGGGAGACTGGAGACTGGCGATTCAAGCCTCTCCAGTTTCCAGGTTTGCTCCCAAATATAACTTTATGACCTTGTTGAATAGCTTGTTGAATAGATAGAAGTGGACTCTGGCAATAACCAATACACCAATAACAGTGACCAGGAAGACATTTCACCAATGATAGACCATCTCCGTAAGCTGCTGGCGGCCCGCGAACTGCTTTATACCTGGGTCGGACGTGAATTTAAGGTGCGATACAGCCAATCTATTTTAGGCATTGCCTGGGCCATTATTCAGCCTTTCTCCTTGATGGTGATATTCAGCCTGGTGTTTTCCCTGGTGCTGCGTGTGCCTACTGGGGAGATAGCCTATCCGGTGTTTGCCTACATTGGGCTGCTGGCCTGGACCCTTTTTAGCAACAGCCTGAACTTTGCCATCCCCAGCCTGGTCAACAACTTAAACCTGGTCAGCAAAATCAACTTCCCCCGGGAAATTTTGCCCCTGGCGGCCGTCCTGGTCAGTGTCATAGATTTTGCTATTGCCGGAGTCATTTTCTTGCCCATGTTATGGTGGTATCAGGTGCCCCTATCGCCCCTGATTTTGCTGCTGCCCCTGCTGCTCCTGTTACAATTGGGGTTTACCTTTGGTCTGGCGTTGGTGGGCGCGGCCGTAAATGTATTTTACCGGGATGTCCGCTTTATCATCCCCCTGGCCCTGCAAATCTGGTTTTACCTTTCCCCTATTATTTACCCGGCAGAGATGATTCCCGCGGCGTGGCGGCCGCTTTATTTTCTCAACCCGATGGCCGTTTTTATTGATTCTTACCGGCGGGTCATCTTCTTTCATACCTGGCCGGAATGGCCTTACCTGGGGCTGTCTTTGCTCGTGACCCTGCTGCTAACCGGGTGGGCGTATCGGTATTTCAAACAGGCCGAGCGGGAGTTTGCCGATTTGATTTGAGGATAGGCAGAGTGGAAGTTGTTACTCTGCCGCTCTGCCACTTTGCCACTAGGGGTATAGATGAGTAAACAGGCGATGATCGCCCTGGAGCATGTTTCTAAAAGTTATCAGTTGGGAGTTCACCAGCGCAGCTTGCGGGAGGCGTTGACCCAACTATGGCGGCCGCGTCCCAAACCCTCAGACAAGGATATTTTTTGGGCCTTAGAGGACATCAACTTCACGGTGCCCCAGGGAGAAGTGTTGGGCATCATCGGCCACAATGGGGCGGGCAAGAGTACCCTGCTCAAACTGTTATCAGACGTGACCTACCCGACACGCGGCCGCATCCACAAACAAGGCCGTCTGGCTGCCCTTATCGAACTGGGGGCCGGCTTCCACCCTGACCTCACCGGACGAGAGAATGTTTTCCTCAATGGGGCTATCCTGGGGTTAAAACGGCGGGAAATCCAGGCCCAATTTGACGCCATCGTCGCCTTTGCCGAGATCGAAAAATTCATAGATACCCCGGTCAAGCGGTATTCATCGGGCATGTATGTCCGGCTGGCCTTTGCTGTGGCGGCCCATGTTCAGGCGGATGTTTTGCTGGTGGATGAGGTACTTTCAGTGGGGGATGCCAGCTTTCAGCAGAAAAGCCTGGATAAAATGTTAGAGATGCGAGAGCAGGGCGCAACAGTTATTTTTGTTTCTCATAATTTATGGAGTGTGGCTGCTTTTTGCCATCGGGTGCTGTTGTTAGAGCAGGGCCACATTGTGGCCGAAGGGCTGCCGGGGCCGATCATTCAACAATATCGGCAGCAGCAGCGGCAGAAGTTAATCACCCGAACTGTAGCCGAACCAAACCAGGATGGGGAGCGGGTTATTATTACGGATGTAGAGATGCTGGATGAAGCAGAGCGGCCGCAAAAAGAGGTTGATCCTCAAGATTCCTTTCTCATTCGAGTGCATTACCTGGCGGCCGCGCCTATTGAGCATCCAATAGGTAAAATTCGCGTTCGTCGGGCTGATGGACTGCTTTGTTTAGAACTGCGGGTTTTTATGGAGACAGGGATAACTGTAGGCAAAGGATATTATCAGCTATTTATCCAACCCATTCAGCTCACACCAGATATTTATACTGTCGAAGCAACGATCATTGATCGTCACAAACCGATGGTTTATGCTTTTCATTCAGGAGAGATGTTTACGGTGCCGGGTCAATTGGCTGACATGGATCGGGGGGGTATTTTTTACCCCAATGTAGAAGGCTCTTATATAAGCGGGGTCAATGAATAACGATAAAGCAGACCTGGTCTCAGTGATTATCCCGACCTATAACCGGGCCGATTTATTGCCGCAAACGCTGGCGACGATATTAGGGCAAACGTATCCTCAGGTAGAAATCATTGTGGTAGATGATGGCTCAACGGATGACACCCCGGCTGTGTTAGCGCAATATGCTGACCGGATTCAGATTATTCGCCAGGAAAACCAGGGAGAAGCAGCTGCCCGCAATCATGGGTTAGCGGCCGCGACCGGAGCTTATCTTTCTTTCCTGGATGATGACGACCTTTTGCTGCCCAATAAGGTTGAGCGGCAAGTGCACTTTTTGCAGCAGCGGTCGGAGGTAGATGTTCTGTACAGCCGCTATTATCAGATGGATGCCGGTGGTAATTTACTGGCTAAAGTGGGTATGCTGCCTGAACGGGATATCTTAGCTGAATTGGTTTACGGTAATTTTATTTTCATAGGTAGTGCTATGGTGCGCCGCCGCTGTGTTGAACAAGCGGGTGGGTTTGATCTCTCTCTCCCATTTCAGGGAAAATATTCAGAAGATTGGGAATGGTTCTTACGTCTGGCCTTGCTTGGTTGTACCTTTGCCTGTATACAAACGCCGCTTTGTGCCTATCGCATGGGGCCAATAAGCCAGACCGCCAATGTGGCCCACTCAGAGCAGGGCATTATGGCGATTCTGGACAGGCTGTTTGCCAATCCTGAGCTGCCAGAGAAGATCGCGGCCGCCAAAGACCACGTATACGCTGTGCGCCATCTGTGGTTAAGCAGCCGTTATTATGCGGCTGGGCATTGGGACGAGGGTCAACATCATTTGCAAAAAGGTTTGGCCTTGCACCCTGCCTGGCAAACGGATCCAGAAGCATGGACCCAACCGTTTTACCAGCAGGCTACCAGTTACCGGGTGGCGGATCCTGTGGCTTATATTGAGCAGATTTTTGCCCATTTGCCAGCAGAGTTGGCATCATATCAATCTTATCGAGACCTACTCCTGAGCCGTCTTTATGTGCATCTGGCCCTGCGAGATGGTGTATCTAGGCAGTGGGTTGAAGCAAACACGAAGCTTAAACAGGCGGTACACAAAGAGCCGACCCTCAGACAATCTCCAAACCGGCTGGCTGAGATGGTCAAACATACAGCCCTTCATCTGGTTATGCCGGATCCCCTACGATATGTGAATGATTTGCTGACACATCTGCCGCTGTTGGGGGAAGCACTTGCCCGGCTGCGGCCGCAAATTCGGGCTTATGTGGCTCTGGCCTCAGCTTTTGAAATGTATGCTGCCGCACAGAAACGATCTACCCTTTACTATTTGTTCATTGCGTTAAGTTATGCGCCAGGCCACCTCAAAAACCGGGGCGTTTTGGCAATTTTGCTTAAATCCCTGCTGCCTATTCGCTGGAATCAATACTCACTGTAACCTGTTCTGGCTAATTTATCTGGATTATGTCTTTTTCCCCGGCGCGGCCGCTTGTCTCTATCATCATTCCCACCTATAACCGCAGCCACTTGTTGTCCCAAACCTTAGCCTCGGTTTTGGCCCAAACCTACACACCCCTTGAGATTATTGTGGTAGATGATGGGTCTACGGATGAGACACTGACTATGTTGGCCCAATATGAGGGGCGGATTTTGCTGGTTACACAGGCCAATCAAGGCGTTGCGGCCGCGCGTAATCATGGAACCCGTATCGCTAAAGGGCATTACCTGACCTTTCTGGATGATGATGATCTCATTGAGCCAACAAAAATTGCCCGTCAGGTTGCCCTGTTTCAGCGTCAGCCAGAGTTGGGGCTGGTTCATTGTGGCTATTATCTCAGCGACAAAGATGGGCAGCTGCGTGATAAGGTGTGGTTATGGCCGCAAGCAGACACATTGCGCCAGTTAATCTGTCGTAACTTTATCTGGTCAGGCGCACCTCTTATCCGCCGCGACTCTTTGCAAGCCGTAGGAGAATATGATTCCCAACTAACCAATGGGCAGGATTGGGATTTGTGGCTCAAGCTGGCTCTGGCGGGTGTACCTTTTGCCGTAATTCCCCAACCACTGGGAACATACCGGCTGCAACCTGATAGTATGGTGACAAATCTCACCCGGCTGCAAAATGCCGTGTTGACGGTTTTAGAGAGGGCATTTGCCCATCCTGCTTTGCCAGAGTCGGTTGCGGCCATCAAGCCAGAAGCGTATGGCGGTACCCATCTCTGGTTAAGTGGCCGGGGTTATGCTACCGGGCAGTGGGACATCGGCCAGCATCATTGGCAGGCCGCTTTCCAATGGCGACCCGAATGGCAGACGCAGCCAGGGTTGCTGCTTCCTCTATGGCGCAATCAGGCCCTTGATATTCGCGTTGCAGATCCCCTGTCATTTGTTCACCATCTTTTCAATCATTTACCAGATGAAGCCGGTGCTTTTCGACCCTATAAACCGCAGCTTTTAGGTCAGGTTCAGGCGGAATTGGCTTTGCGAGCATATAATCAAGACAAGGTTAAGATTGGGCAGCACCATTGGCAGCAAGCGGTTACTTTAGACCCCCAGACATGGACTGATCCTGCCGCGTTTATAGATTTGCTTCTCAATCATGTTATGCGTCTGCCCCATACCGATCCCCCAGAATGGGTCGAAAAGGTGCTGCACCATTGGCCCCTGCCGGCTCACGCACGGCGAAAATTGCGCCGCCTTGTTTTAGCAAAGGTGCATTTAGCCTGTGCTTTTGAATCGTATGCTCTGGATGATTCCCCACAAACGCTGTACCATCTTTTAGCCGCTATTCGGTATGGTCCAGGTTGCCTGAGAAACCGTGGGGTTTTATCCATTTTGCTGCGCTCATTAAAGAGCCGATATGCCCGCTAATCATTATCTCCCTCTGGTCTCCCTAATTATTCCCACCTACAACCGGTGTGATTGGCTGCGCCAGGCAGCAGCCAGCGCTCTGGCCCAAACCTACCCGTCTCTGGAAATTATTGTGGTGGATGATGGCTCAACCGAGGATATAGGAGAATGTTTGGCTGAGATGGCTGACCGGGTGACGGTTTTGCGTCAGGAGAATGCTGGTCTGGCCGCCGCCCGAAATCGAGGCATCGCGGCCGCGACCGGCAATTTTATCACCTTCTTAGATGACGACGATCTGATTGCCCCAGGCAAAATCGCTCGTCAGGTTGCCTTTCTCCAGAAACACCCAGAAATCAGCCTGGTTCATTGTGGCTATTACCGAAGCAACCAGGCGGGTGAGCCGGTAGACAAAATCGTTGGTTTTCCTGATGGCGATAGCTACCAACAGTTAGTTGGCGGTAACTTCATCTGGTCAGGTGGGCCGTTGCTGCGCCGATCATGCCTGGAGACAGCAGGATATTTTGACCTCACCCTGCCAACGGCCGAGGATTGGGATTTATGGCTGCGCCTGGCCCAGGCCGGGCACCTATTTGCTGCCATTCCTACCCCTCTGGGTAGTTATCGCCAGTCACTCGACAGCATGAGTACCAATATGAGTCGCATGGCTGAGGGAGTGGAGCGGGTTCTGGCGAAGGTATGGCTTGCTCCATCTTCTAAATCAGTGAATGCGGCCGCTAAACAAAACGCCTATACTCAAATGTACCTCTGGCTGATGGCGCGGGGGTATGGCGCGGGGCAGTGGGCGGAAGGGCAGCGTTTTTTGCGCCAGGCGGTCCAGCAGCGGCCCGATTGGACAGCCCAGCCGGAAACGATGCTCCCCCTGCTGCGGGGCCATGCTCTGGATGCCCGGATCTTTGATCCACCGCGCTTTGTTGAGACGCTGTTTACCCATTTACCCCAAGAGGCTGATTTTTTGCGGCCGCACCACCCCTGGCTGCTCAGTTATGCTCATTTGGGGCTGGCCCTGCGCCATCAGGCTAAAGGGGATGGGGCGGCCGCGCAAACGGGATACGCGGCCGCGCTCCAGGCTTATCCCAACCTGGGCCATCGTCCAGACCAGGTAGGAGCGTTTCTCACCCATTACGCCCTGAGTTTACCCGGGGAGGATCCGGTGGGGGCAGCGGTCGCCAGTCTGGCCCATTTACCCCTTTCTCGCCCAACGGCCCAACACATTTTAGGCGATATTTACCTGGGGTGGGCGTTTCAGGCGTATCATGCCGGGCAGTTCTTGCAGGTACCCCGGCGCGTGTTAGCAGCCTGGCGTCACCGCCCATCGTTGCTCAAAAATCGAGGGGCCTGGGCGATTTTGCTTAAGTCGCCAGGTTACAAAGGGGGAGAGAATGGCTATTGACACCCCCCCCCCACTCGTCTCTATCATTATTCCCACCTACAACCATGCCCGTTTTATCGTCCAGGTAGTCGAAGCGGCCCTGGCCCAAACCTACCCGGCCTGGGAAATCATCGTGGTAGATGATGGCTCAACCGATGAGACGGCGGTCTTGCTAGAGCCATATCAGGGGCAAATAACTGTCCTGCACCAGAGTAACAGCGGCGTTGCGGCCGCTCGTAATGCGGGTGTTCAGATTGCTCAGGGAGAATATTATTTATTCCTGGATGCGGATGATTGGATCCCACCGCATAAGCTGGCGAAGCAGATGGCTGTTTTCCAGACTAACCCGGAATTAGGGGTGGTTTACTCCGCCTGGCAATATATAGCTGAGAAGGATGGGCATGTTTTGGGAGAGATGCGGCCGCAAAAAGCCGGCGATGTTTTAGAAGATTTACTCCTGCGCCGGTTCCACTGTGTGCCAGGGGCCGCCATCGTGCGGCGGGTACCCCTGGAGCAGGTAGGGCTGTTTGATCCTGATTGCCCGGCGGCCGCAGATACTGATTTGTGGGTGCGCCTGGCTTATGCTGGCTACCATTTTGGTTATGTCAACGAACCCCTGCTCCATTACCGACAGGTAAGCGGCAGCATGTCCAACCAATATGACTCCCAGGCCAGAGATGAATTCACCCGCCTGGATAAATTTTTTGCCCGGCCTGATCTGCCGGAACGGGTACGGGCATTACAAGATGAGGCGTATGCCATCTTATTTTATGAACTGGCGGTGCGCCATTACCATTTGGGCGATACGGCTAAAGGGCAAACCTATTTACGTCAGGCAATCCACCGCTGTCCACTGCTGGCCCAAAACGAAGATTGGCTGGTAGATTGGCTGGCCGGCTATGCCTTAGGGCCAACGGTGACAGATGCTCCTGGCCTGTATAAGCAAATATTGGCCCATTTACCCCTGGAAGCCGTCACTCTGGCCGGGCTGCGACGACGATTGATAGGCCATTACCACATCGCGGCCGCGTTCCAGGCTTATCATAACCAACAGTACCAACGAATACGGCCCCATATTCTACCGGCCTTGCTCTGGTACCCTCGTGTCTTGTTTAATCGGGGATTTTTACGCATCATATATCAGGCGATGAATCCTCACTAATCGTCCAAGAATAAGTTTCGGCCAGATTTGACAGGTTTTCGGAAACCTGCCAAATCTAAACTCAGATGGCCGATGGTAGACCGCCCCCATTGGTAAAATCGCGGTCAGCGGTCAATTTGTAAAGATCGCCTGCACTAAACCAAACCCTTCAGTAGTTTTATGATGACGCAACCAACAGGGCAGCCCCCTTTACCAACCGTCACGGTCGTCATCCCTGTTTACAACGGGGCTATGACGATTGCTAACTGCCTGAAAACAGTGTTGGCACAAACATATCCCAGGGATAAATATGAAGTGGTGGTGGTTGAAAATGGCTCCACCGATGAGACAACGGAAATTGTGCAGCGTTACCCCGTGCGCCTGATCCATAACGAGGCGTTAGGCCCTGCGGCCGCACGTAATCGGGGTATTCAAGAAAGCCAGGCCGAAATCATCGCCTTCACCGATGCCGACTGCCTTGTCACCCCTACCTGGTTAGAAGAGCTGATTAAACCATATCAAGACCCCACCATCAGCGGCGTCGGCGGAGATATTCAGCCCTATCGCCATGATGGGCGTACCATTGTGGAGCTGTTTAACGATCAATTTTCCCCCTGGATGAACTATCTGGATGGAAAGGCGGAATTTTTGCCCCAACTGTATACCCCTAACGCCTCTTATCGGCGGTCGCTGCTGCTGGAGATCAACGGGTTTAATGAAAAAATGTTGACTGGTGAAGATGTAGAAATAAGCTGGCGTATACAGATGGAAACCGGGGCTAAAATTGTTTTTACCCGGGCAGCCGTCGTTTATCATCATCATCGTTCTACCCGGCAGGGGTTGATTCGCCAATACCGGCAATATGGGTTTGGCGAAGTGCTGCTGGATACCCTGTTTAGTCATCACCCGGATTATCCCCGCTCCCGGCAAATTCAACTGCGCCGGATGGTGGGGCAGATGGTAATATTGCCTCGCTATATAGCCTCTGGTATCTTGCGTTGGACACGTTATCTTCGCGGCCGCATCACCCCGTATGAAGCCACCATTCCCTGGCTCTGGCTCCTGGCTGAGAGCAGCAACCTGCAAGGCAAAATAGAGGCGTTAATTGCCACCCGGCTGATGACCGATACTCGCCCGGTTTTTAATATGGAAGCCCGGCTTTTCATCCAGCGCATGTTTCCCAGCCGCAAATCCTGAAATGAAAATCGCTTTAATTACCCATCATTTCCCCCCCCACTTTCGTGCCGGGGGTGAACAATATGCCTTGCGGCTGGCTCAAGGATTGTACCAACGGGGCTGTACTCTTGAAGTTGTCACTATAGAATCTATTTCTGAGGGGGAGCTGGTGCCCCGCTGTGAGACAGACAACCAATATGGGTTTCCCGTCCACCGTCTTTTTTTTAATCTGGGCCATGCCCCTAACCAATATGAATGGAGTTTTCGTAATCCGCAGTTAGGGGAGTGGGTGTACCATTTTTTGCAACAGTTTCAGCCAGACCTGGTGCATGTGAACAGTGGCTACCTTCTGGGGGGCACCATGCCCGAAGCAGCGTTTGCTTTAGGGCTGCCGACGGTCTTAACGCTGCATGATTATTGGTATGTATGCCCAGAAATTACCCTGTTACAACGGAACGGGCGTATTTGCCATGAACCTGTCCCGGCGGCGGCTTGTGTCTGGTGCGCCCTTTCGACAAAGCGGCGGTACCGGCTGCCCGATCAATGGCTGCAAGGGAGAGTGTCCGATCTGTTTGTGGCTTTGAGTGAAAGACCGCACATCCCCCTTTTACCAGGGATACAAGCCCGACGTGATTTAGTCCAGGAGCGGCGGCGTTATTTGCTGCAGGTTTTTGCCCGGTTTGATCGGGTTATCTCCCCCTCCCGGTTTTTGTTGGCTAAGTTGGCTGCTTATGGATTGCCCATCCACCACGCCGTGAATATCCCCGTTGGCTTGTCTGATACCCATTTACCGGCGAGCGCGGCCGCGACCTCTCACCCACTGCACATTGGCTACCTGGGGCAGATTGTGCCCCATAAAGGGGTTCATTTACTGATAAAAGCGTTCCTCAAGTTAAAAAAACAGCCGGGTACATGCCAGCTTACCCTATACGGGCAGTTGTGGCCGAAAGATAAATATCAGCGACAATTGCGGCAGTTGGCGGCCAATGATCCAGACATTCAATTTGCCGGCCTTTATCCTAACGAAGAAGTAGGCCAGATTCTCGGTCAGCTTGATCTCATTGTTGTTCCTTCTGTCTGGTATGAAAACCAGCCATCGGTTATCCTGGAAGCGTTAGCCACCAAGACGCCGGTTGTGGCGACCCGGCTGGGGGGAATGGCGGAGTTAATAACGGAAGAGAAGAATGGGCTGTTGTTTGCTGTAGGTGATGTGGCTGAATTGACGGCTCAGTTACAACGGTGTCTGGATGAGCCAGCCCTTTTGCCCCAACTGCGGGCAGGCATTGAACCTATTCCCAGCCAGGAACAAGAGCTGGCCCTGGTGCTGGAGTTATATGAGGCCATTAGACGCTATTGATGAAGACGGTCTGGCAAAATTTCCGGTGTAAGTCCGCATGTAAGTTTATCTACCGACAATAATAAGGGTTAAAGTGACTGCTTCGGCGAACTAGAGAGGCCAGGCTTTTAGGAAAAAAAGCCTGGCTTCTATATGTTGCCCAAACGACTATTCATTCCAGCACCCAACCTTTTGTTGAGGGCAACTGTATGGAAGAAGAAAAAGAGGCCCCCACCGGGCCTTCCTCTACTTTGGAGAGCGCACAGACCGCGGCCGCGACATTGGTCAGAAACACGGTCTATTTTTTAGCTTCCAGCACGGTTGTTTCCATTCTTAGTTTCATTTTTAATGTATTTGTCGTGCGCCGCCTGGGGGATGAGCGGTATGGCCTGTATAACACCGCCCTGGCGTATGCGGCCATTTTTTCCATCATTGGCGACCTGGGGATGACCCAATATGTGACGCGGGAGATTGCCCGCGGCCGCAAAACCGCCGATGAGATGTTCTGGAATGTTGTTTGTGTGCGGCTAATCCTCTCTGCGGCCGCTACCCTTTTCATTACCCTGAGTGCTGCGTTTATCGCGCGCTACGATAGCTCAATGGTTTGGGGCATCTTTCTGGTTTGCCTGAGCTACTTTCTCTTTGCCTTCTTTGGCCCTATCCAAATAGTGCTGACTGCCAAAGAACGTATAGATTACGGGTCCACCCTTAACACTGTCAACCAACTATTTTTTGTTTTAGCTGGCACGATTGTTCTCGTGGCCGGGATCACTTTTCATGGCCTTATCGTAGCCTCCTACATTGGGTTACCGATTTCCGCCTACATTGGCTTTCGTTACATTCGGCGGCTTAAGCTGGCCCAATTAAAATTCCATATCACCCCACATGAATGGCTGCCAATGCTGCGTCATGCCCTGCCTTTTGCCATGATTACCTTCACCATCATGGCCGCCAATGATTTAGACACCGTGATTCTTTCTTTGAACCGAGACCCAGAAGAAGTGGGTTGGTACAAGGCGGCTTACAACCTGACCCAACGGTTTTTATTTATTCCCCTGGCGTTTGTTACCTCCCTCACGCCGCAAATGTCACGCCATTTTGGCCTTTCTAAGGAGCGGGTTCATCAAACCTTTAATAGTGCGGTCAAATTTATGGCGGTGGTTTCTGTACCTATAGGGGTAGGGATTTCTCTCTTGGCTCGACCTATCACCATATTTCTTTATGGTGAGGCTTATCTAAAATCATCTCCAGCTCTGGCTATGCTGATCTGGACCATTCCCTTACTTAGCCTTAGTTGGCTCTGTGGCAGTTTGACAACGGCGACGGATAAGGAGAAGCGGGCGGTTGGGGTTTATTTTGCGGCCGCACTCTTGAACCTTCTCAGCAACTTGTACGCCATTCCCCGCTATGGGTATCTTGGCGCGGCCGCAACGACGATCATGACCGAAGCGGCCGCGTTAGTAATGTTCTACCTGGTGCTGCATGGGGATTTTCCCCTCCATGATTTTAAGAACAGTCTGCTCAAACCGATAGTCGCTGGCCTCATCATGGGGGGAATTGTCTACCTGATCCACACCTGGCCCTTATTTGTCATTATTCCTATTGGGGGCATTACCTATCTGGCTGCTCTGGTCCTATTACGCCCTTTCAACCCTAATGAATGGGAAATTGTCCAGGGATTCCAAGGGCGGCTTATGGGTCGTCTATCTCGTTTGGTCAGGCGATAAGACGCGGCCGCAAATCATACCTTTACTCCAGAGAGTACAATCGCATGAAAATCGTTCTCGGCGTTCATCATTTCCCCCCAACTTATACCGCCGGTGCCGAATTAGAGGCATACCGCATTGCCTGCCAGCTTAGAGCACGTGGGCATGAGGTCCAGGTCATCTGCGTTGAACGCATTGATTACCCCACAGCAAGAAAAATAACCTGGCGCGACGATCATTACGATGGTATTCCGGTGCGTCGTCTCTTCTTTAACTTACGCGATGCTCCCGACCCATTCCTTTATTCCTACGATAACAAATGGATTGGTGAACACCTGGAAACTTTTTTCCAGGCCTTTCAACCTGATCTGTTTCATCTAATCAGCGGGTATCTATTATCAGGCCGCACTATTCAAGTGGCCCATGCCCGGCAAATACCCGTTGTCGTCAGTCTGATGGATTTCTGGTTTCTCTGCCCACGTATCACCATGCTGCGAAGCGACGGGCAAATTTCTACCTTTCCCATAGATGCGGCAACCTGTGCCCGCTGCTTAGGGGAAGAAAGCCGCCGCTTTCGTCTACCCGGACAACTCGTACCAGCCCTGATGACGCTGTATTGGCAGAAGCAAACCCATGCGGTGCAACATGTTGAGCAGCGACAGCAGTTTTTGCGCCAAACCTTAAATCTGGCTCAGGCGATTATTTGCCGCTCCCATTTTTTCCAAAAAACATTCACCCAGGCCGGGATCGATCCGCAAAAATTGGTTTTTTCGCGCCAGGGGTGGGATTTTCCCCAAATGGACCCGGCATTGTTACAGAAGAAACCATCTGATCATTTGCGGATAGGGTATGTGGGGCAAATAGCGCCCCATAAAGGGGTACACCTCTTGTTTGAGGCGGTGCATAAGCTCCCCCAGCCCCATTTGTCGGTTAAGGTGTATGGAGATACCAGCCGTTTTCCTGCGTATACGGCCCAATTACAGAAACAAGTCGCCCAGGATAGGCGGTTAAGTCTGGCCGGAGTATACCAGGCTCACGAAGTCAGCCGCATTTTCCAGGAGATTGATCTGCTGGTCGTCCCTTCACTCTGGTATGAAAACAGCCCCAATGTTATTTTAGAAGCGTTGGCCCACAAAACACCGGTAATAGTGTCAGATTTGGGCGCGATGCCGGAACTGGTGCAAGATGGCGTGAATGGGCTAACGTTTAAGATGGGGGACGCGGCCGCGTTAGCCCACCAATTAAGCCGTTTCTTCACCGAACCAGGTCTGTTAGCCCAGCTCCAGGCCGGCATAGGCCCCATCAAACCCGTTGCCCAAGAGATAGATGAGCTAGAAGCCATTTACCAGCAGGTATGGCAAGTACGCGAGTAAGCGAGTAGGCGAAGTTCATCCTTCCTAATTCCTAATTCCTAATTCCTCGGAGGTTTTTATCACGATGGCCAAAATTTTAGTAACTGGTGGAGCCGGGTTTATTGGCTCCCATCTGGTAGATGTTTTATTAGCTAAAGGGCATGAAGTGCGTGTCCTGGACGCCCTCATTCCCCAGGTACATGGGGAAAATGCCACCTGGCCAACCTGGGTGCCATCCCAGGTCCAAAGAATGATAGGCGATGTGCGTGACCCAGATGTGTGGGTTAAGGCATTGGCGGGGATGGATATTGTGTATCATCTGGCGGCTGAAGTGGGGGTAGGGCAATCCATGTATGAGATTGTGCGCTACATGGATGTCAATACCATGGGCACAGCCGTCTTGTTAGAGCTGCTCAGCCGGGGAAACCATACCATCCAGAAATTACTAGTGGCTTCATCTATGTCTATTTATGGGGAAGGGGCTTACCAGACGCCAGAAGGGCAGGTGGTTTTCCCCATGCTGCGTGATGAGGCCCGCCTGCGGCGGCAGCAGTGGGAACATTACTGGGGGGACAGCGATACGGAACTAATTGCGCTGCCAACCAATGAAGATAAACCGCTCCAGCCTACATCCATTTATGCCATTTCTAAACGGGACCAGGAAGAGATGTGTCTCTCGGTGGGTCTGGCCTATAACATCCCCACAGTGGCCTTTCGCTTTTTTAATGTGTATGGCCCGCGCCAGGCTCTTTCTAACCCATATACGGGAGTAGCAGCTATTTTTAGTGGCCGCTTACTCAACCACAACCCCCCGCTCATCTTTGAGGATGGGGGACAAAGCCGTGACTTCATCCACGTCAGCGATATTGTCCAGGGATTGGTTTTGGGGATGGAGCGGGATGAGGCCAACTATCAGGCGATTAACCTGGGCACAGGGCGGCAAACATCCGTGTTGGATGTGGCCCAGGCATTGAACCGGGAGCTGGGGCTGGATATTGCCCCTGAAATTGTAAACAAGTTCCGCGCCGGTGATATTCGCCACTGCTTTGCCGATATTAGCCGGGCACGCCGTTTGTTAGGTTTTGCGCCAAAAGTGCGCTTTGAAGATGGGGTACGTGAGCTAATCGGCTGGGTAAGCCAGCAAACAGCCAGTGATAAAGTGGCTGATGCGACTTCTGAATTGGTTGCTCGCGGGTTAACCCGGTAAGGGCGTAGGTCGTGATCTACAGATGTCACAGCCAAACACAGTTTTTTATCTGTGAAAATCGGGGCCATCTGTGGATAAATCAATGAAGGTGGCGATGGCGAATCCACACATTTTTACCGTTATTCTTAACACCAATCGGCGGGATGATACGCTGGCCTGCCTGGAGGCTCTGCACCAGGGCGATTATCAACCCCATACGATTATGGTTCTAGATAATGGCTCACATGATGGGTCGGTAGAGGCGATTGCGGCCGCGTACCCCCAGGTGCAAATTATCCAGCTTAAAGAAAACCGGGGGTATGCGGGTAATAACAATGTGGGCATTGCGGCCGCGATAGAGCAAGGGGCAGATTGGGTCTATGTCCTAAACGAAGACACCACCCAGGCCCCTGACTGCCTCAGCCAGATGATCGCTGTAGCTGAAGCTGACCCCCAGATCGGCATTATTGGCCCAATGGTTTACCATGCCGATGAGCCAACGGCGATCCAATCCGCGGGGGGGTGGCTGGATGCTCACTGGCAGGCCGGCCATTTGGGGCAAAATGAGCCAGATGTAGGACAGTTCCCCCAACCCCATCTGGTAGATTGGATTTCTGGTTGTGCTATCCTGGTGCGGCGGGCAGTTATTGAGCAGTTAGGCATGTTGGATGATCATTTCTTCTACTACTGGGAAGAGACGGAATGGTGTGTGCGGGCCGGGCAGGCTGGTTGGCGGATTGTTCATGTGCCCCAGGCTAAATTATGGCATAAAGGTGTCCAGATCAATTATCAACCCGGTCCCAACATCGCTTATTACAATACCCGCAACTATTTGCTGCTGCTGCATAAACATCGTGCCCCATTTATCGTGCGCGGCCGCGCCTGGTACCGGATCATCCGAACTTATATGAGCATGTCGTTAAAGCCAGAGCGCAAAACCAATGGGGAAGCCCGCAGAGCCATGGTCCAGGGGATGCGTGATTTTTGGCGCGGCCGCGTTGGCAAACGTGCGGATTAAGTGATGCACACTCATTAAACCTCTATGCGTATTCTCTTCCTCTCTCGCTGGTATCCTTATCCGGTTGATAACGGGTCCAAAATTCGTATTTTCAACCTGCTGAAATATTTAGCTGTCCGGCATACCGTAGATTTACTTTCCTTTACGGGGGAGCCGGTCGCGGCCGCGTCCCAAGAGGCGATGCAGCAATATTGCCAACGGGTGGCGGCTGTTCCTTACCACCCATTCACCCCCACCGCCTTAAAGGCGACGCTGGGTTTTTTCTCTTCGCGGCCGCGCTCCCTCATAGACACCTTCCAACCCGCCCTAAACGACCTGGGACAGCAGTGGCATCAGGAAAACCGGTACGATCTGGTCATTGCTTCCCAAATAGATATGGTGCCTTACGCCGTCAACTTTAAGGATACCCGGCTGCTTTTTGAAGAAGTTGAGCTAACCACCCTCTACGAACAATACAGCCTGGCTCCCAATCTATGGGCCAGAATACGCCATGCCCTCACCTGGGGGAAATTGCAAAATTATTTACGCCAAACCCTACCCCGTTTTGCCGGTTATACGGTGGTTTCCGAAGGGGAACGGCAGCGGGTGCAGCATATTGTGCCCCATTATCAAGGGCTGTCTGCCCTCATTGCCAATGGAGTAGATTTAGCCCCCCATCAACCCATAACCGAATCGGTGCAGCCAGATAGTCTCATTTATGCCGGGGCGATGAGCTACCAGGCTAATTTTGATGCCGTGGCTTACTTTTTAGCTGAGATATGGCCGTTGATCCGGGCGGCGCGGCCGCAAGCTACTTTTTATGTCACCGGTAAGTTGAATGGGGTGCCGGTCGAGCGTTTGCCCCAGCGAGAGGGAGTTGTTTTTACCGGCTATTTAGATGACGTGCGGCCGCGCGTAGCCCAAAGTTGGCTTTCCGTCATTCCCCTACGGCAGGGTGGGGGCACCCGGCTAAAAATTTTAGAAGCGTTGGCCCTGGGAACCCCCATCGTCACAACCAGTAAGGGGATGGAAGGGTTGGACCTGAAACCGGAACGAGATGTGTTAGTAGCGGATACCCCAGAAACGTTCGCGGCCGCGGTGCTGCAACTGCTGCGGGATGCCAACCTGCGAACGGCCCTTAGCCAGAATGGACAGCGAGCCATCCAACAATATGATTGGGCGACCATTGGGACCAACTGGTGTCAATTTGTGGAACGAGTTGCAGCCGTGAACTAAACCAGGCATTACCCATTAAGGCTAATTTCCGCAAAAGAGAGTTCCCTTATTAGCCGCTTTTACTGGGAGAGAAGGTGTTGCAGCAGAACATTGCCAAACTTGTCCACTTCAGCCCCCCAACCAGGGGGGATGACGGTGGTGCTGTCGTATTGGTATAAAATGGCCGGGCCAGTAAAAGTATGGCCGGGTCGCAGTTGCCCCCGATCGTACAAGGTTGTCTCCCAAAATTGTTCATTAAACCAGACCTGTTTTTGCCCCAGGCTCGCGGCCGCAGCCGGTTTTATCGCGGGGTCTAAACGAGGCAGCGGGGGCGGGGTAATGGCCGCGGCCGCCATCAATCGCAGCGTCACCATCTCCACCGGCTTGTCCGGCTGTTGGTAGCCATACCGCTGTTGGTGGGCTTCATGAAACCGTGCCAGCAAACTATCCCATTCCCCAGCGACCGCAGCCACCGTCAACTCATGCGCTTGCCCCACATAACGCATATCCACCTGATAACTGATCTGCATCTCCCGGTATCCACTGGCCTGTCCATCGGCCTGGGCCTGGGTTGCCAATGGGGTAAACAGGGTAGATAACTGCTCCAGGTTGGCCGGTGTGACTGGCAGCATGATGGTTTGGGCATAATCACGCGAGGGGGCGGCCGCGAGCAGTCCCAACGCCGATAATACCCCTGGCGTTACGGGAATTAGCACCTGGGGGATGAGTAACTGTTCCGCCAGCTCACAGGCGTGCAGGGGGCCAGCCCCACCAAATGGCACCAGAGTAAAGTGGCGGGGGTCATAGCCGCGCTCCACCGAAATGCGGCGAATAGCCCGCTCCATAGTCGCATTGGCAACGCGGATGATGTCCCACGCGGCCGCGTACCGATTCACCCCTAAGGCTTGAGCCACCTGATCCAGAGCGGATGCGGCCGCATCTCC
This sequence comes from Anaerolineae bacterium, assembly GCA_023384415.1. GTDB lineage: Bacteria > Chloroflexota > Anaerolineae > Promineifilales > Promineifilaceae > Trichofilum. The sequence goes on from JAHDWJ010000042.1 coordinate 21,332, forward strand.
ATCTAGCCCCATCGCTCCCCCCAAAAAATGCCCCGCATCCAGCCGCCCCAACAGGAGATTGGCATCCGTGACAGTGGCCTGAGAACCGCCGCGCCCATAACAGGCCGGGCCAGGCAGCGCCCCCGCGCTCTGAGGCCCCACGTGCAAAGCCCCCCCCGCATCCAGATAAGCCAGACTCCCGCCACCTGCCCCGACCGTATGAATAGCCAACATGGGCAAACACAAAGGCATTCCCCCGATTTCACCGCTGGTACTGATAGGCAGCCGTCCTGGGCATAACGCCACATCGGTGCTGGTGCCCCCCATATCAAAGGTGATAATCTGGTCAAATCCTGCCTGTCCGGCCACATACCGCGCCCCCACAATTCCCCCGGCTGGGCCAGAGAGAACGGTGCGGGCGGCCTGCTCTCCAGCAACCTGGGCCGTAAGGTGGCCGCCGTTGCTTTGCATAATTGCCAGGGAGCGCGGCCGCACTCCTGCCGCTAAATTAGCCAGATAATGAGTCATCTTAGGCGCCACATAGGCATTGATGACCGTGCTGCTGGTACGTTCATACTCCCGGTATTCAGGCAAAATCGTAGAAGAAAGGGAGATAGAGAGAGGCAGAGCGTCAGAAGTTTCGGTCCACTCGCGGATGTATTGTTCAATTTGCTGTTCATGGGTTGGGCGTAGGAAAGAAAAAAGCAGGCAAACGGCCACCGACTCAATTTTTTCTGCCTGGAGTTGGGCCAAAATGGGGTCTAGTTCAGCCAGATTCAGCGGGGTGAGAATATCCCCCTGCGCTGATACGCGCTCGTTGAGTTCAAACCGCCAGGGGCGTGGCACAAGTGGCTCTGGCTTTTGCGGCACCAGGGCGTATAAATCAGGCCGGTTTTGCCGCCCGATGGCCAGCAGATCACGGAATCCAGCGGTCGTGATGAGGGCTGTCCTGGCCCCGCGCCGTTCCAGCAAGGCGTTGGTAGCGACGGTGGTGCCATGGATGATGGCGACTGCATCTGGCACCTGCAGCACCGCCAGCCCGGACAAAATTGCCTGAGCCGGATTGCCTGGGGTACTCACCTCTTTGTGGATGCGCCACCCCCCCTGCTCATCCAGCCAGACAAAATCCGTAAACGTGCCGCCGGTGTCTATACCTATGTTCATGGAAATTGGTAATTAGCGAGACTTGCTCTGGCTTACTGCCCACTGCTCACTGCTAACGGCCCACTGCTAACGGCCGCTTGCTCACTGCTCACCAAACCAAAGCCAACGGTCCAGAAGACGCTGACAATGACGAAGGTGCAGGATTGCAGCCCCCATTGCAGTCCAACGTGAATGAAAGTCAGGATAAGGTGATCTGGGGAGAAGATCGGTGAGGGAGCAGACGGGGTGGCTAAAGCATCGAAGGTAGGAAATCCGCCAATAAAAATGAATGGCGTTAAAAGTAGGGTGGTTATGGTGCCCAATAGATAACTAATGCCGAAGATGAGAGCGGTTATCACGATGACCGGCCCCGTTTTTTGCCGGATGATCTGCCAGGTCAGCCGGACGCTTTGCCGTACTCCTGTTTGCCGCAGCGCGGCCGCCCGAAAGGCCAGGTGTCGGAAAGCGATGGTCGCCAGGGAAAGGGGGATGGTAAACAGCCCTAGCCCAGTGCTAATGACTCCCCCGATGATGAGGGGTAAGAAAACTGAGGCCAGGTCTCCCCGCTGTGCTCCTAAGATGATGGCGAGGAACAACGCGGCCGCGCCGATAATCATTATGGCCAGGAGCAGTACAAACAGGGGAAAAAAGACAATCGTATCTATGGCAATAAATGAGGGCAGCCAATCCGCTCCCTGGCGTAATGCGCTTCCCAGACTGGTTGGTTGACCGCGTTGTGTTTGGGCGGTTGTGCCAATCAACCCCCCTTCCCCCACCGTCAACACTACCCAGACAAGCAGCAGCCAACAGGTTAGCCCGACCACCCCAGCAATCAACACCCCAGGTTGGGCCACCTGGCGGAGCAGCCGCTCCAGGGCTTGTTCCAAATCTGCCTGCTGTAGTATAGATTGGCTGGCCCACCGGCTGCCCAGCCGCATAACCAGATGCCCAACCATATTCAAGCTCATAGCGAAAAAACCAAGCACCCACAACAGGGGGGTACGGCGCAAAATATGCCATGTCTGGGTAAAAAGCTGGTTATAATCCATGAAACCTCAAATTAGCCACCAATGACACGTATTAACACGATTTTTTCCGATAAGGCTAAAAATTAACCATTCACCCATTCAGCCATTAACCGTTCATCACTCCCACTCAATGGTACCCGGTGGTTTAGAGGTGATGTCATAAACAACCCGGTTGACCCCTTTGACTTCGTTGACGATGCGGCCGCTAATCCGGGCCAGCAGCTCATACGGCAGGCGAGACCAATCGGCCGTCATAAAATCATCTGTTGTTACGGCCCGCAGGGCAACTACCTCTTCATAAGTACGCCCATCTCCCATTACCCCCACACTTTTCACCGGCAGCAGCACGGCAAATGCCTGTGAGGTGGCTCCGCGCAGCATCTCCGCCTGAGCCAATTCTTGGATGAGAATAGCGTCGGCATGGCGCAGCCGTTCCAGCCGCTCCCAGGTGATCTCCCCCAGGCAGCGGATAGCCAGCCCTGGCCCTGGAAATGGTTGCCGCCATATCAGGCTGTCGGGTAGCCCTATCTCTGTGCCGATACGCCGCACTTCATCCTTAAATAGCCAGCGCAGCGGCTCCACCAGTTCAAATTGCATGTCGGCTGGCAAGCCACCCACGTTGTGATGGGTTTTGATGGTGTGGGCATCCGGGCGATCCTGGCTGGCACTTTCGATAACATCGGGATAAATGGTGCCCTGGGCCAGGAAATCAATCTTGCCCAGTTTACGGGCTTCTCGCTCAAAGAGACGGACAAATTTTTCGCCGATGATTTTCCGCTTCTGCTCTGGGTCTGTTACCCCATCCAGGGCTTCAAGCAGCTCTTCAATGGCGTTGACGGCGATCAGTTTCAGCCCCATCTCTCGCTGGAAGGTCTGAATTACCTGCTCCCCTTCTCCCAGGCGCATCAACCCATGATCCACGAAGATGCAGGTCAGCTGATCGCCAATGGCCTGGTGTAGAATCGCGGCCGCGACGCTGCTATCCACTCCGCCACTCAACCCTAACAGTACCTGCCCATCCCCAACCTGGGCGCGAATCCGCTCCACCTGCTCGGCGATAAAATGGGCGGGTGTCCAATCGGGCACGGCCCCACAGATGGTTTGCACGAAGTTTTGTAAAATCGCCTGACCCTGCGGGGTATGGACGACTTCAGGATGAAACTGCACGGCGTAATAGCTGCGCCTGACATCGGCTGCGGCCGCGAATGGGGCGTTTTCGCTGTGAGCCAGGGGCACAAAACCGGGCGGCAGCTCCTCCACTTTATCGCCGTGGCTCATCCAGACGGGCAGTGAGGCCACCGAATCTGAGGGGATGATGTTGGTGAAGAGGGGGTTCGCGGCCGCGTCTACCTGAATATAGGCCGGGCCATATTCCCGTTTCTGGCTGCCCGCTACGCGGCCGCCCAGTCGGTGGGCCAACAGCTGCATTCCGTAGCAGATACCCAACACCGGGCGGCCGCTGTGCAGCACATAATCAGGTAGGGTTGGCGCACCCTCATCATACACACTGTTTGGCCCACCACTGAGGATAAATCCTTTAGGGTTGAGGGCCATGATTTTCTCCGCCGGAGTACGCCAGGAGAAAAGTTCACAATAAACATTGGCCTCCCGCACCCGCCGGGCAATAAGCTGGCTGTACTGGGAACCATAATCAAGAACAATGATAGTATCGTGAGACATAATTTTTTATCGGGTCTTCGGGATTTTGTGGGGTCAAGCCTGAAACGTGAAGCGTGATGCCTGAGTCTCTCTGGTCACGCATCACGTTTCCCGCAGCACAATTTTTCCTTCACTCATATCTACAATCGTCGCAGCCGTTTCGATAGGGACACCCCAAGGCAGGAGAAAGTCGCGGCCGCCTTCAAAAATCTTCTCCACTACGGCAGCAATACCGACCAGGGTGCCCCCGCTGGTTTTGACAATGCGGGCCAGGGCGTCAATCGTGCGACCGCTGGCTAAAAAATCATCCACAATGAGGATACGGTCAGCGGCGGTAAGAAACTCTGGGGAGACCATGAGAGAGACATCATGCCCTTTGGTGTGGCTGGGGGCTTCCTCCACAAACACCGGTTCCATCATCGTTACCGGCTTCTTCTTGCGGGCATAAACCATCGGGATATTGCCTAAGGCTTTAGCCACCATCGCTGCGGGGATGATGCCGCTGACCTCGGCAGTGAGGATACGGGTGGGGGAGGCGTGAGCAAAGCGGCCGGCCAATTCGGCCCCCACTGCCTCTAGTAAAGCCACATCCAACTGATGATTAAGGAAACTATCAATTTTGAGAATTCCTCTGCCTAAATTCCGCCCTTCCGTTATAATCCGCTGTTGCAAAGTTTCCATAGTTGCTGCCCATTAATGAGTGGAGACGGATGACAAATACCGGGTAGGGAGAGATGTTGCGCCGCCCGTCAAGATTGGTAAAGCCTTGTCCTGGCCAGCCGCCTGTGCCGAAAGCTGCATCAGATAGTACCAAAAGCCAGGGGTCTCTTATCGCCGTCTGATTATAGCACCAGCTTATTTAGGTGGTAATATTATCGTAGCCGTTTGCGATTTCTTTCACAAATGGCTTGACGCAGCGAGTTGGGCAACTTATAATGTACTACAAAGAGCGTTCAATAAAAATTGAAAGTTGTAAACGCTCAACGATAAATTTTAGCAATCAGCGCGGATGGAAGGGATTTGTATTTAATACACACGCATCATCCGGGGTGATTTTAGATGAAGGAACAAAATTATGGTGGCTAATGTAATTCGGGAAGGAATGGAAGCAGTCGAACAGAAGCTCCGTTCCGTAGTAGATAGTGATGTGCAATTGCTGACAGATGCCAGCCGCCATATCATTAGCTCTGGGGGAAAACGGCTGCGGCCGCAAATTGCCCTGATGGCCTACCTGGCGGCTGGGGGGGATGAGTGGCATGAGGTGATACCCCTGGCTTCGGCCATCGAGATGGTGCATACAGCGACCCTGGTGCATGATGATATTAACGATCACAGTTTAACCCGGCGTGGACAAGTAACCGTTCATGCCCGCTGGGGGCGTACCTTTGCCCTGCTCACTGGTGATTATCTGTTTACTAAAGTATATGAGATGATGGCGCCGTATGGAGCCCCATATAACGAGATTATGGCTGAGGCCTGTATTCGGTTGGTGGAGGGGGAGACCCTCCAGGCCGCGGCCGCCAAAGCAGGCCAGATGGATCGGGAGACGTATAAGGCGATTATCTCCCGTAAGACCGCCAGTTTGTTTGATGCGGCCGCCCGCATGGGGGCCATGTTGGCGGGAGCCGAAGAAACAGTCGTGGAATCCCTGGCCATTTATGCGCACAACCTGGGGTTAGCCTTCCAGATGGTAGATGATATTCTGGACATCATTGGCGATCCGGAGAAAATGGGTAAACCAGTGGGGTTAGATGTTGCCCAGCATCGAGGTATTACCGCTGTGCAGAACGGCCATGCTGGGGAAGCGGCCGCGGTTGCCATAGCCGAAATGACCCCCCCGGCTGATGATCCCCTGGCCCAGATGATGGCTCGCCTGCGTGATTCCGGGGCCGTAGAAATCGCTCGTATGCAAGCTCGTGAAATTGCCGACCGTGCCCGCGCCGCCCTGGTACATGTACCTGATTCCCCCTATCGGCAGGCCTTGTATGAAGTTGTGGATATGGTCATTGAGCGGGATAAATAGAAAAAAGAGTATCATTATCCCCCCTTGTTTTGCCACTGCCTGAATAGAACAGCCGGAAAAGGCGATTCCCCCCTGGTGACACAAAGCCCAATAAACGAAAAAGCCAGTCTGGACGGTATCCAGACTGGCTTTGGTAGTTAGTTAGAACCACCCATTAATCATCCTCTTTCTTCATCTCAGCGCGGAGTTTGGCGACGAGTTGATCTTGTAAATGGCTGGGAACACGGCCATAATGGAGAAATTTAAGGCTAAACACCCCCCGCCCCTGGGTCATAGAGCGTAAATCGGCCATGTAGGTTTGCATTTCCGCCAGGGGCACTTCCGCCCGGACAATGCTTTTGTTGCCGATTTGATCCATGCCCATGACGCGGCCGCGACGAGTATTAAAATCACTCATCACATCCCCCATATTATCGGCCGGGACAGTGACAGTTGCTTCATAAATTGGTTCCAACAGAGCCGGGGCGGCCCCTAAAACGGCTTGCTTAAACCCTTCACGTCCAGCTATCTGGAAAGCGATTTCTTTAGAGTCTACCGGGTGCTCCTTCCCGTCATAAATCACCACTTTAACCCCAGTGATGGGATAACCGGCCAAAACACCTTCCTCTACAGCCGCACGACATCCCTTCTCCGTCGCCGCCACAAACGGTCCTGACACCGATCCCCCAAAAATTTCGGAGCTAAACTCAAACGGTACATCCTCGCTGCCTGGCTCTACCCGCAAGAAAACACGAGCATATTGGCCGGCCCCACCCGTCTGCTTCTTATGGGTATATTCCGTCGAACTGGTTTTCGTAATCGTTTCCCGGTAGGGCACTTTAGGCAGGGATGTGGTAATGCCCACGCCAAATTTTGATTGCATCTTCTTGACGGCAATATCCAGATGAACAGTCCCCATACCGGACAAAATTGTCTGGTGAGTGGCCGTTTCCGTATGCCAGCGCAGGGTCAAATCTTCCCCCGTGAGACGGGTCAATGAGGTGTTCAATTTAGCTACATCAGCCTGGGAGATAGGTTCAACTGCCACCGAAGCTAGCGGTTCAGGCTGGACAATGGGGGGCAGCGTCACCTGGTTGGTTCGCTCACATAGGGTGTCATTGGTAGCCGCATCGCCCAATTTTACGACGGCTCCAATATCACCAGCATGGAGAAGAGGGACACTGATATGCTCGGCGCCGCGCACGACGTACAATGTCCCAACCCGCACTTCTGCATTCCGGTCAGCATTCCAAACCCGGCTGTCAGCACTCATTTTGCCGCTGTAAACTCGAACAAAACTGAGTTTACCAAACCGATCTTCCACCGTTTTGAAGATAAAAGCGGCAAACGGGCTGGTATCACTGGGGGTCAGTTCAACATCATCGCCGTTGCCCTTGTTGGCCGTTATGGGGCGTTCGTCGGGGGCAGGTACCAGAGCACGTAACGCTTCCAGCACCGGAATCACGGCGATTCCTGGTTCAGGAGCGGCATACATGATGGGGGTGACTAACCCTTGTTTAACGGCCGATTTGATTCCCCGCACAATCTCTTCCATGGTGAGTTCTTCTTCGGCGAAATATTTTTCCAGAAGATCATCATCTCCCTCTGCGGCCGCTTCCACCAACGCCAGCCGGGCTTCCTCGGCCGCATCCTGCATATCTGCCGGGATGGGGCCACGCTCGTCCTTGTTCCCCAACCGGGCCTGCATCGAGATCAGATCAACCACGCCAGTAAACGAAGGGCCTTCACCGATGGGCAGCTGCAGCTGCACAAAACGGCCTTCCAGGTTTTCTTTGATGCTGTTCATCACCCGAGTCACCCGGACATTATCCCGGTTCATCTTATTTACCAGAACCACACGGGGGAGACCAGCCTCGCCGGCGGCCTGCCAGGCCAATTCGGTTCCCACTTCGACCCCGGCTACCGCTTCAACCAAAACCACGGCGCCTTCGGCTACACGTAAGGCACTATTCACCTCCCCCACAAACTCAATATAACCAGGGGTATCCAATATATTGATTTTGACATCACGCCACTCAATCGGGGCTACTGCCAGGGAAACGGAGCTGTTACGGGCTTTTTCTTCGTCTTCAAAATCCATATGGGCCGTGCCAGCCTGGACACTGCCCATGCGGGTTGTTGCCCCGGTGTCAAATAGTAAACGTTCGACCAGGGTCGTCTTACCGGCTCCATTATGAGAAACAAAAGCAACGTTACGTATGGCACTGGTTGGATACTCTTTCATAGGGGAAAACCTCGTCTATTTAGGATTTAGGTGCTGGCACAGAATCCTCTGCTGAAACGCCAGGGAAACTGCACACACACATGAATATTGGCTAAAAAGGTCAAGCGGGGATTGGGTTGTGTACACAACCTGTCTAAGAACCATCGAGGGCACATAGCCAGGGGATTCTAAACGAAAGGGGTATAGTTGTCAAAGCGGGAGGGGGGATTTGGTTATTTAGGTAGCGGTGGAAGGCAACGGTATTTTGCTTGAATTCAATGATGATGTTGCCTGGCTGCGCCGCTCTCTCGTTGAACATAAGATCATGATCTGTGCTGATGGGATTTACCGGCTAACCCCAAATCAGCAATTCTCCATTTGAACCCTGTGGTAGGGGTGGGACAGGCGGGCAACCATCTGGGTCAAGCGGTTTAACCTTATTCCCGCCTGTCTCGCCCCTTTTTGTACCCCCATTGCGGCCAAATCAGGGCGAGACAGGTAGGAACTGAATGTTCCCGAATGAGTAAGAAACACTGTTTATTCCTGGACAGGATCTACCCGATGCCATATTCTCTAGCCCGGACAATAGCCTGGGCGCGGTCAGCCACTTGTAACTTGTTGAAAATATTGGAGATGTGATTGCTCACCGTTTTACTAGAGATGTACAATCGGTTGGCGATGTCACTGTTGTTCAATCCCTGAGCGATTAGGATTAACACCTCGCGCTCCCGGTCGGTGAGATCGGGAAAAGGGTTTATGGCTGTCTCCCGACTGTTCCCGCGCTGAAAAAAGGAACTCAACCGGCGGGCAATAGCCGGCCCAAACAAGGCCTGGCCTTCAGCAACGGCCGTGACTGTCCGCAACACCTCGGCCTTATCCGCCCCCTTCAAAATATAGCCTCGCGCCCCGGCGCGCATGGCCGCAAAGAGGGAATCGTCATCCTCCAGCATGGTCAGCATGATCACGCCCGTTTGCGGATGATCGGCCAGGATACGACGGGTGGCTTCGATGCCGTTTATGTCTGGCATCTGGATGTCCATGAGGATGATGTCCGGCGCGGCCGCTTCCGCCTGGGCAATCGCATCCGCTCCAGTAGCTGCTTCGCCAACAACGGTTGTGGCCGCGGCCGCGTTCAACAGCGCACTTAACCCTTCCCGAAACAGCTTGTGATCATCCACCACAACAATTCTTATCGGTTCCATTGTATTCACCTTTATCGCTTATGCAGCCGCATCTGCACCGGCGCGGCCAAACCGAGCGTCGGCGTATCGGCCATTTTCGCCGTGGTAAGCTGTTCCAAGCGGAATCGTTGGGCGATGGTCGCCAGGAGCAGTTGGGCTTCCATCAGGGCGAAGCCGTTGCCAATGCAGGTGCGCGGCCCCAGGCCAAAGGGAAAATAAGCTCCTTTGGACAGCGACTTCTCGAAACCATCCCGCCAACGCTCCGGCTGGAAGTTGTCCGGTTCGGCAAACCAACGGCCGTCCCGCTGCGTGGTATAGGGCATGAGAAAAATGATCGCCCCGTCCGGTATCGGCTCGCCCTCCAGAGTCAATCCCGCTTCGGCCTGCCGGAACAGATACCAGGCGGGCGGGTAAAGGCGCAGCGTCTCTTTGACGATCATCTGCGCGTAGGGAAGTTGGGGCAAATCGGCGGCGGTGGGGGGACGGCCATTAAGTGTTTGTGTCAGTTCGGCCGTTAATTGGGCCGCCGCCGATTCATGTTGCGCCAGCAAGACCCAGGCCCAACTGAGCAAAATAGCCGTCGTGTCATGCCCGGCGATATAGAGGGTGATGAGTTCGTTCTGCAATTGTTGGTCGCTCATCCCTTCGCCCGTCTCCTCGTCGCGGGCAAACAGCAGGGTGGTCAGCAAATCGGGCGGGCTGGCGGCTTCGCCCAGGGCGCGGCGTTCGGCGATCATCGCCTGGACGCATTGGGCCAGGGCGCGTTCACCCCGCCTTTTCTGGCGCAGGGCGGGCAGAGGCATCCAGGCGGGCAGGAAGGACAGCGGTAACGACCGGCTGAAAGCGGCTAACCCTTGTCCTAAATCGCGCACGGCTTGATGGACGATGGTTGTGTTTGCGGCCGCCTCGTCCGTCGAGAAAAGGGCGTCCATAACAATAGTGAAAGTCAACTCGTGCATAGCCTCGCCAATGGAGACAATCTGCCCATCTTGCCAGCCGTTGACCATTTTTTGGGCGTGCCCCGTCATCGGCGCGGCGTAACGGGCGATGCGGCCGTGATGGAAGGCGGGCTGGATTAAGCGGCGCTGTCGCCGCCAAAACTCTCCCTGGCTGGTAAACAGGCCATTGCCAAAGGAAGATTGCAGGGCGCGGCGCATAAGGGTTGGTTTTTCCAGGGGCGGTTTGGCCTGGCTCATTACGGCGTAGACATGATCGGGGTGCAGGGCAAAGTAGATGGGGGGCAGCAAGGGCAGCCGGACGCGGAACAGATCGCCAAAGGTTTGTTGCAGTTGGCGCGGAAAATCTGGCCCGTTTTGGCGGAACTGCTTTTGCAGGTGAATGGCTGAAATTTGGGGGATGATCATAGAACCTCGCTCATTGTTGCTTGATAACTATTTTAGCCAGGGGAAGTTCGTATAAAGCGGCTGTGTAATCCGGGTCAATCGCCTCGCCCCGGCAGCTAAATCCCTTGTTTTCTGCTTTACATTGGGGGCGGCAGAGGCAGCACGGCCGTTACCCGCACCCCTTTCACCCCATTCTCCAGCGCCAATGACCCACCCAGTTCCTCGGCGCGTTCGCGCATAGAGCGGATGCCCACACCTGAATGGATGGCTGGCGGCAGGCCAACGCCGTCATCAGAAATAGCCATGTGTAAATGAGGTGAATGATCGCTCACCATTTGCAACAAAAGGTCACAACGGTGCGCCTGGGCATGGCGCACCACGTTGGTCATCGCTTCCAGGGCGATGCGGTAGGCGGCCACTTCCACGGCCGCCGAGAGGGGCGGCAGCGGCTCTGGCGCGGCCGTAATCTGGATGTGCAGGCGCGCTGGTTTGTTCATCTGGGCGGCGTGGGCTTGCAGCGCGCCCACCAACCCTAATTCATCCAGCGTGGGCGGCCGCAGTGCATACACCAGCCGCCGAATCTCCGTGACCGTCTCCTGGTTTTGCGCTTTCAGGCCGCGTAGCAGGCGGGCCGCTTCGGTTGGATTGCTTTCGAGCAGGTCTAAAACGGCGTCAATGGCAAAGGTCTGGCTGGCCAGGGTCGGGCCTAGCTCGTCGTGCAGATCGCGGCGGATGCGGCGACGCTCTTCCTCGCGGGTGAGGACCAGCTTTTCGCGGGATTTTTGCAGGGCGTTAGTCAGGCGCAAGGAGTAGGCGGCGGCCCCGGCCTGGGCGGCAATGTCGGCTAGAAGCTGCCGCTCTTTGGCGGTAAACGGTTCGCCTGGCGAGCGCGGCGCGGCTTGCAGCCAGCCGACAATTTCCCCCTGATAACGCAGCGGCCACTCCTGGAGAACGGCCGTTCCCCGTTCGCCGCTGCTGGCGGCGGGCTGCCGCTCGTCGTTGGCAGCTAACTCGATGGCGGCGTAGGGCAGTTTAAGCGTTTGGGTGATGGTGGCGGTGACGGCGGGCAGGGTTTGGTGGGGCACGGCCGTTTCCCCCAACTGCCGCCCCAACTGCGACAATACCTTATAGGGATCGTCCCGTTCGCCAAACATCAGCCGGTTGATCGTTTTTTGCAGCCATTCACGCGCCGGTTGGAACAACACGGCAACGAGCGCGGTCGCCAGCAGCGTTAACCAGAGGTTGCCTTGCGCGTGAAACAGTAAGCCCAATCCCCCCACAACCAGCATGTAAACAACGGCAATCCCCAGGGAAAGAGCGCCATACACCAGCGTCCGATTCAGAATAATCGCCATATCCCATAGCCTATCGCGCAAGATGGCGGCAAAAATGGCGGCGGGCAGGGCGATTGTCGTGATCATACAGAGCGTCCAACCACCCATTGTGGTTAGCAATCTGGCCTGACCGGGCGCGGGCGCGGCTATCTCAAAGGTGTAGGCCCAAATGGGAACGCCGATAAAGAAGATGAAGATGCCCAATATCGCCAATCGGGTCTGCCGCCTTTCGCTCTCGTCAAAAAGCCGCCGGTAACGATAAAAGATGACGGCCAAGACGATCAGGAGCAGCAAAAAGTAAGGCTGGCTGATGGGCAGCCTGATTTGTTCGGCGTAAAAAAGCGGGTAGAGGCCGAAAAAGACGGAGAAAATGGGCAGAACGGCCGTCCAGCGCGGCTCAAAGCGGCGGCGCGGAAAAACCAGAAACAGAGACATAATCAGCAAATGACCGGCAACGACGACCAGTTGGATAGGGGTATTCAGGCGTGGGAAAGCGTCGGCGACCACGTCAAAACTGGTGATAGCCACCACGGGAATGACGATGAGGGTGAGGGAATAGAACAATTTGCTGCGCTGCGGGTAGAGGTGAAGGAGCATGAGGACGGCCAGAGCGGTAAAAAGAATGACCGGCAGGACGGAAATGCCCAATATGTACAGGGCGTAGGCGGACACGGGCAGGCCCCAGGCAGCCAAAACCGCCGCCTCCGCCGCGGTGATCGCCTGATAATGGCAGGCCGCCCCGGCGCAGGGCGCGGCGAGCAGGGGATAACTGACCCAGAGATCGGTCACAAAAATTGCCAGAAAGGCAACGGCAACGACCGCCCACAACGCCAGGAGCAGACGCGGCCGCCAGACGGCTGTCTGTTCAGGTAAGGTCATCTTCCGGGCAGCTTCTGCCAGATTCATGCGCTTGTTTTTCTTGAGCTTATCAACGCCACAATTCAGCGCAGTTGAGATCGTCGCAGGCGGTGAGCGCGTTTTGCAGCATGGGCAGCCAGACCCACTGCGTCTCTGAGTTATACTGGCCGCGACAATACTCCACGGCGATGTAGACGCCCATCGCCACGCAGAGGCGGTAATCGTCCCACAACTGTTCCCAGGCGTAGCCCTGCACGCCGCGACTAATGAGCGTTTCGTGGTAATGGCGCAGGATCGGCCGTTCCCATTGGCGGCGCGCCTCCGTATGGCCATGGAAGACAAGGGCGTAGGCCAGGTCATACGCGCCCAGCCAGGTGGTCAGGCCCCAGTCGAACGGTTGGCGGTCAATCAGGTAGATCGGCCGTATTCTTTCGCGTGGGACCATAATGTTGTAACAACCGGCGTCGCCGTGCATGATGGTAAACCCATTGAGTTCTTGCGTCCGGTTGATCATCGCCTGGGGGTGGCGGGCGAAGATGTCGCGGATGGCCGCGGGCCAATGGGGTTGCAGTTGGTCCGCGACCCGGCCAATGATATGCCCCGCGCCCGGCTCGGCAATGGCCACCCAGCGGCGGATGTGGTCGGCGTCGTGTAGGGGAGCGTCGGCCTCGGCCAGCCGCTCTGCGCCCCACCAGCGAGCGTGCAGGATGGCGCACGCCTCGGCCAGGGCCAGGCCGTATGCCAGCGTGGGCGGTTTGTCGCAAGCGGCGGTATGGGTGGTGGAAACGTCTTCCAGCAGTAAATGGTAGCGGTGAATGACGGCGGAATAACGGCCGTCGTAACAGCGCAGCAGCGGCGCATCCGGCACGTCCACATAATCGTGTAGATAGTAGTCCACTTCGGACGAACCAAAAAATTCGCCGTCGCCGGTATCGGCGTTCACCATTTTGAGAAAGAGGCGCGACGGCCGTTCCCCCTGTGCGTCCGGGCTGTACTGTAATTGTAATGAGCCGCTGGTTGACCAGTTGCCGCGGCCGCCGGCCATGTCAAACCCGATTACACTGCCTTGTGTGAGTGCGCCCCTGCCGGTGAGAACCGCCGTTAACCATTCATTTGTTACTTGTTCCAGATGGGTGATTACTTGTTCAGACATAAGTCGCCGTTTACTTTTACCTCTTAATTTTTGAGCTGCTAATGATTGGGTTGCCAGCGCCAGATGGCTGGACGACCCAACCCGCTATTAATACTGGGATTGTCGCCAGGACAAGGATAAATGTCAGGAATAAGGTTGCTATGATTCTCATAACTGATTAGAATGTGGATAATTATCCACATCATAACAGGTATGGCTATGATTAAAACGATTCAAATGACAATTGATGATGCCCTATTACAGCAAGTTGATCGCACGGTGGAGGATTTGAACACAACCCGTTCCGCCTTTATCCGGCTGGCTTTGCAGCAGGCATTACGCCACTACCAGATGCGGCGGCTGGAAGAGCGGGATGAGGCGGGGTATACGGTCGTGCCCGCCGCCACCACCGAAACGGATGAATGGGCCACCGAACAAGAATGGGGGAGCGCATGGAACGGGGCGAAGTAAGATGGTACGCCTTTGCTGAACCGGACAAAACGCGCCCGGTTCTCATTCTCACCCGCAGTTCGGCTATTCGTTACCTCAACGCCGTCACCATCGCCCCTATCACCACCACCATTCGCGGTGTACCTTCGGAAGTGCCACTTTTTACCGCTGACGGCCTGATGGGTGATTGCGCCGCCAATTTTTATAACGTGCAAACCGTGCCCAAAGCCAAAATTGGGGCCTGGATCACCACGTTGACCCCGCAGAAAATGGCAGAGGTTGATCGCGCCCTGCAATTTGCCCTGGGAATGGAATCCATTTTGCGCTAATTACCTAAATTTTGTGCCAATAAGGGCACAAGTCATCAAAAGATGACGATGACAG
>JAHDWJ010000080.1 GCA_023384415.1 Anaerolineae bacterium
TTTTGGTATCTTAACTTTGTCGATCTGTGGTCTTGACTTTGGGGGTCACCATAATTATTAGGACTCAGCGAAGCTATTGTCCCAATAAGATTTTAGAGTATGAAAAGGATTTGGAGGACAAAAATATGCAATATGATGAAGAGGCGTTGCAAATAGTTCGAGAAACAAGGTTATTGATTGATGAGTATGATCTCTGGCTTGTCGAAGAGCTTAAACCATTTATTGGTAAACGAATTGTTGAGATCGGTTGCGGGCTTGGCAATTTACTAAAGCACTTCAATGACCGCGAGTTGGTTGTCGGAATTGAAAATTCCCCAGAAACAGTTGTGGAAACGAGGCGAAGATTTGCAGAGCAAGAAAATATTTCTGTTTATGAATATAGTATCACTGATTCGTCGGTGTTGGCCCTAAAAGATAGGAAATTTGACAGTGCAGTTTCTCTCAATGTATTTGAGCACATTGAAGATGATGAACTTGCTATGCGCCACACTGCAATGTTATTGAAACCAAAGGGAATGTTTGTCATAATCGTACCTGCGCACCAATTCCTTTATGGAACTATGGACAGATCAATAGGCCACTATCGGCGCTATACAAAGATGATGGCAAGAGAGAAACTGGAAAAGTCTGGTTTTACAGTAATGGACCAAAAATATTTGAATGTACTTGGAGCTATTGGTTGGTTTTTGAACGGACGATTACTCCGAAGAAGAGTACCCCCATCTGGACAGTTAAAGACGTTCAACAAAATTGTTCCAGTTCTAAAAACCTTAGAGCGTTCTGTTCCACCTCCATTCGGAATTTCACTTATGACCGTAGCTACAGTCAAGGATGAAATAGAATATCATTGATGAAAGGATACAAATAATTTAAAGTCATGAACTGTGAGCAAACGATTCAGTGAAACTTGCACGGAACTAACAGATTAGCATGGATGCAGGCAGTCGATGATTTCTAGGATGTATCTATGCTAATCTGTCACATCCGTGTATATTCATTCTTTAATCATTCGTATTATCACAGAAAAAACCAGAAGCGATATCACATTATCTAGTGGTCCTGTTTAGCTGCCAGAGCAAGAGGGATACTCAGACACATCTAGAGCTGCCACCAGATTCTGGATGTAGAACAAGTCTCCTCGCGTCATAGCCGGCACGTCCAGATATTTGCTCAATGCTGATTGGGACTCACATGAGATTTGAGCCTTCGCCTGGAATAACGCATTATAGTTATACAAATTACTCATCACACCCTCGCCAATGGTAGCTTCATAACGGGAGACAAACCAGTAGGGGGCTACATAGTTGTATTCGTCCAACGCTTGTTGCACCTGTGTGGGTATGGTATCGTGCATATAATCTGCCAACTCAGGTACTAAGAAGATAAAGTTACGGGCAATGTCCAGGTGTTTCTTGTAATACCGGTAGCTGGGACTATTGGGGTCGGCCCAGTACGAATCTTTTGAGAAGATATTGGTGCGAAGTTGCAGCAACTCATTGAGTTCATTTTGCACCTGGTTGCGCAACGCAGCATCACCCTCTGGGCTACCTGCTTCCGCATACAAGCACAGAAAACCATAATAACCGGCGATCCAGGCATTCAGTTCATAGGGCTGCTGCTGGAAATAATCCGTCTGGGTGCCAACAGGCGGGTTTGGTGCGGGCACAACCAGCTTGCTTTTTGCCAGGTTATAAACGGTTGTCGCATTGATGCTGGGAACGTTTTGTACATATTTGCACATGGCGTAAAAGTTATGTTGGGGATATTGCCACAAGAAGCCGGAACCCGCACCCGGCGTGGGTGGGAAGTTGGCAGCAATATCTGCGGCTACTTCTGGCGGCAGCTCCATACTTTCTCTGGCTGCGCCTGACCACCCTGTGCGCGCATACATCTCATTGTCAAAATAAGCATTGAACTCGCTTTGCAAATAGGCGCTGACTTCTGTTTGTAGTTGGGGTGAGAGGTGTGGGTAAGCGATTGACAGCGTGTATAGGGTATCGCCAGGATTTTCAAAGTAATTATCCAAACCTGCTATGATGAATTGGGCCACGCCATAATAAGCGGGACGCAAATGACCGGCATCTACGATCTGTTGGATTTCGCTTTCCAGGCGGCTGCGAATCTCTGCATCAGAGAGCGTCACGGCCGTGTCTTGCCCAGGCGCTGCCGCCAGCAACGGCCGTGCCCCCAATGAAGGCCCCGTACCAAAAGCAATGATCGTATTGCTTCGGTGTACAAACAGCCGTCCCTGGTAAGGAATGATCGGGTTCTGGTCACCACTATTATGATAAGCTGCATTCACGCTGTCCGTATTGCCTGTATACCAGCCTCGGTGTCGCGAAATAGCGCCTGGATCAATAAACCACATCGGATCATAACCTGGCGCCTGTTGCCCCAGGTTATAAGACCAGGCCTGCCCAGGCATAGCGCCGCCATTCATATAATTGAACCAGTCACCCACCCGGTCACAACACAAATTGCGGTAAATCATATTACCCCCGGCAGAAATGGCCTGGGGTTCGGCCAGGGCAGCAAAGCCCCCCATAACACTCAAATAACGTGGCTGATTGATGTTCCAGCCCATCACCCGCCCTTTTGAGTCTGAACAACATTGGTACACATTGCCGAAGTACAAAATACCATCAGCGCCCACCAGCGGTGGATAGCGATTACCAGAACCAGTGCCCCAGTAACCCGCCGGCAGATATTCTGGATAACCATCCTGATCGGAATCAAAGGTAAATTCTGTCCCATTTGTGGTGTTCAAAACCACAAACACGCGTCGCCAGGGTTTGTGTTTGTACGTGTCCGGCTGCGGATTGTTTTCCAGATACTCTGTAATGCTATTGGCATCCACCATCGGGTAGCCGTGCGTCCAGCTTTGGGCAGGTACTTGTGGCCCTAATGTGGTGCCTTCGGGTGCGTTTGGCAGGAAAATATTGTCAAGCTGCATTTCCCGAAAAGTGCCATACCTACCGCCACCTGGAGCATCTACGCTGAACAAACCCGGTGACTCACCTTCCCGGTAGCCATGGGCAGCTGAAAATATGACCTTGTCATCATGAATGACAGGCCAGTAAGATTGATATTGCATACCGGGCAATGTGCCTGATTGCCAGATCAACGCCCCCGTATTTGCATTAAGGGCATAGGCATGCATATCATTGGAAGCAAAGAAGATTCTGCCATTGTGGTAAGCGGCCGAAAGATGAATGGAGCCGCCAGTGCTGTATTGCCAGACGAGTTCACCCTGGTTGGGCGTGCCATGAGCGCCGATAGCATACATAATGCCGTCCCGATTGCCAGCATAAACCATCCCATTTATAACCAGGGGATTGGTGGCATAACCGGCTTTAGCGCCATTAAATGACCAAAGATGCTGGCCATTTAGGGCATTCAGGGCGTGTAATTTGCGGTCATAACCACCCACATACACCACACCATTGACGACGGTTGGCGAATTTCCTAACGGCAGTTGGGTGTCAAAGCGCCAGACTACATCGCCATTGGCGGGGTTAAGGGCATACAATCCTTTTGATGTGGAAAGATATAGCAGACCGTGTTCGGCAATGATCTGCACGTTCTGGGGAATGTAAGCTTCAATAGGTTTGTGCCATTCCACATGTACAAAGCCACTGACTTCGGCCAGTGTCCAGGAGGTACGTTGGGGATTGGCAGCCACCGTTGGCCAGCTATCACCACTGGGCAGGGTGTGAATGACGATGGGTAAATGAACGGTATTGTTGCCTCCTTGCTGGGCCGAGACAA
>JAHDWJ010000081.1 GCA_023384415.1 Anaerolineae bacterium
TGGTGTGCGCGAAGCGATGCGGCACACGCGCCAGGTCATCCGCCAACATTTTGGTGAATTATTGGCGCTGGCGGTGCTGCTGTATGGGTTAAGTTACGTGCTTGGCTGGTTGTTTAGCCTGCTGACGCTGCCGGTGCTGGCGCTCACGGCCGTGCCCCTGGCTGCCGGCATCACCTCCCCCCTCGGTTTTCTGGCGGCGGCCACAAACCTGCTGCTCTCCCTGTTGGTGGCACTATTAAAGGGGGTGGTTCATGCGTTTACGGCCGTGGCCTGGACGCTGGCGTATCGAGAGTTGAGCCGTAAGCCGTAGCCCGTGAGCCGTAATCCGATTTAGGGGACGGCCGTATCCCTTCCATAAATGTGATATACCATCCGAATATCCAGACGGCCGTGATCACGGAGGTCGGAGAAACAAGCCCATCTACTATTCTAGAATTTGCCAGCCAACCAGGGTAAACCCTTCGGGAAGATCATCGCGTACAACTTCCCATTCACCCGTTTCAGCATGAATAAAAATGAGGTTGTTTTCACTTTGCGTTAAATACCCTTCGGGAAGCCATAAGCCATTGGCAGATATGGTGGGTATCTCCAGAAAAGTGGCCGACATGATTAAATCATCATTCAGTTGTGCGAGCAGAACATGATTGTCTTCTAGCGTGTGAAGTGCAAATTGGTCATCAGGTGAAGAAATTATAGATAGGGAGAAAGAAGAAAGTGGGACAGTCAAATTATATCCTTCCATGTCTATCTTACTGAGCAAGGTGATCCCTGTGGTCTCATACTTGTACAGTTCCCAAGTGCTATAAGACTTTCTTTCTCCTGATTCCGCATCCAATACATTGTTTTGAAATCCCAGAATAAAATTGTTTGTTTTCCCTAGCCAATGCATTGTAAGGTACCGTCCACCAGTATCATATTTAGGGTCTGGCTGCTCTGATAGAATCGGTAAAATTGGATTTGATGTACGGATGGGAGCGATAAACCGGTTCGCGTCAAATGGTATATAGCCTAACGTGCAGGGCGACTGATAAACAATCAGGTCATTTGTGGGCGATATATTCAATTTACAAATACTGTTTTGTCGCCAAGAGAGTTCACCTATAGGATCAAGCCTAGTTGATGATAAGAACGCCCATTCATTGTCGCTGGAGTGGGTCAATGTGGTTAAACTCCAGATCATCTCTTCTTCACCGCGCTGGCAACTTTCTGTATAGTAACATGGAACCTCTATCTCTGGAAAACTAATTAACGTCGAGTCCGCAGACCAGGCTACCTCGTTAATAAATGTGCCATTATCATAAACAAAATCGGGAGCTTGTTGCTCTAAATCCAAAACTACCACTGTTGTATTTATCACCGAGGTATCTGGCCATGAGGGGCCCCCCATCAAGACCGCCAGTTTATCTCCATCTGGCGACCAGGACAGAAATTGATGGCTTATATTTTCAATAAATTGGATGGGCAATATGACATCTTCAGCTAAGACGACTTCCTCAAATGTTATCAGATCAATCAGCCGGATATTTTCACCAAAATAGATAGCCAGATGCAAGCCATCTGGTGCTAATTCATACCGTTCACTGTAGGGGAGAGTGATGATCTTTTGGGGATCAGTGGCTTGTATTGGCCATAAATATAGCGCCATTCCCTCCGGTGTACGCTGCTGGAAAATTGCTGTTTGGGAGAAATCGGGAGTGGCAGAATGTTTGGGTTGTTTGTCACAACCGGCAAAAATTATAGATAGCCAACAACCAATGATTATCCAACCGCGCATACCGCTGCAATGACAAACCTTACTGAGGCACAATAATAATCGCTGTAGCCCATGCTCCCACCGGGCGACATCTGTTTGTTTAGCGCACATGCTGACATTATACGGCCGTACCACTCCACAACCAATCGCTTCACGGCCGTAGTAACGCATCAGGCAGAAACTAGCATCTCAATGGTCTGCGGTCGGTTTGTCAATGTGGGCCTCAAAACAGGTGGCAAGGCCATGCCTAATGCCTCCCAGGCCATTTTCAGCGCATCTAGTGCTTCTTGTACGTTGGTCTGAATCTCTTCTGGAGTTTGCCCTTCGGTAACTAATCCGGGTACATCAGGGCTGGTGACGGTATAGACCCCATTGGGATTGGGTTCCAGATAGAGACGAATAGAATAAATAGACATGGCATCAATCTCCCATAATTCGAAAAGAGTCACACCTGTGATTATAACAGAAAGCAAATTCGTTGACCGTACTCAACCCATGATGGGGCGAGCAGGTAAGCGGTAGATTGATGGGTGACGAAGAATTCTGGACAGGTATGGAATGTTGATATAGATTGGGTTGGTTATGAATGTACGATTAGGCGTAGATACCGGCGGTACATTTACCGATTTTGTCTGGGTGGGCGCCGATGGCGAACCCGAAGCGGCTTCGGGCCGGGTGCAAATCCACAAACAACTCAGCACCCCGCATGACCCGTCGGCGGCCATTTTACAAGGGATTAACGTGCTGCATGTGCCAGAAGGCACGGCCGTGGTGCATGGCAGCACCGTCGCCACCAACGCCCTGCTGGAACGGCGTGGCGCGCGCACCGCCCTGATCACTACCAAAGGGTTTGCCGACGTGCTGGAAATCGGCCGTCAAAATCGCCCCGACATTTACGCCCTCGTCCCCCAAAAACCGCCGCCCCTCGTGCCTCGCGCCTGGCGCTTTGAACTGGACGAACGCATCACCGCCCAGGGCGACGTGCTGCGCCCCCTCAACCCGGATGACCTGCTCCCCATTCTGGCAAAACTGGCCGAGGAACAAATAGAATCGGTTGCCGTTTGCCTGCTCTTTTCATTTCTATATCCAGATCACGAACGGCAAATTCAACACACAATATCCCAATATCTCCATATCCCAATATCCCTCTCCGCCGACATCTTACCCGAATACCGCGAATACGAGCGCACGTCTACCACCGTCATCAACGCCTATGTAGCCCCGTTGATGAGCCGGTATCTGGGGCGATTGGCGGATGGGTTGGGGGCACGGCCGTTAACCATCATGCAGAGCAACGGCGGCGTCATCAGCGCGGACATGGCCGGGCAGCAGGCGGCGCGCACGGCGCTGTCTGGCCCGGCGGGTGGCGTGGTTGGGGCGCACTATGTGGCCGCCCAGGCCGGTTTTAGTGACCTCATCACCTTTGATATGGGCGGGACGAGTACAGATGTGGCCTTGTGTCACGGCCGTATTCCCACCACCACCAACGGCCACATTGCCGGGATGCCCCTGCGCCTGCCCCTCATAGACATTCACACCGTCGGCGCGGGCGGGGGCAGCCTGGCCCACGTGGATGCGGGCGGGGCGCTGCACGTTGGTCCACAGAGTGCGGGTGCTGACCCTGGCCCGGCGTGTTATGGCCGGGGAATGGTCAATGGTCAATGGTCAATGGTCAATGGTCGAAGGCTGGCGGGGCGGGCGACGGTGACGGATGCGAACCTGGTGTTGGGGCGTCTGGATGCGGAGCATTTTTTGGGTGGCACGATGCGGCTGGATGTGGCGGCGGCGCAGGCGGCGTTGGGCGAACTGGCAGGGGTAATGGGGGCGGCGTCGGTGGAAGCGGCTGCCTGGGGCGTGATCCAGGTGGCGAATGCCAA
>JAHDWJ010000043.1 GCA_023384415.1 Anaerolineae bacterium
GCTAGTCTACCTTAAACCAAGCCTTTTTTCTGTCCGAATTTCCTAGACCATTATAATTCCAGGTGGGTTGTCAGGTAAGGACAACACCACCGCCAGCCAACCCACTGCGGCCGCAACAGCCAACGAATGGTGGGTCGTCTGGCAGCAGGGCAGTCCCGCCGTGTTATACGGTCAGCAGGTATTGACCAATGGCAGCAAAGCCGGCCTAAACAACGCTTTGTTCACCACCAGCCACAACCATACTACCCCTGCCCTGGCAACCAACAGCCTCACGAATACCCTAATGCCTCCTTGCCGGAACTGTTTTCTCTGCCTACAATCAGATTATGGGCAGTGAATGGCAAAGACGATTACGCGAATTAGGGGTGGTGAAGGGGGTGCGAAATTTGCGCCCGGCCGCCGCCGTGACCCCACCCCCCACCAGCCATCAGCCGGTGTGGGGGGATTGGGATGAGCCACAGCCGGTGGAGAAGCTGCTGCCAGGGGGAACGGTGGTGACAACCCCGGTAGGGAGCTGTTTTGTCCTGGATCAGGTGTATCCACTGACCCATTGGCACGGGGTAGACCGATTGGGTGATTTGTTAGAGCTGACCCCAAACGCGGCCGCGACCTTCAACCGTGATCCCCGCTGGCAAACGCTCCAGTTCCGCGACTGCCTCTTCCTGGACACTGAAACCACCGGCCTGTGGGGGGCCGGGACGCTGGCCTTCATGGTAGGAGCCGCCTTTTTTGAAGACAACGCCTTTGTGGTGCGCCAATATTTTTTGCGTGATCACGGGGACGAAACGGCGATGTTGACCCTGCTCAATGAGTTAATCGCCAGCCGGGCGGCCCTGATTACCTTTAACGGCCACTCCTTTGATTTGCCCCTGCTCGATAACCGGTATCTGATCAACCGTTTAGAGACGGAAATGATGCGTACCCCCCACCTGGATTTGCTCCCCCCCACCCGCCGTTTGTGGCGCGGCCGCCTCGGTTCCTGTGCCCTCAATTCCGTCGAAAAACAGCTTTTAGGGGTGCGGCGGACGGAAGAGGATGTACCCGGCTACCTCATCCCCACCCTTTATCTCGACTATTTGCGCCAGGGAGATGCCCGTGAGTTAGTCCGGGTGTTTTACCACAACCAGGTTGATATGCTCTCGATGGTAACGCTGTTGACCCGGGTGGTGCGCCAATGGACGCGGCCGCGAGCCACTGATCATCCCCAAGATTTATACAGCCTGGGGGTATGGCAAAACCATCTGGGCTACCTTGCCGAAGCCGAAGCTACATTGCGTTTAGCGGCCGCGCAGGAATGTTCCCTGGAGCTTTACCATCAAATCCTGCACCAACTAGCCGCCATGCTCAAACAGCAGCAGCGGCGCGAGGAAGCCGCCAACCTGTGGATGCAAATCGCCGCCACCAGCTTTGAGGACATCACCGCCCACATTGAGTTAGCCAAACATTTTGAATGGCACGAACAAGATATAGCCCCCGCCCGCCATTGGACACAGCAAGCCATCACCCTGGCCCAAAGCCAATCCCCGCTCCCCACCACCTTATTGGCCGAACTCCACCACCGGCTAACCCGCTTACAGCACAAACTCAACCGCGCCTAAAGATAATCATCCACAGATGTCACAGATGTTTAAAGCAGTAGAGTTTGGGCCACGAAGGCTACGAATTACCACCAACGAAAAAATTCGTATCCATTCGTGGCGGATCTTTTTCCGAACCGACTACGGCTGCGGCGCGTCCGGCCAACAGATAATCTCCGCCGGATAACGTTTGCCCAGCAGCTTCTTGGTAATCGTCTGCGAGGTAAGCATTCCTGAGATGACCGCTGACTCCACAAAGCCGAGATTGGCCCCGTTGTAAATCCAATCCCCTGTCAAATACAAATTATCACAACCCGATTCATCCGTTTTCAGCCGGTACGGGGTACTCCCTTTTACCGAAAGCACATACCGCTCTGAGGGATCTATATTAACCCGCCAAAACTGGCTGTTAAACCGCTCTTCCCCAGGCCGCTGCTCCTTATCTACCAGCAAATCCCAGTTCAGGCAGGCCGGGTAACTCCGGTACGGCTTCACCGCCCCCGGCCAGACCGGCCCCAGGTTATGGCGCAAAAAGTGGAGACTATTCTCTTTCCCCTGGCGGAACTGCTGATTAGGGAACGCTTTATCTGATGGATCCGGCAGCTCTTCCAGAGTGGGGCCGCGCATACTGCTGCAAAAATAGCTGATATTGTAGGGCGTCAGATCATCCGGCCAGGTCTCCCGCTTAATGATATGGCTCATATCAGCCCAGGCATCTACTAAATCCGCCCCGGTATGTTCACTGCATGTTGCCCGCTCCGTGTCATAACAGCTGTAAATGGTCTGCCCATGCCGCCAATATGGCTGCCCCAGCCCGGCAATATCACTCTTGAGCCACAACTGGAACGCCTGGGTTTGCACCGTTTTAACGCGAGCCATCATCTGCCGCCATTTGTCCCATTTCGGGTCGGGGTTTTCTAACAGCTCCTGGCATAACCAGCGGAGGGGGCCGATAGAAGTACCCAGGATCACCAGGTCAAAATCGGTTCCCTTTTTGAGTTCTAACGAGGCCACATTTTCCCAGGGAGTCCAGAACGATTCCAGGTTGTAGCGTGGCTGCCTGTACCCGGCAACGGTGGTGCGTTGGCGCAGCTTACGCCCTTCCACAATCTGGTCATACAGCGGCTCATTGGGCCAGGAGGGCAGCCCTTTGGGGTAGACGAGGGGCTGATACTCCTGGTCATCTTTAATATTGACCTGTTTACTGATACTGATACGGTCAATGGAATTGCCATCGGCTGCCAGGTGTAATTTTTCTACCCGGTGGAAAAATTTAAAGTTGACTCCCCGTTTTTTCAGAACTTCATAAGCTGGGGCGAAAATCGTATCCCCCATGCCCGATTCCATGTGCCAGATGAACGGCCCCCGAGTATCCAGGGTCATCCGCAGCAAGGCTCGCAGACAGTTGCCCGCTTCCAGGTTAGGAGTTTCCCCATTCTCGTAGGCGAACACCATGTCATACAGGCCGCGTACCGTTGAAGATTGCAGGCTGATGGGCTGTGCCCCACCCCGTTGGCCCAGCCATTCCCGGTAATCATATTGGTTGATGCTGTCGTAGCCGTTGTTGATGATGTCATCCCGGATCATGCCCCGCACGACCCCGCAGGCGATGTCGCTGTTGACGAAGGCGTTGTACAAGGCGAAGTCGGTTTCGGCTAACACCGGCTCTTTGACTTCGAGCCAAAGCGCGGTGATGAAGGCGGTGAGGAGCAAATCTATGATTTTGTAGCGCAGTTCGGACGCTAATCCGTGAGGGTTGTTGGCGGGGAGGGTAGAGAGGCGGTAGGCGACGGTGAGCAGGGCGATGGCGGTGAGTTCGCCAACACCGGTAGCGATGTCCCCAAGAATGGTTTTCCACCAGGGCAGGCTCATAAAGGTACGCATGGTGGTGGGGAGTTTGACCGTGAGGCTGGCATGGGCTGATGCTTTGACTCCTTCGAGAAGCTGCTGCAACATCTGGCTGATGTATTCGGCGGCGGTGGTGGGGGGATCGGGGTCTTCACCGGGGGTCCATTCGTTGATGGGCAGGGGGGTGAGGTTGGGGGTCCATTGGCCGCCGAAACAGGACATATCTACGGTGGAGGCGACCGGTTTGAATGCTTCTTGCCAGGTGGCCATGGGGCTGCCTGGCGGCCGCGCCAATTCTCCGTATGTCTCTTGCATCCAGCGGAAGGCGTTATCATAAAACCCCCACCAGAAATGGAAGCCATGTTCTTCTACCCGGTTGGCGATTTGCTGGTTGCGGCCGCTGGCCCCTTTGCCTCCTAGACGCCACCCCACCTGATAGACGGTAATCTCGAAATGTTCTGGCCAATTGGGCAGTTGAGAGAGGTAGGACGCGGCCGCTATCGCCGAGACCCCACCGCCGAGAATCGCGATCTTCGTTTTCTGAGATGTAGACACGACAAACTCCTGTGGAATTATGAATTATGAAGGATGAGGGATGAAGGCAAAGCCAGAGACGGCACAGTATCTGGATCAGCGAGTGAACAGGAGACAACAGGTGTCAGTAGATCAAAATCAACCAGGAACTCATCCGCAGATTAACGGATATTTTGGGGATTAGACGAGAAAAAGCTGGGTTAATCAGCGAAATCTGCGGAGAATAAAACAGAACTTTAATCTACCAACTGTATGGTGTATTCAGACTGGTCTCTGAATACACCATACGGAAGCGGGCCATGATTAAGCAAAGCCAGCTAATTTTTTGTTTTTGGCAGCAATCTGGCCGTACATGTGGGAGAGGGCCATGTTCAGGTAAGGGGTGATCACCATGCTGAGCAGCCAGCCGATGATAGAGCCGAGGCAGGGGATGAAGCTCAGGACGCCGATGATCATAAACAAGACAAACCCGGCTCCTATCGCCGCGACCAGGGTGATCAAAATGTCACCGATGTTGTCACGAGCAATGGCAAACACTTCGCCAAAACGGAAGCAGGCGGCCAGATTGTCATGGTACACATATTGGATGATTAACGCGGGCATGATGAAGATAGCCACGACTACCAACAGGAGCATCAAACAGCCAACGACCATCCAGATACCCCAGATACCCATAGCTGAGGCTGCGGCCGCGCTGTCACTGCCTACCGCTCCGCCTAAGCCACCTAACCCTACCGTCGCCACAACCGCAATACAGGAGATGAGCCAAAACGGTAAGGTATACACCATTTGGGCGATAAAAATGTAAAGCCCATCCATAAACAATTTGCCAAAATCATCCCATTCTGGTAGCGGGTTTTCCAGGCCGTTTTTAACATTTCGGGTAATAGCGACGTTGTACCCCAAAATGAGGGGGATGGGCAGTAAGAAAAGGGCGAAAAAGGACAATACCGCATAAATGACAACCTTGATCACCCAGTTGGCATCTTCCATAACATAGCTAAACGCTTTAGAAATATCCATCATTTTCCTCCTATGGAAAGAGCGTCAACCTTGTGACGCTGCCCCCAAATAAACAACGCCACTTATCGGTAAACAAGTGGCGTTGTTTTTCATCTGGTGGGGCGGTTTCTATTTAGATCCAGCCCTGGTTCTTGCAGAAGTCGGTGATGACCGGGATGGTTACATATTCGCCACCATAGGCTTTAACGCCAATGTAAATGCCATAAACCCAGACCAAAATGCCGACGCAAACGCCGCTCAAGATGAAAAACAAAATCCCCAGAATAATGCTTTGCACGGCATAATATTTAATGAAGGGGCGACTTTTCTTATCTTCCATCAGCAGAGCAATAATGCCGACCAATGGCATAAAGATCATACTGAGTAAAGCCCATAACTTGTCACTGTCGTTGATCTCGCTTACATCCATATTGATGTCACTCATGATAGGTTTCTCTCCTTAAAGTTGTATACAGTATTGTTAAAGCTGCTCCGATTGTATGAGCATGAGGTAAATTCGTCAACGTAGCTTTATACGTGAAATGGGGGAATGGGTTGTATGGAGGGGATTGGAGAGTAGAGATTGGAAACTAGAGATTGAGGAATTGAGAGATTGGGTAGGTGGATATGAAAAGGGGGGGTATCTGTTCAGGGATGCTCTTTTGTAGAACAATTTTGTAAATTGTTGGTTATGGCAGGCAGGGTGGGGGGAAGTTGAGCAGTTGGTATTCGGTCAGGGAGAGGCCAACTTCTTTGAGGTAGCTGGCCATCTCGACCCCGATATACCGATAATGCCACGGTTCGTAATAGAACCCGGTTAGCGCAAATGCCTCGCGGGGATAGCTGAGGGTGAAGCCGTATTGATGGGCATAATTCAGCAGCCACTGCCCTTCACTGGTCTGGTAAAAGTAGGTGTGGAACTCAATATCTTCCTGCCCTACGATCCCGGCCAGCTCTGGGGAGCCAAAATCTACGGTGGTGCCCAGTTGATGTTCACTGTGGCCGGGTGGGGCGGAGAGGATAGGCGCGTTTTCGGGATAGGTGGTGAGCCATTTTTGATAGGCGATAGCCTGGGCTGAGTAGCTGCGATAACCGGAGATGATAAATGGTTCGAGGCCGGCCGCTTCCATGTCATGGATCATCTGTACCAACGGCTCAATGATGACCTGGCGTACCTGGGTGGGGTAGCCCTGGGTGATGGAGACGGGCAGATAGTCGGACAACAGCATCAGATCGGTCGGTTGGTAATCTCGGCTCAACCCATACGTCCGGGTGACAATGGTGAGCAGATCATCCCCTTCAAGCCGCCGGGTGCAGGCCGCTAAGGTGGGTGTCAGCGAAGGGGTGGCCGTCCAGGTAGGCGTGGGGGTGATGGTCGGGGTGTGGGTATGGGTGATGGTGGGTATGGGTGTTGGGGTAGGGGGTGGGGCCAAGGTTGGGATAGGGTTAGCCGTAGGCGTCGGTGTGGCTGAGGGGGATGGGGATGGCTCGATGTTCAGAGCGACTAACTGAGAAGCAGCCGTCAACGTGGGCAGTGGTTCGGACGCGGCCGCACCCCCACACCCCACCAGCAAAACCAGTAAAACAACAAACCATACCTCACTCCTCATACCTCACTCCTCATCCCTCAACCCTCACTCCTCATCTCCCCATCCCCCGCCGCCGGGCGTCTCAATACGCAAAATGTCACCAGGGAGCAGGTCCAGGGTAATTTTGCCCGGTAGAGGAGTGATTTGTCCGTCCCGGATGAGGCTGTTGCGGCCGCGTTCCCCCACCTCTCCCCCTTGCAGCCCATACGGGGACAATGTTCGCCGCTCACTCGTCAGGGCAGCCGTCACCGGGGCTAAAAATTGGATCGCCCGCACCAGCCCATCTCCCCCTCTAAACTGGCCTGATCCCCCAGAATGGGGACGCAGCCCATAAGCCATTATTCGCAGCGGCAGTCCATACTCCAGGGCCTCTATCGGCGTGTTTAGGGTATTGCTCATGTGAACATGCACCCCATCCGCCCCATTTCTCTGGGGGCCGGCCCCAGCCCCCCCGCCCATCGTCTCATAATAAGCGAACGCGGCCGCGCCCACACCGCCACCAAACGTTAAATTATTCATCGTCCCCTGGCTGGCGGCGGGAATCAGCTCCGGCAGCAGTTGGGCCACTGCCCCATACACCACATCCACCAGCCGCTGCGACGTTTCCACATTGCCAGCAGCTACGGCATGAGGGGGTGGCGGGTCTAGCAGTGAGCCAGGGGGAATGACGTAGCGAATGGGGGCAAAGGCCCCCTGGTTAAACGGGATATCCACCTGAAGCAGAGCCAGGGCCACACAGCGCACACAATAAGCCACCGCTGACTCCACAATAGCCGGGACGGCGTTTAGATTGCCCCGGACAGCAGGGGCCGTGCCGCTGAAATCGGCCAGCAGCCCGGTCTCATCTACGGTCAGGGTGACCTGGATGGGGATGGGGGATTGGGTCTGGCCGTCATTGTCCAGGTAATCAGTGAAGGTAACGCGGCCGCGACCCATCTGGGTTATCGCCTGGTGGGTCAACCGGGCCGCATATTCAATGAGGGCGTCTGCATGGGCCAACAGCTCAGCCAGCCCATAGCGGGCTACAATCTGTAACAGCCGTTGGCTGCCGATAAAGTGGGCCGCCTGTTGGGCCGCCAAATCCCCTTCCCGCTCCTGGGGCGTCCGCACATTGCGTAGAATAAGCTGCCATACTGCCTCATTCCGCTGCCCCGCCTGGATCAATTTGATGGGGGGGATGATGATCCCTTCCTGGTACAACTCGGTGGAGAGGGGCATAGAGCCGGGGGACATCCCCCCCACATCAGCATGGTGGGCACGGCTGGCGACGAAAAATTGGGGTGCGGCCGCGTCTCCCACAAAAACCGGCGATACCATCGTCAAATCAGGCAGATGGTTTCCCCCCAGGTACGGGTCATTTAGCAGCACCACATCACCGGGGGCAAACGGGGCGCAGGTACGGAGAGCCGTCTGTACTGAGGCCGGCATCGCTCCCAAGTGAACCGGGATATGGGCTGCCTGAGCCAACATCCGCCCATCCCCCAAAAAAACAGCACAGCTAAAATCCAGCCGCTCCTTGATGTTAGGGCTGTAGGCTGCCCGCCCCAGGGTAATCCCCATCTCCTCAGCTACCGAGGCGAGCAGGTGGTTAAAAATAGAGAGGGTGGCGGGTGTGGGCATGGGTGGGATTATAACAGATAGAATTAACAAATCTTCAAGATTTGTTAATTCTAAGAACCATTCTAACCCCCAGTTGTCAACCCCCCAGCCTGGGTTAAAATCGCCCTTGTGAAATTGATTATCCAAATTCCCTGTTTGAATGAAGCGGATTCTTTGCCGGGTGTCCTGGCTGATTTGCCCCGTGAACTGCCGGGCATTGATGAGATCGAAATCCTGGTGATAGATGATGGCAGCACAGATGGGACCGCGGCTGCGGCCCAATTAGCCGGGGCACACCACATTGTCCGCCATAAGCAGTGGCAAGGGTTGGCGCGGGCTTTCCAATCCGGGCTGGATACTGCTTTACACCTGGGAGCTGATGTTATCATCAATACTGATGCTGACAACCAATACCCCGGTCGCTATATCGCTGATCTGGTGCGGCCGCTTATCGCTGGGGAAGCAGATATTGTGATCGGCGACCGGCAGGTTCACCGCATCCCCCACTTCTCCCCGGTGAAAAAACTGTTTCAGAAGGTGGGTAGTTGGGTCATCCGCAACATCAGCGGCACTGATGTGCCAGACGCGGTGAGCGGTTTCCGGGCCTACTCACGGGAGGCGGCTTTGCGACTGACCATTCTTTCCCCCTTCAGCTATACCCTGGAAAGCATTATCCAGGCGGGCAAATTGGGGTTAAAAATCGTCTCTGTGCCCATTGAAACGAACGAGACGGAGCGGCCGTCCCGGTTACAGCGCAATATGTGGCATTTTATGAAATCCCAGGCCAGCACGATTTTGCGGGTATACGCCTTTTATGAACCGCTGCGAACCTTTGGTTACATCTCCTTACCTTTTCTGTTGGTAGGGAGCGGTACCTGGTTACGATTTCTCTACTTCGTTATCACGGCGCAATCGGGCATTGCCCGATATGCTCAATCGTTGATTATTGGTTCGGGGCTGTTTATTGCCGGGGTGCTGATTTTGCTTTTTGGTATCCAGGCGGATATTGCCAGCAAACATCGTCGGCTGACGCAAGAGGTGTTGTATCGGCTAAAAAAATCGGAATTGGCTGAGAAGCTCCCCACAGACCTACGGCGTAACTTATAGGACAATTTTGTAAATTGTGTGGGCGATGTAACATCTCAATAAAACGTGTACCCTTCGGAAGGTTTGCCACCAAAGCTTGCCCATTACAAAAACTTTCCGAAGGATCATCCCAACTTGTTGAGAAGGTACTGGGCGATTTATAAAATTACCCTACGTCTCTATTGGCGGCGCAATGTTAAGGCGGGTGAAAATTGCCTGGGCCTGGACCAGGTGGGTGACACGGGCCGGGTCGGTGGGGGGCAGGTGGCGGCCGATCAGGTGATGCAGCCATGCCTCTTCGTAAGGTTGAGGCAGGAGCGCGGCCGCAGCCAACCCTTTCTGCCACAGTTTCATTGCCTTACCGGACCTTCCCCGCAGCTGTTCATACCACCCCTGACACAGCCAGGCGGCCGCTTTGCCAATGCCAAACCGGTGTAATACCTTGATTACCTGGCTGGCCTGCTTCTGGAGATGAGGGATAGGGGCCGCGGCCGCTTCCCAGGCCGAAAGATAGATCATCCCCAACTGCAAAAAGGCGATCACCGTAAAAGCTGTTGGTGTCACTCCCTTCATTAGCCCCAGCGACTGATCGGCTGCCCTGACTGCCTCGGCCACACGCCCCAGGCGGAGTAAAGCCAACCCCTTTACCGCCAGATCATTTACTTCCTGGACACTGCCGACTTCAACCTTAGCCAGAGCGTCTTCAGCCTGGACCAACGCTTCTTGATAATCTCCCATGAGAAGCAAGCTGCTGGCCTGGCCGCCAATCCCCCAGCCTTCATGCTGCACATTGTCATATTTGCGGGCCAGAACGTATAAGTCGGTAAAGGTCTGGTAAGCGGCCGGGAAGTTGCCCTCGAGCTGGTACAAAATCCCTAACACATTTATGGCATCCCCCAGCCCTCGCGGGTCGTTGATGCGTTCATAATGAGCAATCGCCTGCCCGGTGGTTTCATGGGAACGGGCCCATTCTCCTACCGTTGCATGGTAAGTGCCCATCCGTAACCAAACAAACCCCCATAATGAAGCGTTATCAACGGTCGCGGCCGCGGCCATAGCCATTGGTTCGTATACCGGGGCCAGGTTGAGCTGAGGCAGCGCCCCGGCCAACAGGCACATCGTCGCATACCCCTCAGCCAGTTCACGGGGGGCATTGGCTCGTTCGGCCAGGTTGAGCGAAGCCAGAATCGCATGTAAGAAGCCAGCCAGGTTATGGTTGAGGTAATAAATGAGGATCAGTTCCTGGTAAGAGCGGGCGGCCAGGGCGACCGCCTCTTTATCTTTGGCCTGGCCTAAAAAGGTTTGCGGCCGCAGCCGGTGCAAAATTTGCCGTCCAATCTGTTTGACCATGCGGCCGCCAATCTGGGTCATTGTTTGCGGCGGCGGGAATTGCAGCAGAGATAAGGATTGTTCATAATGGGTTTGGGCCTGGTGCATCAACCCCAGCCGCATATGGGCTTCTCCCAACTGATGGTGCCAACGGGCCAGGCGTATCGTCCCTGCCCGAATTTGCAGCTTATCCTGCAACCCCATCGCTTCCTGGAGAAACCGGATCGCTTCCTGATTGGCATTATTACGTAACGCCTGCGCGGCCGCTTTTTCCAGATAATCCACCGCTTTCTCCAACTTATTCGCATTGCGCCAATGGTAGGCTAACAGCGGATACGAGCCACTCAAATCATCAGCAAAATTCAATTCGTACCACTCGGCCACCGCCTGGTGTAAAGATTGCCGTTGGGCATATAGGAGCATCCCATAAGCCACTTCCTGGGTGATAATATGGCGGAACACATAGGCCAGATCCGGCTCCGCCGTGACCAAAGCGGTAATGGCCGCTTTCTCCAAATCCCCCAGATAATGGGGCAGAGTATCCCGGTCAGCTACCTGGGGATACACGTGGTATAGGGCATTGAGTAGGAAGGTGCGGCCAATGACGCTGGCAACTTTAAGGGTCAACTGCTGCTGTGGGGGCAGCCGGTCAATACGGCTGGTGATCACCCCCTGAATGGTATCAGGGAAATCCATGGCCCGCAGCGCCCCTGCCTGGGGTGTCACCCGACATTCGCCATCCACCACTTCAATCAACCCGGCGTCGCGCAGGGCATAGGCCAGCTCTTCACTAAAAAATGGGTGGCCGGCCGCCTTCTCGTGAATCAAATTGGCTACTCGTGGGGGCAGCCGGTTGACACCCAACCGTTGGCAGACCAGAGCTTCTGTATCAGCGGGGGCGAGGAATTCCAGGCGTAAATGATGGGTGTGAGGGGATTCCAGCAGGGCGGTATACTCCTGGGAGAGGGCCTCATCTGGCGGCCGCGTCAACAAAACTAGCATGACGGGGTGGGCATCCCGGTACACCAGCCGGGTCAACGCCCAGGAGGCGGAATCGAGCCAATGGACATCATCCAGAACGATAAGTAGGGGACGCGGCCGCGCTTTGGCCTGGAGCAGCCCCACTAGCAGCTCATGGGTATTATTGGCCCGCACCTCACCACTCATCTGGGCCGTCAAATCATTTTCGGTAATATCCAGGGGCAGGATAATGTTTAGCAGCGGGGTTAGGGGGATCATCTGTGGGGCCAGGGCGGCGACTTGTTCCAAAGCGGTGTGGCGCCATTCCCCTACCGGCACGGCGCGGGGATCGTCCCCAGGGGCAGAGAGGCCAAAAAATTGGCGAAACAGCGGCCGCCAGGCATGGTAAGCGGTTCTATTTTCGATAGCATCCCCGGCTCCTACCAGGCAGGTTACGCCTTGCGGCCGCGCCGCCTCCAGCAAATCAAGCATCAGGCGGGATTTACCGATGCCAGCTTCCCCTTCAATAATGACACACCGGTTATCCCCTTCACGCAGCACTATTTCCAACTGATCTAATAGAAGCTGCCGTTGACTGTCCCGCCCGACCATCGGCACTCGGGAACGCCCTTTCAGGGTGTCTAGTTCCGTAAGCTGCCGCCGCCCGCGTAGGGTATACAGCATCATGGGCCGCAGCACCCCTTTTAATTCCACTTCCCCCAATTCGGCGTACTCAAACAGATGTTCCGTCCCTTTTTTGATGTGGGGGGTCACTAGAATTTGCCC
Organism: Anaerolineae bacterium; assembly: GCA_023384415.1. Taxonomy (GTDB): domain Bacteria; phylum Chloroflexota; class Anaerolineae; order Promineifilales; family Promineifilaceae; genus Trichofilum. Next base: position 12,311 of record JAHDWJ010000043.1, read on the forward strand.
TGGGGCGGCCCGGCTCATCAAGCGGGCCGCTATGTTGACATAATTGCCCATGACCCCATACGTTTGCCGGGTGGGGGCCCCATAGCCGCCCGTATACACCTGCCCCTGCCCAATCCCGGTCTGCAAGGTGCTGATATGGCTAAGTTCAGTGGGGGGGGTGCTGAGTTCAATCGCGGCCGCGACCGCCCGCACCGGATCATCTTCATGGGCCTGCAAAACGCCAAAGACAGCATAAAAATAGCTCCCTTTGTCATCAATGCTCAATTGCAGGAGAAACCCCCCATATTGGGCCAGCACCATCTGTACCCAGGAGATATATTGGTTTAGCTTTTCCCCGGCGGCATCATCACCGTCATAATCCAACCCACCAAATTTGAGGAATAGGGCAACCGCCTGGCGCAGTTCGGCCAGGAATGCGATCCCGCCGCTTTGGAGCCGCTGGTACACCAGGGGCAGCAGCCATTGGCGGGTCAGTTCCAGGGGCAAAGGAGGTAGATCGGTCCAGGGGGAAGGGGGGACGGGGCGGGCCAGGCCGGTTAGAATGGCGAAGGATGACCCATCTTCGCCGGTGCGCCGCTCTGAGATGATCGCCTGGGTACCTAACGCGGCCGCAACTTCTGGCGCGATCACAATTTCCCCCCGCTGGGCCAGATGTTCCGCGGCCGCGATCCGGTCTAAGGTCGCTCCGGCTAACAGCTCTAACCGCTGCTCATCTGGGCGACCCACTAGAAAACGGCGTACCGGCCCGGCAGCCAATGATACTTTGACGGCAAAAACGACTTCTGTACCCAGGGGGGTGGGGACGGGGCCAATTTGCTGGATGGCGGCTTGCATGGCCAACGCGGCTGCGGCCGCCCGCAGCGCCGCTCCGGCAAAAACAGGGCTGAGGCGTGAGAGCTGAGGCGTGAGTAGCTGTCCACTGGCAACCTCGCCACGCGCAAACTGGCCGTTTTCATCAAACCAACAGGTAATGGCATCGCCGCTGAAATTAATCACACTGCCGCCATACCGGTCTACCTCAGCGATGAGCAGGCTACAGACCCGGTCAAGGTGATTGGTCATCTCCTCGGCGCCCCGCTGTGGGCCGAGGGCCTGGGCCAGAGCGGCCGTCAGCGGCGTGAACCCGGACACATCAGCAAAAAGCACCGTACCGGTCGTCCGGTCAGGCAGCGTCTGATTATGGGCCAACGCATAACGGCGGTCAGCGGGAAGAAACGGGGCGAGATTTTCCATACCAGAGATATTATAACAAATTTACAATAATTTAGGACATGGGATAACCGTGAAACTTACAGCGTGATGGGTGAAGTGTGAGAACCTCTTGATCACGTTTCACCCATCACCCTTTACACAGTGGCAAACCGGCCTAATTCTGGCTACAATGCCCGTATGGAACTGTTTGCCCAGGCCCGCCAGACCCAAATAGAGCAAGAATCACCGTTAGCGCACCGGCTGCGGCCGCGTACCCTTGAAGAGTATGTCGGACAGGAGCATATCATCGGGCCGGGTCGCCTGCTGCGTCGGGCCATCCAGGCCGATCAGCTCTCCTCGCTCATCTTCTACGGCCCCCCCGGCACCGGCAAAACCACCCTGGCCCGTGTCATTGCTAACAGCACGCGCAGTCATTTCATCACCATCAACGCCGTTCTGGCTGGGGTGAAGGAGATCCGCGAAGCCATCGAGCAGGCCCAGGAGCGACGCAACCTGTACAACCAGCGCACTACCCTGTTTGTGGATGAGGTTCACCGCTGGAATAAGGCCCAACAAGATGCCCTGCTCCCCCATGTAGAAAATGGCACCATCATCCTCATCGGGGCCACCACCGAGAACCCTTATTTCGAGGTTAACAAAGCGTTGGTCAGCCGCAGCCGCATATTCCAACTGCGGCCGCTCACCAGCGACCACCTCCGCCAAATCATCGCCCATGCCCTGCACGACGAGGCGCGGGGGTATGGCCGCCTGGCGGTGCAAATGGATGAGGACGCCGTGGCCCATCTGGTTAACACTGCCAATGGGGATGCCCGCAGTGTCTTGAACGCCCTGGAGCTGGCTGTAGAAACCACCCCCCCGAACGAGGCCGGCTGCATTCGGGTCACGCTGGCGGTGGCTGAGGAGTCTATCCAGAAGCGGGCGGTGCTGTATGACAAAGATGGGGATGCCCATTACGATACCATCTCCGCCTTTATCAAAAGCCTGCGCGGCTCTGACCCAGACGCGGCTCTCTACTGGCTGGCGAAAATGGTGTATGCCGGGGAAGACCCCCGTTTTATCTTCCGGCGCATGGCCATTTTGGCCGGGGAAGATATAGGGCTGGCGGATCCCCAGGCGATGACGGTAGTTGCCAGTTGTTGGGAACTATACGAGCGGATTGGGCTGCCGGAAGGGCGGTTCCATCTGGCTCAGGCCACCCTCTACCTGGCGACCTGCCCCAAATCTAACTCGACGATGGCCTTTTTTGATGCCCTGGCTGCTGTGGAAAAGGAGCAAGAGGCAGATGTGCCCAATCACCTGAAGGATGGCAACCGGGATAAGGAAGGGTTTGGGCATGGCAAAGGGTATCTTTACCCCCATGCGTACCAGGATCATTGGGTAGCCCAGCAATATTTACCGACGGCCTTACAAGGCAAGTTGTTTTATCAGCCCAGTGATCAGGGGTATGAGCAGAGGATTCGGGAAGTGGTGGCCCGCAAACGGGAGGCGCAGTTGGCGGCGATGTTGGAAGCGGCCGCGGAAACCCCAGAAGTATACACCACCAGCCCGGCCAATCGGCAGCGGGACGCATGGTTGCAGCGGGCTGTGGCTAACAGCGGCCGCAACCTGGAGCATCTACGGCAAAAATTGTTTGAGATGGCCCAGGTGCAGCGGCACCACCTGGTGCTGGATTTGCACGCGGGCACCGGGCTGCTTACCTGGGAAGCGGTGCGCCAGGCTCCAGAAGGGGGAGTATACGCCCTGACCCCAGACGCTAAAACCGCCGACGCTCTGCGCCAACAAGCAGATAAGCTGCCTGAGCTGGAGCGGCCGCATATCCTGCAAAGCTCTCTCGACGAACTGCCCTACCTGCTCCACCTGCGCGGCGAAGCTAATCTCCGTTTTGATCGCATCCTGGGGCGCAATATCTTTAGTTCAGGGGAAAACTTAGCCCTCAGTCCTCAGTCCTCAGTCCTACAGAAGGACGGCCGCCTCTGCCTGGTGCAGAGTATCCCTCGGCGGGGGCAGCGGTTGTATGATCTGGTAGAGTGGGTGGGGGTGGATGAGGCAGTGGTGGTTAAGGTGAAAGCCGGGGAAGAAGCGATTTATGCTGACCCGGATGATCCGCTGGTGAATTGGGATGAGGGGGATGTACTGGCCTGGGCTGCGGCCGCGAACCTGACCATTCTCCAGCAGTACCAGGAAACCCAGGTGGAGCAGCGCCGCCTGACCCCCGCTCACCTGGAACGTTGGTTTGGTCACGGGTCCCTGGCAGATGGGCGGCCGCGTTATGGCCAGCGATTGTTGGCGGCCGGCCTCACCCCCATCGAATTGGAACAAATCGCCGCCCTCTACCGCCGCCAGCTAACAGATCAGACGGTGAATTGGCACACCCGGCATTTGTACCTGATAGCAGTTAACAGTGGGCAGTGAGCCGAGGAAGTTCGCCTACCGCACCACCGACTTTTTCTCCCTTCGTTTCATTGGTGAGCATGGCCGTTTTCAGGGCAAAGATCAGACACAATTAGATGTGAGCGGCTAGATTGCCTATTGGCACGAACAGATTCAGCCCCATCTCCCCCATAGCAACATCATATACGCCTTCTTCAACAACAACTTCTCCGGCCATTCCCCTGCCACCTGCAACCGATTTCAATCGCTATTCAACGCCCACCACCATTCTTTGAGAAGATACAGAAAGGGTGCCAGGTGAGGGAATTGGGTAAATGGGTAAACTTGACCCAATTCCCTCACTTTCCCTGGTTTAATCCCTAAGCACCACTGGCAAATAAATACGTTGATTTGACCCTGGTGGCAAGACAACCACGGTAACAGGTGTTCCGGCTACAGGAGCAGCGAGATCATCACTGATAACCCCATATTGATCATTCACCACCGAGCCGACGGTGCTGGTCATCACTTCAACCACCAGCAGTACCGACTCGCTGGCCCCGGCAGCCAGGCTGGCATAACTCCAGGTCACGGTATCCCCGACCAGGGTATATGGGCCAGTTGCCGAAATGAAGGTGGTCCCCACAGGGATGGTGTCAGTCAGGACAACATTGCTGGTGGCCGAGACGGGGTGCTGGTGGGTGATGGTGAGGGTATAGGTGATGAGATCGCCAGGATATACCTGGGTAGGATCTGCTACTTTTTCCAGATGGAAATTATGAGGGACTACCTGAGCCGCCTGGTACATGGCCCAGGCATCAATGCGCCCATAGCCAAAGGTATTGTTGGGAATGGTACTGCTGGGAATACCGCCACATGTTTGGGTGACTGTAACCGGCACGGCTGTCCCATTGATAATCGCTTCAATATCATCCACATCACTGGTCATATCCGGGCGTATGGAGAGGAGCAGTCCCACCAAACCGGCCACGTGGGGCCCGGCCATACTGGTGCCACTGAAGGTTGAGTATCCCCCTCCCCGGATTGTCGAGCGAACGGAAGAGCCTGGGGCGGAAATATCTGGTTTGAGCCGGTTGCTGCCATCTACTGTGACGGGGCCACGGCTGCTAAATCCAGACATGGTGTTGGTGCTGGTGGTGGAGCCAACGGTGTAGGAAGCATCATAAATGGCTGAGGGGGTGGTGATGGTACTGCACCCAGAGCCGGTGTTACCGGCGGAATGCACGGTAACGATACCGGCCGCTCGCACATTGTTGGTAATGGTCAGCAGCACATTGGGGTCGGTACATCCTTCACTGGCAGGGCAGCCCCAGGAGTTGTTGATGACATGGGGGGCCATGGCCGGATTGGGGTTATTGCCGGCCACATCGGTGGGGGCGATGAACCATTGATAACATTCGCTGTAGGTGGTGGGGGTGCCGTCACCGTTGTCCATGTTGCGGCAGCCAATCCATTTGGCCCCAGGGGCCATGCCTACAGCATTGGTCGCCCCGGCCGGCCAGGCGGGGTTGGTGGGGGCCATATCGTTGCCGACCATGGTGCCCATGGTGTGGGTGCCGTGGTTGTGGTCATCACAGGGCACCGGGGAGCTGTAGCCGCAGACATTGCTGTTGGGGGTACCGATGTCTGAATGAATGGCGTCATACCAACTGTAGTTGTGGTCGGCGGTGGTGCCGTTCCAACCCCGGTATTGGTTCATAAGGCCAGGGTGGTTCCATTGATAGCCGGTATCTTGCCCGCCAATGACGACGCCCTGGCCGTAATACCCTTCGGCCCATACGTCGTCGGCGTTGACTATAAGGATATTCCATTCCACGGCCATAGCCGCTTCGATCAGCTCTTGCTCATCTACCACCGGGGGGTGGAATTGGACGGCGGGGTTGGCGTGGAGACGGGCCACGTCAGGATGAAGGGCTAACTCTTGTACCAGGCTGATGTCGCCGCGCACCCAGATCATGTTGGCGACCCAGTAACTTTTATGCTCTATGCCGCGGCCGCGCAGGTAATTCAGCAGCGGCTCTTGGGTACGGGCGGCGGTGGCGGTGAGGGTCTGGAAAACATATTCCCCTTTGGCCTGTTTGGTGGTGAGGGACGCGGCCGCGCTCAAATCGGCCTGCTCCTGAAGAAAAACCAGGAACTCTGTCTGTCCGTTGGCCTGGGCTGTATCCAGCACCCAGCGGTCTACCTTATCCTGCCATGCGGCCGCTTGGGTGGGTCGGGGCAGCAGCATGGCCACCAGGGCCGCGAATAAAGGTAAGAGGAAGATAAAAGTTAAGGGGGTCTTTTTCATGGGTTACTCCTATTGGGAAGAGATTAAGGGACCGGAGACTTGAGACTACTAATTGCTCACGGTTCATTGCTGACCGCCAGCCACACTACTTGATACGGATCGAGGTGTAGATGGGGCTGCCGGGTAATGGTAAACCCAGTGAGATGATCGCGCAACCCCCCTTTTAGCCCCATGCTGGCAATATGGTCCCGGCTGATAGGCTGCGGCCGCTCACTAAAATTGGCTAAAATGAGAACGCGGCCGCGGGGGCTATCTCGTATCAAGCCAAAAACCTGCTCATTGTGTGTCCACACCGGAACTGTCAACGCCTGGGCATGTAAGGCTGGCAGCTGCTGCCGTGCTTGAAGCAGCTGCTGAATGCCCATAAAAATACGCCCGGTGATCGTCGTTATATTCTGTCGTGCCTCAGCTTTGGCCCAATCCATCAGCGGGCGGTGCAGCCAACGGTTATCATTGACCAGATCTGGGTCCTCCAGATAGGTATGATCGTTGAGCAAACCAAGCTCATCCCCCATATAAAGCAAGGGGATACCCCCATAAATTAAAATGAGGTTGTGCAAGAGCAAAATCCGGCGCACCGCCAGATCAATTTCATACTCATCCTGGTTGGCCAGGGCTTGCTCCAGCCCGGCCAATGAGGCCAGGGAGCCACTGACCCGCCGATCTTGGGTTTTGGGGTTGTATTGGAAGGTAGCCCCTTTGGCAAAGGTGCCGGGGAAACGGCCGGTATAAAATTGGCTGAGAAAAGCGCGATGGGCAAACCCGTTGAGTCCGACTGCGGCCGCGTTCTCATCCGTCACCGCCCAACCTATATCATCATGGCAGCGGATATAGGTGAGCCAGGTGGTTTGGGTAGGAATGACGGGAAGCTGCTGCAACGCATAGGTAAGCAGCCCTACCTTTCGTTCGGCCAGGGCACTCCAGAGCAGCACCATCAGCACATTGTGATAAGCCAGCTCACATTCCTTGTTCGTTGCCTCACCCCGCCCCAGGTAGGGGATGAGCTTGTCTGGAGAGACGATGGCTTCGGCCAGGAGCAGCAGCCCTGGCGCAGCGATGCGGGTGAGGGCGCGAAACAGCTGCAAGATGGCATGGGCTTCGGGCTGGTTCTGGCTGTCTGTCCCCAGCCGTTTCCACATAAAGGCGACGGCATCCAGGCGCAAAATCTCTACCCCCTGGTTCGCCAAAAAGAGGATGATGTCTAACATCTCTCCCAAAACCGCCGGGTTGGCATAATTAAGGTCCCATTGGAACTCATTAAAAGTTGTCCAGACCCAACGATCAATCTCGGGGTAATAGGTGAAGTTGCCGGGGGCAAAGTCAGGGAATACTTCGGGGGTGGTTTTTTCGTAGGCGTCGGGCAAGGTGCGGTCAGGGAACATGAGGTAATACGCCTGGTAGGTGGGATTCCCAGCGCGTGCTTTTTGTGCCCATTCATGCTCTTTGGCGGTATGGTTGCATACCAGGTCAATACACAGGCTGATCCCATGTTGGCGCAGCTGCCCGGCCAGGTCGGCCAGGTCGGCCATGCTGCCCAACCGTTCGTCTATGGCCCGGTAATCTTGAACAGCATACCCCCCATCGTTTTGTCCGGGGCGCGGCCGCAGCAGAGGCATCAAATGTAAATAAGTCACCCCCAACTCTTGTAAATATGGAATCTTTGCCGCTACCTCAGATAGGGTGCCGGCAAAACGGTCTGTGTAACAGACATAACCGATCATCTCTGGCTTTTGGAACCAATCCGGCTCTTGCATTCGGCGAATGTCTAGCAGGCGCAGCGGTTCAGAACGGTGGGCATACCCTTGGGCAACCTGGCCCAGAAGCCGGTGGAGAATGGTCGGAAATTGGGGATGGGAGCCATAGAGGATGGTAAGCGGCCGCAGCACATCCGGTAAAAACTGCTCTAATCGTAACCCGAAAATATGGCGAGCCAACGGTTCCATCTCCCCCAATGGCCCCTGCATTAACCCATCTACCAACAGTGCCAGATCATCTGGCCGTAATAATTGTGTGCTTTCCATCGTACTCCCTGGTTCAAATAAACAAAAACCTCGAAGACTATTTTAGCCTTCGAGGTTTAATCATGCTTCGCCTATCACACCGCCTGCTTTACATCTACTTCACTGATCCGGCCAACAGGCCGCGAACAAAATACCGCTGCAAACCAAAAAAGACAATCAACGGTAGCAGCATCGAGATAAATGCCCCCGCCGTCAACAAATGCCAATCAGCCCCCCGCGAGCCAACAATGCTGGCCAACCGCATCGTCAAAACCTCTTGTTCCCTTACCTCCCCAATAAAGATAAGAGCGACCAGGTAATCATTCCATACCCAGAGGAATTGGAAGATGGCAAACGAAGCCAAAGCAGGTACGGAAAGGGGTAAAATCAGGCGCGTGAAAATGGTGAAGTGAGAAGCTCCGTCAATGAAGGCAGACTCCAGAGTATCGCGGGGTAAACCGCTAATATAGTTGTACAGAAGATAAGTTGCCAGGGGCAAACCAAACCCTGTATGAGCCAACCAGACAGCCAGGAAGGTGCCGTTCAATTTTAAAGCCTGATAATCCCGCAAAATAGGTACCAGGGCAATCTGCAAAGGTACGACCAATAAGGCCACTACCATGATAAAAAGAAATTTACGGCCGGTGAAATTCATCCAGGCAAACCCATAAGCGGCAAAAGCGGCAATAAGAATAGGAATGATAGTGGCCGGTACCGCCACCGCTACACTGTTCAGAAAGGCCCCAGTCAGGTTATCCCCCTGTACCGTCTGGGTGCTGCCATCAGGCCGCTGGTAACTGTACTCCTTCCCTGCCAACACCTGTTCATAATTGGAAAGGGTAAAGTTACTCCTTGTTGTCCATTCCCGCTCCTGAATTTCAATGCGGCCGGCCCGCAAATTACCTACCCAGATAATCTGCTGCCCCTCACTATTTGTTTTCCCCAAACGGAACTCATCAAATGTCCCACTTACCCCCGCTATTTCAACAACCTGATCACGTGTTACCCCCGTCGGAATATCCAGCGTCTCGACCGTGACATAGGCCCGGTGAGGCAATACTTTCCACCAACCAGAAGCAAAAATATCTTCACGGGTGCGAAAAGAGGAGACAAACAAGCCAACAGTGGGTAAAGCCCATAACAAACAGAGAATCGTCAACGCCCCATTGAGCAAAATATCACTGACCAGCTTACGTCGTTTGGCACTGCCTAATTTTCGCTCCATTAGAACGCCTCCTTTTCCCGAAACTCCCTCAGGTTGTAAATCATCACCGGAATGACGGCAATGAGCAGGATAATGGCAATGGCCGACCCATAACCAAAGTTGCGGTTAGAAAAATATTGCCGGTAAAACTGGGTGGCGATCACTTCAGTACCATATTGTGCCCCGGTCATCACCATGACCACGTCAAATATTTTCAGAGTGAAAATAACAATGGTTGTAGTAACCGTAATGATGGTACCCTGAATGTATGGGACCATAATACGAAAGAAAACCTGAAATTCATTGGCCCCATCTACTCTGGATGCTTCTAAAAGTTCGGCGGGAATGCCTTTTAGCGCGGCTGAAAACAGTACCATAGCAAACCCGGTCTGGAGCCAGACAACAATGACGATGAGAAAAAGGTTATTCCAGGGTTGAACTAAGGATACCCACGCCTGTGGCTGCCCCCCCAAGGCGGTAACGACAGCATTGAGCAAACCAATCTGGGCTTCGCCAGGCGGCCGATTTTCATAGATGAATTTCCAAATAATGCCTGCGCCAACAAAGGAGATAGCCATGGGCATAAAAATTATAGATTTGGCAATTCGTTCAAACTTGCTGCGATCGGCCAGAACCGCGATTAACAAGCCAAAGCCGACTGAAAAAGTAGTCCCTACGATCATCCAGAGCAGGTTATTGCGAAACGACTCTAGCATGCCGCGATCCCGGAAAACATCTAGGTAATTTTGTAAAAAAACAAAGGCGGTGCCGTTACGGTTCCATAAGCTGATCCAGAAGGTACGGAAAGCAGGCAAGGCCAGGTACCAGATGAGAATGGCTACGGCTGGCCCAACGAAAACAAACGGCTGCAAACGGGCCGTCCATTTATCTGGCAATTGTTCAACAATCCAGTTGGCAATCAGATAAAGCAGGCCTACCCCCCCTACTCCCCAAATAATGGCTACCAGGGCAATAATGGATTTAGGGGCATTGCTGTCACGCAAAAAGAGGAACCCCCGCCAAAGTACCACAAATGTCAAGAGAGGCACTAAAACGGAGATGAGCACCTGGCCAATGGTGCTGGTTAATAAGGTAAGAATTCGTTCTGGAGTGCTGGCCCGGCTTGTATTTTGCATAGAACCCTCCTCTAGCCCAATTCCAAACAGGTCAATGATTACCTCCCGGAGATTGGTCATCTCCGGGAGGGTTTAGATAACGGATTTTGCCACAAAAATTGGTTCAAGCCTAAAGGGTGAACCAATCTAGCCTAAACATGCTTATCTCGGCCAGGCGGCGTCAATTTCGCGCATGGCAGTGGGTAAATCAACTGAGCCACTTACGTAATCGGTCATTCCTTTCCAGAAAGAACCGGAGCCAACTTCACCAGGCATCAGGTCAGAAGCATCAAAACGCAAGCTGCTAGCTTGTTGAGCCAGGGCAGCGACGCCACGTTCCACATCGTCACCATACCAATCCAGATTGGTATCCCGATGGGGGGAGAGTGCCCCGCCCGCGGCTAACCACGCCCGCACGGATTCACCAGTAGAGAAATATTCCATGACGGCGCGCACTTCGGGGCGATCATTGAACATGGCCATGATGTCACCGGCGACCAGGAATGGTTTGCCGTAGGCCGGGTCAATACCAGGCAGGTAGAAGAAGTCATAATCTACTCCTGGCTGGAGCCCTTCGGGGAAGAAGCTGGTGATGAAGTTGCCTTGTTTGTGTAACCAGCATTTGGGAGGGTTGTCGAACATCGGTTTGGGGGAATCACCGAAGAAGGTTGAGACGATACCGGCGCGGCCGCCGTAGACGTAATCTCCGTTAAACCATAGTTCGCTCATCTTTTCGGCGGCATTGATTACCTCAGGAGAATTAAAGGGGAGTTCACCAGCGACCCATTTGTCGTAATTTTCCAGAGAGGTGGTCCGGAGCATGAACTCTTCCATCCAGTCGGTGGCTGGCCAGCCGGTTGCTGTTCCGGATTCAATGCCAATACACCAGGGAGTATCCCCATCGGCAACGATTTCATCCATTAGAGCGATCAGTTCATCCCAGGTTTGGGGGACTTGATACCCGGCAGCATCAAAGGCAGCTTTGGGGTACCAGACCAGGCTTTTGCCATTAAAGCGATGCCATACGCCCGCCATGATGGGGCCGTTGGGACCGTCCATGGTAGCCATGTCTAACCAGGATTGGTTGTAGTTGGCCTGGAGTTTATTCATATCCAGGAAGGTGCTGACATCTACGACTTTACCATCGGCAACAAAGTTGGCTAAGAGACCAGGTTGGGGGAAGTCAGCAATGTCGGGGGCGTTGCCGGCATCTACACGTACAGAGATGGTGGTCTCAAATTCTTTGGTACCGGTGTATTGAACATCAATGCCAGTAGCCGCTTCAAATTCAGCTATCGAAGCATTAAATTTGACTTCATCTTCATCGGTAAAGGGGCCGGTCATGGTAACAATGGTGCCGCGATAGGCTCCTTGCATGGCCATTTCCAACGGGGTGCCGGTTATGGTGTCGCTGTCTGTATCTGAGCTCTCACCAGTGTTACTGTTGTTGCCGCTCCCCCCGCAGGCCACTAAAATGAGGGCCAGGATCAGGAGCAGGCTGATTAGGGTAAAACGTTTGTTGGTAAACATAATTTGTTCACTCCTCCACTATTGGTTAGGTACAACAAAATCATTAAGGGTAAGGGATTGTTTTGGATTGATAAGCTCGTTAAGCATCACCTCCTTTTCTGAAATTATCTTTGGGGTGGGGCAGTTGTCTGGCGGTTAATCAATTCGGTCGGTAAAGTCACTTTTTGTACGGCGTGGATGGGCGCAGCCAGAAGCTCTAAAAGCATGTTTGCCCCGATGACGCCAGAGTTATATAAATTTTGGCGAATGGTGGTGAGGCCAACGTATTCGGCTAATTCGATGTCATCAAAGCCGATGACGGATAGTTGTTCTGGGACGCGCAAACCTAAATCGTTGGCCGCTTCTATGATGCCGAGGGCCTGGGTGTCGCTGTAGGCAAAGATGGCGGTGGGTGGATCGGGCTGGCTGAGGAGGTCGTGGGTCAGTTGGCGGGCAACGCTGCGGCTGTGTAATCCTTGTTTGTGGTATTCAGGGCGGAAGGGGATAGCGGCCGCGTCTAATGCCTGCCGGTACCCCTGGTAGCGGTCGTGAATGTGGGAAAAACGGAACGGGTTAAACGGGTTTTCCATGGCATCACTGATAAAGCCGATCTGCCGGTGGCCCAGGTCTATGAGGTGTTGGACAGCTTTTTGTCCCCCGGCTATGTTGTCTACCACGACATGGTGCATTTGGGGGTGGTAAGCGTCTATGAGGATGGTGGGAACCTGGGAACTGAGGAAACGGTTCGCGGCCGCGTCCTCGGGTGATAACGAGAGAATCAACAGCCCATCTACCCGGTCACGGCGGGGGACATCCCGGAAACAGGCGTCACGCCGCTCCGGTGTCTCCACATTAAACAGCACCAGGTCATAATTGGTTTGGGCGATCACTTTTTCCACACCCCGCAGACGTTCGACAAAGGCTGGGCGCGTAAAGAAAGGGGCAATGACGCCTATGGTCAGGGTTTTGCGTAAGGATAAACGACGAGCGATGACACTGGGCGAGAAATCCAGTTCGGCAATGGCGGCTAAAACTTTGCGGCGGGTAAGTTCACTAACATCAGGGCTATCATTTAGCACTCGTGAAACAGTACCCACACCCACTCCAGCGAGTTTAGCCACATCGCGGATGGTAGAGCTGTTCATTGGGTAGCTCCTACAAAACAGTGTTGAGGGCTAAGTGCTGAGGGCTGAGTTTCTACAGCTCCTCTGAGTTCCCGATATTTTCATCCATCTTTGGGGGGAACTCTTAAGAATAATTGCCCAATTCCTTAAGGTGTTAGCCACTGACTGGAACCGGTTCCAGTTAATAGACAAAATATACAACTTCCCCACCTGCCTGTCAAGCAAATGGGCTAAAATGGAGCCATTCCAGTTATGGCAAGAATAACAACAACGGATTGGAGGCAGGAACGGATTTTAGCGTGGACGGGCTAGAAACATCCTATCCGTTGCCGTCATCATGGGCAAACCTCAATGGGGCAGGATGCGGTTATAGCTCCAGTTTAGCGGCCTTTAATGCCTTGCTCCAGCTGCTAAACGTATTCATGTACGTCTCAATTGAATAAGGGGTATCTTGGGCAATCTCTTCGGGGGTGGGCAATCGGTTGAGGCGAATAGCCAATTGGCGTAATTCTAGTTGGAGAGCTTTCTTGGAGACAGCGCGTTCAGGTTGTTTAATGGATGGGCGTTGTAATTTGCCTGATTCAAGGAGTTGTTGTACTTTGTGACGCATGATGGCCACATATTTAGGGTCAATGTCAATGGCCACATAACGCCGCCCTAAACGAACGGCCGTTACAGGGGCAGAGCCAGCTCCACCAAAAGCATCCAACACGACATCACCAGGATTACTAGCCAGGCGAATGATTCGCTCCAATAGGGTTTCTGGTAGTTGGCAAGGGTGGTAATCCCTATCGCGGCGGTGCTTAATACGATGAATGTCCCACCAAATATCGGTTAGGGGCTGTTTTTCGTCCTCTTTAGCCTGTTTTCGCTGGCGAATACAGGAAGCCCGCAAGCAGTAATGCCGGGCATCTATAGGACTGACATCGGCATAATTGAAGGTAAATTGGGTTTGATGTTTAGTGTAAAAGAGCAAGGCATAATGGGCTGGCATAATTTTGCCTCGTGGCTCTGATAGAGCATCCCAGGCAATCCAATTTTGCCAATGGAGGTATTGGTTAAGGAAGTCGGCATGGTGCATTCCCCACCGAGGCAAATTGAGAACGAAGAGGGAACCGGTGGGTTTTAGGATGCGTACATATTCGGCCAACCAACTGTTACACCAGGCAATGTATTGTTTTTCGGCTTGACCGTCCTCATAACTGTTGTAATCTTTGTCAAGGTTATATGGGGGATCGGCAAAGGCCAAATCTATGGATTCATCCGGATATTGGCGGAGTATTTCTAAAACATCGCCCTGGTGAATCACGTTGAACTGTTGGGTGCTGGTCAAGTCAGGGGTACGCAGATGAACCGGTGCTGCTGGAACTTTTGGGGCCATGAAAGGAAAACTGTATTGCCCTGGTGATTCGGTAATTTTTTTTAGTCGCCAGGGTAAACCTTCTTCAGGAGCTACCAGCCCAGTTATGTTATCAGGTGGCGCGGCCGCCAGTAATGTCCCTGAACTATCCCCTCCCGCTGGTTGGTAATTAACCATTTCCATAAACAGGTTGAATAATGGCTCTGATAGCTGTGTAGAATTGTTTGCTGGGGGCAAATCTTTGAGGACATCGGAGATGGCGTAACCCCCGGGGTGCATGAGATGGGCTTTGCCACCCCAATCTTTGAGGGTGCGGCCGCAAGCCTGGCAAGTTTGATGGGGCAAGCGCGGCCGCATAATGTTAAATCGCCCTGTCCCTTTGGTAAACAAGAGGACTGCCCCATGCACCGAAGGCAACCCTGTAGTTTCTATCATCGCAGATTCAACAACAAACCAATATTTGAATGTCAGGTATTGTTCCAGGAAAACTCCTAGCGTTGGTAAACTTCCAGGCCATCCTTGAACAAGCAAAATCCCATCTGTTTTTAGAATACGAATGCTTTCACGGAGATACGCTTTCAATGAAGGTAAATCCGACTCCAGGGCACCAGTGACAAGCAGTACAAAATTATGTGATGCTGTTGGTTGATTGCGTAAATCTTCTAATAAATTTTTTCTAACAAGGTAACAAATATTCATTTTTGGCCCGATTCAGTAAAACGATACCAATGGTACTGATTATTTTAACGCCTACATTTTGATTATCCAATAACCCTTTAATAAGCCCAAAACCAGGAGACTCAGGTTTTCCGCTTCTGGATGCTGGGGGCTATTTGGCTAAGGTGGCAAGGGCGTAAACTGTGTGGGCGCGGCCGCGACTCCAGCGCCGGCCAAAATAAGGTTCGAGCCGGGCATATAACTCCAACAACCAGATACTCAACTGATTAAACAAACCGGCGGCGGCCTGTTCACGCTGATCAGGGGAGCGGCTGACCCCGGGCGGAAAGGGGGGGATATCCAGATAACCAACCCGCACCTGAGACTCATGGGCCATCAGAGCAATGGTGTGCATGTCATCCAGATATAAACCGGGAAGATGGCTGTACAGTTGATGGGCTGGGTTATCAGCATTTGGAGCAAATAAGCCAATGGCTTTAGTCCGTTGGCACAAAGTGTGCCAAAAACGAGGCACCCACTCTGAGGGAATGCGCTGTAAAAGCTCCGCCGAGAGAGCCAGGTCGAAGGTTTGTTGCAGTTCAGGCAGATGAATGAGGTCGGTGACGGGCAGGTAGGTGGGGGTGAGGTTGTGGAAGTAGCCCTGGTGCTGCGCGGCCGCAACCAGCCGTTGGCATTTGGCTAATCGGTGCGGCCGCTCATCTACGATCACCAATTCGGCTGTCCACTCCTGGGCCAGCAAGAAGAAATCAAAGGCAAAGCCATGTTTCTCAGGCAAACCGGCAATGAGCAGCCGTTGAGGGTACGGCCGTGCCCGGTACCAATTCAGCAAAAGCCGCCGTCGCACAAAATATTCGTAAGCCATACCCAACCCTTCCCCTTCAATCAGGGTTAGCGTATGCAGTAGTTGTAAAGCCGTGGGGGGAAATAACATACTTGATAGGATGGATGACGAAGGACAGAGGCTGTTCTCTGTCTTCCACCCTTTTCCTCATACCGTTAAATGGTCGTACAACATATCCAGACTGAGATCTGGAACAACGGTCTCTTCTGTTTGTAAAGTAAGGCCGGCCGCGGCTGCGCCTAATCGCACGGCTTCTATACTCTCTAAACCATTCAACAAGGCATACATGATGGCGGCGGTGATGGCATCCCCAGTGCCCGTACTATCTACCATCTGGTTATAGCGGGGGGGAACATACCCACTCTCCATTGGGGTCGCATACGCCAGGCCAAAATCAGATAAGGTGACAACAGCATTTTGCACCCCAGAGGCCACTAACTGACGGGCTACCTGTAAACTGTTATCCGGATCAAACCCAACAAACTCAACGCCACAGATCGCGGCCGCTTCCACCTCATTGGGGGCCAGTAAATGAAGCAGTGAAAGATACGGGCATAACTTATAAGCCAGCCGGGCAGAAGACGGGTCCGCACAGATGGGGACCTGATACTGCTTCGCCAGCCGCATCGCCATTGCCAGAGCTTCCTCACTCAGGCTGCCATCCACCATCACCATCGCGGCATCCCGAAACAGACGGCGATGCTGGTATAGATATTGTGACGTGATTTGGGTCATCACTGAGGTATCATCCAGGGCCACAGAAAGGGAGCCATCGGGGTTGAGCAAAGCAATATAGGCTCCAGAACGGTAACTGGGCACAGTGAGACAATAATCAATGTTTACCCCGGCTTCTCCGGTAGCTTCCAGAAGGGATCGCCCCATCCGGTCTGAGCCAACCGCTGAGATGAGGACAACATCACTCCCCAGGCGACCCAGATTTTCAGCCACATTGCGGGCGGTGCCCCCCCGTGATTGGCGAATAAGACCAGGGTTAGAGGTATTCGGTTCCAGGCCGGCCGACGGCTTTCCTTTGGTATCCATTAAGGATGCCCCAATGACCAGACAGTGCTCATTCATAATAATCCCCCTGGCATAATCTACATTACTTATGATTGCAGATTTACAATTGACACCACAATGGATGAAGTCTCAACGCGAAACTAGAAACTAGAAACTAGAAACCTACATCAAATCAATCAATACCTGTTCCTGGTAATGGGTAATAACGATACCTTCTAAATCTTGCGGCCGCATTGTCAGCCCTACATCCTGGCGGCAGGGAGAAAGGTGGATACCCTCGCTATCCCGCACCCAATCCCGGATACACCCCAGATAATAGGATTGTTCCGGCCGATCTAAAGGGTATGGCTGAACGGAAATCGTGCCAATCTTATTTGTTCGACCTACAATCAACAATTCACGATAACGCCATGCCCCATCCTCATCCTGGCTTGGTTCGGCCAACACCCAGTCACCGGGTGCAAAGCCGCGCAGCTTATCCCCGCGTACCGATTTAATTTCAAACCAACGATACAACCGTTCGCCATCCGTGAGGAACTCCATTGGGGCCGCGGCCGCTTGCTGAGCCTGGGTAATCATGGCCTTACGCCACGCTTCTAGCTGATTTTCGAGCCGTTTGGCAAAAACGTCCAGACGGCGCGTTTGTCGGGTTCGCAGCAGGCCGCGGAATTGATGCAGGCTGGTTTTTGCTTTTTGGTAAACAGCAAAGGCAGCGGCCGCATTAAACGTAAAATCATAGGCACACCCTTCGGCAAAATAGGCCAGGCAAACGAACGGGTCGTTTTGGGCCAGGGAGCCATGAAACCGGGCTTTGTGAAAAAAATAGTGGGCCAGTTCACTCTCTTCCCAGGCCAGGTGGTAAAGGCCGCTGTTAAATTCGGTAAAGGCAATCCGTTGATAATCCCGACTAAAGCGGAGATCGTTTTGCAGTCGGGTCAATATTTGGCGAATCGTGCCGCGATCCTTATCCGTCTCTAAGTTAAACGGGGAAAGCTCCTCCAGAGGGGGATAGAGCAGCGTAAACAGAAAATGGAGATTTTTGCTGATGTGGGTCACGGTGCTAATCTCAGGAATTGGGCTGGCCCGGGTTTTCTTTGCTATCTACAACATCATAGCCCCCTAACTCAGTTCGTAATTGATTGAGTTGGTTTAAGAGTGAGGGTTGGGGCGCGGCCGCGTTTCGGGCATTTTCAGTCAACCTTTCTAATGATTCTACCAGGCGCAGAGCCATAATTTCGCGTGGGGCTTTACGGCCGCTCAGCAGCCGGGCCTGCTGCACACTTTCCACAATCGCTTCAATCATAGCTGCTTCCCCTTCGGCACGGGCAAACTCCAGCATCCGCATCGCTTCCGCCTCTCCTTCAGCATTATCTACCCGCTGTTGCCTATCACGGCCAGCCTGCCAAAATTTAACGCGCTGCTCTTGAATTGGCTCCGGGGGAACCCAACTGTTAAAAGAGGCATCCAGCAAATCAATCCCCTTGGGTTGCAGGGCGATACGCCCTTCGCGAAGCATAATGTCACGCAGCATTGGGTGAGTGTCCTGGCGACCACGGTTTGGGAAACTTATTTCCGGGTAAATCAACTCATCCAGAGCCATCTGCGCCACCTGTTCCCGGAGCTTACTCGTCACCGTACCCAGGGGCAGCCCCTCCCAATTCCCCACCGTGCCATCAGGCAAGATGCGATCTTGATACGCCGCAATCCGTACCGCCTCATGGTCAAAAGGAAAAGGCCAACGATCAGAAGGCAAATTGCCTCCTCGCGCCAGCCGGTAAATCGCCTTGATTTGCGTCCGTACTTCAATACCATCGCGGGTAATCAGCCGTACCAAAGGGTCTTCCCGCTCCTGTTGTCGCACATCTAAAACGGCATGAATGGTCTCAAAAGGGGCCAAAGTGTAGGTGCCGGCCCCGGCTACCCGCCAAAAGCGGCCATTACGCTCCGTGACAATCACATCATTATTATCTACCTTGAATTTGCCGGGGCCACCTACTCGCAGCCAGGGGTTGGTGCGCCGGTCTTCGGCAAATTGAATCCGGCGTACTTCTATGGTTTTCCCAGACGTATCCCCGGCTGGCTGATTAACTGCCAGATAAACAAACCCGGTGGCTACTAGCCAGATGGTTACCCAAATCAGCAGGCTGTTGATCGTAAACAGCGCCTGAACCGGTAGAGAAAAGGGGAAAAGAGGGCCAGCTAACGATTGGATGAGGAGAAAGAAGGCCAACATGAAGACGAGGATGCCTCCCAGCAGAGCTGCTTCTAAGATGGCTCGGCCAGTGGAACGGGGGGCGGTGGGCGAGGCTGCGGCCGCGCCAAATACTGGCGGTGCATGGACCGTACCTGCCAGTTGCAGCCGGGTCAAATAGTTAGTAGCCATCTCGCGGTCAGGAAAACTAAACAGTAGCTGTACCAGCCCAATCGTGGCTCGCCGGGCCAGCCACATAGCCAGGACAACGGG
The DNA here is from genome assembly GCA_023384415.1 of Anaerolineae bacterium. GTDB lineage: Bacteria > Chloroflexota > Anaerolineae > Promineifilales > Promineifilaceae > Trichofilum. The sequence goes on from JAHDWJ010000043.1 coordinate 31,519, forward strand.
GATAAAATGGCGTAAAACCCGGAGCGAAAACATCTCCAGGCTAAAAATGACCAGTGGAGTAAAAACCTCTAATGAAGGGAATATTTCTGGGAATGGCTGCCAAAAAAGCAGCCAAATAGATTGACTGGCATCTACCCTTTCTAAATTGCGGGCAAAAAGCCAGTAAGCCACAAAAACAATCGTAAGGCCGATGAGCTGCAGCCGGGCCATGAGGGCCGGCGCAATGAGTGGAGGAGATGGATTACGCATAAAAATCAAAACCGTTAGGGGATAACGACCGGGCTGCCTCCAGGGCCAGGTGGCAGTCGCTTCTCTTTTCCTTGATTATCACTATAACTTTCAACCACATCTCGAATCTGGAGCATTGTACTCATCACCCGGTTGGGCATAAGGATATGATCGCCATCTAACTTAACAGTTTGCTCTAACGTCTCTAGCATCCGCAAGGTGATAATGTTAGCCAGGTCTAAATCTGTCCCCTGGCGCATCGTTTCGATGTTATTGATGATATTCTGAATCATCTCCAACTGCACTGTGGCCCTGGCCCGTTTCAGGCGGCGCAAAGCATCTGCATCCCCAGCAACCTCTTCTAAATAGATACGACGCTGCCAGGCCGCCTGCCAATTGGCAATCCGGCTGACCATGACCTTAAATGGGGGCAGTGGGGAATCAATGGAGAGGGCCATAATTTCGACAGGGCTATCTTCCGGGCCGTTATGGCCAAAGATAGCTTCAAGCTGTTTTTGTAATCCGGTTTTGACGGTGCTGGTAAGCTGTTCCAGGGGATTGGTGCTTACCTCGACTGGCTGATATAACTCATCCAGGGTTCGGCTGGCGAGGGCGGCAATCAGGATATCAGTGGCCAGGGGAGCAATACGGTCGGTCCAAAACACCTCTTTTTCTTCTTCGTGGATACCGCTGGCGTAACTGATACGAAAGATGGCTTCAGGCACGTATGGGTACATGATCTGGGGATCGGGTTCATTATTGCGCTGCCATTGGGGGTTTTGGGCGTCCTGGCGAACACGGAAAATGACGGTGACTTTGGTCTCAACAGGAATCCCATCTTTGGTTGCGGCTGGTACACTCTGGCTGCGAATGTGCGGCCGCAAATCAATCACATGACGTATGGTTTCTCCAGGGTTTAGCTTAACAAAACCGGGGCCGGCCGCCCGGCTGTAATTCGCCCCCCGCACTAAAGCCAGGCAATAATGGCTGTCTACAAACCCCACCCCTATCTTGGCAAAACTATCGGCTACCTCTGGTGGAGCCGGCGGAAACCCGCGAAGTCCTAAAGGTTTCCGTATACCCTCAGGCAGCATTACCCGAAACACGTAGCGTAAAAGCAAGCTGTACGCTTCGGCATGGTTGTTGGGGTACTCTTCGGGCAGCAAATACCGGGCGGAACGCTCCAAGGCCAGGAGAAAGGTCAGGATAAAAGCGGTCCCCCAAACGTAGCTGCCGAGCAGGCCGTGGCGGAGGCCGTCGGCAGAGCGCAAGAAAAAGGCGAGAAGGAGCAGGGCCGCGGCCGCGAGCAAAACCTGCCTGGTCCCCCATCTCTCTTTTTCTTCTGGTCTACGCCTGCGCTGCCGTTGGGTCATATGCGGTTATTTTTGACGCCACGCGGAACAATGATAAAATACAAGCCTTGTTACGGGCGGTTAGCTCAGTTGGTTAGAGCGCTACGTTGACATCGTAGAGGTCACAAGTTCGAGTCTTGTA
>JAHDWJ010000082.1 GCA_023384415.1 Anaerolineae bacterium
TGGTGAATACGTTAGGTGGAGATTACGCTGGTTATTTAATCTGGCTTAATGAACCCGATACAGGTATGCCTGATGGCTGCCCGCCGCTGTCTGACCCCGAAGCGGCCGCGGCTTTCTACATAGCCGCACGGGCTGGCTTTCCCTACGCCAAATTTATTGGCCCCCACACCTACCATGCCAATCACAATGCCCATGCTAATGCTATGATTTGGATGGATGCCTGGCGTACAGCGGTCAGAGATCACCCAGACGGCAATGGTCAATACCCTGATGTAACCGGATATGGCATTCATCCCTACAGCACCAATAAAGATAATAATCTCCTGTATGTAGCAAATTATTACAACCAGATGGTTGCCTGGGGTGAAGGGGATAAGGAGCTTTGGGTCACAGAGTTTGCTTATTGTGACACCAATGAAAATGACCTAAAGGTGAACATTACCGAGACAGTTTATGCCTTTGAAACCCGTGCCTACGTTGACCGGTATGCTTATTGGGTAGATTGGCGGCCAACGCCTATTCCCCCACCCTTGACTCCCACCCCTGGGGCAAACGACAGCGATGAAGCTATACTAGAGGGGCCGCTGGCTTATTGTGTCCATCCGGCGGAAAACACCATTCCCCTCTTCGCCCCAGGATTCAATACCTTATCTCCAGCCGGGGAAACATACCGCCATTTGGGCCGATAAAGGGGTGAGATGAACAACTTAACAACACCTTTGACCTATAATTATCGGCGATTCTATATTGTCATTAGCTTGAGTCTTTTACTGGCATTTCTACTTCTCCTTGGCTTGTGGCAATTGCTGACTTCCCAAGGTAAACCCAATCCCTGGGTTAATTTCTCGATTCATCAGACTCGTACCGCTTCTGAAGTAGTCATTCATTGGCCTTTAGTAGCCTGGCATGATAGGACTGGTTGGCCCCAGCCTACGACAGTTATGTTGAAAAACCTGGAAACTGGGGGGCTGCAAGATTTAAGTACTGAGTTTCCTTGCAATCTGATAGGGACGAACTTTGGGGATTTAGCCTTGCATGGGGAATGGTTGGTTGGAGTTTTCGCCTGTGAATTTTATGCCCCGTATGAAATCCACGCCTTAAACCTGAACAGTCGAGAGTTGATCGTTTTGCCTCCTGCTCCCGGACTACCACCAGAACAAAAATATGCGGCTGAACCAACTATCTATGGGAACATCATCGTCTGGCAGCAGCATAATTGGGAGATGACCCGCTCGGATCTGTTCCTCTTTGATTTACAAAGCCAGACCGTAATCACCTTGACTCAGCCACCACCCTCGGTAGTAGATTGGCACCCAGAGCTTTATGAAGATTGGCTGGCCTGGTATCGGCGCAACCTGGGGACAGGAGAGAGTTTTATCCGGCTGTATAATCTGAACAGCAGTGAACAGATCACCCTCCCCGTTACCGTTCCCCAGCATACCTGGGTCAGCCTGGATGATCAATATGTGATTTGGGATGATTGGCGCAATGGGAATAGTGATATTTATGGGTATGACTTGATCAACCGGCAAGAGGTGGCTTTCATTACTGGCCCTACTAACCAAGGAAATGGGGTTATTCACGAAGGGCTGCTGTTGTATATTGATAGCGAACCCCCCCGCACTCTTCGCATGTATCACCTGGATTCCCAGCAAACTTATGTATTGTTTCAACAACCCCCGCAACATGATCTTAGACGGCAAATTGGGTTATATCAAGGGACTGCTGTTTGGATAGATGGAGGGTATATTGCTACTGGACAGACCATTATTTATGGGGCGCGGCAGCTGCCACAGCGGTTTTATCTGCCCATTTTGGGCCGGCCTTAAAGGCTATGTAGGTGCTTACTGCCTTTACTTTAGAGAAGGCGGGCTTTTCGTAAAAGCCCACCTTCTTTGCCAGGCCCCAAACTACATCCACATATTCCCTCAACCCCAGTACCATGTCTGATGCTCTTGAATATACCATCCATGCTTTTGAGACCCGCACTTATGTTGATCGGTATGCTTGGGTAGATTGGCGGCCAACGCCTATTCCCCCACCCTTGACTCCCACCCCTGGGGCAAACGACAGCGATGAAGCTATACCAGAGGGGCCGCTGGCTTATTGTGTCCATCCGGCAGAAAACACCATACCCCTCTTCGCCCCAGGATTTAATACTTTGACCACAGCCGGAGAAACATATCGCCATCTGGGCCGATAATAGAGGGGAGTAGAGATGAACAAATCAATAATATCTTTAACCTATGGTTATTGGCGGCGACATATCATCATCGGCTTGAGCCTATTGCTGACTACCCTGCTTATCCTCAGTTTGGGACAATTGTTAACCTCACAGGGCAACCCCAACCCCTGGATTAATTTCTCCATCCATCAGACCCGTGCCGCTTATGAAGTAGTCATTCATTGGCCTTTAGTAGCCTGGCATGATAGGACTGGTTGGCCCCAGCCTACGACAGTTATGTTGAAAAACCTGGAAACTGGGGGGCTGCAAGATTTAAGTACTGAGTTTCCTTGCAATCTGATAGGGACGAACTTTGGGGATTTAGCCTTGCATGGGGAATGGTTGGTTGGAGTTTTCGCCTGTGAATTTTACGCCCCATATCAGATTCATGCCTTAAACGTAAATACCCGAGAATTGATCATTTTACCCCCTGCTCCAGGGGTTCCCCCGGAACAGAAATATGCGGCTGAAACAACCATCTATGGAGATATCATTGTCTGGCAGCAGCATAATTGGGAGATGACTCGTTCCGATTTGTTCCTCTTTGATTTACAAAGCCAGACCGTAATCACTCTGACTCAGCCCCCACCCTCGGTAGTAGATTGGCATCCAGAGCTTTATGAAGATTGGCTGGCCTGGTACCGGCGTAATCTGAGTACGGGGGAGAATTTTATCCGACTTTATAATCTGAGCAGCAGTGAGCAGATCACCCTCCCCGTTACCGTCCCCCAACATACCTTAGTCAGCCTGGATGACCGGTATGTGATTTGGAACGATTGGCGCAATGGGAACAGTGATATTTATGGGTATGACTTGATCAATCGGCAAGAGGTGGCTTTCATTACTGACCCTACTAACCAAGGAAATGGGGTTATTCACGAAGGGCTGCTGTTGTATATTGATAGCGAACCCCCCCGCTCTCTCCGCATGTATCATCTGGATACACAGCAAACTTATATCTTATTCCTACAACCTCCACACTATTCTATTCATTCCCAGGTAGGTTTGCATGAGGGAGCTGCCGTTTGGATAGATGGGGGATATGCTGCTACGGGGCAGAGTATTATTTACGGGGCGCGGCAGTTACCCGAGCGGTTTTATCTGCCCATTTTAGGTCGCCCGTGATCTGTATTGTAACTCAGGTGTGATATGGGTATGTTAATATCACACCTGCAAATAAGGGAGTATGACCATACACCCCTATTTGCATAAGATTATTATCGCTTGAATTAAATCGTCAGCAATTCTCAATTTGCCTTGAAATGGATGTAGATTCTCTCATTGAAGTCAAGAGGGTTTTTCTCATTGAAGTCAAGAGGGC
>JAHDWJ010000009.1 GCA_023384415.1 Anaerolineae bacterium
GTATTGCGTATTGCGTATTGCGTATTGCGTATTGCGTATTGCGGCCGCGATCCATCGTGCGCTCCTGGGTAGAAGTTGGGATAAATATAGGACTGTATTGACGCAAGTTGAGAGGGTAAAGCAATAAAACTTACTGACGCATTGAAGTATAATAGTGATTGCTTATTGTGTCAAGAATAGATTTTACCATGAAATTTATATATCTGATCTACTGTGAAAATAATGTTACTGTTATGGGTCCCAATCGCCCACCCGCGCTCTTTGTTCCTTCGTCCCCACAGCAATTATCAAATTGAACCCTGTGGTAGGGGTGGGACAGGCGGGCAGCCATCCAGGTCAAGCGGTTTAACCTTATTCCCGCCTGTCTCATCCCCTTTTGCACCCCCATTGCGGCCAAATCAGGGCGAGACAGGTGGGAACTGAACGTCCCCGTTTAACCAAAATCCTGGCCCACCACCAAACCGGGACGAGACAGGTGGGAACTGAACGTCCCCGTTTAACCAAAATCCTGGCCCACCTGTCCCGCCCTACATTCACTTCAAGGCAAATTGAGAATAGCTGTCGCCCCAGCAATTTCTTGACATTTTAGATTAAAGCGCATATTATCGTGTTACCGGTCACGTGACCGGTAACAAAGCCCTGAAATAGTCCTATGCCCCGATCTACTGTCACCATCCGCGATGTTGCTCAACATGCTGGGGTCTCTCACCAGACCGTTTCCCGCGTGATTAACGGGGTGGAGCGGGTGAACCCGGAGACCAGGCAGAAGGTGGAACAGGCGATCACTGAATTGGGGTACAGCCCCAATGCCATTGCCCGGTTTATGGCCCGAGGGCGCACCGGGACATTGGCCTGTTTTGCCCCTAATCTGACCGATTATACGTTTGCCAGTCTGATTGAAGGGGCGCAGAAGGAAGCGCGGGAGCGGGGATATTTTCTTCTTTCGGCTTCGGCGCAGGATGAGCAGGTGTTTGCTGATTTGCTGGAGCAGTTTGTGACCAGCCACCATTGTGAGGGGTTGATGGTGATTAATCCGTATGCCGATGGGCGACATGAACTGCTGCCAACGGACTTTCCCCTGGTGTTTGCCGGGGCGCGGCCGCGTGAGGATGCCGCCAACTCGGTAGCCCTGGATGATGTGGCTGTGGGGCGCGGGGCCACCCAACATTTATTAACTCTGGGCCACCGGCGGATTGGCATGGTAACCGGCCCGATGGCTGAAGATTGTTCCCAAGACCGGGCGCAAGGGTTTGAGGAGATGATGCGGGCGGCCGGCCTGGTTCCAGACCCCGCCCTCATTATTGAAGGAGATTGGCTGGCCCCGTCTGGCTATGATGCGTTTATGCAGTTCGCGGCCGCGGGCGAACTCCCTACCGCTATCTTTGTACAAAATGATCAAATGGCCCTCGGCCTGCTGCGGGCGGCCCGCGAACACGGCCTACACCTGCCAGAACATCTCTCCGTTATTGGCGTTGATGATATTCCCCTGGTCTCTTACTTTGATCCCCCATTGACCACCATACGCCAGGATTTTGAACAGATTGGCCGGGAAGCAACCCGCTTACTCATTCAAGCTATTGAGCGGCCGCACTCTCCCCGCCAACACCGGCAGCTTCCTGCCCAGTTGATCAAACGACGCTCTACACGAGAATGGCACCATAACTAATGGTTGACGGAAGTTGGAACAAAGGAGAACAGGTAGGAGCTGTGAGAAGTTACGCCCTTCCTCACCCTTCATTCCTCATCCGTCATCCTTACCAAAGGGGGTGGTTTTACTATCTAAATTGAGTGCGTATTTGCGCCCACTACGCTGTTTCCCAACTTAAACTAACAATCATGAGTATTATGGAGGTAGGAAGATGATTTCCCCTAAATTACGCCTTTTGACCCTGTTGATTCTGGTTTTGCTGCTGGTAGCCTGTGGTGGCAATAATACCAGCAGCACCAATAACACCGGGGCTGCGACCAATGACAACGCGGCCGCGGCCAATCCCACCACTCCCCCCCAACCTGCCGCCGACATTGCCCTGCGCTGGCGCACCCGTCCTGACAACCAGGAAGAAGCCAACGTCTACGCCACCGTCAGTGCGACCCTGGACCAGCAGTTAGAAGGGATCAGCCTCACCTATGAGCCAGGTGGCAGCGAAACCGCCAGCTACCAGGATGTTCTCAAAACCGAAATCGCCAACGGCACCGCCCCTGATGTGTTCTGGATTCCTGGCACCGATGTGGCTGACTTCGCTACTCGTGGCCTCATCCTCAATCTGGCCAGCCTGGCTGGGGCAACCAGCGGCTTCTCCGTAGATGCGTTCTACCCCGGCCCGATGTTCCACCTCACTTACAACCCTGACAGCATGGCTTCTGGGGGAGCGAGCGGCGCGTTGTGGGGGCTGCCCCGTGACGTATCCACCTTCGCCTTGTACTTGAACCTGGACCTCATCGCTGAAGCGGGAGCCCCAGATCCCCGTGAACTGGCCGCCAATGGGCAGTGGGATTGGCAGGCGTTTCTGGAAGTGGCCCAGGCTGTTCATGCCCTCGGCCCGGATATTTATGGGTATGGGGCCAATGCCTGGTGGGGGCCTTATGGCACCTGGATGAATGCGGCAGGTGGTGGCTTCTTTAATGAGGACCGGACCGCCTGTAACCTGGATTCGGCTGAATCTCTGGCTGGTCTGGCTTTCGAGCAGGCATTGTACCAGGAATATAACGTTGCTGTGCCCTATGGTGAAGACAGTGAACCACCCTTCCGGGCCGGAAAAGTGGCTATGTTCCAGAATGGCCGTTGGGCTACCCCTGGAACACGCACTGTCACTTTTGATTGGGATGTGGTTGAACTGCCCAAAGGGCCAGCCGGAAATGCTGGTAACTGGCTCTTCTGGGGGGCGTATGTGGTCAATGGCAGTCTGACCGGTGAGCGGGCGGAAGCGGCCTGGAAGCTGGTGCAGGCGTTGACCACAGCTGAGACCCAGGCCACTGTGGCTGCCCTGGGGGCCAATATCCCCAGCCGGGTCAGCCAGGAAGCGTTTGACGCTTTCCTCACCTACACCCCGCCGGCCAACAACCAGGCGTTCCTGAACGGTCTGGCGGACAGCCCGGCGACTGAAGGGCCGCTGTGGGCGGGAAGCTGGCCGGAATATGCCCCGGTGATGGATGCGGCCGTACAAGCGTTGATGACTGGCAGCTCTACCCTTGAACAGTTTGCCGCAACTGTCTGTAATGATGCCAACCGGGCGGCCTTCAGCCGGTAAGGGTTTCAAGTTTCAGGTTTCATCAAGTTGTTGACCTGACAGGTTTGTGAAACCTGTCAGGTCTGCTGCAACTGGGAACTGACTGACTCCTTCAATTTTGGCGAAAATTGATTTCACCACTGTTATTAACCAATACACCAATAGACTAATAACCAGTGGTCAGATCAAAAAACGCCAGACAGTTACTTCTCAATCCTTAGTACTTAATCCTCACAGGGATAGCCCATGACAACAGAGCAATCTCCGGCGCGGTGGTTACAGGTTGTGATAGGATGGCATCTATTGGCGGCCGCGGCCGCGCTGTTTGCCGCCATCCTTTTGTTGACTGGCGGGGGGCCGGCCGGGAGCATGGCGTTGTGGGCCAGATTATTAGCCGCGTTTCTTCTCCTGGGATGGGGAATGGGGAGTGGCGCGGCCGCGTTCTACATTTATCACCGTATCCATCGCGGCCGCACCCTCTCCCTCTTCACCAACTACCTGGCCTTTGTCTTCTTCTTCCTGGCCGCCTGCCAAATTATGGGGGTATTCCTGGGCATAGACACCCTGGCCAACAACATCGGCCGGGGGCTGCCCTTTCTGCTCCTGGCTTTCATCGGCTACCTGATCGGTACGGCGGCTGACCGGTATGAAGGATATTATGCCCGGCAGCAGCAAATCACTCGGATTAGCCAGGGGATCATGGTCGCCGGGGGATTGATAGCAGCGTTGGCGGCCGGCTTGCTGCCAGGATTGATAAACCTGCTGCGTCAGCTTGGCAACCCCACCGCCCTGGGGTTGGTTATCGGCATGGGGATATGCCTGCTGATGCTCTGGTTGATGGGGCGGGAGAAAGCGGCCGCGGCCCTCCACGCCCAAACCCACCATGAAGCCATGATCAATGGCTACCTGTTCCTCTCCCCCAATCTGTTGGGGTTCCTCATCTTCTTCGCCGGGCCACTGCTCCTCTCCCTCTATGTCAGCTTCACCGATTGGGACGCCTTCGGCACCCGCAACTGGGTAGGGGTACAAAATTACCAACGCATCTTTGATCTGAACATCGCTACCCTCAGCAGCCCCACCCAGCGGGCCGATGAAGTATTAGATGTCACCCTCTATGGGGAGTTAGCCCGCTTCACCATTGCCGGACGGAGTATCATCGTGGGGGCGCGGGATCGCCTCTTTTGGATCGCCCTACGCAACACCGTTGTTTTCTCTCTGTTAGCTGTTCCCCTTAGTGTGACCATTGCCCTGGTTCTTTCCAACCTGCTCAACAGCAAGTTACCAGGCATTAAATTTTTCCGGGCCATCTACTTCTTACCCAGCATTGCCGCTGTCGTTGGCATTTCCCTGGTATGGCAGTGGCTTTATAACTCCACCGTTGGCTTCATCAATTACGGCATCCTTACCGTCATCACCTTTCTCAACAATGTTCTGGGTACAGAGATGGCCGATCCGGCCATTCGCTGGCTTTCCGAAAGCCGCACCGCCCTATTGGCCATCATCATCATGGCCGTCTGGCAGACGGTAGGGTTCAACACTGTCTTATTTTTGGCCGGGTTACAAAACATCCCTGGCGATTTATACGAAGCGGCAACGGTAGATGGGGCGGGTAAATGGGCGCAATTTGTCAATGTCACCATCCCCATGCTGGCCCCCACCACCTTCTTCGTCATCACCACCACCCTGATCAAATCGTTGCAAGTGTTTGAAGAGATTTTCATCCTGACCAACCCCGTTGGCGGCCCAGATAATTCAACCCTGACGCTGGTGGTTTACCTGTACCAAAACGGGTTCCAATTCTTCAAACAGGGGTACGCCTCAGCCATCGCCTGGGTACTGTTTATCGTCATCTTTGGGGCCACCTTGTGGCAGTTCCGCCGCCAGCAGCAGAGTGTGAGCGGGGTTTATGATGTTTAGAGTGTTGGTATGTTGGTATATTGGTGTATCAGTTATCTATACCAATACACTAATATACTAATATACCCACCAGCTACGCCTATGAAAAGCTACCGCCTGACCCAAACGTTACAAAATGCCGCTGTGTATCTGGTGTTGACCGGGTTTGCCGCGTTGATGCTGTTTCCTTTTATCTTTATGATCGCTACCTCCTTAAAGGAGCCGGCCGATACGTTCCGTTATCCCCCCCGCCTGCTGCCCCGCGCCCCGGTTTTTGTCGAAATGGCCGGGTATGAGCAGGATTTGCCGCTCTATTATGTGACGGTGGATGGGGATGAGGAGCAATATGCCCTGGTGGAGTCGGGGATTCGGGTGGGGCGGTATGCTCCGGCGGATAATTTAGCGATGGAACTGGTGCGGCCGCTGACCGATGTCACCCCCACCGAAGAGATGGCTCTGGTGAATGGGGAAGAAAAACCCCTTTTCCTGGTTGAGCAAGATGGGCAGTTGGTGCCGATGGTGTTGGTGGGGCAAACTGCTCTCGGCCGCTTTGTCAACCCGGAGGATCCCACTCAGGAAACGCTAGCTAATGTCCGCTTGAGCCAGCCAGTAGAACGGCTAACCGCCCACCCCGATAATTATCGGCGGGTGGTTGAGTTGAACAATATGGGGCGCGCCCTCACCAACACCGCACTGGTCACGATTTTGGTCGTCATTGGGCAGATTACCACCTCGGTGGTAGGTGGATATGCCTTTGCCCGGCTTAAATTCCCTGGGCGTGATTCCATCTTTCTCTTCTACCTGGGTACAATCATGATCCCGTTCGTCATGCTGATCATCCCCCTATACCAGATTATGGTGCTGGTGGGGTGGGTAGACCGGCTGGCGTCGCTGATTATTCCCTGGATTTTTACTGCTTATGGCACGTTTCTGATGCGCCAATTTTTTATTACCGTGCCCAAAGAGGTGGAAGAGGCAGCCCTGATTGACGGGGCTTCCCGGTGGCAAATTTTGCTCCGCATTTTTATTCCTGCCAGTGTACCGGCCCTGGCGACCCAGGCCACCTTTACCTTTTTGTATGCCTGGAACAGTTTTTTCTGGCCGCTGGTTATCATTAACACGGGCAATGAGCGGAACCATGTGCTGACGCTGGCCTTGAATGTGCTGCGCGGCCGCGCCTCTGATGCCCCCAACCTTATCCTGGCCGGAGCCGCCATCTCCATCATCCCGCCGCTCATCGTTTTTATCCTGGGGCAGCGGTTCTTTGTGGAAAGTGCGACCAGCAGTGCCGTAAAAGGATAGTGATGCGGACTGAGGTCAAAAGTTGCTCCGTCCTCACTCCTTAATCCTTTAACCTCAGTCCTATCTATGCCACCATACGACGCTTACATCTTTGACCTCGATGGGACGGTTTATCTGGGGGATGCGCTTTTGCCCACGGCGGGGGAGACCATCCAACAGCTGCGCCATTGGGGAAAACAGACCGTTTTCCTCTCCAACAACCCCACCCATTCCCGAACTGAGTATGCCGCCCGATTAACCCGATTGGGGCTGCCTACCCCGGTTGAAGATGTGGTCAATTCATCCTGGGTTATGGTACAGTTCCTTAATCAGCAGATGCCAGGGGCACGGCTCTTTGTGGTGGGTGAACAGTCGCTGCGTCAGGAGCTGCGGCAGGCCGGGTTTAGCTTGCGTAATGATGCCAAGGTGGATGCGGTCATCGCCAGTTTTGATCGGACCTTTGCTTATTGGAAGCTCCAGATAGCCTTTGATGCCATCCGGGGCGGGGCACGGTTTTTTGCCACCAATGGGGACCGGTACTGCCCGGTGCCGGGAGGGGGTGAACCGGACGCGGCCGCGATGATCGCCGCCATCTCCGCCTGTACCGGTCACGAGGTGGAAGCCATCGTCGGCAAACCGTCCCGTCAGATGGCCGACGCGGTGCTGCACCGGTTGAGCCTGCCCCCGGAGCGGTGCCTGATGATTGGCGACCGGCTGGAGACGGATGTGCAGATGGGATTGGCTGCGGGCATGGCGGCCGCGCTTACCCTCACCGGCGCGACCTCAGAGGCAATGGCCGCCAGCAGCCCCATTCAACCAACTTATATATTAAACCAGTTAGCTGACCTCTTATTTACGATTGACGATTGACGATTTACGATTGCCACTCTTCAATCCAAAATCGTAACCCTACAATCATCAATCCCCATGTCTTTTCTCCTCGGCATTGATCAAGGTACCAGCGGCAGCCGTGCGCTCATTTTGGACGAGCAGGGGCAGGTGCGGGGGTATGCCCACCATCCCCTGGAGCGGTTGTACCCCCGCCCCGATTGGGTGGAGCAAGACCCATTGGCTGTGGCTCAAGGGGTCGCGGCCGCGATCAGCGAAGCGATTGGTCAGGCCGGCTGTGCCCCGGATGAAATTGCCGCCTGCGGTATCTCCAGCCAACGCAACAGCGATTTTGCCTGGTCGGCCCGGACGGGGAAGCCGCTGGCTAAGGCCATCACCTGGCAGGATATGCGGACGCTGCCATTGGTCAACACCCTGCCCCAATTCCCCCACGCTGACGAAACTTTACACCGGCTAGGCTACCCGGTGGCCCCCTATATGACCGCTCTGCACCTGGCCTGGCGTTTTCAACATGATGCGGTGATCCAGGAAGCGGCCGCGAACCATGATTTGCGTCTAGGGCAATCAGCGGCCTGGCTCATTACCGCCCTGGGCCAGCCATCCGGCCACCAGATGGACGCCTCGTTGGTGCAGGCGATGGGGTTGTACGACATTCGCGGCCGCACCTATTGGCAGGAGTGGCTCGATTGGTTAGCCATCCCCCTTGACCCATTGCCCCAACCCGTCCCCACCATCCACCATTACGGCACCATCACCGTCACGGCTCCTGATGGGCGTACAGCCCCGGTGCCGGTGTGGGCGATGATCGGCGATCAGCAGGCGGCCCTGTTTGGGCACGATTGCCGCCACCCTGGCGACGCCGAAACGACACATGGCACAGGCACCTATGTGAAAGTGTTTCTGGGTCCTCATGCCCCGTTTCAGGAGAAAATGGATACGTTGTGTGCCTGGGACATCGGCGCCGGGCAAACCTACTGCCTGGAAGCTCAAACCACCGTCACCGGGGCGGTGATCCGTTGGATGCGGGAGAGTGCCGGGCTGTTTGCTACCTATGGGGAGATGGATGCGCTGGCGGCCGCGGCCGCAGACAGCGGTGGGGTCTTGTTTGTGCCGGCCTTCACCGGGCTGAATGTGCCCTACAACGACCGCCGGGCACGGGGCACCTTGTTTGGCTTAAGTTTGGGCAGTACGCGGGGACATATCGCCAGAGCGTTTATGGAAGCAGTAGGCTTGCAACTACGGGCCATTTTGGAGACGATTCAACAAGAAACGGGAGTGCAGGTGCAGCAGGTGCGCGTCGGCGGTGGGGTGTCCGCCAGTGACATTGCCTGCCAGATACAGGCGGATATGCTGGGGCTGCCGGTGATCCGGCCAACTTTTACGGAGATGAGTGCGCGTGCGGCCGCGTTGTTGGCCGGTTTGGGGGCGGGGGTCTGGTCATCTCAGGCCGATTTGCCCCCCCTGCCTGGATCCCACACCCAATTCTCTCCCTGCCTCACCGCCGAGCAGCGGGATGCCGCTTTTGCCCGCTGGCAGAAAGCCATCACCCTGGTCCGCCAGTGGGGACAGGCATAAGCCCAAATTCAACTTAGTCTGGTGGCAGCCAGCCTATTGAGACTGATGCCTGCTTCAGCCGCTTCAATGGTCAAACGGCGATGTAATTCTGGCGGGATGCGAACAACGAAGCGGCCGCTAAAAGAGCGAACGGCTAATGGCTCAGGAATAGGTTCCTGATTGTTCTGCAAATCCATAACAACCTGAGCCACAAGGTGACGAATGCCTTTCAATGCTTCTTCTGGTGTGGCGGCCAGCCAACTTAAGCTACAAAATTCGGCACACAGCCCAATATACTCCTGATCCTCTTGGGGCCAGGTAACGCGATAGGTGTAACGGTCTTGTTCAATCATCGTCTTGGGCCTCCAAACGATCAATCGCTTTCAGAACTTGCCGCACCTGGTACGCCTTAGCCTGACCTTTGTCATTCTGAATATTGACTCGTGGGTCTCCAGACCAGGGAGTAGGATAGATACGGTGGCCGCTCCGCTTTGTCTAGGCTGATCGAAATAACGATCACAAGCTTTGCTCAAATCGGCAATAGATACCCCCTTAGGGTTACGACGCATCTGCTCCACGATGTCAGCACCCGAAGCTATAAGGTAATAGTATCATTATTGATATTGGTATCAATAAAAAATGGTAGCAGTTCATTTAATAGGGATTGGGTCGCCCATGATGGGGGCGGGCTGATGGCGAATGAGGTCTAGCAACGCTTTGGCTGTCGCCCCGATTTCTCGCACGGCAAACCAACGCGCTCTGGCGTAAAACTGCCGATCCGCGGCCACCCCCACTACTGCCACTCCTAATCGGCGACAGGTGAGAATGGCGCGGGACAGGTGGAACTGTTGGGTGATCACAATTGCTTCTTCTATCTGAAAAATATGCCTGGCGCGATAGCAGGTATCGTAGGTACTCCAACCGGCATAATCTGGCTGAATGTCTGCGGCCGCGACCCCCTGCGCCAGAGCAAAATTGAGCATTGCCGTCGGTTCATCATAGGCAAGGGTGCGATTATCGCCGCTGACCACAATTTTGTCTACCGTGCCCTGTTGGTACAGGGTAATGGCGGTCACCATGCGGTCTTCTAAAACAGCCGTCAGCCGGCCATCGGCATAAATGCCTGCCCCGAAAACAATGGCCACCCGGGTCGGCGGCACCGTATCCACCTCATAGATGAACCGGGCGGCATACAGTTGCACCAGGAGCTGCCAGACAAACGGGAAGGCCACCGTCAGCAAACAGAAGCTCACAAAGGCAACGATCCATTTACGAACTCGTCGTGGGCGATGTTCAGGAATAACGTGTATTTCTCTCATGGGTTGTGACTATAACATGGGTTATAGGGAACTGACAGAGAATAGCGGCCCGACCAGGCAAATATTAAAACAGGAGTAATCAAACCATGCAGTTTGGCATTTGTTATTACCCGGAGCAGTGGCCGGAAGATCAGTGGGAGCTAGATGCGCGGATGATGCAGGAAGCGGGATTGGAGATCGTCCGCATCGCTGAATTTGCCTGGCATAAGATGGAGCCTTCTGAAGGGCAGTTTGCCTGGGATTGGCTGGATAGGGTGATAGCCGTTCTTACCGGGGCCGGGCTGAAATTGGTTCTGGGTACGCCAACAGCGGCCCCCCCGGCCTGGCTCACCCGGACGTACCCAGAACTGCTGCGGGTGGATAGCAGCGGCCGCAGCCGAGATCACGGCACCCGCCGCCACATCTGTCTCAACAACCCAACTTACCGCCAACACAGCGGCCGCGTCACCCAGGCAATGGCCCAGCGGTACGGGCAGCATCCCGACCTTATCGGCTGGCAGGTGGATAACGAGTTTGGCGGTGGGGGTACCGCCCGCTGTTACTGCCCTGCTTGTGCTGAGGCGTTTCGTCTCTGGGTGCAGGCCCGTTATGGGGAGATAGAGATGCTCAACGAAGCGTGGGGAACGGTGTTTTGGTCCCAAACCTATGACAATTGGGCCCAAATTCGCCCCCCCAGCGATCAGATTGACAAACCCAACCCCAGCCACGTCCTCGACTATTACCGCTTTGCCAGCGACAGTGTGGTGAGTTACCAACAGGAGCAGATCGAAATGATACGCTCCCTCAGCCCTGGCCGATTCGTTACCCATAACTTCATGGGGATGTTCCGTGACTTGAACCAGTTTGACCTGGCGCGGCCGCTCGATTTTATTACCTGGGACAACTATCCCACCGGGAACACCCCCCGTTGGCGGCCGCACCTCGTGGGAACTCAGAGGGATTTTAGAAAGTTAGAGGAACTTAATCCTCAACACTCAACCCTCAGGACTCCGTTGGCCTGGGACACTGGCGACCCCCTCATTACCGGCATGGCCCATGATTTGATGCGGGGGCTAAAGCAGGGGCCGTTTTGGGTGATGGAACAGCAGGCGGGGCATATCAATTGGGCGGAGACAAACAGCGCGGTCAGGCCAGAGACGGTGCGGCTGTGGACCTGGCACGCGGTGGCTTCGGGGGCCGAGACTATCGTTTATTTCCGCTGGCGGGCCGCGCTGATGGCCCAGGAGCAGTACCATTCTGGGTTGCTGCGCCATGATCGGTCGCCGGATGTGGGAATGGTGGCGTTACAAAGGTTGAGGCAGGAGAGGGAGCAGTTGGATCGGGTCGCGGCCGCGTCGTTGGCACCTGTTGTGGCCCTACTATTCAGTTATGATGACCTGTGGGCTTTACAACTGCAACCCCATCGCCAGGGGGCCGGTTATCTAAGCAGCCTGTTTGGTTTTTACCAGGCTTTACAACGGCTGGGTATCCCGGTTGATCTGGTCGCGCCTGATGCCGATTGGAGTCGGTACCGCCTGCTGCTGGCCCCGACGGCCCACATGGGCACACCGGCGCTGGCCCAACGGTTTACCCGGTTTGTCCAGGATGGGGGAACGCTGCTCCTGGGGCCCCGCTCTGGCTTCAAAACCGCCAGCAACCTCGTGACTGATACGCCTCTGCCAGGGGTTTTTCGTGACCTCACTGGGGTCACTGTGACCTCGTGGCAGGCATTACCAGATGGAGTGACGGTGAATTTAGACTCTTCAATCGTGACTGGCGCGGCCGCGACCTGGGTTGAGACGTTACAACCGGTAGATGAAGGGGTGAAGGTATGGGCACGGTATCGGGGGTGGCCGGGGGAGGGGGTGGCCGCGTTGACTGAGCATGGGGTGGGGCGCGGCCGCGTCTTCACTCTGGGCTTTTGGCCTACTGACTTCCAGGCCCTCTCCCTCATCGCCACCATCGCTGATGGGCTGGCCCAACCTCGCTCGACTCCCTTGCCCGATGGCTTGTTAGCCATTCCGCGAGGGGAAATGGTGGTGCTGCTTAATTTTACCGCAGGGCCAATCACGACGACGATTAACGGGAATGAGGTGACGGTGGGGGCGGTGGATTGTTTAATAGTGAATGGGTAAATGAGTGTATTGGTGTATTGGTAATTAGCTATTCACCCATTAAGTAATTGTACAGGGGATCAGTCACCCCTCACCCCTGGCCCCTCTCCTGGGGAAGAGGGCCAGGGTGAGGGGCTGTATAGTTACCCCATTAATTCATTAAATAGATTGTGCCGGGCGGGGGATTCTAGCTGTTGGAAGAAAGGGGGGGAGTGGTAAATGAAGGGGCGTTCCAGGAATTGGGTCAGGACGCGGCCGCGCCCCTGCCGATAAGCCGCCTCATCCACCCAGTGATACTCCTGACGAATGGCCTGGCTGTATTGCTGATAAACGGGTGCGGCCGCGCCCAAAATAGCCAGGTCAGCATCCAATACCAGATGGGCGTTCCGGTCATACGGCCTGGCCTGGTGGGTTTGGGTCAGGAGAATCAGCCGCTGCACTTCGGTAATTTGTGGGGTAGGCAAAGCGGCCGCAGCCAAAAGTTCCCCGGCATAGGCGGCTGAACGGGGTTCATTGTCATGGGCCTGGGGATCATATATGAGGTCGTGAAACCAGAGGGCCAGTTCAACCGCGAGCGGGTCTTCAGCCAGGGGGAGATGGGGGTGAATGGTTTGTAAACAGTAACTGATATGGTTGAGGTTGTGGTAAGCGCGTTCGGGGGAGGCGTAATGGGTTTCTAACACCTGCCATAACTGTTGGGTGGGTGCGGCCGCGAAACCCAGACGTGAACAGAGAGAAAACCAGGCAAAGTGAAGCGGCCGCGACTGCATTAGGCCTACACCTGCTTATCTAACTGCTCCACCAGGTCTTGAATTTGCTTCACCAGCGCCATAGGCGAAATCGGCTTGTTGAGATAACGGGTTGCCTTTACCGCTTCTCCTCGCTTACGGCTTTCCACATCATTGCGAGCCGTCAAAATCAGCACTGGTAAATCTTGAGTGGCCTCATTATGGCGAATTTTTTCGCACACGGCGAAGCCATCCATGCCGGGCATCATCACATCCAGGATAACGAGATCCGGTTGGGTGTTTTCCAACTGCTTCAGGGCATCAGCCCCATTGGCCGCTATCACCACTTCAAACCCGGCACGCACCAGCATCAGCCGCAGCAAGGTTTGCGCGTCTAATTCATCATCTACAACCAATAATAATTTACCCAATGCTCTGCTCCCTGAAATAAAGTGGGAAAAATGAGCAAGGTCGCAAAGCGGCAAAGTAAAACCATTACCTGCTGCTTTGCAACTCTGCAACTGTTTAACCTGATTATATCAACTGACAGCCTGTTGCCTAATGGATTGAGCCAAAAAAGTCGTAAAAGTGGCCTAAATTCCTATAGGCTGCTGGTTAAACAGGTTGTCAATCCTCTTTGGTGCTGGTAAAGTCTACATGATATTGGCAAAAGCCGTTCTATTTCTGATACTGAGGCTGGCATGACTCCTGCGCAACTCCAACAGATCGTAGCCGAGGCAGAAAAAGCATTGGATGGGGATCAGCCCTGGATAGCGGTTGAGCTATACACCAATATTTTAACCCAAACAGACCCTAAAACTGATCAGGCAGAAGAAAAAGAGCTGCGTTTAACGGCGTTGTATGAACGCGGCCGCGTCCTGGAGAGGTTGGGTGAGAAAGAAGCGGCCATATCGGCATATGAACAATACCTTAACGAGGCCAGCGATGATCGACATCGGGTGCGAGCTATAGAAGCTACGGCTTCTATTTTACGTCGTTTAGGCCGTTACCCGGAAGCCCGGGCTAAATATGAGGAATCCCTCAAATTAGCTGAATCAATCATGTACCCATATGGTCGGGCAAAGTCCTTAGAGGGATTGGGGATATATCATCATATTCTGGGACATAACGAAGAGGCTAAAAATTATTTCCAAATGGCCTATACTCTGTTCAAGAGTTCAGGCCATGTACCTGGACAAATCACCACCCTGATTGCCATGGGGTTAATGTATAGTTATAACGAAATTGACAAAGCGATTGCTACTTACAATGAAGCATTGAGCCTGGCTCGTAACCTGGGGCAAATTGATCAAATTGTTACCATTCTTAATAATCTGGGCGAAAATTATCAGGATTTGTTTGCTATGGAGCAGGCTCTGAGCATTCATCAGGAGGCGTTATCCTTAGCCCAGCAAGGTCGTTTACGGGCTGTTCAAGCTGATCTCCACCGGAACATAGGCGTAGAGCTTATCTACCTGGATCGGCTTGATGAAGCAATGAGTAACCTGACTCTGGCGTTACAAATTAGCCGTGAAAACCATAATGTGGATTTTGAGTCCCAGGCATTATATAGTCTGGCCATTGCTGAGGCCCGGCAAAACAATGCGGCCGCGGCGGCGCAATATGCCCAACAGCTTTATGAATTAGCGGATAGTAATGATAATGACCGGTACCGGGCCCGTGCCCGGTATGCCCTGGGGTTAGCCAGACAAAAATTAGAAGATTACAACGCGGCCGCTGAACAGTGGCAGCAAGCCCTCTTCCTGGCCCATCAGACAGATCAACAGATGTTGTTGTGGCAAATCCACACCGCCCTGGCCGAAAACAGTCCCATCCCCGGTCTAGGGGCAGTTCACTTACGCATTGCCGCCGAAATCATTCAGCAAATTGCCCATCCCATCAAAGATGAAACTTTGCGGCAAAAATTCCTCACAGCCCCTATCGTTGCTGACGTCCTCGCCCGCGCTCGCTAGTCGCCCCTGTGGCTGCCCCCACATAACCATACTCCCTATTTATTTATGGGATAGCTGCCCGAAGTAAATTCCCAGAGCAGGCAGCTTACTTATAACCATTCCCCAACGAACAAAAGGGTATTTAAGATGTCCTGTTAGAAAAAACAGGTCATAATTACTTGTTGTCCAGGCAATACATTTATCATCTTCCTAACAGTTGTAATGGCTTACTTCTTTAACTTAACATTAGTTGCTTGTTGGTTTTATGACAAAATTATCTCTGTGAGCCGTTGCCAAAAGGGTACCAGTAGAATGCCTCAAAGACGCTTCTTTATATTTGCGATCAGCTTGTTTGCCATGCTGTCGCTGTTTCTAGGTGTGGTCCATGACGCGGCCGCGACCTCCTTCACCATTCCCAACCGCCAACCCTGGAACTTCGTGGCCGGCCCCTGCACCAGTTTAGATGGGGCTGTTTTTGCCGTCGTAGGCACCGGCTGCGGTGGCACAGGCACCACCTTTGATACCGCCGAAGTATTCAGCCCTGTCGTTATCAAAGATATAGCTACCACAGATGCCCCATGTAGTGCCATCTCCGTACCTTTGGGAGAAACTTGTTACCGGATGTGGTACGTTGGCACAACATCTACCTGGGGAACTCCGCGCATTGGCTACGCCCTTTCTCCTGATGGCCTAAATTGGACACGTGTGCCTGGAGCAGAGTTTGGCGGGAGCGTTTTTGATGAAGGCCCCGCGGGGGATTTTGATGATTCTGGCGTTACTTACATGGTAGTTATGAAAGAAGGCAATCTATTCAGAATGTGGTATTCCGGTTATGATGCACCGGCTACTGATTCAACCCCCTTAGCTGGTATTGGATATGCTACGTCAATGGATGGCATGACCTGGACTCGTATCCCTGGCCCATTAACAGATGGGGCTGTCTTGCGGGCAGGGGTCCCTGGTGACTTTGATGAGCATGAAGTGTACGTTCCTTATGTTCTCAAAGATATTGCTACCATTGAATCACCTTGTGGGTCAGTCACATTGGGTGAGGTTTGCTACCGGATGTGGTATGAAGGAACAACTTTAAATGGCCCTGGATACCGTTTCCGACTTGGGTATGGGGTATCCCCTGACGGGCTGGACTGGACACGAATTCCGGGTAATGGGGGGAATAATTCTAATTTAGGGGGGGGGTCTGGTTTCGATGCCAATTCGGTGGCGATTGCTATTGTTATAAAGGAAGGAGTTTTGTACCGCAATTGGTATGAAGCAAAAGCCTATGAAGTTAATAATGAGCCAGCCCTTTACACCATTGGTCATGTTGTTTCTATTAGTGGTACTAACTGGGTACGCCCAATCCCCAATGTAGAAGTCTATGGAGGAGCGAATGATCCAGCAACCAACGCTCCAGACAATGTGTGGAGCCATTGGGTGATGAAGGATGGGGTGCGGTATCGGATGTGGTATACCACGAGTACGCGTAATGAACCAGCCGCCGACCGCATAGCCTATGCTACCATGGTTCCGGGAACCGCTATGCCAATCTCGCGGAACGCGGCCGCAGCCCCCACCTATAGCCTCACCTTTACCACCACGGTGCCCTTGCCCGAAGAAGGGTATGTGCTGATAACCCTGCCCCCAGATGTTTATTCATCTTTGATAACGACCACCTTAGGCTTAACTGGCTTTGCCACTGGGGCAACCTTGCTGGCAGATGATTATGCCATCACTGACGCGGCCGCAGCCAATGCAGCTCGCGGGGCCTTGTTGGTGCGCCTGACTAACCCCGAACCTGCCGGAGTCAAAACCATTACCTTTACTTTAAGCGCACCACTGGCTGATGAAGCAATCGCTGTTGTGCAGACATTTGATTCCCGTGAGGTATGGGAATATGGGCTGATTGATCTACTCAGCGGGACAACAGCTGTGCAGCTGCGCCAGACTCGAACAACAGCCAATAATCTTATGTGGCCTGCGGCTCTCCTGACCGGTATGAGCCTGATTACCCTGGTTTATTGGTCACGCACCCGTCCGGCCAGAAAATCAAAATGAAGCGACTGCTTCCTCTAAATTATGATGAATCTCCAGGAACATATCATATCCCGAAATATTCAACACTTTTAAGGCGGCTTTAGACGGGTTAAGCAATTTGAGGGTGGGGGATTTGTAGGTGTTGGCGATAATGCCGGCTTTAATTCCTTCTGCTTCTTCTGGGGATTGATCATCGCGCAGACGCATCCATACCTGATGCAACGCCCTTAACCCACTGCTGCTTACATACGGCACAGCCGTCATATCTAACAAGATATGTCGCGCCCCTTGCTGATAGGCCTGCTGCGCGGCCGCAACCAACGCCCCTTCCCCATCCAGAGCCAGGTCCCCCTCCAGATGCAATATAGTGATCGGTATACGACCCTGTTTACGAGACAGTTTGATTTTCATTCATACCCCTCCTGTGGAACCGTAAAATATGAAATATGAAGGATGAAGCAAATGGCTTTATACGCTGCCTGGTAACATCTCAGTAAAACGTGTAACCTTCGGAAGGTTTGCTCCAAGAGCTTGTTTAATACAGAAACCTTCCGAAGGTTCACCCCAACTTATTGAGAAGATACGCTGTCTGCTTGTAAGACGGCCAGGACACGCGGAGGTGTCATGGGTAAATCAGTAACCCGTTTGCCGGTAGCGTCCCGAATGGCATTGGCGATAGCGGCCGCGGTCGCAATAATGGGCGGTTCCCCCGCCCCTTTAGCCCCATACGGCCCATGTTCCGAAGCTACCTCAACCGTTACCACTTCAATTTGCCCTACCGCCTGGGCAAAGTTAGGCACCGTGTAATCCATCCATGAACCAGTAAGAAGCTGCCCATTTTCCCCATAAACCAGCCCTTCATATAAAGCAAACCCAACCCCTTGCATCGCTCCGCCAACAATTTGTCCCCGCAGCGTTAGCGGGTTGATCACCTGGCCTACATCTTGCACCAACACCAGCCGGTGAACCAACACCTGCCCCGTCTCCTCGTCTACAGATACCTCAGCCAACTGGGCGCAGAAGCCAGGTGAGTTTGTGGTATTTGCATAGCGCCCTTGCCCAACAACGGGGGCATAGCGGCTGCCAAACTGCATCGTCTTCTGCGCAATCTCTTTCAGGGTGATCTGTTTATCGGGCACCCCACGCACCTGGACTGCCCCGTTGACAATTTCCAAATCAGCCGGGTCTGCCTCAAACATCTGTCCGGCAATTTCCAGAGTTTGGGCACGGGCGGCCTGGGCGGCCTGAATGACGGACGGGCCGATCATATAAGTTGCTTTGCTGCCCCCAGTAGAACCAGCAAAACTACTGGTGGCCGTGTCCCCGGCCACAACGCGCACCCGTTCCGGACTGACACCAAACGCTTCAGCCGCTAATAATTGAAAGCCGACAGCCGTGCCGGTCAAGTCTACCCAGCCAATACGTAGTTCGATCAGGCCATCTTTTTCTAACAGGCAGGTGGCGGAGGAAGGTTCAACTCCTCCCGGCCATCCGCCTACAGCAACGCCAATGCCCCGCCCCTGGGCACGGGCTTGTTCCCGGTTCACCCAGGCAGGATGTTGCTGTACCGTTTCTAAAACTTCATGCAGCCCTATTTTGGACCAGGGCCGGCCATTGGCCATGGGATCTCCGGTGAGTGAGGCGTATTTCTGGCGCAAGGTTAGTGGGTCGAGGTTGAGCTGGCGAGCCAGATCGTCCAGGGTGCTTTCCAGGGCGTAAAATGCTTGAACGGCTCCCGGAGCGCGGTACGCGCCAACGGATGGTTTGAAGGAGAGAACGCTGGTGAAGTTGATGAGCAAGTTGGGAATCTGGTAGGCACTCCCCAAAAGAAAGGCGGCGATGCCGTGAAACCCTGGGTAACATCCCTCGTCGAATTTAATATCAGCCCACAGGGCGGTGATTTTGCCGTCATGAGTGCCACCTAGTTTAAGATGGAATTGGGAGGCCGGGGCAGGGTTGGCGGCCGCCATATCTTCTTGCCGGGTTAGCACTAATTTAACCGGCCGCCCGACGACCCTGGCTACCAGAGCTGCTAACGGTTGGTAAAGCTCATATTTGCCGCCAAAGCCGCCTCCTACCGGGGTAGCAATTACCCGGACATCGGTTTCTCGTACACCTAAAACGTTGGCGACCCCTTCACGAACAGGAAAAGGGGCCTGGGTGCTGGTCCAGACAGTTGCCCCACCACTTAATGGGTCAGGCATGACGATGGTGGCCTGGGTTTCCAGATAGCTGTGGTGGACGAAGGGAATGGTGAAATGGCGTTCGACGATGATGTCTGCTTCAGTCAGCCCATCCTCAATGTTGCCCCGCTGGTAGCTGTTTTGGTTGCCGATGTTGCTGGGTTCGCCTCGCTCTTCGCCCCCAGTGGCGACATCGGCTCCGTGCGCGGCCGCTTCCCCAGTATCTCCTGGTTTGCCCCCAGGCCAAACCAGGGGGGCCCCGGGGGCCAATAGCTCAGTGATGGTGGCGGCCGCGGGCAATGGTTCGTAATCTACCAGAACCAACTCTATGGCATCAGCGGCTGCGGC
This sequence comes from Anaerolineae bacterium, assembly GCA_023384415.1. Classification (GTDB taxonomy): domain Bacteria; phylum Chloroflexota; class Anaerolineae; order Promineifilales; family Promineifilaceae; genus Trichofilum. Next base: position 19,465 of record JAHDWJ010000009.1, read on the forward strand.
CGCAGTTTCGGCCAATACCAGAGCTACAGGTTGACCAGGAAAGATGACGCGGCCGCGAGCCAATAGCAAATGAGGACGGTTGTCTGGGGGTATATCAGGTAAATCATCTGCGGTGAGAACGGCCACAACCCCAGGAAACGATAAGGCCGTTGTTTTATCAACGGCCACAATGCGGGCATGAGGATACGGGCTGGTTACAAAGCGGCCATGCACCATACCCGGCAAAGATAAATCAGGGGCATACCGGAGTTGTCCCGTTACCCGTTCTCGACCATCTAACAACGGTGTGGGCCGGCCAATTGCTTGAAAACGTGTCATAAAAAGCTCCCTTGTAAATCGAACTTCCAGTTCGATACGCGATTTTCTAAAGCGCGTTACAAATTTTCATTCGTGGTGATGTGCCACCGCTCATGAAATATCCTGTAGAAGATGAATTATGAAGAATGAAGAATGAAAGCTGCTCTAAACTCGGAACTAGAAATTCAAATGATTCGTCCGATTATGGTAACGCAGCCGCCAGGTTTCGCGGGCAGCATGGGCCACATATTCAATATAAGTCACCCCCGTATTGCTTGTCCACGCCTCACAGCGGCGATACGGGCCGGTGTTGTAGATATGGTCTAATACGGCCTCAACAACACCGGCATGGCACACCGCTATAATGGAATCTTCCCGGTGAAGATTCACCATATCTTGCACAAAACTGCCCACCCGAGTGCGAAAGTGCATAAAACTTTCCCCTTCATCAACATTGGGGGTAATGCTGTCAAACGGAATCTGGCTACCCCAAATAGAGCCATAAGCCGGCAGTTCCTCGTTGGGCCAGGGAGTGTGATCCAGCCGGTTTAACCCAATTTCGCGTAGACGATCCTCAAAAAGCAGGGGGAGTTGATATGTTTCGCTCAGGGGCATGGCTGTTTCTATGGCTCGCTGCATACTGCTGCAATAGATAGCTTTAGGAGTAGTAACTTTGCTTGGCAGCCAGTGAGCTAACGCGGCCGCCTGTTCCTTTCCTTTTTCTGTTAGTCCGACATCCCTATTGCCGCCTTGCCAATCAGGGAGATTGAGAAGACTTTGACCGTGCCGAATAAGAAATAAGTGCATGTGTACTCCTTGTTGGGGGATGATATACTATTATGCCATGTTGCTAACCGTATGCCTAACTGGGCAGGTTTATCACTTGTGATTTTGTGCCTCTGGTTGGCTGCTCGCAACAATGGCCTTGTTCGATCCTTTAGATATTCTCCGACTGTGTACTTTATCTTAGCGGTAGTCTGTAACAGGTGTTCAGCTGTTCTAAATTTGTCCTTTTGAGCTGATACCAGCCTACTGACAACTGTTTATTGATATTACCCCTAGAATGGAAGCAAATTCCACCTCTGTTCAAGACCCGATTGACCAATCCGATCTGCAAAAGCAGCTTTTTGCCAATCTTGTTGCCGTTAATCGGGCTATCATCTCCCGGCTTTCTCTTCAAGAGACATTGCAAAATGTCATGAATATCGCTATGAAACTGACCCGTGCTGAAGAAGCTGGACTGTTTTTAGTAGATGATGAGGGGGTTGTCACCTATTCTATTTTTTCTAGCCACATAAATACAATTTACCATGATCCACGGTACATTGGCTTGATCATGGACCAGGGATTGGCGGGCTGGGTGCTGCGTCACAAACAAATGGCGTTAGTTCTTGACACCCTGATAGATGATCGGTGGCTTGATTTGCCAGATGATGATGTTGTTCATCGTTCAGCCCTGGTCATCCCCATTATCAATGATGGGCGTACTGTAGGGGTATTGACTCTGACCCATTCTGAGGCCGATCATTTTAGTCAGGATGATGCAATTTTTATGCTCGCGGCCGCGGACCAACTTGCTCTGGCTCTCTACAATGCTCAGGTTTATGAAGAGCAGCGACGCCAAACTGAACGGCTCAACACCCTGTACACCGTATTACAAACCGTAGGCGCCCATCTAGATCCCAACACCGCTGTTGAGGCCGCCGTCAGCAAAGTTACCGAACTCACCGGTTGGCCGGCGGTAACTATCTCTCTCCCTGATGAAACCCAAACCTATTTGATCAACATTGCCACCTCTGGCACCATCGCCATTGCCCACAGCCGCCGCCGGATCGCCAACCAGGGCATTACCGGCCGTGCTTTTCGTACTCAGCAAACGCAATACGTTCCTGATGTCAGCGCGGACCCAGATTATTACATGGGGCATCCCTCTGTACGGAGTGAGATGGCTTTGCCACTGCGAAGCGGGCGTGAAACTTTGGGGGTGTTTGATGTGTCTAGCGATCATCTACATGCTTTTAATCAGCATGATATTGCCCTGGCTGAATCCCTGGCCGAAACCATTGCCCTTGCCCTGAGCAATGCCCGTCTCTATGCTGAAACCCAACGCCGCCTTTCTGAACAGACTACCCTACGCCAGGCTAACAGCCTCATTTCTTCTACCCTGGATCTATCAACCGTGTTTTATCTCATCGCTGAGCAGTTGTGTCATGCCCTTAATGTCACCAGTGTCTACGTGTGTGATTTTTCTGGCCACAACGATCAAGTCACCGTTTTGGCCGAATATTATGGCCCCGAAGCCAATGAAAAAGAAAGACAATCGGATCTTTATCACCAATATGATCTGCGACAATTTTCCCCTGGTACTGTGGAAGCGTTAATACAAGGGCGAATTCAGATGATGCACCGGGATGATCCTGCCCTAGGAGATTCAATGCGGGCTCACTTGGTGATGTATGGGGGGAATTCTATTCTTAACGTACCTTTTCAGGTTGGGGGGGGGACATTGGCCTATGCCGCTTTATGGGAGAGCCGCCGCCGCCGCATTTTTAACCAGGATGAAATTTCTCTCTGTTTAGGCATTGCCCAACATGCCGCTATTGCGATGCGCCATGCCCAACTATTTCGCACCATTACAGAGGAACGCGGCCGCCTGCAAACGTTGATCGAATCCAGCCGTGACGGTCTCATCCTCATTGGCGTTAATCACAACATCCTGGTAATAAATGAATTAGCTCTCCACACCCTTCATATTCCCAACCAGACAGGGCATTGGGTAGGGCGATCCACGGGGCACCTCATTTTCCATTTGCGCCATCAGGCCCGACCAGCCGCCCACACCTTGCTCACTGAAAGCCGACGTATCGTCAACGGCAACGAACCCCCTAGCGAAGGAGAGTTTGATGTGCAGGGGCGGACTATTCATTGGCTTAACCTGCCCGTTATGTCTGAAGAGATCACCCTGGGGCGACTCTTTGTTCTACGTGATGTAACCAAAGAGCGGGTGGTTGAAAATATGCGTAAAGATTTAATACGTACCATGATCCATGATTTTCGTAATCCCCTTACAGCTATCACCGGAACGGTGCAACTACTGGAATTGGGCCTGCCCGGCGCTCCCAATGCCACCCAACGCCAACTGTTTGATGTGACCTACAGCACCCTAAAAAAAATGTTACACATGGTCAACAGCATCATGGAAATCAACCAACTTCAGAGCGACCAATTTCCGCTAGATTATGAAGTTTTTTCTCTTGAGCAGTTGGTGTATGAAGGGTTGGAGCTGCAAAAACCATTGGCAACCACCCGGCAAATTGCCCTTTCCGCTTCTGTGCCATCCTCTTTGCCACTGGTTTGGGCTGATCGGACTTTAGTTGAGCGGACATTACGCAACCTGGTGGGTAATGCCCTTAAATTTACCCCAATGGGTGGAGAAGTGTGGGTGTCTGTGCGGGAGATTGAGGCTTTGCGCGGGAAGAATCCTACCTGGCAAAAACGCCTCTTGGTAGAAGTCAATGACACTGGTACCGGCGTTCCCCCGACAATGCGTGATCGGCTGTTCCAAAAATTTGCTGTTGGTACCCAACGAGAGCGAGGACATGGGTTAGGGCTGGCTTTTTGTAAGATGGCCATTGAAGCCCATGGGGAGCAAATCTGGTTTGATGATCACAAAACGCCCCCGTTCAAAACGACGTTTTCGTTCACTCTGCCCATTTACACAGATGCTGGACAGGTGTAATGATCGGATATGTCACGCTTCTAGCGGGCGGAAGCCGAACCCGCGAACATCTTCCGCCACGGTCATAATGACAAACGCTTTTGGGTCTTGCCGTTTAACTAATTCTCGCACCCGGCTTTTTTGCCGACTGTTCACCACACACATCATTACCCCATGTTCCTCACCGGTGTACATCCCTTTGCCTTGAAGCAGGGTCACGCCACGTCCTAACTCTTTCATTAACGACCGGCTTACCGACTCTACCTGATCAGAAATGATATAGGCCAGGTGATTGTGGGATTCTAACCGTAAATGGGGTATCAGTGTCCCCAAATCTACATCCAATGCTTCCCAGGTAGCTCTGCGGAAACGATGATACAGGCTGGCAAAGAGGCCATCATCTCCCCCTTCAAATACCTCACCCGTTGAAGCCCGTAAGTCAGCCGTAAAAAGCCCCAATCCTACCAGGGCCCCGTTGAACAAAAAACCAATGAGAATCATTACCCAGCCGGGAATAGGACCAACGGCGGAGCGGGCTAAAAATTCGTTGATAGATGGGCCAGCGGTGGGGTGAACCCACACTTTAAGAATCCAGCTAAAGGCTAAAATCATAAAGATAGGGGCGTAGTTACGTCGGTAACGTCGGCCCAAGGCTTCTAATAAGGTGATGGGAAAAGTGGGGTTTTTTAGACTTTGGGTCAGTCGGTTGGCCCAATCAGAATGGGGGAGAAAGGGGGGGGAGAGCAGGGCGCAAAAAAAATTTTCTTCCAGAATCCGTACACGCATAGCCCATAGTTCATAATAACGGTAACGACGGGCTTCGATAAAGAGGAAAAGGAGAACTAAAAACGTATCTACCAGAATAACCAGAGGGGTGTTGTCCACGCTGCTAAAGGCAAAACTCAGGGCTGCACCGGTGGTGACAACGGCCCAGTTGGTCGTGGCATCCAGGCGCATTCGCCAGGTGTTAGAGCGGTTTACTTCTCCCCGGTAGAAATGAACCATGGCGGTATTAAAATCACTGCTGCGTAATCCCTGGCCGGCAAACTGCCATAAATGTTCCAGGTCTATGTTGCTGGCGGCCGCGTCATCAAGAGGTGTATCAGGGGTATTCATCATTTGGCTCCTATTGTAGGGTTGAGGTTTCAAGAGTGAGGCGTGAGAACCATAAAGTTCCAGACCTGCCCAATGGCAAGCTGATTCCATTATATACAGCCCAAGAAGATAGGGGAGGGGGGGTCAGGCAGGGTCGCCGGGGTTGAAGATCAGGGTGATCTGCCAGATGTCGTTGGTTTGGGTTAGCTGCCAGACACCGCCCAGGGGGGTTGTGGCCCCACCAAAGTATCGGTGGCCGGAGAGGTCCAGGGTATCTTGGGTGAGGTGACGCAGTAACTGCTCAATGGGGCCACCGTGGGAAATGAACGCGGCCGCACCCTCTCCTTTCCCATTTTCCATCACCGTTTGCCAAAACGCTACCATGCGCTGACGAATATCAGCGGCCGGAGTGCCCCGTTCCCATTCACGCAAGGCCTCACTTTCCCATGAAGGTTGACCCAGGTGGCGGGCAATCACAGCCGCCGTTTCCAACGCCCGCTGCAAAGGTGAGTGGTATAACCGGCAGATCTCCTTGTCAGCTAAAAATTGGGCTGTGTGCCGGGCTTGAATATACCCGTCTGGAGCCAGTGAGGGGCCGGGGGCAACATCATAACGCAGATGGCTGTTCCGCTCTGGGGCGGCGTGGCGAACTAAGTAAGCGATTTTGGGCATTTGTATATTTGTACAGCCGAAGACGAGAAGACGAGGGGTAGAAGACGGAAGATTTTTATTCGTCCGTCATCTGCCCTCGAGCAAATCTTGGTAACATCTAAGTAAAACGTGTAACCTTCGGAAGGTTTGACCCAAGAGCTTGCCCATTGCACAAACCTTCCGAAGGTTTGCCCCAACTTATCGAGAAGATACAAATATTGGTTCAAACTCCCCCCTAATCGGGGAAGTAACGGGGTAAAATAATTGCCGCTACCATGAGCAAACCAATGAGGATAAAAATTGCCGTAACCATAAACAAACTCCTTTGCCAGATTTTAGGGTGTCGTTGACGAACGCAGATTATACTGGGAAAAGGCATAATCTGACATTTTTGGGGGACTGTTTTGCCTCTAATCTTCAGGCTTTGCTCTCCAGCCCCCGATATTTTGCCGCCAAGCTCTTTTATCGGGGTGAACACGTGCTATAATGTGGGGGCTGTTCCTCATGTAGTTGTCTCATTGTAAGATTTGGTTATCCCTTCCACAGTTGCTAAAGCTTAAATGGTCATAGAGATGGTTTGCATGTATCTCTTTTAATGGTTTTCCCTGTGTAGGGGATTTAGTTTTGGAGGCGTGAAATGAATCGTTCCCGAATGTTATTTCTTGTTGTTTTGTTGTTGGCTGTTTTTGTTCTGATAAGCCGGCCCCCGGTGGCCCAAACTTCATCGGCATCCCCCCAGCATTATGTTCGTATGGCCAGTGGGGATTATCAGGCTGCGGCCGCACTCAATCTCAACCCGATCCTTTCTCTTGATTATGGTAGTTATCAATGGTTAGGCCTCACGGCCGGAGATCTAGCCAGACTCAATGCCGCTGGTTTACCCTATGAACTGTACCCCAATGCTGGTCAGTTACAAGTGACCCACTACACCTTTGACCCGGTAGCTGATGGGGAACCAGCCCTGTCCACCCATCTGCGTAATGGGGAAAGTGGCCCTACCTTCCGGCTGGTCCAATTTGCTGGCCCCACCAAAGGGGAGTGGGTCACGGCTTTGCAAAACAGCGGCGTCCAGGTGTTGCAATATTATCCCCATAACAGTTTCCTGGTTTGGGGAACGGCGGCCCAATTGGCTTCTTTGGAAGGACAGGCCCATGTTCGTTGGCAGGGGGCATTCCACCCAGCCTACAAGATTAGCCGTGATCTGGATAGTTACCGCGGCCGCATCACCAACGTGGACATCATGTTTTACAACGACGGTAATATCCAGGAGACCCTCAACGCTATCGCCAGTCTGGGGGGAAACATCCTGCAATATTTCCCCTCCCAGCCAGATAAGGCGTTTTATGATGTAATTGTAGAGCTAGACGCGGCCGCGCTCGAAGCCGTCGCCCAACTCAACACCGTTCTCTGGCTCGGCTATCTCAGCCCTGTTCCTATCTTAGATGATGAAATGTCCAGCCAAATTGTCGCCGGTAACTACTCAGTGGCTGGTGTTCCCTTCGTTGGTTATCTCCCCCACCTGGCCAATCTGGGCGTCAATGGGGCAGGCGTCACCTGGGCCGTCATAGATACCGGGGTAGATTACGATCACCCTGATCTTGGATCCCATATCGTTGGTGGCTACAGCTTCCCTGGGGCCTGTAATCCGGCTGGTCAGCCCGGCAGTGACTGTTCTGGCGGGGGGCATGGTACCCATGTTGCCGGGATCATCGGTGGGGATGCTACGGCTGGGTTTACCGATGCCAATGGGTTCCTTTATGGTTTAGGCATTGCCCCCGCTTATGGCATTTTCGCCATGAACTCTCTTTCCGCTTCCGCCTGGCCCCCGGCGGGTGGTTGGCAAGAGCATAGCAAACAAGCGGTATTGGGCGGGGCCATTGGGGGGAACAACTCCTGGACAACCGGGGAAGGCACTAACCACGGCTACCAGGCTTCTGAGCGCACTCATGACTTGATGGTGCGGGATGGTAACTTCGACACGGCGGCTGTTGCTGAGCCGTTTATCCAGGTATTCTCTGCCGGAAACTCTGGCCCTAGCCCCAACACCCTCACCGCCCCCAAAGAAGCTAAGAACATGATCATCGTGGCCAGCAGCCGCAACTTCCGGGTGGGCAATATTAATGACATTTCTAGCTTTAGCAGCCGGGGGCCGGCTGTAGATGGCCGCTGGGTGCCCACTGTTGCGGCCCCTGGGGAACAAATAGCTTCGGCCCGTAATGATTTGGGTGGCAGCTGCGCCACTGCGATTGCTGGAACCAGCAATTTATACGCTTTCTGTTCTGGTACCAGCATGGCCGCCCCCCAGGTTTCAGGGGCGATTGTTCTGGCTACCCAGTGGTGGCGCACCTTTAATGCCGGGGCTAACCCCAGTCCGGCCATGGCCAAAGCTCTGGTTGTTAATGGGGCGGTAGATATGGGCACACCCAATATTCCCAACATCCATGAAGGGTGGGGACGGGTCAATATCACCAATATCATCTCCCCCACCGTGCCGGTGTTGTATTATGACCAGACCCATCTGTTCACCGATTCTGGGCAGCAGTGGATGCTGGCTTTTGGGGTAGCTGATCCCTCGCAGCCGCTGAAAGTCACCCTGACCTGGAGTGACGCCCCCGGTGCCGTGGGGGCCAATCCCGCTTTGGTGAATAACCTGAACCTGACCGTTATCAATGGCAGCAATACCTACCTGGGCAACCAGTTTAGTGCTGGTTGGTCGGTGACAGGTGGCACAGCGGACAACCTCAACAACCTGGAGAATGTATACGTCCAGAACCCACAATCTTCGGCGCTCATCATCATTGATGCGGTCAATATCAGCGGCGATGGGGTGCCTTACAATGGGGACACAACAGACCAGGATTTTGCCCTGATTTGTTCTAACTGTGTCTTGAATCCAGACTTTACCCTGATGGCGACCCCCTCGACGCAAAATGTCTGTATCCCCAACAGTGCCGTTTACACGGTGAATGTTGGCTCTATCCTGGGATACAACGATCCGGTGATGCTGAGTGCGGTGGGCAACCCGGCGGGTACGACAACTAACTTCAGTGTCAATCCGGTGACGCCGGTGGGCAGCAGTAATTTGACGATTGGGAATACGGCCGCGGCCGCGCCGGGCAGTTACCCCATCAGCATTGTCGGCGTGGCCCCCACCAGTACCCACACGACCACAGTGAATCTGAACTTGTACGCGGCCGCGCCCGCAGCCCCCACCCTCGTCTCCCCAGCCAACGGGGCCACGGGCACATCGCTCACCCCCACCCTGGTCTGGAATGCCGTCCCCAACGCCACTTCGTACAACCTTCAGGTGGCTACCGACCCCGGTTTCACCAACATCGTTTACAGCAACACCGTTGTTGGCACCAGTGACACCACGACAACCTTAAACATCAACACCACTTATTACTGGCGTGTTCAGGCGGTTAACGTCTGTGGCACCGGGGTTAGTTCGGCGACCTTCAACTTCACTACCGGGCAAGAGTTTTGCAATACAGGGGTTATTTCTATCCCTAGCAGTGGGGCCGCTTCACCCTATCCCTCTAACATTGTTGTGGCTGGCCTGGGCAACTCCGTTGCTGATGTAGATGTGAGGCTGGTAGGGTTAGCCCATACCTGGCCGGACGATATTGACATCCTGCTGGTTGGTCCACAAGGGCAAAACCTGATCATCATGTCTGATGCCGGTGGCAGCAACAGTATCACCAATGTCAACCTGACCCTTGATGACAGCGCGGCCAACCCCCTACCTGACAGCACCCTTATCACCAGCGGTACTTACCGGCCGACCAACTATGGTACTGGGGACACCTTCCCCGCCCCGGCCCCCGCCCCATCCACGGCTACCATGTTATCCATCTTTAATGGGACTGATCCTAACGGGACATGGAGCTTATATGTGGTAGATGATGCCGGTGGTGACAGTGGTCAGATAGCTGGTGGCTGGTGCCTGGATATTGATTCCAGTGGGCCGACACCAACGCCAACGGCGACAGCGACAGCCGTACCGCCAACGGCTACCCCAACAGCAACGGCGACGCCAACGGGTATTCCCCCAACGGCTACACCAACCGCTGTCCCGCCCACACCGACGACAGAGCCACCTACCGATGTTCAACTGAGCCAGGTATCTGGTAATAGAGTAGGTTCTAATGGGTTTACGGTATTGGTGACAATGCTCTTGCTTGGATTAGCCGGGTTCCTTTATCTGCGCCGCCAACCGGTTAAATAAGTTGGCTGCTTTTTCTGATGGATTTAATCTTTACGGTTGAATCCATCTTGTCGTTAAGATGAGCAAAGGCCATCCCCTTGTGGGATGGCCTTTGTTATTTTTACGGCCATTGGTTTAACTTGGGCAAAAGCGGCATAATAACGCCTTACCTGGGTGGCGAAGATGATAAGGTTTAAACTGGGAGGTTAGCAATGCGCATATTGAATAAATATCATTGGGGATTGCTGTTGGCACTAGGGTTTTTGTTAACAGCTTGCCAAAAAGCCCCATCCCCACCAGATATGGTAGCATCAGATCCCTTGGCTCCATCGCAACCCTTAGCCAGGGAGTGGCCACCGACGCCAGGGTCGGTTATTTCTTTACCCGCGACCGCAGAAGAGCCAGCCGTTTCTGTTGTCGTGCAATGGAATGAGGTCATGTTAGCGGCCATCCGTCATGGCCGGCCACGCCCCACGGTGATTTCTCGTTCCCTGTTTATGGTTCATGCGGCTATGTACGATGCCTGGGCTGTTTATGATCCGGTGGCTCGCCCTACCGTTTTAGATGAAGGGTTACGTCGCCCCGAAGCCGAACATAATTATCACAACAAAGCGGCCGCGGTCAGTCAGGCCGCCTATCAAATGCTTGTCGTACTGTTCCCGGATTACGAAACTCGTTCCCAGGCATTTACCACTCTTCTGCACAATTTGGGGTACCAGGCCGTTGATGTCGGTTCGGCTGTGACCCCTGCGGGAATCGGTTATCTGGCCGCCCAGGCCATTCTAAGGGATCGGGCTGATGATGGAGCCAATGCCGCCAATGATTATGCCGACATCACTTCCGCTACCTATCCCGAACTATATACCCCGGCAAATAGTGCTGATCCCCAGGCGGCTAACAGCCCTGGTAAGTCAGAGTTTGTTCTGGGTCGCTGGCAGCCGCTGCGTGTGCCGACTGGTAGGGTCCTCACTGCCAACTTACAGCCTGTTGCGGATTCAGCCAACCCCGCTTCTTATGCTGATCAGCGGTATTTGACACCTCACTGGGGGGCGGTGCGCCCCTTTGTTTGGGGTGTAGGCCAGCAGTTCCGTCCACCGGGGCCGCCGCAGCCTGGGTCTCAGCTTTCGTACACAGATGCCCTGGGGCAAACGATGAGCCATGATGAAGCGTTTCGGCAGCAGGTGGATGAGGTATTGTATTGGAGTAGCGTGTTAGGTGACCGGGAAAAAGCGATTGCCGAATATTGGATGGATGGCCCCCGCTCGGAAACGCCGCCAGGCCATTGGAATGCCCTGGCTCATGGGATTTCCTGGCGTGATGGTCACGGCATTGATGAGGATGTGAAGCTCTATTTTGTGCTGAATGCGGCGATGTTTGATGCCAGCATTGCCGCCTGGGATGCCAAACGGGCTTATGATTGTGTGCGCCCCATCTCAGCGATTCGCCATATCTATGCCGGGCAGGAAATTATGGCCTGGGCTGGCCCCAATCAGGGTATCCAAACGATTTTGGGGGATGAATGGCTGCCTTATCAACCGCTGACGTTTATGACCCCCCCGTTTGCCGAGTTTGTTTCTGGGCATAGTACCTTTAGCGCGGCCGCGGCCGAGGTTCTCACCCTTTTTACGGGCAGTAATCAATTTTATGATGGGGTTACGCTGATCAACGATGATTTTAATCGAGATGGGGTGGTTGATATATTAGGCCAGCATATTGTGTTAATCGGGGCACATCAAATTGAGGCCAGCCCGTCACAGCCAATAATTTTGCGCTGGCCCACCTTTCAGGATGCGGCTAACGAGGCCGGGGTTTCCCGCCGTTATGGGGGGATTCACTTTCAAGATGGGGATTTACGCGGCCGCGCCATGGGCCGCCCCATTGCCCAACAGGCGTTTGCTTTGGCTGAACAATATTGGCACAATACATTGCCTTGATGGGTACTCATATTTATTTGGCGTAATTCAATTGTTAAGAAATTAACTATACCCTTGTCAACAATGCCCTTGTTAGACAACAGATATCTGTTGATTGCACCGCTGCTGCCATAACGACAATCCCTTTTGGATTTACGTTACCTCGTTGTCGTAAGAGATAAAGGCCGGAAAAGTTTCCCAATGCTATTGTTGATAAAGGTTATATTTCATTAGCCTATTGGTAATGCTCATACGTCGGTGCTGAAGGCTAATTCCTGAAACTAATTAGCTGTCAGGGGTGACATGAAGGTTTGGATTGGTGTCCAACCTTCAGGAGGAAGCGAATGAGTCAAGGTATCCCCGATTGTCGCCAGGAATTAGAAAAGGCTGTAGCTCAGCTAAATGTTTCTGATCATCTGAAAAAGATTATCGGACAAATTGTGCTGAGCAACTATGGGCGTGGCCGGTTTCATTATTACCTGAAGCATGTTGGCTGTGATCCGACCTGGTCGTATGTTCACCAGGTGATGACTATTTACGAGGAGCTAAATCCTTATGTGAGTAAAGTTATGGCGGGTGAGGACGAGGTGTGGGATGAGCTTTTCGGCAAAATGCAGCAGTGGGCTTATCGTTTTTTGTTGAGTCACAACTTCTTCCCTACGAAAGAGACCCTGGATTTAGCCATCAGTTACGCGAGTGAAGCGGGTGGTACGCTCATTCAGTCCCGCTTCCCTTATGACACGGCTGTTTTTGATGCCTGGGCCATTCAGTTGGTACGAAATGTGTGCCGCAAGAACATACGAGAAGCCACAAGTTCCAGCCATGTCCCGGATAATAAAATGAGTGAACTAAATGAAGACCTTGTTAATGATGAAAGATTCAGTATCGAAGAGTGGATGGAAAAAGGGTATGATGTAAATGAAGCGATCAAACAGCTAAACCCACGTGAACAGGCGGTTATCAGAGGCTTTCTTATGGGCATGAGTGTAGAAGAGATAGCTAAACAGTTAAATTTGAAGCCAGGGAACGTCTACAAAATCAAACATGAGGCAATTCGTAAACTACGTAAGATTTTAGGCTTAGATGGGTATAATAATGGATAGAAGTAACTTGATCATTACCCCGGGTAGCTTGCAAGCACGGCTCGCCGCTTTAGTAAAACAGTGGGAACAGGAAGGAACTCATTCGGCGGCCGCGTCTCAACTTCTTGCCTTAATCATTAACAGCAAGCCAGCCCCAGCCGATATTACGGATGAGGATTCTATTATGTTGTCTCTAATTTTTAGCGATCTCTTAAAGGGCGCCAATATTGCCCAAAAATACCCTATCTTTTTCTTACGCCTTTTAGAAAACCAAACCCTGCTGGAAGATTTTTTGGACGCGGTAGATTCGCTGCGGCAAACAGAAAAAGGGGTTGTGCCGGATCTCCCTGGTGAACTTAGCCATGATCTCAGCTTTTTGCGGCCGCGTCCCCATCCCAACCTTGTCCTCAAACCAGCTTTTGCCCAGGGCTGGCGTCTCACCCTACAACAAACCGTTGCCGATTTGCAGGCCTTTTTCTTCCCCCCCCCGGTTCAGCCTGCTTTAGCTGTGCGCCGAGGGTTGTCCTTACCCCTGGATGAAGATGATTGGTTTACCCTGTTTCGTCAGGAAGTAATGGTGGCTGATGTTCCTTGGACGATCATGCTTGAGGGTAAGAGTATGATGGGTGCAGAAATTTCCTTGAGCGTGGATGTCTCCGTGGTGCCCATGTTAGAACAAACAGAGATGCCTTCGCTGTTGGCAACGCTCCAATGGGGCCACTACCATGACCAGGTATTGGTTGGGCCATATGGTCGGGCCACCTTCCCCCCCATTCCCCTTGATCTAGTGGTAGATGAAGAGGCCGAAGTCGTTAAATCAGATATACAATTGGTTGTAGAGATGCTTCAACCGATCACCCCATCTGCCTAAAATCCCTTCTATTCGCAAACTAAATTATTTTCAGGCACAATCTGGCTATGCCCCAGGTAAGCCTTTCTTTGCGCTGGCGTTTGCCATTGTTCTGGCTGCTGCTTTGTATATTGGCCGCCCTTATTTGGCCGGGTCGGGTATGGGTGACGTTGATTGTGGGGTTGGGTGGGATGTTCGCGGCCGCATACCTCTGGTCTCGCTCTTTAGCCACTCACCTGCGTGGTCATCGGCAGCTTCGTTTCGCCTGGGTCAGTGTAGGCGACCGCCTCAGCGAACAGTTCAAAGTCAGTAATCAGAGCCGTTTGCCGGCGTTATGGGTGGAACTGCTTGATTATTCGAATGTACCGGGGTATCAAATTGGGGTGGTGCGGAGTGTGGGTGCGGCCGCAACGGATGCCTGGAAACAATCAGCTATTTGTACCCGACGAGGCCAATATCACCTGGGTCCCTGGACGCTGCAAACCAGTGACCCGTTTGGCCTGTTCCTCGTTCAGGTGCATTATCCCCAACAAACGGAAATTATCATCAATCCCCCCATTCATACCAATCTGCCGGTACAACTGCCCGCTGGTTCCAGCAGCGGCCGCGAACGCTCCCGCCAACCCTCCTGGCAAGCCACTGTTAATGCGGCCACCGTTCGCCCCTACCAGCCGCACGATCCGTGGCGCTGGCTCCATTGGAAAAGCAGTGCCCATCGGGGAGAATTGATGGTGCGCCAATTTGATCAGGATGTGTCTGGTGATCTCTGGCTGCTGCCTGATTTGGACACAGCGGCCCAATTGGGAACAGAATTAGAAGGCACAGAGGAACATCTTATTATTTTGACAACGGCGTTGGCGGTTCAGGCGTTGCAGCACAATCGCAAGGTGGGATTAACCCTATATGGGGCGCGGCCGCATATCATCCCCCCTTCATTTGGTCAGGGCCAGCAGTGGAAAATTTTACGCAGCCTGGCCTTAGCCCAGGCAGATGGGGAAGTGGGTCTCGCGGCCGCCCTACACGATCTTACGCGAATTATCCGCCGGGGGGCGGCTTTGCTCATCCTGACCCCTACCGGGAATACTGCCTGGCTCTCGGCCCTGCTTCCTTTGGCGCAAAAGGGTATTCAGGCGCAAATTATTTTGTTGGATCGGCCCAGTTTTGGGGGGACAGAACGGAGCGAAGGGCTGCGTCAGGCGGTGCGACTGCTAGGGTTTCCTTGTGATTGTCTGCACAAAGGGGAATGGGGCGACGCGGCCGCGACTGGCGTACAGCACGGGTTCTGGGAATTTAAGGTAACGGCTACGGGCAAAGTCATCACCGTCCATGATCCCGTATCTGGTACGTGATAGGCCAGTCAACTTCTTGTACAGAAAACAAGAACCGATCCACAGATGACACCGATTTTCACAGATGGTCTAAAAATCTGTGCCCATCTGTGACATCTGTGGATAAATCTTTTCTGGCTTGTCCAGGTTAGGGATACCGTGTTTTATTTCCCTTTTTTACTGTTTCCCCCTGGCCTGCTGATAAAAGGCATCAATCTGCGCCCGGTATTCGGCTTCTTCTTTATATTCTGGCCCGGTAAACAGAGCCGCGACTTCTTCACTGCTCCGATGCAGCACCGGCCACTCGCCTATGTGGGCGATGCGTAAGGCCAGGCGGGCCGCAATCATGGCTGCTTCGCGCAAATTGTTCAGCTTTACCTTGTCCAGGGTATCGTAGCGGGTATGCCCATAGCCGCGGCCGCTAAACTCCGCCGCCTCTATCCCCCCAGTTGGCACACCGGCCATGAGGAAGGGAAAATGGTCGGAATGGGCATGGACGGATTGGCGAATGGGGACGGTGTAGGCCATCTCTTCCCCCCAACCGGTGAACAGCGGTTCCAGAGCCGGCCATTCATTTAAGGTGATCGCCTTATGGGTAATGGCCCCGGCAGCATCCATGTTCAGGTAAAAGCGGAGATGGGACAGTTCATCAGCGTGGGTGGCCGCGTAATGGCGTGATCCCAACAGTCCGATCTCCTCAATGCCCCACAAGGCAAAGCGAACGGTTACCGGCAAATCTGCCCCATATTTTGCCAGCACTCGGGCCGCTTCCATCACCGCCACCGCCCCTGAAGCCGGGTCTTCCGCTCCCTGAGAAATGTCGTGGCCGTCATAGTGGGAGCCAAGCATAACCACTGTTTCCGGCTGCTGTTGGCCGGGCAGGTCAGCCAGTACATTCCAGGAGATCATCGGCTCACAGCTATCATTCGTCTCCAGGCGCAGACGAACCTGTCCATGCCGTTTGAGCAGCCGTCCCAGGTAAGCCCCATCTTCCCAGCCGATGGAAATGCCGGGAATATGCGCTTCCCCATCATCATGGCCGATCCCCCCGGTCTCTGGTCCATAGGCGGGATATTGGCTGACGAAGAGAAACGCGGCCGCACCGGCCATAATGCTGCGCCCCAGCCGCTCGTTCCGATGAATCCATCGCTTCACCCCCTGGGGATTGGCACTGGTACTCATCACGATATTCCCTTTGATCTCCTCAGCCCGGCGGTCAAAGTCGGCTGGGGCTCCGGCCCCCATATCTACCAGAGTCGTTTCTACAGTGGCGGCGGGGGAGTGGGGCAGGGAGATGCAGGGAATCTCTTTGTGAATGGGGGAGAGGATGGTCAGGCGGGCTTCCCCTCGCCGCCAGCCCAGATAAGGGATTGGTTCGGCGCGGACGTGGGGCAGCCCATAGTCGCGCAGTTTAGCCTGCATAAATTCCATCGCCTGCCGCTCCCCTTCAGTACCGCCAAAGCGGGAACCGAACTCGTCACAAAGGACGGTCAGGTTATCCATTGATTCGGTGCTGGTGTAAATATCCCCGACGATTTGTTGATCGATGGCCAGAAATGGATTAGTCATTTGTTTTTCTCCTGTGAAAACAACCACGGTAGGTTTCGCCGCGCCGCAGGCTAAGAGGGAACACAGATACGAAGGAACACGGATGGGATTGTACCTGTTTTAACTGATTTGGGGGATGAGTTTTGCCAGATCCATCTGCCAGACGGTTTGGGAGAGATGGGGGCGGAACCCTAAAGCGTGATTGATGGCTAACATGGGGGCGTTGGTGTTGGCATTGCCGGTACGGACATAGTTGACTTGCGGCCGCTCACGCATAACCCGCGCCAGCATCATCGCCTTCATCCATTTGCCTAATCCCTGCCCCCGGTGGGCTGGCTGAACCCCACTATTCCCTTGTAGCAACATGGTGGGGTTGAATGGTCGCCAAAATGTTTCGCTGAACCCAACCAACTCCCCGGTTTGCCGCTCCCGTACATAGACTGTCCACCGTTCTGTCCCCCCACTCAACTCTGTTGCCTCTATTTGCCGCAGCCGTTCTGGGGTTATATGAATATCTTCTGACTCAATGGCGCCACGTGGGGCCTGGTTCATCACTTCATACAGATGAGCCAGGCCGTTCAAATCTTCTTCCGGGTAACGGCCATCCCAAAAGCTTAGATCGTACCTTTGGCCAACCTTTTCCCCGATTGCCTGCCATTTCTGGACCAGGGATTTATCCAGGTGATCCAGGTCAAGCTGGTTAATGGTCGTTTCCAGGGCTGGTTTGGCCCCCAGGCGGTAGAGAAAGGAAGCGGCCGCAGGTATACCGCTGAATGAGCCTGAAACGAGCAAAGAGCGGTTTTCGGCCTGGGCCAATGCCACAATGTGACGCAATAAAGCTGTGCCGATTCCCTGCCGCCGATAAGGTGGATCTACAGTGATCATAAATTGCAGCAGGTGGGGGTTTTCGGCATTGGCGGGGAAGCGCATGGCATCGGCTGCGGCCGCAATCGTTTTATGTTCTGAATCCCACACCACCCAATGGTTCATCAGCACAAACGCTGGGGTATTGTGCCAATCTCCTATGGCCTCGGCCAGAGGAATTGGGGGAAGCTGGGCATCACGTTCCTGGCGAAAGCGGTTGCGGTGATCATTCAAGGCAGCATAAGTTGTTTCATCCGCCTGACGGATATCAATTGGTTCAATCGTGATTGTTGGCATCATAAACCTCTGTGAAAATAAGTTAAAACGTCCGTTCAGCCAGGGCTTCACGGACGGCTTTGTTGGCCCGAAACACGCCGTAGATTTTGATAGATTCCAGCACCGCTAAAGCCAGGTCAGGATCAATATCGTCGTCCAGATGAAATAACCCAACAACCCGCACGGTACGTTTCTCTCCTTTGGCCTGGATTTTCTCCAGATCGGCGCGACTGTAGCTGAGTGCCCCTAAGACCATCGCTTTGCGGCTAACAGTTTGCTGGAGTGGCTCATCGTGCCGGGTGAGCTGGTGGCGTATGGCCGCCCGAATGAAATCAGTACGGTTGGCGTAGAAGCCACTTTCGACAAGTAAATCTACTTTGCCTAAATCAACGACGCTCATGTTAATGGTAATTTTTTCTGTTTCAGACATGGTTTAATCTCCGGGGAAGATAGGGATGAATTAGGAAGGATGAAGGATGAAGAGATTGCCACAAGGGTAATTTCTTCATTGCCATCCGAATACCATCCAAACAGATGGTAGGTGACATCTTATTGTAAATCTAAAACTTTGTCAACATCCAGTTACCATCTAAGGGGATGTTTTTTTAAACTGTGCCCCAGCAACAGATTTAGACAGCAATTCTCAATTTAGAACCCGTTGTGTGGTAGGGGTGGGACAGGCGGGCAACCATCTGGGTCAAGCGGTGCTACTTCATTCCCGCCTGTCTCACCCCTTTTGTCTCTGTTTTAGCCCAAGCGGGGCGAGACAGGTAGGAACGGAACGGCCTCGTTCTAGGTCAAGCGGTGCTACTTCATTCCCGCCTGTCTCACCCCTTTTGTCTCTGTTTTAGCCCAGGCGGGGCGAGACAGGTGGGAACGGAACGGTCTCGTTTGCCCAAAACCGTGGCCCACCTGTCCTGCCCCTACATTCGTTTCTGGGCAAATTGAGAATTGCTGGGATTTAGAGATTGTCATTGCTGAACCTGCCAACGAAGCTAAAATTCATCCTTCCTATTTCATCTATCCTAATTCTCTTTGGGGGTTTTATGCACATTCATCAGGCGACGTTGGCGAATTGTCACGAGGCTGAGGAATTGGGAGTGGTGATTGATGTGATTCGGGCGTTTACGTTGGCTCCTTTTGCCGCGGCCGCGGGGGCCAGCCGGATCATCCCCGTTTTGACATTGGTCGAGGCGTTTGCCTTGCGGCCGCGTTTTCCTGGCGCCTTACTTATGGGGGAGGTTGGCGGGCTGCTCCCAGAGGGATTTGATCTGGATAACTCCCCGCAGCTTTGATCGGCCAGGATTTACACGGCCGCACCCTCATTCAGCGAACTGGCGCGGGCACCCAGGGGTTGGTACGGAGTGTGCGGACAGAAACGGTACTGGCGACCAGCTTTGTCACCGCCGGGGCGACGGTGCGTTACATTCAGGCACAAGACCCGGCTGAGGTGACGTTGGTAGCGACGGATCAGCGGGGGGAAGATCAACTGTGTGTGGATTATCTGTATCGGTTGTTGGCTGGGGAGACGGTGGACGCGGCCGCGACCCTGCAACAGGTAAGGGTGTTAGGGGAGCAGGTGGTGGCTGCCTGGCGCGGCCGCGTACCTGAGGAGCAGTTAGACAACTTCGCCGCCGATCTCACTTGCTGCCTTGACCTGGATCGGTTTACTTTCACTGTGGTTGGCAAACGGCAAGATAGTTTGTGGATATTGAAGCCATCCATTGAGGTTATATGAACATGAAACAATCTTTCTTTACCCGTATCGCTGCCCCAGAAGATTTTCCCTTGTTGGCGGCGTTTATTGAGCGGCAAAGCCAACAGCCGGAAACCCAATGTATCCAGACCAGCACCGGTGAACCGGCGGCCAATCTGCTGGCGGAGATGGAACAGTTACATGGGGATGGGGAGATGCTGTTCGCGGCCGCGTTCCATCAGGATCAACTCATTGGGGCGATGGGGTGTGAGTATGAAAAAGAGGGGACACGGGGCTGGCTGCGCGGCCCTTTTGCCGGGCAAAGGTGGGATGAGGTCGCGGCCGCGCTCTACACCCAACTACGCCAGGCTCTTCCGGCCAACATTACCCGGCTAGACACCTTTCTGAACCAAGCCAATCGCCGAGGGCAGGTTTTTTATGAACAGCACGGTTTTCAATGGATAGATACCGCCCACGTTTATATCGCCCCACGTCCGGCTGCCTTGCCTGACCCACCCTCGTTAGCCTGTGTTCCCCTTGAGGAAGCCCATCACGCCGATTTCATTGCCTTACATCAGGCAATTTTTCCCAGGACATTTTACACCGGCCAGCAAATCATTGACCAGCTGGATGAACAGCATCGGGTTTGGATAGTGGCGGCCGCAGGAAAGGTGCAGGGGTATGTCTTTGCCGTGATTCACCCCTGGGCCAATGAAGGGTACATTGAATTTGTCGGTGTGACGGCGGCCGCACGGGGACAAGGCATCGGGGGCGCCTTATTGACGACTGCCTTGCGGTACTGTTTTGGCGAGCGGGATATGCCTCAGGTGGGATTGACCGTCAACAATGACAATGTGAATGCGCGGGGGTTATATGAGCGGCTCGGTTTTCAGCTGCGCTACACCGGGGTTAACCACCGGCTTACCTGGTAAAGGGGAATAGTAAAATCTGGCGGCCGCGATTTAATGTCTTATTCTCTAATTCCAGGCGACATTGCTCCCGTGCGGCCGCGTCTGGGCAAGCCATCATACTGATCGCTTCATTCCATACTTCATGCCGCCAGCCGGAGATCAGCCAGCCAGTCAACCATTCATCCAGCGGTCCAGCCAACACATCTACCCAGGCCATCAGCCGGTCATGGCATTCCAATACCTCATCCTGAACTTGATCAACCGTCTCTTTGATAATGACATTAACCTGGTCAAAATCTTGATGGTATCGCTGCTGTTGGGTCAATGTTAGCGTGGGCCAGACAGGGCCGAGGAGTTCCTCTACGGTGAGAACCAGATCGTAGTTGATGTGGGCATTGACGCCGAGGAAAAGATGTTGGAGTGGACGGGGTTGCGGCCGCTGGGCAGCCTCATGAGCCGCCTGCCAAACGGCTGGTGTGGTCGGGTCGTTTCGTTCGTATGTTTCCAGGCCAACAAAATAATAATCGGCAAAACGGTGCAGCAATGTTAGCACCCAGGTACCATTTTGAAAACGTCCCTCTGCCACTGCCTGGAGCATATTTTGGGTCATCAGGGCATAGCAGTGTAAAAAAATAGCTCGCCTGTCTTGCCCGGCTTGCCATTGCTGGATCAAAGCCATCATTCGTTCGACCATAGTGTTAGTCTAGGGCTGAATTGTCAACAAGGGGGCCAATTATGCAGAAATTTAGCTACCCCTTTAACTGTTCCTTGCTCAAGCGGTTGTTGTCAGGCTGATGATAAGGGTTTGTAAATCATTTGGCAAGGGGGCTGTAATAAGGCAGGGCTGCCCGGTGTGAGGGTGGATGAACCGGGTTTCAGCGCAGTGGAGGGCCTGCCGGTTCAGGAGCAGGGGGGGGTCTGGCTCATACCGCCCTTCGCACCAGGCCAGATACGTTTCGTCGTCCATCTGGTATAATGCATCTCCTACCAGGGGGTGACCGATAGCCGCCAGATGCACCCGTAGCTGATGGGTGCGGCCGCTGCGAGGATGCAGTTGGACCAGGGCGTGATGGGAGGAAAGCGGCCGCAGCACCTGGTACTCTGTGACCGCCTCACGCGGTTTATGGACCTGCCCAACCCCCTGGCGCGTTTTTGTGGTCGTCCCAATCACCGGACCAACGGGCAGATCAATCACCCCTTCCGCCGGTTCGGGTATTCCCAAAACCACGCCCAGGTATGTTTTTTCTACCTGCTGCTTGAGAAACAATTCTCCCATAAGCTGCAACGTCGTCACCTCACGAGCCACCAAGACCACCCCCGTTGTATCCGCATCCAGCCGGTTAATCAGGTGCGTTTCCGGGTATGGCGGCTGATGTTCATGGCGCAAATGGTAAATAAGGTTGGCTTTCGTCCATTTGCCGTGCCCATGCACCCGCAAATTGGGCGGCTTGTTAATCCCCAGCAGCCATTCATCTTCATAGATGATGTTGTAAGCTGGATTGAACTCTGGGGGAATGTAATCGGGAATGTGGCATTGGATGGTATCCCCTTGTTTGACCTGAGTTTCCAGAGTTGCCACTACCCCATTACAATGAACTTGCCCAGCTCGCACCCGTTCTTGCCACATTTCGGCGGTAATGTAAGTGAAGCGGCCGGCGAGATAAGCCACGATACCAGTTTGTTTATGGGGTGGGGGTACACGGGATGAAACTTGCATAAACGATTGACCCAAGTTTGATTTTCTCGTACCCTATTGTCTACAGGATCGTCCCTTTTGGGTAATTCCCATCACGCTTTTCACAACAGGAGGTAATTGTAATGAAAGCAGCAAATAAGACCGTTTTGATCGGATTGGTTTGGGTATTGGTTTTGCTCACCATCTCTCTAGTCTCGGCCCAGGGGGGGACTGGGGAAGCCAACCCAGATGATCCAGGTAATGTGGCCGCAGAGTTGGCGGCCAACGCGGCTGCCAACGAACAACCCTATCTGCCCCCTTCGCCACAAGGAGGGTTCACCTGTCAGGTAGGTACCCCCACCCAATTTTATTTCAATAATTTTGAGGCCAACAGCGGTGGTTGGGCCGTCACTTCCCCGGCCAACTTCTGGGAATGGGGGCAAATTATCCCCGGCGTTTACCAACTTTGTGATACCGCGCCTTCCCCTGAACCAACCGGGGCCTATTCTGGAGTCAATGTTTGGGCGACCAATCTGGATGGTTGCTACCCCAACATGAACCCCAGCCAGGCTTCTATTCTTAGCCAGACCTTCAACTTTAGCACCCTGGCTGCCCCCATTCAGCTTGATTGGCAGCATTGGTATCATATTTTTGAAACCTTTGATCGGGCTGAATTGATTGTCAATGGAACGGTGTTATGGCGCAGCCCTAATTCCAACCCATCCGCCGGGTGGCTGTTCCAGCCGGTTGACCTCTCCGGGTATGCCGGTAATGCCAATGTTAATGTTCAATATTCCCTCTTCTCGACAACGGTTGTTAACCGTATGGGGTGGTATATAGATGATGTGACTATCTGGTATTGTGACACAGGGGGCGGTCCAACACCTACGCCTACCGCCACGGCCACTGCGACAGCTATGCCAACGGCTACGGCTACGGCCACCGCCCTGCCAACTTCTACCGCTACCGCCACACTGGAGCCAACGGCTACGGCCACGACGGAACCTACCGCCACTGCCACCACAGAACCCACCCCCACAACTGGCCCGCCAACAGATGTCACCACCAGCTCTTTTAGCGGACAAAATAACGCCCAAAATGGGCTGATGCTGTTATGGGGTCTGACAATTCTAGGCGTGTTATTCCTCATCACCCGGCGCAAACGGGCGTAGGCACGATAGACAAAACCACATTTTGACCCCAGAACGCGGCCGCAGACCCGGTTTGCGGCCGCGTTTCCCCACTCGCCTCACCCATCCCCCCCCATCTGGTAATAACCAATACACTAATAACCAGTGGTCAGCTCAAAAAACACCAGACTCCAGTAACTTACATCAGACTGGTGTATAATGTCCCGGTGAGAGTCGGCGAGCAGTTCGCTGGCTCAATAGTTATACTGCCAACGGTCATAAACTGATATTTTCAGTGAGACTGGAGACTCGAGATTAACCAGTCCCCAGTCTCTAGTCTCCAACTGGAATGTCACTTTATGACCACGATGGGTATATATTCCGGAGGTGGCTGATGCGGTTTAGCAAACCGATTCTTTATCTACTAATTTTGGGGCTGCTCATGCTCCCCTCGTGGCTTATCCGAACGAACGCAGATATGCAGGCAACGGTGATTGTCACCTTCACCTGCTGCGTATATGAGCCTGAAACAGTATTGCTTGCGGCTGGGGATACCGTTCAGTGGGATGGTTCATTTGTTGACCATCCGTTAGTGAGTGAGGACGATCTCTGGCCGGAGCAAAACAGTGGCAGCTCCTTTTCTTTCACCTTTACTGACCCTGGCATTTATGATTATTATTGTACCCTGCATGGGGCAGCGGGCGGCGTGGGCATGAGCGGCCGCGTCATTGTAGGTACCCATACCTACCTGCCGTTGGTCATTAATGGAGATCAATAATCAGGGTGTGATGCGTCCTGCGTGACCAGAGGTAACTCACGCTTCACGTATCCCGTTGGACCCCATGAAACCCTAAAGAGTGATGCCACGGCAAGATCACGCCTATGCTGTTTGTTTTCTGTGTCTTATTTGTCACCATTGTTTTGTTTGCCAGCGACCGGCTAAGGTTAGATCTGGTGGCTTTGCTTTCTTTGCTGGCCTTGCTCCTCAGCAACACTCTCACCCCTGCCGAAGCCCTGGCCGGCTTTTCTGATCCCCTGGTGCTGACCATCGCTGGCCTCTTTGTCGTTGGTGGGGGGATCTTCCAGACGGGGGTCGCCAGCTACCTGGGGCAATGGCTGGCCCGCCTGGCCGGGAAAAGTGAAGGGCGGCTGCTGGTGCTGACCATGGGGCTGGTGGCCGCCCTCTCCGGGGTGATGAGTTCCACCGGCACCACGGCGGTGCTGCTGCCGGTGGTTGTGACCGTGGCCTGGCAGGCCAAACACAGCCCATCTAAACTGCTGATCCCCATGGCTTACGCCTCGCTGTTGGGGGGGATGTTGACTCTCATTGGCACCCCGCCTAATCTGGTGGTCAGCACCTATTTGAGTGAGGCCGGACTGGCCCCGTTGGGGTTTTTCGCCATTACCCCGGTGGGTCTGGCGATGGTGCTTTTGGGGATCGGCTTTATGTTTATGGTGGGGCGGCAGCTGTTACCGGCCAGAGTGCGCTCCGCAGACGATGACAATGGGGATACCCCTACTCAGGACGAGCTGGCCAAAACGTACCGCCTGCCTGGCAACCTGTTCTTCTTGCGTGTCCGCCGCATCTCCCCCCTCATCGGCCAGACCATTGCTCAGGCCGATTTACGTGCCCACTACGGGGTCAACCTGTTAGAAATTCAGCCCTGGTTAGAGCGACAGCCATCTCCATCCTGGGCCCAGCCCGTGACCCCGGAAACCATCTTGCACAGCAACGACATTTTGCATATTCAGGGGCGGCCAGCCGATGTGACCCGCCTGGCCCGGGAGATGGGGCTAATGCTCCTGCCCGGTCATGATCTCCAGGGGCCGATGCTTTCTGAAGAGTTAGGGCTGGTAGAGGTGCTGCTGACTCCCCGCTCAACCCTCATCGGCAAAACCTTGTCCGATGTCACCTTTCGCCGCCGCTACAACGTCACCGTTCTAGCCATTTTACGCATGGGGGAGCTGCTCACCACCCCGCTGCAGACAACCCCGCTCCGCTTTGGCGACACCTTGTTGATTCAAGGTACCTGGGAGCGGATTGGGCTGTTGCGACGGGAACAGCGCAACTTTGTCGTTTTAGGCAGTGGGGAAGAAATGGCTGGCAGCCGCCTGAGTCGCAAAGCCCCTTGGGCCGTGGCCATTATGGTGGGGATGCTGCTGCTGATGACTTTTGAGCTGCTGCCGACAGTGACGGCGGTGCTGCTGGCGGCCGTAGCCATGGTACTGACCCGCTGCCTGACGGTGAATGAGGCGTATGAGACGATTAACTGGGAAAGTGTGGTGCTGATCGCCAGTATGCTGCCTATGGCTACGGCCCTGCAAAAGACAGGCGGGGTGCTGTTTATTGTGGATGGGCTGATGTCCCTGGTGGGGGGGTGGGGGCCGCTGGCGGTGATGGCCGGGCTGTTTATGCTCACCTCGCTGTTTAGCCAATTTATCTCCAACACGGCGACGGCGGTGCTGATGGCCCCGATTGCCTTCGCGGCCGCGACCCAACTCACTGTCTCCCCGGTGCCCTTCCTGGTCATGGTGGCTGTGGCTGCATCCACCTCATTCGCTACTCCCGTCGCTTCCCCGGTCAACACCCTCGTGCTTGGCCCTGGGGGGTACCGCTTTGGTGATTACTTCAAGGTGGGGGCACTGCTCCAGTTGATCATCTTCATCGCGGCCATGCTCCTGGTGCCGTTTTTTTTCCCCTTAGTGAACAGCTAAAAATAAGGTAGCTATACCAGCTATTCTCAATTTAGAATCTGTCGTAGGGGTGGGACAGGCGGGCAACCATCTGGGGCAAGCGGTTCAACCTTATTCCCGCCTGTCTCACCCCCCTTGCTCGTTTCAGCCCAAGCGGGGCGAGACAGGTGGGAACGGAAAGCTCCCGTTTGACCAAAATCCTGGCCCACCTGTTCCGCCCCTACATCTATTTCAGGGTAAATTGAGAATTGCGGTAACTACTGAGCTTTCCGAAGGGTTTCCCCACTGGTGATCATTGGCAACGAAACCTTCGGAAGGTTATATACCCATCGTCGTCATAAAGTGACATTCCAGTTGGAGAGTAGAGAGTGGAGACTGGGGACTGGTTAATCTCGAGTCTCCACTCTCGTTGAAAATATCAGTTTATGACCGTTGGCAGTATATCACCAGAGAGGGTTAGTAGTTACGCCCCGAATCCGTAAATCCAGTCTATCCGTGTTGGCGAAAAAAATTTGATCGCGCTGCGCGCGAAGAGGCGGGACGCGCTACCGCTTGCCCGCCGGGAACAGGGATCAGAGGTCAAGGAGATGGGGAACGGCGCACCACCCGACCCCCAAGGTAGCCGTAACGACTAACAGGGTGAATACGAGAGCGATAAGCCGCGCGAGCGTCGACCTGAGCGTCGTTCCACGAGCCACCGCGCACCACGCGCCATGAAGTGCCGTCCTGGGGGTCTTCCCGGCCATCATCCCTGTTGTAAGGGTATGGGTAGGTGGGCTGCTGCCAATTGTCCCCCCACAGGGTGCTGGTCCATTCCCACACATTGCCGCTGAGATCATAGATCCCTTCTGGGGTGCGGCCGCCGGGGAATACCCCCACCGGGCTGGTGCGGCGCAGGTGGGTCTCAAAGGTGTTGCCCAGGGTGGGGTCAAAGGTATCCCCGTAAGCATACCGCCGCCCCTGTGTGCCTCGCGCGGCCGCTTCCCACTCCACTTCGGTAGGTAGGGTATACCGATCCCCCGTCTGGGCTGAGAGCCAGGCACAATACGCCTGGGCCTCAAACCAGCAAATCCCCACCACCGGCTGGGATGGGTGGTTAAACTGGCTGTCATCCCAAAAGGCCGGCTGGCGCGGGGGATCGGCTGGGGTAGTCAGCTCGTCGAGCATCTGTTCCAGACCCGCCCGGGTTAATCCCTTCACCTGGAGCATGGCCTCTATTACCTTTGGGTCAGCTTGAAGCTGCTGAATGGCCGCTTCGCTCATCTGTTGAGCGATTTCCCACGCTGTACGCAGATTCTGTGTATCGCTTTCCCGGCCCCTTTCTCCCCGCCGCCACGCCTGGGCCGCATCGGTTAGCCACCACTGTTCATCTTCATACCCCCCGGCATCCATAAACAGCCGGTACTCGGCATTGGTCAATGGATACATGCCCATAGCAAAACCAGCAATGGGTAGATCATGGGCGGGCATTTCCTGGTTAAAAATTTGATATTGGCCGCGGGCTATGGCCCACACCGTGCGAAACCAGTTACAACCTCTGCCCAATTCACTGCCAATGCGGTACATCCCACCGGTTATGGTCACAAGAGGTGGGAGCAGGTACTCCCCATACGGCCCGGTGTGGCGGCTAAAGCGGCTGTCCCCCAGCTCCCCCAACGCTTCGGCGGCCCGGATCCGGGCACGTAAATCGGCCTGGGGGTGGTTGATCCGTTCCACCAGAACATCTCGCAGCTGCTTTTTCAGGGCCGGGGGCAGGGTCAGTTCGGGCAGGGTGGCACAGCGGGCGGCCAGGGGCAGGTTGGCCGCCATTAAATCCCGGATAAACTGCTCCGGGTTGGCGGTCATGGCCGCCGCCAACACACTGCTTTCTTCCCAGCCGGTCGTGGGCAGGGGGAGCAGGGCATCCCCCTTGCCCAGGGTGGGCAGCTGCTCGGCTACCGAGGGCTGGATGTCCGCTTCATGCCAGGGGGTTTGCACCCGGTTTGGTTCCGGCTTCCGGGCCAGCACCCGCCCGGCAAAATATTCCTGGATCAGTTGGTGAAAATAAGCGATTTCCAGCTTCGTGGGATCTTTATCCAGCACATTGAGCTGCACCCCAGCCCGAATCATCTGTTCCGCCTGGGGGTGGTCCAACCTGGCGCAGACCGTTTTTTCGGGCAGCGATACTAAATTAGCTTCGGGGGTTTTCCAGCCGTCCTGCATCTGGTAAGCCAACTGCTCCAGGTGGGGGATGAGCGGCCCATCGCCGGGCAAAGCGGTGGGGGTGGCCCAATGGCGGTTAATCACCTGCCGCCGGTCATTCTCTGTCAGCAGCAACCCTGGCTTAAAAAGGGGGTGGGGCTGATCCACGATTTCCCGGTGCAGGGCCCGGCGCACCAGACCGGTGAGCAAAGCGGCCCGCCCCAGCCGCCCCACCGCCAGCAGGTCACGGGAGAGGAAGGCCGGTTCGGCCTCTTCACTGTTGCCGGCTGCCGCCAGGTGATGAATCTCATCTACCAGCAGGCGCAGATAAAAGGGGGAGCTAAACAGGGCCAACTGCTGGGGGTCGTAGCGCAGCTTTTCCCAGACCGGCGGGCCTATTTTCCCCAGATAACGGCTCAGGAAGGTTTCGATCTGGCCCGGGGTGAGTGGTTCCACCTGGACACGGCGCACGGGCACCTCTTTACTGCCCAGAGCAGCTGTGTAATCCAGGTCACGGCAGCTAAAGAGGGCGGTATTGCCATACCCGGCATAGTGGGCCAGAAACAGCTGCCAGGCAGCTACCCGCTCCTGGTAATCTTCCTGGTCCCGGTGGGGAATTTCATTTAGCCCATCCAGGAGCAAGATGAGTCGCCCAGCCTGAAAACAGGTGGCAAAATCGGGCAGGGTGGGGTAACGCCGCCGCCATTCAGCGGTTAACCAGGGGTAGGGGGCTGGAGGTGGGTCGCCTGGTTTTTCCCCCCGGTAGCCGCTGAGGCGGACGAAGAAGGTCAGGCGGGTTTGCTCTGGGGGCAGGTTGGTATTTTCTAAAGCGTACCATGATTGATCCAGCTGCAGCCGCTGGAGCAGGGTGGTTTTGCCACTGCCGGGCTTGCCCAAGAGAACCAGGTTCCGTTCACCTGTTTCCTGGAGCAGGGTGATCAGGCTGTTGTATTTAGGCCGCTGCGCGTCAGGGATATAGCGCTGCCCGTCGGCTTCTGACCCCTTATCCAGGAGCAGGGTTAGCTGGACAAAACGGTTGTCTACCTGGTACCGTTCGGACAGTTCGCGGATGAGGGTGTGAAAATGTTGGTTGAGTGGTTTGGCCGCGCTGCCAGGCGCCGACGCCAGTTGAAGTTCCGGGCACAGGGCCACCAGGGTTTCGCTGGTAGTGGCGTAAGTCACTTCACCCTGTCGCCCCAGCCTGTCTGGTTTGGGGCCAGAGCGTACCATGCCCAGCACTCGCTCCCAATCAAAGCTCCACACGGGGGCGCCGCTGTAGCCGTTGGTTATTTCGCTGGAGCGCAGCTGCACGACTTGATGGGGTGACGGATTGGTGGGGTCGGGAATGAGGCCGAGGATCTCCCCTTTGCCCCGCTGCCCGTGTGTGCCTTGGGGGTAGCCATAGGCCTGGGTGACTTGGTGCTGGCAGGCCGCGGCCGCGACCAGGGGCAGCTTTTCCACCCCTTCGGGCAGGGGGTCGGTCAGGAATAAAACAGCCACATCTTCGGCGGTGTCTGGTTTGGAATATGCTTTGGCCAGATAGGCGGTCAGCTCCTGCCCGTTGGCCTGAAAGCGCACCGGTACCGCTTCCCCCTCGGTAAAGGCATAGCCGTTTTTTTGCAGGACGTGGGCGCAGGTGAAGATAAAGGTTTCCTCTGCCCGCTGGGAAGCGGCCACAAAACCGGTGCCGATGGTTTTTTTATCGTCTTGAGCAAGGATTGCGACAATGCCGTTGAGCGAGTCCATGGTGTGTTGGTGTGTTGGGTCACGAGATGGGGGCAAGTATAACACAAATGGAGCAGGAATGGGGTAATTTTCAGTTGGCCCTGAAATAGCTGTAGGGGCGGGACAGGTGGGCCAGGATTTTGGTTAAACGGGGACGTTCAGTTCCCACCTGTCTCGTCCCGGTTTGGTGGTGGGCCAGGATTTTGGTTAAACGGGGACGTTCAGTTCCCACCTGTCTCGCCCCGGTTTGGTGGTGGGCCAGGATTTTGGTCAAACGGGGACGTTCAGTTCCCGCCTGTCTCGCCCCGGTTTGGTGGAAATGTGGGGGGTAAAGAGGGTGAGACAGGCGGGAATAAGGTTGAACCGCTTGCCCCAGATGGTTGCCCGCCTGTCCCACCCCTACCCAGGGTTTTATAATGAGAGCGGCTGTTTTTAGCCGGGCATGTTATGATAAGGGAAACGGTTATGAATATCACTATTATTACCCCAGGGGGCGTGGATAGAAGCGGCCGCGAACGAGTAGTTCCCGCGCTGCTCTGGCTCATTGAGCGGTTGACCCGGCAGCACAACGTATTGGTCATTGCTCTGAGCCAATATCCGGAGTTCGCCCATTACCGGCTGCTGGGGGCGGATATTGTCAACCTGGGCAAACTGCGCGGCCCGGTCTCAGAAATCAAGGTACTGCCCCGCCTGGCCCAACTACGCCGGGCCTTCCGCCTGACCGGACACCGGCCTGAGGTTATGCACACCATTGGCCTGGGGGAGTGTGGCATCCTGGCCGCCCTGGCGGGTAAACTGTGGCGCGTCCCGGTTATCGGCTCCATCTGGAGCGGGGAGCTGACCTGGCTGCCAGAGGTGAATTATGGGTGGCAAAAAAATTGGCGCACCCGCCTGCCTGTCACCCTCACCACCCGCCTCGTCCCCACCATCACCGGCGGCAGCCAGTTCATCCTCAACCAATACACCACCCTTACGCCTCACGCCTCACGCCTCACGCCTCATTGGCTTCCTCTCGGCGTAGATACTGCCCGCTACACCCCGGCGGCGCGACGGTTTGCTCCCCCCTGGCGGTTTATCCAGGTGGCGAACCTGAACCCGGTGAAGGATCAAAGTATGCTGCTGCGGGCGATGGCCCGTTTACAAGATGCGGGGGTGGATTTCCGGCTGGATGTGGTGGGACAGGATACGCTGCGCGGCCGCATCCAGATTGAGGCCCGTATTCTCCAGCTAACGGACCGGGTGCGCTTTCATGGCTTTAAGCCGATCCAGAAGCTCATTCCCCTGTATCAGCAGGCTCACCTCTTTTTGCAATCCTCGCGCCATGAGAGCCAGGGGGTAGCGTTGTTAGAAGCGGCCGCGACCGGTATCCCCACCGTCGGCACAGCCGTAGGGTTAATCCCGGAGTTAGCCCCGACGGCGGCCGCATCTGTCCCCCCTGAAGAGGATGGGGCCATGGCTGAGGCGATTTTACAGTTGTTAGAGGATAAGGGAGAATGGGAACGGCGAGGCGCGGCCGCGTACCAATTTGCCACCACCTACAACGCCGACTGGACCGCCGATCAATTTGACCGTTTGTATCGTTTTATATAACAGGAATCACATTATGCTTGAATTCACCGGTGCCTGCGCTGGCTGTGACCAGTGGACAATTTTGGATGACGTGGGCTTGTGCGAGACATGCGCGGAAAAGTTTGACCGTGACCTGATTCGCCAACGAGCCTGGGACTATTCGGCGACAGCTTTTGCCTGTCATCCCAAAGATTACGAAGCCCTGCGGCAAGCGGTCATAGAGCAATATGGTCTGGCTTACGAACTCCTGGCGCCGCCGGAAGATCAGCCCCCGCGGCCTGAACGCCGACGCCGTCAGTGACCCATCTTTGGTTCATAACCCATAATGTTGGTTATAGGGAAAATCACACCCAAGTTCTTGTAACTTTGCCTGATAATGGGCGTCCATCATCTGCCTTTGCTCGGGAGACATCAGCTCCCCGGCTGTGCCCACCTTGCCCCGGCGCATCATCTTACCGTTGGGGTTGCTCCAGGGGGTAAGGCGGCCAGGGTAAAATTTGGCGTCAATCCCTTTCATGTAGGCAAAGCTGCTTTTTTCACACACCCGCTCAAACTGCTCATCCGTCAGGGCAACCCCCATCAGATGGGCAATTTGGCGCACGGTGCCAGGCAAATCTTGTTTCATCGCTTCGTAAGTCAAAAACAGCACATTCTCCCGGTCGCGCACTTGCCAATAGCTGTTGACAAAATAGGGCCACCCCTCAAAAATGAAATCATCATCCATAAAAAAGGCCAGAAAATCAGCCCAGGAAGGCATCAACGGGCCAAACATGGTGTCACGGGTAAAATGGTAGCCGGAGACGGCCGCATCTTTGGGATCCCGAATGACGGCGATGTAGCGGGCGTGGGGAGCATAAGGAATCCGATTAAAAGCCAGATGGGTTTTGATGACCCGCAGCCCGGTGGGGGAGCTGGCTTGAATGGTGGTGTCACGCACATCAAGGGCGTACCCTTTGGGGCTGTCTGGCCAGGGGATGACATCGTGGACATGCTCAAAATCTCCCTGGCCCAGGGTGGCGATCTGGTGGGCGATTTGCATGGCCCAGTTGGTACCGCTTTTGTAATAGCTGCAAACGAAAACGTCTTGCGGCCGCGCCTCATACCCCACAAACGCCTCGCGCATCCCCGTCACCTGACGTAACTTCTTGCCAAAGGCGGCAAACAGCCTGGCCCCATACCCCATCCGGCGGATAATCCAGAGCAGCGGCCGCAGCAGCAGATAAGTGGGCAGAAGCATGAGATAATGGGCAACCGTCAATATCCCGGTCATGCGGCGACGTAATCTCTGTTGTTTTTCCATAAACTTCCTCAGCCAACAGGCAGATATAGGCGGAATAGGGATAAAAATAAGGGTTGAGACACGTTATTTTACCCTGTCGAGCGAAAAAGGCAGGCAATTGTCCGGGCAAATTCGGGAAACCACGCTAAAATAGGTTAACCCGATAACTTTTGGAGAACGATTTTCTAAATCGTTTTACCATTAACCTGCCACCTCTGGACGTGAATAGTACGGCCGAAAATGAAACCTGTTTTAAGCGATACCCCCGATAATGCCGTGATGCAGATGATGAACCAGGCATTAGCTGAAATTGTTGCCTGTCTGATCGAACGGTACCAGCCGCAGCGAATTATTTTATATGGTTCGCTCGCTTATGGAACACCGCACCATGATAGCGATATTGATCTTCTCATTATTAAAGAGACTCCAGAAACTCCTGTTGCCCGGCGGATTGCGGTGCGTCAATTGGTTCAGCCCCAACCATACCAGGTACCTTTTTCTCCCCTCGTATTAACTCCCGCTGAATTGAATAAACGGTTGGCAATGGGGGATCCGTTTTATCAAGCAATTGTTCAACAAGGGCGTGTTCTTTATGCCAACAATTGATCCTGACATTTTTCAGGAATGGTTTTATTATGGCGATATGGACAGACAAGCGGCCGCAATGCTTATGCGGTCAGAGGGTCCTGCACCAGTCATTGCTTTCCATGTACAGCAGGCAGTTGAGAAATATTTGAAAGGGTATCTTTTGGCTCAGGGATGGCAGCTTAGACGAATTCATGATCTTACGGTTTTACTTCATGAGGCCACCACCCATGATCCGCAATTTGCCTCTTTTTTGCCTGATTGCCAGCGTATCACTGAATATTATATTGAATCGAGATACCCGCTTGGCATAGAGTCTCATCTGGATAAATCTATTTTGCAACAAGACCTGAAACTGTAGAAATGTTGACTGATCTAATTCGTCAATTGGTATCACCAGGGGAATCTTAAAATCATCATAGCCACAAACCATTATGTCTGGATTTTTCCCTTATGCTGACATTACCTGGCCGGAAGTGGCGGCCTTGCCCCGGGACACGCCCCTGGTGCTGCCCCTGGGTACAGGGTATGATCAGGAACGGTTGGCTGAGGCGTTGGCGCGGCCGCAGCGTATCGCCTTGCTACCCCCCATCCCTTTTGGTTGGCGGGGGAGCGGCCTGGCCGTGCCGGAGCCGCTGCTGACCCAGCTCATTCTCAATTTGCTAGACAGCTTGCGTGAAGATGGGTTCAGCCAGGTGTTGGCCCTCACCCCCCAGGATATGGGGTTGTCTCTGGGGGCCAATCGGATTACGCTGCCCCATCCCACCCAGTTTACCCCTGCCACGCTCCTGCCCCCAGACGAGGCCCGTGAAAAGGTGATCCTCATCCCCATCGGCCATACGGAGCAGCATGGGTATCACCTGCCCCTCAATACGGACAGTTTGATTATTGAGGCGATTGCCCAGGGCGCGGCCGCAGCCGTACCCGATCAGGCATTCACCCTGCCCACCTTTCCCTACGGCGTCTCTACCCATCGCCAATCGTTTGCCGGCACGTTGAATGGGGGCGGCCGCGCTTTTGAGGATTTCTGGCTGGCGGTGGTAGATGGGTTGGTTGGCCGGGGATTTGACCGGTTTTACCTGATGAGTGGGCACGGGGGAAACTGCTCTTTTCTGGTTAATGTGGTTAAATATGCTGGGGAGCGGCACCGCCGTATCTTTTGTGCGACCGCCTGGCTGCATACCTCGGGAGACGCGGCCGCGCCCATTGTACAGGCCACCCGTCGTTCTGGTCGTGGAGGGATGGGGCACGCCGGCGAGTTAGAGACGGCCATGATTTTACATTTGCGTCCTGATCTGGTTCATATGGAGCAGGTTGTAGACGAGACCGATTTCATCAGTACCCCCAACTATTACATGGATTGGATCGAAGGGGGCAGCCTCATCGCCAATCCTCCCTGGGATGATGACACGGCGACAGGGGCGTATGGGGCGGGCAGCCTGGCTACGGTAGAGAATGGGCAGCGGTGGCTGGCCGCCGGTATCGCGGAAAAAGTGGGCCACATCGCTGAGATTCACGAGCAGCACACCCGCCGCCAGGCCCGACGGAATGGGAGAATAGTGAATTAGTGAATTGGTGAATGGTTAATGAGGTGCATGACTACCTCTTCACCCTTCATAATTCCCCCTTCATAATTCATCCTTCATAATTTCAAGAGGGGATTTATGTCAAAACTGATTCGGGTTTTTTTGCCGTTTGGGCTGCTGGCTGCGGCCGCGTCTCTTTTCGCCTTCTTGCCTGCCCCGACAGACCTGGCCGACCCCGGCCCGTATCTGGCCGGATGGCGCAACGTCACCGTAGAAATCGTGCCCGGCCGCTCTTACCTGGCCACCATTTATTACCCCGCCCAGGCTCCTGGCGGCCAGAACGCCCCCCTGGATGCCAGCGGCGGCCCTTACCCGGCCATCAGCTTTGGCCATGGTTTTCTCCAGGCGGTTAGCTCCTACGCTTCTACCTTGCAGCATCTGGCAACCTGGGGGTTTATCGTCATCGCCCCCCAATCTGAAGGTGGTCTGTTTCCCAATCACAGCAACTTTGCCAACGATTTACGGGATTGTCTCACCTACCTGACCCAGGAAAATAATAACCCGGCCTCATTTTTGTATCAGGCGGTCAACCCGGATCAATTTGGCGTCTCTGGTCATTCGATGGGGGGTGGGGCCAGTTTGCTCGCCGCCTCGCGGGACAGCCGGATTAAAGCGGTCTCTAATCTGGCGGCCGCAGAGACCAACCCCTCAGCCATTGCCGCCACCAGCCTCATCTCCCGCCCAGTGCAAATTATCGCTGGCAGCCAGGACAGCATCGTGCCCCCGGCTACCAGCCAGCAGCCAATGTACGCGGCCGCGAACCCGGCCAAACAGGCCCCGCTCATCATCGGGGGGTGGCATTGTGGCTTTCAGGACAGCAGCTTCCCCATCGGCTGTGACACGGGTGATTTGCCCCGCGCCGAGCAGTTAGCCATCACCCGCCGCCTGTTAACCGGCTGGTTCAGGCTCTATTTACAGGGGGAAACCGCCTTGTGGCCGCAGGTGTGGGGGCCCCCAGCCCGGCAGAACAGCCAGGTCACGTTTACCGGTGATGATGGGATTAGCCTGACCCCGGCGACCCAGAGTGGCACGGTTACAGTCGGGGAGCGGCTGACTTATACGGTGACGATTAGCAACAGTGGGGTGATGCCGACGGCCTATGCCCTGGCGGTGGAGTCAGTGTGGCCGGGTGGGGTGATCAGTCAGACGGGGGTGGTGCCGGTGGGCGCGGCCGCGAACCTCTCGTTTTGGGTAGAGCCAGTGGCGGCCGGGCAGGCCCCCCTCACCCTGACCGTGCGCTCTCTCTATGATGGCGGCACCACTGATTGGCATATAGCTACTACCAGTGCGGCCGCGTCTCCCCCATCAACCCAATCCCTCTTCTTACCCCTGCTCCTCACTCCCCCCTAAAAAGAGGGGTTTTCACCACTAAGACGCCAGGCACGCAAAGATTTTCTCCTACCTTCCTCTTTATCTTTGTGATCTTGGCCTCTTAGCGGTTCCTTTTTCAGATCGCTCAATAATACGACTCAATGCCATACCCGAACTGTTTATCCTGAGCTGT
Organism: Anaerolineae bacterium; assembly: GCA_023384415.1. GTDB lineage: Bacteria > Chloroflexota > Anaerolineae > Promineifilales > Promineifilaceae > Trichofilum. The sequence continues at coordinate 55,829 of JAHDWJ010000009.1, forward strand.
CAGGCGCAAGAAATAGTTCAACCGTTTTTCAAACTCATCGGACCGGGAGCGAGCTGAATCAATGAAAGCGATGCGGATACGTTGGTATGGTTCTGAATACCGCTGGAAATTGGCCCACACCTGGGGAGTGGCTTGCATGACAGCCAAAATATCCGGGGGGATAACAAAGGGCTGGGTGAGCATATCCCCCAGACTGGCCTGCACCTCTGGCATTACTAACCCCTGGGCAACCAGGCGGCGCAGCCGTTCAATATTAAGCTGGGAGTAACTGCTTTTCGGTTGGCGCGGCGAAAACCGCTGCGCCCTTCGTTCATCGTCCAGAGATTTGACGATGCTGTCAATCCAGCCAAAACAGAGAGCCTCTTCAACGGCATCATTATAGGGAAGAGATGGCTGACCAGACCCCTTGCGGTAAAAGATAAACCAGATATCCCGTTCCGTCTGGTAATGGGCCATCAACCACGCCCGCCACTCCTCTCGTTTATGGACATACAACGTCTGGGTAATCTTCATGTAGATAGAATTGTAGATAGAATTGACAAATCTTCAAGATTTGTCAATTCTATAGTTACCCACCAAATTTAAGGAAACTCATGTCCACGATCTTCAACCCCGACGGTACACCAATCACGGAAAAGTATGAACGACAAGGCTGGCCGGCCATCACCCGACCAGAATTGAAACCCCCGGCGGGCTGGAGTCTGCCCTTGATCACCGCTGTCAACCGCATCCACCATCATCGCCTTTCCCCTGATGGGCAAACCATCGCCTTTGTCTGGGATCGGGAGGGGTTGTCTGATCTGTACCGAATGCCAACCAGGGGGGGCTGGCCGGAGCGGCTGACGATGAACCGGGCCCCGGTCTCTTATTGGACGGATGAATCCCCCCAATGGTCGCTGGATGGGCAATGGTTGGCGGTTTCGCTTGAGGGGCAGGTGCAGGTGGTCGCGGCCGCGTCCCCCTCTCTCCCCCGCCCAATCAGCAGCTTCACCCGCGGGGCCTCATCCCCCGTCTGGATGCCCGACAGCCAGCGGCTCATCATCACTATAGAGCGAGACGAGAAGAGCCAACTGCTCCTTACTGACCGGGACGGCAGTTGGCCGGGTCACCTGGTCACTACCCCTGGAGATGCCTGGGATGCCCAGCCCTCACCGGATGGCCGTTTTGTCTGCTTTACCCACCGCCCGTTGACTGATTTGAACCGGCTGGATGTGTGGCTGGTTGAGGTAGCGACGGGGCAGCTTCGTGAGTTGACGGGTACGCCTAAAGTGAACAATTGGGGCGGCCGCTGGTCGCCGGACGGGCAAACTATCGCCTTTATTTCCCAACAATCGGGCTGGAATGAGGTGTGGCTGGGGCGGCCCGATGGGGAAGGGGTGCGTCAGCTAACTCACCTGGGGCATGATGTGGCCGATCTGGCCTGGTCGCCCGATGGCGGCCGCATCGCCTGCACGGTCAATGAAGAAGGGGCGTACCACCTGGGGCTGCTGGATGCACAAACGGGGGACATTACCTTTTTACGTCGGGAGTTTGGCTTACACAGCCGGCCCCATTGGTCTCCTGATGGAGCGTTTTTGACCTTTGAGTATGAGGATTGGTCGCGGCCGCCTGATTTGTACCGGTTGGAGCTAGACAGCGGCCGCGTCACCCAACTCACCTTCTCCAACCCGCCTGCCCTGGCCAGCCGCCCCCTGGTCAAACCAGAGATCATCCGCTACCCCAGCTACGATGGCCTGGAAATCCCCGCCTTCCTTTACCGTCCAACCACCCCCAACGGGGCCGCCATCGTCCACCCCCATGGCGGCCCCTCGGCCCAATATGACGCCGGTTGGGACATTTTGGCCCAATATTTCATTGCTAAAGGGTACACCTGGCTGGCCCCCAACTACCGGGGCAGCACCGGCTACGGCCTGGCCTTTGAGCGGGCCAATTATCACGATTGGGGCGTAGGCGATACCCAGGATTGCCTGCATGGGGCGACTTACCTGAGCCAACAGCCTGGGGTTGACCGGGAACGTATCACCATTTACGGGGGAAGTTATGGGGGATACATGACCGTCTGCTGCCTCTCCCGTGATCCAGAATACCGATTTGCTTGTGGTATCAACAAATATGGCGACAGCAACACCCTGAGTTCTTGGGCCCAATGTAACCGAGATTTACGTCTCTACAGCGAAATCTTTCTCGGTCATCCGGCCCAAAACCGGACCACTTACCAGATAAGCTCCCCCATTCACCAGGTAGACCAGGTACAAAAGCCTGTTCTCATCTTGCATGGGCTGCTCGACACGGTTGTCCCACCCCAGGCGGCCGAGGAGTGGGTGGAAGCGCTGCGCCGGGCCGGGAAAACGTTCGAGTACAAAACCTATGCCGGGGAAGGACATGGCTTTCTCAGCCGGGCCACCCAGCTAGACGCCTACAGCCGGATGGAGCGGTTTCTGGACTGGTATCTGCTGCCTTAGTTGGCACACGGATTTTACGAGATAAATCTGGTACAATGAACGGTGTTGGCCGTTTATTGGTGACATAAATCCCCATCGCTTGTTGTTGCTTGATGAGCAACGGAATATCGTTAATTTGTTCTGTTTGAACGGTCACTTCACTCATAGGCTTGAAGTCTAACCGTATTTTGCTGTTAAGGTACAGTTTGTTTTCGCTTCACAGAAGCAGGAATTTCATTTTTTGCCAAAAAATTTAAGCGAAAGGCAAGTAAAGAGATATGATGACTGAATTTGCTCGTAAAACGGAGCTAACACAATTGATTGAAGCAGGTTGGGCGGAACTGCTCGCGGCCGCGTCCCAACTCACTCCTGCCCAACTTGCGGCCCCCCTGGCTGATGCCTGGACCGGCAGCGATTTACTGGCCCACATTACCGCCTGGGAAAACCGGCTGCTAGACCTGTTACAGCGCGGCCGCCACCACCCGGACGGCTTTCAGTTGGAAGGAGTAGAAGAGTGGGATGTAGATGAGCTCAACCAGGGATATTATGAGGCTAACCGGACGCGGCCGCTCGCTGACATTCAGTCTGAATTTCACCAGGTACACGCCGCCCTCATGGCCGAACTGGCTCTCTGGCCTGATGACCTGAACCATCCCCAATGGTTAGCCTGGCAAAACGGCCCACCCCTCTGGGAAATCATCCCCGGTGATACTTATGAGCATTATGAAGAACACCGACCAGCTTTTTTAGTCAACCGCGAACCGTAAGCAGTCACTGCCCACTGCCCACTGTCCACTGTCCACTGCCCATGACTCGTCACCGCCATTCCCGCCGGGCTGAACTGCGCCAGGAACGCCTGGTTCCCCCTCTGTTGCAGCACCCGTTCCGCCAATCACGCACCCCTTTGCGGCCGCAAGAAATCCTCACCCCCGACGCCCTCGACCGGATCCACCACGCCTCGCTCCATATCCTGGAAAACATCGGCCTAGACTTTATGGACGAGGAAGCCCTCTCTATCTGGGCTGAAGCCGGGGCCAAAGTGGATTTTAAGGCGCAACACGTCTGGCTGGATGGGGGGCTGGTGATGGAAGCGATTAGCCTGGCCCCTTCTCGCTTCACCTGGCGCGGCCGCAACCCTGAGCGCAATCTCATCATTGGCGATAATTACCTCACCTTTGGCCCCCCAGGGGGGATGGTGTACGTGATGGATGAGGCACGCGGCCGCCGCCCCGGCACCATGGCTGATTACGAGACCTTGATTAAGCTGTGCCACCTGCTGCCGATGTTCCATTTTGCCGCCTGGGAACAGGTCGCCCCCCAGGATATTCCCAGCCACAGCCGCCACCTACACCGGCTGCTGGCCGCCTTCACCCTGTCCGACAAAGCGGTCACCGAATCGGCGCATGGGCGTATCATCCCCGCCGATGCCCTGGCGATGTGCCGCCTGGTGTTTGGTGAGCTGGACGGCGACCCGGTCATTGGCGATGTGATCAACGTCAACAGCCCGCTCCGGTACGATGATCGGATGTTAGGTGGTCTCATCAGCTATGCCCGTGCTGGCCAGGTGACGTTTATCACCCCGTTTATTTTGGCCGGGGCGATGAGTCCAGTGACGGTGGCGGCCGCGTTGGCCCAACAAAACGCCGAAGTGTTAGCCGGGATCGCCCTGGCCCAACTCGTCCGGCCCGGGGCCCCGGTGGTGTATGGTGGCTTCACCACCAACATTGATCTCAAGAGCGGTGTACCCGCCTTTGGTACCCCGGAAGGAGCGTGGGCGCTGCTGGCGGGGGGGCAGTTGGCCCGCCGCTATCAGCTGCCTTACCGGGGCAGCGGCAGCCTCACCAATGCCAAGACGCCAGACGCCCAGGCCAGTTATGAGACAATGTGGCATTTGTGGCCGGCCGTTTTGGCCCACACCCATCTGATCATGCACAGCGCGGGCTGGCTGGATGGTGGCCTGACCGTTTCTCTGGAGAAATTGTTGATTGACGCGGAAAACCTGGCTATGTTCCAACATTTTCTGGAAGGGTTTGCCGTCAACGAAGATACCCTGGCTCTGGAGATGATCGCCCAGGTTGGGCCTGGGGGGCACCATCTGGCGACTCCGCATACCCAGGAGCGGTTTCGCCATGCCTTTTACCCGTCCACCCTGGCGGATCGGTTGGGGTACGAGACGTGGGACGCGGCCGGCCGCTGGGATACGACAACTCGTGCGGCCGCGCTCTGGCCGGAACTGCTCAAACAGTATGAGCCACCCCCTTTAGACCTGGCTATTCAGGAAAGCCTGCGTGATTACGCAGCCCGACGTGAGCAGGAGTTAGCCGGGCAAAATTTATATGGTTAAATCAATATAGGTGTCATGTTGAGTGAAATAGCTAAAAATTTAACAGAATGGAGAGCCATACGTAACTGGCTGCCGGTGATGGCTGATTTGGCGGGTATGGGGTTAGCTGTAGGGCTGCTGCCCCGGCTGGCGGAGTTGTTGACGGCACGGAATACGTGGACAGGAGGGATGATCGCGGCCGCGTTTATCCTTTTTGCTTTAGGCGTCCATACCCTCAAAAAGCTCCAGTCGCCTGGAGATGGGTATGCCTGGGCCATCTTACGCCCCTGGTTGAGTGAAGAGCGGCGGCGGGTCCTGGCCTTCTTTTTTAGCTTGTGCCTGGCCTGGGTGATGGTGGAACAATCTGGTTTCTTTCGTACCATCACCCAGGTAGAGTTGGGGGATAGCGGTCTGAGTTATTATTTGCTCTTGGGGCCGCTGTGGTGGGTGCTGCTGGCCTTTCTCTACATGTTTGTCTTCAGCTTTCCCACCGAGCCGACGCTGGAGCTGCCCCGTCATGCTCTGCGGTTGTGGCTGGCCTTGCTGGCGAGCAATGGGTTGATGGTGGTGATGATGGGGTATGTCGCGGCCGCGCCCTACCTCAATGACATCTCGTCGCGGCCGCAATCCCTGCTGCTCATCCCCATTTTCCTGCTCCTCTTCGCCCCCCCCCGGCTGCTCTACCTCTACCACAGCCAGGCCCACCCTATCGTTCTGCTCCCCTTTATTATGTTGGTTGGACTATTGAGTGTGTTAGTGATTTAAGAGAGGGAGAGGTAATGGTCAATAAAGAAAAAAGATTATTCTCTGATAATTAAGCAGCAGGCCATCGAACTCCTGGGCGGAGATTTTGGCATTCCTTTGTCAACTCAATTAAACGGTTACGACGTTCTATATGGGTTATAAGCTCTCGCGCTTTATGTACCTTGCCTGCGGCCGCCAAATCCTCATACTCAACACCCATCCTAAAGCATAGGTCTTTTAATTCTGCTTCATTGAAGTGATAGGATATAAGGACAAGTAGTTGAATCTGAATATCTTGCTGTGTTTGCTCAGTATTGGCTATAGGTGGTGCTATTAATTGATTTAGACTATCGTCACTACTACTGAATTGCTCAGTTCTATCTTCAATCGCGTCAATAATTACATCTCCATATAAGACCATCTGATATATGCGGTTGCGCATAATACAATAGCCATCCTCATTTGCTTTGATAACACCTAGCAGCTCTAATTGAGTCTGGACGGGATTTTCGCGATTAAATTTAAACCTGTTCCCGCTTACTATGCCATTCACATAGGTGGCTAGTTTGCTATTCCCCTCTAGTTGCCCGCGCAATTTGGAAAAATGACTAATATTGTTAATGACTAGCTGTTTTGCCAATTCGTCAACATCTCTAAATGTTGCCCCAGAATCAAGCAGTGTACAAAATAACTGTGTCAGGTATGGTTGACCATCTGTCCAGTAATGAATGCGTTGAGCTAAACTTTGCGATTGGTTCATACCCCAGTCGCCTTTGCTTACTAGTTGATATACTTGTTCTTCCGTGAAGTCTTGAAGATAAATGTGTGAAGCAATATTGAAGGGAGAGATTATCGGGTCGCTTATTAAGGTGCGAGGATTGTATGTACCTGCGAAGATAAAAGTAATACGTTTGAATTCTTGTTGAAACGGCCGTTCGTTGTGAATGGCACGCAATTCTGCAAAGAAACTATCTTTCCAATCAAAAGATGATGTCGTCAATCTATCAATAATATCAATTCTATCAATCACAATAACTATATTTTTGTTGCATTTTTTTGCCACTAGGCTCATATCTGCCAGGAACGACCCCCAACCAACACTATTGTTAGGTACTCTCGTTGATAATTCTAAACTCCCATTTTCTAGTAATTGACGAAGTTGTCGTAATATACGAGTCCCCATAGTTTGATACCATATTTTTTGATCATTATAACTTAGATCATCAAAGGATACATAAAGAAATACATAATTATATAAAGAAGGATGTCTGCTTAAATGGCTAATTAAACTGGTTATACCCTGCTGTCTCGGGGCAATAATTGCCAGGTAAGTCATTTCATGCAAACATCTAATGACTTGAATGATAATTGGAGGCTCTATATAGATATTGGCATGTTGATGTTCTAATGGGCCATCTGTTTTAAATTTCATTTGTTTGCCCCTCCGAATATTGTTCAATAAATACTGCCAACATATCTGTAAGTGTCATTGTTCCAGCAACAACACGAGGAAAGGCCGATACAGCAAATTCGTAACCATCCGGTGTTTGCTTGAGAATAGATCGTAAATCAACCAAACTTTGCAACGCTTTGTCTACTTCACCTATTTTGGGTTTTCGTTCGCAGCGTTGATGTAACGCTTTATGAATTTCACCCAATGTTCGGAGTCTTTGGTCCTCAGCCATAAGCAACGAGATAATTTTTTCCAATACCTCGGCTGAATCCCAATAAGTAGTTAAAAAATCCTCTCGCTGGAACCCCGGATCTTCGATAACGACCTTAACGTCTTTTAGCATGATCTTTCGGCGATGTTCATCATTAAGGCGTTCAATTAGACGGCGGCAAATTCGTTGCACGATATTGGGATGGCCTGAAGTAACATCATAGATGTGTTTTATAATGCCACTTTCATCAACTAATTCAATCTCCATTTGTCTCATTGGTTTTGTTACCAATTCTTCTACAGAACGATAATCTAGTGGGCCAAGTAATATTTCATTTGTTAAATTAAATAAAGGGCTTTTGGCATTGCGAAGGGCCTCCCGCAAGGTAAGTTCGCCACCCAGTACGACTTGTACGTAACCAGAATTAATGTAACCACGCATGGTATTGAATAACGCCCAATTGTTATTTTGATCAATAGGAACCAATTTATCAGCTTCATCTAACAACAAGACAGTTGGATGGTCATCTTTTAAAGATTTCAAAATAACGGGCAATTCTAGGTACATGTCTTTGGAGGCGCAATCATAATAATCTATCTGAAAATCCGTATTAGATAAACGAACATATTGTAATTGACGCAGAATTGATGTTTTGCCTACACGTCGGCCAGCAATAACAGCAAAACTAGCTGAAGCAATGCCATCGCTTATTTTTCTAAGCTCTCTCTCTCGACCAAAAAAGACACGTTGATTGACAGGGCCAACTATTTGGTAGGGTGAGACCTTAATAAGGCTAATTTGACTTAGTACTGCTCGCTGGAGCTCAATATCTGGGCGAGGAGCAGCGGCTATTTTTTGGATATTAACGATGTCTAGCGTAACAGCATCAATAGCAAAAGGTTGTTTTAGTTTGTTTTGCAACAAATTATCTGCGCGTTCAACTATTTGCTCTTCTCCCCACATTGGCAAAGCAACATACTTGAGATCGTTATAAGACTTATCAAGCAGCTCCCGCAGTGCATCTAAATCATCAGATTGTGGTGAACCTTGACGATGGAAAACAAACGGTAGTTTACTGGGCAATGCGGTGTTTTCGAAGGTATGGCTTGTATCAACTAAAACACCTACCCAATTCTTGTAGGTTATCGGTTCGCCGAATTCCGCATTACACGTTTGGGATAGGGCGTGCATAAAAGCTATAACGGTTGTTTGAAAACTTTCATCATCTAATCCAGTCTCTTCCAGATTAATCCACAAATGGGAGATTTTGAAGATATCTTTTAGCTTGTCTTGATTAACTTTATCTGTTCTGGTTGCCTGATAAAAAAGGCCATAACGACGTTGTATATAGGGGGCAGATGATTTTCCGGCAATATGATTAAATAGTTCAGGGTTTGCCTGGATTTCCAACAAAGTTAATGCTTCAGAGTAAGCTCGATCAGCATCTACACCGATTACCGTTGCTAATGACGCGGCCATCAATTCAAGTGTGTCATGATCGTCACTGCAAGCAAATTGAGATAAAAGTTCTTGTGCTGATTCTGGTCGTGGCTGCTGGGGTGTGCCCAAGATTTTTACAATATTATTTAGCTTAGATTGATTGAGCTGAGCATTGTAAACAACAGTACTAATGACATTGCCCATCATTTCAATAAGCAATTTATCTTCATTGGTAAACGGTCGTTCACGGATACTTTCTGCTTTGAGAACCCCTATAGGTTTGCTTCGTCCCTGCACCCGTAAAGGAAACCCATAAAAGGATTTTGGCCTTATATCATTTTGCAGATGATCATATTTCCCTCTTTGGCTGCCTCCTTGCTGCCGTAATGTCTCTGTTGAGTTTGCGCCAAAGGGTTCATTGGTTCGGGCGATACGACCTGTCACGCCCTCGCCCCATTTATAAGACGCCCCCGCTTTCACCAGGGGTTCTTGGTAGCCGGAGGCGGCCTGGATAGTTAGTATCTCATTTTTGTCATCGGCCAGATATAAAGAAACAGCATCTACCTTGAGTACATCCTTTATCGTATTTACAATAGTGACCATCAAAGTTTGACGGTCCCGACTGCCGGCTAAAGCACCAGAAAGTTTGCCCAGGGTATTGCTAAATTCACGTAAACGTACTTCGCTTAATTGTGTGTTATAAACAACTGTGGCTATGACATTGCCCATTATCTCAATGAGTAATACATCTTCATCGGTAAAGGGTCGTTCACGGATACTCTCAGCTTTTAGTACTCCGATTGGTTTGTCCCGTCCTTGTACACGTAAGGGCAAGCCATAGAAAGAAGTTGGCCGTAGTTGTTTTTTTGCGGAACTAGCATGTTCAACCCACTCTTCGAGTTGGTGTAAATCATCGTACTTCCCCTCTACACTGCGTCCTTGCTGCCGAAGTTCATCAATTGAATTTGCCCGAAAGGGTTGGTTTGTTTCTGCAATTCGTCCCGTTACGCCTTCACCCCAACCATAGGATGCCCCTGCTTCTACTAATGACTCTTGATAACCAGATGCTGCCTCAATAACAAGGCGATCAAGTTTTTCGTTCACTAAATATAGAGAAACAGCGTCTACCTTTAAGACGTTCTTTATGGTCTTTACAATGTTATCCATCAATGTGCGCCGGTCTTGACTGGCAACCAATGCCCCCGATAATTCCGTCAAATTAGAGCTGAATTCTTGAAGCCTTTCTTCGCTTAGCTGAGTGTTATAAACGACGGTAGCGATAATACTGGCCATCATCTCGCCCAGGCGCATATCTTCATCACTAAAAACCGATTGATCCGGTGGCAGATTTTCATCTCGATCTTCTAGCTTTAACACACCAATAACCTGCTCTTTCCCGCTGATGCGATCCATGACTTTTAATGGAATACCTAAAAACGCATTAGGTTCTCGCCCGTCTTGGAGAAACATATGTTTCCCCTGCCATGGTGTATTATCATGCAGTTCTTGTAGGCTATCTGCTTTAAATGTTTCTGCTGTTTGGGCTATCCAACCGGTTGTACCCTCACCTATTCTGTATGATGCCCCTTGTTTTAATAACGGTTCGTGATAGCCACCTGCAGCACGAATGACCAGCCTTTTTTCGGGATCATCCATATCAACTAAATACAATGATGCTGCTGCTACTCTGAGTACTGCCATTATGGTGTTCACGATATTATTCATTAATGATTGGCGATCTTGACCGCCCGTCAATGTACTTGAAAGTTTGCCTAGATTGTGACTCAAGGCTTGTAATCGTTTTTCGCTCAACTGAATATTATAAACAACTGTGGCAATTGTATTAGCCATCATCTCGCCGAGACGCATATCTTCATCACTAAAGGTGGGCTGATCTGGTGGTAATTTTTCATCTCTGTCCTCTAATTTTAATACACCAATGATTTGTTCTTTACCACTGGTGCGGTCCATGATTTTCAATGGAATTCCTAAAAACGCATTGGGCTCCCGTCCTTTCTGAAGAGACATGTGCTTTCCATGCCATGGTGATTTTTCATGGAGTTCTTGCAAACTATCTGCTTTAAATGTTTCCCCTGTTTGGGCAATCCACCCTGTAGTGCCTTCTCCTATTCTGTATGATGCCCCTTGTTTTAATAAAAGTTCGTGATATCCAGCAGCAGCACGAATAAACATTTTTTGTTCTGGGTCTTCCTCGTTTACCAGATAGAGTGAAGCCGCCTGTGCTCTTAGTACATTGGCAGTGGTTTTTACTACTTGCTCCAGCAATTGATCGAAATCTAAACCACCTACTAGGCTGGCTGCCAAGAGGCTTAATTGAGCGACCCGGTCCTGGTCACGTTTTTCCTTTAGATAGACAGTTTGCAAGGCATTAGCCGCTTGTCTGGCAAGATACGCTAGTGTTGTCTCATCATCACGGGAGAAAGTCTGAACTTGTCTCTTTGATACTTCAAGACGACCGATTTTCTGATTTGCGCTACCTTTGAGATCCGCACCAATAAAATGTTCATCTTTATTAGAGGTTAACGATTCCCCATCAAGATTGATCAATAGTTGTCCTTGGTTATCAATACTATATAAAGGCCCGCCTTCTAAGGATATATAAGCCGAATCCGCATGGGTTAATTCCTTGGCACGATATAATAAGGATGTCGTCAACTGATTAACAGATTGTGCCTGGGCCATTTCCCTATCGACTGCCAACAGATTTGTAGCCTGATTATTCAATCGTATTCTTTCTAAACTAATGGCAATGGTATTTGCTAATGCGCTGGCGGCATTAATATCCCAATCTGGAAAATAATAGTCGATCTTTGAGGAGAAAATATCAATTTGGCCTAAAACATTGCCATGGGTATTAATCGGTACAGATAATTGAACTTGCCATTTAAAGATACGTGCTAGCTCACTGTCTAAAAACCCAAGCCGTGCTTGTAAAATTGGATCTTTTTCTTCACGACGGAACACATTTCGCCAAAATAAATCTCTTTGTTCAAAATGTATATAATGTGAGGTAATCTCAGCTTGGGATGATTGCCCTGGTGGCCACAAGCTGTAGGCCCCAATTTGAAAACGCTGTGGCATAGCCTCGTCTCTTAACCAAATTAAGACCGCATCACTCTTTAATAATTCACGTGTACCCCTTGCTATATGTTTTAAATAGTCATTTATATCTGTTGCCATCGCCAAGTCATTAGCTTCTAGAATGGTACTGACGAGTAAATCGTTTGGATCATCAGACAATTTTGATTGACCTATTCGCAATTCAGATTGTTTTCTACTATTATCAAGCGCTCTTTGATAAAGTTGAATATATTCAGATGCTGCAGTTCTCCATGAAACATCAATGAGCATATTATGTTGTTGTACCCTATGCCATTGCATTCTAGAACTCTGATATGTTTCAACTGCTTTTTGAATTGCCTGAAGCAATGATTCTGGTTCAAATGTTGTAAATAGAAAGCCTTTACCTTTACTCGTTTCAATGTCCCAGGAAACAATCGTATCTGCTAGACCTCCAGTTTGCCGTACAACAGGTATGGCCCCATAGTGCATCCCCATTAACTGTTGCAAGCCACATGGTTCATGCAAAGATGGTACAAGGATGATATCTATGCCAGAAAACACCTGACGATATAGACCGTCATCTCTAAAGAAAATAGTTTTAACTCTACCAGGATATTCTCGCTCAAATTTTGTAAATGCTTCCCAATACCGATAATCACCAATTGTTCCCATCGCTATCAGTTGTAATTCATCATCTTGCATCAATTGGGGCAAAATAGCTTCCAACAGACCTGTCCCCTTATCTGATATTAAGCGACTAACTATAGCTAATAACGGCGACTCGGGGTTTATATTTAGGCCAAGCCTTTTTTGTAAGGCTTGTTTGTTTTCTATTCTTTGGTTTAGGCGTGTTGGCCCAAATGGTACAGTGATATTGCTATCGAATGAGGGATCATATTCGTTATCATCTAAACCATTAAGAACCCCAGCTATTTGCAATTGGCAAACCTGTATAGTTCGACTTAAGCTGGTAGCATAGTTGCCAGTCATTATTTCTTGGGCGTGCGTTGGGCTAACGGTATTAACTACGTCAGCTGCCAGTAGACCCCGTAACATAAAATTTATGCGGTTGGTAGTTTCACCCAGATCAGTATAAATGCCTGAATCAACCATCTCTGCTATATTGATAGCTCTATGGTTGAACACGCCTTGTAAATTAGCATTGTGGAGGGTATATAAAAAAGCAGGGCGAGTAGCAAATTTGTCTGAAAGGGTTAGTCGTAGCCACATGGGAATTAGGCCACTTATCCAATCATGTCCGTGAATAATATCTGGCTGCCAGGGTTCAGCTGTAAATGATGTGGTGTGCAACATTTCTAACACGGCGCGGGTAAAGAATACGAATCGCTCATAATCGTCTAGGTAACCGTATGTTCTATCACGGCCAAAATAGTAAGCATTTTCGATAAAATAGAAAGGAAGCTGGTGAAGGGTGTCAAATATATAATGTGTTTGACAGACTCTCGCCAAGCGCGAACCATAAACACCTAATGGCACCGTAAGATCTTCAATTATTGTTTGAGATTCAGAAAGTTGAACCAGATTACGATAATATGGAATGACAATTCTAACATCATGCCCTTGTCGGTGCAGTTCTTTAGCTAGACCAGTTACCACGTTGGCAACATCACCAGTTTGAAGATAGGGTGCAGCTTCTGATGCCACCATTAAGATTTTCATTTGTACCACCTATTCCTTATTTTTATACTGCTCACCAAATATTGTTCGGTTAGGCGCGTTATTGCACAGAAAGTTTCCAGTTTCTTGCAAACGTATAATGGGACAAACTTTAGTCCGAACAGTATATCTGTCTTACAATACTATCTACTACTTATGTGCTAACTTTGAATGATTATTAGGTATTAGGGATTTTGTGGGTTTTGCCTATATATTGTAAATACGATAACACTGCTTGGATATGCGCGGACAGGCTATTTGGCGAAAAGTCGCATTTTCGACCGAAAGCTGAGGTGACACACGGCAAAATATTACGTGTTGTGGGTACTTTTAGTATAATATAAATTGTTTTGTAGTTTCCTCTAGGCAGTAGGACAAAAAGTAGGACAAAATTTATCGGCGGCAACTTGTAAGCACTCCAGATCAAGCCGAAATGCAGCTGGCCTGTTTCGTCAGGCCAGGAAGTGAGGCTGTATGGCGGATGGAGATAATCGGTTGTTCCCTGTTTTTGGTGATTGGTTGAAAGCGGCCCGCCAGGATCATCATCTGAGCCAAAAGGAGCTGGCCGGGCGGATGGGGTATGAGATTTCGCTTATTCGTAAAGTTGAAGGGGGCCAGCGCCAGCCCAGCCTGGCTTTTCGCCAGCGGCTCGCGGCCGCGTTCAACCTACCCCCCACTGCCATCCCTGATCCCACCCGGCTCACCTTCACCAATATCCATATCCCCCATAACAACGGTGCGCTGCCTGAACCCGGCCCCTTGTCGGCTGGCTCTTATCTCCCTCTGCACCCTAATCCCCTCTTTACCGGCCGCGCTGATCTGTTACACCAGTTAGCCTATATTTTTACCACCCGCCGGGCCGTTTGTGTGGGGCAGTTAGCGGCCGCGACCGGGTTAGGTGGCATTGGTAAAACCCAACTGGCGGTAGAGTTTGCCCACCGGTACGGTCGCTTTTTCCCTGGGGGAGTGTTCTGGCTCAACTTTGCTGACCCGGCTGCCATCCCCGCTGAGATTGCCCGCTGCGGCCGTGTCGAACATTTACACCTTGACCCCCAGTTTGATCAGCTTTCCCAGGAGCGGCAGGTAGCTCTGGTGCAGAGGGCCTGGCAGGAAGCGATTCCCCGCCTGCTCATTTATGATAACTGTGAAGAGGAGGCGTTGTTAGCCCAATGGCGGCCAGCTACCGGGGGGTGTCATATCTTGATAACCAGCCGCTGCCAGCGGTGGGACCCGGTGCTGGGCGTGACTCATCTGGTGCTGGATGTTTTGTCGCGGCCGCAAAGCATCTTTCTCCTGCGTCAGTTCGTGCCCACCCTCACCGAGGCCGAAGCCGACGCTATCGCCGACGCCCTGGGGGATTTGCCCCTGGCTTTGCATTTGGCGGGCAGTTACCTCAGTGTAGATGGGGCTACCCTTTCCTCCCAGGCTTATTTACAGCAGCTGCACCAGCAAGGCCGGTGGCATCATCCCTCTTTGCAAAATGGCCGCCTCTCCCCCACCCAGCATGAAAACAACCTGAGCCATACCTTCGCTCTCAGCCTCCGGCGTTTGGACAAAGCCCAGCCGGTGGATCAGTTAGCCCTGGCCCTGCTGCGGCGGGCGGTCTGTTTGGCCCCCGGCCAACCGATACCGTGTAATCTGTTAGCCGCTACGGCTCCGCCCGAAGCCCCCACCGCGGCCGCTCTGGCCCGGCTGGAGCAGTTGGGGCTGGTAACAGCGGGGAGGAATGAGAATATCCGGCTGCACCAATTAACCGCGGAGTTTGTGCAGGCTTATGGGGGAGATCATGCGGAAGCGGCCGCGGTGGTGGCCAAAACCCTGCTCCGGCTTACCGAACAGGGGAATGTAGCCCGCAACCTGTACCCGGCCCGAACGTGGCAGGTGCATCTTCGTTATATCACCGAAACCGCGCTGGTTCAGGCGGATGAGGCTGCGGCCGCTTTAGGCCAGGCGTTGGGTTGGCATTTATGGTTATGTGGTGATTACCCAGAGGCACACCATTTTCTGGAAAAAACATTGACCCTGCGCCGCCACCTTTTAGGCGATGATCATCCTGATATAGCCAATACCTTAGACAGCCTGGGGCGTACCTGGCAATCAAGCAGCCATTGGCAAAAGGCGCGAACCTGTCATGAGGAAGCCCTGGCGATACGGCGACGTTTTTATGGGGAGCAGCACCCGCTCACAGCGGAAAGCCATACCAGCCTGGGATTGGTTTACCAGACATTGGCGGATTCCACCATGGCCCGGCACCATTTGCAAACTGGTTTGTCTATTCGTCTCGCCTTGTTAGGGCCAACCCATGCCGATACCGGGTTTAGCTACCACTGCCTGGCCCTGCAAGATTATGCCGAAGGCAAATACAGTCAGGCGATTGAAAAAGGTGAAAAAGCGTTACAAATAGCTCAAACGCTCTACGGTGATCACCATCCTGATACCGCCCGCAGTCTTAATGCGTTGGGTATATACCATCTGCGGATGGGGCTGTATCCCCAGGCCCGTGATTATTATGAGCAGGCTCTAGAAAGGCGAAAGCAGCTGTTGGGGTTGGAGCATAATGATACCCTGACCACCTTGACCAACCTGGGGGGTGTTTTGCGTGAGATGGGACAGTTTGAGGCAGCGCAAAAGCTGTTTGAACAGGGGTTAGCTGTCCAGCAGGTCAAATTTGGCCCCCACCATTACACCACCGCCCAAAACCTGCATAATCTCGGCGCCCTCTGGCTAGAAATGGGTCAATATGATCAAGCGTTACCTCACTTAGAGCATACCCTGAATGTTTATGAACTTTGTTTTGGGGTGTCCCATCCCAATACGGCCTTCCCTTTAACCAGCCTGGGGCTGCTCCATCACCGTCTGGGGAATTACCTGGTGGCTCAGGGGTATTTTGAGCGAGCCTTGGCCCTACGCCTGGAGAAGTTAGGGGAACAACATTTATACACCATCATAACAGTTACCTGCCTGGGGGATTTGTGGGTGGATATGGAGGAGTTCGCGGCCGCGGCGGACTGCCTGTCCCGTGCCCATACCGGGCTAAAACAAGCCCCCACCCCCAATGCCCGGGTATTGGCCCAAACTATTCAGGCACAAGGCCGGTTAAAAGAAGCGTTGGGGCAGATAGACCTGGCCCAATCCTTATACGCCGAAGCTCTGGCTATTCGCCGCCAACTTCTCGGGCCTGATCATCCTCATACCCGGCAAAGCCTGCAAGCCGTAACCCATGTTCAACAGGGTGTTGGCCGTACAGTTTACTATTCACCGAGACAATAAAAATCTATGTTCATCGGTGACATCTGTGGATCAATCCCTTCTGGCTTGTTCGGCTCAGGTAAGGGCAACAAAAAAGGAGTACGAGCCTTCGCCCGTACTCCTCACTGTTTATAGCTAACTGTTTACCCCTCACTACCCAATCGGCTCTTTCTGCACCTTGATCACCCCGCGCGGGGCCCCGTTGGCGATACACTCCACCGCATCCACCCGGTAACGATTCCCCTGGCTGGCAAAGGTCGCGGCCGCTTGCAGTACCCCAACCGCTAAATGACAAATAGGTTGGTCTGATTTCAGCCCCCAACACATGGGGCACCGCTCAATGTACCAGACCCAATGGTCTTCGGTGATTTCGGTAGAGACGACCTGATCACTGACGGAGTTAAACCATTTGGCAAAGAACCCTAGGGCGATATTCATGCGCTGCTCAAAGGTGCCTACGCGCATGGCCAGATCAAACGCCTGTTTGACAGTGCCGAACCGGGCCAGACCATCCTTAAACGATTGCTGACCGGCACGAGTAGAAAAGACCCGCGCCCCGCGGGGGCCATACATATCGCCAAACGCTTTTTGCAGCCGGGCCACATGATCAAAAGGAAACTCCTTTTTCATGTTATCCGGGGGGTAATTGCCGATATACTCTTGTAAACCGGCCATATTAAGCAAGGCGGCTACCCCTTTGTCCCCTACAATCTCTTCCGCCGATGACAAAACGATCAATGCCCATCGGTTCGGATAAAAATAGTTACCTTCTTCTGCACTCATTCCTGCCTCCGAATTACGCAGTGTGTCACCGCTATCTCGATAATACTGCTGAGTTCAACCCGCTTGTCTCTATGTCCCAGGTGAATAAAAAAGAGATGATTGCCGGGTGCGGTGGGGGTGAAGGAAGTCCGTACCCCAATGAATTGTTCAGATTATAGAGTGGCCTGACCGCTTTGCCAAAATAACCTGGGTACTAAGGGAGAGTTATTCGTTAGCAGTTAGCAATGTGAACTGTCAACTGCTCACTGTTCGCTGCCAACTGCCACTAACTGAGCATCGGCCGGAACAGTATCCCCACAGTGGTAATAAATGGCGGTTACTGTGCCAGACGCGGCCGCACGGATGGTATGTTCCATCTTCATTGCTTCCATTTTGAGGAGGGGCTGCCCTGCCTCAACCGGTTGTCCTACGGCCACTAAAATTTCCCGAATAACCCCCGGCATCGGTGATCTCAGACTACCACCGGCCCCAGCGGGTGGTTTTGGCTCTGGCATTAACCCTAACCGCCTTAACTTTACCACATTCGCTTGAATTTGCACCCATCCTATATCCCCTTTTCGGGCCAGACGAATGGTTTGCCGATGGTCGTCAAGGGTAAGCTGGATGAAATGACCTTCATCCTGATTCAGAACAGCAGTATAAACACGAGTCGGCTCTGAGGATAGGGTCAGGGAAAAATGGTCGCGGCCGCGCCCCGGCGGCCGCAGCCACACCTCTACCTCTTGCATCCCCACCATTAACCGGACCCGCTCTGGCTGATTCTGATTGTTACGCCAATACCCCTGGTTTTGTTCTTGCCACCAGACCAACGCGGCCGCAATCACCGCCACCGTTTCCCTCTCTCGCTTCTCTTGCCAGGCCGGGAAATATTCATCCAGGAAATCAGTGTGTAAGGTCCCAGCCAGGTGAGCTGGATGGGTCAATACCGCCTGCAAATAGGGTAAATTATGCTCTACCCCCAACAAAGCACTGTTTTCTATCAGCCGGGACAGCTTGCGGATAGCTGTGGGTCGGTCAGCGGCATGGGCGATTAGTTTGGCCAGCATTGGGTCATAATAGATAGAAATGGTGTCTCCAGTCTGAACACCGCTGTCTACCCGTAGGCCGTTACCGATAGCCGTTTGCCATAACAGTACTTCTCCCGTCGTGGGCAAAAATTGGTTGGCCGGATTTTCCGCATATAGCCGGGCCTCGATAGCGTGCCCCTGCCATTGTATCTGCTCTTGACGCAGGGGCAGCCGCTGCCCCTCAGCGATGGCAATTTGCCAGGCCACCAAATCAATGCCCGTGACCATTTCGGTGATGGGGTGTTCCACTTGCAGCCGGGTGTTCATCTCCAAAAAATAAAACTGGCTCTCGCTGTCCAGCAGGAACTCCACGGTACCGGCGTTGACATAGTGGATGGTTTGCCCTACCCGGATGGCGGCCACGCCCATGGCTGCTCTCAGTTCTGGGGTCAGGGCCAGGGAAGGGGTTTCCTCAATGACCTTCTGGTGGCGCCGCTGCACCGAACATTCCCGCTCCCCCAGGTGGATGATCTCCCCCTGAGTGTCGCCGATGATCTGGAATTCGATGTGGCGCGGCCGCGTCAACGCTTTCTCCAGGATCAACTCTGCCGAACCAAAAGCAGCCAGACTCTCCCGCCGGGCTGAGGCCAACGCTTCGGCCAGGGCGTCAGCACTCTCTACCCGGCGCATCCCTTTGCCCCCGCCCCCATCCGCCGCCTTGACCATAACCGGGTAGCCGATCTGTTCTGCTTCGGCCTGGAACCGCTCATCGCTCTGGTCGCGGCCGCCATATCCTGGGATGACCGGTATACCCACCTGGGCCAGCCGCTCTTTGGCTGCCCGTTTGTTGCCCATGGCCTCTATCGCCTCTGGGGATGGACCGATGAAGATGAGACCAGCCTCAGCGCAGGCACGGGCAAAAGCCGGGTTTTCGGCCAGGAAACCGAAACCGGGATGGATGGCGTCGGTGTGGGTGCGGGCCGCGGCCGCGATAATTGCTTCAATGTTAAGATACGATTCCGTCACCGGGGCGGGGCCAATACGCACAGCTTCATCGGCCAATTGTACATGCTGCGCCGCTGCATCCGCATCAGAGTAAACCGCCACCGTGCGGATGCCCAACTCGTGGCAGGTCCGTATAATCCGGCAAGCTACCTCGCCACGATTGGCAATTAATAGCCTGGTTATAGCCACAATTTCACCGTATCACCGACGCGAAGGGTTCCCAGCCGTTCGGGGGTGGCGTGGATGCCAATGCAGTTGGCACGGGTCTGGGCGATGTGGCGCAACAGGTCCGGCCGCTTTTGGCTGTTGTCCGGGTCCAGGGTGATCATAGTACACCGTTCAATGCGCCGATTGAGCCGAATGCGGGGAGCATCGGGTCGGCCGCCGAAGGTTAAGACCCCATCGAGCCACCCTTCTTCGGCAAAGGGCTGCCCGGAAAAGGTTTCCAGGATGATATTTTGCCGGAAGCGGCGTACATCTACTGGCTGCCCGGTGGCCTGGCTCAGGGCGTCGGCGGTGGCGGTACTCATGAGGGAAAGGGGCAGGCTGTCGAATAATCCCCGTTTGAGTTTGAGGAACTGAACTTCGCGGCCGTAACCGTAAGTTAGCTCTTGTAACAGTTCCCTTGAGTCAACAGCCAGGACGCGGCCGCGAGGGGTCACGACCTCAACTCCAGAGTTGAGTAAATCAGATGGGTCGGTGAAGCGGGCACGGTATTGGATCATTTCTGGGATTTGCCGCCCTGTTAGCCAGGGAAAACCAGAGTTGACCTGATCTCCCCGGATAAAGGCAAAGCGGCGATCCCCATCCAGGCCATACCACCCCAGCCCTGCCTCGGCTAACGACTCTCCCCGCATAGATTTCACCGGGTACCGATAAATCGCCTTCACTCGTCCGATTTCGAGAAATTGTTGGTCCATAATTGTCGTGAGCAGTGAGCGAATGGGTGATACTCACGTTCCCTTGTCTCCCAGTCTCCACTCTCCCTAACCTGGACAAGCCAGAAAAGATTTACCCACAGATGTCACAGATACACACAGATTTTTAAGCCATCTGTGAAAATCTGGGGCATCTGTGGATCAGTTCTTGTTTTCTGGACAAGAAGTTGAGTTGTAATCGCCTAAATCTGGGCCATAAACGTATACCCCGCCGCCCCATCTTTGACGGCGAAGGATCCCATCAGCCAGATGCGGCGCAGGGTCATAAAGGGCTGCAACGATTGGTGTTCGGCTTCAGTGAGCGGCCGCACCGAGTAATAACCGGCAAAAAACGCTTCCGAATATTGCACCGGTTCGTGGAGCAGATTGGTATTAGCCAGGAAGGTGGCAATATCATACGCCCGCCAGCCATAAGAGCAGAGATCAAAGTTGAAGAAAGTCAGGTTGCCATTGGCGTCAAAATGGACATTGGTGTTATGAAAATCGCCGCCAATGACCCCCCAGGCATCCGTATCTTTCTGGTGGCCGATTAGCTCCTGGATTTCATCACGGGCCTCTTCGGCGGAAGCGACCAGGAACTCCAGGTCTTCAAAATCATTTTTATCCCAAAACAGCTTCATCTTTTCCAGAGGGCGGTCGGCTAGAAACGCCAGATCGGCTTGCTGTCGTCCATGAATACTCTTGTACTCATTGGAAGCGACGTGAATGCGGGCCATCTTTTCGCCAACCCTGAACAGCTGATCGATATCATGGATAGACATCGGTTCGCCGGGGGCAAAGCTGAACAGGGCGTAATAGCGCAGCCCTTCGGGGGCGTTTAATTTGCCCAGATACCCGCCATCTTTGCGCCGGATAGGGAAGGCGACGGGGCACCCTTTATCCCGCAGGAAGGTGAGCCAATCCAGTTCAAAGAGATAATCAGATTCCTCACGCAGCAGCCGCGCCCCAGGCTGGTAAATGCGAGCCACATATTTCTGGCTGTCTGTTTTGACCTGGTAATGGTCATTGTCCTGGGTGCGGAGCAGTTTGCTGAACAGCTTGCAAGCCACCGGGGAGTCGAATAAATATTCGTCATTGATGATTTCGGCCAATGAATCCGGGGCGATAAAAGAGCGTATGATGCGAACGTCTCTCATGGTGATCTCCTGTAGGTTGAAGGATGAATTATGAATTATGAAGGATGAACGATCTCTGGTTAGCTGTTCACTGGTCACTATTTCCTGTGCTTACCCACTCTTGTACCCAACTGGCTGGCCGTTTTTGGATGAAGGCCATCATGCCTTCTTGCCCATCAGGGCTGGCGCGAAGCTGGTTGAGCAGGTTGGCCCGGTAAGCGACGGTTGCGGCCGCGGGTTTGGCCGTAATCTCACGCAGCAGAGCCTTGCTGGCGGCCAGGGCAGTGGCCGGAGCCTGGAGTACATCGTTAAGCAAAGCCGCAACCTGCTGATCCAGTTGGTCAGCAGGGCAGGTGGCGGTAATGAGGTGGGCCGCGGCCGCAGCCTCAGCCGATAACCGCGCCCCTCGCAGCATCCATTCCCGTGCCCTGGCCAGGCCAATACGAGCCACGACATAGGGAGAGATGAGGGCCGGTACCAACCCCAGCCGAACTTCTGAGAGACCTATTTTAACCTGTGCGGCCGCGACTGCCATATCTGCCACACAAATCAACCCCACGCCCCCTCCCATCACATCTCCCTGGATGCGAGCGATGACGACCTGGGGAGCCTCATTCACCGCCTGGAGCATCTGTTCAAACATCTCCGCCTGGGCCAGTTGAGCTTCTGGGGAAGCTGTTAATTCCTCTCGCAGCTCCTTAATATCCCCCCCGGCGCAAAAGGTCGGCCCAGTGGCCCCCAACAGCACCGCCCGCACGGAGCGGTCTGGCTGGATATGTTGGAAAAAGGCCAACAACTCCTGTACCATCTGCCGGTTCATAGCATTGCGACTTTCCGGGCGGTTCAGGTATACCTGTACCACACTGCCAGATCGTTCTATGTGTAAAGTTTGGTATTCAGTCATGGTGATACGATTCTTTAACAAACAATCTCTCAATCTTTATCTCGTAATCTCCCCTCTACTCCCGCCGCCTTGAAGGCAAAATCCCCTCATATTTGGCGATAATCCCCAGCATAATCTCATCTGCCCCGCCGCCAATGGAGAGCAGGCGGGCATCCCGGAAGTAGCGGGCCATGGGGTACTCTTCAACATACCCCATTCCCCCATGAAACTGAAGACAGGTATCGGCCACTTCACGGGCCAGGCGGCCGGCCTTGAGTTTGCCCATCGAAACTTCGCGGGTCATATCCTGCCCGGCGATTAGTTTACGTACACAGTAATAATTGAGATGTTTCATCAGCTCAATTTCTGTCAGCAGTTCGGAGAGCTTAAAATGGATCCATTGATTATCAATGAGGGGAATGCCAAAGGTTTTACGCTGGCGGCAGTAATCAATGGTCATCCGCACGATTTTTTCCATGCCGGCTGTGCCCATCAGGCAGGCCACCAGCCGCTCTTTCTGAAACTGCTGCATTTGCAGCATAAACCCCATTCCCTCAGCCCCAATGCGATTAGTTTGGGGGACACGGACTCCATCAAAGGAGAGAATGCCGGTGTCGCTGCTGTGGTTGCCTAACTTTTCCAACTTTTTGCTGACGCTGAACCCTGGGGTACTGGTAGGGACGATAATGAGGGACATGCCGGTAAAGCCGTAGTTTCGGTTATCGGTGCGGGTCAGCAGGGTGATGTAGTCGGCCTGGGTGCCATTGGTGATCCACATTTTGCTGCCATTGATCACATAATCATCCCCATCACGCACGGCGCGGGTGCTGATACCGGCCACATCTGAGCCGGCCCCTGGTTCGCTGACGGCAATGGAGAAGACACACTCCCCTTTGATGGCCGGGACGAGGAACTGCTCTTTAAGTTCGTGGGAGCCATGATCTACCAGGGCTGGGGTTGCCATATCGGAGTGGACGGCGATGCCCATAGGTACCCCGGCGCAGTTGGCCTGGCCGAGTTCTTCCATGAGGATGGTGTTGTACCAGTAATCGGCTCCGCCCCCTCCATATTCTTCAGGGTAAGATAATCCTAACAGCCCTAAATCCCCCATTTTCTTAAAAAGCTGGTGGGCTGGGAAGATGCGTTCGGCTTCCCATTCTTCAACATAAGGGTTGATTTCGCTCTGCACAAATTTCCGCACCATTTCGCGGAACATGTCGTGTTCTTTGGTGAAGTAAAGTGGGTCTGACATAGAGTTCTCCAGAAGGATGAAGGATGAAAGAGGCGGAATCTCATCATTCACCCCTTATAATCTTTGGCCGGGACAGCCTAGCATAAAAATCCTGGCCACGAATTTCACGAATTAGCCGAAAGTCAGAAAAATTCGTGTCAATGCGTGAAATTCGTGGCAGAAGTAATTGTTTATATGGCGTAACTACTAAGCCTTCCGAAGGTTTTCCCCACTGGGGATCATTGGCAACGAAACCTTCGGAAGGTTATATCACCAGAGAGGGTTAGTAGTTACTATATGGCATCAATTTGCCCAGGATAGGTGGAGGTCGCGGCCGCAAGCCGTATATCGTTTTATCTGTTCTACAGTAACCTGGTACAGGTCATCCCCTTGTTGATATGCTTTGAACCAGGACACCGTCTCGGCCAATGCCTGCTCCCAGGTATAAACGGGCTGCCAGCCCAGTAGACGGGCAGCTTTGTCCCAGTTCATTGCCAGCCAATGGGTCTCTTTCCAGATAACATCTGGTTCCAGATGCTCCCAGGCCCCGCTGCCCCAGAGTTCAATGACTTTTTCTACGATTTGACGGGTAGAAATGCCTCGCCGTTCCTGGGGGCCAAAGTTCCAGGCTTCGGCAAAGCGGGGGCCATTAGTGAAAAGTTGTGCCCCTAGCCAGAGATAACCGGATAACGGTTCCAAAACATGCTGCCAGGGGCGAGTGGCCTCGGGGTTGCGTAACCCCAATGGCTCCCCGGCCATGAGAGCTTTCATGCAATCTGGCAGTAATCGGTAGGGGGCAAAATCTCCCCCACCGATGACGTTGCCGGCCCGTGTTGAGGCGATGGCTACCTTGTGGTGCGTGTATTTATCGGGATGGAAGTAGCTTTGGCGGTAGGAGGTGATGGCCAGTTCGGCCATGGCTTTGCTGGCACTGTAAGGGTCAGCCCCCCCCAGCCGGTCATTTTCCCGGTAGCCCCAGGGCATCTCCTGGTTTTCGTATACTTTGTCGGTGGTGATGCAGACCACAGACAAGGCTGAGTGCTGAGGAGTGAGGCGTGAGTGTCGGATGGCGTCGAGCAGGTGGATGGTGCCGGTGGTGTTGGTGTTGAAGGTGGTCAGGGGGTCTTCGTAGCCGGGGATGACGAGGGGCTGGGCGGCCAGGTGGAAGATGACCTGGGGCTGATGGGTGGCGATGAGGGTGCGGAGCGCGGCCGCGTCCTGCACATCCCCTCTTTCATCTTCAATCTGCTTCCCTATCCCCGTCAGGGCAAACATACTGGGGGCAGTGGGTGGTTCCAGGCTAAAGCCTACCACCCTTGCCCCCAACACGTGCAGCCAGTGGGCCAGCCAGGTACCTTTAAATCCCGTGTGCCCGGTGACGAGAACAGTTTTGCCAGCGTAGATTTGTCCGAAGGAGCGGTGCATATAAACTCGTGGGAACTCAGGGGAACTTTTGCAACTCGAAAAGCAACTGATCACAAAGGCCCAAAATAGAAATTATGCTTCTCCTGCTTGTCGCAGAACCATTTGCATCACGGGCTGGCTCAGGCTAAATCCTTTTTGCCGCAATAATTCTAACTCAGGGCGTAGTTGGGAAATCAAGCCTTCCTTTTTGGCCCACAGCAAAAGATCCACGGTACCAACATGTGGTACCTTTAATTGGGTCAATTTTCGTCGGCCTTTCTTCTCATCCATTAGAACCCAATCTGCCTTGATTTCGCGGGCCAATACAATCGTTTCAGCCTCACCTCGATCTAATTCATCTTACAGAAGGTCAATGGCGAGGAGATCGCGGACATTCACTCGTCTTACCCAGGTAGCTGTTTGTACTGCTTTTCTTGCTCCACCTGTGTTACGTCCAGCTTTTATCGTTTCATTGTATACAGCCTGGGAAATGGAGATTTCCTTAAATAGGTCTTGGAGTAAGTTGAACCGATTCAACTTAGCCATAGCCACAGGCGGGGTTGCGTTTGAGACAACGATCATACTTTTTTGCTAGCCGCCAACATTTCAGCCGCGGCAAATTCTTGAGCTAATTCAGCCTCGCTATAATCAATATAGGCAAAACCTTTGTCCTGAAGAAGTTGGATAAAC
The DNA here is from genome assembly GCA_023384415.1 of Anaerolineae bacterium. Classification (GTDB taxonomy): domain Bacteria; phylum Chloroflexota; class Anaerolineae; order Promineifilales; family Promineifilaceae; genus Trichofilum. The sequence goes on from JAHDWJ010000009.1 coordinate 81,507, forward strand.
TCCAGACGGTTAATTCCCAAGAGATGAGCGGCTTTACCGGACGATATTCTTTCTTCCTGATACAGGGACAAAATCATCCATTCCAACACCCGTCGCTGAACCTTTTCTTGGGTATAGCCATATTGCAACAGACTGTTTGGTACACGAATGGAAAAAGTAGTTTCTATCATGGTTAATCCTTTTTTGCGGCCGCGTCTGTGAGTCCCAACACCTCCAGGAAGAAAACATACTCTTCGGCTATTTCGCGCAGGTAATCGTAGCGGCCGGATGCCCCGCCGTGTCCAGCCCCCATGTTGGTACGGAGCAGGAGAAGGTTATCATCCGTTTTGGTCACCCGGAGTTTGGCCACCCATTTGGCGGGTTCCCAATATTGTACCCTGGGATCATTGAGGCCGGCCGTGACCAATAAGTTTGGATACGGTTGGGCTGTCACCATGTCGTAAGGGGAGTAGGAGAGCATATACCGGTAATAAGTTTCATCATCCGGGTTGCCCCACTCTTCATATTCGGTCACTGTCAGGGGGATGGTGGGGTCGCTCATGGTGGTGACGACATCTACAAAAGGAACATGGGCGATGACCCCCTGGAACAGGTCGGGGCGCATGGTGGCGATAGCTCCCATAAGCAGCCCCCCGGCACTGCCCCCCATGGCCATTAGCTGTTGGGGGGTGGTGTACTCCTCGCTGATAAGATGTTCGGCGCAGGCGATGAAGTCGGTAAAGCTGTTCCGTTTGTGTAAATATTTGCCGTTTTCATACCAGAGGCGGCCCATCTCCCCACCGCCCCGGATGTGGGCGATGGCGTAAATGAATCCCCGGTCGAGTAGGCTGAGCCGGTTGGAAGAGAAGTTGGGGTCAATGGAGTGACCGTAAGAGCCATACCCATAGAGCAAGAGGGGAGCGCGGCCGCCATCCCTGGCCCCTTTTTTATACACCAATGAGATAGGCACTCGGGTGCCATCCTCAGCTACTGCCCACACTCGTTCCGAAAGGTATTGCTCTGGCTCATACCCCCCTAACACTGGCTGCTGTTTTCTGAGAGTACGCTCTTGGGTCACCATGTGGTAATCATAGATAGATTGGGGGGTGATGAGGGAGGCGTAATGAAAGCGCAAAACCTGGGTATCAAACTCTGGGTTTTCGCCCTCCCAGGCGGTATAGACGGGTTCAGGGAATGGGATGAGGTGGTAGTCGCCGCTGTTCAGATCGCCAACCCGTATCTGGCGCAGCCCATCCTGCCGCTGGTAGATGACGATATGGTCACGGAACATCTCCAGGCCGTCAATTTTGATCGCCTCATCGTAGGGCATCAGGTCGGTCCAGTTGGCCCGACCAGGGTTGTCCACGGGAGCGGTGACAATCTTAAAGTTTTTGGCCCCATCGGCGTTGGTGAAGATGTAGAAGCGGCCGCGATGATGTTCCGCCCCATATTCCACTCCCTGTTCACGAGGGTGGATGGGTTGAAAAGTGTCGGTAGGGTTGTCGGCGGCGAGAAACTGCACCTCGTCTGTTTCCTTACTGTTGAGGCTCATCAGCAAATAGGTTTCATCTTTGCTTTTGCCGATGCCAAGAAAAAAGCGGGCATCCTCTTCCTGGTAGACAACAACATCATCCTGAATTGAACTGCCTAACCGGTGGCGACGGAGTTGATGCGGCCGCAAGGCTTCATCCAATACTGTGTAATACAGCGTTTCATTGTCATTGGCCCAGGCCAGGCTGTAATAAGTGGCTGGGATGACATCAGGTAAATTTTGACCGGTGCGTAAATCTTTGACATAAATGGTATACGTTTCATTGCCAGCCAGATCGACCGAATAAGCCAGGAGTTGGTGATTGGGACTGGGTTCAAAAACGCCAACCGCACAATAAGGGGAATCCCCGGCCAGGGCGTTGATGTCCAGGATGATCTGTTCGTCGTTTTCCAGGTTGCCTTGTTTACGGCAGTGGATGTTGTACTGTTTTCCTTCTTCCGTGCGGGTGTAGTAGAAATAATCTCCCATTTTGACCGGTACAGAGAGGTCGGTTTCCTGGATGCGCCCTTTCATCTCCTGGAAAAGGGTTTCTTGTAATGGTTCGGTATCCTTCATTATTGCTTTGGTATACTCGTTTTCCGCTTCCAGGTAGGCGATGACTTCCGGGTTTTCCTTTTCGCGTAGCCAATAATAATTATCTATGCGGGTATGACCATGAGCGGGAAGGGTGTGCGGCCGCACGGTGGCGATGGGGGGAGTAAGGGACATAAACAACTCCTGTTGTTGAAGGTGGACGAATCAGGCTAATGATACTGGAGAATAGGGGGAATGTCTATGTTGCCGGGAGTGGGGGGATGCAGCGATGTGAGCAAGCAAAACAGCCAGTAACTGGGTTGGGGGGAGATTGGCAACCACGCGGCCGCGGTCATTTCAGGAGATCTATTTTCCCTACTATTTTGTTTGCTTCCACCAGTTCATCAGCAATGATGGTGTGATCCATGCCGGGGTAAAGACGCATGGTTACAGCGGCCCCCAGGCTGGTTAATACAGCGGCTGTCTCCTGCACCCGCTCTTTAGGGATGTGGGAATCTATGTCACTGCACCCTAAAAAGACCGGAGTGCCGGCCAGCGAACCGGCATAATTGCGCGGTGTACCGGGTGGTCCAATCACACCGCCGCTAAAAGCCAATAAGGCCCCATACCGTCTGGGGTTACGAGCCACAAATTCGCTGGCCAGACAGGCCCCTTGGGAAAAGCCAGCCAGAATAAGCCGCTCGACTGGAATATTGGCTGCCTCGATTTCGGACACCAGATCAGCCAGCCGTTGTAAGGCGGAAGATAAATAAGGCTCATTTTGTTCCAGTGGGTAGAGAAAGCTGTAAGGATACCAGGTATACCCGGCTGCTTGCGGGGCTAAATAGGCCATCTCTGGATGGGGTAGATGAGCAGCCAGCTCTAAAATACTGGTGGCGGTGGCTCCCCGGCCATGTACTAGAATCATGGCGGCGGTCGCCTGGTTAAGGGGTTGGCCGGTCATCATAACCTGCTGTCCCTGGTGGGGGTTGATAGATGTAGGATGATGGTTCATAGGAATGACTCCAGATAACGAAAATAGAGAAGTATAGCCGTGAATGACACGAACAGGGCTTTAGGAATTCAGGGGGTTGGTACTAAATGCAGCACGTATGGCTATGCACTTCTTCACCATGCTCCAGTTCCTTTAATAACCGCAGGGATAGTTTTCAGCAAGATTTGGCAATCTGTGAGCAGGGTGTAATGTTCAATATAATCTAACTCCAGGCGTACCCGCTCATTGAGGGGGAGTTCACCCCGGCCGTTGATTTGCATAGGGCCAGTAATGCCTGGCCGTACCGAGAGCCGCCGCCTCTGCCAATCATTATACCGGGCCACGATGCGGGCTTCTTCTGGCCGCGGCCCTACCAGGCTCATATCCCCTTTGAGTACGTTCCAAAATTGGGGAATTTCATCCAGGCTCCAGCGGCGTAAGAAATGGCCTAAAGGGGTAATACGGGGATCATCTTTGATCTTAAAAACTGGTTCGGGCAGATTGTCTAGATCGATCAGTTGATCTAACTCAGCTTCGGCGTTGGGGCGCATGGAGCGAAATTTGTACACGGTAAACGGTTTGCCATTTTGGCCGATGCGCTGCTGACGGAAAAAGATGGGGCCAGGGCCAGAGAGGCGAATGGCTACAGCTACGAGAAGGATGATGGGTAGGCTGAGGATGAACAGTCCCCCACCCAGAACCAGGTCTAGCAGCCGTTTGGCCAGACGATGATGGCCGCTGAGGATCGGTTTTTGCTGGCGAGCCTGCGGCCGCAGCACCACTGTACCATAGCCATAACTATAGGCCAGGGCCACCGCCCGCAAAAAAAGAAGCGGTAGGGCGATAATTAAAACGGTGCTGTCTCGCTGCACCGTTTTCGCTAGAAATGGAACGCAACTGAGTATAAAAGCGATCAGCCACCCCCCGGCCCCGATGAGGAGCGGCTGCCAGAGCAAGGGGGCGAGCAGGACAAAAGGAAGCAGCAAGGTCAGCCCCATTTGTACCTTTAGCAGTTGGGGTGTCCGGGAATCACTGATCAGCCGTTCTGGGTGGCGGTGCATGAGCATTGCTTTCCATTTACCGATGGCGAATTTCCGTTTGAAATATCGCCAGGCTGAGGTGGTGTGCAGATGATAAACGCGGGCATCAGGGGCGAAGATCATTTTGTACCCTTTGGCGGCCAGGCGGAAGGAGAGGTCTTGATCTTCGACTTCGGGCAGGGAGAGGTCAAAGCCGCCGTTTTCCAGGAAGATGTCGCGCCGGTAAGCGGCCGCATACGTATCAATAAAATTTATCTGTGTTTCTCGCCGCATTCGATCATACCGCTCTTCCACTTCTACTTGCGTGAAGCGAGCGACTAACTCTTTTTGCTTACACAAATAAGCCCCTTTCACCCCGACCACATCAGGATCATTGGCAAAGGGTTGTACCATTTGCTCTACCCAGTCGGGGCGGGGTTCACAATCAGAGTCGGTAAAGAGGATAATCTCCCCCTGAGCAGCTTCCGCGCCAACATTTCGTACTCCTGACTTGCCTAATTTACCTGGTGTCAGCACCCGTGCCCCAGCCTGGTGGGCACAGGCTACGGTGTTATCAGTTGAGGCATCGTCCACCACGATAATTTCAACCTGCTGACGGGGAACCGTCTGGTTTTGCAAAGCGTGGATGCAGGTCGTGATGGTTTGCTCGGCGTTGTAGGCGGGAATAATGACGGAATACATGATAAGAATTATGAAGGTTGAATTATGAAGGATGAAGGATGTTTTTCATAATTTAGCTTTCATCCTTCATGATTCCTATTGGTCGGAAGGCGGCCGCCAGGCTGCCTAAGATAATTTGGGGAATGAGCAGGGCCAGGTGCCAGAGGATAGCATAGGTGAGCGCGGCCGCGTCGTCGGTGATCCCAAACTGTTTGAGCAGCAGCACGGTAATCCCTTCAAACACTCCCATATTGAGCGGTGTGGAAGCCGGTACGGAGCCAAAGGTCAGAATCACATGGAGCAAAATGGCTTCCCCTAACCCTAAGGGCAGCTCTAAGGCAGGAAACAGCACCAGGGGAATGGCGATGGAGAGGGCAGATACCAGACCGGTCATCCCTACCAGGCGCAGGTTGGCTTTTTGGTAACGCAACGCATCTAATCCCCCTAACCCGGTCACTAACCAATGGTGCAGCCGCCCGGCTATTTTAGCTGGGAGCAGCCGTTCCCAATAATAGCTCAGACGAATCAATCCTTCTCCCTGATAGGCCATGAGATAGAGGAGTAAGAGAGCGAGCAGGGTCGCGGCCGCGATCAGTACCGGTGATCCACCCATAAAAGCGGTTGCCAGAGGCAGAACCAGCAGCAGCAGTACCCCCAGCGCGGCCATATCCAACGCTTTCTCTACCACAATCGTGCCTAAGGTGCGGCTGGCGCCTGGCTGGCACCATCGCTCCAACTGCACCAGACGGCCTACATCTCCCATGCGAAAAGGTAAAATGAGATTGAGCAGTTGGCCCAGGGTTAAAGACCAAAACAACGGCCGAAACGGGGGTATGATTCCCGGTGGCTGAAAGGTGAGATACCATCGCCACGCCCGCACAACAATAGTGATCACCACCAACAGTCCGCTGGCTAAAACATAGATCGGACGAATGGTCATTACCGTTTGACTAAGTTGGGCCAGGGCAATGTCTCGTGAAACATACCAGAGGACAAAAATACCAAGGCCAGCTCCTAACAGCATTCGCAGCCAGGGCCAACTCCGGCTCGTCGCTGGCGTTGAAAATTGAGGAACGGGTTCGTCTCTTTCCATCATTGTGGCGGCTGTTTTACAACGGCTTATCGGCGGCGTCAAGCATTGGCAGTGAGCAATCTCTAGCCTTTCAACCGCTCAATCTCCCCTTATGGCCGCACCAACCGGGCCGATGGGTCTCCTAACAGACCAAAGGTGTCTACAATTTCCTGTAGCCAGGGGGTCTGGGGGGTGTTGAGCGCGTTTTGTGCTTCTAGCAGAGCATCTCCCATCCGTTGGTTGGCCGGGTTGTGTAATGCCTGAAGCAGATGGTGGGCGAACGGTTCCTGGTTGTTGGGCAGGGTCAAACTGGTGGCGGCGATAATGAGAACGGGGCCGTTGGCCTGGGTGAGCATTATTTCGGAGATGGATGGGGTGGTGGGGTGGGCGAAGAGGCCAGTAAGGCAGGTGAATTGGAGAACGATGGGAGGGGTGGTACGCGGCCGCATCCGTCTTACTGCCTCACTCGTCAGTACCTGTTCCTTCCCCCACATATCCAGGCTGCCGTGCCCGTTATATGTCACCAACCACGCCCCTTCACTCCAGGCTGAGGTCAATGCGGCCGCGGGCTGGCCATACAACTTCACCACATCCGCTTCTAGCAAGCCATTTTGCTGGATTAAATTATCGGCAAACAAAGCGAATTGAGGTTCGGTGCCATCAGCGGCAAAAATAGAAACCGGGTTGGCGGAGCCTTGTTCATAAGCCAATGTACGTTGAATCAGACCTGTGACTGCTCCTGGCGTATCTACCGGCCATCGCCCCAAAGCCATATCCGGTACCCCATCCCCATCAATATCTGCCAGCCGGGTATCGCTAACGGTTTCCCCGCTAAAGGTGACCGGAATCAGGTAGGTGGGGATGATGTTTTGTGGCGACTGGCCCAGGTAGTTGCGAAAATCGGTGCTGACATCTCCTACCAGAAGAACATAGCGGGGAGCGGGGCCGGACCACTGCTCATGGGTATATTGGAAAAAAGAGCGTAAACCGTCGGGGCCAACCTCACCATGGGCAAACGCATCATAAATCTCGGCGATGGGCACAATGGACGTGCGAATACCCTGGGCTTCTCGTGCTTCCTGGAGCGGCCGCAGGGCTGGAGCCAGGGCATCGGTAGTAATGATGAGCAAATCTGCCTGGTTGGTTGGGTTGGCCCAATCACTCAGGCGTAAACCGCGCACGACTGCCGGGGTGAGGAAGCCGCTGGGGCCAATGGCGGCCAGGTGGGTGTCTGGGGGAAGGGTGAGGGGGATGCGGCCGCTGTCCATTTCCCAGCCAAGCAGCTGCACCGGGTTGAGTGGTTCAGCGATGTCAAACAGAAGCGGTTGGCCGGAAAACCCCTCTAAAGCGATTGTCTCAGAAACGGGGGTACCGATCAGCTGATCCTGCACCGCTACCGGTGCGGCCAGGTAAGTCAGCTCAAACCAGTTCAGATGCATGATGTCTATAAGGGCGGCCCCTGGCTGGCTGTTGTCTAACAAAAGATAGTTTTCTCCAAATTGCAACAGGGCAGGAGGAATAGTCAGGGCTCCGGTATAAAAAATTTGCCCATCCCAACGCAGTGTCCCGACTGGCTGCCCATTTAAGAGGACATCCAGATCATGATCCAGGTCAACCAAATCATTATAGGTGGAACCCCAGAGGGCCAGGGTGAGGGTAGCGGGATGAGACGCGCTAATTTGGGGCAGGATAATCGTTTTTTCCACCTTGCTCCCTACCTGGATGGTCTCCCAGAACCAATTTTCATCGGGGCCGTGGGCGCGGGCCTGCCCCAGATAATACCGATTTTCTTCCCAGCGGGTGGTCTGGCTGATAAGGGATGGGGCAGTCGGGGGTTGGCTGGTGTTCGGTAGTTGGCGGCTGGCAGCTGGCGGTTGGTTGGTGGGTTGGTGGCGCAAAATATAGGGGCGGTGGTTGGTATAAAGGCTGGTGGGGGCCAGGCCGTAAAAAATGAGACTGTCCCTATCTATGAAGATAGGCACGGGCCTTCCTTGCTGCTGTAATTCCAGGATATCATGGCTGATCTGGTTGAGGTTGAGGCCGGCCGCTCGCAAATCAGCCAGGGTGAGGCGATAAAATCCATCCTGAGTGATGTGGATAACCAGTGCTTCCTGGCTCACATCCCCAGCCAGGGGGGGGGGGGGAAGCCCACGCCAAAGCTGCCAGCCGGTGATGAGTAGTAGGAGCAGGCCGCTAGTGAGGCCCAATCCGGCCAGGATGACGGGAAGGCGGGTCTTGGGATTGGGGGAAGAGAGGGCGGGATCAGGGGGTGACGCGGCCGCGTCAGAAGCCGGCAGCTGTTCTAAGGGTGAACTCATCGTGGGCCATTTCGTTGTCGGGTAAACAGCAGGATGGTGCCAAATACCCCGGCGGCAAAGATGAGCAGCCCGGCCATAAACCCAACCCACAAGACAACGCGGCCGCGGGTGGCCGTGCTGGTTAGATTCGATTGATGACCAGGCAGGGGTAAAGTTTCACTGCTGCCAGAGGCGCCAGGGCTGCCAAAATCGGTGATTCCCTGGTATCCCTCAGCAGCCTCATCCCCGGGTTGGTTGGTGGCAAGTGGGTATAAACTCTCATCGGGGGTACTAAAGTTTTCTAATGGTTGGTCCGTGGGATAAGCGGCATCTGGTGTTTCGATCTGGCTGTTGACCGGGGCGGGGTTTGCCAATTCGGTTGTAGGCGCGTCATTATTGCCGGGATAACCGACTGGGCTGGTGGGGGTAATTTGGGCAATAGGCTGACCACCGCTGCTGATAGTTGTAGCTGGGGGATTGTTAATGCCACCGGTATTGGCCGTTGTGCCACTGCTGACTGTTGGCTGACTGATGGGGGCAGTTGGCGTATTGGTCGCCGGTGGGTTTGGGTTATTGTTGGGGGGTGTTGTGGGCAGCGGGGTGAGCGATGCGGCCGCGCCACCCGTTCCCGTCGCTGTTGGCGTCAAAGTGGGTGGGGGGGTATCACCCCCACCAATGACCTGCCCAGTGGGGGTAGGTGAAGGGACAAACCCGGCCACCACGGCGATTGTCTCCAGAGCGATTTCGTGGCTGCTTTCCTCAATTTCCACCAGGGTATACCAATAAGTTTGCCCGGTTACAATGTCTAAATCATATACTTGATAGATACCGCCCGTTTCGGGAAAGCCAGGATTTTGCAGCGGGATGATAGAGATGATCTGCCCATTTTGCCATACATCAATATTGGTGAAGGGTCCGGCAGCCCCATTGGCTCGCTGCATACGGAAGGCGGCCGTGTTGTACTCGGTAGCGGTGCGCCAATCCAACTGTACCCCATTGACCACGCCGCTGCCCTCGAAATACATCAACTCTACATTGAGCGGCTCACGGGCCTGGGCGGCCGGCAGCAGCTTCAGGGTGAAGCTGCTGACCAAGATCAGACAAAGAAAAATGAAGAAGAACCGCTGTTTATTCATACGATTTTATGACTTAAGGTGATTTAACCACCAATGGGAGATAAAGACCACCGGGATTGTTGGGCAAAAGGACAATCACTGAGGCTGTATCTGTTTCATTGCCGGGCGCGCCTTCCAGCCCTGTGCCGGTGACGGTGGCTTGATTAACAATCACACCGGGTCCAGTGTAATCTGGGTCTAAGATGGTTGTCAATGTGATGGTAGCACTATCCCCCGGCCCCAAAGGTGGCTCCAGGGTAAAAGTCAGTTCGCTGCCATTGATGGTGATACTGCTGCTGACAGTAGCCGTATGCGTGATGTAGCTTAACCCGGTTGGTAAGTTATCTACTACCTGAAGCTGAGATGGATATAAACCACTGTTGCTGACTGTCAGGCTGAAGGCAACGGTATCTCCCGGTTCAATGGTGGTAGGTTGGGCGGTTTTGTTTAGGCTGAGGGCTGGCCGGAACAGCTGCATAGCCGGATCACCGTGTAAGGTGAAGGAGTACATCTCGGAGTAATGGTGGTTGGTCTGGAAGTAGACGAGTTTGCCGTAGTTGATAGCGTCACCAATGGCGGTCAGCCCCACATCCCATAACCCTTCATAAAAGCCACGAGCCAGGTAGTTGTGTTCGTGGGTAAGCCCTAAACCGGTGGAAGACCAATGCGCGGCCGCGCCGACGTTCCCCGTTGACCCCAATGGCTGCCCTACTATGGTTTCCCCTAACCCTTCAAACCCAGGAAAAATAAAATGGGCGTCCAGACAGTCCATGCTGAGTGAGACAACTGGTTTGCCTGGGTTTTGCCAAAAATCAGGCGTCGTGGTCGTCAAAAGTGTTCCAGACCAGTTATCAATGCTGCCATGTCCCCGATAGTTCAGCAAGCTTAAACCCTGATTATTGATGGCCGTTTTCATGGCCGCCTGCATCAGAGCATCTGAGGGGTATTGCCCGGTCCCATTGCCCCGGCACATCTCCGTCACCGTGAAAGGAGTGGGGATCATTCCGGCCGTCACCTCATTCTCAAAACAGAAATCACCGGCACTGGGATCAAATTCATCGGCCGCAAAAAGGATATTGCCGAGCCATTGGTAGCTGGTTGGATTAGTCAAATAAGCCAGATGATTTTGTTCATAAGCGATGATTTTGTTTACCGCAGTTACCGCTTCAGCATTACTCTGCACGGCCAACCGGCCAATCGCCATATCGGGCAAAATATCATTACCAGCCAGCAAGACAAAAGAATGATCGGTCGGGATAAGTCCCTGATACCGATCAATGATTAACATATCCGTATTGATGTAGGAAATTTGGTTGGCGTCCCAATAAGCTGGTGCCCCATTTCCCACCCAGCGGCCGCGTGCATCCGCACTCGCATCCCCTACCAGCAGGACATAACTCGGGGCTATCGTCCAATCGGCCAGGGCGTGAGCCAGGTAGCGGTGTAAAGCCGTTGGGGTTTTCAGCCCATACCCATACTGGTTGATGATATGAGCAATATCCACCACATGGGTCTGATACCCCCCATAAAGGGTGTTTTGCCGATGGCTGGCTAATTGGTTTGCGGCGGGCAAAAAGTCCGCATAACTAACCGCCAGCCATTCCGCCTGCCCGCTGGCCGGGTCAATATTGGTGACAAAATAGCTGTTCACCTCAGCCGGGGCAATGTTGATAATGTTGGCGGTGGTGGTGGCAATAAAGCGGCTGTGGACAGGATTGCTACTGCCAAAGCTGTAAGTGTAAGGACCGCTGCCGCTAATAATGGTGCCAGTTACAGTAATTGGCTGGTATGGGTTGGTGATGTTCCAGACGAGAACATTGGCCGGGTTGTTCTGGCTGTACCCTTGAATGTTATACTGCTGAGAACCGGTGGGGTAGGTGAAGATGAGTTGATCGTTGACGGCAATGAACTGCCGCTGGTAATCAATGGTCAGCCGGTTGAGCAGATAGGTACGGCTGGAGCTGCCAGAACCGTGGGTGCCAATGGTGATCTGGTTGCTGCCATTGTTTAGGGCGGAAACGGGGGCGGTGCCTACGATGTTGACGTTGCGGGTATTGTTCCAGGTAAGGGTTCCCTGGTGGCTGCTGCCGTAGGTAGCGTAATTGAGGTAACTGTTGACCAGGTGGGGGAAGTTGCCCCGGCTCAAAATTTCGGTGGTAAAGGTGATGTTGCTGCCACTGGTGACAGGGTGTGGGGTGGTGATGCTGTAGGTTCGAGTCACAGGGACGCTGCTCTTGGTCCATAAATCCCAATACCAGGCATCTGGTTCGTTGTAGGCCCACAGCTCTTGGGGCACGAAGGTGCTGGTGAACCGGTTGTTTTGTTCGGCGGTGATGCTTTCCGGGAAGGATGGGGCGACAGGCTGACCGTTGACGCTGGCGGTGTTGCTGATGTTGGTGGCCGTGCCACCGACCCACAGCCAAAAGATATTGTGGCTAACATATTGCTGGTCGTGGCGGGAGCCATCAAAAGCCCAGCCGTAAAAGCGCACCGCATCATCTGGGTGATCGAAGCTGGCACTGCCCCCCCGGTTAATGAAGGTGAAGGCAACGGATTGCCCATCGTGGAGCATCTGGATGGAAGCCGGGGGGTGGCTGCCGCTCAAGCCCAGGGCGGCGTAGCTAACTTCGTGAATGCCGTCCTGGCTGACGGTGATTTTGTAAGCGGTCTGGCCGACGGGTAAGGCGGTGGGGGTACTGCTACTGTTCATCTCGCGGGGGAGTGAACGCCATTGCCGGGCCTGGGTTGGATTTAACACCAAATTTTCAACCATGCGGAGGTGGTTATCCTGGTAGCTGGGGGCCGGCCGCGCCTCAGCCCATTCTGATCCAGTGAAGGTCGCCACAACGGTTAGTTCCGGGATATGGCTTAGGGTGGCCTGGGCCGGGTTGTATTGTAGAGGGTACAGGTCTAGCCGCACCAGCCGGATATCGCGCAGATACATAGGCGCGGAGAGGGTGTAGAGGACGCCGGGGATGTCGCTGTTTTGCTGGTAGGCGGCCGCGTCCAGAACATATCCTTCTTCTAGCTGATTGTTAGCGAGGCTGGGGAAAAGCTCAACTGGCAGCGTTCCAGTCGGGATGGGGCGTAAAGTGGGTACGGTATGGTGGGTAGGCGCGGCCGCGCTAACCGTCAACTGTACCTCGGCCGCCGGGGGTAGAGCAATATAGGTGGAGTAAAAAGGAACATCAGGCACACCACTCTGGTTGGGGCGAGCATCGAGGCCGGCGGCGGTGAGCCAGCCGGTGTTGTCTATATTAAAAGTGGGGGTGTGCAGGGTGAAAGAGAGACCGGTATCGCTCAGGGTAAGGTGTTGGAGGGCGGCCGCGTCCTTTTGGGGATCCAACTCACCGGCCAGGGTTGGTTTTGGGGTTGTCTGGAGAGCCAGACAGATCAGGGCTAACAGCAGGAGTAGGCTGCTGCGACGAAGCCATTGGGGATGAATCATAATAAAGAACCTCAAGCAAAGGGATAAATAACGTATCCAAGTATATTCCTTTTAATTCCCTGCATAAGCTACGGCCATGAAATTCTAAATATACTGTTAAGAATGGGGATGAGCGGCGAGTGGTAAGTAGGCGAGTAGGTGGGTGGGCGGGTCACTCAATCCTCAGTTCTCATCCCTTATCAACCCCTTTTTCTGTAACTCCATGAGAAAGGTGTGCAAATCTGCGGCCGCTTGCTCAATCGTTATCCCATAAGTTTCTACCAACAGCCTTTCAATCTCTTTTACAGAATAAGCCTGACTCATCTGCTGCCAGATATAACTGCCAACTTCATTAATAATCACATAATGGCCCGTCTGCGGTTGGATGAGAACCGTTTCCTGATCCATCGTGCGCCAGATGAGGCCAGGGATTGGGGTGGGGGTATCAAAATTCATACTCTTTCTTTATGCGTAAACTCTGGTTCAGAAGCAGGACCCCAACCAGGGAGCTTAGAGGAATGATGACAACGGCCCACCATTCCAGGCGGCGGAAACTCCCGGAGATGGGTTCATCAGGGGCGGCGTCATAAAAAGTAGTGACCCCACTTAACTCCACTTCTTCTAACCGGTAATAATATATTTTGTTGACTTCAATGTCAGTATCAATGTAGCTGTAACTTCCCCCAGTGAAGGCATCGGAGACCGTTTGGATGAGGGTATCGTTAAGCCGCTGGTACGGGCCATCTGGGGCATCGCTGCGATAGACGTAGTAGCCAGCCGTCTGGAACTCCGATTCAGTTTGCCAGGTGAACTCTATTTTGGGGGTACGGATGAGCTGGCTAATGAGGATCGCGGCCGCAAGCCCTAGCCAGAGCAGCCCCAACCAGACCAGAACCCGCTGATCTTGTAGTTTCTTGCCGTCCCCCCTGCTCATCCCTATTTACCTAAACCAGATAACCAACTCGTCAAACGCCAGCCGCGCCGGTTATTACGGCGGCTGGAGTAATCGTACGAGTAATACCGGTAATAATAATAATCATAATAACCGGTGCGACCCGTTCGTAGTTGATTCATGACTACGCCTAACAAATGGGCCCCACTTTTCTCTAATCTCTCGGTGGCATCAATCAGGGCATCTAATCGAGTTTTACCCCCTTCGATCACTAACACGCACCCATCTACCTGGGGAGCCAGGATAGAGGCATCGGCGACGGTGAGTGTAGGTGGAGAGTCAAAGATCATAATCTCAAAATGCTGTCCCAATTCCTCCAAGACCTTGGCCATACGTTGGGAGTTAAGCAGCTCGGCTGGGTTGGGGGGAATAGGCCCGCTGGTCATTACGCTCAGCCCAGAAATTTTGCTGGATTGGATATGGTTAAATACAGGTGTGGCGGCATCGAGCAGGGCGGTAGTGAGGCCATGATTGTTGGCGGTAGCGAAGATTTTATGCTGCATGGGACGGCGCAAATCGGCATCTACAATGCATACCTTTTTGCCCGTTTGGGCCAACACCACGGCCAGGTTGGCCGTCGTCGTAGATTTGCCTTCAGAAGGGGATGAGCTGGTGACCAGGAGTGATTTTAGCTCCCCGTCTACGGCGGCAAAGTTGAGGTTGGTGCGCAAGACGCGATAGGCTTCGGAAACGGGAGCGCGGGGGGTATGCACGGTGATGAGCCGGTCATTGGGGCTGCTGCCTTTGATGAAGGCGATGGCCCCGAGGGTGGAAAGGCCAGTGGTCTCGGCGACTTGTTCGGGGTTCTTAACGGTGTCGTCCAGGTAATCAATGAGGAAGATGATCCCCAAGGCCAGTAACGCCCCGACGGTGGCGGCCAGGGTGGCGTTGGTTTGCGGCCGCGGCCGGATAGCATTGTTATTAGGCAAGGCTTCCTGGAATACCTCAATCTTATTTGTCTCTCTGGCCTGGGAAATCCGCAGGGCTTCTAGCCCATTAAAATTTTGGTTGTGCTGCACCTCAATCTCCCGCAGCTGCGTTTGTAAACGGGCCAGGGCCGCTTCTTCGACAGAGGTTTGCGGCTCATCCATATCATTGATCTGGATCATCACCTGCTCCCGCTCATCTCGCAGTTGTTCTAACGACGCTTCATACCGGGAGATCGAGGCCGCATACCGGCTGGCCTGCCGCTCATTGTTTTGCTCAATGAACACCAGGCCTACCGTATTGGCAATATCAGCGGCCATCTGGGGGTCGTTTGCCTCAACGGTAATATCAATAATTTGGGTGCCTTCAGGGCTGGAAACAGAGAGGCGGCCAGCCCCCACCGAATACCCCAGCCGCTCCGACACCTCGTTCAATACAGGACGGGAGCGGATGACTTGCAAGTAGGTGGTAATGAGCCGTTGATCCAGGTCAATCTGGCTGGCGGTCGCTCCTGGGGCTGTGTCTACGATGAGGCGGGAATTGGCACTGTATACTTTGGGACTGTTGCTGCTGACTAAATAGGTAATCCCCCCGCCGATAATCGCGCTTAAAATGACTAACCACAGCCATTGTCGCAGCAGGGCTAAATAATGTTTAACTTCCATGAAGGCTCCTTCGGGTCAGCCAGAGTTTACTAATGTTGAATAGAGCAATTAAGAGAAAAACTACCCATATAATGGCTTCGCTGGTTGTCTGGCTGCGGCCGGCCAGGCCGAAAGCTATCAAAGCCAGACCAATCCAGGCAAAGGTGGTGAAGGTAGGAGCGCGAAGGATATGATGCCAGGGGAGTTTTTGTTGTCTGGCCTGCCAGTGGTGATAACTAAAGGCAGCCAGGATAATGGCGAATCCAAGAATCCAGGCCGTATGAAATAGTAAAGAAACCCAATCAATCACAGCAGCGATTATAACATAGGCTATAATTGTCACAATAGGCTACAAGTCAGTCAGGATGGTGATTGGAAAATGTGGTATATCTTGAGGTAAACATGGCGAAGACGAAAGTGCAATATGTTTGTACGGCCTGCGGCCGCATCACCCCAGCCTTTATGGGTAAATGTCCCCGATGTGGGGAGTTTGGTACGATGCAGGAGCAGATAGTGGATCCAGGACCGGTTGGAGGGGGGAGACGGGGTGCGGCCGCGGCCGCTACTCCCCAACGCCTGGCCGACATCACTACCGACGGGGTAGAGCGACAAACCTTACCCCTGGTGGAGTTCACCCGCGTCTTAGGGGGTGGGGTTGTGCCCGGCTCCCTGGTTCTAGTGGGCGGTGATCCGGGCATTGGCAAATCTACCCTGCTCTTGCAAGTGGCCGCCCTCATGGCTCAGGAGCATGGGGTGACGCTCTACATCTCCGGTGAAGAAAGTGCCCGGCAAATCAAAATGCGGGCTGACCGGATGGACGTGCAAGCCCATGACCTCTTTTTGCTCACCGAAACCAACCTCAATGCCATCTTGCCCCATATCGAAGCGACTCACCCCAACCTGGTCATCATTGACAGTATCCAGACTACCTATGACGATCAGCGGGAATCTTCCGCCGGGAGCGTAACCCAGGTGCGGGAATGTGCCAGCCGTTTTCAGGATGTGGCCAAATCGGCCGGCATCACTATTTTCCTGGTGGGGCATGTGACCAAAGAAGGAGCCATCGCCGGGCCACGAGTGCTGGAACATATCGTGGATACGGTTCTTTACCTGGAAGGAGACCCATTTCACCGTTACCGGCTGCTGCGGAGTGTTAAAAACCGGTTTGGGGCCACCAGTGAGGTGGGGGTGTTTGAGATGGGGGAGAAGGGGCTGCTGGAAGTGTTGAACCCCTCTGAGGCGTTTTTGGCCGAGCGGCAGGTGAATGTGCCGGGTTCGGCGATTGCCGTGACGATGGAAGGAACGCGGCCGCTTTTGGTTGAGATTCAAGCCCTGGCCAGCCCGACCACCTTTGCCAACCCCCGCCGCACCGCCAATGGCATTGATTACAACCGGCTGCTTTTGTTATCCGCCGTTTTATCACGGCGAGTAAACCTGCCCCTGGCTAACCGGGATTTATTTGTCAATGTGGTTGGTGGTCTGCAAATAGATGAACCAGCGGCCGATTTAGCCGTCGCCATTGCTATAGTCAGTAGTGTCAAAGACAAACCGGCCCATGCCGATATGGGGTTCATTGGCGAGATTGGCCTGAGCGGGGAGCTGCGGGCGGTCAGCCAGTTAGAAGCCCGCCTCAATGAGGCGGTGAAGCTGGGGTTCAAACGGTGTATCGTGCCCCGCACCACTGGCAAACGTACCTACAAAACTCCAGATGGGTTAGAACTTATCCCCTGCCGCTCTTTGCTGGATGCCCTTAGTACGGCCCTGGTGGCTGGTTAGCCAACTCATTAGCGGAGAAGCCCCCAAAAAATGAATTACCAACTGCCTGATTTGCGTCAACACGCCCTGGCCACCACCAACTGGCAAACCATTCAACAGCGGGTAGCCCTGCTGCATGAATTAACCACCGGCAGCATCGGCATTGGGGAGTTGTGTTGTGGCGATTGTTCCCGACAGTGGCAGGCCTATACAGAGCAGTTGGGCTGCTCCCGCTTTCTGGGGCTGGACATTGAACCGCAAATCGTGGCCCGAAATCGGGCTAAAGGGATCCCGTGTGTGCAAGGGGATGTGATGGACAGGCAGGCGTTGGCCCAGTTTCAGGATTTTGCGGTTCTCTTTTTCGGGCCACCCTTGTCGCAGCGGTGTGGCATCCACCGCCCTCTGGCTTTCCGTGACATCCAGCCCCGGTATGACCAGGTGGCCCGGCTGCTTTTGGGGGAACTTGGGTATGACGGGCTGTTGGTCTGCATTTGTCCTAAAACAACAGATATGGGAGATATTACCTGGCTTTACCAACAGATTCGGCTGTCCCGACCTGACATAGGGCTGCGCCTGATTCATCACTCTTATGCAACGGTGACGGGCGGGGGAGACCAAACTGAAATGCGGTTAAAATATGTTGAACTGTGGTTTTCCAGCCAGCTTGAAGATGCCTGGGAGTTGCGGGTTGGGAAACCTATTTGAACAGTAATATGGAGAGACAACCATGACCTGGTTTGAACAGCTCGTCGGATTTCCCGAACAGTCCCCAGCCTACGTCCGGGAAAATCTGCGCCTGGAGGGGGAACGATTGACCTCTCTGGTAAACCAGAAACAGTTTCGCTGCGGCCGCCTGGAAACCCCATCTCTGGCTGAACTACGAAGCCGTGTCCGCCTCGTCGAGCCAATACCGGGCAAACTAACCATCCGCGAACAAGTCGCCAACGTCGCTGATCTGCACAGTGAGCCAGGTAATGCCAACAGCCTGTTCCAGGTGGCTTCCCAATTTAACCTGCTAGAAATGGTCAACCCCCAGGTAACGCCAGAGAAAGGGGTGGGCATTTACCAATATGACCGGACCCAGGGGCCGATTTGCGCCATGGCCGCCGGGGCCGGCACCATTTACCGCAACTATTTTGTTGAGGTTAATGGGCAGATCGGCCAGTCGGCGCACAACCAGATTGATTGCCTGGCTGATCTAGGCCAGGTGTTGGGCAATAACGATAACCGGCTCTGGCAAATGAGCAACGGTTACGCCCTGGCTTCGTATGATGGTCTTGTGGAAATAGCTGAACGGCTGCGGAATGCCTCAGAGAGTGATCTGGACCAACTGCGGCCGCTTCTCCGCGTCGGTATCCAGTGGCAGACACAAGTAACACGCCAGGAAGCCAGCCACAACGTCAGCCAAATTTACTGCTCCGCCCTGCCCATAGCTTATTCTCCCCATCCCCCAGCCTTATGGGAACCATTTGCCCGCCTGGTTCTGGAAGCTGCTTATGAAGCCACCCTATGTACGGCCATCTTGAACTGGCAGATGAGTGGCCGTAATCGTGTCTTCCTCACTTTGCTTGGGGGCGGGGCGTTTGGCAATAAGACAGCCTGGATTCTGGACAGCCTCAACCGGGCGGTACAGTTGTACCAGCAGTGGGGCCTGGAGCTGCTGATCGTCAGCTATGGAGGGTCAAATCCATCGGTGCGTGAATTGGTAAAGCAATTTTTATAAGTCACTCGAGCCAATTGAAAATTGAGCCATTCTTTAGCCATAAAGGATAGAACATGAAAGATAGTTCCCAGCTTTTTATCTTATTAAAGGAGATCATGCTGCCCTACGTATCCCGGCTTGATTGTCAGGTAGATAAGGATGATGAACTATCTCTAAATACCAGGCATTTAGCAAAGAACAAAAAACCACTCTGGTTTGGGGGTGTTCAAGTTAAGAAGAATTACGTCAGCTATCATCTCATGCCGGTTTATCTCAACCCTGAACTGTTGGCAACCATCTCCCCGGAATTGAAAAAGCGTATGCAGGGCAAATCCTGTTTTAACTTCACATCCCCGGATGCTGCCCTCTTCGAGGAGTTGGCGCAGCTCACTGAAGCTGGTTTTCGAGATTACCAGAAGCAAGGCTATGTCGAAAGTCACTAACCCGCCAATGAGTGATGAAGCTCGTAGTTACTTGATCCGGCAGTTGGAAACGGCGTGGAAACTCACTCTCTTTCACCTGGACGGCCTCACTACCGAGGAATGTTTGTGGCGGCCGGCACAGCAAGGGCTGTATGTACACCAACATCCCGATGGCCGATGGTACGCTGATTGGCCGGAACGTGAGGAGTATGATATTGGGCCGCCAGGCATCGCCTGGCTAACCTGGCATCTTGGATTTTGGTGGTCTATGGTTCTCAATCACTCCTTTGGTGATGGGACTCTTACCCGTGAGCAGGTGCTGTGGCCGGGCCATGCTGATGGTGTACGAGAATGGCTCAATCAGCTACAGAATGAATGGCGAACCGCCATTGAGCCGATGACCGCTGACGAATTGCGTTCCCATCAGCGAACCCGCTGGCCTTTCTCAGACCGACCCTTTGGTGATGTCATTGCCTGGGTCAATGTCGAACTCGTAAAAAATGCCGCCGAGATCGGTTACGCCCGTTTTCTTTATGCCGTTCAACCTCATCTGCTGTTGACGGATATAAGTTCAGCGGGAACGCCCCAGGTAGAGGAATAACCCCCCAGTCATTGCTAAGAGCAGCACAATCCCGGCAAAAACAGGTACGACAGCCCCTGGTCGGCTGACGGCTTGCTCAATCAAGGCTGGGGTAGGGGTGGGGATGGTCGGCAAGGGGACGGGGGTGTTGGTAGGTGGGGGCGGGGGCAGGGTAGGGGATGGCGAGGGGGTCCAGGTGGGGGTCAGGCTGGGAATTTCGGTAGCGGTGGGGGATGGTTCAGGCTGATCCACAGAACCGCCCACATCGGTTGGTTGGGGTAGTTGGCCGACGATTAGCTCCTGATCAATTCGCAAGACGACTGTCTCAGTTAAATTGTTGTATTCTAGCAGCTGCTCCAACGTGAGGTTATAGCGTGTAGCGATACCAAACAGGGAGTCCCCTTCGCGCACTCGATGAACAATATTGCCATTGGCTTTAAGAATGGCCCCAGGGAATTGGGCCATGATGTCGGCAAAGCGGAATTCGTCGGCACTGCCCAAGATGATGGATTGGCCGATTTGTAAAATGGCACTTTCATCCAGGTTATTGAGATCATAAAGTCGGTTAATGTCTAGATTAAACCGGTTGGCAATGGTGAGCAGCGTGTCCCCTGATTGAACCAGATAGATGATGGTGCCATTGGGTTGGGGGGTTGGGGAAGCAATGGGGGTTGTGGATGGGGATGGGGATGGGGTATGGCTGGGTGTGGGTGAAGGGCCGGGGGTGTCGGTGGGGCGGGGGGTAGGAGATGGCCCTGGGGTGGCGGTGAGGGCGGGAGGGATGTTGGGATTGGGCGCGGCCGCAGGGATTTGTCCTGCTTTGTATTGGCTGCTCATCTGGGCGGTCAGGTCCAAATAGAAATTGCCAAACTCAACACTGGGTTCGATGTTGCTCCCTTCGGGCCATTCGTTGTAGCTGGTGATGATGAGCATATCTGGAGCAGATGCGGCCGCGCCGCTGAAACTGGTCTGGTAATAGGCCCCATCATTACGCGGCCGCACAAATGCCGCACTCCCTCGCCCAAGCAGCGTATCATCCCAACCGGGCATCGCCGTTGCTACCCAATATTTGTAACTGCCATAGGTCGCGGCCGCGTTTCGGGTATTGCCTGCCCAGGTGGCTGCCGTGCCGGCCGGGTTGGCCGACCAGGCTGTGTTATACAAATGCAGCCCATCAAAGACTGCCAGATACTCTAACCCGGCCCCTTCAGCAATCCAGATAGAGGTGTAATTCGGGTCTACAGTATCCCGAATGGTCCGCCAATCATTAACCGAAAGAAGCCAGTTAGCCCAAAAGAAGATGACCGGTTTGCCATCCACACGCAAATAGGCGCCGTGATTGGCATGGGTAGAAAGCAGCGTTTGTAAAGCAGCAATACGATCCTGATTGTTAGCGAAATAAGGGCTGCCCACCTCAAAATCAACAGCGGCACGAAACCCAGACGCGGCCGCGATGTTTAACAACGTTTGAAAATTCCCTTCCGTCTGGTTGCCACTGCCAGGGCCATACCAGCTTTGCACAAACCCATCAATGCCAGCTCCCTGTGCTTCACTCACATGCCGCTGAATCACTGAGGCGTCTGTAGAAAAATACGGTTGGGGTGGGTTGAATGGGGTTTTGCCAGGGCCAAAGCTGTTCGGGCTGAACCAGGCATAATAAAAAGCCAGCACCAGGCGGGTTTGGCCCTGTGCCTCAGTTAGAGAAGGAGCGAGTGGGGAAGAGGGGTGCGGCCGCGTCAGCCACAACAGCGCCGCTAAAATTAAGAAAGACCCCACCCAAATAATGTTTCGTGTTTGCTTCAAGTTCAACTCCCCACGCAATATCACATTTGGCATCCCCATAGAATAACCAACAGTGATCGGGCTAATGATGTTGAGAATAGTAACAAAAGCCGATACTTGTGCAAAATCGGATATGTGATAAACTCCTCAGTCGTTATACAGCAGAATACCGATTAAGGCACTGCTTTCCGTCCTTAAACCACTGTCGCCAGACCTGGGCAGTAAGGACAGCCACTCAATATTGAGGATATACCGTGGAAAGGAGGTCATCCAAACCGTGCGTGAATACGAAGTTACCTTTATTCTTCAACCTACTTTAGAGGATGCTGAACGCGCTCAACTTATTGAGCGTGTTACCGGCTGGCTCAAAGATGCCACCGATGGGGCCGAAGAGAGTCTCAAGGCCAAACATTGGGGGCAGCGTCAATTAGCTTACGAAATCAACCGCCATAAAGAAGGGTATTATCTTTTCTATGAAGCGAACCTTGATCCCGCCAAAGTCAAAGGGATTGAACAGAATGCCCGCTTCACGGAAGACATTTTGCGCTACTTGTTTATACGGAAAGACGAGTAATCTCCTGCTTTGTCTCCCTGGCTGAGGAGTTTCCATGTCCAGAGGTTTGAACAAAGTCATGCTCATAGGGCAGCTGGATGGGGTGGTCGAAATGCGCCACACCCCCGGCGGCCGCGTTGTTTCTTCTTTTGCTTTGGCCGTACCACGAGAGTGGCTCTCTGCCGAAGGAAAGCAACATTATGAGATTGATTGGTTCAACATCGTGGCCTGGAATAACCTGGCTGAATTTTGTCACCAACTTGAATCGCAGTGCCTGCTGTATGTAGAAGGCCGGTTGCAAACTCGCAGTTGGGAAGATGAAAGCGGCAAAAAACATTTTCGGACGGAAGTCGTCGCCCATGAGGTGTTGGCTTTAGTTCCTGATTTTAAGGTTTGAATTTTAAGTTAGGGTAGTTTTTATGAAGAAGATTTTTGGTTTTGCCTGATTGTGTCCAGTGCGGCCGCAATCGTCCATCTAAAACCATTAAGCGTAAAAACTACAGCTATTACCGGAGAAAGAACATGAGTGATTATGATGGTCGTCGTGGGGGTTGGCAGGGGAACCGGGGGGGTGGCCGGGGGCCAGCCAATAATGATATGATGGATATGGATGGGGGACAGCGCCGGTATCGTCGCCGCCCTCGTATCTGCTCCTTTTGTGCCGACAAAATTAAATTTATAGATTACAAAGATCACGAATATCTGCGCCGCTTTATCAGTGATCACGGACAGATTAAACCCCGTCGCCAGACCGGGACTTGTGCGCGTCATCAGCGAGGGGTAGCCGTAGCCATTAAACGGGCACGCCATCTAGCCCTCTTACCTTTTGTTGAAGAATAATGGGTGAGGAGTCAACGAATGACCGGAAGGGGACGGTTTTATTTCCCCTGCCTGCTGGTCATTAGTTTACTGTTCCCTGGGATAAACAGGTTGTTTATGGCTAAAAAAGCAAAGCCAGAAGTCGTTGTAGATGAACGGCTCTCGCGAAAAGAATATTTGCGCCAGCGAAAAGTGGCGGAGCAAACCCGCCAGATTAAGTTGGCTGTGATGGGTGTAGCTGCCCTGGTAGGGGTGATCTTATTGACCGCATTGGTGATCGAGTTTGTAGTGCGGCCGCGTCAGCCCATTGTTCAGGTTGGCGATGAGGCCATTACCCTGGCGGATTGGCAAAAACGCGTTCGTTTTGAGCGAGCACAAATCCTCATCGGCGTTGATAATGCAGTTAATACCTTCTTTAATGGGGATATTGGGCAGGCGCAAACCATCTTTGGGCAGCAGTTATCCCAACAGTTTGCCATTTTGCAGGATACAGAAGTTTTTGGCGAGCAGGTCCTCAACCAGATGATTGACGAAATTTTGATTCGCCAGGAAGCCCAGCGGCGTGGCATTGTGGTTACGTCCGCTGATGTGGATAAGCGGCTTGGTGAGCGCTACAACTATTTTGAGGGTGGACTACCTACCCCTTTGCCCACCGGTACCAATACCCCGGTGCCGACGCCATCCCTGACCCCTATTCCTACTACGGCTACAGAGGGGATTACAGTGTTACTCACTCTCGAACCAACCCTCACCCCCACCGTTGGGCCAACCAGCACCCCGTTCCCAACGGCTACCCCTGTCTCTTTGCAGGCGTTTGAAGAAGCCTATGCGGAAGAGTTGGCTTCTTACCGGGAAAAACGGGTTGACCAAACGATTTTCCGTTATGTGACCGAACAGCAGTTGTACCGGGAACGACTTCTGGAAGCGTTGGCCGAAGAGAAGGCCGATGAAATCAGGCGGGAAGAGCTGCAATTTAGCCTGTTTGTCCTTTCTTTTGAAACAGAAGCGGAAGCGGTTGAGGCCCAGGCTCAAATTGCGGCCGCTGATTATCTTACAGTGTGGAACACGGTGCGGTCTGAACGGTTAGCCGCTCCTCCCGCCGCCCAGGATGAAACGGGTGGTGGGACTGATGATAGGCCAGGGAGTACGGCGGCGGCGACGGAATTTGTCTGGCGTAATCAGGATAGCCTGAACCTGAGTTTGGGGATCACCAACACAAATACTATTGTAGATAGTTTAGCGGTGGGGCAAAGCAGTGATATTTTGCCCTATACGGGAACTGATGGGGTGACACGTTATTACCTGGTGCAGTTAAGCGGCCGCGAAATGCGCTTTCTGCCAGAGAGTAATATTGAGCAGCAAAAGCAGGAAATGCTAAGTAACTGGATGCAATCGGCCAGGCTGGATGGGTTCTCTGACCTGGGTGGGTGGCGCGGCCGCGCCCCACGTCAGCCTGATGTAGACCCACGTTATTTTGTTCCTCAACCTACCTTTACCCCTGAGCCATTCACAGCCGATCCTTCATAGGCAGGGAAAAATCAGGCTTAAAGCCTGATGTGCCTGGAGGTGGGTATAAGCAATAACCAAAAGGGCACGTGGAGATTTTCTAATCTCCACGTGCCCTTTTGCTTTGTTACTAGATTCTGGCGAAAATTGATCTCACAAGCGGCAGTAACCAATATACTAATACACTAATAACCACTGGTCAGATCAAAAACGCTAGACTCCAGTTTATTATTAGGATGGATAGATAGTGGGCCACCCTTTCTCAGCCTGGGTTATCAGGCAAGCGTAATGTGCCAGGCAAGGTAACAGTAAACCGCGCTCCCCCTTTAGGGTAATTGCTGGCAGTAATGCGTCCCTCATGGGCTTCAACAATAGCTTGAACAACAGACAGCCCCAAACCGACACCTGGCTGCCCGTCCGTGTGGGCAGAGCGGTAATATTTGGCAAAAATGCGGGACAGTTCTGCTTCGGGAATGCCAGGTCCTTCATCCTGGACCTGTAAAGAGAGGGTGTCCACACCAAAATGAGTGCGGATATACACTTTCCCCCCGTTTGGGGAATATTTGATGGCATTGTCCACCAGGTTGAGGATCATGTGATAAAGGCGGTTTTCATCGGCCAAAATTTGGTAAGGTTGCCCACTTTGTTGATAAATAATTTCAATGTTTTTATGCAGAGCGGCCCCTTCAATGTCCCCCATGGTGCGGTGGATAACCTGTTCCAGATCACATGGTTTTTTGAGAATTTGCAACCCTTCATCCCCGGTGGCGCTCTCTAACATTTCCCCAATCATGTCGAGCATTCGGTTGGCGGCCGCGAGCATTTTCTCCAGATATTGTTTCCCCCGATCCTCCAGAGGGACTATTTGCCGCAGCAGTTGTGCCCACCCCATAATTGAGGTCAACGGGCTTTTCATGTCATGAGACAGGGCGTTAATAAACTCAGCCCGATCCTTCTCTAGCTGCTTAACATAAGTAATATCTTGCATAATCACAATCGTGCCGACATCGGGCAGATGCTCACCGGTGGTCAGGTATGTGCGTTGGCCAATGCTGAGTTCACTGGTATGGCCCACACCACTGCTGATCCCTTCAAACAGTTGGGCCATGTATGTTTCCAGTAATTGATTAGCGGCGTCATTGGCAATGAGAATGGTGCCCTGTTCATCCAAAATAAGCAGGGGTTGGGATAATACCTGAGCGGTTGTCTGAATGGCCAACCATTGCCGCTGTGTTTCGGTAAAGAGGCGGCCATTTTCTATAGCTGTGGCGATAGGATGAGAAAACGCTTCCAGCAAACGAGTATCTTCCTCGGTGAAGATGCCGGCGACTTTATTGACTAAAATCAAGGCCCCAATCAGGCGGTTTTGGATTTTTAGGGGGGTGATGGCGAAGGAACGGGGGTGTAAACCGGAAAACTCTTTGGTTGACAGCTTATCAGCGACATCTTTGGCCGGATTATTAGAAATAAAAATTTGCCCGTCCATAAGAACATCGGCAATAAAACTGGCGTGGATAGAGAGGGATTCCGGTGGCTCAGGTACATTTGGTTCAAAAAGGGGTACCAGCAGCTTATCTTTTTCATCTAATAGATAAAGGCGCACCATTTCCACCGGCCAATGTTTGTTCACTTGTTCTATGAGTACTTTGTATACTTCGTTCAAGTTGAGGGAGGCCGAAACAGAGCGAGCCACTTCGTTGATGGCGGCTAACTCTTGTACACGGCGTTCCAGGGCTTTGTCTGTAGCCTGGTAGAGGCGAGCATTTTGGATAGCTATAGCCGCAAAATCAGCAATGGCTTTGAGGAGACGTTCATCTCTATCGCCAAATTGATTCCCTATGTCTCGATGGACGGCTGATAAAACACCGAAGGTGATCCCTCCCAGGCTGATGGGTACATAAACGATAGCTTCAACGAGATAACCGGTCTTGAGTTTAATTTGCTCGCTGCCCGGTTTATGGCTGGCACGCAATGATTTGCCACTTTTAATTACCTGCCCAGCCAGGGTTTCTTCGCTGGTGGAAAGACGTAAATGACGAATCCGCTCATCGTGTAAACCATACCCGGCTACCATTTCCAGATCACCGCTTACTTCATCAATGAGCCAGATACCTGTTTCCCCGGCGGCGGTGAGGGTCATGGCTGATTCAGCGACCTGGCTCAGAACGGCTTCGGGGTCTAGTTGGGAGGTGATGGCCTGGGCAATGACCGAGATGGCTTCGGTCAGGTCAGTTTCAGCCGTTTCCCGGCTGCTGCGAGAGTGCGGCCGCGAAACGATACTAATAACCAGTTGCAATTTACCCAGAGAAAGCACGTCTCCATTGTTGAGGGCATAAGGGGTATTGATCCCCAGGCTGCGCCCATTGCGTTGGGTGCCATTGGTACTGCCCATTTCCAGAGCATACAGATGGGTTTTGGTTGGGCGAAGGATGAGGTGGTGGCGTGAAACCCCGTAAGCGGCCGCGCCATAAGCGGAAAGATCAAAGGTGTTTGGCTGACTGGGATCCCGCCCTAGAATAATTTCATCATTGATGGCCAGCCCCCATTGTTGATTCTGCTCATTTAAAAGTTCAAAACGAACATGCCACACTGGCCGATCTTCCGGGTGACTGTGGGGAAGAGGAACATAGGCCACTGTGGGTACGTCTTGTGGTTCTGGGGGATTGAGAATATTGGTAGGTGCTGAGTCCGCGCTCATGGGTTTATGGGTAAATGATTATTGATGAACGCACGAGCAAGTTGATGACATGATGAGGGCGTAATTAAAAGTTAATTGTAGTATAACCTAAATTATTCTCTTTCCAATGGGAAAGAAGAAACGTAGCAATCTCGCGCTCTATCTTTGACGGTGAATTAACTATTTTGTCACGTTAGCAGGGCAAAGGTTGCCGCGTTTAGCCGGAAGTAGCAGGGTAAGGCGAGTTGTTGCCAAAAATTTACCGGGTTTATGCTGTTGTGAGCAGCTATAAAGAGGGTGAGGGCGGTGCCGTGGGTGACAAAACCAAGTGTCTCGTGGGGATATTGGGCCAGGCTGCTCTGAATTGCCTGGGTAAACCGTTGGCTCACTTGACTGCCCGTTTCCAGGCCAAAGACAAGTTCATCGGGCGAGGCCAGCAGGCGGGTCACCAGGGTGCGAAAAGTTGTGTTGTCCAACCCGGTAACGTTGCGACGATCATGTTCTTGCAAACCGGGGGCGATGCTGACAGGCAGGCCAACTATCTGAGCGATGATATGGCCGGTTTCTTGGGCTTTGCTTTCACTGCTGGTAATAAGGCGGGTAAGGTGATGCGGCCGCAGTTGTTCAGCCAATAGAACAGATCTATCCCGCCCTTCTTGAGTTAAAGGCCAGGTGTGAGATGGGCTGTTGGTATCTATATGGGGTAAGGAGTGACGGATGAGTATAAATTGTCTGTCCATAAGTAAGGGTTCCGCCTGTTTAGCGAAGAGACCTTTGCCACCCTTTAATCAGGGGGCTGCTCTGGATAATAAGGGTGATTTATGTAGAAATGGGCTGCTCTGTCAGAGCAAGCCAAAGGGTTACGGTGGTGCCACCCCCCTCAATACTATCTATCTCTATCCAGCCATGATGTTGTTCGATAATGTGGCGGGCAACGGCAAGCCCCAGGCCAGTACCAGGGATACCCAAGGTAAGGGAGGCGCGGCCGCGGAAGAAACGTTCAAAAAGTCGGGGTAATTCATCCGCAGGGATACCTACGCCACTATCACTAATCATTATCTTGATCAGCCATTCTCCATGTAAGGTTGCCGTATCAGCTGTTACCTCAATGGTTCCCCCAATTGGGGTATAGGCGAAGGCATTCTCCAACAAATGGCGCAGGGCTACCCCTAATTGAACCTCATCCGCAGGAACAGTAGGCAAAGAGTTAGATAATTGATGTGTCAGTCTTATTTGCCGATTTTGAGCTGAATATTGTAAACCAGACAAAATAGTCAGCAAGAGCTGACGCAAATTAACCGGCTGCAAATAAGGCGCGTTTTCACTCGTTTCCAGCCAGGACAAATCCAGCAGCGAATTGACCAACCGGGTCAGACGGCTTGTTTCTAATTTCAATACCTGGAGGTAATGGCCCCGTTTTTCTACCTTCCCTTGCTCTAAAAGCGTAGTTGAGGTGATGATATTGGTTAAAGGCGTCCGCAGTTCGTGGGAAACATTGGCCACAAACTCTGATTTGAGTCGTTCTACCTCTCTGAGACGGCTGATGTCTGATTGAATCCCTACAAAGCCGGTCAGACCATAATCCGTATCATATAAAGGGGATAAGGTCAGGCGAATATCAAACTGGCGTTGGTTTGGGGCTAGCAGCACCATTTCCCCACTCCACCGCTTCCCGCGGCTAATGGCGGCTCGCAGCGAGTCGTAAACCGTAGGGGCTAACACCTGATTGGGCAAATCGAAAAGGTATTGCCCTAGCAGTTGGGAACTATCAAGGTTGACAAGGTTCTGGGCGGCCTGGTTACTATACAGTAATTTGCCTGTGGGATCGGTGAAAAATATGCCTTCGCCGGCTCCATCCAAGATTGCTTCCAATCGATCTTGTTCTGCTTGTAAGGCCAATGTTCGTTCGGCTACCATATCGGCCAGGTGTTGATGAATCTGAATACGTTCTATCGCGGCCGCGACCTGCCCCGCCAGCGTTGTCAAAAAGCGGACATCCCGTTCATTAAACGCGCCACGCTCTGGACTTTCCACATTAATGACGCCAATAATTTTACCGCTCACCTTAAGGGGGACAGCAATTTCGGATTGGGTATTGGAAAAGCGAGGTAGATAATAAGGATCTTGGGTAATATCATCAACAATATACCAGTTGCCGGTGCGGGCGACATGCCCCACGACACTCCCTGTCATGGGCAGTGGGGTTCGGCGGAAATTATCCGGTAAGCCATGCCCAGAGGAGTGGAGATATAACAACTGCTGCTCTTCATCAAGGAGCAAGAAGCCAAAGATGTGAGGATAAATGGTGTTGGCTAAGAACTCTGTGGTGCGGCTCAATAGATCATCCTTATCCGTGATAGAAACAATAAGTTGAGATACCTGATACAAAACCGTTAACTCATTGGCCCCCTGCTTTGTTTCTTCGTGTAGGCGTGTGTTGATGATGGCAATAGCCGCCTGGTTGGCAAAACTGGCGACCAGCCCGCCATCAGATGGGGTATAGCGGTTTTTTTCCCAGCTATATAAATTCAGTGTGCCCACAAATTCCCCCTTGACCCGCATGGCCGACCCAATCCAGGAGTGCATCTGTTTTGGAATGGTCGGCTGCCAGGCAGGAATTTGGTCCCATTCAGCAGCAACCATAAAAGGTTGCTGCTGCCACACTTTGGGTAAGTGGGCTGAAAACGGGATCGCCTCGTTGGGGGGTGTCTCATTAGGCCACGCGCCATAGCTGGCAACCTGGTTCATCTGTCCCGAGTCATCAAGGAGAAAGATCGCGGCCGCGTCAAAATTAACCACCTGGCGCAGCAATTCAAAGAGCTGCTCATATACCTGTTCCAGCGTCAGATGGGTCGTCAGCAGTGAACCAACTTGTTGTAACGTTCGGGCCAGGTGCAGCTGCCGATGTTCGGCCGCAAATAACCGGGTAATTTCATAGGCATTGGCAGCTTGATAGGCTACCCCCTGGCAAAAAGCAATCTCTTCAGGTCGAAACTTCCGCTGTTTATGCCATACATTAATATGCAAAACCCCTACGGCGGTATCATGGACCAACAAAGGAAGATAAAGAATAGAGCGGATGCCAGTGGATTGCACCGTCTGCGAATGGGATGTTTCAACCACTATCTTTTGCACATCTTCAATAATAACTGGGGAACGGCTATCAATCACCTGGCGCGTAGCTACTGTGTCACTTAAGCGAATAGAATCACCGAGGGGGGTTAATAGATAGTCTGGTTTAGCATACCAGGTGGCCCGGGGCTGCAAAAATTGCCTGGTCTCATCTAGTACCGTGATACTCACATTATGAATATCTTTGATTTCCTGAGCTACCAGGTCCACCGCTTTTTGCCATAGCGTATCCATGTCCAGGCTGCTTGTCAGCGAAGCCGCTAATTGGCCTAATAATTCAGCTTCATGGCGGCGCCGGGCCTCGGCGGCAAACAAACGAACATTTTCGATGTTAATGGCTAATTGGTTGGCTAATGAATGCAAAAACCGCTGTTCTGTCTGTCCGTAGGCATGCGGTTGATAGGATTGGATGGATATTACCCCCAAAACTTGTTCTCGGATAAGGATAGGAACACCCAGCCAACTGCGGGTAGGGCTGCCGGAGACAATTGGCTTTGTAGGTAAAGGTACGGATTCATCCAGGAGATCGTTAATAAGCAACGATTCACCATGACGGATGATCCAGCCAGTAAGCCCTTCAACCGGAAACTGTTTGGTAGAGGGGACATCGGCTAAAAATTCGCCATCATCACGAAATTCGTGAAAAACTATGACATCGGCTTCTTCATCATATAATGCCACATAAAAGCCGAAAGGGTTGAACAATAACTGTACCTGTTCTCTCACCAATGATAGCAGATCACTCAGGTTCATAATCTGACTGGTAGAGAGAGCAATTTCATGTAGGGCTGTTAATTCCTGCGCCTGCCGTTGGGTGGCCGTAAAAAGACGGCTGTTTTCAATGGCGATGGCAGCCTGGTTGGCAAAAGTCAATAATAGTTGGGCATCGGCCTGGCTGTAGTTGTGGGGCTGTACAGTGCATAAATCTAACATGCCAACAAAGGTGTCTTTGACGGTGAGAGCTGCTCCCACCCAGGAGCGAATGGTGTTCAGTTCGGGAATCATAATCCAGCGGGGGTCATTTAATGTATCGGGAATGGCTGCCGCCGGGTGATCTTGCCACCGCTTTTGTATAAAATCGTACTGGAATAAATGAGCCAGGTGACGCATTTGCTCTAAATCTAAAATGCCGGCGACCGCGACCGGATATAATATCCCCTCTGGGGTCAATAATTGAATAGAAGCCCCATCATAAGGAATCACTTCACGCATAAGCAAAAAAATATGTTCATACACCTGCTCCAGAGGCAAATCTGTCGTTAACAAAGCCCCCATTTTCTGGGCTGTTTGGGCCAACCGGAGCTGCTGCTGCTGGGTTTCATATAAAGCGATATTCTCCAAAGCCAGCCCAACTTGTTGGGTAATAGTTTGGCACAGTTGAATATCTGCTTCGGTGAACTCCCGGTGGGCGCGGCTTTCCCAAATTTCAGCAAAACCGACAACTTGTTGGTTAATTTTTAATGGGATACCCAGCACCGATTGGCCTCCAAACTGCTCTAAATGGTGACGGGTGTTTATTTGATTTTGATGCTGCCGGTGGTGTTCGACGATAATGCTGCCCGTTTGCAGCCAGGATTCAGCCGTTATACCCAAATCTTTGAAATTATACGTTTGCTGGAGATCGGAAATTTGTTCTGAGGAGCTGGCTTGTTCACTGATATATTCAGCCAGAACTGTGCAGTTGCCCGTTTGAGGATTCCAATCACAGATATAAGCACTGGTAACTTGCATCGCTGTGGTCAGAATGTAAGCCAGGTCTTGTAGAGTGTGACTGGTGGTTGGGTGCCGAGCCAGGTCCCGCAGGGTGGGTTGGATAGGGCGCAGGGGTGTTTGACCAGTTTCAGAAGAGTGATTCATAATCTGGCAAGGATACCCAGGTCAAGGAAGGAATACAAGAGAGTTTGCGAGTGAGTGAGTAAGTGAGTTACTCACTCTCTAGTACTCACCTCTTACCCCTTACGCCTCGAGTTGTTGCCATGTCTGGCGGGGGCGGATGATTTGCCATTTTGAGCCGTTTACCCAGACCTCAGCTGGCCGCAAACGCCCATTATAATTGGAACTCATCACAAAACCATAAGCTCCTGCCTGGAGTATGGCCAGATAATCACCCGGCTGGAGCGGGGGTAAGGTGCGGTTCCGCCCCAGCACGTCCCCGGTTTCACAAACAGGCCCCACAATATCTACGGTTTGCGGGGTGCCGGCTCTAGGAAGGACAGGGACAATAGGGTGATGGGCCTGGTATAAGGCCGGGCGTATTAACTCGGTCATGCCCGCATCGGTAATGACGAAGTTGTGCGATCCTTGCTGTTTGGTGTAAAGGATATGGGTTAGCAGCAGCCCTGCCGGCCCGACAATAGAGCGGCCGGGTTCCATGAAAACGGGATACCCCGCGGCCGCGACCGGCCTAGCCACTGTTTGCACCCAATCAGCAATGGTGGGGGGAGAAAAATCTTGGGTTTCGGCCTCAGCGTACTTAATGCCAAGCCCTCCCCCTACATTCAGATAAGATAAGGAGATGCCCTGGCTTTTTAGCTGGGCCGCCAGGGCCAGAACCAACTGCACCGCCTGGGTAAAAGGCTCTAACCGGGTAATTTGGGAGCCGATATGGGCTGCCAGCCCTTTGAGATGAAGCCAGGGATGCGCGGCCGCAGTCGGAGCCAACCGCCTGATTTCCTCAGCCGCCAGGCCAAATTTATGAGCCTTTGTACCGGTGCTAATATACGGGTGTGTTTCTGAGGCAACATCTGGGTTGAGCCGAAAGCTGATGGGGGCAGCTTGCTGCCGGGCGGCGGCTATCTGCCCGATAAGGTCAAACTCTTGGGCTGACTCTACCTGTAAAGCATGAATATTATTGTCCAGGGCCAGCTCGATCTCTTCACGTCGTTTGCCTACGCCGGAGAAGAGGATTTTATCAGGAGAGAAACCAGCTTGCAGAGCAAGAAACAGTTCTCCCCCGCTGGTGACATCGGCTCCCAGCCCCAGGCCAGCCAGCCAGCGCAGCAAGGTTGGGTTGCTGTTGGCCTTGGTGGCAAAACAAACTTGCCCCTGGGGGGAAATGGCCGCTAAACTGTCATGGTAAGCGGCCGCACGTTGGGTAAGTTCGGTCTGGCTGTAAATGTAAACAGGGGTGCCGGCGGCCGCAGCAATCACCCTCAGGGGTACATCCTCAGTATATAGCTGCCCGTCCCGATAAGAAAAACAGCCCGTGTTCTCCATTCCATCCCCCTGACAACTGACACCGGCTCACGACTCATCCCCATTGACCAAATCCAGAGCGGATTTTTCCATCAGCATGACCGTCTGAGCCACATTTTCAATGGCAACGCGCTGTTTGCGGTACAAATCAGATTCACTCATCGCCAGCCGCCGGGCCACATCTCGTACACGTCTTCCCTGAATAATTTTCATCTCTAAAATGTTATACAAAATCCATTCAGCGGTAGTCATGCTGCGCTGCCCTTCTGGTTTTTGCTGCTCAATAGCCTGGAGCAGAACTGATTGCAAGGCTTTGGCCGGATTGCCTTCGTGGGTTTCCATGGCTTCTTGCACCACTCGTAAGCGGGTGAGAGGGCTTTGGGTTAATTTTGGCCCACCCCAATAATGACTCAGTGCATCCCGTACCAGGGTTGAAAACTCTGGGTCCTGGGTCAGATCATCGGTGGGGTTGGTGAGGGCAGGGGTAGCATCAAAAGCGGCCGCATTACGTCGTCGCTGTAATACCGTAATCTTGGGCAGTAGCCCTTCTACAGCGGCAAAAACCTCTTTTTGCAGCAGCCGGTCTTCCAGAGAAATGGCTGCTTGCCGGGTTAATTGGGCTAAAATCCGCTCTTCTTCTGGGGAGAGGTTTGGTGTGGACGTGCGGCCGCGAATTCCCATAATCCCCAGTAAAATTTGGCGGTTTTCACTGTACAGCGGCTGAATCCAAAAATTTTGCCACAAGATAAACCCCTCATCCCGGGCCAATTCTGTGGGCTGACCCCCCTCAGCCCCATTTGGGGTGGTGGGTAGAGCCGGCCAATCTTCCGTTTCCCACACCGTTTCCAAATCATCTAAAGAGCCGACGACAACTTCCAGGTGGGGACCATCTTCACTCAAGGCGGCCACAAAAGCGGTATCTGTACGCAGGGCTTCACAGACAGAAGCCAACACGCTTTCTAAAAATTGGTGTAAATCCCGCGTCGTCAGCACTCGTTCGCTTAACTCTTGAATCCGCTGCACATCAGCATCATCATTGAGCTGTAACAGGCGTTCTAATGGTTTTTTGCCGGTATGAATCAACCATTCAACGATGATAATTGTTGCCACCATAAACAAAGCCAGTGAAGTTTCGGCGGGTAAACCGAGAATGGTGTTGGTGCGGCTGACAAGGAGATAGACGAGAAGAACAATAGTGGCGGCCAACGGGGCACGCGCCATAAATTTGTACAGCCGCACCCGTACTACCCGGTCTGGCGAGTTCAGCCCCCCAAAATAGGCCATAGGCAAGGTCATCAGGGCAAACATGGTGCCAACCAGGATGTTTCCGGCAATGACAATGAGCCAGAAGAACCAGGATGTTGTCAGTTCCAGGTTGATACCAATGAGCAAATAGGGGAAGACGCCCAGGGGTGCGGCAAAGAAAGCGAGGAGAATGGTGGTCATGCGGCCGCGGGCCGTACTGGTCAGGCAGCGACGGCGGGCACGCCACAGATTATACATGCTTAGCACCGCCACCACCCAAAAATAAAAGGCAAAAACAGGGAAATAGGGACCAGGTTGCAAATGAACAGCGTGAGGGATACTGACCACTTCGGCGGCGATCCAATCTGTTAAATAAATCAGGCCGATAACTAAAAGCCCGGTCAGATAAAAAATTCGCACCATGGCCCGACGGCGGCGAGAGCGCAGCCCTGTTGTAACCAATAAGGCATCTGAGAGGTGGAACTGAGCGGCTGGTACCAGGGCAATGCCTATCCATTGCAAATGCAGCCACCAGTCAGCCGGCCCCAGGCCAGCCCGGCTGGCCAATAATTCAGCCAAAAAAGCCAATACCACCAGGCCGACCAGATTGGTAAACCCTTTGGTAACCCGGCTGCGGCCAATATAGCGGGAATTGTATAACACCACCGACGTCCCAAAGATGACGATGGTGGCCTGAATCATATCATTAAGCAAAGCAAAGAAGTCGGAGATGGCCGATGACATAGGCTAGATGGTGAATGATGGCGGATGACGGACGATAGAATGACGCAATAGGTAATCTGGAGAACCTGCCTTAGTTACCTTTTCTATCCATCCGTTGTTTTCCGTCCTCGGTACTTAAGCTGGTGAAGGGGAAGGTGGCATATCCAATGATGGAGGGTTCCACTCCTTCTGACTTTCTGGCTCCGATTTTGCGGATTTGGGGATAGGGGGGGACGTTTTCTTAGACCGGGGCGGTTTGGGTCCTTTTCCTTCCATAAGGGCGGCAAAAGCATCCGCATCCAGGGTCTCTACTTCAAGTAAGGTTTGGGCAATCAATTCCAGCTTGTCCTGGTGCTGCATAAGCAAGGCATTGGCGGTCTCATAAGCGGCATCTATGATTTTACGGACTTCCTGGTCAATTTTTTCAGCGATGGCATCTGAATAGTCCCGCTGTTCGCTAATTTCACGGCCTAAAAAGACTAATTCTTGTTTTTCCCCATACACCCGCAGCCCCAATTCGGGACTCATGCCAAATTGGGTGACCATGGCTCTGGCCATGCGGGTTACGCTGACCAAATCACTTTGTGCCCCCGTAGATACTTCGCCAAAAGCGATTTGTTCAGCGATGCGGCCGCCTAACGCACTGGCGATACGGGCATTAAATTTAGCCACCGTCATATATTGGGTTTCATCTTCCAGGTACCAGGTGACTCCCCCGGCCATGCCTCGGGGAATAATGGTAACTTTACGCATGGGTTGGGCGTGGGGCAGGTAGTAGCTAACAATGGCGTGACCAGCTTCGTGGTAAGCCACCAGTTCACGTTCTTCCTGGGTGATCACCCGGCTTTTGCGCTCTGGGCCTAACTGCACTCGTTCAATAGCTTCCTGGAACTCATCCATGCCGATGTGGCGACGGTTGCGCCGGGCGGCTAACAGAGCTGCTTCATTGACGGTGTTTTCTAAATCAGCCCCGACAAAACCGGGGGTGGCACGGGCCAGGAGTTCAACATCTACCCCGGCGGCGATAGGTTTACCTTTCATGTGAACACGGAAGATGGCTTCGCGGCCGCGTACATCAGGTTTGTCCAATATCACCCGGCGATCAAACCGGCCCGGCCGCATCAACGCCGGGTCCAAAATATCGGGCCGGTTGGTGGCCGCTAAAATGATGACATGAATATCGGTACCAAACCCATCCATCTCCACCAAAATCTGGTTCAGGGTCTGTTCTCGTTCATCATGGGACCCCCCCAACCCGGCCCCACGCTGCCGCCCTACGGCATCAATCTCATCTACAAAGACGATGCACGGGCTGTGCCGTTTGGCTTGTTCAAACAGATCACGCACTCGACTGGCCCCTACTCCTACAAACATCTCCACAAATTCTGAACCGGCAATGGAGAAAAAGGGCACTCCAGCTTCCCCAGAGACCGCCTTGGCCAGCAACGTTTTGCCTGTACCGGGATGCCCTACCAGGAGAACTCCTTTGGGAATCCGTGCCCCAAAGCTGATGAACTTTTCCGGCTCCTTGAGAAATTCTACGATCTCTTGCAGCTCCTGTTTGGCTTCATCGGCACCAGCCACATCAGCAAAGGTGACGGTGGGGTGATCCCCGGTGAACATACGGGCGCGGCTTTTGCCAAAGGCCATGGCCTGGTTATTGTTCCCTTGGGTTTGCCGGAAGATGAAGAAGATAAAGCCAAAGACGAGGAGTAGGGGGAGAAAAATGGATGCCAGAGGGAGAATGCTGCTCCATTGGCTGGGTCTTTCATAGATAATATTAACGTTTTGGTAGGCTGCGCTGGTGACCCCATATTCAGCCAGAATTTCTTCCAGAGAGCTAACGCCGCTGAGGTAAGTTTGGGCTTTGGGGCGTTCCCCCCGGTATTCAATGGTAACTTTGCGGCCGCCATCAGTCACGCTGAGGGTTTGCACTTCACCAGCTTTGACTGCGGCCGCGAGCTGGCTGATAGGAACATCCTGGGCGGGTTGTTGCAGGTTAAAATTGAACAAAATCGCCAGGGCAATGACGATAATCAGGGTAATAATAAAACTACGGGCAAAACGATTATTTCCATTCACGCCAGGTTCCTCAGCAGCAGGGCAGATGGTCAGTAAGCCGTGACCAGTAAGCAGTAAGCAGTCAATTCAGTATAACAAAAATGAGGGGGTAAGGCG
Organism: Anaerolineae bacterium; assembly: GCA_023384415.1. GTDB lineage: Bacteria > Chloroflexota > Anaerolineae > Promineifilales > Promineifilaceae > Trichofilum. Next base: position 118,948 of record JAHDWJ010000009.1, read on the forward strand.
AGTGGGGTTTAAGCGGTGAAAACATAGCCCTGACAGGTTTCTGCAACCTGTCAGGGCTTGAGGATCAAAGGGCTGGCCAGGTGCTTTTTACCTACGCTTTGCGGACGTAGCGATAAGCGAATAAGGCAACGACAATTAAAGCCAGCAAGAAAGTAAAAGACAGAGAACTGCCTGTCCCCTGGCCCTGAATCTGGCTCAGGGACACATCCGTTGGTGGCCCCGTTGTGGCGGTTGGTTCAGGGGTGGGAGTCTCTGTCGGCAGAGCGGTTGGGGTTTCGGTAGGCACCGCGGTTGGGGTTTCGGTAGGCGCGGCGGTGGGAGTTGGCGTAGGCCCAGCAACAATGTCGTAATAAATGGTGCCGTTCCAGGAACGTGCGGCAAAAACTGCGCCGGTAAAGTCGGGATTTCCCCGCCCAATCCCCAACGTTAGCTGCACTTCGGTATTGCTGACAACATTGTTGTTGTTTGTATAGCGCATAGAAGCATTCGGATAGTTGGTGACCGTAAGATAAAGGCCAAAACTTTGCCCAGGATTTATGGTCAAACCGCCAACATTAAGCGGCGTGGGGTTATTGGTCCCGGCTGAGTTGACGGTAGCGCTGCCCATTGAAGTCCATACACCGGCATTGGTCTCTATTACCAGCATAAGTTCCAGGGGTGTAAAACACAGTTACTAAAGCATTGGCGCCACCTGTAGCCAGATTAATGTCGAAGCTGGTGATGGTGATAGGATTTGCGCCAATGTTGCTAATATCAAACATATTCCCGGCAAACTGGTTATTGCTATTGAAGAAGGTGGTGATGCTACCAGTGCCAGATGAAAGGGCCCCGGCAGACATGGTTTGAGCAGCTGTATCTGCGGCATTGCTGGCCCCCACGGTGATGGCTGTAGAGAGCAGCAGGATAAATAGGACGATCCAAAGACTATTTCTTTTCATTATTCCCTCCGTTTGTGAAATGGAACGGATTTTTGCTCGTTCCTTTGCTAAGGATTGCCATTTTATGGGAAAAGCGCCATCTAAATCATAGGCTCCTCCTTACTACCAACAAACACTGCTAACCAGGATAAGGAAATTGGGTGTGATTCACAAGTAGCCCCGGCTTGTTTAACAATTCACGGTTAGAACAACGAATTTGAAGTAGGAGCAAACTTGAGCCATATCAGAAATGATTCACGGTTACAACAACGAATTTGAGGTAGGAGCAGATATTTGCTCCTTTGATTTGTTGTTGTCATTTCTGTCAAGCTAACTTGAACCATGCCAGAAATTGCCTGGGCAGGTTTTGGCTTGCTGTAAGGGATGGGATTTAGGAATATGACTGCAAAGTAGCGACGATGTGGCAATAGTATAGCTTCTGTCAATTTATTAAGCCAGCCACTTCTATTCTATCCAGGGTTTTTCAGTTTGTGGACGTAGCGATAAGCGAAAAAGGCAACGACAATTAAAGCCAGCAAGAAAATGAAAGACAGAGAACTGCCTGTCTCCTGGCCCTGAATCTGGCTCAGTGACACATCTGTTGGCGGCCCGGTTGTGGCGGTTGGTTCAGGGGTAGCTGTTTCGGTGGGCACGGCGGTTGGGGTCTCTGTGGGCACGGCGGTTGGGGTCTCTGTGGGCACGGCGGTTGGGGTTTCGGTGGGCACGGCGGTTGGGGTTTCGGTGGGCACCGCAGTTGGGGTCTCTGTCGGCAGTGCGGTTGGGGTTGGGGTGGGGCCACCATCAATGTCGTAATAAATGGTGCCATTCCAGGAACGTAGGGTAAAAACTCCACCGCTAAAGTCGGGATTTCCCCGCCCAATCCCTAACGTTAGCTGCACTTCGGTATTGCTGACAACATTGTTGTCGAATGTATAGCGCATAGAAGCAGCCGGATAATTGGTGACCGTAAGATAAAGGCCAAAACTTTGGCCGGGGTTTATGGTCAAGCCCCCCACACTTAAGGGGGTAGGTATATCTTGCCCGGCTGAGTTGACGGTAGCGCTGCCCATTGAAGTCCATACACCGGCATTGGTTTCATTACCAACATAAGTCCCAGGGGTGTAAAACACAGTCACCAGGGCCCCGGTACCGCCTGTTCCCAGATTGATGTCAAAGCTGGTGATAGTGATCGGACTGCTGCCAATGTTGCTAATATCAAACATGTTCCCGGCGAACTGGGTCGTGCTGTTGAAGAAGGTGGTGATGCTGCCAGTGCCCGATGAAAGAGCCCCGGCAGACATGGTTTGGGCAGCCGTATCTGCGGGCTTGCTGGCCCCCACGGTGATGGCTGTAGAGAGTAACAGGATAAATAGGATGATCCACAGACTGCTTCTTTGCATTGTTCTCTCCATTATCAATTACTGTTTTATCCTCGCCAGGCTGATAGGGCCAGGTACCAGACGGGAATGAGACCCAACAAGGCGATGAGGGCCAGGAGGCCCAGGCCAATGATGGTGAGATCAGCGGCCTCAGCCGGAGTAGGGGGGTGGGTTTCCTGGTTGGGCCGGGTGGGAACGGGCCTGGGCAGTGGGGTAATTTGCTCGGAAAGGTTTAATGATTGGGTGGGTTGTTCGGCAACGGGCACAAGGGGAGATGGAGGCTGAACAGGTGTAAAGGCTGGGGAAATGATGGGGCGGGGGATGGGTTTGACGGCTGGTTGTAGTCCCGTAGCCTGGAAACTGCTCTCCCGGTAGCTGCTAAGGATACGGCCAAGTTGGTCGGCAGTACGGTAGCGGCCGCTTGGCTCTTTGCTCAAGAGTTTGTTGACAATCTGTACCAGAGGGTCGGGGATAGAGGGGTTAAATTGGGAAAGGGGCGGGGGAGGTTCCAGGATATGTTTTTCGGCCAAACCGGTGTAAGAGTCGGCAATGAACGGGAGGCGGCCGCATAGCAGTTCATACAAAATAATACCAATAGCATACACATCAGAGGCCGGGGTGGCTGCTTCACCGCGTGCCTGTTCAGGAGAGAAATATTGGGGGGTGCCCAGCACCATCTCCGCATCCGGTTCGATGTGGGCCTCACTGAAAGCGCGGGCAATGCCAAAATCGGTCACTTTGACCCGATCATCGGCGGTGACGAGGATATTTTGTGGCTTGACATCACAATGAACCAGGCCAGCCCGGTGGGCGTAGCCGATCCCCTGGCATATTTGGATGGTGAAATGGATAGCCCGGTCTATGGGCATTGGCCGACCGTTTTCGTTTTGCTGCCGGATAACCTGCTTGAGGGTGAGGCCAGGCACATACTCCATCACCATGTAGTAGCGGCCATGAGAGAAGCCCACGTCGTGGATGGTGACGATATGGGGGTGGGCCAGGTTCGCGGCCGCGTGGGCTTCTTGCTGGAAGCGACGTACAAACGTCTCATCCCCGGAGAGGCTATCTTGCATGACCTTCACCGCCACCAGACGCCCCAACAGCAAATCCTGGGCCTTAAAAACAAGAGCCATGCCCCCGCTGCCCACGCGCTCTAATAATTCGTATCGGTCATTAAGAATATAATGTTTGGAGTCACTACTGCTCATAAGGTGAGATTGTAACACCTAAGGACGGCGGACGGAAGACAAAAGATGAATGAACGTAACTATTCACCCTTCCGAAGGTTTTCTCCACTGGTGATCATTGGCAACGAAACCTGCGGAGGGTTGTATCACCAGAGAGGGTTAGTAGTTACGAACGAAAAACGAAATGTCGTATTCAATCAGAAATCAGCCCGGCCAGGAAGCCAAGACAAAAGACGGATGTCCAGTGACATTCCGCCATCTGTCATCCGTCTTCGGTCAGAAATGAGGGCCAAAAAATTGTGAATTACACCCTAAAATCTAAAAAAATCGGCCTCATCATCAGAGTCACGTACCCCTTCGGTCTGGCCGAAAACATATTCATCCCGGTAACGGGCGTCCCCCCCGACCGGTTCATCAAAAGCCCAGCTTAATTTAATAGGGGTTTCCCGAATCACCTCGGCCATCGTGCTGCATTCGGGACAAGTAATTAAATCACCTAGTTCGGGCTGTTTTTGGAAACGAATTTGGGCATGGCATTCAGGGCAAGAAGCAATCAAACGAACAGCTTGTTTATTCATAGGATGCCTCCGGTTAGAGCTAGACCTAGAGTTGGTACCCGCAAAATTGTGAGAGTGGTCTATTCTCGCTCGCGCTCCAAACTCTAAAGGTGGGTTGTTTTAGTACGTTTTCCGTACCTGATGTTTAATTATCTGCGATGGTCGTGGGAATTACAAGGAGCAATCTATGGATATGACATTGACGGAGATGCAGGTGTTAGTGGATGAATGGATTCGTACTGTGGGGGTGCGTTACTATTCGGAATTGACCAATATGGCGATTTTAGCGGAAGAGGTGGGGGAAGTGGCCCGGTTAATGGCCCGGCTGTATGGGGAGCAAAGTTTTAAGCCATCGGATGAGGGGTATGATTTAGGGGATGAATTGGCGGATGTGTTGTTTGTCTTGGTCTGTATTGCCAACCAGACGGGGGTGGATTTAGCGGCCGCGATGGAGCGTAATTTAGCTAAGAAGACGACCCGGGATCGAGAGCGGCATCGGCATAATGAGAGACTGAGAGAGTGAGAGAGTGAGAGACGCCACACGGCTGTTTACAAAACTAGCACATCCTTCCCACGCAGCCGCTCTTCAATGCGCTGCCAGATTAAATCGAGATGGGTTTCGTATTGGACGTAATCCAGGTTGTTGGTGTTAATGGTGAGTACCGGGCTGAGGGTGAAATTTTTAACCCAATCTTCGTATAGCGAATTTAATTGAGCCAAATAAGTAGAGTCAATCGTCTGCTCATAATCACGCCCACGCTGCTCAATGCGCCGTTGGAGAACAGGTAGCTCAGCCTGCAAATAGATAATGAGGTGGGGCGGCCGCAGCAAGGTTATCAATGTGCGGTACAGATCAAAATAGGTGGCCCATTCTCTCTCACTCATCAACCCCTGGAGATATAAATTGCGGGCGAATATCTCGGCATCTTCATAAACACTGCGATCCTGAATGATGGGACGGTTTTGTTGCAGCAGTTCATAATGCTGCTGCAGGCGGCGGGAAAGGAAAAAAATTTGTGAGGGGAAGCTCCACCGCCCCATCTCCTGGTAAAAATCAGCCAGGAATGGGTTTTCGGTCACGGCCTCAAACACCGGGGCCCAATTGAGCCGATCCGCCAGCAGTCGTACCAGGGTGGATTTGCCGACACCAATGTTACCGGCGATGGTGATGAAAAAATGCTGCCCCATAGGTTCTGTTTCCCCTGAATAACGGTTTGCCCACATATGCGGCTTTTTATCCCGACACCGGGAGAAGGGCCAGGGATGAGGGGGGTACTGTTACTCTCCTAAAATGAGTCGTCCGCTTAAGGCCAGCAGGCAAAATCGGATTGATTTGCCCAGCGCGGCCGCGAGCAGAAATTTCCATGCCGGCATCCGCAACGCCCCGGCTACCATCCCCCCTACATCAAAAAACGGGTTGGGTATGGCCGCCAGCACAAACACCGCCAACATGCCATACTTCTGCATCCACTCGGAAAACCGCTGATAAAGCTGGCGATTCTCAATGATGGCGCGGCCGCCGATCCCTGCCAGATACCCTGTCATTTCCCCCATTGCTGCCCCAACACCCGCCGCTATACCTACAGCCAACGGATGAAGCGATCCCCCCACCAAAAAAACAATGGCAAAACTGGGTGCGGGAAAGATAACCGTAGCATTCCCCAGCAAGCTAATGAGAAAAATGCCCCAATAGCCATACACGCCCAACTGTTTAATTTGTTCGCGCAGTAAAAATAAGCCGAGAGTAATGGCAACAGCGCCCAAAACTGCTGCAATCTGAACTAGACGGCTCTGTGAATGGGGAGGTGGGGAGGAATCAAGGGAACTCATAGCCGCTGTTTGGCAACGCTGTTAATTCAGGCGCTCCGCTTATTTAGGAGGGAGCAAAATAAAACGTCAGAAACCGCTGAGATTTCTGACGTTTTGTAATTTTCAATCGTTCTTACATCCAAGTATGCCCGCGCACCCGCTACACTCCGTACAGTGCCCCAAATTTGGTACGTAAATAATGCATGTAAGGAGCAATGGTTAGAGGCCCTCCGGTAACGCGCTGGATCAATTCATCAGCGGTATATTTGCTGCCATGGCGGTAGATATTTTCTTTAAGCCAGCCATGCAGCGTTCCAAACTGCCCCTGACGCATCTCCTCGGTGATGTTGGGATGGGCTTGTAATGCCTGGCTAAAGAACAGGCCGCTCATAATGTTGCCCAGAGTATATCCCTGAAATACACCGCCAATGAGGCCGCTGTACCAATGGACATCTTGCAGCACCCCATTTTCATCGCCAGGAGCGCGTAACCCCAGGTCAGATTCATAACGGGCATGCCACGCTTCGGGTAAATCTTTTACCGCCAATGACCCTTCTAACAATTGCATTTCCAGGTCAAAACGGATCATCACATGCAGGTTATAGGTCACTTCATCAGCATCGGTGCGGATAAGGGAGCGTTGAACTTTGTTGATGGCCCGGTAAAATTTCTCCAGGGAAACACGCCCTAATTGGGCTGGAAAGGTGGCCTGGAGTTGGGGGTAATAATGCTCCCAAAAGGGTAAGCTGCGACCCACCAAATTTTCCCACAGGCGGGATTGGCTCTCATGCACCCCCGCCGATACGCCTCCATCCAGTGAGCCGCCTTCATAGTCGGGGTTGATTCCCTGCTCATACATGGCATGGCCGGATTCATGTAAGGTGCTAAACAGCCCTTCTCCCAGGTCGTTTTCCTTGAAGCGGGTAGTGATGCGAACATCCCCCCAGCCAAATTTAGTGGCGAACGGGTGATGGGTTTTGTCCTGGCGGCCGCGGTGGAAATCATACCCATACGCCCGAATCACTTTTTCCCCAAATGCTTTTTGGTCGTTTTCGGGGAAATGTTCGTGTAGACATGCGTCATCTATTGATTCCTGGCTGGTGACCGTGTGAACCAGCGGCACTAACTGTTCGCGCAGTTCGGCAAAGAGGGCGCGGATAGAGCTGGCCTTCATCCCATAATCCTGGAAATCAATGAGGGGATCGGCGATATGGTCATACCCAGGGAAACAGTTGGCCAGTCTGCGGCTCAGGTCAAGGGTTTTTTCCAGATAAGGTTGCGTAGCGGCAAAATCATTTTTGGGACGGGCTTCGGCCCAGACGCCGTAGGAGACGGCCCCATTTTGGCTGAGTTCACCGACGAGAGCAGGGGGGACTTTAACCGCTTTTTCATAGTTACGCCGGCTGACGGTGATGAATCGGGCGTCGTCGCTGTCTGGGTCAAGGGAGGCGGCATATGGTTCCAATTCATCTAGCAGTTTGCCGATGGCCGGGTCTGTGGCTTTTTCTTGAGATAGTTTGCTCAGGGTAGCCAGATGGCGGCCGCGTGAGGCAGCCCCGCCTGGTGGCATGTAGACGGCCTGGTCCCAACCTAGAACGGCGGCGGCCGCGTTTAGATCAGACGCTTCTAAAAGCCGTTGTTTTAATTCGGCTAGTTTTTTTTCCATGTGATTGCTCCATTTGCCGGAATCCCGGCACGAGTTGTTGATGAGCAGAAAGTATATCCAGTTTAGGGCCAAGATGAAAACGACAATTGGAAGCCGATTCTATCCAGATAAATTTCCCCAGCCTGGCTTTGGTTAAACTGGAAACGGATTATTTGTAGGGTAGACGGGTCAAAGGCGGGATTCGCGGCCGCAAACGCCGACAAAGGCAGCCTAAATGTTTGCAGCACTGTCTCGCTCTCACGGACATAACGAGCTTCTTCATACAGAGGCCAACGGCTGTTTTCTACCGGGAGCTGAGGCAGCAGGGTGGCAAACTGGCTGAGCGGCAGGCTGACGCTGATCCCTTGAGCATCAATGAGGGTAATAGAAAAGTCAAGCGGCTGTTCACGGTTGGTACTGTCTGCGGCCGCAAACATCAACATATCTTGGATGGTCAAATCGTCTGCCAGGCCATCGGGCAAAAAAAGCTCATATTGCCCTTGCCCCCCGCTCCAGCCCAGATGAACTACCTGGTTTTCCTGGCTGCTGCCACTGCGGAAAATCAACCCTTGTTCTCGCCACACCCGCAGCCCCCATCCCCGGCTAATACCGCCAGCCACGCTTAAACTGGTCACGTCCACATCTTCCTCAAAATCGGCCAACAGGCGGAAATGGCTATCTTCATATTGGTTGATGTAATAGGTGTCGGGCAGCCACGCGGCCGCGTAGCGCCAATCCTGAAACATAGGGCGGTAAACCGTTTCCCCGCGCAGGGTGGTGTGTAGAAACCCTGTCAGCATCACCCTGGCAATTTGCTGCTGCTCCTCAGCCGGGAGCAACGCCTGAGTGTTCAGATAAAGGCGACGTGGCCAGTCCAGATCGTATTCACCCCACGCCGTATTAAACTGCCCATGGTTGGCCCGGTAAATATACAGGCCGGCCTTAAACCAATCCCCATCGCCAGAAAAATTGACCCGTTGGTACTGACGCAGGCCGTTATAGCCGCTCACATCACTGTCATGCGACCCGTGTAGGACCAAATAATGCGTGTCACCGAGAGGGAGCGGTTGGCTGGCTGGTTGATATTGTTGGTCGGTGGGGGCAATAGCTATCAGGGCACGGATGTTAAAATTAAACCGGAGCAAGATGTTGGCGTTATCGGGATAATGGTCTAAACGGTTGAACGCGGCCGCAATCGCCACCGCTTCTCCCCCCCGTGAATGCCCTATCAGAGCAATTTGCTCCAGGTTTACCTTCCCGGTGAGAGGATTGCTCGGAGTGTAATGCCATTCTTGCCATAACTGCAAATGCTGCAAAATCATCCAGGCCCGGGCGTCATTTTCCCCATTAACTGCTCCAGTAAAATAGCCATTAAAAAAGTTGGCATCTATGGAGACAAAAATATATCCATGTGAGGCCAGATGTTCTCCCAGGTAGGCATACCCCACATCCGAAAAATTGGTCATATTATGGTTGCCGTGCATCATCAACACCAGCGGGAATGGCCCTTCACCAACAGGCAGCCATACCCGGCCATTGCGGGGGAAACGGGTGGGATCAAACCCCCAGAACAGTTCCCGGCTTTCCCGCTTGATCCCCTCACGCCAACCCATAAATTGGGCCACGCTGATAGATTCGGTAAACAGATCCGCTTCTTCGGCAAATTCAGACCGGTGGCGGTCGTTCCCGCTCCCATAGGTGAACGTTGTTACATCATAAGGGCCTGGCCGGCCGGGATCAGGGGCATTGAGAATGAAACCAACCGGTTCGGGCAGGTCCAGGTCTATCAGGTGGGCGTCGCTGCCGGAATCGGTGAAGGCATACACCAGAGCGGCATTTAGCCCTAACCCCAACAGCAGGACCGGCCACAGCCAACGCCGCCGCCGCCAGATAATCTGCCCCCAGGCCCAGCCAGTGAGTAAAACGGCTCCCAGACCGGCCAGCCAGATAGGATAGACCTGAGCCAGGTTGATATGAAGGGCCTGGGCAAGGGCAACCGCGGCCGCGACCAATACGCCCACCAGTTTCCAGGGCAAATGGGGGATAATCTTCACCATTAGCCAGGCAGCGGTCCAGCTGACTATCAACCCCGCCACCCCCAGGAGCAGCCCGGCCAGGATATCTACCCCCATTCCCAGACCCGATTGCAGGCTAAAGCCCCCGAACGCGGCCGCGAGCAGGGCCAGCCCCCCCAGCCACCAGATCATGCCTCGCTGTGCTTCTGGGTCAGGCTTCAATTTTGCCAACCAACGCCATACCATCTTTGTTTCTACCTTCCGAGACTCTGGCGAAAATTGATTTCACCAGTGGTAATAACCAATCCACTGATACAGTAATAACCAGTGGTCAGATCAAAAAACCCCAAACCCCAGCCCGTTTCTCTACCGCACGACAATCTGCACATAAAACGATACATTCGCATTGGCCCCCAGGCCAAAAAACACGCCCCGCTCATTGCTCAACTGCCAGTCGCTGCGGTAACTGCCTGGGGCAGCCGGGGCCTTGAGGGTGACGCTTAACTCCACTTCCTGCCCTGGCCCTATGGCTGTGGCTAGAAATTGTGACCCGGTGAACCCCATGGCATCCCCTTCCACAAACTCCAGGGCATACGCTGTTGTCCAGGTGCAGTCACCGCTATTCCGCAGCCGCCACGTTTTAACAAACTCCTGCCCTGGGGCCAAAACAGTGTTATCGGGAATAGTCACATCTGCGACAAAGGTTACCCGGTTGCTACAGGCGGTTTCAACCGTAGAAGCAACCAACTGGTAATCCCAGCCGAAATCTACCCCCGTTTTTACCTCACCGGCGGTTAGATCAACGGTGCTGTTAATGACCGCCTCATTAACGCGGGGGTATGTCCAGAGGCCAGGGGGAAGAATACCAATGTTGATGTCGCTAAAGGCATTGATGGAGACGCAGTGGCGGCCGGCCGGCACCCCGCTAAATAGATAGCTGCCAGTGCCATCGGTGCGGGTGGTAGTGAAGATGAGGTCGCTGCTGGGGGTGCCATCGGCCGGGCAGTCTCCAGGGCTAAGAGTAATTTCGACACCAATGAGCCGGGATTCGCTCTCGTCTTGGATACCATCTGCCCGGTAACTCCCTTCGCCCAATTCAACGCAGCCTGCTGAGGGAGAGCCGTCGGGCAGGAAGTCGCAATAATCGTGCCAGACCGCGCCGCGAATGACGCCGCCGCCGCCTTCTTCTGGGGCAGTGGGGAAAGCAGTTTCGCCAACCTGGAAGCTGGCTATTTTGTCCCCAACTTCCACTTGATAGAAGCCGTCGGGGAGATCGGGTAGGTCCAGGGAGATGGAATCGGTGAACGGGATCAACGCTTCGGTGCATACGGCATCTTGTTCTTGCTCTGCCTGAACCTTAATGAGGAAACGATCTCCCTGCCGCTCCTGGGTGAAACCGACCAACCGGGCGCAGCCGTTGGGCAGGCTGCCGTTGATGATGACATCTACCTGGATGGGGTTGGCTTGCAGAACGAGCAGGCGCACATTGTCAATAATCGGCTCCACGGAAAGGTAGAGGATTTCAGTGGTGACGGGCATGGGGATTGGGGTTGTCTGGAGTGTGGACTGGTTGGTATCGCCACCACGATTTTGGCACGCGGCCGCGAACAATATCACTCCCAAAACCCATAATAAGCGTTGTTTGATCATGTTGACTCCTATGAAAATAAGGATGAATTATGAATTAGGAATTATGAAAGAGGTCTCACGCGCCAACTCGTTACGCGCAAACGTGCTTTTTATTACCGCTGCTGAACCCCGCTCATCTTGTCTCCTTCCTACAGTTCCAACGAGTTCCCACGCGCTTTTTCATTGATTGGCGTCAATTCAGGCCATTTAGGCTCAAGCAAGTGTTCTCTCTATAGTAACAAAAAAACCCGCTTTGTTGTTAACCAAAGCGGGTTTGCTATTGCGATGCGTAGGAATTGGCTGACGCGGCCGCTTATTTGAGCGAATAGCTAAATGGGAACAAGGCCACCGGGATCAGCTTAAAATGCTGTTTGCCAAACGGGATGCCCACAATCGTGACCATGAAGATAAGGCCCGCCACCAAATGGGCGACGGCGATCTCCCAACCAAATAAGATGACCCAGACGACATCAAACACCATGCGCAGGAACCCTTCCCCCTGGTGTTGGGGTACCACCTCTTTGCCGAATGGAGCAAAGGTGGCTATGCCCAGGTTGATGGATTGGATGCCAAATGGGATGCCCACGATGGTAAGGCACAGGGCTAACCCACCTAAAATGTATCCCAAACCGGTGATCAGCCCCCCGAAAATTAACCAGATGATATTGCCAAGTAAACTCATAGTAAACCCCCTTTACAATTAGGAAGGATGAAGGATGAAGGATGAAATTCGCCAGCTCGCAGACTGGCAAACTCGCCAACTAGCCATACCTCTTTATACGCGCTGCTGGTAGTTCCGTTGCAATTTGTCTGGATGGGGGTCACGAGATACGATCAATTATGGCAATGGATGGTGTTATGATACCTCTAGCAGCACAGCCTGAAAATGAGCAGCCAGCGTTCCCTAAGCGGTGCCCTTATTTTGGTTCGGCAGATGACCCAGAGACAGCGACGTTATACCCTTCTCCCATTGGCTGCTGTTACCGGTCGCGGCCGCAACAACCTATCACCCTGGAGCATCAAGCGGCCGCCTGCCTGACTGTTCAATTTCATACCTGCCCGATGTTGGCCCAGGCCGCCCCGGTGCGCCTGCCAAAAGAGCTGCGCCGCAAAGGAGCGTATCAATTTGATCCAGATAGCAGGCAATCTCGTTGGCCAACGATTGTCACCTGGCTCTTGTTGGGCTGTTTAGGGGTGATATTTCTCTGGCTTGGGCGAACGGGGTGGGGGGTGACGCCGGCGGTTGAGGAGCCGGCGGCGGTTATCTTCTTTACTCCCACCGTATCCCCTACCCCAGAGATGGTGGTCACGCCAACGGTGCGCCCTTCGCTTACGCCGACGGCAAAGGTTTTGCCTACTTTGACCGTGCCCTTTACTTTTACCCCTCGCCTGCCGACTGCGACTGCGCCGGCCCCAACAGCTACACTAACCCCGGCCGTCACCCGAGAAAGTTCCCCGGTGGAAGGTTTGACCGCGGCCGCGTTGGTCAACGTCCGCACTGGCCCCCATCTCAGCTACCCCACCGCCTGGCAGTTGGAAGCGGCCGCGTCTCCCCTGACCATCACCGGGCAAACGGCCGATGGGGCGTGGCTTCAGGTTTGTTGTGCCAATGGGATCGGCGGGTGGGTAGCCAGAGAGATGCTCACGGTAGATGATGATTTAGCCAATGTGCCGGTTATTCCTTTGCCGCGGCCGCGTCTGGTCATTATGCCAGTACGCCTGAACATCCGTGCCGGCCCAGGCATTGTCTACCCGGTTTTAACCATTGGCGAAGTGGGGGCTGAATACGAAATCATCGCCAGTTATGACGAAGGGTTGTGGTGGCAAATTTGCTGCGTTAGCGGGCAGTCGGGCTGGGTCATTGGTGAATCGGTTACCGTTTACGGAGCTACCAACACCATTCCCCCTGCCGTCATCATCCCCCCAACCCCTACGGAGACGGTTGAGCCGTAGGGGTTAGTTTTGAGTTCCGAGTTTCGAGTTTGCCTCTTTTGATCATTATTGGATATTTGTGCGACTCGCCCATTCGCCCGCTCGCCGATTCGCAAACTCGCTCACGCAAGGATATACCATGTTATCTTTTACCGCTTTTCAACAACAAGAAGAAAAAATTGCTGTCATTGGCCTGGGGTATGTGGGGCTGCCCCTGGCGGTACATCTGGCGGAACATTTTGCCGTTGTCGGCTTTGATATTTCTGAGGGGCGCATTGCCGAATTAAAAAACGGGCATGACCGCACTCGTGAAGTTGAGGATGCCCGGTTGCGGCAGGCGAACATTGTTTACACCAGCGACCCGGCAGCGATGGCTGCCTGCCGCCTTTTTATTGTCGCCGTGCCTACGCCTATTGACGAATACCGCATTCCTGATTTGCGGCCGCTTATCTCTGCCTCTATCAGTGTGGGGCAGGTGATGGAGCCGGGGGCCTGCGTGGTTTATGAATCTACCGTTTACCCCGGCCTGACCGAAGAGGTGTGCCTGCCCATTTTAGAACGGGAATCAGGGTTGAAACTGGGGCAGCATTTTAGCCTGGGCTACTCCCCGGAGCGGATCAACCCCGGCGACAAAACCCATACCCTGGACAAAATCGCCAAAGTGGTTTCTGGCTCTGATCCGGCGACTTTAGAGTTTTTGGCCCAGATTTACGGGCAGGTGATTACGGCCGGCATCCACAAAGCCCCGGCTATTAAGGTGGCCGAGGCGGCCAAAGTAATTGAAAATACCCAGCGTGATCTGAATATTGCCCTGATGAATGAGCTGTCCCTTATCTTTGACCACCTGGGAATTGATACCCTGGCAGTATTAGAAGCGGCCGCGACCAAATGGAACTTTCTCCCGTTTCGGCCTGGTCTGGTGGGAGGGCATTGTATTGGTGTAGACCCTTACTACCTCACCTTCAAGGCTCAATCCCTCGGCTACCATCCAGCCATGATCCTGGCCGGCCGCCGCATCAATGATGGTATGGGCAAATTTGTGGCCGAAAAGACGGTTAAACTGCTCATCCATGCTGGCAAACAGGTACGTGGGGCCAAAGTGGCCGTGCTGGGGCTAACCTTCAAGGAAAATGTGCCCGATCTCCGCAATACCAAAGTTGTAGACATCATCACTGAATTACAAGATTATCAGGTACAGGTGATGGTGCATGACCCCATGGCTGATCTTGATGAAGCACAAGCTCATTATGGCTTACAACTGCATCCCTTATCGGCCATTGCTGGGGTAGATGCGGTGATTGTGGCTGTCAGCCACCAGGAGTATGTGACTATGGGGTTGGCCGGATTACGTGCATTGGGCAATTCCAGTGACCCGGTTTTGGTGGATGTGAAAGGGATGTTTACGGCTGAGGACGCGGCCGCGCACGGGTTTACTTATTGGCGGTTATAGGGTAACTGCTTACCGCAAAGGTGCGAAGAGCACAAAGCCCCTCAAGAGATTCTTAGCGATCTTGGCGTCTGCACGGTGAAACCCTTGTGAGCTTTAGTCGTTACGTTATAGATAAAAAACCCCCAAGCGGCCGCAAAATCGGGTATACTCCATGCAAGGGAATCAATAGATTGCCCCAAAGAGAGTTATCTATGCACGAGCTGCCCTTATTCCCCCTTAATACCGTCCTCTTCCCAGGGATGCCGCTGCCCCTGCATATTTTTGAAGAGCGGTACAAAGAGATGATCCAACATTGCCTGGAGCATGATGAGCCATTTGGGGTGGTATTGATTCGTGATGGGCGAGAATCGTTTGGCCCCCTGGCTGATCCGTATGAGGTGGGGTGCATCGCTCAGATTGAGCATATCCGCCCCCTGGAAGATGGCCGTTATGATTTGATCGCCGTCGGGCGAGAGCGGTTTCGCATTCACCAGATCAAACATAACCGCTCTTACCTGGTGGGGGTAGTGGAACTGTACCCCATGCAGACGGAGAAGCCGACCTTTTTAACCCGCCTGGGAAATCATTTGCGGCCGCTTATCCAGCGTTATTTAGAAGCGATCAGCGAAATTAGCGGGGCCGACCTGGAAGCGGCCCAACTCCCCACCGACCCCCTGGCTATAGGCTACCTGGGGGCTTCTTTGTTGCAGCTTCCCCCGCTGCAAAAACAAAGTTTCCTGGCCGTAGACGACGCCACCCAGCTCCTGCTGGCTGTCTATGATGTGTACAAAGAGCAAGTTCCCCTGCTGCAAACCATGCCCCGCCAGGATCAAGGCCCGTTTTCGATTAACTGAATGGCAGATATGCCCATTATAGGATCAATCCTCTGGCTGATTGGCGGATTCGGGGAGTTGGTAAAGAGCGCAATAGGCTCCGGCGGGGTCCTGGATGGCACAAAACAACCCCGCTCCCATCGGCCGGGGACCGGAGATAATTTTACCCCCCAGCGCCGCACACGCGGCCGCGCTCTTGGCCACATCGGCTACGGCAATATAAATTAACCAGTGTGGGGGTAAATCCGCATTACTGTCGCGGGCGTGGCAAATACCGGCTAAATTCTCCTCACTCCCAGGAGCTAACATATTATAATCGGCATAACCGCCCATATCTTCGCCCCGATATTCCCACCCGACCACTTGATGATAAAAATCACGAATTGTTTCGGCATTGGCCACCGTTAAGTCGCGCCAGATGATCGTACCTACGGGAACAGCATTGCTCATATTTTCCTCCTGTCATTGGTACACGGATGAGTCCATTGAAAAAAGCCACGAATTTCACGAATGAACACGAATTTTTCTTTGGTAACTTTGCGCCTTCGCATCTCTGCGCGACCTTTTTTCAGTAGAATCACGGATACACACGGATAAAACAATTGGCTGAAACACAGATGGGGCAAGGTCAATTCCCATGCTCCGAGGATGAAAATTGGAATGGGAGACTAAGTACCCCACCATAAAACTATACCCCTTTTGCAATATGCACGGTTGAAACGCAAGCTTAAAACTCCACCGGCCAGCGGGGTTGGTAGGTTTGAGGTAAGATACTCACCCCATCTATTCGGTGTAGGATGAAACTTTTGATGCTCTCCCCCCGGCTGCGATCAAAACCGTAAAAATATTCAGCCCCGACCCCTTTTTGGGTCACTTTATAGCGGAAAGAGTACGGTTCGATGTCTCGCTCCACCTGGCCGTAACGGATTCGTACCAGGTTGTTGGCCTGGCCGGCTGAGATGAGGGTTTCCCGGCGGCCGCTTTGGATGTTGTATGGGTAGGGAGTTGACGACGCGGCCGCGACCCCCGTTTCGGCCAGGGTAAGCGGATCATACAGTTCGTGAATAAATTGGTGAAAGGTAGCAATGGCCGCGGCCGCATCCCGTTTGTGGGCCGGGGGAATCGCCATCGCTCGCTGCCAATGTTCCGTCACCAGCTCAAACTTGCCCGGAAACAGCATCTCATCCCGGCCCGCCAGGGGGACTTGTTTGAAGATGGTTTTTTGTAAGAAGGTGGTCAAAATATTGGGGATACAGATGGGGATGGGGCGGTTGTGGACGATGGTGGTGATGTCATGTAAATCACGCGGCCGCGTCCGTTGAATCCAACTGCGTAACTTTTCCGCCAGCACCTCTTCTAACGAATAAGCGCGAACCTCAACCTGACACGCGGCCGCGTCCGAATATGGGTGGAGCAGCCGATGCCATTGTAAGGGCAGCACCAGCCGCTCATACTGGGACATATCAAATTTAATGGTCATCGTCACGCTGGTCTGGCCTGGCGTCAGCAGCCCGTGAAAATAGATACGCCCCTCGATGGCTGTACTTTCCCCATCCGGGGTAGGTTTTGGGCGTACCTGGGCCTGCCCACAGAGGAAAGGAATGCCCGAAACGGCCCGGATATGTTGGCATAAAATGGGGAGATAGGCGGCAAACTGCGCGGCCGCGTCCGGTTCGGTGATGGTAAAATCTAAATCTTCGGAGAAGCGGGCCTGGGGGAAATACAGTTTACGCAGGCAATTCCCACCTTTGAGGATCAATTTATCGCGTAAAAAGGGATGGGTATAGATGCCCCAGAGGAGCCAACCCAGGACATAATCCCGCTCAATGAGTGATGGATGAACCTGGTTCGCGGCCGCGTGTTGGCGAATTTCCGAGGCTGAGATCATACACCCATCCTTTGCCCAAACTGTATCGGCACTTTTCTAAAATGATTGTTATCAAAGGGGTTCATCAATTCATTTAACGCCCAAATTGTAGCACGATTGTTCTAATTGCCAAAACAAAACTGCCACCGAATGGCCCACCGGTCACCTTGGGGCGATTGGCTGCATGAATGATATTTATCTGTGATCAGTTCCCATCTATTGGCCTGTCATGGTTAGAGCGGGGGGGCAGGTGCCGGTATAGCCGGGCCGGATTTGCCACCATTCATTGCAAGAGCGGGGGTCCATAAACGTCCCCGTATCCACAATGGCGATTCGCACCTCAGCTCCTCGTGCCGTACCCACCGGCTGCCCGGCGGGAAGTTGGGGCAAATCGTAGCTGTACGGACGGTCAGGTGGAGCGACATACACATAACGCGGTCCATTGGGGGCGTCCAGGGCATTATATAAGGCCAGAAGGTTCACATCGGTGCAAATGTTATCAATGTGAACCGCATACCCTGGCGATCCCGCCGAATCTTCACGGGTATACCGGAGCGTTACCGAATCGGCATCGGCAAAGAGAACGATCACTTCCATCCCGCCGCCAATGTCATAGCCGGAAAGAGGCACATGAATCAATTCCCCAGGGGTGGTAGCTAACCCCATCACCGTCACGGGCGGCCAGGGGGCCGGCGGCCCTTGAGTCCCTGGATTGGGTGAAGGTGCCCAAATCCAATCGTGGATACGATAGAAGCCGGTAAGGGCGGGCACTTTGTACGGGTTAAATAGGGTAGCAAATTGCGGCGGTTGGGTAGGATCATCAGAGCCGTAATCAATCAGCTCTCGTACCAGGGTAGGATCATTGTTGGGGGTATAGCTGCGTAATTCGATATTTTTGTCAGGATGGTTCCAGGCCGGCCGCACCGGGTTATCCAGCTCATATTGCAAGGCAAACCCCTGGCTGTAAACCTGCCCGGTGTTGCTGGTGCAGGCCGAGGATGACAAAATCACCGGAAGGAACGTTTCGTCATCGCCCCTACTTTCCTTTGCCGATGAAAGCGTCGCGGCCGCGCCCCAGGCAGTTCCCAGGAGTAAAAGCCAAAAAAGTATAGCCATATTGCGACGGTTTGTTGGTTGGTTAATTCGTATAATCATACCCTTGCTCCTTGTTGTTTAGCTATTGGACGGTTCGTCTGGCCCGCCCGGACGTGAACGTCCGGGCTAAAAATACAAAGGCCGGTGGCCTCGCATCGGCAGCCCGGTAGGGCCTGGTATTTTGAGCCTGGCGGTTTGACCGCCGGGCGGATATGGTCGCCGGGGATTACTCGCCCACTCGCCACCTGCAAACTCTCAAGTAGCCTTCTCACAAGCAGTATCATACAATTTATTCACAACAATTTGTGCCTGGTTTAACATAACCATCACTAACTTCTTAATTTTGCTGTCGCCATAAAAGGAGTGACAGAACTGTCCCTTTTAGCCATGCAGCCCTTAGCGCTGGACTGAAGACTTCTTCATAATATCTAATTCATCCTTTCTCCAAAGGGGCCATGTTATGACCAGACGATTATCTACCACCGGACGAATGTTAATTTTGGGAGGAGTTTTTTTCTTGTTGGCCGCGGCCGCAACCAGCAGCGCGGCCCCGCCTACCCAATCTGACGACCCCGCATCCATCCCCCCGCCGCAAACCGTCACCATCGCCGGGACACTCCAGACCCAGGTGGACTGCTCCGGCCAATGGAACACTGGCTGCACCGATAGTATGCTCACCTATGACCCGACCCATGATTTGTGGCTGGCAACCTTCACCCTGGCGGCTGGCCGCTACGAATACAAAGCCGCCCTCAACGGTTCCTGGGATGACAATTATGGCCTCAACGCTGAATATTACGGCCCCAACATCCCCCTTGTCTTGGAGCAAGATGGCCCTGTGACCTTCTGGTATGACCATAAAACCCGCTGGGTCAGCGACAGCATCAACAGTCTCTTTGTCATCGTCACTGGCACCTTCCAATCCGAACTGGGCTGCGCCGCCGATAACCAGACCGACTGCTTCCGCTCCCTCTTGCAAGACCCGGATGGGAACGGTCTTTACACTTTTGTCACCGCCAACATTCCCGCCGGGGAGTATGAGGTCAGCGGAATTGCCCCAGGCACGGTCCCTGCGCTCACCTTCACCGTTGCTGATGGGGAAGGGGTGTTGTTCAGTTACAACCCGACAACGGGTACGTTAGAAGTCACAACCGGGGCTGCGGCCGCCATGGGCGCGACCGCGTCTGCTCCAGCCGGAATGCCCCCACCAGCTGCCCCCAAACCCGACACCGTAACCATCCCCGGCACCATCCAAAGTGTCCTCGGCTGCCCTGGCGATTGGCAGCCCGACTGCGCTGTTACTTACCTCACTTTTGATGAAGACGACCAGTTGTGGACAGCTACCTTCGCCATCCCGGCCGGCAGCTACGAATACAAAGCTGCCCTCAACAATAGTTGGGATGTCAACTTTGGCCTCAACGCCGAACCCGGCGGCTCCAACATCCCCCTGGTGCTGGCTGCTGACACCAATGTCTCTTTCTTCTTTGATCACAACACCGGCTGGGTTGCCGACAGCGTGAACAACCTCATCGCCAATGTGCCCGGCGATTTCCAAAGTGAAATTGGCTGCCCTGGTGACTGGCAGCCCGACTGCCTGCGTTCCTGGCTGCAAGACCCGGATGGGGATGGGGTGTTCACCTTCCTGACCGATCAAATCCCCGCTGGCGAATATGAGGCCAAAGTCGCCATCAACCAGAGTTGGGCCGAAAATTATGGGGCCGATGGGGCCAAAGACGGCCCCAATATCCCGTTTACTGTACCTGCTGACAACGCGCCTATGTTATTCCGTTACGATTCCGCTTCCCATTTCCTGACCATTCGTCCCCTCAGCGACGCCGGGGCCGCCCAGGGGAACATCAAGCAGCCCCGTGCCCATTGGGTTGAGGCCCTGACCATCGCCTGGAACATTGACCATGCTCCCGGCAACAGCTATCGTTTCCATTACACCCCGTCCGGCGGCAGCCTGAACCTGGGGTTGGATAGCATCAGCGGGGGAGCCACCCTGCCGCTTAGTTACAGCGAGGCCGGGTTAAGTGAAGCGGCCCAGGCCAAATTCCCCCACTTGAGCCGCTTTACGGCCCTCACCTTTAGCCCTGACGATATGCGCCAGATACGGATTGCCCTCAAGGGGCAAATCGCCGTTTCCGCCTATAACGAGGCCGGGGATTTAATTGATGCTACCGGGCTGCAAATCCCTGGCGTCCTGGATGATCTGTACACCTATGATGGGCCGTTGGGGGTGGTTTTAGCCGAGGGCATCCCCAATCTGCACCTCTGGGCCCCTACGGCTCGCTCTGTCCGGCTCCATCTGTTTGACACGGCCACTTCATCTATCCCCCGCCAGACGGTGCGTATGGTTGTTGACCCTGAGGTTGGCGTCTGGAGTGTGGCTGGTGAGCCGGATTGGTTGGGCCGGTTTTATCTGTATGAGGTTGAGGTGTTTGTCCCGGCAACTGGCCGCGTGGAAACTAACCTGGTTACTGACCCGTACTCCATCAGCCTTTCCACCAACAGCGGCCGCAGCCAGATTGTTGATCTGAATGACCCGGCCCTCATGCCGGTAGGGTGGACTACCCTGGCTAAACCCCCGCTGGCGGCCCCGGAAGATATTGTTGTTTATGAGCTGCATGTGCGCGATTTCTCTATTTTTGATGGGACGGTGCCGGCCGCCCACCGGGGCACCTATCTGGCCTTTACCCACACCAACAGTAACGGGATGCAGCATCTGATCGCCCTGGCCCAGGCTGGCCTCACTCATTTACACCTGCTGCCTACCTTTGACATTGCCACCATTGAAGAGGATGCGGCCGCACGGGTAGAACCGGACCCAGACGCGCTCGCCGCCTTCCCCCCCAACTCTGACCAACAGCAAGCCCTCATCACCCCCATCCGCGACCAGGATGGGTTCAACTGGGGGTATGATCCGTTCCATTACAACGTCCCCGAAGGCAGTTACGCCACCGATCCCAATGGGGCCGCCCGTATTTTGGAGTTCCGCCAGATGGTGCAAACTCTCAACCAGAATGGGCTGCGCGTGGTGGTAGATGTGGTGTACAACCATACCAACGCCAGCGGCCAGAGTGAAAAATCGGTGCTGGACCGCATTGTGCCCGGTTATTACCATCGGCTGAACGCCAGCGGCCGCGTCGAAACTAGCACCTGCTGTCAAAACACGGCCACCGAACACAACATGATGCGTAAACTGATGGTAGATTCGGCCGTTCTCTGGGCCACCGCCTACAAAGTAGATGGTTTTCGCTTTGACCTGATGGGCCACCATATGAAAGCCGATATGTTGGCCGTGCAAACCGCCCTGCAAAACCTCACCCCCGCCGCCGATGGTGTAGATGGGTCTACCATTTACATCTACGGTGAAGGGTGGGATTTTGGTGAAGTAGGGGGCAATGCCCGGGGTATCAACGCCACCCAGACCAACATGGCCGGTACCGGCATTGGCACCTTCAACGACCGGCTGCGTGATGCGGCCCGTGGAGGCAGCCCCTTTGGCGGTCAACAGGAGCAGGGGTTCCTCAACGGTCTCTACTACGACCCCAACGCCACCAACCAGGGCAGCCCGGAAGAGCAGTTAGCCCGCCTGCTCCACTTCACCGACCTGATCCGGGTTGGGTTAGCGGGTAATCTCATCGAATACCAATTCATCAACGCCCAGGGCGAGTTGGTCAACGGCCAGGCCATTGATTACAACGGCCAATCTGCCGCCTACACCCTCGATCCCCAGGAAAATATCATTTACGTCTCCAAACATGACAACGAAACCCTGTTCGACATCATCCAATACAAAGCCCCCATATCTACCAGCATGGCCGACCGGGTGCGGATGCAAAACCTGGGTAACAGCATCGTCATGTTAAGCCAGGGGATTCCGTTCTTCCAGGCGGGGGATGATATGCTCCGCTCCAAATCCCTGGATCGCAACAGCTACAACTCTGGCGACTGGTTCAACCGGCTCGATTTCAGCTATGAGACCAACAACTGGGGGGTAGGGCTGCCTCCGGCAGGTGACAATCAGAGCATGTGGCCGGTCATGGAAACATTGCTGGGGGCCGAAGGGTTGACCCCAGGCCGGGAAGATATTCTCCAGGCGGTAGCCCATTTCTGGGAAATGTTACAAATCCGACGCAGCTCCCCCTTGTTCCGCCTGCAAACGGCCCAGGCGGTTCAGGAACGACTGGTTTTCCATAACACCGGCCCAGACCAGATCCCCGGTCTCATTGTCATGTCTCTCTCCGATATGACCGGCGAAAATTTGGATCCGAACTATGGGCTGATTGTGGTGCTGTTTAACGCCAACAGCCAGTCTATCACCTTTAGCCAGAGTGATCTGGCTGACCTGCCGCTGACCTTACACCCGGTGCAGCAAAGCTCCGCCGATGGGGTGGTGCAGACGGCCAGCTTTGCTGCCGACAGCGGTACTTTTACCGTGCCTGCCCGGACAACAGCAGTCTTTGTCCTGGCAGAAGCGGATGTGCCTGGGGCTGGGAGCAATGCAGCGGGCTGGCTGATTGGCCTGGGGGTAGGGGCAGTGGCGTTGGGGGGCGCGGCCGCGTGGCTGGCCCGCCGCAAACAAAAATAGACAAATACACTAATAACCAGTGGTCAGCTCAAAAAATGCCAGACCCCAGTTAATTACCGAAAACCATCACCCCGATTGTATGATCTTCATCACTCACCCCTACTAGCCTAAATCTCCTACCCTTAACAGTGATCGTCCTAACGATGACGTTTTGGGTGTTCAGGGGTTAACAAGGCATGATACGCGAAACGTGAGGCATGATTGGCCAGGCCACACGCCACACGTTTCATGCATCATTAAACCCACGCGAAATTCCCCCAAATCTGACTTTACATCACCGCACCCGTTAGAACGTCAATTTAAGAGCAACCCACGACGAAGCGTAAACCCTGCTTACGTTTTGTCCTTTTCTGTTGCCTGTAAACGGCTCACTCACAGGGGATAGCAAGGCCGAGCTTCACCAAAAACAATAAAAAAGTGCGTTTGCGCGTGAGACCCCTTTCCTAATTCCTAATTCATAATTCATCCTTACTTTCAGAGGAGTCCCCCATGGCTGGATTAGACAAAGAAACCCTGGAGATGGTGCTAGACACCCTCAAAAAATATGGTGAGAAAAAACTCACCCCCGAATATTTGCTGCACCTGGATCACAACGATCAGTTCCCCCACGAAGTTCTCAAAGAGTTATACGACCCGGCCACCCTGGGGCTGCATCTGCTCTTTATCCCTGAAGCCTACGGCGGCCTGGATGGTGGGGCGTATGACATTTATCGCGTCTCCGAACTCATGGCTTCCTTTGATCTAGGGGTGGCGACTGGTGTTTTAGCAACCTTCCTCGGCTCCGATCCCATCAGCGTGGGGGCGACTGAGGCACAAAAAGCGTACTGGATGGGGCGCATTGCCGATGAAGCCCTGCTGATGGCTTATGGGGCGACTGAACCCCAAGCCGGGAGTGACCTGGCCGCCCTTCGCACCAAAGCGGTGCCCGTAGAAGAGGATGGCCAGGTCGTGGGATATAGGCTGTCTGGGCAGAAACAGTGGATCAGCAATGGGGGGGTGGCCGATTTATACACGATACTGGCCCTGGCTCCCGGCGGCCCCACCTGGTTTGTGGTAGATCGGGATACCCCCGGCTTTGCTCAGGGCAAACCGGAAGACAAACATGGCATTCGGGCCAGCAACACGGCCGCCCTTTTTCTGGAAGATGTGTATGTGCCCGCTGACCGGCTGGTGGGGGAGGTGGAAGGGCAGGGGTTAGCCCAGGCTCAGGCCGTTTTCGGTTACACCCGGCTTATGGTGGGAGCTTTTGGCCTCGGCGCGGGGTGGGAAGCTCTGCGCCGGGTGATTCGTTACTCTCAGGAGCGTATCCAGGGGGGGGCACCCCTCAGCCAGAAACAGGGATATACCCACAAATTGATCGTGCCCAATGCCGCCCGGCTGGAAGCGGCCCGTACCTATATCGAGTGGGTGGCGGAGCGGCTGGACAGCGGCGAAGAAGGGTTGGCGACCGAGGGAGCGGTGGCTAAATATACTGCCACTGAAGCGGGCAATAAAGCGGCCGAAGATGCCATCCAGGGGCATGGTGGGTATGGGTACACCAAAGAGTATATGGTGGAGAAGATTAAACGAGATGTGCGGATTACCACTATTTATGAAGGCACATCAGAAATTATGGAGTGGACGATTGCCCGTGACCGCTGGCAACTGCACCTGAAAACGCGGGGGGGGTATTACGCTGATTGGGCAGCCCGCCTGGATGGGATTCACGCTAACCAACCGGAGAATGGGGCTAATTTTGCCGCCCTGGCCATGCGGGCGTTGGCGGCCCTTTTGGAGCAGTGCCGCGTTGACCGGCTTACCCGCAACCAGCATGTTTTGTTCCGCCTGGGTGAGCTGGTTGCCTGGGCCGAGACGGCGGCCGTTTTCGCCGAACGGGTGGTAGATAAGCCGACGGAAGCGATTCCCTTAGCGGTGCCGGTGCGGCAGGCGTTGGCTCGTATTTATGCCCGCCAGGCGGCTCTCAAGGTGGCGGCGGATGGTCTGCAATGGGCCATTGGGGCCGGTCAAACAGATCCGGTTCTGGCTGATTTCCTTAATCTGCCGGCTATCTACCAGGCCCAAACGGGTCTGGTTACAGATATGGATTGCGCGGCCGCAGCGTTGAATGAACTGTTTCGTGGGTGATGGTGCTGGTGTATTGGTGTATTAGTATATTGGGCAAATATACTCATACACCAATACGCCAATACACCAATATACCAGCAATTCCCCAGGAGTTTCCCATGATTGACACTACCAACAAAGCTGTCGCCATTGTCGGGGTGGGGGCGATTTTGCCCGATGCACCCAACGCGGCCGCTTTCTGGCAAAACATCCTCGGCAAACGATACAGCATCAGTGACACCCCCCCAGAGCGGTGGTCGGTGGCTGATTATTATGACCCAGACCCCAAAGTCCCGGACAAAACATACAGCAAAATTGGAGGGTGGGTGCGTGGCTTTGAATTTGATTGGAAGCGGTTCAGAATGCCCCCCAAAGTGGCCGGGGCGATGGACCAGGGGCAGCAGTGGGCGTTGACCATCGCCGCTGATGCTCTGGCTGATTACGGCTATCCAGATCGACCATTGGATGGGGACAATACGGCGGTCATTTTAGGGACGGCCATGGGGGGAGAACTCCATTATCTCACCAATGCCCGGATCATTTTCCCTGAATATGCTCGTGCCCTCAACAGCGTCACCGAGTTCCAGCAGCTTCCCTTAGAAATTCGCCAACTGATTTTGGCCCGCTGGCATGAGGTCATTGATCAGAGCATTCCCCCCATTACCGAAGATTCGATGCCCGGCGAACTGCCCAACATCGTCTCTGGACGGGTGGCTAATGTGTTGAACCTGCGTGGACCCAACTTCATCACTGATGCCGCCTGTGCGTCCAGTTTTGCCGCCGTTGAAGCGGCGGTACAGCTGCTCACAGAACACAAGGTGGACGCGGTGTTGACCGGTGGCGTTGACCGGAACATGGGGATCGGCAGCTTTGTGAAGTTTTGCAAAATTGGGGCACTGAGTGCGACAGGTACCCGCCCGTTTGGTGATGGAGCGGATGGGTTTGTCATGGGTGAAGGCGCGGCCGCGTTCCTGCTCAAACGGCTGGCAGATGCCGAACAGGCCGGGGACAAAATTTATGCGGTCATTCGGGGCGTAGGGGGCGCCAGCGATGGTAAAGGCAAAGGAATTACCGCCCCCAACCCCATTGGCCAACAGTTGGCTATGCAGCGAGCCTGGGAACAGGCCAGCCTCGACCCGGCCACGGCTGCTCTCATTGAGGCCCACGGCACCAGTACCCGCGTGGGGGATGTGGTGGAAGTGGAGAGTTTGAGCCAGATTTTTGGCGCGGCCGCTCCCCGTTCCATCGCCCTGGGATCCGTTAAAAGCAACATCGGCCACCTGAAAGCGGGGGCGGGAGCAGCCGGGCTGCTCAAAGCTACCTTAGCCTTGCACCACAAAATTATCCCCCCCACCCTCAACGCCGCCAAACCCAACCCCAACATTGATTTCAGCCGTACCCCATTTTACCTGGCCCATGAACCCCGCGAATGGACCAAGAGCAACGGCACCCCTCGCCGCGCCGCCGTCAGTGCCTACGGCTTTGGCGGTACCAACTTTCACCTGGCCTTAGAGGAGCATCTGCCAGGGATGCTGACACCGAAGAAGCTGTTTCAGGGCGTCACAGTCAGTGAGCCGTCAGCAGTGAGCCGTGAGCAGTGGGCAGTGAGTAGTCCTCAGCCCTCACTCCTCAGCCCTCATCCCTCAGCCCTCACCCCTCTTCGCGGTATCCTGGCTCTGGGTGCAAAAACGCCCACTGAACTGAAGGAGAAGCTGGATACCCTTGTGCCACGGGTGGATGGGGGGTGGACGCCGCCATTGGTTTTGCCCAACCCGGTAGAGATCGCGGCCGCGGAACGGCTCATTATTGATTTTGGCAGCCACGAAGAGCTGCGTGACAAAGTTCACAAAGCCCAAAAAGCGATGGCGTTTGATGCTCCCCCAGCCTGGAAAGCGCTGCAACCCCAGGGAATTTTCCGGGGCAGCGGCCGCAGACCGGGCAAAATCGCCTTCCTCTTTCCGGGCCAGGGCAGCCAATACCTCAACATGGGGCGGGAGCTGGCTGAGGCTTCCCCCATTGTGGCCGCCGTTTTCGCCGAAGCTGACCAGGTGATGACCCCGATTCTGGGCAAACCGCTCACCGATTACTTGTTTGTGACTGACGAAAGCCAAAAGATGGCGGCGGAATTTGCCCTGATGCAGACAGCCATCACCCAACCGGCCATGCTCACTTTGGATACAGCTATCTATAAACTCCTGGCCAGCTACGGGTTTGCCCCTGATATGGTCATGGGGCATTCGTTAGGAGAGTATGCGGCCCTCATTGCCGCCGGGATTATGCCCTTTGCCGATGCCCTGGAAGCTGCGGCCGCACGGGGCAGCGAGATGAGCAAAATCAGTGTGGACGATAATGGCAAAATGGCCGCCGTCCTGGCCCCCCTGGAATTGGTCGAGCAAACCCTCAAAGAGGTAGGCGGTTACGTAGTCACAGCCAACATCAACAGCCGCAGCCAGGCCGTCATCGGCGGGGCCACGGCCGATGTGGAGCGGGCCTGCCAGGTATTCACCGACAAAGGGTTCCGTGCCATTTCCCTGCCAGTCAGCCATGCCTTCCACACCCGCATTGTCGCCCCGGCCAGCCAGCCCCTGCGCCAGGTTCTCAACCGGCTCCATATTACTCCTGGTCATATCCCTCTGGTCGGTAATGTGACCGGTGATTTTTACCCCCACGAGGTTGAAGCGATCAAAGATTTGTTGGAACAGCAGATCGCTTCACCGGTACAGTGGGTCAAAGGATTAGAAACCCTTTACGAGGCCGGCGGCCGCACCTTCGTTGAAGTTGGCCCCAAAAAAGCGTTGAAAGGGTTTGTAGACGATGTATTAGGTCAAAAACCCGACCTCGTTTCCCTCTTCACCAACCATCCCAAAACCGGCGAACTCGCCAGCTTTAACCAGGCGATTTGTGGCCTGTATGCCGCCGGGTATGGGGCCGTAAACAATGAGCAGTTCATTGTGAGCAGTAAGCAGTTACCCGTAGAAAGGACAGATATTATGCAACCCGCAAATGGTTCCGCCCCGGTTCAAGAGATGGCTCAACTTCTGGCCCAACTCCTGACCAATAACCAACACACCAATAACCAATACACCAATACACCCTTCTTTGACCGCGCCGCTCCCCCCCATGGCTCCATCGTCATCACTGGCACGGGGCTGGGGCTGCCGGGTGCCGAGAAGCAGGTGATGGACCCGGAGAATGCCCTGCGGATTCTGCGCGGTGAACAGTTTGTAGATTTGATTCCCGAGCGGTTCCGCAAACGGATTTTAGCCAAACGAGTGACGCGGCTGGTCAAAGCTGAGGATGGCAGCGGCCGCTTCGAAACCATCACCGACCCCGACGAGGTGATCAAACTGGCCGGCCGCCCCGGACGGTTTGACCTCAGCCAGGAGTACGGTGTACCCGCTAAACTGGTCGAAGCCCTGGACAGCACCACCCAACTGGCCATGGCCGCCGGGCTGGATGCCCTACGCGAAGCCGGCATCCCCCTGGTGCAAACGTTCCGCAAAATGTCCAACGGCAAATATATGCCCGACCGCTGGCTCCTGCCCGAATCATTACGGGATGAAACCGGGGTCATTTTCAGCAGTGCTTTCCCCGGGGGCGACCGGTTTGCCGATGAGTTCAGCCGCTATTACACCTACCAAAACCGACTGGATCAGCTGAACGCCCTGGTTGATTTGCGCCGCTTTACCCAGGACGCCAATACGCTGCGGGAAATTGACCGGCGCGTCGCCGATTTACGTGACGCCCTGGCCCGCGAACCATACACGTTTGATCGCCGCTTCTTGTTCCGCATCCTTTCCATGGGGCACAGCCAATTTGCCGAATATATCGGGGCGCGGGGGCCAAACACCCAGGTCAATGCCGCCTGCGCCAGCACCACCCAGGCGATTGCCCTGGCTGAGGATTGGATTCGCAGCGGCCGCTGCCGCCGGGTGGTAGTGATTGGGGCGGACAATGTGACCAGTGACCACATGATGGAATGGGTGGGGGCTGGGTTCCTGGCCACCGGCGCGGCCGCAACCGATGATCGCGTTGAAGAAGCTGCCTTACCCTTTGACCGCCGCCGCCATGGCACCCTCATGGGCATGGGGGCCTGCGCCCTGGTGCTGGAGAGTGAAGATGCCGTGCGTGAGCGAGGGATGCGTGGGGTGGTGGAACTGTTAGCAACCGAAACCAACAACAGTGCGTTCCACGGCACTCGCCTGGATGTGAGCCATATCGCCCAGATTATGAACAACCTGGTCACCACTGCCGAACGCCGCTTTGGCCTGCACCGGCAGGCTATAACCAGCCAGATGGTCTTTATGTCCCATGAGACCTTTACCCCAGCCCGAGGGGGGAGCGCGGCCGCGGAAGTTACCGCTCTCCGTCACACCTTTGGTGATGGGGCCAGCGAAATCATCATGGCCAACACCAAAGGGTTCACCGGTCACCCTATGGGGGTCGGCATTGAAGATGTCATCGCCCTGAAAATTCTCGAACATGGAATCGTGCCCCCTGTGCCCAACCACAAAGAGATTGATCCCGACCTCGGTCCGCTGAACCTGAGCCGGGGTGGACGGTATCCGGTGCAATACGCCCTTCATCTGGCAGCCGGCTTTGGCTCCCAAATCGCCATGACCCTCACCCGCCGCATCCCTGGCGCGTTGGATCGGGTGGATAGCCCAGGGCAATATCAACGCTGGCTAGATGATGTCAGCGGTTACGACCGGGCCGAGCTAGAAATAACGAAGCGCAACCTGCGTATTAAAGCGGACGGCGCTCCCCAGCGGACACCTATCGCCAGCTCCTGGCGGTACGGCACCGAGCCAATGGTGCGCGTGAATGGGCCAGGAGTCGGAAGCGGTGAGCTGTTAGCGGTGAGCCGTGAGCAGTTGTCAGTGACCAGTTACCCGTTACCTGCATTCGTGCCAGCACCAAAACCTGCCGTCATAGAGAAACCCATCGCGGTTGAGCCAGTTAAACCCATGCCTTTGCCCCCTGCGCCGGAACCAGTTGTAAGCCGTGAGCCGTTGGTAATGAACAGTGGGCAGTTAGCAGCTAGCAGTGAGCCGCCCCCAGTCGCTGCTCCCCAACCTCTAGAACAGGACGATATTCAGGCCAAAGTAATGGCCATTGTCGCCGAGCAGACCGGCTACCCAATGGATATGCTGGACCTGGAGTTGGATATGGAAGCGGATTTGGGCATTGATACGGTGAAACAGGCGGAAACATTTGCCGCTATCCGTAAGGCATTCGACATCCCCCGCCGGGATGATCTCAAACTGCGTGATTACCCGACGCTGCGCCATGTGGTCGGGTTTGTCAAGGAGATGCGGCCTGATCTAAACGTGGCCACGGGGGGACGCAGGGACGCGGCGACGGAAGCCAGTGGATCGTTGGTTGTGAGCCGTGAGCCGTCAGTGGTGAGCAGTGAGCAGTTGGCAGTGAGCGGTGAACAGTCACTCACTCCTCACTCCTCACTCCTCACTCCTATCCAGGCCCAGGTCATGGCCATCGTAGCCGAGCAGACGGGGTACCCAGAAGATATGTTGGAACTGGATTTGGATATGGAAGCGGATTTGGGCATTGATACGGTGAAACAGGCGGAAACGTTTGCCGCTATCCGTAAGGCGTTTGACATCCCCCGCCGGGATGACCTCAAACTGCGTGATTACCCGACGCTGCGCCATGTGGTCGGTTTCGTCAAGGAGATGCGGCCTGATCTAGACGCGGCGACGGGGGAACGCGGGGACGGGGCGACGGAAGCCAGTGGGCCGTTGGTTGTGAGCCGTGAGCCGTCAGCAGTGAGCAGTGAGCAGTCACTCACTCCTCACTCCTCACTCCTCACTCCTATCCAGGCCCAGGTCATGGCCATCGTAGCCGAGCAGACGGGGTACCCAGAAGATATGTTGGAACTGGATTTGGATATGGAAGCGGATTTGGGCATTGATACGGTGAAACAGGCGGAAACGTTTGCCGCTATCCGTAAGGCGTTTGACATCCCCCGCCGGGATGACCTCAAACTGCGTGATTACCCGACGCTGCGCCATGTGGTTGGTTTCGTCAAGGAGATGCGGCCGGAGTTAGCCGTGGACAGTGGGCAGTTGGCAGTGAGCAGTGAGCAGTCACGCAGCCCTCACTCCTCACTCCTCACTCCTCAATCCTCTAACGGAAAGGAGGTGGTGGCAGAAGAACCTGCCCGCCCTTTTCCGGTTGAGCGGCCGCAGCCCTTAAATCTGGCTTTGAGCAACCAGCTAACACGCCGGGGGCCTATGCCGGTGCTGCGGCCGCAGCTTCCCCTGTGCAAACCCACCGGCATCATCCTCAACGACACCTCTCGCGTCATTATCCAACCTGACCAGGGGGGAGTGGCCGAGGCTCTGACGGCCCAATTAACGGCGATGGGGGTGACGGTATTGACCTTGAATGGCGGAGATGTTGAGAAAACGGTCCAAGAGTGGCTCGCGGCCGCGCCCGTGCAAGGGGTTTACTGGCTCTCCGCCCTAGACCCTGAGCCGGCCTTGAGCCAGATAGACCAACCCACCTGGCAGCAGCTAAACCAGGTGCGTGTCAAAGAGCTATATACCACCTTACGTACCCTTTACCCGGCCAACCCGTTCCTGGTGACGGCTACCCGGTTAGGCGGACAGCACGGCTACGGCCCTACCGGAGCGGCCGCTCCCCTGGGCGGCAGCGTGACTGGCTTTACCAAAGCGTACAAACGAGAAAAAGGGAGCTGCCTGGTCAA
Source organism: Anaerolineae bacterium (assembly GCA_023384415.1). Lineage (GTDB taxonomy): Bacteria > Chloroflexota > Anaerolineae > Promineifilales > Promineifilaceae > Trichofilum. The sequence continues at coordinate 150,669 of JAHDWJ010000009.1, forward strand.
AGCAGTGGATTTTGATGCGGCCGCGCCCGAATTTATCGCCCAGACGCTCATCGGTGAAACGGTAAGCGATCCTGGCCTGGTCGAAGTTGGCTACCGGCAAGGATCCCGCTGGGGGATCAGCCTGCGGGAGCAGCCCCTTGACCTGGATGAAACACCTCTTGCCCGGTTCGATGAGAACAGCCTGTTTGTGGTGACGGGAGCGGCCGGGGGCATTACCAGTGCCATTGTCAGTGACCTGGCGGCCGCGACCGGAGCTACCTTCTACCTGTTGGATTTAGCGGCCGCACCCGACCCCGCCGACCCCCACATCCCCCTCTTCCGGCAGGACAAAGAGGCCCTCAAGCAACAGCTAATCAACGAAGCCAAAGCCGCCGGGGAAAAACCCACCCCAGCCCTGATTGAGAAGAAAATTATGGCCGTTGAGCGGTCAGAAGCTGCGCTGCGAGCCATTGAGTCAGTGCAGGCGGCCGGGGGGCAGGCGTTTTATCACAGCCTGGATTTACGGGATGGGGTCGCCATCGCCGGGGTGGTCAACGACATCCGCCACCGCTTTGGCCGCATTGATGCCTTCATCCACGCCGCTGGGGTCGAAATCAGCCGCACCCTACCCGACAAAGACCCGGCCCAGTTTAACCTGGTGTACGATGTGAAGGCGGACGGGTTTTACCATCTGCTGCACGCGGCCGCGGACCTGCCCATCAGCACTACCATCGTATTCAGCTCCGTCGCGGGTCGGTTCGGCAACAGCGGCCAGACCGATTACAGTGCGGCTAACGATTTGTTGTGCAAATGGACGAGTTACCTCAACCAATCAGGCCAAACACGGGCTATCGCCCTGGATTGGACCGCCTGGGGGGGGATCGGCATGGCTACACGGGGATCCATTCCTAAGATTATGGAAATGGCCGGGATAGAGATGCTTCCCCCAGAGGTCGGTATCCCCACCGTGCGTCGGGAACTGCTCTACGGCAGGGGGGAAATCGTTGTCGCTGGTAAGTTGGGGCTGATGGTTGAGGAGTTTGACCCCGAAGGTGGGCTGGACAGGAGTAAAGCTGCTCAATGGTTGGCGGCGCAAACGTCCCCTTACCTGATGGTGGGGCAGATCAACGGGGCCCCGCTTTATGGCCCCATCGAGGCAGAAACTATCCTTGATCCAACGCAGCAGCCATTCCTCTATGACCATGCTCTGGATGGGGTGCCCCTTTTGCCGGGGGTGATGGGGACGGAGATGTTTGCCCAACTGGCTCAGGTAATGGCCCCCGGCTATATCGTGCAGGCGGTCACAAAGGTACAGTTCCAACGCCCATTTAAGTTTCATCGGCTGCGGCCGCAAACCCTTTACCTCAAGATGTGGTTGGAACCGACGGCCGATGGAGAACTGTTGGCGCATGGGGAGATGTGGTCAAAGTTGCAACCGGTCAAACCAGGACTGCCGATGCAGGAAAACTGCCACTTCCTGGCCGATGTTCATTTGCACCGGAACGGTGCGGCCGCGCCCAAAATCGAATTTACGGCCCCAGCCACGCGCAAGCTAAACATCAAACAGGACGCCATCTATCAGATATATTTCCACGGCCCGGCCTACCAGGTGTTGGAGCGGGCGCAGGTAGACGGGGAGATGGCGGTGGGGCTGATGGCGGCGAAGTTGCCGGCCAATACCAACCCTGACGCGGCCGCGGACCTCATGCTGCCTCGTCTCATTGAACTTTGTTTTCAGACCGCTGGGGTATGGGAAATCCAGACCAAACAGGCGATGGCTTTGCCCCTGGCCATCGGCGAAGTTAAAGCCTACTCACCTACCCCCAACGGCCAACGACTCTACGCCCTCGTTCAGACCAACAATGGTGGTCAATCGTTCAACGCCCAGGTGGTAGACAGCGAGGGCAAGGTGTATGTGCAATTGAGTGATTACCGGACGGTGCAGCTGCCCGGCTCGGTTTCATTTTAGAGAGTGGAGTCTGGGGTTTTTATTTGATGGGTGGGGGTTGGTGTATTGGTGTAGGCTCTTTAGGAATTCAGGGGGTTGACACCAGATGTAGGGGCTGGCCTTGTGCCTGCCCAGTCGAGGGCAACCAGTTACTCTTTCACCATGATTCACTGGCTCATGCAATCCGCGGCGGCGCATCCTGACCTGGCCCAGGGCCTTCCCCCGGCGGGGTTATTGAGTGAGGTGGAGCGGGACCGGCTGGCCCAGTTAACAACTGAAAAACGACGGCGAGATTGGCTTTGCGGCCGCTGGACAGCCAAACTGTTGCTGCAAACATTACACCGGGAGAAAACCGGCCACTGTGTACCGTTAGATTGTTTCAGCATCGTCAACAATGCCGATGGGGTGCCCCTGATCACGGGACATTGGTCCCTGGCCACTGGTTATGCCCTTTCCCTTAGTCACAGCCATGATCATGCCTTTTGTGCCATCGTGACGCGGCCGCAATGCCCCATCGGTGCCGACCTGGAACGGATTGAAACGCGGGGCGATGGATTTGTAGAAGATTATTTCACTGAAGCCGAAAAGAGCCGTATCTTGCTGCTACCCCAAGATGCGTCCAGGAGGCAAGACAGCCTACGCAGCATTTACATCAATGCCACCTGGAGCGCTAAAGAAGCAGCTCTTAAAGCCCTGCACCTGGGGTTGAGTGTAGACACACGGGCGGTTGAATGTCTGATTGAGCCATTTACTGAACCGCCGACCGATTGGACGCCATTCACCGTTCATGGGGATGATGCTCGTTTGCCTTGTCCAGCCCCGCCTTTGATAGGGTGGTGGCGAGTGCAGGATGCGTTTGTGCTGACGGTGGCAGTTGGCGCCAATATACCGGACGATACGGCAGATCGTCTTAACGAGAAAGCAAGATAATGAAAAAGAGAATCCTGCGCCTGACGGGACTTGGGTTGATTGGATTGGTGTTGTTATGCCTGGGCAGCATACTTTTGCTAATCCTTAGCAACCGGACTTTGCCTACCCATTCTCAAGTGGTAGATCGCCTGTCAGATGAGAGCAAAGCACAATTGGCCGAGGTAGTCCAGTTACGGCAAAACCTGGGCCATGAGGTCTGGCCTGGTTGGGCTGAAACAGATGTGCCCATTATCGTCTACAACGAGGTTTACGCCTTCCTGGTGGGATACGCCGATCCGCCAGATGGTTGGATGCGAATGCCTCAGGAGCAAGAGCGAGGCGGTCCCTGGGAAATTGTGCCGGGTGATGATTTTTTCGGACAACCTTATTACCGCCAGCCCCTGCCCAATCCAGAGATCACACCGGAAAACTTCACGGTGAAGGTGGGCGAACAGTGGGTGGCAACGATGTGGACACGAGAATACGCCGAAATTGCTTTTTACCAGGATTTTCAGGATAGTTTGCCCCCGTTTCTGACCGCTGTTTTCCCTTACCGATTTACGTGGAATCTGATTTTAGGTGAAACGGATAGCTATATCGCCGCATTGGCGCACGAGTCATTCCACGTTTTTCAAGGTATGGTCGTACCGGAACGGCTGACGGCCGCCGAGTTTGCCAATCAGTATGATGCCCAGTATCCCTGGGATAATGAGGTTTCAGAAGCGGACTGGCAAGCAGAAGTGAACCTGCTCCAGGCGGCGGTTCGGGCAAAAACAGATGAAGAAGCGGCCGCGTTGGTACAACAATTCCTGACGCAGCGGGATGAACGCCGGGCCAGTAGTGGGTTGAGGGCTGAATTGATCACCTTTGAGCAGGAACGAGAGTGGCTGGAAGGGTTGGCAAAATATGCCGAAGTGACCATTGGCCGGGTCGCGGCCGCGTCTCCCAACTATATCCCCATTCCGGAACTGGCGGCAGACGAGGATTTCCACACTTACACTACACGAGAACAATACTGGTCGCAGCAAGTAGGTGAAGTAGCCAGATTAAGCGGCCGCGAAGGGGCTACCCGTTTTTATTACAGCGGTATGGCCCAGGCTATTCTGCTAGATCGGTTGCTCCCAGACTGGAAAGAACGGGCATTTGATCCTGGGGTCATGCTCGAAGACCTGCTTCGGGAAGCCGTGTGGCCCGATGCAAGCACCATCCATCGTTAACCATTCCCATGACCATCGCTACCTGGTTCACAACGCTCACCCCTATTATGCAGGCCTTTTTTGCTACCAGTTTCACCTGGTTTGTAACCGCTTTGGGGGCCGGGGCAGTGTTCTTTTTCAGAACAATCAACCAGAAAGTTCTGGATGGTATGTTGGGGTTTGCCGCCGGGGTGATGATCGCCGCCAGCTTTTGGTCCCTCCTGTCCCCGGCGATTGAAATGGCCGCAGCCAACCATATTCCCGCCTGGATTCCCGCCACCACCGGATTTTTGTTAGGGGGCCTGTTTTTGCGGGCGATTGATTGGGTGCTGCCGCACCTGCACATGGGGCTACCCCGTGAGCAGGCGGAAGGTGTACCCACCCAATGGCGACGCAGTGTGCTGCTGGTGCTGGCGATTACCTTGCACAACATTCCTGAAGGGTTGGCGATTGGTGTGGCTTTTGGTGCGGCCGCGGTTGGGCTGCCCTCAGCTACTTTAGCCGGAGCCTTGGTATTGGCCCTGGGTATCGGCATCCAGAACTTTCCTGAAGGGATGGCTGTCTCAGTTCCCTTGCGCCGGGAAGGGCTATCTCGGATACGCAGTTTCTGGTATGGGCAGCTTTCGGGCCTGGTGGAAGTGGCCGCCGGGGTAATTGGGGCCTGGGCGGTTCTGTCTATGCAGATCATTTTGCCGTATGCCCTGGCCTTCGCTGCCGGGGCGATGATTTTTGTGGTGGTTGAAGATTTGATCCCGGAGTCGCAAATGCGGAAAAACACCGATATTGCCACTCTGGGAGCGATGCTCGGTTTTGCGTTAATGATGACCCTGGATGTGGCCTTGGGGTAAAGATAGGAAGCATTATGAAAACAATGGATCGGTATTTACAAGATTTGCGCCAGCGGAAGGATGTAACACTGGGCACGACCAGAGAAGCGGAGACGCAGCACAAGAAAGGGCGGCTGACGGCCCGTGAGCGGATTGAACTGCTCTTTGATGCCGGTACGTTTATGGAGATTGATGCCCTGGTGCGGCCGCGTTATGACAGCTATCTGGGGGGTAAAGAGTCCCGTTACGGGGATGGGGTGGTGACCGGGTTTGGTCTGGTTAATGGACGGCAGGTGATGGCGGCTGCCCAAGACATCGCCGTTATGGGGGGATCCCTGGGGGAGATGCACGCCAATAAAATCGTCAAAGTGATGCGGATGGCTCTGGAATATGGCTGCCCGTTCGTCGCCATGAACGATTCCGGTGGGGCGCGTATTCAGGAAGGGGTGGACAGCCTGGGGGGGTATGCCCGTATTTTTGACGCCAACTGTGAAGCATCCGGCGTCATCCCGCAAATATCGGTTATTTTGGGGCCATGTGCCGGGGGGGCCGTCTACTCCCCGGCCCTGACCGATTTTGTGTTTATGACCGAAAACAGCTATATGTTCATCACCGGGCCGGACGTGGTGCGAGCGGTGATGCAGGAGAATGTGAGTCTGGAAGAGTTGGGAGGGGGCCTGATTCACAGCCAGGAAAGTGGGGTGGCCCATTTTCTAACCAAAGATGACCGGGATTGTTTAGACCGGGTGCGGGAGTTGCTCACCTATTTGCCCGCCAATAACAAAGAAGACCCGCCATATGTGCGGCCGCATGATGACCCTGACCGCCGCTGCCCGGAATTAGAGCAAATCGTCCCCACCGATCCCCATAAACCATACAACGTGCGTCAGGTCATCGCCAGCATCGTGGATGATGGCCGTTTTTTTGAAGTTCACAGCCTGTGGGCTGAAAACATGGTCGTCGGTTTTGCCCGGCTCAACGGTTGGGTGGTGGGGCTGGTAGCCAACCAGCCGATGGTGCTGGCTGGCTGTATTGACATTAAAGCCTCGATCAAGGCGACCCATTTCATTCGTATCTGTGATGCGTATAACATTCCTATTATCACTTTGCAAGATGTCCCTGGCTTTCTGCCCGGCAGAGACCAGGAGTATGGCGGGATTATTCGCAATGGGGCGCGGATGATTTATGCCTACAGTGAGGCCACTGTGCCCAAGCTGATGGTCATTTTGCGTAAAAGTTATGGCGGGGCGTATTGTGTGATGAGCAGCAAAGGGCTGCGGGGAGATTTGCTCTACGCCTGGCCCAATGCCGAAATCGCTGTTATGGGAGCGGAAGGGGCGGTTAATATTTTGTTTCGCGGTGAGTTAAAAGGGGCGGAGAATGAGGCCGCCCGGCGCACCGAATTGGTGGAAGATTATGAAAAACGGTTCAATAATCCGTATGTCGCGGCCGCACGTGGCCTCATTGACGACGTAATCGAACCCCGGGATACCCGGCGCATCCTCATCAAAAGCCTGGAGCTAACCCTCTCCAAACGCCAAACCCATATCCCTCGCAAACACGGCATTTCGCCGATGTGATGGATAGTTTCGAGTTTCGAGTTTCTAGTTCCTAACTCGAAACTCGAAACTCTAAACTCCGGAGTCCTTATGTTCAGCAAAATTGTTATCGCTAATCGGGGAGAGATTGCGGTGCGGATCATCCGGGCGTGCCGGGAGATGGGTATTGCTGCCGTAGCCCTGTACGAGCCAGCCGACCGCAGCTCTTTGCACGTGAGGCTGGCGGATGAATGCGTCCCTCTTACTTCCCCGGCTGATTTTTTTGACCAGAACCGCCTGATAGCCATTGCCCATGAAATGGGGGCGCAAGCGATTCACCCTGGGTATGGCTTTTTGGCCGAGAATATAGAGTTTGTGCAGGCGTGCGCGGCCGCAAATCTCACCTTCATTGGCCCCCCCGCCTTCGTCCTGACCGGGTTACGTAACAAAATTGGGGCGTTGCAAACGGCACGGGCCGCTGGTTATCCCACCGTCACCCATTCCCCCCGCTCCTTTGCCGAAGATGAATACCCGGCTCTGGAGCAGGCCGCCCAGGAGCTAGGCTATCCATTGGTCATAAAATCATGTCATGGCGGCCGCGGGGCCGGTGAGCGGCTGGTACATCAACCCCACAAATTAGCTGAAACAGTGCGCCGGGCCCAGGCTGAGGCCCAGGCCGTTTTTGGCAATAAGCAGTTGTATCTAGAAAAAGCAATTTTGCCGGCTCATCAAATCAACGTGCAAATCATGGGCGACCGGGATGGCCGCCTCATCCATCTGGGGGAGCGAGAAGGCTCCTTACAGTTGGGCAGTCGCAAACTGCTCGAAGAGTCCCCTGCCCCCTGCCTCAATGAGGAGCAGCGACAAAAACTGTGGCAAACCGCCCTGCAATTAGGACGGCTGTTTGGCTATCAAAACCTGGGGTCGGTTGAGTTCCTGGTAGATGGGGCGGGGGAGTTTTACTTTACCGAATTTAAGGCTCGTCTCCAGGTAGAACACCCCATCACCGAAGTGCGAACGGGGGTTGATTTGGTGCGGGAACAAATCCGTCTGGCTGCCGGGGGGCCATTGGCCTGGTCGCAAGCAGATATTCATTTCTCCGGCCACGCCATGCTGTGCCGCCTCAACGCTGAAGACCCGTGGAACCATTATTTGCCTGCCCCAGGCCATTTGCAGCGGGTGCGCTGGCCGGGGGGGTATGGGGTGCGGGTAGATAGTTATGTGCAATGCCAGAGTGATATTCCCCCCAGCTATGATCCCCTGATCGCCAAGCTGACTACCTGGGGGGCCGACCGCCAAATATGCGCCGTGCGGATGCGCTGTGCCCTGGAAGATTGTAAATTGATGGGTACACCGACTAATTTGCCCTTGTTGCAGCGGATTTTACATGCCCCGGCGTTTCTGGAAGGGCGATATGACACGGAGTTTCTATACCACCCGTTCACCGACGATGCTCAGGCCAATGGCTATTACCGGGACCTGGCGGTCATCGCGGCGGTGTTGTACCAACAAAAGAGCCAGATGTTCCAACCTGTAGATTCTCCCCGCCAGGCCAGTGGGTGGCATCGGGAGAGTCGGCGGCTGCCACAGTAGGAAGATTTGAAACTGAGGACTGGTATAGCTTTACAAATAACTCTTCCGTCAAACCACACCGCTCGGCGACCAAACGAACCAGGGATTCCGATTTATGGGTGTTGAGTTGGTCTACAATGAAAATCCAGTTGGCCTCTGGGTCAGTGTCCACTGTTTGAGCAATATGGGCGGCAAAATCGCCTTCGCTTTGTGTCTGAGTGACGGTGGGGCAAGGCATTGCCCGGTCGGATGATCTGTTGCAGGGCAGCTTCCTGTTTAGGTGTGACTGTTAGGGGTAGCCGGGCTGGTCCGCGTGGTATTTTTTGTTTCATGTTGTCGTAATATCACAACTTTCATTTTCGTAAAGCTGTGCTCGTCTCCAGTCTTCAATTGGAATGTTACTTTATGATCACGGTGGGTATAACAGGTGACCAATGACTAAATTAATCACAACTATTGAAAATCATACTTTTGCCGTAGAGGTGGAGCGGGGGAATGGCGGCCGCGGAGAGTGGCAGGTGCGGGTAAATGGGGAGCTGCTAACGGTACGGCTGCCGGACGCAGCCGCTTCTTTTAATGAGATTGAATGGCTGGTTGTAGATGGCCGGCCGTATGAAATTGTGGCCGACCCCGACTTGCGCTGGCTCAAGGCGTACCGGGGAATCCACCGGGTGGAGATAAAGGATCAGGCAGATGGGGGAACGCGGCCGCGCAGCGGGGACGGCCGCATCAAAGCCCCGATTCCTGGCCTCATCAACCGGGTTATGGTCAGCCAGGGAGAGATAGTCGAAGCCGGGCAGCCGCTTTTGGTGCTGGAAGCGATGAAAATGGAAAACGAGATTCGGGCCGGGCGTGATGGGGTCGTCTCCGCCTTACACGTCACCCCAGGCCAGAGCGTAACCCGTAATGAACTATTAGCCGAAATCAGTTAAGCAAAAGAGTTCGCCACGAATTACACGAACCTGTGGTGAGCATCGCCGAACTATTGACACGAATGTTTTCTGATGAAATGCAGGTGGGCTTCTTGACATCCAGGCCGTTGCGGGATAAAAACAGCCGCCAGGCGGTTCGCCTGACAACATACCTGGAATAAACCATGATAACCCTTACTCTGGCACAGCAGTTAAAAACAGCCGGTCTCCGCTGGCACCCCCAAGAACATCATTTCTTTGCCGTCCCCGACCGGGAGATGGATGAGCGCGTTTTTGTCATTAGTGATATGTCCGTTTTGGTGGAGGTGCTGCAAGGGTGGCCGGCCATCACCTTCAACGGTTCGGTCGAATGGGCGTTAGACTATGTACTAGAGATGGAAGCGGTCTGGCTGCCAACAACGGATCAGCTGATCCCCGCTTTAGGGCAGGCATTCGTCCGGCTGGAGCGGCGGGGAGAGCAGTTTGTCTGTGCCATACGCTGGGGCGAGGCACTGTCTGAGTACGCGGCCGCAAACTCCGCGGACGCCTGTGCCCTGGCCTTGTTGTCTATCCTCAATGGGTAACGCCCCCCATGCTTTCCCTTACCCCGTATGATCAATCCTTATTGAATGGTGAACAGGGCGCGGCCGCGCAGATGGCCATGCGTATCCTGGTGACGATGGCCCAGGTATACGGGGCCACCGCTCTGCTCGACATCCAATCCGCTCACATAGATGGCTGTCTTTATCACGGCTATTCTGGGTTAGAATTTGCCCAAAAGCTGGTAGAGGGCGGGGGGAAAGTGGTTGTGCCAGCTACCCTTAATGTGGGGGGTATGGACCTTATCCACCCGGAATATTTTCGCGGCGATCAACAACAAGGGGTCTATGCTCGCCAGCTTATGGAGCTGTATGTGGCCATGGGCTGCCAGCCGATGTTCACCTGCACTCCTTACCAGGCGATGCACCGTCCCCCTTTTGGTGCCCAGATCGCCTGGGCTGAGAGTAATGCTATCGTTTTTGCCAACTCCGTGTTAGGGGCACGCACCAACCGGTATGGGGATTTTATAGATATTTGTGCCGCCCTCACCGGCCGCGCCCCAGCGACTGGGCTGCACCTGACGGAAAACCGACGCGGCCATATCTTGTTCCGCCTGGAAAACATTCCCTCGGCTTTGTTCCACGATGACAGCTTTTTTCCGGTGTTGGGGTATTTGCTTGGCGCCCGGAGCCAGAACCGCAACCCGGTGATTGAAGGGCTGCCCGCGGAAACGAGTGAGGATCAATTAAAAGCGTTAGGGGCTGCGGCCGCGTCCTCTGGTTCTGTCGCCCTCTTCCATGTGGTGGGCCGCACTCCCGAAGCTCCAACCCTGGCCGCAGCCTTCCACGGCCACTCCCCCGAACTTGTTATTCCTGTCACCCTGGCCGATCTGCGCCAGGTGCGGGAGCAGCTTTCTACGGTCAAAGATGGACCAATACAGGTGGTAGCTTTAGGTAGCCCCCATTTCTCTCTGGCCGAATTTGCCCAACTGCTCCCCCTGATTACCGTTTTTCCACCCCATCCCCAGGTGGAATTTATCGTCTGTACCAACCGATTCATCTTAGCCCAGTTACAACAGCGGGGCTGGCTGACCCAACTGGAAGCCAGCGGCGTTCAACTCATTGTGGATAGTTGTGTCGTTGTCGCCCCTATGGTCAAGGCCCAAACAGGGGTCTTAATGACCAATTCGGGTAAATTTGCCCATTACACCCCGGGGAATATCGGGTTGCAACTGGTTTATGGCAATGTAGAGGCGTGTGTTCTCTCGGCCCATCACGGTTCGGTACAGCGGAAGGAAGATGCATGGTTAAGCAGCGATCCGTGATGGTGTGGTTGGCCCTCTGTTTACTTGTTTTGTTGACCGTATGGCAGAACGCGGCCGCGACCACCCCCCAATCTGATTCCCCAATCTCCTTTTACCTCCCTATCATCAGCAACCCCTCTTATGAACTTTCTCTGGAACTGGTCGTCGGCAGCATTGCCCTGCCTACCAAAATCGCCCATGCCGGCGATGAACGGCTTTTTGTGGCCCAAAAGCAAGGGATCATCCGGGTCATTGTCGAAGGTGAGTTATTGCCCGCTCCATTTTTGGATATAACCCATAAAGTTCTAGCTGCCGGCTTTGAGCAGGGGTTAGAGAGCCTGGCTTTTGCTCCTGATTATGCTAGTTCCGGCTATTTCTACGTGCTGTACACCAATCTGGATGGGGATGTTCACCTCTCCCGCTTCCAGGTTTCGTCGCATGACCCCAATATTGCTGATCCAGACAGCGAACAAATTGTGCTGCATGTGCCCCAGCCTTCCGCGATTCATAACGGAGCTGACCTGGCTTTTGGCCCAGCGGATGGGTATTTATATATGGGGTTAGGGGATGGTGGCCCCCAGGGAGACCCATCTCAGGCGGGACAAGACCGGCAAACGCTGCTGGGCAAAATTTTGCGCCTGGATGTGACCGGTGTAACCACCTATACCATTCCCGCCGATAATCCATTTGTGGATGACCCAGAGGCCAGGGGGGAGATTTGGGCTTTAGGGCTGCGGAACCCCTGGCGTATGAGCTTTGATCGGGAGACCCATGATTTATGGTTTGGGGATGTGGGGGAAAACCGGTGGGAAGAGGTTAATTTTCAACCAGCTGACAGCCCTGGCGGCTTAAATTATGGCTGGCGTTGTTATGAAGGGGTAGAAGTTTACATTTTAACCGATTGCCTGCCCCTCTCTGCTTTTACCTTTCCCGTACATGCCTATTTCCACCATGCTCCGCCAGGGTACTGCTCCATCACTGGGGGATACGTCTACCGGGGGACGGCTATTACCCACTGGGTGGGGTCTTATCTGTTTTCTGATTTTTGTACCGGTACGATTTGGGGGCTGCGGGGGCAGCCTGGACAATGGCAGGTCGTTGTCTTGTTGGAATCACCGGCCAGGGTGACGAGTTTTGGCGAGGATATTCACGGAGAGCTGTATGTAACGGATATGTGGGGGGGGCGAATTTATCGGTTGGTACCTTTTGCTCTGCCTGGGGGGTAGCCACAGATGAAAGAACACGGATAAAAAGGAAACACGGATATCAACCATCCGTGTTTCCTTTTATCCGTGTTTGGGCATGACTTATCTATGCCCACGAATAATCTCATTTGGTGGCGGTGTTATGGCGTAGGATCAGGTAGATGCCGATGATGATGAGGGCCAGGGGCCAGAGGGAGCCGGTCCAGGTGAGCAGGGTCATCAGAATTCCGCCCCAGGTCGCGGCCGCGCCAACGACCAACATAATCGCGGCTACAATAAGCGGCCACCAATGGGTCTCTTTGGTAAACAGGGCCGAGGCCACAGTAATAATCACCCAGCCCAGGCTAAACCCCAGCAGGAAGATAGCGTCATTGGCCTGGGGAAATAGCAGTTCAACCAGCAATATCCCAATACCAACGCCAGTCACAATTCCCCCAGGGATAATTGGGCCAACGTGACGGGCTACAATCCCCCAGGTCAATAGCAGTAACCCGACAAGCAAGGGAATAAATAAGCCGATCCGCTCTGGCAGCCATTGCCCCACGAGAAAAAGAATACCTAGCAGGATTAGCACTCCCCCGCCAAGCAATTCATGCCGATTAGAAGATTTTAACGCGTTCATTCTTATACTCCTTTTCAGAAAATTAATTCCGGGTTTTTGGTTGTGAGTTCCCAGGTTTCACCTATCAAACTCGTTGTCTACAACCCCCGGACGATGTTTTTTAACGGTGATGAAGAGAGTATAAGCTATTGGCTGTTTGTTTGGATGTGCCAGAAGTCATTTTTGGGTCATGTCAAGGTCATACCTGGAGAAGCCCCAGTTCCCGTGCTTTTAGAGCCGCTTGAGTGCGATCTCGTACACCTAGCTTGCCCAAAATATTGGTCACATGGTTTTTGACGGTGCCTTCGGTGATGTAAAGGGTGTTGGCAATTTCCCGGTTGCTGGCGCCCAGGGCCAGATGGCGCAAAATTTCTAACTCCCGCTCAGAGAGGGGTTCGGGTAATGGGGGGTGAGCGGCCGCAGGCGGGGTGGGGTGGGTTTCAGCCAGGCGGTTAAATTCGGCCACTAGCCTGGTAGCCACTGAGGGATGGAGAAATGATTCTCCCCGGTTGGCGGTGTGGATCGCTTCTACCAATTTGGGCGAGGGAACATCCTTGAGCAAGTAGCCTACGGCCCCGGCACGTAAGGCTTCAAAGATATGTTCGTCATCGTCAAAGGTAGTGAGGACGATGATCTTGATCTGTGGGTGGGTCGCTCGCAATCGCCGGGTTGCGGCCGCGCCATCTAACACGGGCATCCGTAAATCCATCAGGATCACATCTGGGTTGAGGGCGGTCGCCTGGGTCAGGGCTTCTTCGCCATTGCTGGCTTCACCAATGACTTCAATATCGGCCTGAACCGAGAGCAGGGTGCTTAACCCTTCCCGAAAAAGAGCCTGGTCATCTACGAGCAGAACACGAATCATAGGGATAGAGAGTGGGGAGTAGGGATTGATAGTTTTGGGATGGTTACGTGCAGGTGGAACCCATCACCAGGAGCGGTTTTGATCTGGACGCGGCCGCCGAGCAGGGTGACCCGCTCTTCAATGCCGATGAGACCAAACCCAACATTGGCTGCGGCCGCGCCCTGTCCATCATCAGTAATTGTCAACGCCACCTGGTCTGGCTCATAAGACAAAGTCACCTCTACCCGCTGCGCCTGAGCATGTTTGCGGACATTGGTCAGCCCTTCCTGAGCGGCCCGATAAAGAGCCATCTGCACCGGTTCGGCCACGGGGTAGGGTTCCCCATCTACCTGCAGCAGAGCGATGAGGCCGGCTGCCTGGCATGCTTCCAGCAGCGGGGATAGCAGTTCCGGGAGCAGACGCCCCTCAAAGGGAGATTCCCGCAGGGTTTTGACCGATTGGCGTACTTCCCGCAGCCCTTCTTGAGCTAACCGCTGGGCTTTTTGCAGGGCGGCCAATCCTCGGTCACGGTCCTGGTCTAAAATCGTTTGCGCTGCCTCAAGCTGCACATTGATCACCGTCAGATAATGCCCCAGGCTGTCATGAATATCTCGTGCCAGCCGGTTCCTCTCTTTCGTGGTGGCTAACTCCTCAGCTTGAGCTGCGTATAGCCGTAATTTCTGGTTGACCTCATTTAATGCTTGCGCCAGATGCTCTACGCGCTCACGAGCTTCCCGCTCTCGTTGGGCTACTCTGGTAAATACGGCGACAAACAAAATAGCCGGAATGATAAAGATGGCCGTTTGTAAAGCGGTTTCCAGCCCAAAAAAGAGGGTCATAGGTAGGATACAGGTCGCCAGGGCCAGAATGGAGATAATCCCATTCCACAGCAGGGGACGGGGATAAATTTCCATGCTTTGAGAAATCAGGGGCAGGACGACCAGCCAGGACATGGCGAAACTTTGATTTCGCATAGCCATATAATTAATACCAGTCACTAAAACCAACATCAGAGCAAAATAGCTCAGGGAGAGCCAGAGGGGAGCGCGTTGAAGATTGAGGTAGAGAGAAGCCAGGATGCTAAGGCCCAGGTAGGTAGAGCCTAATGTTAGCAAGAGAGTTAGTTGGGTTGGGGAGTAGCTACCTTGTAGTAGCACTACCACGTAGGCGGAAATCACCAATACAACCAGGGCCAGGATGCCCCCTCGCTCTCGTTCTAAACGCTGTTGCAAGGTCATGGGGTTTGTTCCCTGTTGGTATCTTCTGCCCCTTGTTCTAGCAGGTAGTGGATAACTTCTTCGTGGTTGAACCGGCGGGACAACTGTAACGGGGTGTAACCATCTCGTGAGAGGGTATGCAGATCGTTGGGGCTATGTTGCAGCCAGGCCTGGGCATGTTTAAGTGAGCCTGCGGCCGCAGCCTCATGTAAATCTAAAAACGCCCCCGCTTCTAAAAGCAGGTTGACCATCGCCCAATCCTGGTTATAGGCCGCTTTGGTAATCAAAAACAGCCCATCGCTGTCGCTGCTGTTGACCAGAGCAGGGTTAGCCGTGAGGAGGTCCTGTGCGGCCGCCAGGTTTTGCTCTTTAACTGCTGTCAGAATCGCCTCACTTTGCCGGACAGCCGTTTGTAACTCCGCTACACGGTCATGGATGATCGCGGCCGCGTTCATACATTCACTATACCCCATGATACCCGTCCCGATAATTGCCCCTTCTACTTCCCCCAGGGCGTTGTACATCTGGCGCAGCAGTAAACGTGGCTCTGTGAGCCAGCCCAAAGCGATAAGTGTCTTCTCAAGCTGGTTGGTATGTTCTTGTAAATGGGTTTCTAATCGGTGCATACGGAAACGAACCGGGTACGCCGTAGATTCCCACATGGGCGCGACCAGATTGAGCCGTAAATCTTTCAGGTCGCTCAGATTGTAAACGATGCGGCTATGCAAGGTGGCCCACCGTTTTTTCAGGTCACTCAGGGGAATCTCCTCTGTTTCGGGGGTGCCGGTCTCCTCAGCCAGGGCATAAATTTTTTCCGGTTCATCGGGTAGGGGTGGGGCGGGGGTTTGGTTGATGTAACTATTTAGGGCGTTGCGAATGGCGGCGTAAAAATACCGTTCGGTCTGATAGATATGAAGGATGATACGTTGCACCGGCCACTCGTGGGGGGCCGGCGGCCGCAGCCCATCTTCATCACTGATCCCGGTCAACAGGGCCAGGCATTCCCGGTACATCTGCTGGTGGCGGGCCAGCAAATGGTGGGCATAGGTGGGGTATTGCCCCCCTCGGTAGCGCATCTGGAGCAGGCCAGCCGCCAGTTGGCGCAGCTCCAGAGTGGTATGCAGGAAAGCGTACCGCACCTGCTCATAATCAGCCCACCGATAAGACGGTTGGTTGAGTTGGTGTTCAGTGAGGGGGTAGGCTGCGGCCGCAAACCGCTCTACCGCTTCTATCAAAGTGGCAAGAGACATCAACGACCTGACTTTAATAAATCCCGAATCTCCGTCAACAGCTTCTCTTCAGCCGATGGTGCCGGGGGAGGTGCTGGGGCAGCCTCTTCCTTTTTCTTCATCTTATTTACCGTCCGTATCATCATAAAAATGACCAGGGCGATAATGACAAAATCAATGATATTATTGATAAATAAGCCGTAGTTAAGCGTCGCCAGGCCAGCCTCCTGGGCCTGCGCCAGACTCATGCCCGCAGCCTGCCCCCTGGAAAGATCAATATACAAATCAGCAAAGCTAATCCCCCCGGTAGCCAGGCTCACAACCGGCATGATAATGTCATTTACCAGAGAGGTGACAATTTTGCCAAATGCTCCCCCAATGATGACCGCCACTGCCAGATCAAGCACATTTCCCCGTTTCAAGAAATCAACAAATTCCTTAACCATCTTGTTTCCTCCTAAAAATCTGTTAAGGATTGAGGATCGCGTGGGTTCTTTCAGAGCCTCAAAGTTCCCTCACTCCTTCTCACTCTATCATGCTTTCACTGCACCCGATCCAACGGCTGTCCCTTGTCTACCTTCTCCAACCGCTCTGACAGCAGCTTCAACTTCCCCCATTCGCGCCGCATCAAATAGATTGTAGCCAGATGCATGAGCCAGCGGGGATCACATTGCGGATCACCCGCTAACTCCTCAAACACATGCAGGGCCTTATCATCGGTGCGTCTGGCTTTAGCATACTCATCCGCCAACTGCTTTAGATACGCATCTCGTTGGTGACGGATTTTTTCTGTTTCAATAAGCTGATTTTGCCCGGTCCGTATTTTGGGACGGACCCGTTGGATGGCGTCTTGCAGCTCTTCGGTGGTAAATGGTTTGATGAGATAATCCTGTGCCCCGGCGACCATAGCGGCCCGCAAAGTACGGTTATCCCGCTCGGCGGAGATAACCAGGCAGACCAGATCAGGCAAAATTTGGCGCATCGCTTTAATCGCTGTAATGCCATCCAACTCTGGCATATTGACATCCATTAGGGCAACATCGGGGCGATATTTATGGGCCAGTTCTACTGCCTCTCGTCCATTTTGGGCCATGGCCACCACCTCTACCCCAGGGATAAGGGTGAGCATGAGGCGGGTGCTGCGCCGGGTTTGCTGGGTATCATCGGCAATGAGGACGCGCAGAGAGGTA
Source organism: Anaerolineae bacterium (assembly GCA_023384415.1). Classification (GTDB taxonomy): domain Bacteria; phylum Chloroflexota; class Anaerolineae; order Promineifilales; family Promineifilaceae; genus Trichofilum. The sequence goes on from JAHDWJ010000009.1 coordinate 167,678, forward strand.
ACGGACTGCTCTTTTGTTTTACTCATGTTAGGCCTGCCTGGTAAGGACGGAAAACGGTAGCCGAAGGGCAGATAACGACTTTTTTGTCAATCGTCCCTCGTCAACCATCTCATATAAGGGTCAACTCTAAAGTAATTTTGCATCCAGGGTTATTTCCGGAACAGCAGCCAGAGCTTTGGAAACGGGGCAGCCAGCTTTAGCCTGGGCGGCAAAGTCGGTGAACTCGGTTTCGTTTAGCCCCGGGACTTCAGCTTCACATACCAGTTCAATCAGGTTGATGGTTGGTCCCTGGCCGATGTGGACAGTGGCAGTGGTATGGATGCGGGTGGGGGTATAGTTGTTGTTGCTGAGTAAGGCAGAAAGGAACATGGAGTAGCACCCCGCGTGCGCGGCCGCGATCAACTCTTCTGGGTTCGTTCCTTGTCCATCTTCAAACCGGGAAGCCCGGGTATACGGCCCCTCATACAGACCACTGCCCAACGACATAACCCCATTCCCTTCCTTTAATGTACCTTGCCATACGGCAGACGAACTTCTAGCTGGCATTTGTATTCTCCTTTCACATAATTTGGCTGATCATTTGCCTCACGGCTGCCACAAATTATACCACGTCTCTCCATTTCGCCTTACGTTATTTTGCTCCCAAAAAGGGAACAAGTTATACTCAAACGATGAGAATTATCGCCCAACGTACCTTAAAAGAGTTTTGGCAGATCTACCCTGATGCTGAACAACCTCTCCGAGCCTGGTACGAAAAAACCAGACGGGTTATTTGGAAAACCCCTGGTGATGTAAAGGGTGATTATCGCCATGCCAGCTTTTTAGCCAATAACCGGGTCGTTTTTAATATCAAGGGTAATCATTATCGCCTGGTTGTGGCTCTTGATTATGCTTATAGCGTTGTCTATATCCGCTTTGTGGGGACACATCGAGCTTATGATGATGTAGATGCCACGACTATCTGAGAGGTTATGATGGATATTAAACCAATTCGCACCGAAGCTGATTACGAAGCAGCCTTAAAAGCGATTGACCAGTTATGGGGTTCACCCTATGACTCCCCTGATGGAGATAAATTAGATGTATTGGTGACATTGGTTGAGGCGTATGAAGCCAGACACCACCCTATTTTACCTCCAGACCCTATTGCCATGATTTTGCACCAGATGGAAAGTCAAGGGATGAGCCGCCGCGATCTGGAGCCTTATATTGGTTCACGGGCACGAGTAGCCGAGGTACTTAACCGCCGCCGGGCATTATCCTTAACTATGATCCGCAATTTGCAGCAGGGTTTGGGTATTGCCGCTGATGTTTTGGTGCAACCGTATGAACTACACCCTACCTCATCTACATAACCGCAGAATTTACTTTAAGATTTGGTAACTACTAACCACCGCAAAGCCATACAGAACACAAAACTCCCTCAAGAAGTTCTTAGAGTTACCAGATTTGACAGGTTACCGAAAACTTGTCAAATCTGGGCGGAACTAGGGTGAAGTAAAATCAAAAGCCCTTGGAGATATACAATCTCCAAGGGCTTTTTCTTTTGGCCGTATGATCAACGGCAAACGGCAAATGGCTTAGTTGAGGCTGATGTTGATCCGGCGGGGTTTCACTTCTTCCGCTTTCGGTACAGTAAGGGTCAATACCCCGTCTTTGTATTCAGCGGTGATAGCCTCTCCATTCACCCGCACCGGGAAGGTGATGGTGCGGCCAAACCGACCGATACGCCGCTCGCGCAGGTGATACCGATCATTGCTTTCTTCCGTTTCGCTCTTGGTTTCACCTTTAATGCTCAGAACATCATTCTCCAGAGTGATTTCCAGATCATCGGCTTTGATGCCAGGGACAGAGGCCTTGACCAGGAAGTTATCGGCCTGCTCAATCACATCCAGGGGGAGACCCCAATCTACCAGCTCTTCTCGTTTGAATGGGGCAAAGAAACTATCATCAAACATCCGATCTAAGGCATTACGCAAAGTGACCATTTCACGGACAGGGTTATGGCGAATTACAGCGTTCATTTTTTTACCTCCTACTCGATTGTGGATCATCAAATTTCTCTCTTTTTGCCGCCAACGATTGTTTGTTAGCGGCCGCAGCTTGTTTGGTTATGCCCTTTATTAAAGCAAGGATATGTTAGAGCAAAATATGAGCTACATCAGAGATTTGTAGGAGAAGCGTTAGCAGATTGTTAGATCAGCCAATCCCTACCTGGATAAGCCAAAAAAGATTTGTCCACAGATGTCACAGATGGACACAGATTTTTAAGCCATCTGGGAAAATCTGCTTCATCTGTGGATCATTTCTTGTTTTCTGTAAAGTAGTTGGGGTGCAAGGTACTATCATGATCGTGATTGAATACGATAGCAAGTTTAGTGGAGTAATCTTCGCAGGACTTTGCCGGTGTAGGAGCGGGGGAGTTCGTCCCGGAACTCAATTTCGGTGGGGATGGCGTGGGAGGGCAGTCGTTTTTGGCATAAGGCCAATAACTCTTCAACGGTCAAGGTCGTCCCAGGCCGGGGCACAACCACTGCTTTAATGGTTTGCCCGGTTTCCCCTGGGCCAATGCCAATGACTACCGCTTCTAACACTTTATTGTTTTCGTACAGCACCTCTTCAACATCACGAGGATAGACAATTTCAACGGCTGATTGGATGGCGTCTTTGCGGCGGCTGATGATTTGGAAGTAACCATCATTATCACACACGGCCACATCACCGGTATCCAGCCAACCATCTTCAACCAGTTCACGGTCTAGCGGTTGGCCAGGGCCAGTCCAATACCCTTGCATGACCTGTGGGCCACGCACCCACAGCTCGCCAATCTGACCGGGGGGTAAATCTTCTTTGGTCTCCCAATCTACGATTTTGGCCTCAGTATTGGCGATGGGGACGCCGATGCTGCCGGGTTTACGGATGCCATACAACGGGTTGGCATGGGTGACGGTGGTGGCTTCGGTTTGCCCGTACCCTTCAACGAGGCGGCCGCGGGTCAACTTCTCAAACGCCTCTTGTACCTCAACCGGCAGGGGAGCCGCGCCGCTGATACACGCCTTAATCGAAGACAGCCCATACTCCCGCACTTTGGGGAACTGGTTAATGGCGGTGTAAATCGCTGGAACGCCAGGGAAAATCGTCACCTTGTGATCGCGGATATGCTCTAACACCGTCTGTACCTCAAAGGCAGGCAGTAGGACGATGGTTGCCCCCATAGCGATAGGGATATTCATGCCGCCGGTCATGCCGTAGGTATGCAGCAGCGGCAGCACCGTCAGGAACGTCTCTTTGCCATAGTGCATATCGGGGAACCAGTGGCGGGTCTGGATGGTATTGGCGATGAGGTTATGATGGGAGAGACACACCCCTTTGGGATTGTCGGTGGTGCCGCTGGTGAAGACGATAACGGCCAGATCATCCGGCCGCACCTTGATCTCCAAATGTTCGGTCGGGGCGTCGCGGATGAAGGCGGACATGCGATGCTCCTGGCGGATGATGGTTTCATCCTGGCTGGCGTCTTGCAGGATATTCCACCGTTTAGCCAGGGTCTCATAGACATCAGCGGGCACCAGGCTGCGGAAATCTACATAGACCAGATGCTCTATCCCTGTGTAAGCCTGGGCGGCCTGGGCTAAAGGAGCAAAGCTGGTCAAGGTGACCATCACTTTGGGGAGGGTTTGTTGGGCTACCTGCACCAACTGCTCGGCGCGGGCGTCGGGGTTGGGTAAGACGGCGACGCCCCCAATTTGCAGGGTGGCGTAGTAGGCGATGATCATTTGCGGCATGTTGGGCATGACCAACAAAACCCGGTCGCCGGGCTGGACCCCCATGCCGTGTAGGACGTGAGCAAATTGATTAACCCGCTCGTTAAGCTGCTGGTAGGTGAGCCGGGTGTTGTAGAAGATGAGGGCGGTCTGTTTGGGCAGCCACGCGGCCGCGCTCTGCAAAAACTTGGTCACCGGCCGGCTGGGAATGGGGACCGTGTGGGGGGTCTCTTTGCCATAATTTTTCAGCCAGAACCGATGGCGCAGGGGATCATCCTGCTGGGCATAGCCGCGCCAGGAACGCTGCTGATCCCCTTCGATAAACCGCTCAATGGCCCGGTTGACCGCCTGATGTCGCTCTAACTGCACCTTATGTTTGGCCGAACCGACATCATACAACTCAGCATTGGGCACCATCTTGCCCACATCATCAAACACATAGCGGGGGAAATAATTATCCCGCTCCCCAGTGACAACCAGGGTGGGCATACTAAGGTTACGGATGAGGTGCCACCCTTTCCATTTACGTAGGTTATTGGCCATCATCCGTTTGACCACATGCAGTTCAGCATCCCAACGGCGGCGGAAACGCCACAGCGGCCGCAGAAAATCCAACGGCAGGCGCAGCAACCAATGGGCGATGCGGGGCAGAGGGAACTCCCCGGCAGTGGCGATGAGAACCAGCTTCTCCAGCCGTTCCGGGTAAGCGTTGGCATATTCAATGGCAATAGAGCCACCAAAGGAGTGAGCCACCAGGGTAAACTGTTCTGGCAGCTCTAAATCCTCAACGATGGCCTGAATATCGCTAACCAGTTCCGGCATGGTGTATTGGGTGTAAGGGGCATCACTCTGGCCGTGGCCGCGCAAATCGGGGGCAATGACCCGGTAGCTGCGGGCAAAATGGTTGATCTGAAACTCCCATGACTCTAACACTCCGGCGTATCCGTGCAGGAACATAATCGTTTTTTGGGACCCTTCGGGCTGCAAATCGAGGACAGAGAGATGAGCATCGGCCACGCCCCGAATGGGGACCTTGACCCGGTAGAGGTCGAAATCTAGCTGAATATCTGCCCGTTTAACGCCGAGAAGTTTCTTCTTCATCATTACCTCTATGAAATTGTGGGGCTGGGTAGAACCCTGTTACTGGTTAAGGGGATTGTAACACGACGCGGCCGCGAACCGAAAACGCATTACCACACACAGCATTGTCAGAGTCATTGCCAGGTTAAAAACCCGACGTGGGTTGGGGATGGGTACCGTACCATCTGTAGGATTACTGATTATGATTGGTCGTAGAAGTGGGTGTGGGGGCTTGATGGCGGGGAGCGCTATTTCAGGTCGGATATAATGTATAGTGAGCGGCGTTTATTTCCCTACAGTTAAATGGGAGCGTCTAACTGTAAGGGTAGGCACAAGGCAAGCCCCTACATCTGCACCACCTGGCACAGGCAGCTGTTTGGTTATTAAGGGCGTTGACTGCCTTTTCTGCTAATTAAATCGCTGGTGGCCAACAGTTCATCAGGGAAATACTAATCAAAATAATCGTCAAAATCCTGGGAATCCTGTCGTTCTCGACCAAACCCGGCCGCTCCAATAACCCCCATAATCAAGCCACCTAAAGAGGCAATATAAGAAACAAACGCCAGGATAAACCCAGACTGAATAATCTGGGCCATCATAAGAAAGGGAATTAAAAAACCAACGATAACCAGGGTAAACCCTATCAAAATCAGACCGAGTGGTGATATTTCTCTCATCTTTACCCCCTCGTTAGCCAAAATCAATGACGAAGGTAACTCCTAACGCTGTCGGGAGTTGAGCCTGCCGAAACCCACCCCTTGCCTTCGCCAAGCTCAAGCAGCGGGCTTAGTAATCGGCATTAACTTGATGGAGATTAGTTCAATCTTCGGAGATTGAACCAATCTGAAACTGCTAACTTGTTTTTGAACGATTACTTAGTAGTTACGATAAAAGACAAAAGACGGACAACTTGATATTATCTCTCTCGTCGTCCGTCCTCACCCATCCGTCAGCCATGAAACCTGCTGTTTTCCCCGTTCAGGCTGTTACGCCATCATTTTCAAACAGCCAACAAGCCACCAGGTGTTTAGGTGTAGGTTCAAAATATGGCGGCTCTTTAACATCACATACCCCCTTGATTACATGGGGACAACGAGGATGAAAACGGCACCCTGTTGGCGGATTTACCAGACTGGGTGGCTCTCCGGGGGGAATATCCCGATACTCCTCCGCATTTTTGGCATCCGGGTCGGCCGTTGCTTCTAAAAGAGCCAGGGTATAAGGATGGCGCGGATTTTCCAGCAAATCATCTACCTGGGCTTGCTCAATCAACTGCCCGGCATACATGACAAAAATACGTTCCGAAAAATAACGGACCGTAGAAAGATCATGGGTAATGTAGATAACTGCCAGGTTATGGTTCTTCTGCAAATTACGCAGCAAGCGTAAAATTTCCACCCGCACCGAAGCATCCAACATCGAGACCGGCTCATCAGCTACCAGCAGATTGGGGTTCATAATCATGGCCCTGGCAATAACGACTCGCTGCTGCTGTCCCCCACTAAGCATATGAGGAAACTTGGGCAAGAAATCGTCCACCGGACTCATTTTTACTTCTTCCATAGCCCTACGAATGCGCTGATTACGTTCTTCTTTATCCTTGATCCCATTGATAATCATCGGTTCTTCTAGAATGCGATGAATGCTCATAAAGGGAGGCAAGGCCCCATACGGGTCTTGCTGTACATAGCCGATATGGGAACGATAATCACGCATCTCCCGCGATTGCAAACTGGTCAGGTGGCGGCCACGAAACACCACATCCCCTTTCGTTGGCCGATTCAGACCTAAAATCGTCTTCATCAGGCTGGATTTGCCGCAGCCACTTTCCCCTACCACCGCCACCGCTTCCCCATTGTACAAATCAAAGCTGACCCCATCTACCGCCCGAACATAGCCGGCATGGCCAAACCCAAACCGACGGAGTTCAAACCACACCCGCAAATCTTGCAACGATAACAGCGGCTGATTTCGACCACCGTTTTCTTTACTGTAGTCCGACACCATTGAAGTATCCAAACGATCATTATTGACAGACATAGCCTCTTCTCCACCTCACGTATATAACCAACATTTTACCTGACGCCCTTCCTGCTCTACAACTGGAGGTTCCTGATCACATTTCTCAAAGCGCAAATGGCAGCGAGCCGCAAAACGGCAGCCCGTTGGCGGAGAAATTAAACTCGGTGGCTGACCAGGAATAAAATCTGGCTCCTGGTTACTGCGTATACGAGGTACACTGGCCATCAGCTTTTGTGAGTATGGGTGAAGCGGGGCGGTAAAGAAACGATAGGCGTCACCTGTCTCCACAATTTGACCGGCATACATCACCGCCACATCATCTGCCAACTCGCTTGACGTACCAACATCATGGGTAATTAAAATAAAGCTGGTACCCATCTCTTTCTTAATCCGCTTAAGCAGGTTCATAATATTGGCCTGCGTTAATACGTCCAAAGCCGAGGTGGGTTCATCCAACACAATCAAATCAGGCGTCGTCACCAGGGCCATGGCAATGGCTACACGCTGGCGCATCCCACCGCTTAACTCAAACGGATATCGGGTCAAAAAATCAACCGGTACACCCACATGCTGGAACATTTTTCGCGCCTGATTCAATGCCTGTTCCTTATTGATGCCCATGTGAATCATCGCTGGCTCGGCCACCTGATCCCCTACCCGAATAACCGGGTTTAGGGCATTCATAGCCGCCTGGGGTACCATTGACATCTGCACCCATCGCACCTGTCCGCGAAACTCCTCATCCCCTAACAGCATCACATCTTGATTATGCAAGCGAATCTGCCCTGAATAGGTCTGAACATTACGGGGCAACAGGCGTAAAACTGCTTTGGCTAAAGAGGTTTTACCACAACCAGATTCACCAATGATAACCACAGCCCGGTTATAATCGAGATGAAAATCAACTCCATCTACGGCCTGGACTGTTCCTTTACCGGTGCGAAAGTGCAGCTTCAAATCTTCAATCTGTAGCAATGTCTTTTCTTCGGTCATGGCGACTATACTCCCCTTAATCTCGGGTTAAAAATACGGTCCAGGGCAAAGCCAACCATGGAGAAACCCAGACCGGTCAACATCAACAAGGCGGCTGGCTGCAATACCCAGTAATAATATCCATTAAACAACGCCCCTTGATTATTGGCATCGTTAATGATCTTCCCCCAGGTGGGCAATACCGGATCACCCAACCCCAAAACAGTCAGCGATGCTTCCAGGAAAACAAACCCTGGAATTAACACAACCAGTTGGGGGATAAGAAGGGGAACAATACGGGGGACCAGGTAAACCATGATAATCCGCCAACTACCCGCCCCATAAGATTGAGCGGCCTCAATATAGGGAGATTCTTTGACTTGCAGGAAAATAGCTCGGAATGTTTTGATCCCCGCGCCAAAGATACCTAACAAGATGACTACCCCCAATATCACCCAGATGCTGCGCGAGTAGAACGTACCAACCATAATCAAGATAGGCAGTACCGGTAGGATGAGATTGACTTCAGTAATACGCTGAATCGCCCCATCTACAGCCCCACCATACCAGACGCCAACAGCGGCAATGATCATGGTGGTTAGAGTTGAACCTACGGCAGCCAGAAGACCAAAAGCCAGGGCTACCGGTGTCCCCCACAGCAAGGGAACCATCAAATCGCGCCGACGATGATCAGTACCAGCTAAGCCATAAACCTGCCCATAAACAACAAAACGGGCATCAAGTCCATCGTCGGCATCAAACAACAGGGAGTTAACTTTAAGCCTATAGGTGCCCTCTAAGGGAACTGGGGGATCACTCTCGGGAACGGCAAATAAGCCTATCTCCGGTTTGACGCCTCTGAGCCGTCGCTCAAGGCGTTGATCTGCATTAAAGCGATAAGTCTCATTGCGTCCAGCTGATAATTCGCCAATACGAATCTCACGCCCATCAGGTGTCTCCCAGGTGACGGAAACATGGGGCTGCTTTTCACTATAACGACCGTTCAGATACAGGATCAACTCCTGGGGAAACGTATCATACTCAAAATCTATAGAGAAGATAATGGTCTCTTCTTTTTGGGCAAATGATGATTCAGGCTCCGTGACGCGCATAATCGCCTCGCCATCTTCCTCACGAGAATCCAAAATGTAGGAGCGAGCCAATTTGGTGCGGGTAAAATAGTTGGTCCAGACAGGGCGGGCATTTTTGGGGTAATCCCGCACCACTTCCTCTCCCCCTCGCCAAAGGCGAATCGCCTCACTATAGGGAATCGTGATTAAGGCATAAGCCGAAATCAAAACGAGGGCCAAAATGACGACCAATCCAAGCATAGCCGTTGGATATTTGCGTAATTCTTGTAAGGTTCCACGTAACCAGTTCATGTTTTGGGGCCTCCTCCACCTACCTTTACTCTAGGATCTACTAGCGCATAAATGAAGTCGAGCAAGAAAACTGTAATAGCGAGCAAGTAGGCATAGATCACGGTACTACCAACAATAACAGGTGTATCAAACAAGCCAATAGCCCGGAACAATAACCGTCCCAGGCCGGGCCAGTTAAAAACGGTTTCCAAAATAATCGCTCCGGTCCAGAGGTTGATTAAGGTTAGGGCAAAGGTGGTGATGATGGTGGGTAAAGTGGGGCGCAAAATGTAACGCCGCTCGATCATGCGCGAGGTCAATCCTTTGGCTTTAGCCATCTCCACATAATCTTCACTAGAGTAAATCAGGAAAAAGGTACGCCAGGTGTAAATGGTGAGAAAGACTGTGCTGACAACAATGGCGGCAGTAGGGAGAATCATATGGCGCAGTAAGCTTGCGGCATAGAGTAGTTTAGATTCTGGGGGAGGGGCAGAAACCATGCCCCCAAAAGGGAGCCACCCTAATAAAGCGGCGAAGATAAGGATGAGAAAAATACCATAAAACCAGCCCGGAGCAGCCGAGGTGGGGGCCATGGCCACAACGAAGCGATCAATCACGCTGCCATAGTTGCGTGAAAGGATGAGCGCGGCAAAGATGCTCAGGAAAAAGAGAAAAATATTAGCTGTAGCAAATAGAACGAGAGTCGAAGGCAGCCGTTCCAGAATAATAAGGCGGACGGTTCTGGAGCCACTGTCACTGGACATGCTTTCGGCAAAACCCAGGTTCATGGTGAGGGCGTTTTTAAGAAAACCGAAGCTGCGTAGAATAAAAGGTTGATCAAGCCCTATCCGTCGCTCTTCTTCCAAAGCCAGCGCCTCAATGGTTTGGCGGCGCATTTCAGGGGTTAACTGCCTGAATTCATCGCTTAAACCAACGGCAACGGCGAGCCCCTCACGGATTTGAGCTTTACGGATGTTATCAACGTGTCCACCCATGTTGGCAATAAGGATGGTCAGGTAGATACCTACAACTACAGTGATAAAAAGGACTATGGTTCTTACCAGGGTGTATTTGAGAATCCGATTCAGAGCACCGGAAGACGCTTTTTTCTGCGCGGCCGCAGGCGAACTCTCTGGTTGGATAGGAACGGTCGTTTCAGCCATGTCACACCACCTTTTTTGCTTGAAGTTGACAAAGATTCAAGTCCCTGGTTCCCGGTAGGGCAAATGCTTACCCCCTCTTTCCTGGTAAACAGCTTTGCCGATCATTCCGGGTTGGCTCATTGGGAAATGTTGACCCTATTATAATAGCTTAGTTGCCAATCAAACCAGTTGTTACAATTATTGGTTGTCAGCGTTGGGCACTAATAGCTGATATTGATGGGGGGAATAAGGAACTTGAGTTTCAGCCCTTAGGAAAGGAGATTCCCTGTAAGCAAGACAGTGATTCGCTTACAGGGAATCTTTTTTCTTTTTGATCCCATTCAATTTAACCAGAAAAACCGATTAAACTAAATAGTTGCAGATAAGATGAAGAAATACCAGAGGAAGGGGTTCCCTTCCCCTGGTATTTTTCAACTTAATAGTGACAGCTTAGGGAGCGGTCACGAATTGCAGGGAAGCGTTGCTGGGTAAGGCCACGCGCTTGGAGACAACGATAACTTCCAATCGGTTGGAACCGGCGACCAGTTTACCAGTGATCTCAGCATCGAGGTTGATTTCCCAGAGGCCATCGCTTACGGCATCGGCTGTACCCACATGGGCCAGTTCACCATTGGCATCAATGATGAGGTACTTCACTTCGGCAATGTCATCTACGGCGTAATCTTCACCCTGGTAGGTGACGTATACTTCATAGGTGGCGGTACCGCCGATGGTGACACGGCCTTCACCGTCCAAATCTACTTCAGAAATAGCTGGGGCGGAGAAGCGATCCCACCTGGTAGCCAGGTCGGGGTAAGCAGTGTTACGCTGGAGGATAACGGTACCTTCAACGGGGAAAGCACGCTCCAGATAGAAGACGCCAGTGCCCAGCCAGAAATGCCCACGGCGGCGATACCATTCGGCAAGATTAGAATACCGCTCGGCCACTTCAGAATCACTGATGTATTCGCCCAGAGTAGCAGCGTAGGGGATATAACTTTCGGCCGCGGACGCATCCAACTGCTCTTTCAGGATAGTCAAAGTCGGGCCACTGATGTAGCTGATTTGCTCAACTTCATTGGTGTTAGCTTTACCGCTAGTGAAAGCAGCCAGCCCTTCCGCGTCCGCCCGCAGACCCAAAGCCAGGTTGTGCCAGGCCCCGGAACCGAAGCCGTATTGCGGCCACCAGGCATTGATATTCTGCTCAGCATCCAGTTGGTAATTGTTGGTATAGGTCTCAAGGATCAACGGATCAACAGAGAGAATACGGACACCCCGGAAAGCAGACATGAACGCATTGAAGCCAGCAACAACGCCGGAATCAAAGTTGGGGCTGTCTTCTTTGGCCCGGTCGAACTGCAAAATGATAGCCATCACCACGTCAGCGGCGGAGAAGGCGCTGCCATCATGCCATTTCACGGTGTCGTACAGATCAGCCGGATAGTACACAATGTTCTTGCTGTTGACGGTAACGGTTTGCGTGTAAGCCTCAGCCGCGGTGATAAACCGTTGCTCAGTGGCATCCCAATCTACCCAGGCATCGCCAGGGACAGCGATCTCGGAAGCGAATTCCAGGGAGACCCAATCAAGGGTTTTACCAACAGGCAGTCCTTCTTTTACAACGACTTCAGCCCGCTCAATGCGGTTGGGCCAGTTCAAGCCAGTGAAAGGATCGGGGTTGACGGCGAATTCACCGGTACCACGATACAGCATGGCATCGTAAATCCAGTTGCTACCACCCAGAGGGTTCCAGGGGTTGGTCAGAATGCTGGGCATGGCGATGGTGACGGAGCCACCAATTTCGCCAACCTGGCGCAGCGTGTAGGGCCACAGGGTAGAACCGGCAACACTACCGTACAGATCAGCCGCTACCGAGATGTCGGCACGGCGGGGGGTAATACTGGCGCGGTCAATCAACCAGATGCGCATAGAGTCTTGCATAGCCAACTCGGCAGCGCGGGCGATCAGTTCACGGCGTTCTTCCAGGGTGGTGAAATCATTGTTGTCCAGGCGGGTAGCCAGGTCATAGAATTCGGGATCATTCTCATAAGCCTGCCACAGGGGGCTGGCCAGACCTTGGTCGGTATAGAAGAAAGCGAAGTTACCGCCCAAATCACGCGGCACAGCTGTAGTGATCCAACCACCGGTGTAGATGTGGAACAAACCAGCAGCGGGGTCGCCATTGATCCAGATGGGGGAAGCTTCAGCAGCCGTCTTGTAATCACGTACGACGGTGAAGCCGATATCTTCTAACTGGTTACCCAGATAATCACCGATGTCACGGCGCTCATCTTCGGTGCGGATCAACAAAGTGATCACAACTGGAGCCCCATTGTATTGCCATTTGCCATCAGACCCGAGTGTCGCACCCAGAGCTTCCATTTCGGCAGAGATAACTTCTTGAGCCAACTCTTTGTTATAGCCATATTTCAGTTCAAGGGCACGGGCGATATCAGCAATAGAGGCATAGTCGTTAGAAGCGCCATTGAACGGGAGCCAACGGGGGACAGCCATACCGCCGTGAATTTCTTCGGCGATATATTGGCGATCAACCAGCCAGTTCATGGCTTCGCGGACAGCCGGGACAGCAAACGGGTTCAGGTTGCCATCGGGGAATTCAGGGCCGACAGGGTTGAAGGAAAGTTCGGAGTAAGAACCGAAGGATCGCTCCAAAGCCAGTTCGCTGGAGGCCAGAACGTTGTCACGCACGGCAGGGTTGGTTACCTGGAAGGCGTAAATGTCAATGTCACCAACAGCCAGGCGATTGACGGCCGCGTCAGCAGAGGCTTCCTCAATAACGACGACGGTGTCTACCCAGGCCCCAGTGCGGGTAACGGGTTCAGGAGTTGCTTCTACCACAATCACTTCTGGGGTGCTTGCGATTTCAACAACTCGGGTTACGACAACTTCTTCAACGACTGTTTCGCCACCCACTTCGACAACACGGGTTTGCACTTCGGTTACGATTTGGGTCTCAACCGTAGTGACTACTGTTGGCTCACCGGCGCAAGCCGCCAATACGGCGACGAGTAGAGCCATGATAGCCATTATAGTTAATGATTTTTTCAACATGTTTGATCTTCTCCTACTTGGAATGGATTAAGTTTCATTTTTAAGATTATGGTTAGGGAATTGTTTATCAGTTTGCCTGATTGGGGTTGACCACCTCCTTTGCCGAAAAGGACGGATGACGGAGAACAGAGGTATAGAAGTTGACTGCCTGGGTTTCTGTCACCGGTCTTACGTCGTTTTCATTTATGTTGTTGGGCTGGGCCCATGTTCTCTTATTTAGGTGTAACAATCATTTTGTTGCCTGGGGTGGTGCGAATATATTTAGCCGATCTTTTTCAGGCTATTCAAGCAACAAGGGGGAGTTTAGCACAACGTTTCCAAGTTGACCACATTTTGTTGGCAATATTTCACCAAGTTTACTCCATTTGGTCAGAAAAGAGGATGAAAATCACGAATTATGAAAGATGAATTAAGAATTATGAGGGATGAATATCAGGTCGCCGGTGCAGGGAGGCAGGGTTAAAGGGGTTGGGAGGGTGGTTTGGGGCAGGGTGACCTCAACTGTTTGTTCATGTTGGCTCAGGTTGAGGATAACCAGGGCGGTTTCGTTGGGGCTGGCAAGGGCATAGACCCAGGTATCTTCGGTGAGGTGTAGGGTGTGTCGTTTTTGCTGCCAGAGGGCGGGATGGGCCAGGCGAAGATGGATGAGCCAGTGGTAATAGGCTAAAAGTTCGTTGTCTATCAGGGTGTTCCAGGGCATGGGTTGGCGGCATTCGGCCATGCCTTCGCTGTGGGGAGTGTGAATGGGATGGGTTTGGCTGAGGCCGAGTTCGGTGCCGTAGTAGAGGATGGGGGGAGCAGGCAAGGTGAACTGGCAGAGGGCAGCCAGTTTTAAGTTGCGGATATCGCCACCAGCTAGAAAAAGGAAACGATCCATGTCATGGTTATCAAGGAAACTGGGGCGGCTGAAATAAGGGGGGAAGTAGGCCTCGTGGGTGGTGAGAAACGCTTCTAATTGGACCAGGGTGCGGGTGTGGAGGGCGAAAACGGAGCGGAGCATTTGGGCCAGCAGGAAGTCGAGGCAGCCGTGGAAGCGGCCGCAATACTCCAACTGTACATCTGGTGGTTCTACGACTTCCCCAAAGAGCCACACATCCGGTTTGACCTGGGACGCGGCCGCGCGCAGGTCCGTCCAAAACTCCAGGGGTGGCCCCAGGGCATAATCCAGCCGCAGCCCATCAAATCCCATTTGCAGCCAGTAACGCACACTTTCCAGCAAATGGGCACGGGCCTGAGGATGGCGGGTATTGATCTGGGGTAAATCCTGCACCCCAAAAAAGGTCTCATACTCGTCAGGCCATTGTTTCCAGGTGTACCAGTCGTGATAAATGCTGTGTGGATCGGCCTGAGCTGCCTGGAAAGTAGGGTGCTGGCGGCCCCAATGATTGGCGACAAAATCAAGAATGAGGCGAATTCCCCGCTTATGGCTTGCCTGAATCAGCTCTTGGATATCGGCCAATGTGCCCAGGCGGGGATTGACGGTGAAATAATCAGTGGCGTGGTAGCCATGATGGGTGTCATCAGGGAAGAATGGGTTTAGCCAGAGGGTATTGCAGCCCAGGTCGGCGAGGTAATCTAACTGCTCGATGATGCCGCGCAGGGTGCCGCCGTAAATGTCGTTGAGGGAGGTGACGGGGGGCCAGTCGCGGCCGCGTCCGGGGCTGAACCGGTCGGGAAATATCTGATAAATGATGGCTGTTTGCGCCCAGGCCGGGGGGGTGGGGTCACTCACCCGGTAAGCAAACGGATCGCCATTATCTGCCGGGATGGGATCGCCATTGACTGGGTACGCGGTAATGGTGTACCGAACAACGGTGCCATCTGGGTAGGCGGGCAGCTCCCCTTCCCAGGTCTGGCTGTAGCTCCAGTTGAGCAAATCCCAACCAGTAGCTACACTGGTCAGATCAAAGGAAAATGACTCTGGAGTAGTTACGTAGCAGGTGACGCGGTTTAAGCGGACAGGGAGCTGGGTAGTCACAGTGAGGATGGGGTGATCGGTGGCGCGAGGGGGATGCGGCCGCAGCCGGTTTTGGTGCCACACCCCTTTTTGTTGATTTTGCAGCCGCTCTACCCGCTGGGGCAGGGTGGCTAAAGAGCCAAAGACGAATTCTTCCATAACGGTTTGTATTCGTAACGGTTAAGACACACAAGAGTTTCACCGCTAAGATGCCAAGAGCGCTAAGAACTTTTTAAGAGGCTTCGTGCCCTTCGCACCTTTACGGTAAGGTAACTATTAAGCCTGCCGAAGGCTTTCTCCACTGGTGATCATTGGCAACGAAATCTTCGGAAGATTGCATCGCCAGAGAGGGTTACTGGTTCCGCGGTAAGTTATCTTTTATTTCAGCCGAATGATGAAACTGCTGTGCGGGGGTAGTTCGGGGATGGGGGTGTACGCATTAAAGCCGCCGGTATTGTTCAGTTGGGGCGCGGCCGCGTTCCCTTCGCCCAATAACATCACCAGTGTTATCTCCCCAGACAGGGGGCCATCGCTCAGGGTGAGCGTGTAATCATTGGTGGCGATATGGCTCAAATTGAGCAGCACCAAAATCACCTCATCATCGGTATGACGCAGGTAGGCATACAGCCGGGCATTGCTGCTCTCTACCAGCAGCCACTCCCCAACCCGCAGGGCTTCATGGGCATTACGCAGATGAACCAGGGTACGGTAATGGCTCAAAAGGGAATCAGGATCAGCCGATTGGCGGGCAATGTTGCGTTGGGAAAAATCAGTCGTTGGGGCACGCCAGGGGGTCCCGGTCGTAAAGCCAACTCCAGGAGCCTGGCTCGTCCAATGGAGCGGCCGGCGAATATCCTCATCGGGTTTGCTGCCGGTCAGACCAATCTCTTCCCCATAATAAATGAACGGGACGCCTGGCGAACTGAGCAACCAACTGGCGGCCACTCTGGCCCGCCCTTCATCTCCATTAAAATGGGACATAACCCGATTCTGATCATGGTTGGTCAAAAAAGTGGCATATTGCCCAGGGGGGAAGGCGTTGATAATCGCCTGCTGCTCCCGCATCACCATCCGGTTGACCCCAATGGAGACGCTGTTAAGGGCCGCTTCCGCCAGATCAAATTGAAAAGCGATGTCTACCTCGCTGCCGGTATAACGCAGCACTTGTTGGGTACTCGTCCACGCCTCGCCAACGGTAAAGGCATTGGGATTCACTTCCTTATAATAGGTATAGAACTTCTGCATAAATGCGTGGGTGGCGCGGCTGTTTTCCTGGATGGAGCCATCTTCAATAAGATGTTTGATGGCATCCAGGCGGAACCCATCCACCCCCATCTCTTCTAACCAGAAGCGGGTCACGTCGAACATGGCCTCAACGACGGCTGGGTTTTCAAAATTGAGGTCCGGCATCCCATCCCAAAAGACGCCATAGTAGAAGCTGCTGCCCCGCCGATGCCAAACTGGCTGACCCCAGGGGCCCCGGTAGGTGGGCAAATCATCCCGCCAGAGATACCAGTCGCGGTATTCGCTATCTGGTGAGGTAGAGGCCTGGAACCAGGGGTGTTGGGTACTGGTATGGTTCAGGACGAGGTCCACGATGACGCGAATGCCTCGCTTGTGGGCCTCTTCCATGAGCCGCTTAAAATCGTCGTTGGTGCCATAATCGGGGTCAATCTGGTAATAATCCACCACATCGTAGCCATGATAGCTGGGGGAGACGGTGATAGGCATGAGCCAGATGCCGGTGATGCCCAGGTCGTCGGTGGTGGTGGGGTCGCCATCGTTGAGGTAATCTAATTTTTCGATGAGGCCGTTGAGGTCACCAATGCCATCGCCATCACTGTCATAGAAGCTGCGGACAAAGATTTCATAAAAAGTAATGTCGTTCCACCAGGGGTAATCGTGGGTGGTGGTGTAGAGGGGGTTGGGGGTTGGTGTTGGCTCAGGGCTGGCCGTTTGACAGCTGATGAGGATGATAGTGCAGAGAAGAAGGGTGAGGAGTCGGTTCATGGGAAAACAGGTTGCAGAGTGGCAGAGTGGTAGGTAACGATTTTACTTTGCCACCTTGCCACCTTGCTCCTACTGGGGGTAGACCAGGGTGTAATGGAAGTTGGCGGGGATGGTGGCGAAGGTTTGGCTAAGACCATCGGGCCAGGTGACGGTGACGGTGGCTTGTAGGGCACGGCCGAGGCCAAAGTAAAGGGTAAGGGCGTTGCCGGCCCCCAGGCTGGAGCCGCTGTGAACTTCTTGCATTTGGGTACGGCCATCGGGCGTGGTAACGGTGACTCTTGTGCCGATAGCGTCCCGGTTGATGGGACCGCCGCCAACGAGATCGAAGACCATGCGATGATGGCCGCTGCTGCCCCCCAGGTTACGGTATAGTTGATACCCCTGGTTGTAGCTGCCTACTACCAGGTCTACCCAGCCATCCCGATCATAATCCCCATAAGCGACGCCTAAGTTGCTGCGGCCGCCATCAAACCCCACATCCAACAGCTCGGTAAAAGTGCCATCCCCGTTGTTGCGTAGAAAGGCATCACGGGGGGGGGTGCCTGGGGCACGGTCGGAGACAGCCAGATAGAGGTCGAGCCAGCCATCGTTATCATAATCGAAGAAGACAGCCCCCCACCCTATGACATCTGCGCTTAACGCTACCCCCGCGGCCGCGGCCACATTGGTAAAGGTGCCATCGCCCAAATTTTGCAGCAGGGCCATGGGGCCAGCATTAGAGAAGAAGAAATCTATGAACCCATTGTTGTTGTAATCGGCGGCCGCTAACCCCATGCCCATCACCCGGGTATTGCTGCCTGAATCCGCCGAGACATCGGTGAAGCACCAACCGTTACAGCCGGGGCCATCGTTGCGCCACAGGGCGTTGCCAACCGGGTTGATAAACTCATCATTGACCAGGTAAATATCCAGGTCGCCATCATTGTCATAATCAATGAAGCTGACGGCAAAACCGGCGCCCAAAATTTTGCTGCTCAAGCTGCCGCTGATGTCAGTGAAGGTGCCGTCGCCGTTGTTCAGGTAAAGGCGATCCCGGTCACCAGCTTGGGGGCGGCCGCACAAAGGATAACAGGCCCAGTTGGCCACATACAGGTCGAGGAAGCCATCGTTGTTGACATCCCCCCAGGCGGCTGATTTGCCATGCCCGGTATCATCAACGCCCGCGGCCGCGGTCACCTCAGTAAACCCTTTGCCCCCATCGTTGCGATACAGTACATTGGCCCCCCAGTTGAGAACATACAGATCAGGCCAGCCATCATCGTTGTAATCGGCAAAGAGGACGCCGCTGCTCATGGCTTCAGATAGGCTGACCATGGCTGAGAACTCCGAGATGGAGAAGGTGCCATCCTGGTTGTTATGGAACAGGGTGTTGGGGCCGGCGCTGTCGGTGATGTACAGGTCAAGCCAGCCATCCCGGTCATAATCTCCCCACGCCTGACCGATTAACTTCTCGGTGCCCTGGTGGGGGGGCGCGGCCGCAAGGCCAGCCTGTTCGGTAACATTAAAAAAGAGCCGGGTGGTGTCTGGGAATGGGGGTAGGGGTAGGGGCTGGGCGGTGGCGAGTAGGGCTAGAGAGGCGTCATTGGGCTGCGGCCGCGATTCCTCTGCGGCCGCGCACCCTACCAATAACAATAGAAGAACCAGCTTTACAAAATGACGCATTACCATACCATCCACGATTTACGATTTTAGATTTTTGCGTTCTTTGCGTTCTTTGCGTCTTCGCGGTGAAACTATCCTTTCACTGAACCCTGGGTCAGCCCACCCACAATCTTATCTTGCAGGGCCAGGTAAACAATCATAATCGGCAAGGCGGCAATGAGCGCACCGGCTGTAAACTGCCCCCATCGCTGCGAAAATTGCCCCGACGTAAAGATTTGCAGCCCAACCATGACCGTGTATTGCTCCGTACTTTTCAGCAAAACACGGGCTAAAATAAAATCCCCATACGTACCAATAAAGGAGAGAATCCCAATCACAATCAGGATGGGACGCATGAGAGGCAAAAGGAGCAGGGTAAAAATCTGCCAATGGGTAGCCCCATCCACCATCGCCGACTCATCAATCTCCCGAGGAATGGTGTCAAAGAACCCTTTCATCAGCCAGATGTTGACCCCCATGGCCCCACCCAGATAAACCATGATGAGACCGGCATGGGAATTTAGCCCCAGGCGGGGAATCACATCCCCTATCTGGGAAATCATCAAGAAAACAGCCACAATGGCCAATAAGGTGGGGAAGACCTGAATCAGCAAAATCGCCTTGAGGAGATTAACCCGCCCAGTGAAGCGAAATCGGGAAAAGGCATAAGCGGCCAGGGTCGTAATGGAGAGTGAGAGTAGGGTGGTAATACCAGAAATTTTGATCGAATTCCCCACCCATTTAAGATAAGGAAATACTGGGCTTGAAAGCAGCTCCCGGTAATTATCTAAGCCGGCATTACGGGGAATAAGCCGCTGCGTAGCCAGGGTGTCGGCTGGGTTGAAGGAGGCGGAAACGATCCAGATGACCGGAAATACGGCAAAGAACATCAAGAACAAGGCAATAATCCAGCGGATAATGATGGACAGCCGTTTCTGTTGGCTTTGGGAGCGGCGAATATTGCGTAACGCCCGGAAGCCGGTCTCTTTAGGGGGTATAAAATTAGACATTTTCGCTGACCTCCTCCCACATCTTGGTAAAACGGAACTGGAACAGGGTGATGGTGGCTACGATGAAGAAGATGAGTATGGTGACTGCCGAAGCCAGACCGTAATCAAAGCCGCGGCCGCCGGCAAAAGCCAGGTTATACACATAGCTGATCAAAATATCGGTATGACCAGCTCGTGTTGTCGCCCCGGCAATGGGAGGGCCACCCTGGATGAACAGAAAGATGAGGTTGAAATTGTTAAAATTAAAGGTAAACGAGGCTACCAACAACGGGCCAACAGCCACCAGCAGCAGGGGTAGGGTAATTTTTTGGAACCGCTGCCAGGCGTTGGCGCCATCCACCTCAGCCGCCTGGTAAATATCTTTAGGAATCGCCTGCAGCGCTCCGCTGCAAATCAACATGAAGTAGGGATAACCTAGCCACAAATTTACCAACAAAATGGCTACTTTGGCCCAGGTGGCATTGTTGAACCAATCTGGGGCTGAACCTATGAGGTTTCTCAGGGTGACATTGATGATCCCTACTTCTGGATTCATCAGACCACGCCAGATGAGAATGGTGATGAGGCTGGGAATGGTATAGGGGATGATCAAAAAGGATTGAATGATCTTTTTACCGGGGAAAGCAGGATCATTATAAATGTAGGCGATGGTCAACCCCAGAGCAAAAGTTGTCACCACACTGAGGAAGGCAAAAGCAAAGTTCCAGAGGATGATCCGGAGCAGGGGGCCGCGCAGAGCGGGGCTTTGGAAGAAGCGGCGGAAATTATCCAGCCCCACAAATGATTGAAATCCAGGCGTCAACCGTTTTAACCCATCAGCAGTCACATAAGTTCCATCTACAGCCGTATAGATATCACCCGTTTGTTGGTCAGTAAAGGTGTCGGCGGCTGGATCATAGAGATAACGGGCTTTATTCTGGGAAGCCGTTTGCGCCGAGGCAATCTGGACACCATCGGTGTCACTGCCAAAGACGATTTCCCGTAGTTCGGCGTCAGCTCCAGAGGCGGCCAGAGTGATGGCATTGAGTCGTTCATACCCGGCAATTTCCAGAGGGATACCATTGCGGTCAAACTCACCCGCGAGGCCCTCCCCGGGGCCAAGCCGTTGCAAGGGTTGCCCAGGCAAAGCCAGATAGCCAACTCCTTCCCGGTCTTTTAGCCACAAAGCATATTCGCCAAATTCATTTTGATCCCCATCGAGGGCACGGAAGGCCGTCCAGGTGAAAGAGGTGCCCCCTTCTGGCACATAGCGTACTCGTCTTATTTGGGTGATGGCCTGGTCTTTGTCTAACAAATGGCCGTCACCGAAGTTGGTAAAGGCGACATAGACGGTAAAAAGAATGGGGTAGATGGAGAACATAAACATGAAAAAAATGCCTATGGACATCCATCGCAGCGGGTAGGCTTTGTGACGCAGCATAATGATGCTGATGATAATCGCCACAATAGATAACGCGGCCGCTAAGACGTAATCTTCATTGGTAATAAGCCGGGAAACAAACCAGATCGCGGCCGCGTCCAAAACAATAGTTACCAAAATTCTAGTGATAAACCCTAGGGTAAATCGTTCCGCTTCCTCGCCCCCTACCTGGGGCTTCACTTGTCTCATCTTTTGCCCTCCTGATCCGCCCTCCATCAATAAGACACGTGCAAATGACAAAAAGGCCGGGGTTGCCCCCGACCTTTCCTTAAATTAACCGCAACAGCTTACTCAACCGTAATCTCTAAGAGATAGGTTGCCGGATCATAAGTGAAGGTCACACTCCCATCAGCGGTCAGGCTGAATTGGTAATTGTCACCATCTTGTTTGCCATCCACACCATAGTTGATCGCCCAACTGCCATCCAGAGCGACCTTAGCTTCATAATCACCTGCGGGCAGGGTAAAAGTACCGGTGTACAGACCATCATCGCCAAGAGTCAGGGCAGACCCTTCACAATCTGGGGACCAATCACCAGGGCAGGCCCCAGAAGCAGCCTGCCAGGAACCGGGCACATTAACCATACCGGCTAACGCCCCAGCCACCAGATCTCGAATTTGATTCGCTGCAACCGTCAACGCTTCCGAAGCCGTTTGCTGTCCTTGAATGATGAGGGTAAACCCATCCCCCCAAGAAGCCCAAACCGCACCCATTTCCGGGATGGCCGGCATCAAAACCGCATTTTCGCCAGCTTCACCAAAGGCAGCCAGATCCGCATCCGCTGTAGCTTCTAAAACAGATTTGAACGCTGAAGGACGGTTGCCAGATTGATACAGTTTGACCATTACATCTTCAGTCGCCACAAATTCGGTCAGGAACGCTTCCGCCAGCAGGACATTTTTGCTGAGGGCATTTACCATGAATCCTTGTACCCCCGCAAAAGGTTGACCAGGTTGAGTAGCCGTCGGGAAGTTCGTGATGGCATAAGGCACACCAGAAGTACGAATACGATCCAACGCCCAGGGGCCAGCCATCAGGAACGGCACCTGACCTGTCTCAAACAGGGTGTGAGCCGTATCCCAATCAACATTATTGCTTAAGAAACCGCTGGCAATTTGTTCGCTAATCCAATCCCCAGCAGCGATCATGCCTGGGCTGTCAATCCCGATGTCGTTAGGATTGTAATTACCATTGGCATCCCGACCAAAGACATACCCGCCAAAGGCGGTTTGCAGGGGGAAGGCATCATAGGTCGTACCAGTGAGAGCCAGACCGTAGGTGACTGTGCCGGCTTCTTGCAAGGCGGTACCGATAGCGACAACTTCATCCCACGTTTGCGGGGGGGTAGGCACCATGCTGGTATTGTAGAAAAACGCCATATTTTCGGTAGCATAGGGCATACCATACAATTCTCCAGCATAGGTAAACCCAAGCAGAGAAACTTCGGTAAAATCATCCGCCTTATCGCCAAGATCAATGGGTTCTAACAAACCACTGGCGACGAGTTGGCCTAACCAGTCATGGGCTCCGAGGAGAATATCGGGGCCTTCACCAGCCGGAGCGGCAATAACGAATTGGTCCCGAATGTCGGCAACCTGCTCCACGACCAGGCGCACGTTATAAGCAGCCTCAAAAGCGGTGGCTAATTCAGCCAGAATAGGGGCGCGGGTATCATCGGCCCAAATAGTGATAGAGGTGGTGCTGGCTGGGGCGGTGGTAGCCGCCGGGGCGGTGGTTGGTTGGGCAACAGTATCATTGCCGGTGTTGCTGCTGGTGTTGTTGCTTGAGCTGCCGCCACAAGCGGTCAAAACCAGGCTAACGAGTAACATCAGGCTTACAATAAGCCATAACTTCTTCTTCATGATTAACACTCCTTTTAAGGTAAACTAGTTTTGTTCAAAACGGGCTGGGTAAATCAGATTTGCCTTGGCTCAAATTCTCTTCTTAACTCCCTCACCTCCTTAATCAAATTGAATGGGCTAAATGAGCGGAATCGCCCAGTGTAGGGTAAATAGGGGGATGAATGTTGACCTGGGCTGTTGAATCACGCGCAATAATCTCACACGATACAAGCCGCTGACCGATTGGGCTACCCTCTTCCTGAATAGATTGTATCAACATTTCAGCGGCATGCCGCGCCATTTCTGCATAGGGGACATACAATGTCGTGAGGGCAGGGATGACGTGGCCTGATTCGGGCGACCCATTGGTGCCCACAACAGAAACTTGTTCTGGTACCTGAATCCCTAATTCGCGCAAGGCCCGTAATATGCCAATAGCCATTAAATCATTGGCCGCATAAAAGGCCGTGGGCGCATCAGAACCTAAGTGACACATCCGGTAAACGGATTGGTAGCCGCCGTCTTCGGCGAAGTAGGCATAATCAATGAGGCGGGGATCCAAGGGAATGTTTGCCCGGCGTAATGTTTGCTGGTAGCCGTTTAACCTTTGTTTGGTGACTAACATTTCTGGGTCGCCGCCCACGTAAGCAATGCGGCGATGGCCGAGAGCCAGCAAATAGGCAATGATTTGGGCAGTCGCCTTCTCGTGGTCGGCATCTACCCAAAGGAGGTCGGTGTGGGTGTTTGCGGCAGGTAATTGGCCGATCATGACGAACGGGGTATCTTGGGCCTGGAGGGCTGCCACCATCGCTTCATCTACATCCAGGTGGCTGCTGAGAACAATAAACCCATCCACCTGATGTGAGCCGAGCATTTCCAACGCCTGGGTAATTTCGTCCTGATGGCTGTTGCTGCCGCCAACTAAGATGCGAAATTGGCTGCTGTAAGCGGTCTGAAGCAAGCCGCGCATGATCTGGGGGAAGAAGCTGTCTTCAAAATAGCCGTCAAAAACGTGGGGGACGATGATGCCGATGGTGTTGGTGCGTTGGATGCTGAGAGAGCGAGCGATGGCGTTGGGCTGTTGGAAGCCTAGCTGCTCGGCAGCGGAGAAGACCCGCTGGCGGGTTTCTTCGCTAATGCGCGCTTTGCCGGAAAAAACCCGGCTGACGGTGCTAGGATGGACTTGGGCCGCGGCCGCGACATCACGTATGGTAGACATGGGCCAGGTTCGTTTGGGAATGGATGGATCAAGAGCAATGCAACCGCTTGCACAATCAAAATTATAAATGCAACCGGTTGCATTGTCAAGAGTTATTCAATAGATGATTACGACAAGGCGTTGTACTTTTATACCGATATTTTAGGCTTTGTGAAAAAGCATGATATGCCTTTGGGTGGGGGTGCCCGCTGGATCACTGTTGTTCCCCCCGGAGATCTCAACTGTGCCCTACCCTTCATGGTAAGCCAAAACATAATCACCCAGTTCCACTTCACTGATTGGCAGCAGCAGCCCCTCTTCGGTTGTCACCCCGTTGTTAAGTAGGACATCCCCACTGTGCCATAGGTCATCACGGCGGGCGCGGCCGCGTAAGTTAATGCCCCTA
>JAHDWJ010000083.1 GCA_023384415.1 Anaerolineae bacterium
TGGGGCGGGACCGGTCTGCTTCCTCATCTCGATTTTATGATACTAGGGGCGGGACGGCGCGGCCCACTGCTGGCCGTAACGGCCGTTCTTCTCTCCGCGCCGTCTCGCCCACATGCTTTCATAACCCCAAAAATCGCTCAAAGTACGCCGCCAGCTTATCCAGCACCGTCTGCTTTTTCAGCGCGTGGCTGTTCTCTCTGTTAAACCGCGAGACCGGTGGCAGAACTTTGGTGATGGCCGTGCCCGTCAGCGGAATCCCCCCATCGCGGAAGGCGTTGGCCACAAACAAGCGCGTCTCCGTCGTGTTCAGCCCCTCTTCGGCAATGATCCGCTCCAGTTCCGCCCCCTTTTTGGCGGCAATAAAATCAGCCCAGGCCACATCCACCTTCGCCTGTGCCGAAACCGAAGCCACAAACTGCTCCACCAAATCCTTCTTGTTGCGCAGGCTGGGGCTGGCGTTGATCGCCCGCTCAATGTCGGCCAGAATTTCCTTGTCTTCGCCCAAACCTTTCTGCTTCAGGTACTTTTCCACCAGCATGAGGATGTAATCAACATTGATCTCCACTTGCTTGATCAGCTCAATCTCAAACAGCAGATCGTCGTTGATGGCTTCCTTTTCCGCCTCCGCCGCCGCCCGAAATTCGGCGTACAGGTTCAGGTAGACGCTCTGGTAATCTTGAAAATCCCGCTCAGTCAACAGCTCCTGACCGGCGAAGTCGTCGAAGGCTACCAGAATGTTTTTCAGGCGCAGAATGGCGCTAAAGAGGCGGATAAACTCTTTTTGGGCCGCTTCGCCGATAATGGGCTGGCCTAACGGGAACGCGGCCGCCAACTCTTCCACCCGCTGCCGGTATTCGGCGTAGTAGTCGGCGTAGGGCTTGAGCAGCACAATCCCTTTGGCCTCTTTGTTGCCAAACAGGGCCAGCGCGTCGTTGGTTTCCTGCTCTAAATCGCGGAAGGAGACGATGTTGCCATAGGTTTTGACGGAATTGAGGATGCGGTTGGTGCGCGAATAGGCTTGCAGCAGCCCGTGGGCGCGCAGGTTTTTGTCTACCCACAGGGTGTTGAGGGTGGTGGCGTCGAAGCCGGTGAGAAACATATTGACCACAATGACCAGATCAATTTCCCGCTTTTTCAGCCGCAGCGATAAATCTTTGTAATAGTTTTGGAATTTGTCGCTGGAGGTGTCGAAGTTTGTGGCGAACATGGCGTTGTAATCGGCCACGGCCGTTTCCAAAAAGTCACGCGAACTTTTATCCAACCCATCCGTCTCAAACGCCTCTTCATCCAACAGGCCGTCATCCGCCGCCTCCTCGTTGGCGGCAAAGCTGTAGATCAACCCCACTTTCAGCCGCTGCGCGGGCGGCAGCGCCGCCTGCTGGCGGGCAAACTCGGCGTAATACCGTTTGGCCGCCTCGATGGAAGCGGTGGCGAACAGGGCGTTGAAGCCAAGCAGCCGCTTGCCCTCAAGCTGGTAACTGCTGGTGCGCCGGGTTTTCTGGTCAAAATGTTCGCGGATATAACCCACCACCTGGGCGATGCGCTCCGGGGCCAGCAGCGCCCGCTCGGTGTCTATGGCGGCGACTTTTTTATCCTGAATGGCCGGGGCGGTTTTGATGGTGCTGATGGTGTCAATGCGAAAGGGCAGGACGTTTTTATCGTTGATGGCGTCTACGATGGTGTAGGTGTGCAGTTTGTCGCCAAACGCCTGCTCGGTGGTGCGCCGCAGGGGGTTGCCGCCGGGGCCGGCGTTGTCGGCAAAGATGGGGGTGCCGGTGAAGCCAAACAGGTGATACCGCTTGAAATGTCTGGTGATTTCGCTGTGCATATCGCCAAATTGACTGCGGTGACATTCATCGAAGATGACCACCACCCGCGCCTGGTAGACGGGATGTTTTTTGTTTTTGGCCACAAAGCGGCTCAATTTTTGGATGGTGGTGATGATGATGCGGGCGTGGGGGTCTTCTAATTGGCGCTGCAACACGGCCGTAGACGTATTGGAGTTCGCCGCCCCTTTTTCAAACCGTTCATACTCGCGCATCGTCTGGTAATCCAAATCCTTGCGGTCTACCACAAACAGCACCTTGTCAATCTCCGGCAGATTGCGGGCCAACTGCGCCGCCTTAAAGCTGGTCAGCGTTTTGCCGCTGCCGGTGGTGTGCCAGATATAGCCCCCGGCGGCCATGCTGCCCATCTGCCGCAGATGACCGCTGGCGACGATGCGCTGCAAGATGCGCTCGGCGGCCGCAATCTGATACGGCCGTAACACCAACAATTTGCGGTCCACATCAAACACGCAGTAACGGGTGAGGATGTTCAGCAAGGTGTGGCGGGCGAAAAAGGTTTTGCTGAAATCCATCAATTCGGTAATTGCTTTGTTGGCGGCGTCGGCCCACCAACTGGTAAAGGCGAAGCTGTGCGAACTTTTGCGTCGGCTCTGTTTGGTCTGCTGTTGCGCCAGATGCCCGGCGCGCACGGTATTGCTGTAATATTTGGTCAGCGTGCCGTTGCTGATGACGAACAACTGCACATAGTCGAACAGCCCCGACCCGGCCCAAAAGCTTTCCCGTTGGTAGCGGTTGATCTGGTTAAACGCTTCGCGGATGTCTACGCCGCGCCGTTTTAGCTCCACGTGGACCAGCGGCAGGCCGTTCACCAATATCGTCACGTCGTACCGGTTGGCCCGCGTCCCGTGCGCTTCGTATTGGTTGATCAGTTGCAGGCGGTTGTTGTGGATGGCCTGTTTGTCCAGCAGATAGATGTTTTTGATGCTGCCGTCGTCCCGCTGCAGGAGCTGCACATAATCTTCCTGGATGCGCGTCGTCTTTTCGACGAGGCCCTCGTTGGCTCCGGCGATGCTGGCGCTGAAGAAGCGCACCCATTCGGCGTCGGAAAAGGTGATCTGGTTGAGGGCTTCCAGTTGGCGGCGCAGGTTGGCGATGAGGGCGGCTTCGGAAACGAGGGGCAGGTATTCGTACCCCTGGCTTTGCAGTTGGGCGATGAAGGCGCGTTCCAGGGCGGCTTCGCTCTGATAGGTGGTTTCGCGCACGGCCGTTTCCGGCGCATATTCAGCCACAACGGTGCTTTCCTGGGAAAGGGCGATTGGTTCAATGCGGTAGGCTGGGCTGGTTTCGCTCATGTTATCTCCTGTGTCATGGTCGTAGGGGCGGGACGGGCGGGGCGATACCTCGCCTGGCTAACCAAAACGTTCGTTCCCGCCCGTCTCGCCCTGTCCAAAATACCCACAACATATCGTAGGGGCGGGACGGGCGGGTAGGGCCTCGTCGGTTCACCAAGATGTTTGTTCCCGCCCGTCTCGCCCTGGGGGTGAGACAGGCGGGAGACGAGGCGTTTCTTCATGGCAAACAGTTTTCCCGCCTGTCCCACCCCTACCGTTCCACCCATATGTTGGGGCGGGACGGGCGGGGCGATACCTCGCCTGGCTAACCAAAACGTTCGTTCCCGCCCGTCTCGCCCTGTCCAAAATACCCACAACATATCGTAGGGGCGGGACGGG
>JAHDWJ010000044.1 GCA_023384415.1 Anaerolineae bacterium
CTACAACATCCCCTACTGCACGAACTTCAAAATGTAAATGCTGTCCACAGGTTAATGTACTTGATTGACCAGTAATTACACCACAGTCCAGACCATTACTTCCGAAAACATAACCCGTGTTCCCACTGATCCCTAGAATTCTAGTTCGATTGCCTGGATCCTCTATATTGATCGTTATGTCCTGGCCCGTTTCAACAGCTAACGTACTTAAATGTCCATACCAGGTTATATAATTTTCGTTGGCAGCATGACTCATACGTACATGCAGACCATACCCTAGCCGGTGATTGGCAGCATTAGACCAGCCAGCTAAAATGACTTGACCGCTGGTGGCCGCAAGAACAGGGACATATTTGAGGCTATAATCTATCCCTGCATGCCCTGTGTACCCATAACCGTCTGGAATATATGGGGGAGCAAAAGTTGGTGTAGCTGTCAGGTTGGGTGTAAGCGTAGGACCTGGAGATGGGGTGATTGTTACGCGGTTGTGTTGGCTACCATCGTAATGAACAACATAATTATTATTATCTGCGCTGCCAGGAAACTCATGATCGAAAACCTGCCATACATCCTCTTGATGATAATAGATCGCCTCTAAGAAAGGTTGAGGTGTTTCAATGGGTGTATAATAATTATTTACATGTGACACTACATTATTAACAATAGTGTATATGGCACAAATAAAGATAAATTGCGCCGTTATTTTCGAGAATAACAGGCTTATTTTCATGATATTCGCCTCGTGAGTAGTCGCTACACCTAATTTAGCAGCCAAAAAAAGCCATACGGTGTGTAAGTTTTTGTCATATCAAGTACCTGATAAATCTCCCCTCCTGTCCGGTGGATAAGCTTCAAACTAGATTCATTGTTTCTTTTATCATAAAAGAGTAACCATTCTTCATCGGGTGACCAGAGCAGAGGCATTATTTCTTTGCCATTGGGTACGGTAAGTAAAAGGGAGGAACTGTTACTAGCTAAATTAAACCAGATTAACTCAGTACGATCTTCATGTAAGAGTCCAACTGCCATAGCTTGGCTGTCTGGTGACCACAAAACACCAGAAGTAGACACAGATTCTGAAACATGATTAATTTCATTACTTTCAGTATTCCATAAGCGCAGGGATGAAAACAAAGGTATGCCTAAATCACTTTTTGTTTCGTTACTGAATGCCAGGTAGCGGCTATCAGGTGACCAAGTAGACAGGCTACGACCTGATTCAACAAGGTTAAAATTTTCTAGAGTTGTAATGTTAATTATAGATACTCCGAAGCCACCTAACTGACCTAATGGCAAACCACCGTATGCACTTGAAACTAACCACAAGCCATTTGGTGACCAAGTAAATTTTACGTGTCGTTGCAGTAAGTTTAATTTTATTAGTGAACTGGATTTACTATCTAATAAATAAATTTCTCCGCTATAAGTACCTACAGCTAAATAATCACCGGTGGGCGACCACATAAGCCCCTGTATTTGGTGGGAAAAGGAGTGCCATAGCTCTGCATCGCCTGAACTAGAATGGGTAGCAACAAATAAGTCGGAATCATTTTGATAAGCCAATCGTTGACCAGTATTTGACCAAGTAAGATCCCTTGCCCAAGGGAAGTGACTTGTAATTCGCTCAAGCCTGTTTTCGATCAGAGAGTAAACAAAAATATTTGGCGCATCAAGATAGCGGGCTGCCCCTTGGAAACTGACATTACCATCATTGTTGGCGTCTTCTAACGCGGTGAAAGCCAGCTTTGTTTTGTCTGGAGATAATGCTACAACCGGAATCCCTACTAGTTCGGTTAATACAGTTTCTATGTGCCAATCACTTGGGCCATCCCCTGGTATCGCCACATATAAATTATGGACGGGATTGGGCAAATCATCAGGGTCTGAAAGGGGATCCCACATAAAGTAGATACGGCCCGTTGGTGGGGGGATGGGGGTTGGGGTAGGTTGGGGCGTATCTGTTGGCGCGGTTGTTACTGCGGGGATAGGGGGTATATCTGTGGGTTCAGTTGTTGCGGTTACTTGGGCCAGGGGTGTTGAGGCTGTGGAATAGGGAGACAGTGTGACCCCGGGGGTAATGGTAAGGGGAACAGCCGTGCCTGTTTCAGCAACTGCACAGGCAGTCAGGAATAGGGTAAGAAGCAGCAGGAGTCGTTGTTTCATGAGACACCTCGGGCAGTTGGTAGTTAGCAGTGGGCAGGGGGATTGTGAGTGTGCTATGTCAGGTTGGTTAATGGGTGATGAGCCAGGCTGGATGGCGAATGATGCCGGGATAAGCCACTGGCTGGGCTGGTTGACCTGGGGTCAACAGCCAGATGGTATCGTTGATGGTAAAGGCCAACTGGCTTCCATCGGCAGACCAGACGGGATCGTAAACCCATTTCTGGTTGAATTGGGTTAGCGGTGTAATGTCTCCCTGGGGAAGATGAATCTGATATAGGTTGCTATGTAAAGCTCCCGGCCAATTATTGGCGCGGAGATCATCAGGATTTTCTCGATGAACGTAGGTGATGGTTTGTCCATCGGGATGCCACACAGGGGGATACCCATGACCCGCATCAGCTGGGGCGAGAAGCGTCAAAGGTTGGCCGGCCGCATCTGCCAGCCAAAGTTCACCTACGGTATAAGGGATATTGCTATCAGGCATGAGGATATAGGCCATCTGCTGGCCATCAGGTGACCAGCGGGGGTAAGCGATGATATGCCGGGGCTGCTGCTGTAAAACGGTGCGCGTACCATCAACCAGATTCAACTGTCCCAACTCACTGCCAAACCCAAGACCCCGACTGGCAACATAAATGATCTGTTGCCCATCTGGGGTGAAAGCCGCATCATAAGTGCCAAAGGGCAGCTCTAACAATGTTTGATAATGGGTGGCTGCTTCGATGAGATAAATGTGGTGGGTGTCGGCGTTGCGAAAGAGGAACCAGCCGCCATCGGGGGACCAGTTTAGGAAGTAGCCGCGAGTTAGGGTGATAGTATTAGCCGGGAAAGAGGTAAGGGGGACAAGGCGAGCGAAATAATCGGCATGGCAAAGGGTTTGTAATATCAGATGCTGGCTGTCAGGCGAGAGATTGACCTGATCGATCATACAAGTTGCCGGGCTGTTTTGGCTGTTTAGGGTAAGGGGGTGGGCCAGGTCTAACACATGGGTTACTGGGTTGAAGGGCAAGGCCAGGGTGGTGGATGTTGTCGCCAGAGAAAAAGCTGATCCGTTGGGGGTTTCATCTGGATAGGTGATGAAAATAAGATGGGAGGGCGGCCGCCCCTGGTTGACTCTTTGGGGTAACTGCCTGTCCTTTTGGTAAAGGGAAATTTGCCAGCACAAAGGCGACTAGGAGGAAGGCTATAAGCAGATTAAGCCAGAATAGATGCTTCTTTGTCATGGGACAACCTCTAGATATTGAGATGTAAAAATAAAATCGAGAAAAATGAGTATTTAATTTAGCAAGTGTGTTTGGATATTAGCGTAAAATAAAAGGTTTGTAAAGAGGATAATCTGCTGCATTTATATTTATTCTTATGGTTGGCCCCAAATGGAATAAGGTGTATCGGCGTATAGCCATACACCCTTATCAGAGATCCCATTTGCCCCATAAAATCCCAAAGATCCCTAAATAATCAACCCATCCCCACCCACACGCACATAAACCGTATCCCCATCACGGTACCGGCCTTCCAGAATAGCCAGGGCCAGTGGGTCGGCGACGAGGTGCTGGATGGTGCGTTTGAGCGGCCGCGCCCCATACACCGGATCATATCCCTTATCCGCCAGGTAAGATAACGCCTCCTGGCTGACCTCTAGCTGCAAATGCCGCTCCGCCAACATCCCACGCAGCCGGTTCAGTTGAATCTCCACAATCTCACCCAAATCCGCCCGCGTCAGGCTGCTGAAGGAGATAATCTCATCCACCCGGTTGAGGAACTCTGGTCGGAACTGTGCCCGTAACGCCTGCATCGCCTGCTCCGGGTTATACGCCTCACCCATCAAGAACTGGCTGCCGATGTTGCTGGTCATAATGACGACGCTGTTCTTAAAATTAACCACTCGCCCCTGGGCATCCGTCAGGCGGCCATCATCCAGCAGTTGTAGCAGGGTGTTGAACACGTCCGGGTGGGCCTTTTCGATTTCATCAAACAGGACGACGCTGTAGGGGCGGCGGCGCACTGCTTCGGTAAGCTGGCCCCCTTCGTCATAGCCGATGTACCCAGGGGGCGCCCCCAGCAGGCGGCTGACGGTGTGCCGCTCCTGGTATTCACTCATATCAATCCGCACCATCGCCTCTTCATCATCAAAGAGGAATTCGGCCAGGGCGCGGGCCAGCTCGGTCTTGCCAACGCCGGTTGGTCCCAAAAAGATGAAGGAGCCGATGGGTCGGTTGCGGTCTTGCAGCCCGGCGCGGGAGCGGCGGATGGCGTTGCTGACCGCCTGGATCGCCTTGTCCTGGCCGATGATCCGCCGGTGCAGCCGCTGCTCCATCTTGAGCAGCTTCTCCACTTCCCCTTCCAGCAGTTTGCTGACCGGTATGCCCGTCCAATGGGCCACAATAATGGCGATGTCTTCGGCGTCTACTTCTTCTTTGAGCAGAGATCCCCCTTTTTGCAGGTCGGCCAGACGGATTTCCTGGGCGGTCAACTGCCGCTCTAGCTCAACCAGGGTGCCATAACGCAGCCGTGCGGCCGCTTCCAGATTCGCCTCTCGTTCTGCCTGTTCAATCTCCGTTTTTAGGCCATCCATCTTCGCTTTAGTGGCCCGGATTTGCTCAATGGCCGTTTTTTCCGTCTCCCATTGGGCGCGTAAGGCGTTGCCCCGCTCCTTTAACTCGGCGATTTCCCCTTCGATGGCCGCCAAACGCTCTTTCGATGCTTTATCCCGCTCTTTCTTGAGGGATTCCCGCTCAATCTCTAGCTGCAAGATTTGCCGGTCTACTTTGTCCAGGTCGGCCGGTTTGGAGTCAATAGCCATTTTGAGGCGGCTGGCAGCTTCGTCAATCAGGTCAATCGCTTTGTCGGGAAGCTGGCGGTCGGTGATGTAACGATGGGAGAGGGTCGCGGCCGCGATGACCGCACTATCTTGAATCCGCACCCCATGATGGACCTCATACCGCTCCTTCAACCCGCGCAAAATAGAGATGGTGTCCTCAACGGTGGGTTCATCCACAAAAACGGGCTGGAACCGCCGTTCCAGGGCCGCATCCTTCTCAATATGTTTGCGGTATTCATCCAGGGTGGTCGCGCCCACGGTGCGGAGTTCCCCTCGGGCCAACATCGGTTTGAGCATATTGCTGGCATCCATAGACCCTTCGGCGGCCCCGGCCCCCACGACGGTGTGCAGCTCATCAATGAACAGGATAATTTGCCCCTGGCTGTCGCTTACCTCTTGCAAAACTGCTTTGAGCCGCTCCTCAAATTCTCCCCGGAATTTGGCCCCGGCTACCAGGCTGGCTAAATCGAGGGTGATAAGCCGCTTTTCTTTCATCCCTTCGGGCACATCCCCTCGGGTGATCCGTTGGGCCAACCCTTCGGCGATGGCCGTCTTACCGACGCCGGCCTCGCCAATCAGCACCGGGTTGTTTTTGGTGCGGCGGCTGAGGACCTGGATGACGCGCCGGATTTCTTCGTCCCGGCCAATGACGGGATCGAGTTTGCCCAGGCGGGCCAGTTGGGTGAGGTCGCGGCCATATTTGCCCAGGGCGTCGTAGGTAGCTTCGGGGTTTTGGGTGGTGACCCGGCTGCGGCCGCGCACCGCCGACAACGCTTGCAGCACTGCCTCACGGGTCAGCCCCATCTCTTTGAGGAAGGCCAGGGCACGGCTGGGGCTGTCTACCAGGGCCAGGAACAAATGCTCGGTGCTGGTGTAATCATCTTTCATCGCGGCCGCTTCCCGTTCCGCCTGGCGTACCACATTGCTCAATTCCTGAGCAATGCCCACATTGACCGTCGTCCCATAGGCGCGGGGGAGCTTCTTCAGTTCAGCATCCACCCGCGTTAATAAAATGTGGGTGGGGGTGCCAATCCGGTTCACCAATTGGGGAACAACCCCTTCTTCTTGCTGTAACAAAGCCGCCAGCAGGTGCAGCAGCTCAATCTGGCTGTGATGATGCTCCTCAGCCAACCCTTGAGCTTTTAACACCGCTTCCTGGGCTTTTTGGGTAAATTTGTTCAGATTCATGGATGCCTCCAGAAGTTTCTAGTTTCTAGTTTCAAGTGGCGAGTTTGCAAAGATTCACGTTACTCTGCCACTCTGCCACTTTGCCACTCTGCTCCGCTTCACCATTCTACCTTACTCCATTTGTATCAGATGGAGATTGGCGGAATGTCAGAAAATTGTTAGCGATGGTGAACCCCCTCACCCTGACCCTCTCCCCAGGGAGAGGGAAACTGCCCCCTTCTCCCTCTGGGAGAAGGGCCGGGGATGAGGGCTGCGGCCGGGGATGAGGGTCGTAAATTCGCGTTCTTTTACTGGTTGTTCCAGATTGGGGTAAACTTTGCCTCACAACGGTACAACTACCTGCGGCCGCAAAGAAATTTTTGGAACTGTCGGAACTTTGGGGAATTTGCTCACTCCTCACTCCTCAGTCCTCATCACTATTTTTAGAGGGGGTTGATAATGGATGCGAAACGTACTCATGGGGTTATTTCGGCGGGGGACCGGCTGACTGCGGCCGCGGGCGCAGAGATGCTGCACCAGGGGGGGAGTGCGGTGGATGCGGCAGTCGCGGCCGCGTTCGCTTCCTTCATCTGTGAGAGCGGCGTCGTTCACCTGGGGGGGAGCGGCATCGCCCAGGTGTACCACCCGGATCATGGGGGAATGGTGTACGATTTTTTCAGTAGTATGCCCGGTTTGGGCGGCCCCGAAAAGCTCTCCTTTTTAGATTTTCAAAAAACCACCATTGATTTTGGCTCCACCACCCAGGATTTTTACCTGGGGCGGGGGTCGGTGGCTGTGCCGGGCAATATCGCCGGGCTGTGCCAGATAGCCGCCGATTTTGGCCGCCTGTCGCTGAAACAGATTTTACAGCCGGCCATCCGCTATGCACGGGAAGGGGTCAACCTGGGGCCATTGCAGGTGGGGGTGTGTGAACTGCTGCGGCCGCTTTATACCCACACCTCGGAAATGGCGGCCATCTTCCAGCGAGGCCAGCGAATGATTCAGCCCCAGGACACCTTTTTGATTCCCTACCTGGCCGAAACCTTAGAGCGGTTGGCCGAAGAAGGGTCCGAGATCGCCCGGACGGGTTGGCTGGCCCAGGCGATTGTACACGATCAGGCGGCCCACGGGGGGCTGCTCACCCCTACCGATTTGCAAACCTATACCGTCAACAAATCCCGCCCCATTGAGCTGCGCTACCGGGATCATACTGTCTTGCTGCCAGGGGCCTGTTCGGCGGGTGGGGTGCTGACGGCGTTTAGTCTGCTGCTCCTGGAAGAGTTTCCGGTAGGGCAGTGGCCGTATAGCTCAGTGATGCACCTGCGTTTGTTGTATGAGGTAATGGCGGCAACGGGTCGGGCGCGGCCGCAGTGGGATGCCTGGCACGATTCATTGCCCTTAGACCAGGCCATCGCTGCGTTTTTAGATGAGGGGTTTGTGGAGCCATACCGGCGGGAAGTGCGCGAAGCGTTGAGCCGTCCCTATCGCCGCCCCCAACCAGAGAAAGAGAGCCGCAACAATACCAGCCATCTGAGCGTCATAGATGCCGATGGTTGGGTGGTCAGCCTGACAACGACGGCGGGGGAGAGTGCCGGGTATGTGGTGCCGGGCACGGGGTATATCGCCAACAATATGCTGGGTGAAGAAGATTTGCATCCCCAGGGGTTTCATGTGCGGCCGCCGGGGGAGCGCATTCCCACCATGATGACCCCGACCATTGTCCTGAAAGATGGGCAGGTGCGGCTGGTATTGGGCAGTGGGGGGAGCATCCGTATTCGCAGTGCCATTTTACAGGTGCTGATCAATCTGCTTGATTATGATTTGCCCTTAGAGGAAGCGGTGAACCAGGCGCGGGTTCATCTGGAGAATGGGGTGCTGCAAGGGGAGTTTGGGGTGGACGCGGCCGCGCTCAATCAACTAGAAGCGATGGGGTACCCCATCAACCGGTGGGGGTCACGCAGCATCTACTTCGGCGGGGCACACTCTGTCTCCCGCACCCCAGATGGGCACCTGGTCGCGGCCGGCGACTCCCGTCGCGGCGGGGCTACAGAAGAGGTATGAGTCATTTTAATCGAACCGGGTAAATTGTAGATCGGCCAGGATGATCCGGAAGATGGAGCGTTCCAGGTGCAGGTAGTACAGGGTGGGGGTTTCGGCCCAGGCGATGAGGGCGCGGCCGTCTACGACAGTGACCATAATGAATCCATTGACCGGGCTGCCATCCTCGGCCACCCAGGAAAAATCAGCCCGCTGCCAATGGTAAGCTCCCAGGCGCAGCGGGTAAGGAGCCACAGCCCGAAATGCCTCTTTGTTGGCGGTGGCAGCCAGCCAGGTGCGTAAGATGGATTCAGGGGATTGGGCAGCGGCCGCGTCCAGGCGCAAAGCCATAAAGATATGTCGCCCACCATCTAACTGGTGCCAGCCGCTGGTCTGGAGAGAGTAACGGAACTCGGTGGGGTAGTTTAGGGTAAAGCCGGGTACGGCCAACTCCTGCCAGCTTTGTAAAAACGGCTCTCGCAGCAGCGGTTGGAACTGCCAACTTCGCAGCAGCTTATCCGCCGCATCCAGAATCCGCACCTGCTCGGCGGCTGGCCCATCCAGATCCACCACATACCCCATCCCGTCATAGACAAACGTCAACAAAACGCCAACATGCTCCCCATCAGGGGCGGTATACCCGTAAACGGTGTACGGGGCGGCCTGCCCGGCCACGCTTTGCTCCACCTGATACAACACATTGACGCCGCTGAAAGCAGCCAACGCCTCATCCCGCAGCATGGGGCCATTGCGCGGTCCCACTTCAGGATAAAAAATGACTCGCAGGGCGATTTGCTGGTCGGGGGAGAAGGTGCAGAGGGTAAGTGCTTCACTCTGGCAAATTTGCCCGTCCAGGGTAGGCCGCTGCCAGTTGACCGGGTAAAGGAATTGGAAGCCGAAGCCAGGGTCTATGTAAATGTGATACCCATCGTACAGGCGGCTGCTGGCAACGGCCACATCGGTAATAACCTGGGAATGTTCCCCGGTGCTGTTGGCGGCCGCGAAGCCGACAAAATAATCCCCATCCGTCAGGGGGGCGGGTTGGATGGTGAGTTCGGCCAGGTTTAGATCACGCCCTGGCTGGCTGGTAAGCTGCCCCTGGAACTCCAGATACCAATGGTCGGGGCGGAACAATTGGTTGGCCTGGGGGGTGATCGGGTAAGGGATGCCGCTGTTGATCCCCCAATGGCTGATGAGCCGCCCCTGGGTCTGATCCCACAACAACTGCGCGGCCGCGCCTGTCTCCTGGCCTGCCGTTAGCACCTGCCCGGTAATGGCCCGAATTGGGGTGAAGCCGATGGGCCAGGCCAGCACCCAATCCCCCCGCACGGAATCGGCCAGATAAGGGAGTTCGGCCGGCCAGAGCAGTACCGTCTTATGGACACCATCGGTCCAGGTGTAAAACGGGCTGCCGTCGTTTAGGGTTTGCGGCCGCGGCACATACGGGGTGATCTCAAGGAGTTGGCGGCGACCGGTGCGGTCATAGCGGCCGCTGAGGATTTCCCCCTTCTCCAAATCAATACCCGCCAACTCTACTCCTAAAAAGAGGGGGGTTTGCCGGTTGACCCAACTGTTGGCCGCCGGTTCGCCTAGAAAAATCGAGGGAGGGAGAGCCGTCTTTTGCGTCACCTGGTGATAGCTGTGCAGCCAATCAGCCCAGGCTGGGATGCGGGTCTGGGTCACATAATCGGGGTTGAAAACAGTATCGTTGGCGGGAAACGGCAGAACAATGCCCCGTGCCCAGAGAAAATCAGGGCTGTGCTGCCCAGCGACGATGGCCTGACGTACTGCTCCCATGAGGTTGGTCGCGGCCGCGAACAGGGGAGCCTCATCGGTAAGCTGGCTAATCAGGCTGGCAAAATGCCAGGCATCCAGAGCGGCTATCGGATCGGCGGTGGGGGAGGCCAGCCAGGTATACGCTTCGGCATTGCGCCGGGCCGCGCTGGCCACGGGGGCATGGTAAGCCGGGTCATGGCGCAGGGCGTGGGCCAATATCTCGACGGCGTGGGTGAGGGCGGGTACTTGGGCCATCTCTACAGCCACCCAGGATGTGCCAGGGGATTGGCTCACATCTAACTGGGCGATGGTGGCTTGGGCTAAGGTGGCCGCGTCCGGGGCAGGGGTGGTTGCCAGCAGCGTAAGCCAGCGACCCAGGTCAATCAGGCTGGCCAGACCGGCTGAGGCGACCACATAGCTGGTATGGGGCTGCACCGCCTGGAACAGGTCTACCTGAGCCAGGAAAGAGCCGGTGAACAGCAGCAGATCAAATTGATCCAGGCCGGTGGTTTGTCGGGTTTGGGCCAGGGCGTTTTCTAGTTCGGGCAGAGTCAGCCGGTCGCCGGGGGCGGTGTCATCCAGGCCGATACCGGCCCAACCACCACCAGGGGCGGCCATAATGAGGGCGTACCGGTTGGCTGGGGCCGTTTGTAATCCCCAGGTGAGGAAGGCGGTCAACTCAGCCTCGTCTACCATGTTGATCTCTCCCAGGCTGGTCAGCAGTTCCGGGCTGCCAGGGGTGAGCCGGTAGCGGCGGGCGTCAGCGAAGCCATCGGCAGCGTGACTGGGGTGGCGATCTAGTTGGGCTAAGATTTGCACGCGGCCGCCGGGTAGGGCGGTTGAGAGGGTGGTGAGCAAGGTCAGGGGGTCGGGGGCGTAGAGGTAATCAGCGGGCAGGTAAAGGAGAACGGTCCAATCAGGCAGGGCGGGGTTGGGGGTGGCGGTAGCCTGGGCTGGGAGAATGGGGCGGGGGGTTGGGGTGGGCTGCGGCGGTGTGGGTGTCGGAGTGACCTGGGATAAAGCGGGCTGGGTGAGGGTGATGGGGGGTGCGGCCGCGGGCGTTATCACCTGTTCAGATATAACCGACTCATTGGCACTTGGCTGGCTGCAAGCAGCTAGAAAAAAACAAATAGTCAACCAGAATAAACCCCTCACTCTATTCATAATCCTGTACCCTTACCTGGTGATGTGCTGTGTCCACAGAGTGGAAACAATGCTTGATTATACCTGCTCATGGCAAGTTGACGTAAAATAGGTGTGAGGCGAGCTGTGTAAAGCGTGAATCTGCTGCCTTCCTTGCTACCTTCAAGCCAGTAGGGTGGCCGCCAATAATTGCCAAAACGGTTTGGGTAGTGGTAGCATTGGGCACATTCCCAGGAGTTGCCCATTGGCGCGGCCGCGCCCCAAGATGAATCTAAAGCAAAGAAACTCATAGGAACTGGGTGGCATTGGGGGAGTTACTCAGTCCTCAATCCTCACTCCTCAACACTCACCTCTTTTACCCATGCACGAAATCGCTGGCAACTGCCACATGCACACCCCATACTCTGACGGCATAAAATGGCATCAAGAAATCGCCGAGGATGCCATCCGCGCCGGACTGGATTTTATCATTGTGACGGATCACAATGTGTGGGTGGATGGGGTGGAGCGGTATTATGAAAATGAGCAGGGTAAGGTGCTGCTGCTGGTGGGGGAAGAAGTTCATGATATGCGGCGCAATCCCCAGGTGAACCATTTTCTCGTTTACGGGGCCGAAAAAGAGATGTGCCGCTATGCGCCAGACCCGCAGCGGCTTATTGAGGAAACCCGTCTGACTGGGGGGCATGGCTTCCTGGCTCACCCGTTCGATCCGCCGCTGCCTGCCTTCCATGAGCCGGATTATCCCTGGCTTGATTGGCAGGTTGAGGGGTTTACCGGCCTGGAAATCTGGAACTATATGTCGGAGTTTAAGGGGCATATTAAAGGCAAGTTGAGCGCGGTGCAGGTGGCCTTAAGGCCGGAAAAATATATTATGGGGCCAGATGTGCAGGTGTTGGCCAAGTGGGATGAACTGCTGGCTCAGGGGAAGCGGATCGCTGCTGTGGGCAATAGTGACGCCCATGGACAGACGTTTAGCCTGGGGCCGGTGCGGCGGGTGTTGTTCCCATATGAGTTTCTATTCCGGGCGGTGAATACCCATTTGTTGATTCCGCGGCCGCTCAATGGCGATGTGGCTCATGATAAGCGGCTGATTCTGGATGGGTTGGGTCGCGGCCGCGGTTGGGTAGCTTATGATATGCCCCATGCCACTAAAGGGTTCCGCTTTACCGGGCAGGGGTTGAACAAAGGGGTGATGGGAGATGACGTTAAGCTGGATGCCGGGGCCACCCTACAAGTTAAAGCCCCCACGGCCTGCCATATCCGGCTGATTCGGCATGGGCAGGTAGTGGCTGAGGCTAAAAATGATCGCACCCTGACCCATATCCCGGTTGAGCCAGGGGCGTATCGGGTGGAATGTTATTTGCCGTATTTGGGTAAAAACCGAGGCTGGATTTTTAGCAATCCGATTTATTTACGATGAATACAGTACGCGGCTTAATCCGGTTAGGGGCCTGTTTATTGGTTTTGATGGTTGGGGCACCGTTGGTGATGGGGGCAGCGTTGATTCCGCTGCGGCCGCGAGGAGCTAAATTAGGGAACTGGATTGTAGTCATCGGGGCACGCCTGATCCTAAGGGCCTTGGCCATTCGTTTGGTGGCTAAAAACCAGGAGCGGCTCAAGCAGCATCGGGGGTTTATTTTTCCCAACCATCATTCTGCGTTAGATGTCGTTATTCTGGCGGCTATTCATCCCATTCGTTTTCTCAGCAAAGCGGAAATTCGCCCCTTACCGTTCATTGGCTGGATTGCGGTGGCTATTGAGACTGTTTTTGTGCAGCGAGAAGATAAACAATCCCGCCTGGAAGCCCGGAATGTCCTGTTGGACACCCCGCGCTACCCGCCTATTGCCTTATTTCCCGAAGGGGCTATTATCCCCAATGGACCACTGTTAAGCCCGTTCCGGTATGGGGCGTTTGCTATTGCCCAACAAACCCAAACACCCTATATTCCTGGCGTTTTTCGTTACGAGCAAAGAGAGTTAGTGCATTGGGGGGATGAGAGTCTGCTGGCAACTTTGTGGCGTATTGCCAGCCGCCCTGCCGGTTCACTAACCGTTGAGCTGTTGTTTTTACACCCCATTCACCCCCGCCCGGATGATGATCCTGAACTGCTGGCTTTAGAGGCTCATGGGGCGATTTTGGCCGTCTTGCAGCGGGATACAGTTAAACAAGTAGTGATGGAAGAAGGGGTTTGATTTCTCTTCCGCAGATTCATGTCGATTTTGGGGATTGAGTGGGAAAAATCAGCGTTAATCCGCGAAATTTGCGGAGAAATCATCCCGTAGGATAGTTTTATGAATGAATCATCAGCCCAGATTGAACGACCATTGGAACCGAAGAAACGAGCGATTATTGTAGGGGCATCAGCCGGGATTGGCGCGGCCTTGCTGCGGGTATTGGTGGAAGATGGCTACCACGCGGCCGCGATAGCTCGTCGGCAAGAGGCTTTGCAGGAATTGTGTACAGAAATCAATACCCGTGCGGCCCGCAGCCAGACCGGGGCTGGTCGGGCCTATCCTTATCCCCATGATGTGAGTAACAGCGGAGAAGTGCCAGGGTTATTCCAACAAATTGTCCATGATTTGGGGGGATTAGATTTGATCATTTATAACGCTGGGGTAATGCCGCCGGTGGCCTTAAATGAATATAGTTTTGAGAAGGATGCCAGCATGGTGCAGGTTAATCTGTTGGGGGGAATTGCCTGGCTGAACCAGGCGGCGGAGCGGTTTGAGCGGACGGGGCAAGGGCATATTGTGGGGATTTCTTCGGTGGCGGGGGATCGCGGCCGCATCATCTCCCCGGTATATAACAGCAGCAAAGCGGGGTTCACCACCTACCTGGAAGCGTTACGCAACCGGCTCACCCGGCATGGAGTTAATGTGACGACTATCAAACCAGGCCAGGTGGAGACAGCGATGTTAGCCCATGTAAAAAAACGGTTGTGGGTGATTACGCCAGAGGCTGCGGCCGCGGATATGCTCAAAGCGATCAAAAGTAAGAAACAAACCGTCTACGTGCCCCGCCGTTGGGGACCGTTCATGCTCATCATCCGCCACATCCCCTCTTTCATCTTCCGGCGATTGAGTATTTAAGCTGAAAGGTGATACGTGACCCCCTTCACTCATCACGCCTCACGCCCATATTCTTCTAGCAATTTTTGCCAGGCGTAACCGGTAAGCTGCGGCCGCGGGTTCAGGGCAATGTCAATGGCGAAATCGGCCATTTTTTGCACACACCAATTAAAGTGTGTGGCCGCCATCCGGTTCACATCCAGGTCTGGGGTAGGGTAAGTGGCATTAATCACATACGGCTCCCCATCCTTCACCACAAACTCCACCATATTCACATCATAAGCAAATGCCTGGCTGATAATGCGGGCCGCCCGAAGCATACGCGGCTCTAAAGAAGGATCAAGCCCTTGAAAAGGTTCATGCTCTTTATAGCGGGCCGCTTCTTTATCATAACGGATTGCCAAAACATGCTCCCGCCCGATTACAAAACAATGGATGTGAATATCAGATTCGATAATTTGTTGTAAAACCATCGTAGCTGTATCACTTTCATCATAACATTGAATCAGGCTGGCAACATCACGTACCCAATAGGAGCGGCGGCTGATGCCTGCCCGACTGTCTTTGAGGATGGCCGGAACACCCACATAGTTAATAATGCCATCCCAATCCATTGGGTATTTTAGATTGCGAAAACTTTCCGGCACACTTTCCGCTTCGACCCCTTTGTTAGGCAAAACAACGGTGCGGGGGACATGGACATTTAAGGTGTGGAGTAAAGCGATACCGAAAAAGCGATCATCGGCCGAGGCGGTAAAGGGGTTGTTAATGACATAACACCCCTGTATGGCCGCATATTTGACGTAAACCCGGTAATAGGGGATTTCATGGGAGATGCGGTCAAAGATGACCGTGTATGGGCATAGTTCCCCCATAAATGTTCCCCCTAACTCCACAAATTCGGCAATGA
The DNA here is from genome assembly GCA_023384415.1 of Anaerolineae bacterium. Lineage (GTDB taxonomy): Bacteria > Chloroflexota > Anaerolineae > Promineifilales > Promineifilaceae > Trichofilum. The sequence continues at coordinate 15,087 of JAHDWJ010000044.1, forward strand.
CTCCAGCTTCGCGGCTGTTGACTTCATTGATAAATGCCTGCGGCCAGCTCCATTCCCGGCCAATGATCAAACCAATACGCTTTGTTTCGCTCATGGGGAATCCTTATGGTGACTTTTGGAAATTGAGAGAGTAAGAGATGGGTCCATCATTTCTAGCTTACAGTTTAACAATAGGTGATTGTTAGTCAAGGATGAAAAGTCAGGTCCAAATAAACAAAAATGCCCGATGGTGAACCACCATCGGGCATTTTTACAGTATAGAACGATTAAAAGAAGGGTGTTAATTACCAGGAACGACGACGGTCACGATCACCGCCGCCTTGGGGGCGACCACCCCCGCCGCGACGGTCGCCGCCACGGTCGCCACCCCGATCACCACCCCGGAAGCCACCCCGATCACCGCCACCGCTGCGGGGACCGCTGCGGAAGCCGCCACCACCACGCTCTTCACGCGGCCGCGCCACATTTACGGTCAGAGCACGATCTTGAAAATCTTGCCCATTGAACATGTTGATCGCTTGCTGAGCTTCGGCGTCTGAACCCATCTCGACAAAAGCAAAGCCACGCGCTCTACCAGTGTCCCGGTCGCGCATTACCGTCACCGATGTCACCGTGCCAGCTTGCGCAAAATAATCACGCAGCTCATCGTCTGTCGTATTGTACGACAAATTACCTACATACAGCTTGTTTTCCATTTCTTTCTTTTCTCCAGTCTAAAAAATTGATTCTCTCTGGCCGGTTCCGTCAATGACAGGTTCGAAGCCTACCGCTCCACCGCTGGCATTTTCAAGTGCCTTGCCGAATAACGCACATATTACCACAAATTTGGCAAAATGTTGCACCCAATTTTTGTTAATGGGCTAACTGGCATATTCTGATTACAATTCCAGGGGAGAGGAGATGAAATATTAAACGGCTAAAGTGGTGGCGGCAACCCTGATAGGAACTTGAAATAGAAACTCATGATTGACGAACTAACCCAAACAATCAACATAGATCAAGAGAAAATCTCCCTGAATTGGGAAAGAGGGCCCATGGCGATGCCAACGGAGCGATTAGAGGAATTGGTGGCCTGGGGACGGGCCAGCCGGACGGTTGGTTATGTTTTCCGTCCCAGCACGGTAGATGATTTGCGGGCGGTGTTTGGTTTGGCTGAGGCAAGCGGCCGCACCGTGACCTTCCGCGCCGGGGGTAACAGTTACGGGGATGCCGGGGCCAACGGTGAAAATATCATCTTGAGCGTAACCCGGATGAACCGGATTTTAGAGTGGTACCCCCAAACCGGGCGGATCACCGTTGAACCTGGGGTTACGCTGCAGCAGTTGTGGGAATATATCCTGGGGGATGGCTGGTGGATTCCCATAGCTACCGGCACGATGAAGACGACTGTTGGGGGGTGTGCGGCGATGAACACGCACGGCAAAAATGGGTGGCAGGCCGGGACTTTTGGGGATCATGTTGAATCTTTCGAGCTGCTGCTCCCTTCGGGTGAACTTATCACCTGTGACCGGCAGCAAAATCGGGATATTTTCCATGCGGCGATTGGTGGGTTTGGCATGTTGGGCTGTTTTACCCGGTTGACAATGCAGATGAAGCGGGTCTACTCTGGGTTGATCCAGGTGGAGACGTATGTCACGCGCAATCTGGCTGAGACGATGAGCTATTTTGAAGCCCACGTGGCTGAGTATGATTATTTTGTCGGTTGGTTAGATGCGATGGTACGCGGCCGCGCCGTCGGTCGGGCCGATATTCACAAAGCCCGGCACCTGGCCCCCGGGGAAGACCCAATGCCTGCCCAAACCTTACGCCTGGAGAACCAGCGGCTTCCCGCCAACGTCATGGGGATCATCCCCAACAGCCTTATCTGGCGGTTCCAACGACCGTTTTGGAACGATTTTGGTATGTATTTTGTTAATATGGCAAAATATTGGGCTGCCCGCTGGCACAACCATAACAGCTACCGGCAGCCTCATGCCCTGTTCCATTTTTTGCTTGATTATTTTGATTGGGATAAACCCTTTGGCCCCGGGGGGCTGATTCAATACCAGCCATTTATTCCGGTGGCTAATGCTGAGGCTGCTTTTGGGGAAATTTTTCGTCATTGCCACAAACGAGGATTGCCCAACTATTTGAGTGTCCTCAAGCGGCACCGCCCGGATCCGTTTCTTATCTCTTATGGGGTGGATGGGTATTCGATGGCTATGGATTTCCGCATTACGGCCCGGAACCGGCCGCGAGTGGTCCAGATGACGCGGGAGCTGGATGAGATTGTCTTGAAATATGGCGGCCGCTTTTATCTGGCGAAAGATAGCACCCTCAGACCGGCAATTGCGGCCGCTTACCTGGGTGATGAGACGATTGCCCGCTTCACGGCCCTCAAGCAGCGGTTGGACCCCGATTGCCTATTGGAATCTAATTTGTGGCGGCGGCTGTTTAAGGACGGGGGATCGGGATGACACCCCCGTCACGAAACGTCTGGCTGGCTTTTTTGTTGATGGCTCTGGCCTGGGGCAGCTCCTTTTTGTTTATCAAAATCGCCCTGGTAGATTTACGGCCGGCAACCCTGGTCGCCCTACGCTTAACGGTGGGCGCGGCCGCGCTGCTGCTGGTAGCCCGGTGGCAAAAATTACCCTTACCCCGAAATGGTCAAACGTGGGGTCATCTGTTTGTCCTGGGGGCGTTAGGGGTGGCTTTCCCGTTTGTGTTTATTAGTTGGGCGGAACAGCATATAGATTCCGGGCTGACAGCGGTGTTGAACAGCACCGTGCCCTTGTTCAGCATTGTCGTAGCTGGGGTATGGTTGAAGCAGGAGACGGTCACACGGGGTAAGGTATTGGGGTTGGTGATGGGGTTTGTGGGGGTTGTGTTTTTGTTTGCCCGTGAGTTGCAGGTGGGGGGCGGAAATGCGGCCGCGCCCCTGTTGGTTATCGTTTCTGGCCTCTGTTACGCCATCTCCGCTGCCTACGCCCGGCACCATCTCGCCCACCTGCACCCGATTATCGCCGCCACCGGCCAGGTCGCGGCCGCGTGTGTGCTGGCCTGGATAGTCGCCCTGGTTTTAGACAATCGAGCCGGACAGCAGTTTACCTGGGCGGCCGCAGGGGCCATCATCTGGTTAGGGCTATTGGGGTCTTCTCTGGCTTACATCCTCTTTTATTACGTTTTAGGCTATTGGGGTCCTACCCGCACTGCTCTTGTCACTTACATCATTCCCCTTATCGCCGTCACCATCGGGGCCATCTTTTTGAACGAATTAGTGGATTGGCGGCTCATCGTAGGCGGATTGCTCATCCTCAGCGGCGTTGGCACGGTCAACAGCCGGTAGTTGGAGTAGTTAGCAGCAAGCTGTGGACGCCCCATTAACAATTCACCAATTCACCCATTAACTATTCCCATGATCAAACCGGCGTACACCCTCAACGATACTTTTCCAATTCACTTTGTCTGGAAGCTAGAGAGTGGAGATTTCTTGCGCGCCATCTTTACGGCCAGGGTGTTAGAGATGGATTGGGAGATGCTCCGGTATCGGATCGAATTAGAAACATTTACTGCCGGCCGCCAGGAATCGGAAGCGGGCGAACTGCGCGGCCCGGAGCAATATGCCCGTGAGGATTGGGCGCGGGTGGCTCAATTGGTCGGGAAGCAGATTAAAGTGGCCTTTGAGGTAGATGATGGCCGCCCCATCCGCCTGAAACGGGAAACTCTAACGGGTGAAAATCAATTTTTCTTCAGACAGCAGGGGTAGGTTATTGCTCTTCATCCCCCAACCCGGCTTCACGCCATTTTTGTTGCAGCTCCTCATCTTTTTGCCAATCAATCCGCGAGGGGCGAATGTCTTTACATAGCTTGCTAATTTGATGGGCATAATCAGCTATATCTTTGGCTTCCCGCCCTAAAACACGCCGGTTGAAAAAGTAATGGGCCAGCCGGTGTTTGCTGCGATCATCTTTGCGTAAATATTCCCACGCTCCTTCAATGGCCAGGCAGGCGGTGTAATATAAATCCATCAGACGGGCCAGCAGCGGCCGCAGCGGGACAGAAGCACTCATCTCATCCATCAGCAACAAATCAGTTAATACCTGTTCTAATTGGGCCAACTGGGCCAACGCTTCCCGGCGCAGATCGTCAAAGGGGGAAGGCTGGAGCATGGCCCGGATGAGGGCGATGAATGGTTCATGCCCCTGGTTTTGGCGCATCTCTTGTTGGATGGCCTGCACGATAACATTGGGAGTGCCAGCCCAGCGGGCATAAACGAGATGATCTTGCCACAAACGGGGCAAAATAGAGAGGTCGGTCAACATTCCGTAGCCGCCCAGCAGCTCCATCCCTTGCTGGATGACCTCGTGGGCCAGAGCTGGGGCACGAAGCTGGCTTAATAACGTACCCAGACGAATGAGGGCCGGTGTATCCGGGCGGTGTTCCCCTATTTCCAGCTCATCTAGCCAATGGAGCAGCCGCAGTGTGCCGGAAAGGAGCGCGGCCGCGTCACTTCTCATTTGCGTCAGGCTTTCTTGCACCAGGGGGTAATGGATAAGCGGCACGTCCTGGGCCTGACGATGTTCAGCAAACTGCCAGGCGATGAGATAAGCCCGGCGTGCGGCCGCGGCACAGGCCAGGGCGTTATGGCGCTGTGCGTTAGGCCAGACATGGGTTGTCACCAGGGTATACCCATCCGTCACCGGGCCGATAGGGTATGCCAGAGCATCTTGGAAGAGGAGTTCGCCAACAGCCAGGGCGGGGCTGCCATACAACGGTTGGGGGCGACGAATAACCAGCCGGTCTGGCTGCCCGGCGCGGGGCACCAGAAATAAGCCTAAGCCGTCCCGACCGTCCCCTTGCCCCACCACCTGAGCCGTGACCAAAATCAGGTCGGCGGTGATGTTGGCGCAGAAACTTTTCTCCCCATTGATGTACCAGTTATCCCCTTCATCCCTGTAAGCAAAGCTGCTGTTGCGGCCCAGGTCTGAGCCGCTTTGCACTTCGCTGAAGAAATTGGCCCCGGTAAGCGGGGGTTCGCGTTGGGGGTCGAGCAAATCAGGCAAAAATTGGTCACGCAGGGAGGGCGTGGCCGCGTCGCGCAGCAGCTTGATCATCCCGGCGGTCCAGGCCACCGGGCCAATCTGCCCCGCTTCACCAATGTGGGCGGCCAGGTAGTAGAGGGCGGCGGCCAACAAATTTTGCCCCTTTTCTCCGGCTAACCCAGACAGCCCGGCGGCGGCCAATGCCTGACCAATGAGCCGCTGGTTAGGGTGGTAATGAACCTGGTTGATGGGCCGGCCGGCCGGGTCATAAAGCTGCCAGATGGGGGGATGGAGGGAGAGTTCGGCCGCGGCCGCGTCCAAAGCCGTTGCCACTGTACCCCCAAACCGGTAAAGCCGGGCGGCATTCTGCTTATAATCCGCCGTACCCCAGAGGAGTTCCAGGGTACGCTGTAACCCCAAATCGGCGGTAAAAAAGTTACTGGGCTGGCTCTTTTGCCATTCATTTAGATGGTGTCGGGCAAGGTCGGGAGTCATGGGGGGATTTACGATTGAATTAGAGAAGGAACCGCGAAGCCGCTAAGAGCGCAACGAACAATGATGAAAACCCGTTCACCAGCGGAAGAGAAGTTGCTCGGCACTGAAACCGGGGCCGAGGGCGGCCATCAACCCATAATCGCCGCTGGGGGGATGGGTACGTAGATAATGTTCCAGAGCGAACAGCACCGTTGGGCTGGACATATTACCATAATCGGCCCAAACCCGGTAGGCTGAGGCTAATTGGGCTGCGGTTATGCCCAGGCTTTCCTGGTACGCTTGCAGCACCTTGGGGCCGCCGGGGTGAAAAACAAAATGGGCCAACTCGGCCGGGGTGATCCCCCAACTGGTGCAGGCCGTTTGCACCAGAGAGGCCATCTTTTGCTCAACTAAAACGGGAATGGAGCGGGCAAAGCGGACTTTCAGGCCGGTTTCGATCAGCTCCCACCCCATGATCTCTTGGGAGTCGGGGAAGAGGTAGCTGTGCCGGTTGAGCAGTTGGGGGCCGTTCCCTTCCCCCAAACGGAGCAAGATAGCGGCCGCGCCATCACCAAATAGGGTAGTCGCAACCAGGTTTGACTTGGACAAATCATTCAATTGAAAGGTCAGGCTGCACAGCTCGACGGCCACTAAAAGAACGGTTTTACCAGGAAAAGCATAAGCCAGTTCGGCGGCCCGGGCCAGCCCGGCTACCCCCCCAGCGCATCCCAGTCCCCATATCGGCAGGCGGGCGGTGTTAGCCGGCAGGTGTAACGCCTGGATGAGGCGGCTGTCCAGGCTGGGGGTTGCCAGCCCAGTGGTGGAGACAAAGATGACCAGGCTGATCTCCTCTGGGCGGATGCCAGCCTGGGTGATGGCCCTACAACTGGCTTCCTGGCTCAATTGTAGGGCGACTTGCTCATAAATGGCGTTGGCCTCGGCGAAGGTATGGGGTTCGCCAAACCATGCCAGGGGGCGGGAGAGGTAGCGGTGTTCGATTTGGGTGTGGTCAAAAACGGACATGAGGCGGTCTAACTGCCGGACGCGGCCGCGAAAGAGCAAGGCGGCAAAATCGCGGGCCGCTGCTTGAGCCAGCCTGTATGGGGGGACGGCTGTGGCTACAGCCTGGATGGTCGGGTAAACGGGCATAAGGGATTTACGATTTACGATTGTACACTGCCCACTGCTAACTACCTACTCCTCACTCCGCTCACAGGTATCGCGGAAGGCCAGGCGGGAGATGGTGCGCCGCTGCTTACTTTGCCAATCAATGCGCGGCCGCACCTTCTCCTTTTCATCAGGCAGATACCCTAACCGGTAGACTGCCATTAGCTCCAGTTCCGGGGGGACTTTGAGCAGGTCGTTAATCTCCTGCCACGCTTCCGGTATTTCCATCGGCGTACTGACAAATTGAATCCCCATGCCCAGGCCAGTCGTCATCAGCCAGATATTCTCAATGGCCATGCCCAGGGAGAGCAGGCAGTAAAAGCCGGAAAGGTCATCGGGGACGTACTCTTCTTTGGTCAGGAGAGCGGCCAGAAGTAGAGGACTGTTGGCGACCAATTTTTGGTTGTCATTGCCCAGGAGTTTGGGAACGCCCAGGGTGTTGAGCAGCCCTAACGCTTTTTCGTTAAACACCTGTTTAATAAAGGGGCGCAGCGGGCCGGGCATGGTGTCAATGTAGATGCCATCTTGTTTTTCTTCCATCTCTTGCTGGCTAAAGCGGAAATATTTGCGGTAGCGGCGAAAGAAGCGGCCTTCAGCGAACAGTTGGGTCATGGTGCGGCCGCCGATGGCGGCAATTTTCTGGCGGATGTCCGAGTCTTCAATGAGAATAAACCGCCAGGGTTGGGAGTTGAAATGACTAGGGGCACGGCTGGCGGCTTCAATGAGCAGATGTTGGTGGGCTTTGCTCACCGGGTCTGGCTTAAACGGCCCGTTGGTGGTGCGACGGTTACGGATGGCCTCAATTAAATCCATAGTTTCTCCGAAGGATGAAGGATGAAGGATGAATTATGAAGAAGGATCATTTCATCCTTCATCCTTCCTAATTCATAATTGTCACCAGGTAGCCGGTGAAGCCGAGAAGCGCGGCCGCGGGGTGGCGCCATGTTCCTGGTTTACTTTTGGGCATCAACGCCAGCATGGTTAAGGTAAGGAGCAGGGCCGGGTGGAAATGGCGCACCACAGCCCCAATGGCTGCCAGGAAGACAATGAAGTAAAGGAGATGGTGCCACTTGCCAAAATGGAGATGGGTAAACTGCGCGGCCGCGCCCACCCCCAAATTGATCAGATACAGCCCCATCGCCAGATAAAGCAGCATAGGTAAGATTATAGAGCCGAAATTCGACCAGGCTATGGCAAAATATTATCCACCCAGATAAATCAGAGACGGGCCCCTCTGAATCTAAACCCCAAGAACCCATAAATAACAGTTGATAACCCTTGTCAACCCGTTACAATTACTATTATGTCATTCACTGCCGTCCCCGCCCCCACCGCCGACATTGGGCTACCAGCCCCTCTTTTTGAACTGCCGTCCATTCACAATGGTACCATTGCTCTGGCTGATTACCAGGGGCACAAAAATATTATTCTCTGGTTTTCGCGCGGGTTTACCTGTAACTTCTGTCGAGGACACATCAACGACATGAGCCGCAACTATACCGCAGTTCAGGCGATTGATACCGAGATAATCCAGATTTCTCCCAATTTGCTCTATACTGCCCAGAGCTACTTCCCGGCCGACGCTCCCCCCTTTCCCTTTATCTGTGACCCAGATAAGCGGCTGTATGCAGTGTATGGCCTGGGCGACCGGGGCGTCCTGGAAGCGACGAAAAACACGGTGATCAGCTTCACCGCCCCTTTGGTGATGGGGGGGGTGAAGGCCGAAGCCGAGACGATTCGGGCGTCCTGGGTGGATACGGTCAACCGCAACTTTTTGCGCCGCTTGCAGCACCACGCTATGACGGCGATGGAGCAGGGGGTGTTCATCATTGACAAGCAGGGGGTTATTCGTTACCGCCAGGTGCTTGGGGCTTTAGAGGATATTCCCTCGGCTGAGGAGTTGGTGGATTGGACAGCCCAGTTGTGTGATTAAGCAGGGCCGCCAATTTAATGTTATGTCAACTCTTGATGATCGCTTAACCCAACTTGTTGAACTCCAGGTGATGTTAGCCAGTTCACCGCTGCCAGGGCAGCATTTTGAGGTGCTGGCGGAGCATTCACACCGGGCGATTCCCCATGATTTTTTGGCCTTATGCCTGAAAGATGCCGACCAGCAGGGGTATTTTTTCCATGTTTTGTCAGGGTTGGCCAATGGGGCGATTCCCCTGCGGCTGTTTGGGCTGGATGAAGGGATTGTGGGGCAGGTATTGCAAACCAACAAGGTTTTCCATTACCCCCAGTTAGCGGAAGCTAAACCACTCAGTCAGGATATTGAGGGGGTGCTGATTCGGTTGGGGATGCAGGCGGTGGTGGTGGTGCCGGTGCGACAGGGGCCGGAAGCATTAGGGGCGTTGTATTTCGCGGCCGCGTCCACCCCCTTCTCCCCCGAAGATGTCCAAATCGCCCGACTGTTGGCGGCCGGCCTCTCTGGGGCGTTAGAAAATGCCCGCCTCTACCAATCCCTGGCTGATGAGCGCAGCACCCTGGCAGCAGTGTTAGAAAGCACCCAGGATGCCATCCTCATGGTCAATCCGCAGGGGGTTATTCTGCTGGCGAATCCAGCGGTGACGAAGATGTTGGGGTTGGACGCGGCCGCTATCACCGGTCAATTGTGGCCGGAAGTCTCAACAGAGTGTACCCCGGAGATACGGGACCTGTTTACCGGGGCCCAGCCGGGGCAGCGAGAGATCACCGTTCTGGGGGGGCAGGTGACCCAGGTGGCGGTGCTTTCGGTGACGACGGCCTATGGTGAGCCGGTGGGGTGGGCGGCGGTGTTCCATGATATTACCCTGCTCAAACAGTTAGAGCAGATGAAAACGACCTTTGTCAATACGGTCTCCCATGATTTAAAAAACCCGATCAGCACCATTTTGTTGTCGGCTGATTTGCTCCCCCGGGTCGCTCCTTTAACCGCCCAACAAGAGGATTTACGCGGCCGCATCGTCGGCACGGCCAACTATATGAACCAACTGGTTTCTGACTTGCTCGATTTGGGCAAATTAGAGGCTGGGATTGCCAGCAGTATGGCGCCGCTAAACCTGACAGACCTGGTGCAAGAGGCGGTTAATGGGCTGAGTATGCAGATTGAAGAAAAGCAGATGGCCCTGCGCCTCTCATTACCAGCCAATGTGCGGGTGCAAGGGGATCGCGGCCGCTTATTGCAGCTGTTAGTCAACCTGATCGGCAATGCAGTCAAATACACCCCGGCGGGGGGACAGGTCACCGTTAAAATGATTCCTGGCGCCACCGGCCCATTGGCTTCACCGGCAGAAAGGGGGACGGCCAAAATGATCACTCTCTCTGTTCAAGATAACGGTATTGGCATTCCTGCGGCCGATTTGCCCTACATCTTCAACGAATTTTACCGGGTAAAAAGCCTGGCTACCGAGGATATCAAAGGGACGGGGTTAGGGTTAGCCATTGTCAAACGGATCATTGAGGCTCACAACGGGTATATTTGGGTCGAAAGTGTGGAAGGAAAGGGGAGCACCTTTAGCTTTTTCCTGCCTATGATTTAACCTGGATAACTCAGAAGGTAAAGAGGGGTTAGACGTTTGCCCAACTGGAGACGAGTTTTTTGGCTTCAGGCTAATTTGGATTGGACGTTTAGCCTCTCAAAAGGGTTAGCAGCTTTGGCAAAACTTTTATTTGCTGTCACAATAAATGAAAACAATACGCAATGTATACCATCCGCAGAATCGTTGTAAAATCATATTAAAACTCATTTTTGACACTTTCGCCAACGATAATTACACTTCTGCCCATTCACAGATTTACCGCTTTACCCATTCAACTTGTCTCAACACAACCCTATATCCCTATCAATAGCTAACCAGGAGCAAGCCATGGAACGCGGCCGCTACCGGTTAAGCAGTACCAACCTAAAGTCACCAACAGCAGCGTCAGCCGGTACAATCGCAGCTACCAATATAACCCGGTGGGCAATATCAGCGGTTGGCACAATAACTGCGGCCGCACCCACCCCCAGCCGCTGCCCCATGCCGTCAAACAGATAGACAGCGATTATTACTGTTACGACAACAACGACAACATGACCACCCGCAAAATGGGCATTATGGGAAGCAGGTAGCCCCCCAGACGGAATTTGTGGTTATGACTGTAACTTTACATTTGGCCGGAGAGGTACTCGGGAAATCGCAGCTACAAAATGGAATGGTGAAAAGCCCTGGCTGTATCGGAAAAGGGCTTGCAATTGAGGACAATTTGTTGTATTATCTCAACAATTGTTTGGTTGTAATATCCCGCATATTACCATTTTAGTAATGTATCCCCAGTTTCTTATCTGGGCGGGTAAGAAAGAGGCGGAGAAGAAAGAATCTTGCCCTACACCCCCAACTTATTGAGAAGATACGGCAAACAAATTAAAAAATTTGTGCGCCTGAGCCAATGATCAATCCATGCAAAATCAAGCGAACGGGACGGCTATCAATATCAAGGGAACACGAGATGGCTTGCTGTTTACCCTGGGACGGGGTGAAGATGAGGCGGTATTGATAGCTCTGGCTCAAGAACTGACCGCCAAGCGGGAATTTCTTAAAGGGAGTAAGGTGACCCTGGACGTGGGGGCGCGGCCGCTAAACCGCTCCCAGTTAGCCCGCCTGCTCAAACTATTTAGTGAAGATGGGCTAGAACTGTGGGCCGTATTGGCTGAACGAGATAGCACCCGCGATGCCGCCCGTCAACTAGGCTTAGCCACCCGCATCCCTGGCAGCGCTACAGACCTGGAAGGGAATTATTTACGCGGGGCAAGCGAACCAGAACGGAATGCGGCCGCACACCCTACCCCGGGCTGCTTACTTCTTAGAGAAACTGTCCGCAGCGGCCGCGCCATCCACCACGAAGGGGATGTCGTCATCATTGGCGATGTCAACCCCGGCGCCGAAATCATCGCTGGGGGCAACGTCATCGTCTGGGGGCGGCTGCGTGGTCTAGTTCATGCCGGGGCCTACGGCGATCACACAACCCTGATATGCGCCCTGGAACTCAACCCCACCCAACTCCGCATCGCCGACCAGATCGCTGTAGCCCCAGAAGGGAAACGGAAAAAATTTATCCCAGAGCAGGCCACCATTCGCCAGGGGCAGATCATCGCCGAGGCGTGGCCGACCAGAGCATAAACGGCTAATGGTTTGGGCCAAATGACCCATAACCCAAAGGAATACACTATGAGCGGAAAAGTCATTACTGTCACATCGGGTAAGGGGGGAGTAGGCAAAACCACCATTACCGCTAACCTGTCTGTGGCCCTGGCTTCGATGGGCAAGAAAGTTGTAGCCATAGACAGCGACATCGGGTTACGCAACCTGGATATTGTCATGGGGCTGGAAAACCGGATCGTCTATGACCTGGTAGATGTGATCGAAGGTCGCTGCCGCCTGCGCCAGGCCATGATCCGGGATAAACGGCTGCCAGAGCTTTACCTCATCCCGGCTGCTCAAACCCGAGACAAAATGGCCGTCAGCCCCTCAGATATGGTGGTGCTGTGCGACCAACTCCGGGCTGAGGTAGATTATATTATGATAGATTGTCCTGCCGGTATTGAGCGCGGTTTTCGCAACGCCGTCGCCCCGGCTGATCAAGTCCTCATTGTCAGCAACCCGGAAGTTTCTTCCGTGCGTGACGCAGACCGGATTGTGGGGCTGGTAGAAGCGGAAGAAAAGGGGCCACCCCGTCTCATTATCAACAGGCTGAAACCAGCCATGGTCGCCCGGCAAGAGATGTTATCTGTAGAGGATGTATTGGAAATTCTCAACATTGAGCTGGTTGGCATTGTTCCAGAAGATGAGTCGGTAGTCATTTCGACCAATCGGGGGCAGCCATTGGTGTTAACTGGGCTAAATGGGGCCAGTGCCGGGCAGGCGTTCCGTAACATTGCCCGGAGGTTAGATGGGCAAGATGTGCCGTTTATTGACCTCAGCCACAAAGAGAGCTTTATGGATCGGCTGAAAGGTTGGGTGAACGGTCGCAACTAATTGTCCGCTCATCATTTATCTATATCTCATCTACAACTGCTTGACATTACCTATTCATCAGGAGAAGCCGTATGAACTGGCTCACAAAACTATTCGGGCAAAAAGAAAAAAGTGGCTCAGTCGCCAAAAGCCGGTTACAAATGGTGCTGGTTCATGATCGCAGCCAGATTTCCCCTGGGCTGATGGAACAGATCAAAGATGACATCATTGAAGTCATTGCCCGGCATTTGGCCATTGATCCTGAAAATGTCGAAATTAACCTGACCAGTACGCAGACAGAAAGTCGTCTGGTAGCCGAAATTCCTTTGCGCCTCAATGATCGGCGGCAAAAGGCGGCTTACTCTTTAGAATAATAGCTGGGTTATGTTGGACCTAATCAAATATGCTCTCCCGTACTTCCGTTTGGCGGCACTTTGACCTCTGGTTAATGGCCGCCGTTTTCATTTTAATCGCTTACGGCATTCTGATGATCCACAGCGCCATCACCGGGGCGCCGGAATTTGAGGGGCTGGATGCTCGTCAGGCCCAGTTTGCCGCCATTGGCTTTGGGCTAATGTTGATTGTCGCGGCCGTAGATTATCGTTATCTCACCGCCTTACATTGGTACCTTTACCTGGCGTTTATTGGCTCCCTCATTTATGTCGCTATCGCCGGGGCCATCGGCAACCAGGTGCAGTTGTGGATCCAAATTACCTCAACCATTCGTATTCAACCCACCGAATTTGGCCGTATCATCATCGCCATCACCTTCGCCCAATTTTTAGCCATGCATTGGCAAGAAATCAACCGGTTTAGCAATACCATCCGCTGTCTTATCTATATTGGTGTTCCGCTCGTTTTTATTTTTCTCCAACCGGACCTGGGGATGACGATTATGTTTGGGGTAGTCTGGTTTGCCATGATTTGGATGGCGGGTTTACCCCTATCCCATTTTGTCGTCTTAGCCGTAAGCGGTGTAGCCGGAATCATTGCCATTTATCCGTTTCTGGCTGAGTATCAGAAGCTCCGTTTGCTCTCCTTTGTTACCCCTAATGCCGAGTCGGAAATTGTACGGGATCAGGTCTTTAATGTTGAGCAGGCGTTGATTAGCGTTGGCTCTGGGGGGTGGTGGGGCAAAGGGTATATGCAGGGAACGCAGAGCCAATCTGGTTTCTTGCGCGTTCAGCATACGGACTTTATTTTTTCGATGTTGACTGAGGAGATGGGGTTTTTCTTCGGTGCTTTGGTGGTTTTAGGTTTGCTGGGGTTTATTATGTGGCGTATCTTGCAAACGGCCATGCTTACTCCAGACCCGGTAGGTAAGCTCATTTGTGTGGGAATCGCCGGGACGTTCTTCTTCCAGACCATTGTCACGGTGGGGATGAACTTGCGTTTGCTGCCAGTGACAGGGCTGACGCTGCCATTTGTGAGCTATGGGGGTAGCTCTCTCTGGTCACTTATGGTAGCTATTGGGGTAGTTCAATCGGTACGGATGCGCCATCGTAAACAGGAGTTTGGGTAGTAACTGGAGTCTGGCGTTTTTTAGTCTGACTACTGGTTATTAGTGTATTGGTGTATTGGTTATTACCATTGGTGAAATCAATTTTGGTCAGAGTCCAGTTAGTAATTAGGGTATCTCTAAACAGGCTTCAGCAGCTAACCAAAATAGTTTTTCGCGCAGGCTGGTCTGTTTTTGCCAATGGCGGGAGTCCCACTGCTCACTACTGAGGTCATCACCCCCATAGAGAATTTGCCCCAGGGTTACGCCACGAAATTGCGCTACGGCAAAGAACGCGGCCGCTTCCATTTCTACGGTCAGACATCCCTCATCTCGTCTCAACTGGACCATGGCCGGGGTTTCCCGGTAAATGGCATCAGTTGTCCAGGTTTTCCCCAATAAATAAGGCACATGATCCCGCTGCAAAACCTTGACTAGAGCGGTTACGGCGTCTGGGTGGGGTTGGATTTCACGGTCTGGCGGCAGGTAATGGTAAGACGTGCCCTCATCCCGGATGGCTGCTGTGGGCACGACTAAATGGCCCAGGGTGACGGCTTTGTCTAAGGCCCCAGCCCCCCCACAGACGATGAATTTGCGGCCGCCTAAGGCAATCAACTCTTCCAGGAACGCGGCCGCAGCCGACCCGCCTACAGCGGCATGAAACAGAATGACCGGCTGGCCATCTACCTGGAGTAAATAAACTGGGGCATCCCCCATCTCAGATCCCAGGGTATACACCTGTTTGGCCCCATGTTCAGCCTTTAGGGTCTCTACCACCTCGCGGAAGAAACAGATGACCACATGTTCGCTCAAGCCTAACGAGGGAAGTAGATCGGTGGGGTTGATAATGGCCTGGGGGGACGGGTCATATTCGAGGATAGGATAATCACGACGGAGGGGGGAAGCGGACGCGGCCGGCCAATTTTGGGCCAACAGGCTAAACAGGTAATGATCTACATAATGGTCATAAAGCCATTCTACCTGGTGGCGCACCCCTTCCAGGGTAAACCCCAACCGCCGAGGAATGGCACAGCTTCCCCGGTTGCCGGTGGCACAGGCGATCTCTATCCGGTTTAATCCCATTTCGTTGAAAATATGGCTGATCAAAGCGTGGCAGGCACGGGTCATAATCCCCTGTCCCTGGTAAGCGGCACCCAACCAATAGCCTAAACTGGTGCTGCGATTGCCCCAACTGATGGCATGGGTGCCAATCACCCCCATCAATGTTTCCCCTTGCCAGATGCCAAAATGGTACTCCTTTTTGGCCTCGGCTTTTTGCCGGGACTCTTGAATGAACTGCAGGCTGTCGCTTTCCTGGCGTACTGTATTAAGCCAGGGAAGCCATTGTTTGAGGTAGGCCCGGTTTTGATCCGTGAGAGCAAAAAGCGCGGCCGCGTCCGTCGGCTGCAACAGGCGTAAGGAGAGGGCTGGGTCTATGGGGATGGAGAGCATGGGCAGGGAGCAGTGGGCATTCTTTAGGCCAGCGGCAGACGAAACCGCCCACCAGCATCCGGGGGAAAAGGGTAGACGGCTGTCACAGCGTCCAGGTTGAGCGGGCCGTAGATGTGGGGGAACTGTTGGCCCGTCTGGTAACAATCTTCGTAAACGATGGGGGATTGCACCTGATGGCTGTTGATATGGAGAAGAATGAGGTCATTGCGGCCGCGAAACAACCCATTTGCCACCTCCACCACCTGGGCTGGGGTAGAGCAGTGAATAAACCCCTCAGTTAGCAATGAATCAGCCGTGTATTGCCCCTGGGCTTGCGCGACCGCCCACTCGGCTGGGGTGGTGATATGCCATATATAAGGGACCAATCCAACTAACTCACTCATAATAATTGTGGCAAAGTTTCAGCAGGAAGTTTAGCTGCCAACAGTAAAGGCGGATAATTTTTAAATCTCTCACGCTGTTACTCTCAGTAAATCTAAAATCCGAGTTTTATCCGCAGATTTCGTGGATTCACGCAGATTTTTCCCAGAGTAGCCCCTAAAATCTATGGTAATCTACCGATGGTTCTTTGGCAAATTTGGATTTACTGAGTCTCCAAAACTTAGCCTGAAATATGCCAGGGGCAAATAATCTATCGCCTGCTGTCACAGTTAATGAAAATAATGCACAATTTACACAATTCACAGAATCATTAGCTTAGACCGGCTGAAAGCCGCCCAGGCCACCGGCAACCCGCCCCGTACAATCACAGCGGCGGTAGCAATTATGATTACGACCCTATCGGCAACATCACCAGTTTGGCCGGGAGCAGCAGCTACAATTACACCGGTTGGCACAATAACTGCGCCCCCACCCCTCCAGCCGCTGCCCCATGCCGTCAAACAGATAGGTAACGATTATGACTGCTATGATAAAAATGGAAACATGACAAAACGAGCGGAAGGGGGTGTGACCTACACCCAAAGCTTTGACGTAGAAACCCGGTTGCCCCAAGTCACCGCCTCTGGCGGCTGCCAGGTGACCCAGTTTGCCCACGATGCCAGCGGGCAGCGGTTTCGTACCGAAGTGGCCCCTGCCAATCTAGCGGCCAATGACAGCCGCACCGTCACGACCTACCCGTTCCCCCACTATGAAGTAGAGCAAGCGTACACCTGGCAATACAATTGTACCGGGGGGTGCAGCTGGAAGTATAGTGACCCCCAGTGTAAAGACTAAAAATTAGCAGAAACAAGGTGGCACAGGAATACGATAAACAGTGGTTCTAGTGGCTAACGGACGCTTTGATTGGGGTGCGTTCATGCAGGGTTTGCGGTGTCCATCATCACAAACAGGCTGTAACGGGTCAGGTGAGAGTACGCTGGAGCTGGGGAGACAACAACAGATAGGGAAAGGGGCGGATGGTTGGGACACGAATTAGCAGGATTGGCAAAGGGAATGGAACGCGGCCGCGTTTCCCCATCCCTTTCAACCTTCATCCCTCTGATGCTCTCCATTGGTGGTTTTCTGTTTTTTTAGCTGCTGCAAATAAGCCTCAATTTCCTCAGCAGAATATTGTTGCAGCACTTCTTCGGGACGCAAACCAACCAATCGCTCTTGTGGGCGATACTGCCGCAGCAGATCCTCTGGGCGATACTGCCGCACCACGTCTTCTGGGCGCAAGCCAATCAGCCGCTCCTCGGGGCGCAAGCCAACCAGCCGCTCCTCAGGGGGGAGCTTCTGCAAGAGGATCTGGATGATACGCTCTCCCATATCCATCACTTTTTCGGCGGTCAATTCGCTG
>JAHDWJ010000084.1 GCA_023384415.1 Anaerolineae bacterium
TGTAACCTTTTTCCACCTTAGCATGTGGTCCAGTTTTTGGGGTCAATTATAGTCTATAATTGCTAACCCATAATTTTTGCTGGCTAAAAAAACCAGTCTGTCTTGAATAAATACATCGTCAACGGATTCCCATGGGATTGCATAAGACCCAACCAGATAAGGATGCGACGGGTTTTTGATATTAACAATTGAAAGTTCAGTCGAAACCAATACAATGAACTCGTCCACTAATTCAATCTGGTACACTTCCCACCTACCCCATTGATGTTCGTCACTAAAGTAATTGGCAACATATTCAAGATCATGGGGATAGCGGAGTCGAATTCTACCTGGATCAACAACGCACCCAGACAAAAAAAGAACAGCCCATATGAAGATGATCGTGATTGTAGATTGCTTCATTTGAATTCCCTCTAGATTAGGTGTTTAAGGTGTAACATAACCGTGATGCCTTGTATTTCTAAGCATGTGTATCCTTATTAAATTGATTGTGCTTGGATTAGCTGGCGCATTTTGACCTGCACTAACGTAGACTTGATATCCAAGCGGCCCTAAAGTTGACTCAACCCCTAAGTATTCTTTCCCTACCGTACTTGGTGTAGAGCATTCTTTATATCCAATACTACAATGATTTGTTCCTGTCATAGCAACATTTAATGCGCCATCAATATTTTGTTTACCACAATCAGGAGCATTCAGTCTCACAGCACAACCTATAGGGAGAATATCATCTGTAGCATATAAATTAAGAGCGAAGTTAACATTATTAGGAACAGCATATGCTCCATCAGTACTGCCACTAGACGAATACGGAGAGTATATGAGCCAACCAGTTATTTCCCTGTAACTACTGACGGGGTCTACTGTAATTAAACCGCTAACATGCCTATTAGGCACATCTACACCCATATAAGATTTACCTCCCCGATCGTTCAATAACCAAGCAAATTCAATCGCAGCTGCTCCCCCATAACTAAAGCCAAATAGAAATACCTCCTCGTTAGCATATTGGTCTTGTGCCAAAATCTCATTTAACCATTCAAGTGCTGCTTTTGCACCCTCTGGAGAGCTTTCAAACACTTTAAAAAGATTTCTATTTGGCCCAAACACTCCCTTTCCTGCAAGCTCTTCACACATTTGTGAGAGGGCAGTATCTGTCTCGCTATTATTTTGGCCCTGTTGAAAACAGATACCCAAATGACCAGAAGGATCGACCATCAATGTAGGCCGATTCTCCACATATGAATATCTATTTGCACTTTGCGGCCGCGTCACATCCGGCACAATGGTATCCGCACTGGCAAACCGGCCTATCCCCGGCAGGTAGAACCTGGCGTTGTAATATAGCAGCCCCAGCTCCAGGTTCTCCTTCTGCCCGGTGTAGTCCCGCTCGGTGAGCTGGGTGGTGGGGGCCAGGCGGTGAGTGCCATAGGGCAGGTAGCGCGTTTCTGTGCCCGGCACCATGTTCCCAGGGCTGCTGCCATAGGTGAGCAGGCTGGTAGACCCTAAATGGTCCCCATGCAAGTAAAACAGGCCATTATTCGTGGGGTCGCCGGTGATGCGGGTAGCGATGGCCTACTTTATGGCGTCAAGTCAAAGTACCAGGAATAAGAAAGTATATTTCCTGATGTTTTTCTAACTTGAAATGTCACATGAGTACGCCCAACTTCCGCGGTAATAGGCCAACAAGAAATAAACGGCCCACCAACACCTATCTCTTGTCCATCTTGGAGTGTTACCATTGATTGAAGAGTAAACATTATGTGAGTGCCAGAAAGAACTTCCTGCTGATTGACTATTAAACTAGTTCGTTCATCGGCTTCTTCTATATCAAACCCCTCATCCCCCACTTCTACAACGAAGAATTGACTGCTTCCTCCTGGCCAGGCAGGGTGCCATTTAACACAAATATTACTGTAATTTTCATTGAAATAATCCATCCTACGAAATTCCAACAATGTTTGCCTACTTCGCTCAGGTGGATGAATATCTAATATATGCCTGGGTCTTGGTTCAATAGGCAAGGTTTGAGTTATTGCTCTCGTCACTTTTGACTCATCTTGAGCAGATAAATCTTCTGATAGGTTAATCTCAGGATATGGACGACAAGCCACCACAACAAGCAGAAGTAAAACTAAAACAAGATGTATTGACAATATGATATATATATGTTTATGCAACATGCATCTGCGAAATACCATAATAAAACTCCATTCCCCTGTCTTTAACGGGTAACTGCTAAGGGATTCAAGGCTGCCCCACTATGAGTGCTGCCGGTATAAAAATTGTTACCAATATGATTCCTCCCAAAAAATACTCCACCGCCAGACGCCCCACCTCTTGTTAGACTATTTAGTTCAATGATCCAGGTACCAGAACGTTTTGGCCCTCCAATGACTTTTCCCCATTGTACGTAGCTTACCTGACCATCCCAATTAATTTGAGCAACCTCATCACCCATTACTGGCATAGTATTATCAAAATTAGCCGATTGAATCCCAAATCGCCCTGCAATACGGCCCAATCTTTGTGACCCAAAATCAAGCAACAAAGTTCCTGGCGCTTCTTCAAAATTATGAACCGTAAAATCATTCCAGTTGCCGTGTAGCTGTTTGCCTTCGGTAGTACGCAATGTAACATTATCAATAACCACCTTAAACCCCTGGTCAATAAGTTCCATAAAGGAGAAATGATTATGTGTCACTAAATATTGCCCATCTTTTAGTGTTGCATGAGAGCGACTTACAATTGGTATCCACATTCCATCCATAAAAACGTGAGCTGTTGCTATGATTTGAACAGTTGAAGCCAAGATTTCTTTTTCTTGCTGTTGCCTGTCTTGCTGTGCTTGGCAAGCACGATATTCATCACCGCTTTCAGGTGAGTCGCAGGAATGGCCTGTTGGGTCAAAGTAGGAGAGAGGATTCCCAAGTACGTAGGCATACCGGTTCAGTTGTTGGGGGTTGCCTGGGTCCGGCACAATGGTATCCGCACTGGCAAACCGGCCTATCCCCGGCAGGTAGAACCTGGCATTGTAATACAGCAGCCCCAGCTCCAGGTTCTCCTTCTGCCCGGTGTAGTCTCGCTCGGTGAGCTGGGTGGTGGGGGCCAGGCGGTGAGTGCCATAGGGCAGGTAGCGCGTTTCTGTGCCCGGCACCATGTTCCCAGGGCTGCTGCCATAGGTGAGCAGGCTGGTAGACCCTAAATGGTCCCCATGCAAGTAAAACAGGCCATTATTCGTGGGGTCGCCGGTGATGCGGGTGGCGATGGCCTGCCCCCCCAACATATAAGTCCGCCGGATGATGGTGGCCATAGTGACCCAATTCCCCCCATCACCACCCCCGCACGGCCCACTACACGGTTCCCAGCTTTGTCTCAGTTCAACCTCATACTGGGGGAACGGGTAGGTGGTGATGGTGCGGCTAACTCCGGGGGTCTCGACAAAGGTACGAAACCGCTGCCCACTGGCATCGTAGGCAAATTGGCTCACCTGGCTGCTG
>JAHDWJ010000045.1 GCA_023384415.1 Anaerolineae bacterium
ACCCGTGCGGCGGCCAAATCCGCCCGGCGGTGAAACCCGTGCGGCGGTCAGACCCATGCGGCGGTGAAACCCGCCCGGCGGTCAAATCCATGCGGCGGCCAAATCCGCCCGGCGGTCAAATCCGCCCGGCGGCCAAACCCGTGCGGCGGTCAAATCCATGCGGCGGCCAAATCCGCCCGGCGGTGAAACCCGTGCGGCGGTCAGACCCGCCCGGCGGCCAAACCCGTGCGGCGGTGAAACCCGTGCGGCGGCCAAATCCGCCCGGCGGTGAAACCCGTGCGGCGGTCAGACCCATGCGGCGGTGAAACCCGCCCGGCGGTCAAATCCATGCGGCGGCCAAATCCGCCCGGCGGTGAAACCGCCGGGCTAAAAATACAAAGCCCTACCGGGCTGCCGATGTGAGGCCATTGGCCTTCGCATTTTTAGCCCGGACGTTCACGTCCGGGCGTGCTGGGCGTGCTGGGCGGGTTAGGCGGGCTAAGTCCGGGCGATTCATTTGTCGTGAGGTCAAAACCATTGTTAGTAACCCACCCTACTGCTCGCATGTCAGCCTCACCCGGCGATTTGAGTGCCGGGCTAAAAATACAAAGCCCTACCGGGCTGCCGACATATTCCTGCCTGTTTAGCTCCTAACCACGTTTTAGGCCAGATTGCGTGTGGAGCTAGTATACGCGCCACATACCCGGCGCGTATATTTGCCGGATGTAGGCAGGCAGGATTAACGGCTGGATTAATTCCTGGCCGCCAATCCCGCAAACGGCGTTCCCCTATAGATCAGCCCATGTTTTTGAAGGTAAACGGAATGGCTACGAAGAGGAGAAAGAAGAAGACCAGGGTGATGAAAGCCACCGTGCGGCGGCGGGGGTCCAAAGGAGTGACATCATCCAGTGGTTCGGCATGAACGCGGCCAAAGAAAAAGAGGAGCAAAATCCACACCCCCCAGATAGTGCCTTCGCTGAGGAACATCAGTACCACCAACGTCCCTAAAATCGGCCAGTAGAACGTTTTAGCCTGTTTGCCAAACAGGGCGTAGGCGATATGACCCCCATCGAGTTGGCCAATGGGAATCAAATTTAAGCCGGTGACGAGCAGCCCCACCCAGCCGGCCCAGGCGATATTGTTCAGGGTGACATCCAGCCCATCTGGGGATGGGAGTATCTGCCCAAACACCAGGTATTTAGCCAGCAGGTAGAGGATGGAGTTGCCTTCGAGCAGGTAGGGTTGATCGGTGGGCAGGGGACCAATTTCCGAGGTGTAAAGGCCGTATAACAGGATAGGGATAGCAAAAACCAGCCCGGCCAGGGGGCCGGCCGCGCCGATGTCTAGCAGTGCCCGTTTGTTCTTGATAGGGGCCTTGAGCCGGATCATCGCTCCCATGGTGCCGATGAGGGAGAAGGGCATCGGGATGAAGTAGGGCAGGGTGACGGGGACGTTGTGGTAGCGGGCAGCAAAATAGTGCCCCAACTCATGGGCCCCCAGGATGAGCAGCAGGCTGAGGGCGAAGGGCCAGCCGGAAAGTAGTTGGGCCAGGGTGGGCAGGGTGGTGCCATCCCAGCCTGCCTCCATGCCTACCAGCAGGGTGGTGCCGATGGTGGCAATGAAGAGGAGCAGGTTGGGCCACCAGGCGGAAGGGGGCGGGTTGAAGACGACGGGGATGAGGGTGAGGTAAGTTTGGTCTTCTTCCTGGCGCAGCAGGGGAGTGAAGCCTCGTTTTTCCACGCGGCCGCGAATTTCATCATAACATTGGGCCAGATCGCAGCGCAGTTGGACACGAAAGCGGATGGCCCCTGGTTGGGGGGTGTTGAGCTGGGTATTGAAGCAGGTAAGATATTTACGCAAATCATCCTGGATCGCGGCCGCGACCTCATTCAGGGTGTCTTCTGGTTCAGCGGGGTTAAGGGAAAATGGGGTCATGGTTGATCGCTCGCGGCCGCGTCATCCTCATCCGCCTCATCTTCATCCCCCCAGCTAATAATCCAGATACATGCCCCGGCGACCAGGGTGGTAATCAGCAGCAGCCAGAACCACTGCCCCGCTTCCAGCCCCACATCTCGCGCCGAAAAGAGGAGAATCACATCCATCCCCACCGCCAGCACAATCCAGGCCGATAAGCGAGGGTATTCGTTGAACCAATGTTTTATTTTTTCCATAATGTGAACCATTTGTCAGTGAACAGTATGCCGTCAACTCCAAAGCCGAAACTAGAAGTAACGACTAACCCTCTTTGGTGATATACCCATCCGAAGGTTTCGTTGCCAATGATCACCGGTGGGGAAACCTTCGGAAGGCTTAGTAGTTACAACTAGAAACTAAATTGGCGCGGTGATGCGGTCTTCGCGCAGGATTTTGATCATCGCCAGGGTATTGGCTGGCTGGGACTCTTGTAACGCCTGTTTCCAAACGCGGGGCAAATTGTCCGGGTTGAGAATCTGGTATTCGTTAAAAGCCAGATACCCTCCCAGCCGGTCTACCTGATCATTGGGCAGGAAGGCCATGATAATTTCGCAAAAATGCTGCATAGCCGACTTTTCAATATCTTTCAGCACCGGGTCTAAGGCGGTCGCGGCCGCTTCCGGCGGGAAAATGTACAGTTGATCCACCCGGGCGATCAAATTTTCAATATGCCACCCCACTACGATGGAGATGGTTGAACCGGCCTGGGCGATAAAGTAGCTGCGATCCCCCAGAGCCATGAGCAGCTCCGCCCGTGACATTTTGACCTGTCCATCGGTGGCTTTGTGCAGGTGGAGCAAAATGGCCGGCACATCTGAGGGGCGGGCGCGGCGCACATTGATCTCTTCATGGCTAGGGGCAGGGGTAGTGGGGGGAATGATGGCGATGGGTTGGGGCCGATTGATCGGAGCCGCTTTTTCTGCTGCCGGGGTGGCGACCGGTTTGGCGGTCGGGCGTGGTGGTGTGGCAGCTGGTTTGGCTGTGGGGGTCGGGGTGGTTGGGGTGACTGAGGCAGCCGGTGCGGCCGCAGCGACCAACGGTTCAGCCAATTTGCGTCGTAGGGTGGGGTCTACCCCCAACAGCCGGCGCCAGGCCAGGGCAAACTGTTTATGGGTGTTTTCCATCGGGCCATGCGTATCAAATACCACATCCGCCTGGGCAATCTTAGCTTCTTGTGACCCTTGCATCTCAACGCGCTGCTTTGCGGCCGCCGGGTCCATTCCTCGGCAAATCACCAGTCGTTCAATTTGCCGCTGGGCCGGGCAGCGTGTGGCCCAAACCTGGTCACACAACTTTTTCAGATCCCCTTCCAACAGTTTAATGGCTTCAATGATGACCACCAGCTTATCACTCTGTTCAATGCGAGCGATGATCTCTTGCCGCACCAGTGGATGAACCATCTGCTCTAAATCCTTCATCGCCCCGGCATCCTTAAACACCAATTCCCCCAGAGCCGCCCGGTCAACCCGGCCATCAGGCAGGCGCATCTGTGCCCCAAAAGCCACGCCAATCGCTCCTTGTAGGCGGCTGTCATAATCCATGAGGCTGTGAACTACGGCATCGGCATCAAGGGTCAAAGCGCCGGCTTCTGCCGCCAGGTGCATCACTGCCGATTTGCCGGTGGCGATATTGCCGGTTAAGCCGATAATCGTTTTTTGCGGCCACTGTTTGCCCACTGTGTACTCCTTGGAATTAGGAAGGATGAATTAGGAAGAATGAAAAGTAGTTAGCCGTGTGCTTCACTCCATGTTTTCACCAACCGATCTAGTTCCGCCTGGGTTTGCTCATATTCTATGCCCAGGCTTTGTATCTTGTCAAAAGCCGAAATCAAAGTGGCTTCCTGCAGCTGGGTGGTGATGGTTTCCAGTCGCTCTTCGGTGGCCTGAATCTGTTTCTCCAGGGTGTGAATTGCCTGCTCTCGTTTGCGCTGCTCATTTTTACTGAGGTTGGCCCCATTGCTAGTAGTCGGTTCAGAGATAACCCTGGTTGGCCGGGGCTGATTGGTTTGTTCGGCACGGGCGGCCAGGTATTCCTGATAATTGCCCTGGAAAAGATGAATGCGGCCGCCGCGCAGCTCCCAAATTTGCGTTGCCAGCCGGTTCACCAGGTACCGGTCATGCGTTACCATGAGAATTGTGCCGGCAAAATGCTCCAACACCGATTGTAAAATTTCCTGGGCCATAATGTCCAGGTGGTTAGTTGGTTCGTCCAGGAGCAGGAAATTAGCTTTTTGCCGGGCTAGAAGAGCGAGAGAGAGGCGGCCGCGTTCTCCCCCACTCAAACTGCTTACCTGTTTATACACATCATCGCCACGGAACAAAAATTGTCCCAGATAATTACGCGCCTGGCTAATGGGGATATTCTCAAACTCCAGCAGCTCATCCAGCACCGTATTCTCTGAATTTAATCCCTCATGGGCCTGGGCAAAGTAGCCTACATCCAGGCTGGCCCCCAATTCAACTTCCCCTTGCAAGGGGGGAATCAGCCCTTGGATGGTTTTCAGAAAAGTTGTTTTGCCGGTGCCATTTTGCCCAATGAGGGCGGCACACTCCAGCCGGTGCAGCTCCAGATCGTCAGTCGTAAATAGCGGTGTGCCGGGGTAGCCAATTTGTAAATTGTGGGTTCGCAGCACAATTTTGCCGCTGCGCTGCCGTGTCACCAGGTTCAGGCGTAAATCTGGTGGGCGAATGACCGGGTTACGCAGGCTCTTGATCCGGTTCTCTGCCTCTTCCACACTCAGACTAAAGCGGGAAATATCCAACTCCGAAGCGACCTGGGCCCAACTTTTGCCTTGTAGAGCGTCAAAGCCCCCTTGTTCAATCGCTAGCAGCTCCCGGCTGATGCGGCTCAATTTGCCTTTAGCCATCTGCACACGCTGCCCGGCAATATTTTTCTTGATGAAATCCAACTCTTTTTCCAGCCGCTCTTTGAGGGTATGAAACTGCTCTTCTCGCTGTTCCCACCGATCCTGACGCTGGTTTACATAATCCGTATAATTGCCCCGATACAGCTCCAATCCCCCTGGACTCATCTCCCAAATAATGTTGACGACCCGGTCCAAAAAGTACCGGTCATGGCTGACAATGAGAACGGCCCCATCCCAACTGTTCAACGCCCCTTCTAGCCATTCGATGGCCTCAACGTCAAGATGATTGGTTGGTTCATCCAGGATGAGCAAATCAGGTTTTTCTAAGAGCAGGCGGGCCAGGCGGATGCGGGTTTTTTGCCCGCCGCTAAGTTGATACAGAGGGGTATCCCAATGGGAGGGTTTGAACCCCAGCCCGTCCAGGACTTGTTTGAGCCAGACGGGATAGCTGTATCCCCCGGCCTGTTCAAATTCGCTTTGCCGTTGGCTGTACCGTTCAAAGAGGGTGTCAGAGATGTGGCTTTCCATCTCCTGCTCCATCTGGCGGAGTTCGGCTTCAAGGGCGAGCAAGGGAGCAAAAACGGTAAGGGCTTCCTGGTAGACGGTGTGTTCGGGGTGGGCGAAGGTCGCGGCCGCTTCCTGAGATAAATAGCCCAGGCGTCGCTCTTTAGCTAAATGAACTTGCCCGGTGTGGGGGGTGTCCAGACCGGCCAGGATACGGAGCAGGGTGGTCTTGCCGATGCCGTTAGGGCCAACCAGGCCGATTTTGCCGTCATTAGGAACGCGGCCAGCAATGCCGGAGAAGATATCTACGGCTCCATACGCCTGGCTGAGGTTGCTGAAAGATAGGATAGCCATGCGGGAATTATAACCGCTATGGGGTGGAACTGCGATTTAGAGGAATTGATGCCCCGTGCCTCATCCCTCACTTCTTACGTTCGTTTCTTTGCTTTTGGTGCGGCCGCGCCAGGGGTTAGGCAAGGGAAAAGGGAATTTAAACCGTCCATTAGCAGGGGTAGAAATACCTCGCTGTTCTGGGGGCATACTCTGCTCATCATAATAGTAATAATCGCTGGTAACGTTGGGTGTCCACCGATTGAGAACATAGCCAATAACATTGCCTTTCATTTTACTCAACCGTTCTTGGACCTGGCGTAGTTGGGCACGGGTGGTCTGACCGGAACGGGTGATGAGAATAATGTTGTCCACCTGGGTTGCCATCACCAGGGCATCGGTGACGGCCAGGATGGGAGTAGTATCAAAGACCAGGTAGTCAAACTCCCCGGTGAGGGCGGCTAAACTAAGCTGCATTTTGGTTGAGCCGAGCAGTTCCGATGGGTTGGGGGGAAGTGGGCCGCTGGTCAGGATGGACAGCCCGTCTACGGTACTGGGTTGAATGTAACTTTGCAGCAGTTTCCAGATATCGGAAATGGGATCATCTACATTAAGTTCAAGCAAGAAACTGGTGAGTCCCCGGTCGTTGGGTAGTTTGAAGAGAAGATGCTGGCGCGGCCGGCGCAAATCAGCATCAATAAGCAGCACCCTACTCCCTGTCTGAGCCAACACGACGGCTAGATTAGCTGAGGTCATGCTTTTACCTTCGCTGGAAGAGCTGCTGGTCACTAAGATAGAGGCGTTGGTTTTGTCTAAGGAAGCAAATTTTATCCCGGTGCGGAGAACACGGAACGCCTCAGAGACGTGGGAGCGGGGTTGGTAGGCGGTAATGAGCTCATGTTCAAAGGTATCTACCTTAAAAGCGGGCAGGCTGGCCAACATGGGGAGTTGGATCAGTTCGGAGACTTCTTCCGGGTCTTTAACGGTGTCATCAATAAATTCGAGCAGAAATGCGGCCGCGACCGCTAAAAAAGCTCCGACGACAGCCGACAAAACGATAATCACCGGCTTATTTGGCCCAATGGGACGGAACGGTAAATTGGCTTCTACAATAACCCGCAAAGAGTTACTGGCCCCGCGGTCTGTTGAACTTATCAGAGTGGCAAAATTACTATTCAATGTGGTCAGACGGGCTTCTAAAACGGTAATCTCCCCTTGCAAAGTAGCGATTTCTGACGCACTAATCAGACGGGTTAACTCCTCTTGCTTTTGGGCAATCTCCCGTTGGGTGGCCTGGATATTGGTTTGTAATTCTTGTATCTGCTGATTGATAAACGCCTGTAACCCTTCTTCCGATTGCCCAGCTCCGGTCGGACTCATCAAAATAAGCTGATGGGCTAACTCATCAGCGACGCGCTGGGCGCGTATCGGGTTGGTATCCACGACACTAATCTCTACCAATTGGCTGCTGATACGGGCGACGGCGGAATAATCGGGCAGCCACTCCAGTCCCAGAGCTTCTTGGGTTTTTTGGGTGAGTAAACCATTGTTAACAAAGCCGGCATACGTCTCCGACAGTTGTCGTTCCAGGCCAATAGTGCCGCCATCAGGGTTGGGTTGGCTGATAGCGGTACCAACAGAAAGGGTGACAGTGGAGAGATAGACAGGGGGCAGCGGCCGCGTCACAAAATAACTAGAAACACCGGCTAATAGGGTTGCTCCCAGAATAAGCCACCACCATTTTAATACCGGAGCGATATAAGGCTTAAAATTCATTGTTTTCTAACCTGTAGGATATTGATACTACATTCACCTCATTATACGCTACTCCCACGAAATTATGAATTATGAAGGGTGAGTTGAGAATTTCATCTCATTGAGGGAACGCGGCCGCCAATGCACGCTCTCGTAACGTTTTAGTGATTAAATGCTCCAGCAATAAATGAATATCTTCCATATACTCAATATGTTGGCCGGGTACATGAAGCTCTATATCCACCATTGGCCCCAACTTCCCATGATTAAAACCGGTAAAGCCAACCGTTTTCGCACCCACGTCCTGCGCCAGGGCCATGGCATTCACCACATTGGCTGAATTGCCACTGCACGAAATACCGATCACAACATCTCCTGGTTCCACCAGGTTAGCTAATTGGAGTTTAAATACATTTTCATAACCATCATCATTGCCATAAGCCGAAAAAGCGGCCATATTATCCGCCAGACCAATGACCTTAAAATGAGGCCAGCCAGCCACCCGCGTATTTTTGGCCAGATCACACACAAAATGGGTCGCGGTAGACGCGCTGCCCCCATTGCCCATAATAAAAATCTTGCGCCCTTCAATCCGAGCCTGGTGCATCAACTCTACTACCTGAGCAATAGGCTCATGGGGCAGATTATCTAAGATGGTCTTAATATCTGTAAAGTAAGTTGTAATCTCATTCATAGCCAGCTCATCCAGTTTAGGGGTGGTAATTAAAAATCACTTTAGAGCCATCTTGATTAATATTAAACGGTAATTCTTGCAATCCATGTAACGCCTGTCGTACCTGTTCTTGCCGTTCATAAGGGCAATAAAGGAGCAAGAACCCTCCACCACCGGCACCGGTAATTTTCCCCCCAACCGCTCCAGCCTGCCGGGCTGCCTGGTACATATCATCAAGAGGCCCGTTACTGATTTTACTGGCTAATTGCTTTTTCATTTGCCAGCTTTCATGCAGCAGCCGCCCAAAACCATCTATATTACCCTGACAAAGCAAATCACGAGCGGTATAAGCCATGTCGCGCATTTCGCGCAGCACCGTGAGACGATCTTTGATATTGGCTTTTTGTTCCGATAAAACTGAATCGGCCTGGCGAGTAACACCAGTATAGAAAAGTAACAAAGCATCATTCAATCGCCGCTGCACAGACCGGTCTAAATGAACAGATTCTACGGCTATCTGCCCATTGGTCTGAAAGTTCATAAACCGCAGCCCCCCATAAGCGGCAATATATTGGTCTTGAACTCCAATCGGGCTGCCTAGAATGTTGATCTCGATATCACACGCTTCAGCAGCCAGCCGCTCGGCCGAAATAAGCTCTTTACGGTAAGCGTACATGGCATGTAAAGCCCCGACCGTAACCGTGCTTGATGAGCCTAACCCGGAACCCTCGGTGGGAATATCGGCCATTGTCGTAATTTCGATCCCAGAATGGATACCGGTTTTGCGTAAAGCCTCACGTACTAAATTATGTTGAATATCGTTTACTTGCTCTACGAGTTCGGTTTTTGTATAGCCTACCCGTAAATATTGATCAAACCGCTCTTTGATAGTCACAAAGATATATTTATCTATGGCCGTGGTGAGTACACACCCGCCTTCAGCCTCAAAAAAGGGGCGGAAATCGGTACCGCCCCCAAAAAAGCTCACGCGCAACGGTGTTTGGACGATAATCATGTTGTATTTCTCCAGGATGGCTGTCTGGCCAGGGCTAATGCTGGGCAAATGACACAGAGCTATGATGATAAGAGGGGAGTACCAATTTTAATAAGCCCCGTGGCCTTTGAAAACTGCCAGCGGGGTTTGGATGAGGATACGCAGGTCTAACCAGAGGGTCCAGTTACGTACATAATACATATCTAGATTAACGCGAGCTTCATAGTTGAGGTCGGAGCGGCCGCTTACCTGCCATAACCCGGAAATGCCTGGACGCACGGTTAATAAGTTGATGTTCCATTGACTGTACTTTTCTAGCTCTTCTGGGGCAATCATGCGCGGTCCCACCAGAGACATATCCCGTTTGATAACATTGAATAGTTGGGGCAGTTCATCCAGGCTGGTCCTGCGCAAAAATTTGCCAATGCGCGTAATGCGGGGATCATCTTTTAGTTTGTGGTTTAAGGCTAATTCAGCTTTGAGGTGGGGATGTTTTTCTAAAATGGCATCTCCATCAACATGCATGGTACGAAACTTAAAGGCATCAAACTGACGCCCATTGACTCCCATAACCCGGCGGCGGTGGATGATCGGTCCCGGCGAATCCCATTTGATAAGCAGCGATATGAGTCCCATTATGGGCAAGATACCGATCAATCCTGGCAAGGTGATGGCATAATCAAGAATGATCTTGAGAAATTCGTCCATACCGGTTAGTCGGACTTTGTTGACCACGATCAGGGGTACGGAGGCAACTTCTTTTACTTCCAGGCCGGTAGTAATCAACTCATAGAGGCCTGAGGAGAGGCGAACACGCACTTTGTCTGAAACACCAAATTGTTTAAAAATATCCAGGCGGCGATCGCGGCTGATAGCACTGGTAGCAATGATTAATTCCTCAATGCCAAATTCATCCACAATGTCTTCTAGCTCACCCAGGCTGCCCACAACGGGCAGATCATAATTTGATTCGTAATCGGCGAGCTCATCTTCAATGAACCCCAACAGGTGCAGGCCGGAATATTCCCAGTCAGAGAGTTGGGCGGCCAGAGAAAAAGCCTCTTCATTGGTGCCAACGACCAGGGCTGAGGCCAGGAAATACCCTTTGGTGCGGAAGTAGCCAATGATACGCCGAATGGTGAAGCGGCCGATCATGGTGAAGAAGAAGGTGAAAAGCCAGGCCAGGAGTACCCAACCACGAGCCAGGATGAGGTCTGGCTGTAAGAAGCCGGAAACAATGATGAAGAGGAAGCCGGTGGTACAGGCGCGGAAGATGAGAGAATATTCTTTGGTGCCGGAAACGAGGTTTTGCCGATTGTATAAGCCAAACAAGGAAAATATGGCGATCCAGATGGGAAGTAAAATAGCGACTACCCGTAAGTAGAAGATGATGGATGAATCTCCGTCTATTTCAAAAAGAAATAAATCTGTTTCAAAGCGGATGAGGTAGGAGATAGCAAAAGCCAGGGTGATCATAACAACATCGGTCAGGATGAGACCGACAGTCAAAATAGACCATTCACGCCGGCTGCGGCGAGACATGGGATAATCTCTAACTTTAAATGGCTTACCCAGCAAGGCATCCATGCCTGCTAACGATTCCATATCGTTTGCCTCCAAATGGGTTTAGATTGGTGAACGGAGTGTGAGAGGTTACATCTATGTTTTTGTCAGATTATATCTGCCTATGGTTTTAACATAACCGTCTTACGAGCATACTTACATGCCCTTTCTCAGGGTAGCTCTCCAGAGTATGGGGGATAAAAGGGTGTAAGTTATATTGTAGGTCAGATGGGGTGGTGAAAAAATCACCTGTTTGTCCTGTCTGGAGTGGGTGAACTAGGGTTGGGTGATGCTGTATTGGTACGCGGCCGCGTGCCGGGTTATCGGCGTCGTTCCCGCTACTATCAACACGGCCCGGTCGTATTCACGGCTCATCGGTAATACCCACCAACCCTGCTGGTACTCATCTAACGCCAGGGGTATCACCTGCACCCCTGTGCTGCTGTGTAAAATCGCCTGGACAAGAAAGGTTTGAGGCAGAACATTGCTGTGACGGACAAACCCGGCTGCTTCCCACCCCCCATCCCCAGCCTCAACATCATCCTGGTAGCCTAGTTCTGGGATGGCAATATCATCTACGATAAACCCTTGCTCGTGAACTCCTTCATCGGTGACGTATTGGAAGCGGAGTAGGATGGGCTGGCCGGCGTAAGGAGTCAGGTCAGCCGTTTCTTGAACCCAAATGGGGGCGCGGCCGCCGCCGCTGATGCCGGTATAGCCAGGGCCAAAGCTGTTGCCTTCCGGATTTTCCAGGGTGGTGGATTGGGTGGCCAGAGGGGTCCAGATGTGGCCGCCATCGGTAGAAACTGCCACATAACCATAATCCCAACCTGCCTCAATTTCATACCAGGTCCAAAAACTGAGCGTCGCCTCGGTGAGTGTAGTTAGATCAAAGGGGCGAGTCAGGGTCATGTCGGCTTTGTCGGCGGGGTAGGTGGCCCAATAATAATCACCGCTGTATGGTTGGGCTTCTACCAGGGGTACTTGTTGGGTGCCGGTAAAGACAATGGTGAGCGGGGTGCGGCTCTGGAGTTCGATATAATCGGCCCCGTATTGGTTTACGGTGGTGAGTTGGGTGGTGGGGAAACGGCGATGGGTCGCGGCCGCACGCAGCTTGGGCAACTTTAATTCATCATTATAACGATAAACCCCCTCACCCCATCCGTTTGAATGAAGATAGTTGGCGACTAGCCAATCGGCAAATAGCTCTTCAATTGTCAGGTCTATGCCTGTATCCTCTAACACCGCGGCGAAACCGGCCAGCCCATTGGCCGGATGGCGCACCAGAGAGATGATCGCTTCTTCGCCAAACCGGTCGCGGAAGTAGGTGACAAAGAGCAGGGCGGCCCCATAATGGGCCGGTTCGGCCGCTGGGTTGCCTCGATCAAAGTTGGTCAACTGTATGTCGGTGTATTTCATGAAAGCTGCTTCGTAATTGGTGCCCCGGGTGTCCGCATAACCAGCCGTGTGACTGGCTAACTCTCCCATCCCTTCATCCAACCAATATTCCTCATTGGGGTCGGTGTACCATTGGATGAGGTGCTGCATTTCATGGGCGATGAGGCCATAATAATCATCGCTGCCGATGCTGGCATAGCGCAAACTGACGTAAAACATTTTGCGCTGATTGGAGTACGGGTTGACGGCGGTGACATATTGGTCTGCGGCCGCGAAGTAACCCGCTACCCCCCCACCTATCTCTTTCAGGTGTAAAATGTTGATCCGCTCATCCCCATCTATACCCGGACCGGCTTCGTGGCCGAATAGGGCCCGCACGGCAGGCAATAGTTCATTTTCCAGGGTTGCGGCCGCTTGCTGCACCGCCTGAACATTGACCCGCACCCCATTCTCCACCCACAGGTTTAACTCCTCAGAACGATAAACAAGACGAGCGTCTACTTGCTCATTGCGGCCGCTGCGCCGATTTTTGTACCAAAAGGTCTCAACCTGCCTCATTTGGTAGGTGGGGGGCATCAACTGAGCTACCCGCGATACTTCTATTCCCTTTAGTTGGCGAGTTAAATGAACCAGGTCACGTTCTGGTACATCTGCCTGAAGAAAAGCAGCTAACGTTTCATATGCCGAAGCAGGCGGGGGAGTGGTAATGAGGGTAGGCGTGGGCTGGGGTGAACCAGAGAAAACTGTGCAGCCAGCTAAAAAGAGGCAGCCAACTAAAAAAAGCCAACGCCTAACAGGTGAGAAGAAAGCAAGCATCGGTGACATGACTCCCAGAAAAAGATACAATCCGACGTTTGATTATACGGCCTGCCCGAACGATTCCGCAACTGAAACAGCCGCTACGGGTTATTTTTCCCAGGAATTGTTATATGTTCACCACACACACGCTGTAATCCACCAGAGAGGCTATTTATGTTATATGCTCATATTGCCGGCTGGGGCCGGTTTTTACCAGATCGCGTCTTAACCAATGATGAAATTTCGCGCCAGGTTGATACCGACCATGAGTGGATTTACAGCCGCACAGGGATTAACGAGCGGCGGTTAGCCCAGGGAGAAACAACGGCGACAATGGCTTTTGAAGCGGCCGCTCGTGCTCTGGCCCGCGCCGATATGCACCCTTCTCAAGTTGAACTCATCATTGTGGCAACCGCTACCGCGGAATATGTTTTCCCGGCCACCGCCAGCCTGGTACAAGATTATTTAGGCGCTACCCGGGCCGGCGCCTTTGATCTCAGCGCGGCCTGCTCTGGGTTTGTTTATGGGTTAAGCATGGCCAACGGGGCGATTCAATCAGGTTCCGTGCGTAATGCTATTGTCATTGGGGCGGAACGGCTCTCCCTGGTAACTGATTGGACTGACCGGGGGACATGTGTTCTTTTTGGAGATGGGGCCGGGGCGGTAGTGCTAAAACGCTCCCATGTACCAGGAGGGATTCTGGCGACAACTCTACGTTCAGACGGGTCTGGGGCCGATATGTTGAGTTTGCCCAATCATCATCAAAATAACATCCCTTTCTTAGCCCCAGAATTTTCTCCTAACGGGCAGCATGTCGGAAAAATTACGATGAATGGGCGGCAGGTATTCCGCTTTGCTACCAATAATGTGCCAGAGATTATTGAAGAAACGGTGGCCAAGGCTAATTTGACTATGAAGGATGTGAGTCTGATTATCCCTCATCAGGCCAATGTACGGATTATTGAAAATGTAGCCAGGAAATTGGGGGTGCCAGATACCCTATTCTTTACCAATCTGGATAAGGTCGGCAATACTTCAGCCGCTTCTATCCCCATTGCGCTCAGTGAGGCGGTGAAAGCGAACCGGCTGCGCCCGGATGATGTGGTGGTGTTGGTGGGGTTTGGCGGTGGGCTGACCTGGGCTGCCTCGGTGGTTAAGTGGGATGTAACCCCGCCAGATGTTACCTTGCTAGACCGGGAGTGGAAACGGGCGAAATATGTATGGGCCCGCGGCCGCAGTCAGGCCCGTCGTTTCTTCCGCCAAATGGGGGCCAGACTCAGCCGCTCTCCTAATAAAATGATTGAAAGCGGCCGCAAAAAATAACCTATTGACGACAACCTGGCTTCTATGCTAGACTTCCGTCCGGTTCAGCAAGTTATAAAATTGTAGGGTGGCAGGTAAATAGATTTATTTTGTCACCATCTCCCAGAGGAGGCGTTATGCAAGTCACCATTTTGATACAACACAACTCAGTTGGTGTCAACGCCTCTGCGCCGCGGGCTTAGCTGCCTGATCCTCCCTTTTTGATCAAGCTGTTTCCCTGGCCGCAGGTGTTTTCACCTGTGGCTTTTTAATTTTTGGGGCCTACCCAGGTATTCAGGTTTTCTCATGAAACCGGAGTGCCTGCCTTGGCCCTGATCCCCCCTCTTGTCTAAAAAGCCACATCTTTCCTTTAGCTTTATCAGCTAAAGGTCGTTGCCATGCCCGTTTGGGGGAAGCGGCCTGGTTGATCAATCGTTTTGACAATCAAGCATATAGATGAGGTTTCTGACATTATGAACCGCTTTGGACAACATGACCGATATGAACAGTATGAGTATATAGATATGAGCCGCCAATCTCATCGCGGCCGCAAAGGGAAAATGCCTAAGCAGATGCGCCCTATCCTTACCCTGCCTCCCAGTGAAAAAGCCCTGGCTGGTGAAGGGGATGATCAATATTTGCCTAGCTATACGGCCCCCCTCGATCCCAAACACCATGAACGACAGTGGGTGATCAGCTCCACCCAATCCTTTTACCAGGACAAACTGATCACCGACCTGACCCGCCTGGTTAAAGGAGGCAAAGAGGCCAATGTATACCTATGCCTCGCCGGGCATACGGTTGAACTGCCACTGCTGGCGGCCAAGCTATACCGTCCGCGCATGTTACGCACCCTAAAAAACAATGCTATCTACAAAGGGGGGCGTACCTTGCGTGACAGTGAAGGCAAGGAGATCAAAGGCAGCCGGGAGCTGCGGGCCATGGCTAAAAAGACCCGTTTCGGCAAAGATTTGGATCTGGTTGCCTGGATTGAGCATGAATTCCAGATGCAAAAACTTCTTTATCAAGCGGGCGCAGATGTGCCGCAGCCGATAGCGCATAGGGACAATAGTATCCTGATGGCTTATCTGGGAAATGAATACCAGGCCGCGCCGACCCTTAATGATGTCGCTTTAGACCGGGATGAGGCGCAACAACTGTTCCAACAAGTGATGAACAATGTGGAACGGATGCTGGCTCATCACCTGGTCCATGGCGATCTCTCTGCCTATAACATCTTGTACTGGGAGGGTGAAATTAGCCTGATAGATTTTCCCCAGATGGTAGATGCTCGTAAAAACTCCCATGCTTTTACCTTGTTGGAGCGGGATATTGTTCGGGTGACCCAATATTTCACCCTTTATGGGGTGCAGGCGAATGGGCGTCAGCTTGCGGCCGCGTTGTGGGATCGTTATCTCACTGATCCGCGCAGCTTTTATCACCTTCTGTAGATAGACAGCGGACAGACGGCCAGGGGTGGATAGGGTGCTTTTCACCTTTCCCCCTTAGCCTTCTGTCATCATAAGATCAAATGCCACCTAAATTACCTGCTTATCCTGTTTTTCTTATCCTCTCTGGGGGAGCCGCTTTTTTTCTGACAATCTGGAGCTTTATCACTGGCATTTATCGCGTTGAAGATGTAGGTCTGACCCCATTTCAGTTGATCATGCTGGGTACGGCTTTAGAAATGGCAGTCCTCATCTTTGAGATACCCACCGGCATTGTGGCTGATTTACGCAGCCGCCGCCTCTCGGTCATCATCGGCTATTTTATTATGGGCATTGGCTTTTTCCTGGAAGGATGGTTGCCCTTCTTCCTGCCCATTTTATTGGCTCAGGTGATCTGGGGATTTGGTTATACCTTCACCAGTGGGGCTAAAGATGCTTGGCTGGCTGATGAGATTGGCGAGAGCCGTCTCACCCAGGCTTATCTACGGGCGTCTCAGGTGGCCCTGCTGGCTACACTGTTAGGGTTGGGGGTTAGTATGGGGTTAGGGTCCATCCGTCACAACTTGCCCATGTTGGTTGGTGGGGTGGGCATGGTGCTGTTGGCGCTGTTTTTGGGACTGTTTATGCCGGAAACCGGGTTCAAACCGACGCCGCAGCCAGATAGGAGTTCCTGGCAGAAGATGGGCCATACCTTTAGGGAAGGGGTGCGGGTGGTTCGCGGCCGCAACACCCTCATCCTCATCATGGTCATCGCCATCCTCTTCGGCCTCTCTAGCGAAGGGCGCGACCGGCTGTGGCAGGCCCATCTACTCCTCAACTTCACCTTTCCCCAAATAGCCGGGATGACCGCTGTCACCTGGTTTGGGGTGATTGAGTTTAGCCGCATCTTGTTCAACCTGGGCGTGACAGAATATATTCGGCAGCGGCCGCGGCTCCACCGCCGGCGCACCGCCATCACCGTACAAATCATCCTTACCAGTGGTAACCTACTCACCCTCAGCTTCTTTGCCCTCACTGGTCACATTGGTCTGGCGATGAGTGCTATCACCCTGAACGCCGTCTTGCGGCGGGCCAATGATCCTCTTTATGAAGCATGGCTTAACCGAGAAATCCCTGAACCCCAGGTTCGGGCTACCGTCTTTTCCATGAACGGTCAACTCAATGCCCTGGGTGAAATAATCGGCGGTATCCTCATGGCTTTTGTCGCTCAATGGCTGGGGATACGTGCGGCCTTGTTAGGGGTGGTTATGCTACTTTTGCCTTTGCTGGCGTTATATGGAGTGGCATTCCGTCACACCCCGGCTGAATCAGTCACCGACGTTAATTCGTAGAGCAAGATTCCTTTCTGACCAGGGCAAACCTGCCCCATAAAAAAGCCCCGGCAGACATCACTGCCGGGGCTTTTGGCTTAATGGGTTTTGGGCAATTCGTTTTGGCTTGGCCAATTGCGGCCGCGTCAGGCCATTATTTAGGCGTAGAAGAAACAGCAACCGTCAGGCTGCCAGAACTGAGGGGATCTGGGGCAACCCCAACGGTAATAAAGCGGTCACTGGTCTCAAAAGTCAGAGCAGCGGTATTGGCTGACTCCTGAACTGCTTCAGCAAGCAAACTGTAACCCATTGCCCCGATTTCCTTCTTATAAAAAGCAACAACATCTCTAATGGAGTTTTTGGTACTGAAACTGACAGTCGTTGTCCCCATCGCCTCAACATCGAATTGATTAGAAGCATCCCCCATCACAGGCAGCCCACGTACCATACGGGCTGAACCAGAGCTGCCGCTATCACTGCTACCGCCACTATCACTGCTGCTGTTCCCACTATTACCACTACTGCCGCTATCACCGCTGCTGCTATCACCGCTATTGCTGCTGCCACTATTCCCACTGTCGCTGCCACTATCACTACTATCACTCCCAATGTTGGGAATGCTGCTGGTGCAGGTGCAGGCCAATGCAGCCAAAGTCAAGACGACAATCAAAATCATAAACCAGGGATTTTGCTTTTTCATGCTTCTCTCCTTACTTGAGTGAATCTGGCTCATTATGAGCCACAACAAATCAGATGCAGAGCTTACTGCCCCGGCGTCCGAAAAGCGTCCGGTGCCTAAGACACCTAATTTTATGTTATAATAGCCACGTAACTTCTCAATACGTTGGGGCTGTAGGGCAAGATTCTTTCTTGCCCGCACCAGTAAGAAAGTTGTGCTACATTACCTGCTACCATTTTCTGAGAAGATACATAACCACCATAATTTAGGAAACGGCAGGTAATAGGGAGAAATGCCCATGACAATGACTCCGGTTTTAGACAAACCTCGTCTACCCATATCAGCTTATGCCCCGCCAACGGCTGTTTTGGAACAATTTGAGCTACCTACAGAGGACGGTGAACAGTTGGAAACACATCGCCATCGCAAAGAGATTAACTTGTTGGCTGATGCCACTGAGCAAGGACGCAAAGGGTCAACTGATTTTTTTGCCGGTGGTAATATGTTTATCCATTTTGATTTGATGGTTGCCCGGCGCAAAAGTTTTCGCGGCCCAGATTTTTTTATTGTTCTAGACATAGATGGTAGTTACCAACGCCAATCATGGGTTGTCTGGGAAGAAGGGGGGCGTTACCCTGATGTGATTATTGAACTGTTGTCTCCCAGCACGGCGGATTATGATTTGAACGAAAAAAAGCAGTTTTATGAGCGTACCTTCCGCACGGCTGAATATTTTTGTTATGACCCATTTGACCCCGATTCTTTAGTGGGGTGGCGACTTCACCCCACCAAAGGGTATGTACCTATCCGCCCTAATGAGCATGGTTGGCTTTGGAGCCAGAAGTTAGGCTGGTATTTAGGTACCTGGCACGGAGTATTTCAGAAGGAAGAGGCGATATGGCTGCGCTGGTATGACAAAGATGGGGTGCTTATTCCCACCGAAGCCGAGGCAGAGGCCCAACGAGCTGAGGCAGAGGCCCAACGAGCTGAGGCAGAGGCCCGGCGAGCCGAGGCAGAGGCCCAACGAGCCGAGGTAGAGGCCCAACGAGCCGAAGCAGAGGCCCAACGAGCCGAAGCAGAGGCCCGGCGAGCTGCGGCCGCGGAAGAGCGTATTCGCCAATTAGAAGAACAACTCCAACAGATGCAGGCTGACAACAATTAGTCACCCGGCCGTACCGGGTTGAGGATAGTGGTCAAAAAGTAAACCCGCTGCCAGATAGCCTCGGCTTCATAAGGGAGAGCCAGCCGAGGCTGTCCTGTTTCTGTGACCATTGCCGGAATGAGTTCAATCTGGCGTACCCCATTTTTATCCAGCCAGATGTTGGCAATAGCTGTCTCTGGGGGGCCGGTGATGTTGAAGGCGAAATTGCCCAGCCCGTACAAGATAACCCCTTGTTGATAAAATTCAATCCCTTGCAAAATGTGAGCATGGTGGCCGATGACTAACGTGGCTCCCGCTTCGATGGCGGCCCGTGCGGCCGCAACCTGGGGTTCGCTCGGTTCTTCAATATACTCAAAGCCGCTATGCAAAATCACAATCACATGATCGGCCAATGGAAGCGCGGCCGCGACCCCTTCCCGGACCCGTTCTGGATACGCCCAGGCCAGGCCAGGCGTTGACTCCGCAGCATCCCAGGTTTCCACATCAAAACCGGTGCTGGCTTCACGAGGCACATGCACATAGCCTAAAAAAGCCAGCGTCAATCCATTCACCTCAGCAATATGGGGAGCTTGCGCCTGAACCGCATTCGACCCGGCTCCTACCACAGCCACCCCTGCTTGCGTTAACAGATCAATCCCTTGCCGCAACGCTTCTGGCCCATAATCCATGCCATGATTATTCGCCAGTGACACCAGATCAAACCCGGCCAGGGCCAACGCTTCAGCTGAAGCGGGCGGAGAGCGGAACGGGTACGCCTTGGCCACCGGCTCGCCAATATCTCCCAGGGCGGTTTCCAGGTTGCCGACGGTGTAATCAGCCCGGAGCAGATAGTCAACCACGTAGCGGAACGGAAAATCTAACACCCCGGCGGCGATGTAGTTGCCCAGGGTGCGGGAGAGCATGATGTCTCCAACGGCCGCCAGGTGAACAACAGTATCAGCCGGGAAATGCGGCCGCAGCAAATCCGCCAAACGTTCAGCGGCCACTTCATATCGGTCAGCGGCCAACACGCTCCACGTTTGTTGCACGGGATAGCCGGCATCAGAAGGGAGCAGACCATCTACCCGCAGCGGTTTCAGCCTGGGGTTCATCTCCCGCCAGGGAATGATTTGGGCCAGTTCATGCCCACTGGCCAGAATGTTTTGGGCCGTGGTCCCATCTACCGTTTCCCAGCGGTGGGTGAACGGCACCGCTACAGCCAGGGGTATGGTCCCAACTGGCACATCAAACTCTCCAGGCACCAGGCTGAGGTGGGGATTCACCGCTTCTGGATCATCGGTGATAATGACGGCCCACTGCCATTGGTCATTGTCGGGATTGTCGGCCAGGATGAATGGCTCCAGAGAGGCCCAGGTAGTGGGTAAGGCGACGCGCACCAGCGGCCGCGGTGTGGCTGTTGGCGCAGGGGATGGGGTTGGCAAGGGGGCAGTGGTGGTTGTGGGAACGGGGGTGAAGGTGGCAACCACCAGGGGAGCGATTACCGGGGTGGCTGTTGCTGGTGCGGGAGTAGTGGTAAGGGTGAGAGGGGTAGGGGACGCGGCCGCGATCTCCTCACGCACCTGGCATCCCCCTAAAATCACCACTATTCCCACCCACAAAAGCAGCAGCCAACGTGCCAAAACAAACTCCTTTTGATTGATCCACAGAGGTCACAGATGAACGCAGATTTTTAGAACCATCTATGAAAATCTGTGTCCATCGGTGGATCAACTCAATCTCTCATTTATTCCCTGGCGTTGCAGCAGGAGCAAAGTCGCGGCCGCAGCCAGGAGCAAAAACAAAATAGGCCAGAGCAGGGGGCCTGCGGCCGCGTTCATCCCTCGCAGCGTCACCGCCGTTGGTGTGGCATTGCTCACCACAAACGGCGTCCCAGCCAGCTGGCTCAGATCAGGCGTACTGCCGCTGTCCAGGGTGAACGTCACCCGGTCGCCCTGGAAATTTACCCCGGCATTGGCAACCGGTGTCCATACCCCACTCACGGGATTGCCCCACCACACGGTATCAAAACTATCACACAGGATAGTACAGACAATCTCAACAGCTATCTCCGTTACCCCCGTCGCCTCAGGCAGATGCAAATCCACAAAA
This sequence comes from Anaerolineae bacterium, assembly GCA_023384415.1. Lineage (GTDB taxonomy): Bacteria > Chloroflexota > Anaerolineae > Promineifilales > Promineifilaceae > Trichofilum. Next base: position 20,824 of record JAHDWJ010000045.1, read on the forward strand.
GCGGATTTTTCACTGCCCCCTTGCTGCGAGGATTGGGGGTTACCGTCAAAAATTGCCAGGGTAAGGAGGGGGGTGCCGACCCCCTGTTTGGTAATGGTGATGGTGCTGCCCAGACTCACCGTAACCGGGCCGACGGGTAGGCGGCCCACATACAAATCTGTCACCTCAGCCCGATAGCCCACATAAACGGCGGTCAGGACCTCGTAAATTTGCCCGTTTGCGGCCGCGTAGCTGGTCGCTACAATCCCAATCGTAACCGTATTCGGCCCATTATACTGTACCACCGCCTGCCCACTGCTATTGCTCGTCCCCATAATGGCCGACAGGTTCCCCAGACCGCTCAATAAGGTGAAACTAATCGGGCGGCTAGGCACAGCGAAGCCATCATGGGTGAGCAGCGTGGCCGTGACCAGGTTGCTGCCATTTATCGTCAGATTAACATTCTGGCTGGCCGCCAACTGGGGTACACCAATCAAAGATCGTTCGTGAATGGCCAACGCATTCATGCTGGTCAGGGTGTATAAGGTTATCTGACCGCCACTGACGGTGACCGTGTTGCCGGTGCAGGCAGAGCCATCCGCTGTGCGCTCCCCACTTATCACATCACAATACACCCCATCCGGCATACTGGTACTGTACGTTGTGGTCGCATCCGCCCCAGTCCGGTTAATGGCGACAAACCCTTTACCCCCCAGGCCAAAGGCGATATGGTTGCCCGGTGCGCCGCCGATATTTTGCCAGTTAGTGAGAGTTTCGCCCGCGGTTACCTGGCGGAATAGGACCATATTGGCCAGGGCGTCAAGCCGATGTTCACACACCCATTGGCCCAAATTACTGCTGTTCAGGGGGTCATTGGGGTAATTGGTAGAGCAGTTAGCCGGAAACTCCCCCGCCGTCTGGCCTACGCTGTACACCGGGCGGGTGTCTGGTCCCAACCCTGGCCCCCAGGTCGTACCCCCATCATTGCTGCTGGGGGGCCCCAGGCTGTCCCCGTCCTGGCTGTTGGGGTTGGTTGTCCAATAGTAGCTGGAAGTCAGCATTGGGTAGCCATAAGGATAAGCCAGGGTGAAGATATTGGCCAGCAGGTGAACCCGGCCATCCCGGTGGTCTACGATACACGCCCCGCCTGGCCCATGCCCCCGCTGGTTGTCATGGTTATCGGTGAAGACGACGGCGAACTGGGAAGCCATCATATTGCTGAAGGTGGGCACGGTTTGTAAATTGCTGATGAAGCCGCCACAGTTGAAGTGGTAGCCCATCGCCGAGATGCTGTACTCAAACTCCGAAACGGCCCCGTGGGGAGTGTATTCCCAATCTCGGATCCGTTCGCTGCTGTCGTAATCAATCACTTCATGGTAAATGAACGGCCGGCCGCCCCCCGGCAAGGTCAAGCCGCCCACAATCGCCCCCAGCTCATGGGCAGCAATATGTTTAGAAGCGTCAATGCGGAACCCTCTGACCCCCATGTCCAGCAGAGCTTGCAGGTAAGCGGTAAGCTGCCCCTGCACATAAGCAGAGCCAGTGTCCAGGTCGGGCAGGCCAGACAGCTTGCACCGCTGTACCTGATACCGATCAGCGTAGCTGTTGATATTACAATCAGCATGGAAGTTGCTCGCCCCGTATTGGCTGCCGTAGAAACGGGTAGTGGGGTTGGGGAAGCCATTGTTATAGGGCGTTCCTGCCGTTCCCTGGGGGGGATTGCCTACTTCGTTGTAAGCGGTGTGGTTGATCACGGCGTCCACATACACATCTACCCCAGCCGCGTTACAGGCGGTGATCATGGCCTGGAAATCGGCCAGGCTGCCGCTGCGGCTGGTGAGGGTGCTGGGGAGGTGGGTGATCGGCTGATACCGCGCCCACCAGGGGAATTGGGCCGCCGGATTCCCTCCCTGGTTGGCGGCGGGCACGAGATGCTCATTGGGGGGAGAAACTTGAACGGCCGTGAACCCTTTGGCGGCCAGGAAGGTGCATTCCCGGCCCACATCGGCCCAGGGCCACTCAAACAAATGGACGAAGACCCCGCCAACCGGAGCCGGGTAGAGGGTGGTGGCCGGGATGATGGTGATTAGCCCATCTCCCTGGTCGGTGTTGGCTGGATTGCCGCTATCATAACTATCTAACTTCCAGTAGCGGCCGCTTTCATTCATTTTCTTACAATAGGTGGTAAAGCCGTAACTGCCCGGCGGCAAGGCGTTGAGGGTGGCCTGGGGAATGGTGCCCCGGTATTCATCATTGTTGCCGATGTCGGTGTTGTAAACCATGGGGATGTCATTCCAGGGTTGACCATACTCTCCCCAGTGGAGAAAACATTCGATGTTCCCCCCTTGCCCACCGCCTGGGGTCACACCGGCTTCATATACCTGGACATACACATCAAAACCGCTGGGGGCAAAGCTGCCTTCGTTAATCGGGTGGGCGACCCCGCCACGGGGCCACATCAACCCCACCCAATCCAGGGTGCTGGGGGTGGCAATGAGATCGGGCGAGACAAACACGGCGGTTGTCCGGGCAGGGATGGTGAAAGTGGCGGTGCCAGGATTAAAGGTAGCCCCACCAGTAATCACCGGATCATCGTCTACACCATCGGTATGAACCGGGTGCAGGCTAAAGTTGGTGGCCCCGCTGATGAGGAAGGTTTGGGGGAATTTGTTGGCGTTGAAGAAGACGAGGATGGTTTCATAGGTGGGGTCCAGGTCTATTGGCCCATTGTCGGCGATGCCCATAACGATGAGGGCATCCTGGGCGTTGTTGCCGTTGTAGAAGGAGACCTGGCTGTTTATTGCGGCCATGGTGGTGAGGCGGAACAGGGGGGAGCTTTGGCGGATACGGAGAATTTCCCGGAAATGCGCGGCCGCGAACAGCATGTCGCTGGTGGTTGGGTCCAGGCTGGTATCCAACAAGTGGGGGGTCATAATCCCCCAGCGGCCGCTGTTATCCCACGCTGGGGGCAGCCCCACAGCAAAATTGTTATGGCTGTAATCCCAATAAACCCGGTTGAACCAATCCCCAGAGTCATAACTGTTCCGGTCCAGCGATTTAGAGCGCAAAATATCGCTGCCCATGTGGAAGAACGGCACTCCCTGAGAGAGGCCAACCAGGCTCAGCCCCATATTTTGCGCCCGTACTCGTTCAGCCATCGTGGTCGTGGTTGGCATTTTGAACACATTTTGATCAAACAGCGTCTCGTTGTCATGTTTAGAGACGTAAGGCATAGATTCTTGCGGGTCAAAGGCGAACGGGCTGCCGGCCCCGCTCCAATCCGCCCCGCTGGCTCGTAGTCCAGAACGAAGCGTATTCATGCTGTTATGCAAATCACTCTGGGAACGGTTGTCGTAAAAGTAACCATTCCAATCGTAGCTCAGACCATTGATAAACCCCTGGCGACGGATTTGCAGCGTATCCTGGTTGTACCCCCCATGGGCGGCATCTCGGATGATGTCATTAAACAGGCCAATGCCCGCCCCTCCCATGTTATATTTATCAGCGAAGCAGTGGGGACAGGAGGTCAACCCTTTTTCCTGGGCTGAACCGAAAGTCCACCCCTCACCATACAGGTAGATGTCTGGGTCAACGGCATTGAGGGCCGCCTGCACGTTGAGCATATTTTGTCGGGTGTGCAGGTTCATCAGGTCAAAGCGGAAGCCATCTATTTTGTAATCGGTGGCAAAGCGGATGAGGGTATCAATCATCAGCTTCTCAAACATGGCGTATTCGCTGGCGGTGTCATCGCAGCAAGATGAGGTGTAAAGGGCTCCGGTGCTGGTGTACCGGTGATAATAGCCAGGCACCACCTTGTCCAGGACTGATTTATCCCATTGCCCGGACGCGGCCGTATGGTTATACACCACATCCATCACCACCCGCAGCCCGTTCTGGTTCAGCACCTGCACCATCTCCCGGAATTCCAGGATACGCTGCTCCCCATTGGGGTCGGTGCTGTAACTTCCTTCGGGGACGCCGTAATGGAAGGGGTCGTACCCCCAGTTGAACCCGTCAATGGCGCGGGTATGGCTGATGATGGCCTGGGGCTGATCTGATTCGCGGCCGTAACCGGTCGGGTTAGCCCAGACAGTGCGGGTAATGGTCGCTTCGGGCACGGAGGCGATGTCGAAGGTGGGCAGCAGGTGGACGTGGGTGAGGCCAGCATTTTGCAACTTCAGCAGGTGGTCCATCCCAGCTGATAACGGTTGGACGTTGCCATCATAGGTGAAGGCGGTATACGTGCCGCGATGTTGGGTGATGACGCTGGTGTCGTTGATGCTGAAATCGCGGATGTGCATCTCGTAAATAACGATGTCTTCAAAGTTGTCCAGGGGTGGTTTGCTTAAGCTGTCCCAGCCGGTTGGTTTGAGGTCGTTATCATCCAGATTGACAAACTGGGAGCGCAGGCTATCAGTAGAAAGGCTGACGGCGTATGGGTCAGTGACCAGGTTGTTAGTGACGCTGTTGAGGCTGGGCACATAGACGGTCACCTCAAGCAGGTAAAATTGCCGATCCCAGGAGCTATCTCCGGTGATGCTCCAAACCCCGCTGCTGTCATCCCGGCTCAAGGCATGAGTGGTATAACTGGTGGTAGTGGCGTCAGCGTAGCGGCGCAGGGTGACGGATTGGGCGGTGGGGGCCCAGACGCGCACGGTGGGAATGGTGCCGGTGTAATTGACGCCGAGGCTGGCGGCCGCGGCCGCGCCGTTATCTACGTAGAGATAATCCAGCACACTCTGTAACTGTACCCCACTAATCTGGAGCAGGTTGCCACCCCCGTCGTAGCGGGCTACGGCCAACTGACCTCGTGCTAACGCTTTAGCCTGGTCATTGGTCAGGCTGTTAATCAGGCGGATGAGGCCGGCCGCGTTGGGGTTCTTGTAATAGCCGGAGATGGTGCCGCTCTGGCTCAAGGTGACAGAGCAGGGGACGGTGAGGGGAAAGGTGCAGGGAGTCGCGGCCGCGACGGCCGGCACCATATCGCCATCGGGATCATAAAGCAGGCGGTAGCTGCTGCCGCTAGCCCCATTCCAGGCAATCACTCCTGTTTCTAACCAGATGGCGCGGGCGTCTGTCAGGGTGGTTGGGGAGCCAGAGGTTACGGTATAACTGTAGTTGCTGCCCCCATTCGTATCATAAGTAATGGTCATCAGATCAGCATCGCCGCCGGCAATGGAAGCCACGTCTCCAGAAGTAAAGATATAGTAACTCACCAATGTTCCGGCGGTTTGGGCGGGTATATCGGCAGTATAACTGGTACCACTGCCGCTCATTTTCACGACCGTAGAGCTGCCCCAATTGTTGTTAAGCGCGTAACGCAGCCATACCGCCTGTTCGGTAGGGGGCGTGGTATTGGTCGTAGCTGTAATGGTAACCGTATCTACATCGGTTGGGATTGCTGGTGAGCGATTAACGGCGGTAATTGTGGCGGGTGCGGCGGTTAATTGAAAGATGACTCCCCTATCTGTGCCATTCCATTTGAAGACATAATAGCGATTCTGAAGATGATTAAAGGCCATGTTTGGCCCGGTGCTGCTGTTCATGCTGCCGAAGATTTGGGCAAATGTAACCGTGCTTCCATTACTAAACCATTGATTGCTATCTTTGAAAAATTTAAACTCACTAAATGGGTCGCTGCTATCACTGATCTGACCTGTCGTATGGATAAAAGTTCCGCCTAAACTGTTACCCATAGACCAGGTGGTTGCCCCCCAGCCGTTGAGTTCACCACGTACTTGTTCGTTAGCGGCAAAGACGGGCCAGGTTAACCAGGCAGCGGCCGCAAACACTAAAAAGGCAACTGTGATAAAAAGATAGGTGCGGGAAAGTTGCAAGCGCATGATTCACCCCTTGTAAGGATTGGAGAAGGAAATTATTTACCCTTGCCCGGCATGACTCGGCAATGGTTGTTCAGGATCGGCCTCAATTTTACGAACCAATGTACAGCACAGGGACAGGTAAGAATTTTAGAGGGTAAAGACCGCCGAGGCCATTACAAAACGGTTGTAATTGGGTGAACGCTAAGGCCAGCTCCCACATCTGATGTCAACCGCTAAATCCCTAACCTGGACAAGCCAGAAAAGATTTATTCACAGATGTCACAGATGGACACAGATTTTTAAGCCATCGGTGATAATCTGCGTCATCTGTGGATCAGGTCTTATTTTTTCTACAAGAAGTTGACTCGTAAGGTATTAAAGGAGCGATAACTTTATGACCTTGATGAGTATTTTTGTCATTCCTCTGGGGTTGGCAGCCTGATAATCGCTTCTTCCGTCGTAATAATTTCGGCGGCCAGGGTGCCGTGGGAGAGTTCACGCAGGGCGTCCTGGAACGGGGGGAACTGCCTGGTGCTGAATTGGGCGGTGAGGGTGACATCAGCGGCGAAATGTTCTTCGACAATGCGGCCGCGATGCCGTACCACCAGCAAGCGAATCCGTTCAATGTAGTTGTACGGGTAAACCAACATGATGGTATGGGTGGGGATTTTCTGGGCACGGGGGAGAATGGCCAGCACCCCCTGAGTGGCTTCCGTATAAGCCCGGACCAGCCCGCCCGTGCCTAATTTGATTCCCCCAAAATAGCGAGTGACCACAACGGCAATATCCCCCAGCCCACTGCCCTGGAGAACGGTCAGTACGGGGCGGCCGGCTGTGCCCGATGGTTCGCCATCGTCATGGTAGTGGGCCGTGACGGCGGGGCCAAACCCAACCAAAAAGGCGGGCACATTGTGGCTGGCCTGGGCATGTTCTGCCCGGATCCGCTGGATGAATGCTCTGGCCTCAGCGACGGTAAATACGGGCGCGGCCGCAGCAATGAAGCGGGACCTCTGAATTTCAATTTCGTGTCGGCATTCCTCAGCCGGGATGGGGTAGGGGGGCATTGAGTTTCTAGTTTCGAGCTATCACTATTCACTGCTCACTGCTCACTGCTCACTGCTCACTGCTCACGGCGCCCGTTTGCGGCGGGTGGCGGGAAGTAATACACTTTTGGGCATGGCGCAGCAGCATACAGGTACAGACATAGGGTGGTTACGTTCCCCGGGGGGGCGTTTTTTGACGGTTGAGGTGGCCCTGGTGCTGTTTCTGCTGCTGCTGACCGGACTGCCATCCTTATTTTATCCGTTTGGTAAGGATCAGGGCGAGTATGCGTATATCGCGGCCGCGTTCCTACGGGGTGAACGTATCTATGAACATGTGTTCAACGTTAAACCCCCCCTCACCCATCTCCTGCACGCGGCCGCGCTCCTGCTTTTTGGCCGGGATATGATGGCCATTCGTTGGTGGGATTGGCTGTGGCAGGGAATCACGGCTCTGCTGCTGCTGGCGGTAGCCCGGCAGTGGTGGGGAGACAAAGGGATGGGGTGGCTGGCGGCCGCACTCTATGCTGTTTTTTATTTTGCCACCGATTTCTGGCACTCGGCTCAGACGGATGGGTTCATTAACCTGCCAGCAGCGGCCGCGGTCTACTGTTTTGGGCGGGGATGGCGAGAGTGGGAAACGCGGCGCAGGGGTGCGAGGGTGAGCTGGTTGGGCGTGGGGTTGGGGCTGGGGGCCGCGGTACTGCTGAAATATCCGATTGGTATTTTGCTCCCCTTTTTATTGGGGCTGCTCTGGATAAGCAAAGGAGTGGAACGCGGCCGCGAATCGTTTGTTGACTTACTGCGGGCGTCGGGGTTGATCCTGGCCGGGTTTGCCTTGCCCTGGCTTATTTTCATCTTCTGGCTGACCTTTCGGGGCAGCCTGGCCGCCTTCTGGCAAATTCAATCCGGGTATATCCCTCAGTACAATGCTGGCTTTGTGCCCGCTGAGGGGTATTGGGCTTACAGCCTTACCCTGTTTAGCCATATCTGGCAGATCAGCCCCCATTTACGGGGATTTGTTTATCTTTGGGGCGCGGCCGCAGTAGGATTAATAGTGACCCTGGTTCGCTGGCGCATGGCCGCTACCCGGCCCCCGTTTCCCCTGGGGCTGGTCATCCTCTGGTTGTGGGGCGCGGCCGCGTTCATCCACCTCGTCCTACAAAACAAATATTACTACTACCATTTTCTCCCCCTGCTACCGGTGCAGGCTCTCATCATAACATACGGGGTAAGCCAGGTGGCGGCATGGCTGCGCCCTTTGTTGGTGCGTCTACCATTAGCCGGGCAGCGGGTGGCCCCATACACCCTGGCGGCCGCCGTTTTGTTTTGGCTTTGGTTAGCCTCGGCTTCTCCTTACCGACATGGCAATTTTTTGCTCCGTTACCAGACAGTCTGGCAGCTTGTCACTGGCCAGAGAAGCCTGGATGAGTACCAGCGGGGCAACGATTTCGGGGCGTATGGCTGGGGGGTTTTTTCCTCGCGGGCTAACCTGGAACTGGCTGACTATTTACGCCAGCACACCAACCCGGATGACAAAATTTTTATCTGGGGGTTTGAGCCTGGTATCTATTTTTTGAGCCAGCGGTGGTCTGCTTCCCGCTTCATTTATAACTTTCCTCTGTTTCCCCAATTTGGCTGGGACAGTTACCGGGAGCAGGTGGTGATAGAGCTAATCGCTGAACCGCCAGCGATGATTCTAGTGGCTCAGTTTGATGCCCAGCCCAACCTGACGGGTACCGAAGATGATTCCTGGACCATATTACAGCAGTTTGGGCCGCTGTATGATTTCTTGCAGCGTGATTACCAGCTGGAGACGACTATCGCTCAATTTACCCTTTACCGTTATCAGAGGTAAAGCGAGTTTGCGAGTTACCTGGCACTCGCCCACTCGCAAACTTGCCACTCGCCCCTCCCATGACCCGTTACCCTCTGTTATCCTTGCTGCTAATTTTTACCTTGTTGTGGGGGGTGTATGTGTGGCTGATTCCCCCTTTTGAGGGACCGGATGGGCCGCAGCATTGGGCGTATGTCGTCTGGCTGGTTGAGGAGCGTACCTTCCCCCCCCAGGGCGCGGCCGCGTGGCAAACCAATGTGCAGCAAGAAGCAGGGCAGCCCCCCCTCTACTACTTGTTGGCAGCTATCCCGGCGGCTTTGTGGGGGGTAGACAATCCCCCAGCCCATTTCCAGCCTAACCCATATTTCCCTTCGGCGGCCCCAGGCACGGTGCCAGATAATAAAATGGTGGCTGTGTATGAAGGAGCGCGGCCGCTGACCGGTGGCTGGCTCTCACTGGCAGGGGCGCGGGGTATTTCTCTGCTGGCGGGCTGGCTCACTATTGTTTTTACCTTTGCCCTGGCGCGGGAAATTTGGCCGGAAAAGCCCCGGCTGGCGGTAACCGCCGCAGCGTTGGTTGCTTTTACCCCGCAAGTGCTGTTTCTGAGCAGTGTGGTGAGCAATGATATGCTTGCGGCCGCGTTGAGTACGGCTACCTCATGGCAGTTGGCCCGGCTCATCCGGCAGGGGACGACCGGGCCGCGCCTCTTGGGGTTAGGGGTGCTGTGGGGGTTGGCTGCCCTGAGCAAAAGCAACGCCTTGCTCCTGGGCGTCCCGATTGGGCTGGCGGTGGGCGGCTGGCGGTTGGTTGTTGACGGTTGGCCGCTAGCGGCTGGCGATTGGCGGCGATATGGGCGGGAGAGCTTGCTTTGGGGTGGGTGGATTGCTCTGGGATTTGGGCTGGTGGCTGGCTGGTGGTATGGGCGGGTCTGGTGGCTCTATGGCTCCCCATTGGGCACCGAAGTTCACTGTTATGCCCCCTGGGCCTATTGTGACATCCCGTTGGAACGCCATAACCCGTTGGCCCAATGGGGGGAAGTGGTAGATTCAACCTGGGCAGCCTTTGGTTGGGGTAACATTAAATTCCCTGGGTGGGTATATGGGCTGGGCTGGTTATGGCTGGCGGCCGCGGCGTTTGGGTTGGGTAGGAGCATATGGCCATATACCCCTATATCTACCCGTGTTCCCTCCATTCATGGCCGTTCTGCGAAAAGAGAACGCGGCCGCCCTTTTCTATTGTTTCTCCTACTGATAGCCCTGCTGGTGCAAGGGGTGGCCCTGGAGGGGTGGATGCGCCAGGTGACGGCCCCACACGGACGGCTGCTCTTTCCGGCTTTGGGTGCGACCGCCGTGCTGTTGGTCACCGGCTGGTATGCCTGGCATCCCCGGCTGGCGATGGTGGCCTGGGGACCGGCCCTGTTTTTGACTCTGGCGGCTCCCTGGCTGCTCCTTTACCCGGCTTATTTTCCCTCGCGGCCGCTTGCCCAGGAGCAGGTTTTGGCCGAACAGCCCCCCATTGGCTGGCATTATGGCGACTTTGTCCAACTGCTGACCCTTACCCCCCAAAGCCGCTCAGTCCGGGCCGGGGAGACGCTGCGCCTGCAAAGCTGCTGGCAAACGGGGGTGCCCACGGATGGATTGTACGCTGTCGCTTACCAACTGGTGGGGGCAGAGAACCGGGTGGTGACCCGGCGACAAAGCTATCCAGATTTGGGGCGACGGCTGACCAGCCAATGGTTGCCCGGCCAGGTTTATTGTGAAACGATGGGGGTGGCTGTTCCCCCTGATCTGGCCCAGACCGGGGTGTATCAGATTGAGCTGCTCTGGCTGGATGAGCAGGGGGAGCGGCTGCCAGCCTATGGGGCCGATGGCCCCCCTCTGACGACGACCTTTGCCGGGATGGTGCGGTTGCAGGCGGAAAGTACGGTGATTGGGGACGCGGCCGCAGACCAGCCAACCATCACCCTGGCGCAGTACACCCTACCAGATACCTGGATCATCGGTCAGACCCAGGCCATGACCCTCACCTGGCAGCTTAACCAGCCGGTCACGACTGATTACACCGTCTTCATCCATTTTCGGACGGCTGATGGGCAAAACAGCTTCGCTGGCGATGGCCCACCCCTGGCCGGTTGGTATCCCACTTCCTGGTGGCTCCCCGGCGAGCTCGTCCCCGACCGACATGAGATCACCCCTGCCGACCTTGCCCCTGGTCTGTATCAGCTAGTCGTTGGCTGGTACGACCCACTCACCGGTACCCGCCTGGGAGATGAAATCCAGCTGGGTGAAATTATTGTTCGTAGATGACTTGAGTCTGGCGTTTTTTAATCTAGCCGCTGGTAATTAGTGTATTAGTGTATTGGTTAGTACCAATGGTGAAATCAATTTTCACTAGAGGGTTCGAAGTTAAAAAAAGAGATGACGTTGAAACGTAATTCACCTTACGTCCAACGTAATCCAGGTGACGAAAAACGTA
>JAHDWJ010000085.1 GCA_023384415.1 Anaerolineae bacterium
ATTTGGGGTGGAGGAGGATGTGTGGCAGCGGTCACTGACGGCCGTGTCCGGCGCCTCCATCCGCACTTACGTCAAAACCAAAGGACTGACGCAATAGGCGTGATAGGTGATGTGTGAGGTTGCTCTGGTCACCTATCACTTTTGTTGCCTGTGGGGGGGAACGGGTTACAATTTCCACCATAGTTGATGGAGATTGGTTCAATCTTTTTGAACCGACCTAAACCGGGCCAGGCAGCGCGGTGGGGATACTGGCCGCAGCCAGAAGGTTACTCAAGATGAAGCGATATGCTCTGGCAGTGTTAATTGTCGCTCTTATCATTTCCCTATTTTTCACCTTTAATGCTTTGCGTGAACGCGAGACGCTCTTTCGCATCAGGATAGAAGCTGAATCTCAGGCGAGGAATGCCCAGGCCACGGCCGTGGCCGAGACGACCTTACGCGCCACAGCGGAAGCATATGCATTGGCGGCAGAAAACACGGCCGTTGCCGAAAGCCAACGCCGGGCCACTATGGAAACTCAGGTAGAAGAATGGCAGGCGGGAATGATAGCGGCTGAGGCAACGGCCGTATATGAATCTGCTTTACGGGCCACGGCCGAAGCTCTGCTGGTAAATGTTGCGCCAAAGGAACAGGCGCATCGACTGGCTTTGGAAGCAGCGCTGCTGCTCAATGAGCAGCCGGCCCAAATTGAGCGCAGCGCGCTGCTGGCAATTGAAGCTGTACAAAGCTATTGGGATGAACATACCATTCAGGTATTGCGGGATGTCCTTTTGTTGTTACCCCGGTATGAAGCCCAAATCTTCAATGTGCCCCGGTCCCGGTTCTACAATTTTGCCTATAGCGCCGACGGCCGTTTTATAGCCGGTCAATATGTCGAAGATGAAAGCGTTCAAATTTTTGACGCCCGCACAGGTGAACCCATAACCCGCCTGGATGTAGATTCCGCTACTCATTTCATCTTGAGTTCCAACGGAAACTATGCTGCCATCGCAGATCTTCTAAACCGTACCGTTTCTGTTCATAATGTGATGACCGGTGCTGTGATGTTACAAAACCTTGGTCTTTACACTGGGAACTTTGCCTTTAGTCCCGATGACACCCAACTGGGCCATATTGGTCACGAAAATGAGGACCTTATATTCCAGCTTTGGGATATTGAGAGCGGCAATGAGGTTCTAAGAAAACCGGTGACAAATTATGCTTTCGTCTTCAGTCCAGACGGGCAGGCGGTTTATACTATCAACAATGGGATTGAACGAACTAACCTGCTCACCGGCAATACGGGCAAGATCGAAACCAGCGTTGATGATCTCAGGTTTAATTCGTCATTTTCATCATTTAGTCCATTGAGTAGTTATTTTGTAGATGGCAACCAAATCCTGCCTTTAGAGATAGGTGAGGCAGTGCCTTTACAGTTTCCCAGATACTCTGGATTTCCGACGCTCTTCACGTTTAGCTCGGATGAGCGTTTTCTGGCGGCAACCAGCCAGGAAGGGGGAACAAGCGGATTAGTGTTTGGCTACAACAATGTGAATGTATGGGACGTGGAGACAGGCTCGCTGTGCCTGACGTTGGAGGAAGCAGCCAATGACCTGGCATTTAGCCCGGACGGCCGTTACTTTGCGGTTGCTATTAAAAAGGTGGTACGGGTTTGGGATACATCAAATTTTCAGGAAGTTGCTCGCATCGGGCTTGCCCATCCCTATTCGCAAATTGCGTTCACTTCTGATGGGCATGGCCTGATAGTTGTCCACTCCGACTATCAAAATGAGAAAACCGTGGCAAACTTGTGGAATCTGGATGTGGGTCAAACAGAAAGACATCTCAGACATCACGACGAATTACGCAGGATTGACACAATAGCTTTCAGTCCCGATGGAAATGTGCTGGCTACTGGCGGGCAAAGTCCGTTTGTCCATTTGTGGGACGTGGCTACAGGCAGTGAAATTGGCAGGCTGGATCATGGGTACTCGATTAACACACTCGCCTTTAGCCCGGATGGCCAATACTTGCTGGTGGGCAGTGGTTCCCTGCCACGCGCCCTACCAGTTGCCCGCCTTTGGTACGTGGCTACTGAAACGGCGGTGATAACCACAACAACGACTACGGATGAAAATGTAATACATGGCGCATTTACTCGTGACGGCGCTTATTTTGCCTATGTGAATGCAACCTACACAGATACCGTTCATATCTTTGAAACGGCTACCAGGGAAGAAGTGGCTACCATTGAAGACATTGGTTATCTGGGTATGTCTTTCAGCCCAGACGGCCGTTATCTAGCCGCTGCCGGTTACAATTCGATAGGATCGCCATCGGCTGGCGTCTGGGAGGTGCGGACCGGGCAACAGGTTTTGCCTTTAGCCGGTCTCTTTCAGCAGATTGTTTTCAGTCCAGACGGCCGTCACGTAGCTGGAATAGGGTTGTCCCCAGACAATACCCCATTGGCTAAAGTTTTGGCGCTGCCAACCGGAGAGGAGCTAATCACTTTTCCCCTGACTTTTGCGGCCGACGAAATTGTCTACAGCCCAGACGGCCGTCACTTAGCCATTGCCGGTGGCAAATTCTCCTCTGGCTATCTGTCTGTTTGGGATTTAGAAAACCAGACGGAAATTATCACTTTGTCTCAGCCCGGTGATATCAAGGAGCTGGCGTTTAGTCCAGATGGCCGTTATCTGGCGTTCGCCGCGGAAGGGTACTATGATAGCTCGGTGATGATTTGGGACGTAATCGAAAAACGGTTAGTTGACCGGATCGTGTATGGTGATTACCTGTATACAGTCACCTTTAGTCCTGATGGTAAACATCTATTAATACAAGACTATTACACAAACGTCTACCTGTGGCGCTGGCAAGCTGATGACCTCATTGCTGAAGCGTGCAGCCGTTTGTCACGAAATTTAACATCGGAAGAGTGGCACTCTTACTTTAGTGAGAAACCCTACCATCCTACCTGCCCTAACTTGTTCACAGAGGGGTTACGGCCGTAATCTGCTTTCAGAAGTTCAACTTTTCTCAAAAGTTGAACTTCTTTTTTCAGACCCCATCAGGCCCCATGATCACCCAAGCCCAATTCGACCGCATCGCTCAACGCCATCCTTAGCCAGCAAACCCCACCGTTTGCCATGCCGGGCGACGGGGACACCAGCCGTAGCTTTAAAATCCCCGAGCATCGCCAATCACCCATCACGCTAAAAACGTCTCAAATTGCCACACATCCTCATCGGCGGGGCGCGGACGGCCGTAACGGGCATATAAGTCCACCCGGTTTTTCAGCGGCGTCCAGTCTGTCTGCACCGAGGGGCAGGGGCCAAGATAGGGGTTTGCCACCGCCAGTACGTCCTCGTGGGGCAAATTGTCGGGCACGTTGACTCCTTCGTTGGGATGGGGAATCATCCAGGCCACCGCGCCGAGGACGGAAGCAGCGACTTGCAGCGTGGTCG
>JAHDWJ010000010.1:0-122425 GCA_023384415.1 Anaerolineae bacterium
AAGGAACACGGATAAGGGGGAACACGGATAGGGGGGATGAACGGATGAAAGCAGCCACGGATGGAAGGAACACGGATAAGGGGGAACACGGATAAGGGGGAACACGGATAGGGGGGAATACGGATGGGGGGGAATACGGATGGGGGGGAACACGGATAGGGGGGAACACGGATGGGTGGGATGAACGGATGGGGGTTTATGTCATAACTTTGTATCTTCTCAATAATTGGGGGCGAACCTTCGGCAGGTTGCTATATTGGTCAGATCCTTGGTCCAAACCTTCCGCAGGTTACACGTTTTATTGAGATGTTACATAACTTTCAAGAAAAAGAGGGTCTTTGGGATTTCGTGGCGTGAGACTAACTGTAGGGGCAGGTACAAGGCCAGCCCCTAGCCAAAATCAGTATCTTAAGGTCTATAGTTGGCGAGGTAGGCGGGTACGGCTTAACAGTTTTTTACGCAGCCCAATGGTGTTACCGAAGCGGACATGGTTGACCCAGCCTTTGACGGAACGGTTTAGTTGATCCAGGGTAATCTCTTTGGCGGCGTATTGTTTGATGAGGCGGTGGAATTTGCGCTGAAAATAGATCCCCTTGCGCCGTTTGAGCCGTCTTTTGTCCGGGAAAATGTGGAAGCCTAAAAAAGGAACCCCCTCGGTCACCGGATGGGGCTGTGCCCCCGGATGGATGGTGAGTCGTAGGGCGGCCATCTCTGCTTCGATCACTTTTTTCCACCCCCACAGCGTCTCTTTGTCGTCGGCAAAGAGTAAAAAATCATCCACGTAGCGCACATACCCCCGACAGCGCAGCTGTCGTTTAACCAGGTGGTCAAATCGGTTCAGGTATACATTGGCCCAAAATTGGCTGGTCAGGTTGCCAATGGGCAGGCCCCGCGGCCGCATTACGGTCAGCAAATTGTCACCAGGAAAATAAACCAGATCATACTGCTCACTCAATACCCGTTCGCCGCTGGCTAAAATCTGGTCTATCAACCACAACACCCGGTCATCGCTAATCTTCTGGGCCAACTGACCGCGCAAAATGGCATGATCCAGGCTGGGGAAAAATTGGCGGATATCACAGGCCAGCACGTAGCGGTAGCGGCGGGCAAACGCCTGGCAGCGGTCTCTGGCTTTATGGGTGCCTTTGCCAATCCGGTTGGCGTAGCTATCTTCAATAAAGGTGCGCTCAAACAGCGGTTCAATCAGGTTGCACAGGGCATGATGCACTACCCGATTCTCGAAAGCGGCCGCGCTGATCAGCCGTTTTTTAGGTTCGTGGATGAAAAAGCTGGTATACTTACCAGGGCGGTAACTCTGGCTTTGTAACTCCTGCTGCATCTGGCACAAATTTTCTTCCAATCGGTATTCAAAGGCCGCTACATTGCCCCGCCCCCGCTTGCGGCGGCTGGCTTTGCTATAAGCTAAAAGCAAGTTATCCCAAGAAGTAAGGGTGTCAAACATGGAGTGGGGCGAGATGGCGCGGAACTGTAGCGGCGCTTAGTGACGAAATTAAACCCGCGCCGTCCGGCCGCTGCCCATAGGATAAAAGACGGATGGGCCGGATGAACGGATTGGACAGGTTGGTAAAAATCGGTTAATCCTGCTCATTCGTGTCATCTCACCACTCACTCCCCCCATAGGCCCGGCGGATTTGGCCGAGGGCGGCGAAGGCGGCTTCGACCAGTTCGGTGTGGGGTTCTTGTAACGCTTGCTGGAGTGGCCCGACCCCTTCTTTGGCCGCCAGATGACCGAGGGTGAGCGCGGCCGCGGCCCGGACAGACGGTTTGTTAGCCCGGCGCATTGTCTCAATGAGCAGCCCGGTCAAAGCCACCCCCTCACCAGCAGGCTGGCGGCTCCATTCAGCTACCCAGGGGAGATCGGCGGCTTCTAGCGGCCGCCACGGGAACGGCTCTCGGCGAGCGAGAATCTCTTGCCGGGCCTCTTTGGCCGCCGAACGGACAATCCACTCCTTATCATCTCGCTCCACTTTGGTTAATAGTTCCACCACCCACGGCTCTTCCAATTGGGTCAACCCCCAAATAGCCGCCCGGCGCACTCCCAGGTCCGAATCTTGCAGCGCTTCTTTAAGAATCTCCCATCCTTCCAGGCCGTTGCCGGCCAACGCCTCGGCTACCGTCTGGTTGATATGCTCATCTTCACCCACCAGAGCGGTCAGCAGGGGATTTTCGGTGACCGTTTCCCCGGCCCAGGCCATGGCCCAGATAACCGCCCTTCTTACTTCAATCTGTTGATCCTTGAGCATTCGCAGCCACAATTCCAGCACTTTCTCTGAACCGAGCAGAGGCAGACAGAGAACAGCCATCTCCCGCAAGATGGGATCGGGTCGCTGCAGAAGCTGCTGCCAGAAGACGCGGGTGCCGGGATCACGGGTGAGGGCCATGGTGGCCATGGCTCGCAGCCGGAGCAGGAGGGGGAGTTCGTGCTGTAACACCATTTTGCCTAGCTGAACTAGCAGCGGCCGCTTCCATTCCTCAGGGGTATCATTTTCCGGCAGCCAGGCAGCCAGTTGAAAGAGAGAATCATACCAGGGGGCTTTCTCTTTTTGCTCCAGCAAGGTGGGGGCCAGCGACTGCCCGCCGTTGTGCCCCACATAAAAGCGGATAAGTTCTCGCCAGCCCGGCTGGGTTAATTTTTCCTGGAGCAAGATGGTATTGTCGGCTTGAGAAAGGTACGCGGCCGCACAGAAATCTCGCCATAAACTGTTACGAAAACTGAGCCGGTTATCCGGCCACGCCTGAATGAGTCCAGTTCGTATGGAAAATGTCTGCCACTGCCCCAACAGATCTCGCTCCTTGATGCCATCGGTGATAGCCACCTCTGTCACTAGCGAGGCTATATCAGCCACACTCAGGGCAAACTGTTCTTGCTCCACCAGGCGAAAAGCCATGGTTTGCCATATTTTGGCGGCAAAGGGGGGCAGCCAGGCCGGGGTTTTATTTTCCGGTTCCAGGCAGTGGTTGAAATAGTAGCTGAACAGGTCGCTGTGCCGGGCCGGGGCTTCTTTTTTCAGCCGGATGAGGTGATGGCGCAGGCTGGTTTCCAGGGCGTTTTGGCCGTTTTGCCAGAAGGTGGTTACAGGGATGGAGCGGTTGGGTGGCGCATCGGCCGACCATTGACGGTAATAGGCACGGGCCTGCCCTACCCGCCAGGGGAGCAGCATGGTGGGGGTGAAGTTGAGTTCGGTGAGGGGGCCAAAATGGCGCAGGGGGGCGGCGGCGATGATTTGTATCTCTGGGTAGCGGTTGAGCAGTTGGCTAAGCCATTGGGTCGCGGCCGCCTGTTCGGCGCCGAGTAAATTGTCCCATCCATCGAGAAAGAGGAGCAGGTGGCCGCTTTCCAGGGCGTCGCGCAGATATTTCTCCAGGCCAGCTTTGGTCATTACCCCAGTGTAACTCTGGGAAATTTGCAGGAGGGGCAGAGCGGGATCGGCTGCGGCCGCGCTCAGATCTATCGCCGCCAGATGAGCAAACAAGGGCACCCGCTGCAGCAAAAAAGCGTGAGGTTGATCTTCTGTAGCTGTGGCGGCCAGATAGGCACCGTAAGCCAGGAGCGTTGTCTTCCCCGATCCTGCTTCACCGGTCAGGGCTACCCGCTGTCCATTTAGCAGTGTCTGGCTTAAAGACACCGTGGGTAAAGATGGATGGGCTATGCGGCTGGCCAAAGCGGGCCAGAGATAAAAAAGCTGCTCTGGGCCATTGGTGCGTAATTGGGAGAGGTCGGTAAGCTGAGGCGGGGCCAGGAGGCGGGGTGTGACAAAAATTTGCGGCAAACTTACCTGTTGGCCAAATAGATGATACCGTTCCAGGTATAGGGCCAGATCAGCCCGGTACCGACTGTCAATACCCGAGCGTACCCATTGCCGCGTTTCCTGGACGCGGCCGCGGATCTGTTTTTGCCACCGTTGGGCATACGGGCGCACTTTTTGCCAGCCAAAGAATAAAAGTGCGCCTAAAATAAACCCCAAAAAGAGCGAAAGCCAATCCGGCCGCCAGCGCAGATTGATTTGAGCCAGGAGAAGGAGATCGGGCATCATGGTGGTGGCGATGGCAGACGGCAAAACGGGTACGCCATCTTTGGCCTTTCGTCATCTGTCCTTACCGCGACGTTAAGGGTAAATAAACCTTCCTAGGATTGACCAGGACAAAACTGTTAGCAAAATTATCCATCTCATTGGTTTCAGGAATTTGGTTCTGAGCATCTACTTTAACATAAAATGGATGACTTCCGGTAGTCAGGTTAGACCAACGGATGGTAGCTGTGGTGTTATTGCGGGCACATCCGGCTACGTTGCTCAGGTTAGCCGTGCCAATTAATTGGGTATGATTTGGGTCGCTGTAAGCAGCAACGGTAAAATTGCCGGTGACTTCGGCATTGCCATTGTTAATCACTTGAATGTGGATGTCAACGGTATGGCTGTTAATTGGGGTGAAAGAGAGTTGATAGGGATGTAAATTTACTTGCAGAGGTATGGCTGAGACAACCGTGCGGTGGGTTTGGCCCAGGTGAGAGAGGGCAGTGATGCTGCCTGGTGGCAGGGTGGCGTAATTTTCTAGCAAAAGATTGCTGACGTCCCCGGCCCCCTGGGCGTGCATTTTATACCATAACCATTGCTGCACCATGCGGCCGCCATCAGCCGCATACCCCAGGTTCGGGTTGATACTATCAGGGCCATCCAGGTAGGCCAGAGTCTCTTGCATGAAGGTGCGGACACGTTCAGGGGTAAAACAGTTGCCATATTCATCTTGAATAAAGCAGGTGCCACCTGGGTCCACCTGATACGGGTACAACACCGAGAACTCTGTCAGGAGCAGGGGGCTATTCTGGTAGCCTCGCGCTTTGAGCCATTGGCGCATGGCCGTAACTTGTTGGCGGAAGGTGAACATATCCGTATGTTCGGCGAAGCAGTACACCTCTTCCAGGGGGCATAAGGCGGCGTTACCACCACTCTCCCGCCGCCAATTGTTAAAGGGGGGATTGGGGGGGACACCCACGCCTAAGGGGACGTTGGCAATACCGTTGGGGGTGACGCCATCGGTCTGGACTTCGGGCAAGATGTAGAGGTGGAATGTCCACACATCTACAGGCATGGGATGACCAAAGGCGCGAATATATGCTTGTAACACCAGGTCTAGATAGGCCAGACGGGAGGGGGTGACTTGAACCAGGGCGGCAATGGCAACCTGGGCGGTAGGGTCACGTTGTTTGATGAACTGGTAAACATCCCGGTAGGCAATGGCATAGATGTCAGGGAAAATATCGCCCTGACCTACTCGTTCAATTTCATTGCCTACAACCCATAAGTTGCCCCGATTGGCATCCACGACAGCCCCTAGCTGGCCTTCGGTCAGGGCTGGGGTGATGTTGAAACTGGGGAGGTAAATAGAGCCATTTTTGTTTTGGTGGACGGTGACAAATTGGACAAATTCGGTGCCGGGGATGACGGAGTTGCCGGTGCCAAAGTTGATGTACCAGCCAGCTTTGACGGTGGATATCCAGGGGGTTTGGCTGGGATCTGCGGCCACCCCATAACGGCAGTTGCTATTGCCGATAACGGAGGTGGGGGGGATTTCCGGCGCGGCCGCAAACGCTGTGGGCGCAGAGTCGTTTATCGGGGTAGGAGCGACCCACCGTTCATATCCGCTCATAAACCCGTGAATCAGGGTTAGTGTGCCTGTCAAAAGAAGAAAATAAAAGACGCGGCCGCGCCACAGAAACCATTTATTCATTACCAATACCTCGCTCTTATACAATCCACTCAGGTATGAAAAATTCAATCACTCGCAGTTCCCCATGAGGAATCCCACCGATTATAGACCGATTTTCCGCCTGGATGACAAGGCTTACCTGACTGCTATTAGCTTTCTCAGGAACTGCTCACGCTGATTTCAGTTTAAATTTAGTTTGCAGGTATAGGATTATAAATGAAGTCGCCAAACAACCCATCAGCCTCGATCTTCCCTCCTGGATCGAGGCTGATTGGTTTTATGGCAAAGAAGAATGATCCGCAGATTGACGCAGATTTTTGGGATTGAAGGGTAGAACACGGATTTACTGGATGGGCGGATTTTTCTGGGGCCATCAAATCTGTAAATCCTGCTGATCTGGGTTCTAAATTTGCGGGTGAATGCCGGCAATTCTCAATTTGCCCTGAAATGAATGTAGGGGCGGGACAGGTGGGCCAGGATTTTGGTCAAACAGGAGCGTTCCGTTCCCACCTGTCTCGCCCTGATTTGGCCGTAATGGGGATGTAAAAGGGGGTGAGACAGGCGGGAATAAGGTTAAACCGCTTGACCCAGATGGGTGCCCGCCTGTCCCACCCCTACCATATGGTTCAAATTGAGAATTGCTGGGTGAAGGTTGATGTTTTCGCCCGGTCTGGCGTAACCGGGTAAACTCATGGGGTCATGGAGGCGTGTAGATGACTCTGAAACCCCTGTTAGGAACCCCCCTCAAACGATTTTTACGTGATTACAAACGAATACATCCGGTCTCTGTGGAACTAGCGGCTGTGTTGCAAAGCGTGGAATACCCGGCTAATGTGGGTTCGATTTTTCGTTTGGCAGACGCGGCCGCGCTCACCGAACTGGTTCTTACCGGCATTACCCCTACTCCCCCCAATCCTACCATCGAAAAAGTGGGCCGGGCCAAAAGCCTGCGCGTCCCCTGGCGTTATGAACGAGAACCATCTGTGGCTTTGGCTCAACTTAAAGAGCAGGGATACCAGTTAATTGCTATTGAACTGGCTGAAGGGAGTGTGCCTTATCACACCTTTACCTACCCGGAAAAGTGCTGCCTGGTGGTAGGGCATGAAGATCATGGCCTTACCAAAGCAACCCTGGCCCAATGTGAGGCGGCGGTTTTTTTGCCCATGTACGGGCAGGGGTTATCTCTTAATGTTCACGTGGCTTTAAGTGTGGTGGTTTATCATATCTTGCATACAGTTTGATCACCGCTCCTGGCTCACAATTTCTGCCAACCCTTGTAAGGCTTTGGGTCTGGGTATAACCTCAAGCTGAGACCAGCCCCACTCTTGTAACCCCGGCATGACATGGTAGGCCGTTAGATCCATTTGTAATGGGGTAACGGAGACATGCCCGCTGGCCATGGCCCCTACATCGGTGCCATCTTCGGGGACACCGGTGGGGGAATCGCCGCCAATCCAGTAGTAGGCGCGGCCGCGAGGGTCTTGCCGCTCATCTAGCCTATCCCGGTATACCCGCAGCCCCTGCCGGGTAAGCTGAATCCCCTGGAGCATTTCGGCGGGCAGGTAAGGGATGTTGACATTGAGAAACACCCCTTTGGGCAATCCCCGCTGTAGGGTCATGCGGGTGATGAGGCGGGCGACTCGTGCGGCCGCGCTGTAATCCACCGTTTCATGCCCATGTTTGCCCGCATCCAGGGAAAAGGCGATGCCGGGAATGTGCCAGATAATGCTTTCCATCACTGCCGTCACCGTACCTGAATAGGTGACATCATGCCCCAGGTTGGCCATCGGGTTAATGCCCGAAACAACCAGATCAACCGGTTCCCGTAAGAACCCCATCACCGCCAGGGCCACACAGTCTGATGGGGCCCCATCACTGGCATAGGCCGGAGTGCCATCGGCCAACTGGACTTCGTGAACGCGCAAGGGGCGTTCTAATGTTTTAACATGTCCCCGCCCTGACCAGTTCCGGTCGGGGGCGACAATGGAGACGCGGCCGCATTGTCGCATCACCTGAACTAAAGCTAACAACCCAGGGGCATGTACCCCATCATCATTGGTGACTAAAATGTGCATCAGGAAACCTCAATGAAAGGATGAAGGATGAATTATGAAGGATGAAGCATCCTCAACTTGAAACTTGAAACTTGAAACCCATATTACCTCTCGGCTGTTAAAAATCGTTTAAGGACAGGTTATGGTTTTTAGAATTGACAAATCGGCAAGATTTGTCAATTCTCCTCCCATTTTGTGGTGGATTGGCTTGCGTCAGCGGGCTGTTTTCAGGTATACTATCCTTATTCACGATGTGCGGGATATTACAACAAAACTTTTGCAGTAACAGGGAGAGAGAATAATGAAACTATCTTGCCTGCAAGAAAACTTAGCCAAAGGGTTAAGCGTCGTTGGTCGGGCTGTTAGCACCCGCTCAACCTTGCCCGTGTTAGCCAATGTGCTGTTAGCGACGGACAATGGCCGTCTGAAACTATCGGCCACCAATTTAGAAATTGTTATTACCTGTTGGGTGGGAGCGAAAGTCGAAAATGAGGGGGCGATTACCATTCCCGCCCGTACTTTGACTGATCTGGTTAACTCTCTGCCCTCAGAGCGGGTAGATTTGGCCCTCAATAAAACGACGCAAACGGTGCATCTGGCCTGTGCCCGCACTGAGGCCAACATCAAAGGGATTGATCATCAGGAATTCCCGCTGGTGCCAGAGGCCAATGGGCAAGACCGGATTACAGTGGCGGCCCCGTTGTTAAAGGAGATGATCCAGCAGGTGTCGTTTGCGGCCGCGACCGATGATGCTCGCCCTGTGTTAACTGGTGTTCAGACTAAATTTGAAGGTAACAAAGTAACGATGGCGGCCAC
The DNA here is from genome assembly GCA_023384415.1 of Anaerolineae bacterium. GTDB lineage: Bacteria > Chloroflexota > Anaerolineae > Promineifilales > Promineifilaceae > Trichofilum. Next base: position 8,598 of record JAHDWJ010000010.1, read on the forward strand.
CGATGGGTTCCGTCTTTCGGTTCGCACTGGGGAGTTGGTCAACCATGTTGAACGGGCTATGTCGGTGGTGATCCCCGCCCGTGCCCTTAATGAGGTAGCCCGAGTGATGAATGACAACCTGGAAGAAGTGCATATCTCAATGCCTGGCGGCCGCAACCAGATTATTTTTGACATGGAAAGCGTCGTTCTGGTTTCCCAACTGGTAGATGGCAACTTCCCCGATTACTCTCCGGTCATCCCTGGCCGCTACCTCACCCGCACCGTTCTTAGCACCGCCGAATTTCGCAAAGCGTGTAAAACCGCCGACATTTTTGCCCGTGAAGCCAGCAACACGGCCCGGGTGCGCGTCGAGCCGGGCAACGAAATCATGCCCGGTTACGCCACCATCTCTGCTACCAGCACCGAAACGGGTGACAATGTGGCCCAGATAGACGCCAGCGTTAATGGGGACAGTATCGAAATCAACTTCAACGTCCGCTTCATGTCCGACGTGTTAGCCGTTGTAGATACTCCCCAGGTAGCTCTGGAAACCACCGCGTCGAATGAACCGGGAGTCATCAAGCCAGTAGGTAAAGATGGATTTACCCATATCATCATGCCCATGCAGTTCGGCCGCTGAGGCTATAGTTGTTCAACCTGCGGAAGGTCTTTCCTCCCCAAACAAAAAAGGGTACTCAGAACGAGTACCCTTTTTCGATCATGAACTTTAACTGGACAGCCAATTAGCAGAATTTAAGGCCCGTTCTGCTAATTTTGTGTGTCAAGCAGCTTGTCTGCGTCGCAGGATGATGCTTGAGGCTAGAATAATCATCACCAGGCCGCCCAACAGCATGGGTAACAAATTGGTACTCTGGCCATCAAAGGAGCTAAGTGAAACGCTTGTTGGTGGTTCAACAATAACCGAAACCGTTTCGGTTATCGTTGGCCCAGGTACGCCGTCAAACTCACTGGAAATAACAACCGTGTTGCTATAACTTGTTGTGACCTGGGTATCAACGCAATTGTAGCTGTAGGACTCATCCGGCCCTAAATCGAAGCTGTTATCACAATCTGGGACTAGAGCATCAGTGACGGTGATGGTTAAGGTTAGATTGCCGGTATTTGTTACCGCCACAGTAAAGGTAGCGTCGCCACCAAAAGGCACCGTTTGGGTGTCTGGGCTTACGTTGGCATCAATGTCGGGTTGACCACTAAAGGCCATCTCAACACGCAAGCCCATAGCCCGGTAAGTGGCAAACGAATTTTGTATGGGTGTCCATCCACCAGTGTTAAACTGTAAATAACCGGGCCATAATGGGGTGGTAGCTGATTGATCGGCACAGGTAAATCGGCTGGGGAAGGTCATTGGGTTGTAGCGAACACCAATAAAAATGTCCCCATTGGCGCCTGTAGGAAGACCGGCAACAGCGGTTAAATCATATTCATACCAGCCACAAGGTAAACCACCAGGAATCCCGACTGCACTTACGGGGACAGCTGCCAGTTGTGTTCCGGGGGTGTTACTGGGACCATCATTGTCATAGAAAATGATCTCGAAATCCAGGTTGGGGCCACCTAAGGAAACCAGGGCAACACAGAAACGAGTATAGGCATAGCTGGGATCCACAGGGTTGAACAGGTTTAGAACCTCAAAGGTACTGATGGTGGACGGGTTGCCCGAGTAGCCATTTTCAAATGTCCCATCATCGTGAATAATGCCAACGGATCCGCCACTGCCAGTACATAAAGTCCCACCACTCGGTGACGCTGGTGCGGCCGCGGCCGCGCCAAATTCGACGGCGGAATTACCACCACCTTGCGCCATAGCCAGGGAAACAGTCAAAATGCCTACAGTTAAAACTGTAAACAATACCACTAGAAAACTTCGTGTTTTTTTCACCTCTATATCCTCCTATAACAATTTGAGCCATTAGTTATGAAAAGGTGTAGCGGATTACTCGAGCAAATTTGTCGAGTAACCAGTTTTCCCTTTCACATATGTAACCATTCAGTTCTTTCAAAGAAATTAACTTTTTTGTCCCTCAGAAAAAAAATCACCCTCTTGACTGAACGGTTACTGACATACTTAACCATATGGGTGAACCGTTTAGCTTTGTTGACGGCGTACCAGGATAGCCACCCCGGCGAACAGAGCCATAGCCGCAACCATAATCAGTACCAGTGAACTAGAGGCTTGTCCAGCAATGCCACTCAGAGCTACATCTGTAGGCTGACCAGTTACGGTGGCCGTCGCTGAACCGGCGGCAGAAATCTGGGTACCGGTGATGAAAGCTGTCCAGGTCATCACATTGGTCAAATTTTCTTCCATGAGGGTATAGGTTTGGGTAAAGGCGAAGGTAGCTCCAGGAGCCAGGGCGTAAGTAGCCCCATTTAAGATAGTGCCAAAAACGTCATCCTCAACTGTATGCTGGGTGAGGGTGATGTTGCCGGTGTTTTCTACCTGGTAGCAGAAGGTGACATCAGAGCCGTAATCGGCGGTAATGGCATTGGAGGTGCCACAGCTGCCATCGGTACTCACGGTAAGGTCTACATCAATAGCTGGCTGGGCCAGGGGGCCTGACGCACCAATGATCTGGAACAAGAAGTCAGGATTGGTGCTGCCACCAACCCCACAGGCGGTTTGCCGGCCCCAGCTGGTACATGGGGTACCAAATCCACCACCAGGGTTGCGCCAGACGCTGCCATTGTTATTTTGGGTGGTACGGTTACTCCAGAAAAATTGGCCGCCGCCGCCACCAAAGTTTTGATTCACCTGGAAGGCCATCCACCAATTGCCCGGGCCTAAAATACAGGCTGAGGGTAAGGTTACATTAATAGTGGTGTTGCCCGTGAAGGTAGCCACGTTGGCATAGCTGCAAGTAGGGGTAGCTGCCGGGAAGGTAGCATTGTCAGCATAAAAATTGACATTGATGGAAGCAGGAGTTCCACCGGTACTTTGTGTTCCCACAACAATGACATTGGAGATAGTCCACTGGGTGCTGGCGGGCACGACGAAGTCGTCTGCGCCCTCGTTGTCATAAATGTCAAAGGCGGGTTCAAAATTTTGTGCTGGGGCCCCGTTGCCAGAAGCATTGTTGGTCTGGTCATAGAGAACCCCACCCATGGGGATGATGGCATCCCCTGCCTGGTTGATGCTGACAGATGGTTTGGGGCCATCAGCCATGGCCCATACGAAGGTAAAGGCTATGAGCATAAGGGCGACGACAGTGGCAAGCACTAATCGCCTATTGATAAAGCTGTTCATTATTGTCCTCCTAAAAGCTATGGATTGGGAATCGCTGTTGCGGCTTTTGCGATGCCTTAAGGTATAAGTTCATAAGAGGGTATCAACATTTGTTGGGTTGCCCTCAATATGATTAAACCTATACCGTTATAAGCTACAACAATTAGATGAATACATTTTAAGCATTCATTAAGGTTGTGCCTAATTATAACAATTGATTTGTTAATGCCCAATTCAGTTTTGCGTTTGGGGAGTTAGGTGGTTATTTGACGGGTATATCAATGTTGATAGACAATAAGCGGAGGTTAGACCTGTTGTATGAATGACATTGATCTAACAGGCAACCATTCGTTTGTGATTAGAGGTTAGAGATTTAACTGTCTCCACTCTCCTTGAGGAATTATGGGTACTTTACTCCTGGCGTATATTGATCCTAATAGTGGGGGGCTGCTGTTTCAGATGTTAGCGGCCGCGTTCGTGTTTCTCTCCAGTCTGGTCTTTTTCTTTTCCAGCCAGATCAAAATGTTGGCTGCCCGGGTGCGGCGGCTTTTCCGTGAGCGGGGAACAGAAGGTTCACCACCAACGGGTGAGAAACAAGCAGAATGAGAACGGTGCTGTTGGGTTTGGATGCCTTTTCGCCGGTTATTTTTGAGCGGTTGGTTGAACAAAATCGGCTGCCGCACCTGGAGCAGATGGTGCAGCAGGGAGCGTATGACCGTTTGGCGGTAGCTAATCCCCCCCAAAGTGAAGTGTCCTGGACAAGCATCGCTACGGGCCTGGATGCGGGTGGGCATGGTATGTTTGATTTTGTCCATCGTGACCCACAAACGTATGGCCTGACGGTCTCTTTACTGCCTACCCAACGCGGTTTGTTAGGAGTTCAGTTTGTTCCCCCCTTTAATGCCCGCACCATTTTTGATCAAGTGTTGGACGATGGTTATCCGGCAACGGCTTTGTGGTGGCCGGCCATGTTCCCGGCGCGGCCGCAATCCCCCCTTCAGGTTATCCCCGGTTTAGGTACCCCGGACATTCATGGCCGCCTGGGGGTAGGCACTCTTTTCACTGCCGATACCCAGCATCCGCCCCGGTTGGGCAAGAGCAAAGTACGCTATTTGCGCCAGGAGAGCAGCTCCCGGTATCAAGCCCAAATCGCTGGCCCGTTGAGACGGCAACGCGGCCGCTACCAGGACTCACTCCTTGATTTGCATCTGGAAATTCAGGATGAACAATCCGCCCTTGTTCACATTGGCCGCCAGACGATTTCCCTGCGCCTGGGTCAATGGAGTCCGGTGTTGGAATTATCCTTTCCGATGGGTTGGTTTTTGCGGGCCAAAGTAGTCACCCGGCTCATTTTGATCCAACTCAAAGGGGAAGTGCGGCTGTACATGCTGCCTTTGCAAATCCATCCCCTGACCTCACCCTGGCATTATGCGGCGCCACGTCCGTTCATTCAGAAAATATGGCGTCATTTTGGTCCGTTTTTGACCCTGGGCTGGCCGCAAGATACCACTGGTTTAGAGGATGGCTGCATCAATGACGAGCAATTCCTGGCCTTGTGTGACACCATCTTCGCCAGCCGGGAGGCGATTTTGACCCACCTGTTAAACAGGTTTCACGAGGGAATTCTTGCGGCTGTCTTTGATTCTTTAGACCGGATTCAGCACATGTTTTGGCGTACCCGGCCCGATGTTATTGAATCGTGGTATGTGCGGTTGGATGGTTTGGTAGGGCGGGTACAGCAGCAGTTGTCAGCCAGGGGCAAGACAGCCCCCCAACTGATGGTGTTATCCGATCATGGGTTTGCCCATTTTGATTATAAAGTTCACCTTAACTGTTGGCTGGGGGAGCAGGGATATCTCCAGGGGGAGTTTGCCAGCAGTCAGGAGAACCTGGCTTCAGTCAGGTGGGGGAAGACGCAAGCGTATAGCGTGGGGCTGAACAGTCTTTATCTCAACCTGGCCAATCGGGAAGGGCAGGGGATAGTGGCCCCGGACGCGGCCGCACCCCTACTGGCGCAACTCAGAGAGCAGCTATTAGCCTGGCGCGGCCCTGATGGGCAGCTGGTGGTGCAGCAAGTTTGGACACGAGATGAGGCGTATTGTGGCCCGTTGGCCGCTTATGGGCCAGATATGTTGATCGGTTATGCGCCGGGGTATCGGGCCTCCGCCGAAACTGGGTTAGGGGGTTGGGGGCAAAATAGCTTAGAACCAAACCGGGATCATTGGCATGGGGATCATTGTTTTGCCCCAGAGAGTGTCCCTGGTGTTTTATTTGCCCCAGAATTGCGCCATCGGGTTACTCACCCTTCATACCGGGATATTCCGGCATTAGCGATTGGTAAAGATGTCAGCGGGGGAGCGGTATCCCCCCCACCTTTAACGGATGAAGAACAAGAAATCGTTCAGCAAAGGCTCAAAGAGTTGGGCTATCTTTAATCACCCGGCTTTTGCCCGGCAATCGCTGTGGCAGATGTTTACCGTCGCCCTATTTCCGGTACAGTTGTGGGCGGCGATTGTGCTGTTCCAAGAGATACCGGTGCTGCTGCTGCGCCTGCCTATGGGGGAGATATTAGGGGTGGTGGCTTATGTGGAGGCTTTTACCCTGGTTGAAGCGGGGGTGATCTGGCTTGGGCTTCTGTTTTGGGCATTGGTTTTGCCGGGGTGGTTTTTGCGGGATCAGTTTGTGGCCCAGGGGACGGTGATGGTTTTAGTTAGCTCCGTTTGGGCCGTACTGTTGCAATTGAACCTGAGTCGGTTTTGGCAGCTAAACAGCCGTAGGCAAATAGCCTGGGTAATGGGTTATCTGATCTCGGTGGCGTTGTTTTCCTATTATGTACGGCAAAGCCAATGGTTTGCCGGGTTAATGGTTGGTTTTGTCAAGAGGATTGAGCCGCTGGCAATTTTGTATTTACTGGCGGCAATTTTGGGGTTAGTGGGTGTGATTATCAGGAATTTGGGGTGAGTTGTTTCAGGAGTGATGTATGAATCGCCGGGATTTTCTCAAAGGAGCGTTGGCTTTAGGGATGGCGGGTTTGCTGCGGCCGCGCCTTTCTGCCTTTTCTACCCCCCATACACAATCCTCGGACCAGCCCAACATCATCATTCTTGTTTTTGATACCTTCTCGGCTTATCACACCTCCATTCACGGATATAGCCGGGATACGACTCCCCATCTCTCACGTTTTGCCCAGCAAGCCTACGTTTACCATCGCCATTATTCCACGGGTAACTTTACCCCACCGGGCACAGGGTCTCTGCTCACTGGTGTTTATCCCTGGGAACATCGTGCTTTCCACATCAATGGCACCGTTATTGAGCCATATTTGCAGCAAAATTTGTTTACAGCCCTGGCTGGGACAGCTCATAAGCGGCTGGCCTATACCCATAACTCATTGGTGATGCTTTTGTTAGACCAGATGTCTTCGGCCATTGACCAATATGTGCCCACTCGTGATTTGACCTTGTTTGATGACTTGTTGGCGGATCGGTATTTTGGCCATGATTTTGGTAACGCCTTTTTGGGGGAAAAGTTAATTTTGCCCAAAGATGAGCGAGTATTGTCCAGCTCTTTGTTTTTGTCTTTGTTTGATCGGTGGCGGCGGGAGCGGCGTATCGAGGCAACCCGGCAGGCGTATGCCGCCGATTTTCCCCGAGGCACCCCCAGAGCTGATCGCCATACCCGTTACTTCCTGCTTGAAGATGCGGTGAATTGGATAGCCGGCTATAGTGCCCAGGCCAGTGACCCGTATTTACTGTACGCCCATCTATACCCGCCGCATGGCCCATACAATACCCGGCATGAATTTGTAAATGTGTTTGCCCAGGATGGATATGTGCCGGTGGCGAAAGAGCGGTCCCTTTTTGCCAGTGAGCGGGATGAGGTGGTGGCCAGGAACCGGCAGCAGTATGATGAGTTTATCCTGTATACGGATGCTGAGTTTGGCCGGTTGATAGCTGAATTGGAGCGGGAAGGGGTGCTGGATAACTCGATTGTTTTGGTGACATCGGATCATGGGGAGCTGTTTGAGCGCGGTATTTTTGGGCATATTACCCCGGTTCTGTATGAGCCTTTGCTCCGTGTGCCGATGCTGCTCCATTTGCCAGGGCAGAAGGAGCGGCATGATGTGACCACGCCAACCTCGGTGGTGGATATTTTGCCCAGCCTGCTTACGCTGCTGAATCAACCTGTACCAGGGTGGGTTCGCGGCCGCGTCCTGCCTGGTTTGTCTGGTAGTGGGGATGAGGGGGAACGCGGCCGCGCTATCTACGCTCTAGAAGCCAAAAGCAGCCGCAAAATTGGCCCCCTCACTGAAGCCACCCTTGCCCTTATTAAAGGGGATTACAAGCTCATTCATTATTTTGGCTATGAAGAGAGTGAAAGCTGGTTTGAACTGTTTGATGTCACCCATGATCCAGAAGAGTTACAAAACCTGTATGCCCCAGAAAACCCTGTGGCCAATGAACTGCGGGTTGAGTTATTGGCCTTGCTGGATCAAATCAACCAGGAAATGAGCCGATAATCCAGTGGGGAGATAGAATAGACAAAGGTTGTGTTTCATTTCAGTTGAAGGGGAGAACGCGGATTCACGGGATTTACGGATTGTTCTGGGGCAAATAAATCCGCTAATCCTGCTCATCCGTGTTCTGAACCAACCGTCCCAACTCAGTTGAAACACACCCATTGACAAATCTTCAAGATTTGTCAATTCTCTTCATTTGTCAATGCTATTGTCATTGTGGCTACAATAGAGTAAGTTTGCGCCTGACGAGTTTGCCGAATTGATGAATGAAAAGTTGCGGAACTCATGGGAGCCTGGATGAACTGGGGCAACTCGAAACTAGAAACTTATTTCCGTGGGAGCGATACGTTAATGAGTGAATTGATTGAAGAGACAAAATTGATGCCCACGCCCAAACTGGATTGGCGGGCGTGGGTACAGGCGTGGGTGGTGTTGTTTAAGCTGCGGGTGGTTTCGCTGCTGCTGCTGGCGGCGGTGGGGGGAGCTTTCCTGGGGGCACGAGGGTGGCCTGGCTGGGGGACGCTGGTTCTGGTGCTGATGACAGGGGGGATGGCGGCCGCGGGGGCCTCAGCCTTAAACCAATATTTGGAGCGGCATCTGGATATGAAGATGAGCCGGACCCGCTCGCGGCCGCTGGTGACCGGTGAGATGATGCGGCCGCGAACCGTTCTCATCGTTGGCCTCATGCTAATTGCCTTGCCCGTCCTGGTGATGCTGCCGTTTAACCCGGCCCTCTCCTTCTACCTGTTGTTAGGGGCCTTTATCTACGTGGGGGTTTACACCATCTGGCTCAAGCCCCGTACCTTGCTTAACATTGTCATTGGCGGGGCGGCCGGCAGTGCGGCGGTGATGAGTGGCGGTGCGGCCGCTAACGCTGCCAACGACCCCGCCGTTATCATTCTGGCTCTGTTAGTTTTCCTTTGGACCCCTACCCATTTTTGGAGCCTGGCCCTGCTTTACCGCCAGGATTACCAAAAAGCCAGCTTCCCCATGCTCCCAGCCCAGGTCACCCCCCGGCAATCTGCCTGGTGGGTGTTGGCTCACACCCTGCCCACCGGTCTGGCTGCTTTAGCCCTTATCCTGACCCCTGGCCTGGGTTGGGTATACGCCTTATCGGTCATCGGGTTGACCATCGAGCTACTTTACCGTAACATTCGCCTCATCGCGGCCCCAACACCCAAACAGGCCCGCCGTTTATTCTTATCATCCAACTATTATTTGATGGCCCTTTTACTGGTCATTTGTCTCGACGTTGTAGTTTGAGAGAAGAAGTAACCATCTTGCCACCATCAACCAACCATGAGCATACAACAAATTGGCCGCTATGAAGTTGAATCAGAATTAGGGCGGGGGGGGATGGCGGTAGTATACAAAGCCCGCGACCCCCGCTTTGATCGCATGGTCGCGGTTAAAGTGCTGCCCCGCGAATTTATGCACGATCCCCAATTTATTGGCCGCTTCATCCGCGAGGCTAAAACCATTGCCGCGCTGGATCACCCGGCTATTGTGCCCGTATTTGATTATGGGGAAGAAGATGGCCAACCGTTCATTGTCATGCGGTATATGCCGGGTGGCTCTCTGGCGGAAAAGTTAGATAACGGCCCGCTGCCTCTGGAGCAGGCCACCGTTATTATTCAACGGCTCAGTTCGGCCCTCAACCGTGCCCACAGTCAGGGCATTGTCCACCGCGATCTCAAGCCCAACAATGTGTTATTTGACCAGTATGATGATGCTTATCTGGCCGATTTTGGTATCGCCCACGTCTCCTCTGCCGCTGGCACCACTTCATCCCTCACGGCCAGTGGCAGTATGTTGGGTACACCCGTTTACATGAGTCCTGAACAGATTCATGGGGACAGCCAGTTAGACGGCCGCAGCGATATTTACGCCCTGGGGATTATCTACTTCCAGATGCTGACCGGGCGGGTGCCTTACACTGGGGATACGGCTACGAAAATCCTGATGAAACATATCATGGAGCCGGTGCCCAATCTCCACGAAATTCGGCCTGATTTACCGGTGGAATGTCAGGATGTGATCAGCCGGGCGATGGCTAAGAAGCCGGAGCAGCGATTTACCACGGCTGATGAGATGGCCACGGCGATTACGGTGATCAATGATCGGGTTCGTTTTGCCGAATATAATAGTGGTACGGGGATTTCTGGAACGACCCCATTTCCCGCGGCCGCAGGCACACTTGCCCGCCCCGCCACCCCACTGCCGGTACCTGGTACGCCGCGGCCGCGTACCCCCTCCCCACTTCCCGCCTTGCCTCAATCACCAGCGGCCGCACGTGAGACCCCTCCCCCCGTTGAAGTATTTGTCCCTTCTGGTGGCACATCCATTTGGGTCTGGCTGGGGTTGGGGGCTTTGCTGCTCTTTTGCCTGGGTGGGATCGCTGTGGCGACTATTTGGGGGTTCGGCAGTTTGGCTTCGTCGGGCACCAACACGCCTACCCTTCAACCCTCGGCCGTGGTAGATGTTGAAGGAACGGCCATTGCTGAGGCCACGGCTGCTTTCATCGCCGAGCAAGGGGCCCTCAGCACGGCCCAGGCGGGCACAGCTACCGCCCTTTTCCGGCCTACTATCACCCCTGGCCCTACCCTGACACCCCCGCCCAGCCGTACCCCGACTTCCACCCCAGATGCAGTTATTGCAGAAGGCACCCCGGCTGCGGCCGCGACCCTGGCCCCCACCCGTCCTGCCAGCACCGCCATCACCCTTCCCCCCATCTTTGGCCCCGTTAGTGGGGAATTGGTGCATGATGATGATGACTTTATCGAATCTTATCCTGTAGACACCAACAGCCGGGATTTCATTCTGCAAGCCGACTTTGGCGTTCCCTTCACCGCTTTAGTCGGCACCTGGGACATCGGTTTCATCTTTCGTCAGGCCGAAGGGGACAACGCCATGCGTTTGGTACTCCGCTCCACCGGTTATTGGAGTCTCAATAACCGGGTTGGTCGCACCGATAATTTCATTGTCGAAGGCAACGTGAGCCAGTTTGTCAATCTGAGAACGAATCAGACCAACAAAATCACCCTCATTGCACATGGGGATCGGGGCTATTTTTTACTCAACGACAATTTTGTTGCCGTATTAGATTTGTCTGACAATCTATCTGTTGGCGACGTGGCCTTGGGAACGGGATTTTATGGGGCTGGAGAAAAAGAGGGATATGCCACTACCTTTGCTGATTTTTACATCTGGTCCCAACTGCCTGATTTTGGCCCATTTAGTGGCGAATTAGAGCATGTAGATGACGGCTTTATTGAATCGTACAGTTCTGATGTGCTGTTGGCTAACTTCGTAGTGGATGCCATTTTCACGAATCCCTATGGGCCGGCTCGGGGCAGTTGGGATGTAGGCTTCTCATTTCGCCGCGAAGACAACCGCAATCAATATTGGGTTGTGGCAGATTCCACCGATTATTGGGGACACATCAACCGTATTGACGGCGATGATTTCTTCCTGTCCGAGGGGGAAGTAGGCATTCTTAATCTGGGGGCTACCGATCAAAACCGGCTCACGCTTATTGCCTGGAACGACCTGGGGTATTTCCTGGTCAATGATGAACTTATCGCTACCTTAGACCTTTCTGACCGGTTAGTTGAAGGGGATATTACAGTGATAACGGCGTTCTTTCTGGATAATGAGGTTCCTGGTGAGATCACCCGTTTTACCGATTTCACTATTTGGGCTTTACCCTGATAAAGGAGCCGGATTGAGGATTAACTGGCCTGGGAACCGCATTCTTCTAAAGAATGCGGTTTTTTTGTTAGTTAGCGGCCGCAGCCATCTCTTTCTCTTGCAACATAAACCGTTCAGCCTGTAAAACCAGGGAGCGGTTGCCGATAAAGAACGGCACACGTTGATGAAGTGTTCCGGGCACAACATCTAATATAGCCCCATGCCCGGTAGAAGCATAGCCACCAGCCTGGTTAATGAGGTAGGCCAGGGGGCCGGCCTCATATAACAAACGTATTTTGCCATTTGGTTGATTGTATTCCGCCGGGTAGCAAAACACCCCGCCCCGCAGCAGGTTCCGGTGAAAATCAGCCACCAGGGAACCGATATATCGCCCTGATAACGGTCTTTCTGGCTTTTGATCCAACTGCCCTTGGAGCCATTTAATATATTGTTGTACCCCTGGTGACCAGCGGCCGTAATACGCCTGGTTGATGCTGTAATATTGGGGTGGCTCCGGTAAGCGCATGTTGGGGTGAGAGAGGATAAACTCGCCGATTTCTGGATTCAGGGTGAAGCCGTGAACCCCGTTGCCGGTGCTGTAAACGAGCATGGTGCTAGAACCATAGAGGATATACCCGGCGGCCAATAAGTTGCGGGCTGGTTGGAGACAATCTTCGACGCGGCCGCGGCGCTCCCAATCCACCGTGCGATAAATCCCAAACACGGTGCCGATGCTCACATTCACATCAATATTAGACGAACCATCCAAAGGGTCATACACCAAAACATAGGCCCCCTTGCGGAACTGTTCCGGGATGGTAATAATCTCCTCCCGCTCCTCAGAAGCCATGACACAGAGGCGGCCCGTGTGGTCACACAGACGAAATAGCACATCATCGGCAAACACATCTAACTTTTGCTGTTCTTCACCCTGTACATTATCTGAGCCAGCCTTGCCTAAAATATCAACCAGTCCGGCTCGATTGGTCTTCACCGAAATAATCTTCGCGGCCAGCGCAATATCATATAGCAGATTAGTAAAATCACCCCGTGCATAATCAGGCTGGTTATCAAGGATAAAACGCTCAATCGTGTAAATGATCTCGCCGCCCATATCGTTCTTCTCCTATGAAAATGTAGGACGATTTACCAAATCGCCCTATAAATCTTCAGCCATCCCTTACTTACAGCACCAAGATTACAAAATAATAAGCCAACCCCACAGCCCAGAGAAGGCTGTCGGTACGATCCAATGCCCCCCCATGCCCCGGCAATAGATTGCCTGAATCTTTAACGCCCACCTCACGCTTGAGCAAGGAGATAGATAAGTCACCCGCCGTGCCTAAAATAGAAATAAGCAGGCCCAAAACGGTACCGGCCACCATTGGCAGCCCCAACCAATAACTAAGTAAAACCGCACAGGCAACCCCGGTGATAATCCCCCCAATATATCCTTCTACCGTCTTGTTGGGACTCAGGCGGGGGGCCAATTTATGTTTGCCCAGCCGCTTGCCAAAAACATATCCCCCGGAATCAGCAATCCAGGTGCTTAACATGGCCAACATGGTCCACTGCCAGGCCATCTCTGGCAGCAGGCGCAGGCGAAAAAAATGCCCTCCCAGCCAGCCTAATACAACTACTCCCCCGACCATCGCCAACCAATCAATCAGCGTTGTCTGGCTTTGGCGCCGTTCGTAAAGCCATAACCCATAGATTGTGACCACCATCAGGGCGGCTAATAGAGCAACCTCATTCAACCCCCATTGAGGGAATTGGGCCACAATATGTTGTCCCATGACAACAGGTACCAATATGCCCAGATGGGTGCGCCAGCCCATTTTTTGGGTCATTTGACCATACTCGATTGTTGCCAGAGTCAGTATGAGGAGTACAGGGAGAAAGTAAAACCAACCTCCCAGATAGATCAAATAAAGGGCAATAGGACCAAGAGTAAAGGTAATGAGGGCACGTTGTAAAAACATAGTTTAAGCCGTGACCAGGCCAAAACGACGTTCCCGGTTGCTGTAGGCAAGCAATGCTTTATAAAGGGCTTCCCGGTCAAAGTCAGGCCAATACTCGGGCACAGCCAGGTATTCGGCATAGGCGGCCTGCCAGATGAGGAAGTTGCTGATACGTAATTCGCCGCTGGTGCGGATGACTAAATCAGGATCAGATAATCCTTTGGTAAACAGATAATTGCTGAACAACTCCTCGTTCATGGCATCGGCAGGGACATTGTCTTGTAAGAGTTGTTTGACGGCGTGAATAATTTCAGCGCGGCCGCCATAATTAAAAGCGACATTGAGTATCAGCCGATCATTATTCTTGGTCAGCTCAATGGCTCGTTTTACTTTAGCCTGCAAATCAGGACTGATCCCACTCAAATCTCCCAAATGGTGCAGGCAAACCCCCTGTTCATGAAGTTCATACACCTCTTGGTCCAACACCCTGGCAAAAATACGCATCAAGGCGCGAACTTCACTGGGCGGCCGGCCCCAATTTTCTGTGGAAAAAGCATAGATGGTCAGAACTTTGATCCCAAACTCCACACAAGCATCAATAATCCGGCGCAAATTTTCCACTCCGGCCCGATGACCTGCCTGGCGGGGTAAACCACGACGGCGGGCCCAGCGCCCATTCCCATCCATAATAATAGCGATATGGTCAGGTACTTTAATTGCCGTCAAATCGAGCGGCTCTTTTTGCCGATTAGACATTGCTTTGCCCTTCACTAGACATGCTCTTAAACTTCCATGATCTCAGCTTCTTTAATTTTGCCGATCTGATCAATTTGCTCTACATACCGTTTGGTCAAATCTTCTAAATCTGTTTGTCCCCGTTTATGCTCATCTTCACTGACCATGCTTTCATCTTTTAACTCCTTGAGGTCATGCATGGCATCTCGGCGGACATTACGCACGGCAACTTTACCATCTTCTACACGCCGGCCGACTTGTTTGCTTAAATCACGTCGTCTCTCTTCTGTCAGGCGGGGGAGAATAAGCCGGATGGTTTTGCCATCATTATTTGGCATAATGCCTAAATCAGATTTAAGAATGGCCCGCTCTATCGCGGCCAGAGAGCTGACGTCATAAGGCCGAATTAACAGTTGTTGGGCTTCCGGGACGGAGACATTAGCAACCTGATTCAGTTTCATTTCTACGCCATACTGCTCTACTACCAGGCGATCAAGCAGGTGAGGTGAGGCACGGCCAGTACGAAAAGCTGCCAGGTCTGCTTCTAAAGAGTGGATTGCCCCCTTCATTCGGCCTTCGGCATCTTCTAAAACATCGCGTATCATCTCTCCCTCCTACAAGACAGGACTGAGTGTTAAGGACTGAGTCACTATCCACTGTTTTCTGACTACTGAATAATCGTGCCCACACTTTCTCCACGCAAGAGTTGTTGGACGCTCCCTTCTTGCCATAAATTGAGAACGACAATGGGCATATTGTTATCCATACACAAGGAGATGGCCGTGCTGTCCATCACCCGTAAGCGCATATTGAGAGCATCAATATAGGACAAGGTATGGAAGCGGGTGGCGTTGGGGTTTTTCATGGGATCGTCACTGTAAATGGCGTCTACTTTGGTGGCTTTGATCAAAGCATCGGCGCCTATTTCCATAGCCCGGAGTGCCCCCGCACTATCGGTAGTGAAATAAGGGTTCCCTGTGCCCCCGCCAATAATGACCACCCGCCCTTTGTCCAGATGGCGAATGGCGCGTAGACGGATATATGGCTCGGCAATGGTACGCATCTCAATAGCGGTTTGGACCCGGGTAACAACGCCGATACGTTCTAAGGCATCTTGCAAAGCCAGGGCATTCATCACGGTGGCGATCATGCCCATGTGATCGGCAGTGGCGCGTTCCATGCCCTGGTCTAGCCCCAGGGAGCCACGCCATAGGTTGCCGGCACCGATAACCAGGGCTATCTGTACGCCCAGATCATATACTTCCTTGATGATTGAGGCAACGCTGGCGGCCCGTGTTGGGTCAATGCCAAAACCGGATGGGCCAGAGAGGGCTTCTCCACTTAATTTTAATAAGACTCGCTGATATTTTAGCTGGCTCAATTTGGCGTCTCCTACAAAAATGTAGGGCGATTGGCTAAATCGCCCGGACGATTGGTAATATCGTCCTACAGGTTTTCATTCATTAGGGTGTGTCGCCCTGGGGAACCCCATACAGAAATTAGGGTGGGGTAATCTGGCATAAAGGGCGGCAGGTAGACAGGTTGATTTGGCTGGTAAGTCTGTATGGTGACAAAGCGAGAGGAGTATGATAGGGGAGAAAATTCACTTTGTACCCATGCAGTAATATCTCAGTAAAACATGTAACCTGAGGGGCTTGACCCAAGAGCTTGTCTAGTACAGAAACCTTCCGAAGGCTTACTCCAACTTATTGAGAAGATACCCCATTCAGTATACTGGAGTCTGGCGTTTTTTGAGTTGACCACTGGTTATTAGTGTATTGGTGTATTGGTTATTACCACTGGTGAAATTAATTTTCGCTAGAGTCCAGCAGTATAAAGAAAGGGCGAGTTAAGTAACTCGCCCTTTTGTTGGTTATGGTGGCTACTCTAGCCCTTCTCCAAGTTCGTAACGCGCAAATCGGCGGACGACGATGTTTTCACCGAGGACGCTGATGGCTTCTTTGATCATGTCCTCTATTTTACGTTTGTCGTCTTTGACGAAGGGCTGTTCCATGAGACAGATTTCTTCATAAAATTTATTGACGCGGCCGCTAATGATTTTATCCACGATGTCTGCTGGCTTACCCTCGCTGAGGGCCTGTGCCCGTAGGACATCCATTTCTCGCTGGAGTTCTCCGTCGGGCACTTCTTCACGGGTGATGTATCGCGGCCGCATCGCCGCAATATGCAAGGCCAGATCATGGGCCAGGGTTTGGAAGGCGTCATTACGGGCCACAAAATCAGTTTCACAGTTGAGTTCCAGCATTACCCCAACCCGATTGCCAGGGTGGGCATACATTTTAATCATGCCGTCTTTGGCACTGCGGTCCGATTTTTTATCGGCGCGGGCTAACCCTTTTTCGCGCAAAATATCAACCGCTTTATTGTAATCCCCATTGGCGGTCTCCAGGGCCTTCTTCGCTTCCAAAACGCCGGCCCCAGTGGCCTGGCGTAAATCTTTAATCATTGATGTTGTCACACTCATCAGATGTATTCTCCTCTGCTTACTCACGCATACGGGCTTTGTCGTATAGCCCTAGACATTCGTCAATAAGGGCAACTTCTAGGCAAAAGTTGCCCTTATAAAATGGGATAGGTTTTGTTACCCGGTTACAGCCTGTTTGGAATCTGGGGCGGGTATTTTCTTACTAACTCTGTAAACTCTTTTTAACTTTCGTCGTCATCTTCAAAGCCATCTTCAATGGCCTCGTCGTCATCTGTAGACGCCAGTCGAATTTTCGCCAGGGTAGATTCACCCAGCAGCTCTTCATCAGACAAATCACCGTACCCATCAAACCCTTCTTCATCCAGCATATCATCTCTCTGATCATCACCGGCAAACTCTTTGTACATGGCCCGCCCTTCCAGGGCGGCATCGGCCATTTTGGCCAGAATGAGTTTGATGGCTCGGATAGCGTCATCATTGGCGGGAATGACATAATCAATCTTATCAGGGTTACAATTGGTATCTACCATCGCCATTACCGGTATGCCCAGTTTAGTAGCTTCTTCAACGGCCGTTTCTTCTTGATTGATATCAACGACAAAGAGAAGTTTGGGTAGATCGGTCATGTTGCGGATACCACCCAGGCGCAGGTTTAATTTGTCAATTTCCCGCTCCAGCATCAGGCGTTCTCTTTTTTTGAGGCCGTCAAATTCACCGGCATCACGGCGGGCCTCCAGTTTACGCAGGTAATTGATGCGTTGGCGGATGGTTTGCCAGTTGGTCAGGGTACCCCCTAGCCAACGTTCATTCACATAGGGCATACCGCCCCGTGCGCCTTCACGAGCAATGGCATCGGCGGCCTGCCGTTTGGTGCCGACGAAGAGGACATCTCCCCCTTGAGCCGCAGTTTCACGGATCAGGTTATAGCACCGATCAATCATGACAATAGTTTGTTGTAAATCCAGGATGTGGATGCCGTTGCGCTCGGTGAAGATGAAGGGCTTCATCTTGGGGTTCCAGCGGCGCGTACGGTGACCAAAATGGACGCCTGTCTCAAGCAGGGCTTTCATAGAAATAACAGCCATTAGATTTTCTCCTTTCGTTTTTCATCCACACTCGTCTGCCTGATTGAGAACTGGTAATTGTTAATTAGCCAGCACGCCCAACCAGTCGGAGTGTGTGTTTGATAGTAAAGCGGGCAGAATTATACCGGTTGTGAAGATTTTCGCAAATTGCTGGCGCGGTGGAGCCACCGTTATTTCCAGCGGGTGAGGATGGCTTCGCGTTGAAAAACACGCAAACTGAGGGTGATGAGGATGGTGTCGAGGATCGCGGCCGCGCCAATCATCACCAGGATAAAAGTCTGGTTGATAATGATCAGGTTGACCGACTGCCCAACGAGCATGAGGATAATGGGAAGAATGACCAAAGCCGAAATCTGCTCGGCGACGCGGGGATCATTCACTCGTGAAGAGATCATAATGGCAACGGTGATAGCCAGCAGGGCAAAGAGGGGGCCGAGGACAAAAATTGCCAGCCACCACATGGGGTCAAGGATGGTTTGGAAGACGTGGGGAGGGGTGAGAAAGCGTAGGGAGATGACGTAAATAATAAAACAGAGCCAGGTGGCGGCCAGGGCGGGGGTCGCGGCCGCGACTATCTTCGCTGTGATCAACTCGGCAGTGGTAATGGGGGTTGCCAGGAGAGGCTCCAGACTGCGATTGGTCTTCTCCCCCACAATGCTGTAGGCGGCAATGGTGACTGGGATGGCTACGGGGATAATCATAAACATCAAGGTAAACAGGTTGAGCAGGTACACTTGTAAACAATCTCCCTGGTTAAAATCACCGGGACACATTTGTTGCATAAATGGATCCACTGGGGCATCCATCTCTGCCTCATTTAACTCTGCCGTAACTGTTCCCCGGATAGAGGTCAGGCTAATGAGAGGGATTGCCGTGAGAGCCAGGGGTAAAATAAGAACGGTAAGCAAAACAAACCGGTTCTTAAAAACTTCACTCCATTCTTTGAGGATAATGGTCCAGATTTTGATCATCGCTGCCTTCCCCTTGCCAATGTATCGGCTGTTAAGATATGGGTTTTTGCGCTCTTGGCCCCTGACCCCTTTAGTTTATCCCTAACAATCTATGTTGGCACACCTTTATTAACTGGTTATACTTTTGCCAGCCAGAGTAACGTCAGGCGGTTGAACAGGTATGCCTGATTTAACCAAAGCGGGACCACTATTTGCCCCGGTCATTAGCCCTAACAAAGTTATGTTTCCCAATTTGCTGCCCTTACAACTCAATGAAACCCATCGCCAACGGTTTAATCAGATTCGCCGCCTGGAGCAGTTGGCGGTGATGGATCCGGTGGATTTTGAATGGTTTGTGGGGTATCTGTATGAACACCAGGGGTATAAGGTTTTTTTGACCGGGGTAACTGGGGATGAAGGCATAGATTTGCTCCTGACACGGGGAGCGGAGACGGTGGTGGTGCAATGTAAGCGGTATGCGGGCACGGTGGGGCAGCCGGTGGTGCGTGATTTGTTCGGCACGATGGTTCATAACCAGGCTCAGCAAGCAATTTTGGTGACAACGGGCCGGGTATCGAAAGCGGCCGCAGATTGGGCCATAAGTAAACCCATTAAATTGGTAGACGGCCATGAGCTAATGAGCATGGTACGTAAGGTGCAGGGAGAATCTTCTGAGGCCACCTTTGTTTTACCTCGTTGGCTGCCTGTGGCCGCAGCTGCATTTCTGCTTCTTATCCTCTGTCTGGTTTCCTTTTTCTTGCTGCGAACCCTGTTCCGCTCCCAACCGGATCCCGTTATCGCCCTGCCTACAGTTGTCTCTTCACCCACGACCCTGGTCGCGGCCGCGTCCCCCACCCTGGCCCCAACTGTCACCTTAGCCCCTACCCAAACCCCTTCCCTCACCCCCACCCCTTCCCTCACCCCCACCCCTGGCCCACCCACGCCTACCCCTGTCACTGCCATCAATTTTGATGTTTCCCGGCTCCCCTTCACCCCGACTATTGATGGGGATTTGACTGAGTGGGCTTATGTGGGGCCACGCCTCAACACCCCGTATATTACCGAGCGGCTGCCCAGTTGGGATGGCTCTCTGGATGTACTGGCTATCTGGCAGTTGGGCTGGGATGACCAATATTTGTATGTGGCGGTGTGGGTTGAGGATGATATTCATGTGCAGACCCAAGAGGTTAAATTTGCCTATCTGGGAGACAGCGTTGAACTCCAATTTGATACGGAGTTAGAGGCTGATTATGGCCCCCAGGTCAGCCCGGATGATTTTCAATATGTGGTTTCGCCGGGGGATTTTGCGTCTCTGGCCCCGGCTGCGTTCCGTTTTCGCGGGGATACCCAGGGCAATATGAATGATGCCCCAGGGACACAGGCGATTGTGGCTGCCCGCCGGACGGCAGCTGGTTACACCCTGGAGTTTGCTATTCCCTGGAATGATATGGGGGTGCGGCCGCACTCTGGTTTACAAATTGGGGTGGCTCTGAGTGTTAATGACAATGACACCCCCGGCTCGGCCCAACAGGAGTTGATGCTCTCCCATATCTCTACCCGCCTCTGGCTGGATCCATCTAGTTGGGGCATTATGACACTCAGATGAAACGTGAGGCGTGATTTGCTCACGTTTCACGCTTCACGTCTCACGTAATTATGACTGTTCGTCTCTATTGGCAGCGAGAACAATGGTTTAGCCTGCGGCCGCCAGAGCCGGCTAAGGCGCGGCCGCGTGGTCTTTGGGCTTCTGGTTGGTTGATCATCGCCGCTTTTACCGCTCTGACCATTGGTTGGATGGTGTACCATGCTCTGTGGCAGCCAGATTGGCTTACCTTTTTACCTGGTTGGTTTAACGAGTTAATCAACCTGTTGGAGCTGTCTGCTTTTTGGACATTGGTAGCGGTGTGGGGGATGTTAGGGTGGCGACAGCTGCGGCCGCACTCCCCGCCGGCCCTGCCTGTTCCGCATCTGGCCTTAGATCAGCTATTCGCTTTTTCTCCAGCTCAATTTGAACAATATGTGGCCGGGCTGTTTCGGCAAAAGGGGTATATTGTCAACCGGCGCGGCGGCACGGGTGATCTGGGGGTTGACCTGGAACTGCTGGCCCCTGGCGGCCGCAAAGCCATCGTCCAATGTAAGCGGTATCAAAACACCGTTGGCGCAGATACGGTGCGCGAGCTGTATGGCACCCTTATCCACGAAAAAGCGTTACACGCCTTCCTCATCACAACGGCGGAAATTTCCCCGGCGGCGCGAGAATGGGCGCGGGGCAAGCCGATGACGCTGATTGACGGCCCAACGCTGATGAAAATCGCGGCCGCTTTGAGGGTGGGGGAGTGAATGTTAAACCTGGTCAAGGAAACCATCGCTACCTATGATCAAATCGCTGAGGGATACCTGGCCCGGCGGCAAAATCGTGACCCGCTGCGGCCGCTGTTTGACCGATTTGCCGCCTATCTCCCCTCTGGCGGCCGCGTCCTTGATATTGGCTGCGGTCCTGGATACGATGGGGCGGTTTTGCGTGGTTATGGTTTCCAACTAGTTAGCTTTGATTTATCTTGGGGGATGATGCAAGCTGGGCGCAAGCTGTTTCCCGGCGACTATGTGCAAGCGGATATGCGTCATCTCCCCCTGACCACCTGTGCTGATGGCCTTTGGCTCAATGCCTCTCTGCTTCACCTGCCCCGCCCCGAGGTGCTGCCGACATTACAGCAGATGAGGAAATTGCTGCGGCCGCGAGGCATTCTCTTTCTCACCGTTAAAGGGGGAGAAGGGGAATCGTGGGCAGCGTACCCGGCCCAAACTAGCCTGGCCCGCTATTTCACCTACTGGTCGGCTGAACTGTTAGATGAAGTTATGCGGCAAGCCGGGTTTACCTTGCTGGAACAGTGGCAGGATAGGGCCGATGAGCAGCTTTGGCTCGGCCGCATCGCTCAGGTATAGCCACGGATGAAAGCAACAGGGGTAAAAATCCATGCCATCCGTGACTCCACTGAAAAAAAGGTCGCGCCGAGACGTGAAGGCGCAAAGTCACCAAAGAAAAATTCGTGTTCATTCGTGAAATTCGTGGCTTCTTTCAGTGGACTCATCCGTGCCCATCCGTGTACCATTAACCCATGTTTAAAGCTATCGTTCATCGTTTTTTATTGAAGGAGACACGTATGTTAGAAACCGGGCAGCCCGCCCCTGAATTTACTTTGTTGAATCAAGATGGGAAGGAAGTCAAGCTGGCTGATTTTCGCGGCCGCCGCCTTATCCTCTTCTTTTACCCCCGCGCCGATACCCCTGGCTGCACCATCCAGGCGTGTGGCTTTCGGGACAACTGGCCCATTATCAGTGAAGCCAATGCCACCGTTCTCGGCATCAGCCCCGACACCCCCGAAGATTTAGCCAAATGGCACAAGAAAATGGGCTTCCCTTACGATTTGCTCTCTGACCCCGATCATGTGGTGGCCGAGCAGTATGGGGCCTGGGGGGAACGGAGCATGTATGGGAAAACGTACATGGGCATTATCCGCAGCCATTTTGTCGTAGATGTTGACGGCAATCTGGCCGATACCCAGGTCAAAATCAGCCCTGATAAAAGCATCGAAAAGGCGTTGCAGCAGATAGCCAGTGCATAATCGTCTATGACCCAATCACAATTTGCTTATATCGTCATCGGGGGGGGGACAGCCGGGGCGGTAGTGGCGGCCCGGTTAGCCGAACAATCAGGAGAGCAGGTGGCTTTATTCGAGGCCGGCCCCAACGATGAGGGGCAGGAACGGGTGCTGCAATTACGTAACTGGCCTAACCTGCTGGAAACGGACCTGGATTTTGATTACCCCATCGAACCCCAGCCTCGTGGTAACAGCCTGATTCGCCATGCTCGCGGCCGCGTCCTGGGCGGGTGCAGCTCCCATAACTCCTCTATCGCCTTCCTCATCCCCGATTATGATTTACAAATTTGGGCCGAGATGGGGGTAGAAGGGTGGTCATCCGCTGAGGTCGCCCCGTTTAACCAGCGGCTTTTAGAAAAAGTTCACCTGGAAACCCCACCCCCGGTCAATCAATTAGGGATGGAGATGATCGCGGCCGCCAACCAGTTTGGTTTCCCTACCCTCGATTTTAGCCGGGAACAGGTACGCCCAGGAGTGGGCTGGTTCCAACTCAACAAAAAAGGCCCCATCCGCCAATCCAGCTCCGTCGCCTATCTCCACCCCCTGAGCCAATGGGGGGAGCGGCTCACCATCTTCACCAACAGTTACATCAGCCGCATCCTCTTTGATGCCCAATGCCAGGCAATTGGGGTGCAAACCCCTCATGGCCCCGTCTATGCCGAACGAGAGATTATCCTGGCCTGTGGCGCATTTGATACCCCCAAACTGCTCATGCTCTCTGGTCTGGGGCCGGCCGATCATCTCATCCATTTTCGTCTCCCTGTCCTGGCTGATTTGCCTGGGGTCGGGGAAAATTTGCTTGACCACCCAGAAAGCGTTATTTACTGGCAGGCGAACCGGGATGTGCCCCAAGAGACGACCCAGTTTTGGGAGATAGGGCTGTTTGCCTGCCTGGAAGACCCGCACGGCTGGCCTGATTTGATGTACCATTTTGGCCCGCAGCCGTTTGATATGCAGACGGTGCGTTATGGATTTCCTACCAACCCCCGCGCCTTTTCCCTCACCCCCAACATTGCCCGTGCCCGCAGCCAGGGGGTAGTGCGCTTACGTTCGGCGGACGCGGCCGCGCCCCCCCTCATTGATTTCCGCTACTTCACCGATCCTGATGGGTACGATGACCGCATCTTGCGCGAAGGGATCAAACTGGCCCGCCGCTTCATTCAGGAGAGCGATCTGCGCCATTGGGTAGAGCGGGAACTGGCCCCCGGCCCCGCCTTCCAGACCGACGAAGAAATCTCTGCCTACGCCCGGCAGGTCAGCAACACCGTCTACCACCCGGCCGGTACCTGCCGCATGGGGGATCCGGCTGATCCGCTCACCGTAGTAGATTCCCACCTGCGCGTCAAAGGAGTCACTGGTCTGCGTATTGCCGATGCGTCCGTTTTTCCCACCATGATCGGCGTCAACCCTGCCCTCACCGTCTTCATGATCGGCGAACGGTGCGCTGATTTTCTCCTCAACCGTTGATACCCCATCATCCTTCTGACGACTTGTTCCCGCACTCAACACACCAACACACCAATACACCAATGACTCTACCCCATTCCCCCATCATCCATTCCCTCTTTATCGGCCAGCCCAAAACCATCACTGATGAACGAGGTACCTGGCACTCCTCAATCTTCCGCGACCCAGTTTATGAACCGGTGATGGCCCAAAAAGGGGGGCTGGTGGGGGACAAGGTGTTCCAACCATATCACGGCGGCCCGGATGCGGATATTTGTGTCTACCTGCTCGACCATTACCGCTTTTGGCATGAGCAGTATGGGATGACGCTAGCTCCAGGTTATGTGGGGGAAAATTTCACCCTGGATGGGGTTACAGAAGAAGAGATTTGTGCCGGGGATATAGTCCGGGTGGGGCAGGCGTTGGCCCAGGTGACCGGGCCGAGAATCCCTTGCGCCAACCTGGCTCGCCGCATCGGCCGGCCCGATTGGGTTAAATTGATGCTTCGGGAAAACCGCACCGGCTTTTATATGGCGGTATTAGAGCCGGGCAGAGTGCAGCCTGGAGATGCCTGGCAGCTTGCAGAGCGGTTTAGCCCCGATGGCTCGATCCCCGCCCTCAACCATTTTTTCTTCCATCAATTCGACCCGGTCTTTGGGCAGCGCATCACCCAGATGCAAGGGTTGGCGGCCTGGTGGCAGGAGCAGGCGCGGGAAAAGGGGCAAAAATTGGGCCATCATTGGACCGATTCGTATGAGTGAACACCTGACCTGGACAGGCTAGAAGAGATTTATCCACATATGTCATAGATGAGTCCACTGAAAAAAGCCACGAATTTCACGAATGAACACGAATTTTTCTTTGGTAACTTTGCGCCTTCGCGTTTCTGCGCGACCTTTTTTCAGTAGAGTCACAGATAAACACAGATTTTTGAGACATCTGTGAAAGTCTGTCTCACCTGTGGATTACTCCTTGCTTTCTAAACAACGTATCGGTTGAGATTTGACAGGTTTCCGAAAACCTGTCAAATCTGGGTGATGGCTAAGTTGTGGCTGGTTTGAGGGTGGATAACAAAGCCACCTGCTGATCGGCCCGGTAGCTGCTCCGCACCAGGGGGCCGCTTTCGACCCAGCGAAACCCCATCTCATACCCCAACTGCTTGAGGCTGGCGAACTCGTCCGGGTGATAATATTTCTCTATCGGTAGATGCTGCTTGCTGGGCTGCAAATATTGGCCCACAGTTAAAATATCCACCCCGCACTGCCGTAAATCGTGCATGACGGCCACAATCTCATCATACTGTTCCCCTAAACCGAGCATAATTCCACTCTTGGTCAACACCTCGCTGTCCATCTGTTTGGCGTTGCTCAGGGTGGCCATGGCCCACTCATATTTGTCTTGGGGCTGTACTTTCTTAAACAGTCGCGGCACCGTCTCAACGTTATGGTTGAGGATTTCAGGGCGAGCGTCCATGACGATTTTGAGGGCGTCCCAGCTCCCTTTGAAATCGGGGATTAACACCTCAATGGAGCAGCCGGGCTGGAGTTCGCGGATGCGTTGGATGCACCCGGCGAAGATGGGGGCCCCCCCGTCTTGCCGCTCGTCCCGGTTGACTGAGGTGATGACGACGTGTTTCAGGTTCATGGATTTGACCGCCTGAGCCACCCGCTCTGGCTCGGCCCAATCCAGAGGAAGGGGTCGTCCCGTTTTGATGTCGCAGAAGCCGCAGCTCCGGGTACAAATATCTCCCATGATGAGGAAGGTGGCCGTGCCTGCCCCCCAACATTCGCCGATGTTGGGGCAGTGGGCTTCTTCGCAGACGGTATGAAGCTGTTTGCTCCGCATGAGGGTTTTGAGGGTGTCGTAACTTTCCCCGCCAGGGACGCGCACTTTGATCCACTCTGGGCGGCGGCGCGGCTGGGGGGGGGCTTCACTAATAGAGTCCAGGCTGACGAATGACATGATGAAATTCCTTGCGTGATACGTGATGCGTGATGCGTGAGGTTACTACTCACTGTTGACTGCTAGCTGTTTATGGAAAAGACAAGCCGGAACGCGGCCGCGACCTCTGACCTCACCTCTTCAATGGTAACGGGGCGGCCTAGCTGCTCGGCCATGCTGGTCACCCCGTGATCGGTGATGCCACAGGGAACGATCCCCCGGAAATGGGCCATCTTGGGGTCAACATTCAGGGCAAAGCCGTGGCTGCTTATCCCCCCACTGCTGATTCGTACCCCAATAGCGGCCGCCTTGGCCAACCCCTGATCCGTTTCTAACCAGACCCCGCGATGGTTCTCCAGCCGTTGGCCGTCTAAGCCAAACCGGGCCAGGGTCAAGATCAACATCTCTTCCAGATCATCCACATAACGGCGCACATATCCCAGGCCATAATTTTTGTACACCTGTTTGAGGTTGAGAATGGGGTACCCCACCAGTTGGCCGGGGCCATGGTAGGTGATGTCTCCGCCCCGGTCTACCTGATAGAAGCTGATTCCCTCGGCCTTTAACTCAGCTTCGTCCAGGAGTAAATTTTCCCGGTGGCCGTTGCGCCCCAGGGTATAGGTGGGTGGATGTTCCAGGAGCAGCAGCTCCCCCACCTGTTCAGGAGAACGGCTTATTTGCTCTACCAGGGCTTTTTGCTGCTCCCACGCGGCCGCATAATCTACACAGCCCAACCAGTTGACGCGGATACTCATAGGGTTGATCTTACTCGGAAAAGGAAGGCGAGGCCAGTGAGCAGTGGGTAGTAGTCAGTGAGCCGTGAGTCTGCTGAAGAAGCTCGCGCAGAGACGCAGGGGCGTAGAGATACCAGAGAAAAATTCGTGTAATTCGTGGCTTTTCTGCTAATTGCTAACGGTAAAACTCGCTTCTGTCTTCGCCTGGACTTCTTCCAGGGTGGCCCCAGGCATCAGTTCAATGAGGGTGAGTTGGCCGTCAATAAAGGCAAAGACGGCCAGTTCGGTGATAATCATATCTACCGCGTTCAGGGCGGTGAGGGGCAGGGTGCAGGTGGGCACAATTTTGGCCCGCCCTTTTTGGTCGGTATGGGTCATGGTGATGATGAGCCGCCTGGCCCCGGAAGCTAAATCCATGGCCCCGCCAACCCCCAGAAGCGGCCGCCCCGGTACGGCCCAGTTGGCTAAATTCCCCTGCTCATCCACCTGCAACCCCCCCATAATCGCCACATCCACATGCCCCCCCCGGATCATGGCGAAGGAGTCGGCACTATCGAAATAGCTGCTGCCGGGCAGGGCGGTGACGGGAATTTTGCCCGCGTTGACCGGATAATCGAGGGCCCCGCCAGCTTCGGGGGCCGGCCCCACTCCCAGCATCCCGTTTTCGGTGTGCAAAATAATCCCATGCTCCGGGGTGATAAAATCGGCTACCAGGGTGGGGATGCCCACTCCCAGGTTGACCACATCGCCCGGTTTGAGTTCGGCCAGGGCGCGGCGGGCCATGACCAGGCGGACATCACCCGCTTTTTTGGCCCCGCTGTCAATGGAAGCGGATGTACCCAACTCGTCCAGGGTGAGGTGGGCCTGTACCAGGTAATCTACGTAGCAGCCGGGGGTATGAATCTGGTTGGGGTCGAGGGTGCCGACGGGCACGATCTCCTCGACTTCGGCGATCACCAGGTCCGCGGCCGCAGCCATCGCCTTGTTAAAATTTTGTTCGGTCATCCGGTACACCAGGTTGCCCGCCGTATCGCCCCGCCACGCCCGGATGAAGGCGACGTTGCCACGCAGGGCCGGTACAAACAGGTACGGTTTACCGTTGATCGCCTTGATCTCTTTCCCTTCAGCCAACACCGTGCCGACTGAGGTGGGGGTGTAGAAGCCGCCGATGCCCGCCCCCCCGGCCCGCAACGCTTCGGCCAGGGACCCCTGAGGAATGAGTTCAACTTCAATGGCGCCAGACTGCGCGGCCGCGACCGCTTCTGGGTTGCTGGTGAAGAAGGAGCCGATAGCTTTTTTGATTTGACCATTACGCAGTAAGCGGCCGCCGCCCAGCCCCGGCTCACCGACATTGTTGGCGATGTAGGTAAGCTCTTTTACCCTGGTGTCAGCCAGGGCGTGGAGCAGGTGAACCGGGTTGCCGGTCATGCCGAACCCCCCGACCAGTAGGGTATCACCAGGGTTGACGAGCGCGGCCGCGGCCGCAGGGGAAATTTGGGGAACAGTTTTCATAGGTAAATGCTCTTTTTGGGGGTTGACCCACGATGCCTCTTGATTTTGTGTCCCTGATTATACTGGCAACGGGCATAATCTGACATTTTTTCACCCTGTCGCCCCCTCGCTTTATCGTTGCGTCGGGTATATACCGGTAAGCGGTCGCGGTGATCCAAACCCTTGGCCACGAATTCCACCAATGAGTCCTCAGCTACCGGGATAGAGCTAAATGAGCATATTCTTCTGTGAATTAACAAGCAGGAGCGTAAGGCGGTGGGCCTCACTTTTTTTGATTGCTCAATGTTAGCTGAGCAGACAGAAATAGGACGCCGCAGCTTTCCCATTCTTGGCCTGGGGGCTATTTCACCGGATATGCAAGCGTTGGTCTGGGAAATTTTGTGCCAGCCCCCTGTGAGCGATATTTTAGGGCTGTTGGCCTATACCCCACTTATTGCTACAGAAAGTACCCCCATTACCTTTCTGCAACCCTCGGTTATGGCTTGATGGAAGCAGCCATAGATTAATGAAACACGGATAGTAAGGAACACCGATGAAGAAGAGTTCGGGTCACGCATCACGTTTTACGTTAAATGAGGGCTTCCAGCCGCGCGGCCGCGTCCAGCAGCACCCCTTCACTCCCCGGCCTACAAGCCAGCATAATCCCTGGCACCAGCCCCGTTTTGCCATCAATATCCAGCCAGGACGGCAGGGTAATGGCCGAGAGGTCGAGGATGTTGATGAACAGGGTGGGGGTAAACAGACCGGGCACCCCAGGACGTAAGACGGACGCGGCCGCTTTGCCATGTTTCATAGCCAGGCCCCCACTCGTGGGCAAAATCAGCACTCCATCGGCCCCCAGCTTCTCATAATATTTCTCCCGCGCTGCCCTAAAACTCTCCTCAATCTGCAACGCCTTCGCCTCTTTCGGTTTAATGAGCGGGGCGGCTAACAGCTGCTGAAACGTATATTTATGCACCGTCGGCCGGCGCAAAAGCTGCCGCTGCCCTTCTCCGGCTAAAGATAATTTCTCCCCTTCAGCCGTCGTCAGCAGCTCAAAAAAGTTGTCAGCCAGGTGGTAAGCCAGGAATGCGATGTAATCTTGCACTAGTTGACCCACTTCGGGGATCTCCCACTCCTCGTTGGTCAACCCCTCATCCTGTAAAGCCCTGATACCTCGTCTAAGGGCAGAAGCCACGGCGTGATCCTGGATGTTCATACGAAAATGGGGGGCGATGATGAGGCGGGGGGCACGGTCTGTTTCGGGTAAAGGCTCATCAGCAATGACGTTATACACGAGCCGGGCATCCCGCACCGAGCGGGTGAATGATCCTAAGGCCAGCATCGTGCCCACAAACCCATCTAGCGTCGGCCAGGTGCCTTGTTTGTTAATGGCTCCAGAGTGAGGTTTGCAGCCAACCACCCCGCAGCAGTGGGCCGGGTACCGCACCGACCCGCCAATATCAGAGCCGACGCCCAACACGGTGGAGCCGGACGCCACCAACGCCGCTTCCCCCCCACTGGAGCCACCAGGGGAATAATCCAGGTTGAGCGGGTTGTTGGTGCGGCCGTAGCGCAAATTATCCGCCTCATAGGTCATGGCAAATTCGGGCAAATTGCTCCGGGCGATGATGATGGCTCCAGCGGCCCGCAGGCGGCGCACAATTTCGGCATCCTGCTCATGGGGAATGGGGGGCATCCGCATCGAACCGGCGGTGACTGTTTCCCCAGCCAGGCCAAAGGTCTCTTTGACGCTGATAGGCAGCCCGGAGAGCGGCCCAGGGCGGGGGGAGCGGGCTTCAGCCAACGCTTCTTCGCGGAAAATTTTGACAGCCGCGTTGATGCGTGGATGTTGGGTCTCCAACCGCTGTATATATTCACTGACCACTCCTTCTGCACTCCGCTCGCCGCTCTGGATCTGCTTGAGTAAAGTGGTGGCATCAGGTAGGGTTAGATAATTCATAAATGGCCTCGTGAGTAGGATGAAGGCTATTGTATACCCATCGTGGTCATAAAGTGACATTCCAGTTGGAGACTAGAGACTGGGGACTGGTTAATCTCGAGTCTCCAGTCTCACTGAAAATATCAGTTTATGACCGTTGTCAGTATAACGTATTCCGGGGGTATTTTTGGAGGGTCATTGCTTGCCAGAATGGAAGAAACCGTGAATAACTGTAAGCTCGTTGCTCAAACGGGCAATATCTCATCGTTAGCCAGGGCGCGGGCGTGGGTGGCATCCATTTCGGTGACGAGATCAATGGGGGTGGCGGCAAAACGGAGCGCGGCCGCCCGTGCCCGCCCATCCTGCTCATAATCCAACGACCACTGCCCATGCTCTACCAGCAAAGCCAGGGATAAGGCCCGGCCCAGGGTCAAGGCAAATCGTCGTGCCCCGGCCTCTAAAGCGGGTTGGCCTTGCTGCGCGGCCGCTTGCAGCCATGCCTGGGCATTAAACAGAGCGCGTTGGGCGGTGCGGCCGGCATTGCTCAAACGGGTGTCACGAGCTGCCTGCACCGCCTGGTCCACCTTGTTCTTAATCGCTTCTAGCCCGGCCCCATCGGTCAGCCCCCGGAGCGTATCCAGCGACAACACATTGGTTGTTCCTTCCCAGATGGGCAATACCTGACTGTCTCGCAGCAGCAGGGGCAGCCCGGTATCTTCCACATAGCCGGCCCCACCAAACGCCTCTAACACCTCGCTGGCGACCTGAACAGCCTGCCGTCCGGTACTTAATTTGGCAATTGAGGTCAGCATTCGGAGCAGATCAGCCCGCTCCCCTTGCAGCTCATGGTGTTCGTTCTGGCCGATGAGGTCAACCAGGAAAAAGCTGAGATGGAAGGCGGCTTCCGTTTCGGCCTGGAGAGCGGCCAGGGTGTCCAGATGGAGCGGCTTTTCCGACAGGTTGCTGCCAAAGGCGAAGCGGCGTTGGGCATAATCACGGGCTAAGGCCATGCCCCGGCGCATGGTTGCGGCCGCCATGACCGAGTTCCAGGTGCGGGTCAGGTGAAGCATGGGGACGATGTTGCGGACGCCATTATCCAGCCCCATGAGCGGCTCGGCGGGGGTGCCGGTGAGCATCAGTTCGGCGGTAGGGACTTTGCGCGTGCCCAGTTTGTCTTTGAGTCGGTTGACGGAGATGTTGAGCAGGCGGCCGCGTTCATCCCGCGTCTCCAGGTAAAAGAGGGCCAACCCTTTGCCGCCGGGGCCATTCCCTTCCGGGCGGGCCAGGGTGAGGGCAATCTGGGATGTGGCCGCCGAGGTAAACCATTTACGCCCATAGAGCCGCCAGATTCCTTGTTCATCTTGCCGGGCCACCGTCTCCGAAAGGCCCACATCCGAACCGCCGGTGAACTCAGTCATCCATTGGCCGCTGGTCCAAAAGAAGCCAGGGCTGCGGCTGGTGAGGTGGGGGATGGCCCGGCTGATGAGCCGCTGGTTGCCGGAGAGGAGAAGGGTGCGGGCGGCTCCATCGGTCATAGCCAGGGGGCAGGTGTATACGTCGGTTGAGGGGTGGAACAGGTAGGCGAGGGCGAATTGGTGGGTGCGGGCGAAATGGCCCAGGGTGGATTCGTATGCGGCCGCGACTACCCCCATTTCGGCGGCAATTTTCTCGGCTCGCTGCCACAAAGGGGTCAGTTCGATCTGGTCTACCCGGCTGCCCCAGGCGTCCCATTGGGTCAGCACTGGCTCATTCAGCCGGTCAGCCAGCTGCAGCCGATACAGCTCACCCCCGGCCAACTCACCCATCGTGAACAGGTCCGTTTCAATTTGTTTAAGAACCTCGGCGGGCAGGTGGCGGTGCAGATAAGAGCGCAGCATCCGGTCGGCAATGTATTGGTTGCCCAACTCAGGGGGGGATTGGTTGAATAGTTTCATAGGTTATCTCCTAATCCTGATACAAACGCGGCCGCAACCTCGCCCAACGCTTTCCTCTCTGAATACCCCCCTTCCTGCACGGCTAAAACGGGCAGCCCCACGCTGGCGATAAGCTGCCCCATTTGCTGAAAATCATCTGGGGTAAGCTGGAATTTGCCCAGGGCATCGGTCGCGGCCGCGTCCAGCCCAAACGATACTACCATCGCCCAACACCCCTGGGCCGTCACCTCATGTAAAGCTGCTTCCAGGGCCGGGCGATAAACGGCCCAATCTGTCTGATGCAGGGGTAGGGGATAGTTGTGATTATACCCCAGCCCGGCCCCGGCGCCCCGCTCATCGGCATAGCCGGAAAAATAAGGGTACTCTTCATCGGGGTCGGCGTGGATGGAGAGGAACAGCACCTCATCCTGGTGGTAAAAGATTTCCTGGGTGCCGTTGCCGTGGTGGTAATCTACATCGAGAATGGCGACGCGGCCGCGGGCGGTTAATTTTTGTCCGGCCAGGGCAGCATTGTTGAAGTAGCAATATCCACCGTAGCGGCCGCGCAGGGCGTGGTGTCCGGGCGGGCGGCACAAGGCGTAGGCCAGGTGGTTCTCCCCTGTCAGCACCGTTTCGGCCCCATCCAGGGCTAAGGCGGCCGCCTGCCGGGCGATTTTATTCGTATAGCGACTGATAGGTGTGGCGGTGTCCAGGCAGTAGTGGCCGGCATGGACGGGCAGCCAGCGAGGCAGATGGGTGGTAGCAGCGACAGGGGTAAACGCTTCGGGCAGCAGCTCCTGGTCAGGATAATCTTTGGCCCATTCGCCGTAAGCGTGGGTCAGAAAATGGACCAGTTCTGGGGTGTGGATGGTGAGTAGTTCGCTGTCGG
Organism: Anaerolineae bacterium; assembly: GCA_023384415.1. Taxonomy (GTDB): domain Bacteria; phylum Chloroflexota; class Anaerolineae; order Promineifilales; family Promineifilaceae; genus Trichofilum. The sequence continues at coordinate 41,222 of JAHDWJ010000010.1, forward strand.
TGGCTTCACGGTTGCGGGGGATGGCCTGGATGTTGGGGAGAGATTGGATGGCGGTCAGGGCTGCGGCCGCGCGGTAGGGTTGCTCCGGGTTTTGCTCCAGCCGGCCAAAGCTGACCTGGGTTTGGGGGTCATGCAGATGTTGATCGGGTAGATAATAAAGCGGGAACGGTTTACGCATGTGCTGTCTCAATTTAGGCATGGCAGATGAAGGTTGACAGGCTGGCTAGACTTTTTACCTGTCCTGACGCAAAATATAGACAATGGCTTTTAATTGGTCAAGAATATCCCAACCTGGGCAAGCCAGAAAAGATTTATCCACAGATGTCACAGATGAACACAGATTTTTAAGCTATCTGTGAAAACCTGTGTCATCTGTGGATCAGTTCTTGTTTTCTGTACCAGAAGTTGACTTGTAAGGTCCTATGGGCAAGGATCATAAAGAGAGTGGCACACTATAACTTTGAATTCTTGAATCAAATAACGGCCATCGAAGTTATAGCTAGAGGTGAAGGTGTTCGCGCTCGTCACTATCTAAATCGTTGTTATGGACGCGGCCGCTGGCGTAAAATGAAGGGCAGGGCAATCATTCGTTATGAGGATGGCGAAATATGGCTGGCGGAAATACATTGGTTTGAAGCGGAAGGAATTGGGCAGCGAGATCATAAAGCTGTACATCACCTGGAGAGAATCGAATGAATTACGTGAAATGTATCAAAAATGAGCCTTACATACAGCTTCCTGATCAGCCAGTTCAGGAAGCACCTTTGTTTGGGTTGACAGTCGGTAAGGTATACAAAATTATCCCTGATCATACGTCAGAGAAACATCATTTGGTGCGTGTCATTGACGAAAGTTTTGGTGAACCCGGTAGTGATCAGGGTTATCTCTATCCAGCTGATTACTTTGAACCCTTCTTGCCTCCACGGAACGGGCAGTCATCCGTCCCTGTCACCCTTTACCTGGATGATTATCTTAAGGGGGTTCTTTATGCTGAGGCTGTAGCCGCTGATAAATCTGTTTCCGCATTGGTTCGTGATTGGCTGTATGATCGGCTTGATTTGCCTGCCTATTAAACAGTCTGGTCATCCTTGTTCACTATATCCGCTAATCCTGCTCATCCGTGTTCTTAACCAACCGCCCCAACTCAGTTGAAACACACCTTTTGCAAAATCGTTTTACCGTTGCCCCACCCTGTTGGATGTGTATAGTTATGGAGTTTTTATGAAAACAGATGATCTTCTTCACTATCTCGACCATTACCTGCGTATTGATGAAATTGCCGATCATGGCCCGCAAGGGTTACAGGTGGAAGCAGACAAGGATGAGATACATAAAATTGCCCTGGGGGTAGATGTTTCGCCGGCGATTATCAGGGCCGCGGCCGCGTGGGGGGCCGATATGCTTCTGGTACATCATGGTATTTTATGGCGTAACGTCGAATGCCTGCGTGGGGCCTTGGGGCAGCGGGTACGGCTGCTTGTGCAAAACAACATGCACCTGTACGCGGCCCATCTCCCTCTGGATGCCCATCCCGAAGTGGGGAACAACGCTGTTTTAGCCCAGATGGTGGGGTTGGCCGTAGAAAGCTGGTGGTGCTCGCCAACCCCTTTGGCGGTGATGGGGCATCTCCACGAACCACAAACGCTAGACATGCTGATAGCCACCATTAACGACAAACTTCACACCCAATGCCGGGTATTGGCCCATGGGCCAGCCCAGGTTGAGCGGGTGGCTATCCTTTCCGGCTTTGGGGCTGATGAAGTTGCCGAAGTTAAAAAATTGGGGGCTGATACCTACATTACGGGAGAATCGTCACACGCCCATTACTGGGCGGCCTCTGATTATGGGTTAAACGTTATTTTTGCCGGACATTATGCTACTGAGACGGTCGGGGTTCAGGCCCTGGGACAACATCTTACGGCCCAATTTAATCTGGAAACTCGCTTTTTTGATTTTCCAACGGGGATGTGAAGTACGGTAACTGGGGAAGAAGCAGGTGCTGGTTGCCTTTCGGGTGGATTGTTTTCCCCACAATGGAAATACAGGGGTTTGTTGGCTAAGAGTAGGGAGTTACCCCATACGTCTTTTTGTAGGCTTATTGCACAATGGAGTTATGAGTCATGCGTTGTAACCTGACTCACTGGCAGCCGCAGAGTGGCAGATAAGACAATAATTTGCCAGGTGCAAGCTGACAGCCTACATCTTGAACTATCTGGGAGGTAAACCATGACAACATTGACAGCGAACCTTAGTAACCGCAAACACATCACCACTGGTAAATGGCATCAGGCTAAGGGTACAGTACGTGAAGCCTGGGGTAAATTTACCGGCAATGAGCGGACACGCATTGCGGGCAAACAAGAGTATATGCTGGGTGTTTTGCAGGAAAAGTATGGCCAAAGTCGCCAGGATGCCCAACAGGCGTTGGCTAACCTGACCACTACGCTTGAAACGAAGAAGGATGAGATGAAAGATATCCTGCAGACGGCTAAAGCGTGGATTGATGAGAAGCGCGGGGTAACCCCTAAGCAGCCACGTATGGGTCTTATTGCCGGCCTCGCGGCCGCGACAACGCTTACCGCCGCCATTGCCTACTACTTCAAGCGGACCTACCCGGAACAAGCGTAAACCCAGGATATTAGAACCCTCGTCAGAGGATTAAATAGAGAAGAAGAAAAAGTTCACCTGATTCAGGTGAACTTTTTTGTTGTATGGGGCCAGAAAACATTTGCGGGTTGGGTGATGGCTACATTCACCCTAAATGACATTGCCGCCACCCGGTAACTCGATGTAATATTCAGGGCGTAGCAAGGGAACAGCGCACAGATGCTAAAAGAGATACCCGTTTTTCAATGTGCAGATGAGGAAAGGGCGTTTTGGGCTACCCATGATATAGCTGAATATTTCCCCTGGAATGAAGCCGGGGAAGGGCTGCGGCCGCTCTGTAACCAACCTACCTTATGGCCGATGGTTCAGCCTGACGTGAGATGCCCCACTTCCATTTCCCATCACCCACTTTTGCCCCACTGCACCACGAGGAATACAATTCATAATTCATCCCTCATCATTCATAATTCCCAAGGAGATCCCCCCAATGAGCCAGGAAGCCCTTAACTGGATTGATGATGAACTTGCCAGCCTGCGACAGGCTGGACTATTTACCAATATCCGCGTGATTGAATCCCCCATGCAGGCGTGGGTCCGTATTGATGGCCGCCGCCTCTTGAACTTTTGCGCCAACAACTACCTGGGGTTGGCCAATCATCCCCGGCTGCGGGATGCGGCGGTAGCGGCCATTAACAAATATGGCATTGGGCCAGGGGCCGTCCGCACTATCGCCGGCACCATGACCCTGCACGTGGAATTAGAAAACCGGTTGGCGGCGTTCAAACATGCCGAGGCATGTATTACTCTGCAAAGCGGGTTCACAGCTAACCTGGCCACCATTCCCTGCCTGGTGGGCAAAGGGGATTTCATCTTCTCCGATGAACTGAACCATGCCAGCATCATTGATGGCTGCCGCTTAAGTGGGGCCAAAATTGTCCGCTATGCCCATAATGATGTGGCTGATTTACAACGGCAAATAGAAAGCCTGAAAGATGAACCGGGCAAACGATTGATTGTCACTGATGGGGTGTTTAGCATGGATGGAGATATTGCCCCTCTGGATAAGATTTGTGCCCTGGCGGAGCAGTATGACATTCCCCTGATGGTGGATGATGCTCATGGGGAAGGGGTGTTGGGGCGTGGCGGCCGCGGTATTGTTGACCATTTCAACCTGCATGGGCGGGTAGATGTGGAAGTGGGCACCATGAGCAAAGGGTTTGGGGTTGTGGGGGGGATGGTTGCCGGGAAAAAGAACATCATTGATTGGATACGGCAGCGCGGCCGCCCGTTCCTCTTCTCCAGTGCCATGACCGTGCCCGATGTAGCCGCCTGCCTGGAAGCGGTCAATATCCTGGAAGAATCCCACGAACTGGTGCAGCGGCTCTGGGCCAATGCCGAAACGTTCAAACAGGGGATGAAACAGTTGGGTTTTGATACCGGCCACAGCCAAACCCCTATCGTGCCAGTTATGTTAGGGGAAGCCCCATTGGCCCAACAGTTCAGCCGCCGCTTGTTTGAGGAAGGGGTATTTGCTATGGCCATTGGGTTCCCCACCGTGCCCAAAGGCAAAGCCCGTATTCGGGTGATGAACTCTGCCGCCCACAGCCCGGATGATATTGAGCAGGCGTTGGCGATTTTTAGCAAGGTAGGTAAAGAGTTGGGGGTGATTGGCTAATCGGGTTGGGGGATAAAAGGTCACGTTTTTTACCACGAATGACACGAATTTGGGTTCATTCGTGTCATTTGTGGTTTTTTGTTGTTAGCCGGCCAAAATCTGCTCAATGGTTTGTAATTCGTCATGGCTGAACCCCAGATGATCCAGTGTACCGACCGCATCTTCAATCTGGGTTACACGGCTGGCCCCGATGAGGGCAGAGGTGACTTCGGGGTGGCGCAGGACCCAGGCCAGGGCCAGTTGGGCCATGGTCTGCCCGCGAGCCTGGGCCAGGTCGTTGAGCTTTTGCACTTTGGCGATCTTTTCATCGGTGACGTGTTCGGGGCGCAGGAAGCCGTGGGGTTTGCTGGCCCGCGAGCCTTCAGGGATGCCGTGTAAATATTTGTTGGTTAGCAGCCCCTGGGCCAGCGGGGAAAAGACGATGCTGCCGACCCGTTCCTCACGCAAAACATCGAGTAACCCATGTTCAATCCAGCGGTCAAACAGGTGGTAGTTGGGCTGGTGGATGAGGCAAGGTGTGCCCAGGCTTTTGAGAATAGCCACGGCCTGCCGGGTCTGTTCAGGGGAGTAGGATGAGATGCCCACATAAAGGGCGCGGCCGCTTCGCACCGCAAAATCCAGTGCCCCCATCGTCTCTTCCAGGGGGGTGTCTGGGTCGGGGCGGTGGCTGTAAAAAATGTCCACATAATTTAACCCCATTCGTTTGAGGCTTTGATCCAGGCTGGCAATGAGATATTTGCGCGATCCCCACTCCCCATAAGGCCCCGGCCACATCCAATACCCTGCTTTGGTCGAGATAATCAGCTCGTCCCGGTGGGGGGCGAAATCTTGTTTGAGGATGAGGCCAAAGCTCTCTTCGGCCGAGCCGGGGGGCGGGCCGTAATTGTTGGCCAGGTCGAAATGGGTGATGCCCAGGTCAAAGGCCCGCCGCAGTATGGCCCGGCTGTTTTCCAGGCTGTCTACGCCGCCAAAGTTGTGCCACAAACCGAGGGAGATGGCGGGTAGTTTGAGACCAGCGCGGCCGCAGCGGTTATAAACCATATTATCGTAACGGGAATCCAGGGGAAGATACATGATTGTTTTGCCTGCTATGTGCGTGGGGCTAAGGTTTGATCGCGGCCGCGCTCCATCCAGCCATACAAAACTGCCATCCCCACCAGCACGAACACGACGCTGATTGTATACCAGTTGACCAACCCGGAGCTGAAATCTGCGCGGTAAAATGGAGCCCCAAGAATAAAAATGAGGTGCCAGAGGCCAATACTTTGCAACCCTACTTTCCAGGCACTCCAGCGGATTTCACGGGCGATCACCACCCCGCCTACACCCAACAAAGAGAACCAGCCCGATAACACCCTCGCCCCCAGCGGCAGCATTGGCCAGACCCAGAAGGAAATGAGCCAGTTGGGAAACAAGAAGCCGCCAAAGGCAAAAATAAGCAGCATAACCCCCAGTGACCCTAACCCCCAACGGGCTATGTTGGGTACAACCCGGTCTCCCGGTTCTGGGTTGCCGGGATCGGTGATGCGGTTGCGATACCAGAGGAAGGGAATTAGAAACGGGGTGATAAGGTATAGCCCTAGCCAGAGGATAAATGGGAAATGGTGCAAATTGAACCGTTCCCAGTGTAGGATAGTCAGAAGGAGCATGGAGATGGTGAAAGCGGTGACGGGGGCAAAGCCTGCGGCCGCACGGTGCCACTTTGAGCCAATGATGACCTGGAAAAAGAGCCAGGCCCCACCTAAATAGCCTGCTCCCATATACAGGGATTGGATGGCAGGGCGAATTTCCCAGGCAAACCGCTGACCAGTCTGATCTGGGAAGAAGGCCAGTATGAGAAAGGCGAGCAACAAAATGGGTACGATGATAGCAGCAACCAGACGGGTGGAACGGAAGATACGATCATCTGCATGGTTCATAATTTTGTTCCTCAGTTTGTTTAAATGGTAAACGTTTGTCCCAGGTAGGGAACCTGCACATCGGGCAGCCCTTGTTGGCGTAGAGAGTTGGCGAAAGTCAGAGAGACTTCTTCTTCTCCGTGAACCAGATAGGTGTGTCGCGGCCGCTGCTTAAAATGTCCCACCCACGCCAATAACTCATCCCGGTCGGCATGGGCACTCAGCCCATTCATCTTCTCTACCCTGGCCCTGAGTTGATATGCTTCACCTAAAATGTTGACCGATGGCTGCCTCTCCACCAGCCGCCGCCCCAAGGTGTCTGGAGCTTGCCAGCCGGTAATCAAAATCGTGTTGCGTGGGTCTTCCACATTGTTTTTCAGGTGGTGGAGAATGCGCCCGGCCTCTGCCATGCCGCTGGCACTGATAATCACTGCCGGTTCACGCAAAAAGTTCAACGCTTTTGATTGCTCAACGGAGCGGGTGTACTGCATCATGGCAAAGCCAAACGGATCAGCTTGCCGGTCGGCCAGCAAAAATTGGGCCGTTTCTTCATCATAAGCCTCTGGGTGCAGCCGGTAAATGCCGGTGGCATCAATAGCCAGAGGGCTGTCTACAAAAACGGGCAGGTGTGGGGGAATATCCCCTTGTTTAACCAGATGATGCAGCCGGTAAACCAACTCCTGGGTGCGGCCAATAGCAAAGGCGGGCACAATCAGCTTGCCTCCCCGCTGGTATGTCTCATTAACGATGCGCTCTAACTTCTTATCGGTATCCCCTTCGTCCTGATGCAGCCGGTCGCCGTAGGTGCTTTCGATCAGCAGCACGTCCGCCTCATCAATGAAGGTGGGATCACGCAGAATAGGCCGATTGGGCCGGCCAATATCGCCGCTGAACACCAGCCGTATATCTTGTTTGCTTTCCTGGTCTTCAATATCCAGGGCCACCATCGCTGATCCCAGGATGTGCCCGGCATCATAGAAGGTGAGGGTCACACCAGGCATAATCTGACGCGGCCGCTCATAGCCGAAAGCGACAAAATATTTCAGGCATTCCACCGCATCAGCCATTGTATAGATGGGTTCGAGGGGGGGGAGCTTTTGCCGTGCCCGCTTCTTGTTCAGAAATTCAATGTCATATTCCTGAATTTTGGCACTATCCCGGAGCATGATGGCGCATAAATCGTGGGTAGCGTAGGTGCAGATGATGTCGCCGCGGAAGCCGCTTTTGACCAGGTTGGGGATGTTGCCAGAGTGGTCAATATGGGCATGGGAGAGGATGAGGATGTCGAGCGCGGCCGCGTCAAAGGGAAAATGCTGGTTTCGCTCATAGGTTTCCTTGCGCGACCCCTGGTACAGGCCACAATCGAGTAAAATCCGTTTACCGTTAATTTCTAACAGATGTTGGGACCCTGTTACTGTCCGTACGGCCCCATGAAAGGTAATTTTCATAGATTGCTCCTGAGAAGATAAGGATGAATTAGGAATTAGGAATTATGACAGGGGAGTTACGCGCAAACGCGCTTTTTCATTTTACTGATTGAGCAGTTTGACCAACTCTTCCCCATAAAGCCGCTGCCGCACCGGGCCAAGTTCGGTGAGTTGGGCTAACTGTTGCAGGGTACGCGGCCGCGTTCTGGCCAAAGCCCACAACGCATCCCGACTCAACACTACATCCGATTCTACCCCCCGTTGGATAGCTCGCTTTTTGCGCCATTGGTGCAGCAGCTCATAGCGGGCGGCTACCTCATCAGGCGGCCGCTCATTCCGCTGTGGGGGACGGGGTGGGGGAGCCGCTCGCTGCCCCTCACGAATGAGCTGGAGCAGCTTACGCCCATACCGGTTAATCTGCCCAGGGGACATCCCATATATTTCAGCCAACTCTTCTAGCGAATCAGGCAAAAATTGAGCCAACTCCAGGGCGGTACGATCAGAAAAAACCCGGTAAGGGGGATGGTTGCGCCGGTCGGCCTCCTCGTTGCGAAACAGGTATAACGCTTTGAGAACCGCCTGTTGTCTAGGAGAGAGGTCGCGGCAGCCATTGATATTCCAAAACCCATCTGGGTCAAACGCTAGTGGGGGGGCATTAACTCGGCTGTGTTCGGCGAAAATTTCCTGGGCTTCTTCCCAACGGCCGGTCTGATGCAGCGCATCCGCCAGGCGGTCACGTAAAGCTAACAGGTAGTGGGAATCAATTTGGGCGTAAATAAGCTGCTCACGGGTTAGCGGCCGCGCACACCAATTGGCCCGCTGATGTTTTTTATTCTGCTCCACCCCAAAATAATGGTGCAGCAAATTGGCTAATCCCACCTGCTTTAGCCCCAAAATGCGGGCGGCCCACATCGTGTCAAACAGATGATTCAACTCCCACCCATGCTGTCGCTTTAACAACATCAAATCATATTCGGCTGCGTGAAAAATTTTCTCCACCCCTGGGTCAGCGATAATTTCTCCCAGTTCGGCAAAATCGGGCAAAGCCATCGGATCAATAATATAATCCGTCACTGAGGTGGAAATCTGAATCAGGCAAATGCGCTCATGGTAGGCATGTAAGCTGTTTGCTTCCAGGTCTAATCCCAGGCGCGGTTCCTGGCGCATCTGCTGGAGACATGCCAGCCATTGCTCTCGGTTGACGATATGTTTATAGAGTGGGAGATATTTAGCCACGTTTAATGGGGTTTTTGTCAATGGTTAGCCTGACCCAGGCCAGAGTCAATTTCAATAATGGGATTGTACCTGAAAAACTATTTTGAGGTGCATTAACCGTTGTTAGCTGACTTTGCCGCTGGTGGATCGTTTTAGGATCGCTCAATGGATAGGCTGTTATCGTACTCTCTATTCCACAAGATGAATAAAGGCAACGGGTGGCAAGGATGAATAAACTGGCTTATGCGTTTGGCAAAGATGTACAACGACGGTTTTTGATCCAGATTATAGCCGTTGTTATTGGTTTACCTGTGGGCCTGGTATTCGTTTTGAGTGCCCTTTGTACGGTTTCTTTCCTGTCAGATTCAAGCGATAGTTCCCTATTTATCTCCCTCTTGCTTTATCTTGGGCCGATGGCGTTGTTGCTGGTAGGGGGCACTGTTGGAGGTATCTATTACCCGGTGCGGCAGCGCGGCCGCTGGCTGGATGAGATATTTGCCCCTTTAGAGGTAACGGGTACAGCTTATGCCCTGACTGGTCGCCAATATGATGGTCTGTACCAGGGGCGGCCGCTGCGAGCCAGGTTTTATCGCGGGCCTGGATTGCTGCTGCAACTGGGCGCAGAGACCCATACCCGGCTGGCCGCGGCCGCGCAAAAGGCCATCATTCCCCAATTAGCCCGCTATTTCAATGGCTCACCCCTGGAGCATAATGCCCCTGGATTGTCAGGAATTACTATTTTTGCCTATGATCCCCATTGGGGGCAGCAGTTGGTGCAGCAGCCAGAGGTTCAAGATGCCTTGCAGCAGTTAATCAACGGCCCATCTGGGTTCCTCTTTCAGCAGGTACATATCCGGCCTGGGGCGGTTTATCTCCAGCTTCACCGCACCGCTAAGATGGTTGGCGTTGAGCTAACGGCTGAGCAGGTTGTCACCTGGACGGAACTCCTGGCGCGTCTGGCTGCGGCCGCGGAGCAGCTCCCCTCACCCGTTGAAAAATTGACCCTTACCCCGTTAGAAGCGCGGATGCAGCAAAGCAACCCTAACCCGGGCTTGATCATGGCCGGCATCGGTTTGGGGCTGTTCCTAACTATCTTGTGCGTTGCGGCCGCGATCACCCTCCCCCTTATCCTGGCCAACAATTAGCTTATTCCGCCCAACAAACCCAGTTACCAAACAATCAAGCTGCCTTGTCACATTTTCGCCAGCCACGTTGTTATATAGATGTTTGGCGAATCATTTTGGTAGCACGGGCATCTTGCCCGCCTGCTGCGGACAGGGATGTTCGCCCTACAACCCTTCTCACCGCTACCGCCTGCGGTCAGCCGTGAGCCGCCGCAGTCAAATTTGCCAAACTCATCTAACCCATATCAAAACCTGAAACCTTGAACCTTTAACCTGAAACCCACCATGCTTAACCAACTCCATCAACAACTTCGCTCCCATTCCCTTTTCTATCGCCTTACCCTGGCCTCACGCATCTTGTTGGCCGTAGGCTTCATCCCAACAGGTATAGTCAAACTGTTGGGGCAGCCATTCAGCCTGCTCGATCCATCCATTCCCGCCGGGGCAATTTTCCAAATTCTGTATGAAGGGGGGATTTACTGGCAATTTCTAGGGGCCGCCCAAATCGTGGCTGGGATTTGCTTGCTGATTCCGGCAACTGCTACCCTGGGGGCACTCTTCTTTTTGCCCATTATGCTCAATATTGTGATGATCACCATCGGCTACCAATTTGGGGCAACCACCCTGATTACCCTCCCCATGCTGTTGGCAAACCTTTACTTGTTAGCCTGGGATTATGATCGTTTACAAGGATTGGTTGGGTTTCCCGCTGCGGTAAGCGGCCGCGACCCATCTCTTTTCCGCCATCAGCTAGGGGATAAGGAAAGGGTCATTTACCTGATAGGCACCCTGTCGGGGCTGCTTTTGTTTGCCGGTTTGCGTAATCTTTTGCCCTGGGGCTTAAGCTATGAAATACCGATAGCCCTGTTTTTCCTGGTGGCGTTTCTCAGCGCGGCCGCGGCCGCAGGGGTTGGTCTGGTCAGTTACTGGCAGGTCTACAGAAAAGAAACAGCCTGACAGCGGGGCAACGGGATCACCCCACCCGTTTAGCCAGCCAGTTATGCACTGCCTGCACCGTCTCCCGCCAGCTTTTCTCCATCATCACATTATGCCCCGCCCCCGGCACCACCACGTACTCCGCCCCATAATGACGGGCCGATTTCGCTTCCGCTTCTTCGGCGATCAGCGTATCGGCCGCCCCCGCCAGCCAGAGCAGCGGCGTTTTTAGCCGGGCCGCCGGCCGCCACAACGGCGGGTTATATTGCAGCAGCACCCACAACGATTCCGGCCCCAGCCGCTCATACAATTCTTGCGGCGACAGGGCTGCCCCTTCGCTGATAAACATTTGCGCCGCCCGGAATGGGTTACGCACCAGCGGCGCAGTGGTCAGGTTCAGCGTACATAGACCAAACCCGGCCGGATCGCGGGTAATGGTGCGACAAATGGGGATCATCATGCTGTGTGACTGCCAGGGGGCGACCAGCACGGCCGCCGGGAGATCATCCCGCTCCTTCAAGTACCACTGGGTCAACGCCCCGCCCATGCTGTGCCCCATCAAAACCGGTTTACGCGGCTGCCGGTCAATCTCCGCTTTCAGGAACTCCAGGTAATAACCGAGCGTACACCAACGGATCGGCCGTTGCGTGGGCGAACCGGCATGGCCGGGCAGACTGTGAGCATGGCTCTCCCAGCCCCATTCGGCCAACAGCTCTTGCCACCCCTGCCAGCACCAGGCCCCATGCCACATGCCATGCTGCATCACAATCGGCGTCTCAAAGCGGCGCATGTGCGGCGTGTAGGCAATCCGCTCTATGCCATCTGTAAGGGTATGTGAAATATCATACATGCTGTGAGCTTCACCCCTTTTGCTGCCTAAAATAAGCCACTTTGCCAACCAGCCAATTGCTTCATTACCACTCGCCCTCTAAGCTCGGATCAACCCAATCGCCATTACCAGCAAAATGACATAGCTCATAAACGGCGGCCAGTCGCGCATCACCAGCAGCCCCAGCAGGGCACCACCAACTGCCAATCCCGTGACAACCCAGCCCAGTGTGGGCAGCGCCCCTGCCAATGCCAACGCCGCCCCCATCAGCGCCAGGGCCGCCAGGATGCAGAGCGTGTTGGCCCAAAAGACCCCACTGATATTGACCATTACCGCTGGCGGCGCGGCGGGATCGTAAGTGCGGATCAATTCAGCCGCTTTGGCGCCCAACTGTAAGCGATCCATACTGATGGGCAGCCAAAATAGAAAACCGGCGAAAAAGAGGAGCGTGGCAGCCACAGCCAGCCAGCGTGGGCCAGGGCCGGGCAATTGGGCGGTAATCAGGGCGAAGAGTACGGCCGTTGCCAGAAACGCCACCGGAAAAATGATCGCCTGCGCCGTCCAGCCTACGCGGTCATTGGCAATGCGGGTCAGTTTTTCCAGCGGGTCAGTTGGCAGCGGCCATTTGAAGTAGGCTGTCGAAAATGCCCCGATCATGAAAACAATCGCTGTTACCAGCAGGGTGATGCCCATCGGACGAAAATTTGGGAGTTGGTTGATGGTATCCATTGGTTTTCCTGTTTTATTTGCCCGACGGCCGTACTTTGGGCAACGGCCGTCCCTCTGCTGCCAGTTGCGCCGTAAGCTGCTTCCGCCACTCGCCCAACATGCGATTGGCCTTCTTGCTGCCCGCGCCGCGATCATCCTCGCTGCCCTGCCAGCCCACCACCTTTTCCGGGATCAAGTTGCCCGGCGCGTCAAAATGGCCGCGAATCATAAAGCTGTCGTTGGACATCATATTGGCGGCCACGCGATGATAGGTCAGGCTGGCGGGCGCGCCTTCGCTGGCGGAAACGCCCCCCTCAATCCGTATCCGGTCTCGTTCCAGCGTCGCCTGCACCCGCGCGGCCGCCGGATAACCCTGCTCATCTATAAAGGCCAGTACCGGCGGTTCGCTATAGCGGGGCAGCCAGCCGGCCACCTGATCGGGCAGTTGGATGGCGGGGGCCGGGGTGAAGGTTGCCGGCCGAACGGCGCGGCCGGCGGCGGGTGGTTGGCTGCCGCGTTCCCACACCACGTCGCGCTCTGGGGTAATTTCGATATAGATGCGGGCCATATACCCCACGTAAGGTTGCATCATGCCCGGAATCCGCATCAATAGTTTGTAAAAGCCCGGCGTTTTGGGAAAGCGCATCATGCCGTCAAAGAAGCGTTCCGTGTTGGCCTGTAAATCCTGATCAAACACCTGGGCCTGCCCCTGCACCAGAACGTAGGGGTAGTCGCCGGGAACGGCCGCGGCCGCGGGGTCAGAAAAGAATGCGGCCACGTTGGAGTTGTGCTGCGCGTTACGCGCTTTGGTGGGGAAAATGTATGGCGAGGAGACAACAATGCGCCCCGCCTCAAATTCGCATAACACCGGCCAACAGACCGGCGCGCCGCTGCGCGTCAGGGTAATAAACTCAGTCAGCAAAAAAGATTGCACCACATCAGGGCGGGTCAGAGGGTTGGCCGTTAGTTCACGGTTCATAATTTACTTTATACCTCCCAGGTGCGACGCATGTCAGAAGTGCGTCACACCTGATTCTGAAGTGCGTCGCACCGATTCCGTTACTTTACGGGCGCGGTCAGATAGGCATACAGCGCGGCCAGGTCGTCGTCATTCATTTTCGAGGCGTTTTGCCAGGGCATCGTTTCCGGGAAGGGCTGGCCGTCTGGCTTGACGCCGCTGCGCATCATAGCCGCAAACTGCTCCAGGGTAAGTTCGCTGACCAATGGACGCGGGTTGGGGACAGCCGGGCTGACCGAGGTGGCTGGCGCGCCGCTGGCATCCGGCCCATGGCAACCGCGACATTCGCCAAAAGTGGCCACATACTTGCCATACTCGGCATTCACCCCCGGCGGCGGTGCCGTGACGACGGCCGGCGCGGGCGGCAGCGCTTCGCCAAACAGGCCAGCGCCGGACATGATCGCACCCAGGAAACTCATCTTGTCCCCGGTAACGCCGGTGGTGGGTACAGGGGGCAGTGAGCGCAGGTAGGCGATGATGGCCTCCGTATCCTCGTTGCTCATTTCGCGGTAAGGCAGGAAGGACATCATCCCCAGTTCATGTCCCTGCTGATCAATACTGTAGCGCATGACTCGGAACAGTTCGCCGTCGCTGTAGCCGGCCAGTTTGCCGCCCGGCGTCAGGTTCTCCGCTACCATGTCACCAATAAAGCCAAATCCCTCGGCCTCGGCGATGTTCCAGCCGCCGCTGAGCGGGTGCTGGCCCGTGGGACGGCCGTCCGCCCCCACCGGGCTGTGGCAGCCAACGCAGGCAATGTTCACCAGATATTCGCCGCGGGCGATCTGCTCCGGCGTACCGGCCACCGTCAGATTTGGCGCGTCCGGCGCGTCGGGGTAGTAGGTGGCGGCCATGCCCTTGGCGCCAAAAAAGGCAACGGCCGTAAAAATCAATGTCAATAATCCTGCTCCCAATCCCCCCACAATCTTTACCCACAGCTTTCTGGCCCGCACCGCCCGGTACGTCAGCCAGCCAAACAGTACAACCAGACCAATCACTAATAACAACACCAATAGATTTGCAAACATCGTAGCCTCCTTATTGAATTACGTTTTCTCGCAAATGTGCAAGTGTGAATCATTGCCCAAAGCATAAAGGGAGATCATTTAGAGATCATTTATTGGGGAACGCGGATGGGCAAGATGAACGGATTTTGCCTGGCTTGATCCGCCAATCCTGCCCATTTGTGTCCTACGGCTCTACAATGAGCGCGCCGACCATCCCGGCCATTTCGTGGCCGGCTGAACTGCAATAAGGCGTGGCTAACATGTTCGTTGGCACAGTTCAGCTCCAGGACAGGCAACCACCACTCATAGGGCTGCTGTAGGTTGGCTGGCTCTTTTTCGGTTGACCAATAGCCCGAATTGGCTTTTTGTCTTTTAGTGCCAATGGTGGTATATTTTAGAACACAAGTTCTTTTATTGGTTGCAAATGTGCATTTTAGGGGGTAAAAATGGCGTAACTATTCACCGCCAAGATGCAAAGAACACAAAGAACTAACGAGCGCAGCCGTGACGCTGGTCGCGGGCGGCGGTTTCCTGATGATCGCCTATGACTGGGCCTATCAAGGCCAGCCGCAAGATGGCATTCTTCTTGTCCGGTTGGCCGAGCCGCCGGACGATTTGCGTATGGTATGGCTTGATTCCTGGCACACAGAAGGCAACTTTATGACCTTTCGCGGCGAAGCGTATGGCGATGGGGAAGTTTCGGCCGTTGGCTCCTACGCTGCGACTGAGGGGCCTGATTGGGGTTGGCGCATTGTCCTGACGGCTGTTCCGGAAGGCGGGTTCGCTCTATGTATGTACAACATACCGCCAGGAAGCGGCGCTGAACTGGCGGTGGAGGCAAACTATTCATGACTTCGACTAATAATGAACTTAAACTACAAATTACCCGCCGGTTTGCCGTTGCGCCGGACATTGTGTTTGACGCTCTGACCAACCCGGCCGCCATGAAAATCTGGTGGGGGGATGACGCCATCATCGAAATTGACCTGCGTGTTGGCGGCCGTTGGCAAATCACCCGCTATGAAGATGGCGTCGAGTACATCGCCGTGGGGGAATACCTGGTTGTTGAACGGCCGTTTCGCTTAGTCTACACATTTGGTATGCCCCAATTCTCGCCCAATAGCGACACAATCGCCTTTGAAATTACGGCCGACGCAAGCAGCTGTGTTGTAACATTTCAGCAATCCGGCGAAGATACGGTCAAGGAACTAAGCGAACTGGCGCCGGGAACCGTGTCTCAAAGCGAGGCGGGTTGGCGGCAAGGGTTCGACTTGATGGCCGCCGCCTGGGAAAAGAATTAATGGAGGAATCATGGCGAACTTTTCCATTAAAGCGCTAAATACAGAAACCTGGCCGGATTTTGCGCGATTGGCGCAAAAACACAATGGCGTCTGGGGCGGCTGTTGGTGTACGGCTTTTCATCCCAAATCGCCCCGGCAAGGGCAAAGTCAAGAAGCCACGAAAGCCTACAAAGAAAAACTTGTCCGGGAAGATAGAGCGCATGCCGCTTTACTCTTTGATGGCGATAACTGCGTTGCCTGGTGTCAATTTGGCCCACCCCAGGAATTACCCAACATCTATCACCGGAAAGAAGTTGAGGCCAAAATGTCAACGCCCGACTGGAGAATTACCTGTATCTTCGTTGATAGAGACTATCGCAAACAAGACCTTTCCTTTGTTGCTGTGAACGGCGCGTTGGAACTTATCAAAGATTTAGGCGGCGGGGTTGTTGAAAGCTATCCCCAGGATACGCAGGGCAAAAAAGTGTCGAACTCGTTCCTGTACAATGGCACCAGGCAAATCTTTGCCAGAGCTGGTTTCAGTTATGAGGGCCAGAAAGGGAAAAATCATTGCATTATGAGGAAAACGGTATGAAGCCTGAACTGGAAGCCTTGAAACCAAAGGAACCGGTCATACGCTGGCTGCTAGATTCTGACCCATCGCTTCGCTGGCAGGTATTGCAGGACCTGACTGGCACGCCCATCCATGAAGTTGAGGCTGAACGGGCGCGGGTCGCTGTCGAGGGTTGGGGGGCGCGGCTGCTCGCCCTACAGGGGGCCGACGGCGCGTGGGGCGGCGCTGCCTGGAACCACGGCTGGGATTCCACGATGCACGTCCTGTGGCTGCTGTACCATCTAGGGCTTGATCCGGCCGGCCCAGAGGCGCAGTGTGCTGTGGGCCTCGTCCATGAGCGCGTAACCTGGCAAGGCTGCGGCCCGCCGGAATGCGACGACAATCCCTTCTTCGCCGGCGAACTGGAGCCGTGCATCAACGGGCAGGTGGCCACGGCCGGAGCCTACTTCGGCCAGGATGTGGGCAGCATTATTGACCGGCTGCTCGGCGAGCAGTTGCCCGACGGCGGCTGGAACTGCGACGCGCCGCACGCTTCAAGGCGCTCGTCGTTCAACACCACCATCTGCGTGTTGGAAGCCCTGCTGGAGTATGAACGAGCCACTGGCGGCCGCCCGGCGGTAACAGAGGCCCGCCTGCACGGGCAGGAATATCTCCTCGATCGCCGGCTCTTCCGGCGCCGTTCGACCGGCGAGGCGATTGAGCAAGATCGCAAGGGCGGTACTATATTGACCCGTTTTGCCTTCCCCACCTGGTGGCATTATGATGTGCTGCGCGGCCTTGACTACCTGCGCCGCGCCGGCGTCACCCCCGATGAACGGGTGGCCGAGGCTATCGAGCTGGTGGCGTCGAAACGTGACCAGGACGGCCGTTGGCCGCTGGAGGTCCAATATCCCGGCGTAATGCCCGTGGAGATAGACGAGGGCGTGGGCCAACCCAGCCGCTGGAACACGCTACGCGCTTTACGTGTGCTGGATTGGTATTCAGCGCCAGGCTCATGAAACAGGTTCTTGTGAACACCCATCCAGGAGGCAGATAATGGCCGAAGCCTGCTTTAACGAACAAGTAGCCGCCCATTACGACGAGGATTCAAACGCTATGTACCGGTCTGATCTGCTGCAGCCAACGGTAGACTTTCTGGCGGCGTTGGCCGGCGACGGCGCAGCGCTCGAATTCGGGATAGGTACAGGGCGTGTGGCCCTGCCGCTCAGTGCGCGGGGCGTACCGGTTCACGGGGTTGACATTTCTGAGCCAATGCTGGCCCAACTGCGGCGCAAGCCGGGTTCAGACCAGATTGGGATTACCTGCGGCGACTTTGCCAACACGCGCATTCCTGGCAGCTTCCGGCTGGTCTATCTGGTGTACAACACAATCATGAACCTGACCACCCAGGACGAACAGGTGGCCTGCTTTGGGAACGCGGCCGCCCACCTTGAACCCGGCGGTTATTTTGTCATCGAGGTTGGCGTCCCCAATCTGCGGCGCGTGCCGCCGGGCGAACGGGTGCGGGCCTTTACCATCGGCCAGACCCGTTTTGGTTTTGACGAATATACCGATTTCACCAACCAGATTTTGTATTCCCATCATTATTGGACAGACAGCGGTAAGCTGCGCAGCTCTTCGGCGCCCTTCCGCTGGGTCTGGCCGGCCGAACTTGATCTGATGGCCCGTCTCGCCGGTATGACCCTGCGCGAGCGTTGGGCCGGCTGGAACCGCGACCTTTTTACCGATGAGAGCGACGCCCACGTATCAGTCTGGCAAAAGCTACCCTGAATGGCTGTCGGCCACGGAGAGACACCAATGTTACACACGCAACCAGAAGGCTACTTTGCTGCTCCCCCCACCGGTCACGGACCAGGCGTCCTGGTCCTCCACGCCTGGTGGGGACTGAATGACACGATCAAAAACGTATGCGACCGGCTGGCGCAAGCAGGTTTCACGGCCTATGCGCCAGACCTTTATCACGGCCGTATCGCCCAAACCATTGCAGAAGCCGAAACCCTCAGCGGCGCAGCGGAAGTGGAACCAATCAAAGCGGATATTGCCGCGGCTGTTGCTTTTCTCAGCCAGCAGGCGACGCCAGCCGGTGGCCAACTCAGCGTTATCGGCTTTTCTTTTGGTGCCTATTTTGCCCTTGAATTGGCGGCCGATATGCCGGAGCGTATCCGCGCCGTCACCCTTTTCTACGGCACGGGCGAAGCGGCCGCGGCCCGGTCGCAGGCCGCCTACCTGGGCCACTTCGCCGCCCAAGACGACTACGAGCCGGCCGAGTTTGTTGACCAGTTGGAAGCATCATTGCAGGCGGCCGGCCGCCCCGTTACCTTCCACCGCTATCCAGATGTCGACCATTGGTTCTTTGAACCAGACCGGACTGACGCTTACAACCAGGCGGCGGCCGAACTGGCCTGGGAACGGACGGTCGCCTTTCTTAAACAGATGTGGTAGCTACAATGAGTTGAACCAGCCAAAGAACATGGATTGGCAGGATTTACGGATTAGCTGTATCGAGAAGGAAATCCGCCCATCCGCTGTTCTCAGGAGAGAAATCATGCCCCACCCCTTAGTTTTACAACTACGCTTCACCCGCAGCGAATTTCAACGCGCCCTGAAAAATGTCACCCCTGAAGAAGCGGTGCGCCGTTTTGAGCCGATTAACTGCATCAGTTGGATTATCGGCCACCTGGCCTGGCAGGAGCAGCTATACTGGCTCACCCACGCCCAGGGCATAACGCCCGCCCCAGAGGTCAACGCCTGCGCCAACGGCCAGCCAGCCAGTACGCCCCCGCTGGACGAGATGTGGGCCGCCTGGCGGCTGGTGACGCAAACGGCCGATACCTGGCTAGACGCCCTCGACACCGCCCAACTGGAAACCCACACCCTCAACACCTATGTCAAGCCCCCTGCGCCCTATAAAGAAAGTATCGGCACCCGTTTGCGCCGCACCACCTACCATTACTGGTACCACACGGGCGAGTCACAGGCCATTCGCCAACTGCTGGGTCACACCGGTTTGCCTTCCTTCGTCGGCGATATTGGCGGCAAAGCGCCCTACATTCCTGAAACAAAAGATGAGACCAATATTTAGAGCAGGAGAGGAATAGCATGGGTAAACTAATTTACGCCATGATGGTATCGCTGGACGGCTTTGTTTCAGGGCCAGATGACGAGCTTGATTGGCATCTAGTTGACGAGGAATTGCACCGGCATTTCAACGAGTTGGAAAGCGAGATGGAGACGCTGTTATACGGCCGTCGCCTCTACGAAACTATGGTCGCTTACTGGCCTACAGTGGAGGAGAATCCCTCTGCCCCGGACTATGAGGTGGAATACGGCCGTATCTGGCGGGCTGTACCCAAAATCGTCTTTTCCAAAACCCTGGAGAATGTTGCCTGGAACAGCCGCCTGGCCAGGGAGGTTGTGCCGCAAGAGATTAGAGAATTAAAGTCACGAGCCAGGAAAGACATTTCCGTGGGCGGGGCAAATCTGGCCGCCACTTTCCACCGGCTGGGCCTGATTGACGAGTATCGGCTTTACGTCAATCCGGTGGTGGCAGGAAAGGGCAAACCGATGTTTGCGGGCGTGGATAGTGTGGCCCGTTTGTGGTTGGTGGAAACACGGCCGTTTAACAGCGGCGTCATCATGCTGCGCTACAAAGCGGTCAATGACGCCGAAAACGACCTGCCAACCAACATTGGCAAACCGGCCACTGGCGCCCTGGCGGCGGCCGGTTACACCCGGCTGGAGCAGTTAACCCAGGTCAGCGAGAAAGATATTCTAAATTTGCACGGCGTCGGTCCCAAAGCGGTCGGCCTGCTTCGTCAGGCTCTGGCTGCCAAAGGTTTATCGTTTGCCGGAGACTCAGGAGAAGTATCATGAATTGGACATTGGAAGTTGTCGTAGTTCCCGTTTCTGACGTAGACCGGGCCAAAACATTCTATGCCGAGCAGGTTGGCTTTAACGTAGACCATGATACCAGGATCAGTGATGATCTGCGTGTCGTCCAATTGACGCCGCCCGGCTCTGGCTGCTCGATCGTAATAGGCAAAGGAATTGTCGAGATGCCGCCAGGCTCGCTCAAGGGCTTGCAATTGGTTGTTTCAGACATCTACGCCGCGCATACCCATCTCACCGGGCGCGGCGTGGCCGTGAGCGAAGTCCAGGTGCTTGGCCCTGAGGGGGGGCGTCCGGCTCGTGACGGCGAAGACCTCAATAATGTCGGCTTTGTCTTTTTCAGCGATCCGGACGGCAATAGCTGGGCAGTACAGCAGATAAATAATCGTAATTAAATATGAGGAGAAAAAGATGAGCAACATGACACAAAAAATCACCCCCTATTTATGGTTTGATAACCAGGCGGAAGAAGCCATGAACTTCTATACTGCCCTTTTTGATAACGCCAAAATTGTGGAGATCAACCGTCTCCCGGAAGGGTTTGACGAAGGCCCCATGGCCGGCATGGCGGGCAAAGTGATTCATGGCCTGTTTGAACTGGCCGGCTACCAATTCATGGCTCTGGACGGCGGCCCGTTCTTCAAATTCACCCCGGCCATCTCTTTCTTCGTCAATTGTGACACCGAGGCCGAAATTGATACCTTGTGGGCCGCTTTGTCCGAGGGCGGCGAGGTAGCCATGCCCCTGCAAGCCTACCCGTTCAGCCCCAGGTATGGCTGGATCCAGGATAAATATGGCCTGTCGTGGCAGTTGAATCTGGGTCATAGCGAACCTAAAATCACCCCTTTCTTGTTGTTTGTCGGCGATCAGAATGGGCGGGCTGAAGCGGCCGTTAACGACTACATTGCTCTCTTTGAAAACGGCGGCATCAACCACCTGGAACGTTTTGCCGCCGGCGACCCGATCGGCACCGAAGGCGCGATCCAACATGCCGCCTTTACGCTGCACGGCCAACCCTTTATGGCTATGGATGGCGGCCTGGTTCACCCGTTTACCTTCACCGAAGCCATCTCGCTTTACGTAGATTGCGACACGCAAGAGGAAGTAGATCACTTCTGGTACGCCCTCTCCGCCCACCCTGAAGCCGAAAATTGCGGCTGGCTGAAGGACAAATACGGCGTCTCGTGGCAGATCATCCCTACCACTTTAATCAAATTGATGAGCGACCCCGATCCAGAAAAATCGCGGCGGGTTATGGAGGCCATATTGCAAATGAAGAAAATTGAGATTGAAGGATTAAAACGAGCCTATGAAGGAAACCAATCATGAACGCATCTGAACAGATTGACCAGTACATTGTGAATACGGCCGATTGGCGCGGCGAGCTATTGGCCCAGTTGCGCCGCCTGGTTCTGGAAACTGATCCGGACATCGTTGAAGAATGGAAATGGAATTCACCGGTGTGGACGCGCGGCAAACCCGTTTGCAGCGCCAGCGCCTTCAAGAAGCACGTGGGTATGAACTTTTTCCAGGGCGCTTTTCTGGACGACCCGCACACGCTCTTTAACGGCGGGCTGGATTCCAAGAAATCCCGCTCGGTCATTTTTTATGAAGGCGATACAGTTAATGCGGCCGCTTTGCAGGGGTTGATCCGCGCCGCCATCAATCATAATAAAGGAGAAAATTCGTGAGCAAAATGAAATACCTGGTGTGGGCCTATTCGTCTACTTCGCCGACACGGAAGGCAACGTCGTCGGTATGTTGCGGCCGCTGGCGATGGTCTAAAGTTTAGAGCTGTAAGGTTTTTTAGAAACCTCGCAGCTCTTCAGCATATGAAACGGGTACTGTTGACAGGTATGTCGGGCACGGGCAAATCAACCGTCATTCGCGAGTTGCTCCGGCGCGGCTATAAGGCCATTGACACCGATTATGATGGCTGGAGTCACTGGATCAATATGCACACCGGGCTGCCGGCGTCGCCGCCCGCGCCAGGAGAATATGGCTGGGAAGACCTCGATTGGGTCTGGCATGAAGAGCGGATGCAGGCCCTTTTAAGCGTTGAGGGTGAAGGCACATTATTTGTAGCCGGCACGACACCCAATCAAGGCAAGTTTTACGCCCGCTTCGATCAGATCATTCTCCTCAGCGCCCCGGCCGAGGTCATCATAGCCCGGTTAGCGACCAGAACCAACAACCCGTATGGCGCCACGCCGCGCACCCTGGCCCGCGTCCTGGAACATCTGGAAACCGTTGAACCGCGGCTGCGAGCCGGCGCCGGACATGAAATTGATACCCGTGAGCCTGTGGAGATGGTGGTGGCGCGTATTTTGCAACTGGTGGAAGCAGTGTAATCCACCAACACCCCATTTGTTTGTAGTGACAACTTTAGCCGGCCGCTTTGCTAAAATAAGCTGTGCAAAACGAGAAGGTACCCTATGTCAAAAAACCAACCGGCCATTAATGCCAGGCAATTTATAGAAGAGCTGGAAACCTATCAATCGGACGAGGAGTTGGTCAAATACCAACACTACTTTAAGTTTGATAAAGATCGGCAGAGTAAAGACGATTATTTTATCGGCGTGAGGATGGGGCAGGTTTTTGCCCTGGCTAAGGCATTTATGGATATGCCCCTGGCAGAGGTTGAAAAGCTGCTGGAAAGTCCCATCCACGAGGTCAGGGTGGGCGCTGTGAGCATTATGGATTGGCAGGCCCGCAGCAAAAAGACAACTGATGAACGCCGGCAAGAACTTTTTGATCTTTACCTGAGACGCCACGACCGGATCAATAACTGGGACCTGGTGGACAGAGCCGCGCCGCACGTGATCGGCCGTTACCTGGTTGATAAACCGCGCCACGTTTTGTATGACCTGGCACGCTCTGAAAATGTGTGGCAACGGCGCACGGCCGTTGTCAGCACCGGCTACTTTATCAGACAGGGGGACGTAGACGATGCCTTTCAAATTGCCGAAATACTGTGCCACGACGAACATGATCTGGTCCAGAAAGCCACCGGCTGGATGCTGCGGGAAGCTGGCAAAGAAGCACCTGACAGGCTGCTCCGCTTTTTAGAGCAGCAGGCGGCCGTCATGCCGCCAACGATGCTGCGTTATGCCCTGGAACACCTGGATAAAGAGCAGCGAGATTATTATCGGAGTTTGAGGAAAGAGGGGTAGCGGCCGTATAAAACATTGGCTATCGGCTGACCCTGATCTGGAGAGGCGCAATGTGTAGAAATATCAAGACGCTTTTTAACTTTGAACCACCGGCAACAGAGGCAGAGATTGAAGCGGCCGCTTTACAATTCGTGCGTAAGGTGAGCGGTCTTAACAAACCGTCAAAAGTGAATGAGGCGACTTTTGCAACGGCCGTTGCCCAGATAACGGCCGTGACCCGCACCCTGCTCGACGCGCTGGAAACAAACGCACCGGCCAGGGATCGTGAGACAGAGGCCGCCAGGGCGCAGAGGCGGGCTGCACAGAGATTCGCAAAAGAATCATAATTGACCGTCAAAAACTGTTATTTTATGTTAGTGGGTTGTACCCAAAAACCGATAACAACTACAGAGGAACCGAAAATGACATCTACTATTCAAACTGAGCATTTTACCCAGGCCCTTTATGTTCTGCTGGATGAGACCTTTGACAACGTGCTTGGCATATACCTGGACAAGGGCACGTCCCTATTTGAAACCCTGGCCGATGTTTCGGCTGCCGAAGCTTCTATTCCGGTAGGGGGCAAATGCGCCACCCTGGCCGCCCAGGTGAAACATGTTGCCTTCTACCTGGACGTGATTGACAAAACGGTACGCGATCCCAACTATCCCCGTGTAGATTGGGGCCAAATCTGGCGCGAAACAAACGCGGTTACCGATGAAGAGTGGGAAGACCTCAAAATAGAGCTGCGCCAGAGTTATGATCGCCTCAAGCTGCTCATCAGCGAGACAACCGAATGGCCCAGCGAGCGGCATATTGGCGGCGCGATTGGGGCAATCGCCCATACGGCCTACCACCTGGGCGAAATTCGCCAGGCTCTCTGCACCTTAAAACAGTAGCTATCCCACATTGGCGGAAGATACGCCTTAAGCAGGTTATGCAGCAGTTGTTCATCCAGATGTCGGGTGCGCCGGGCAGCGGGAAAACGACCATCGCCGATAGCCTTGCCCGGCGTATCGGCGCCGTGGTCATTGACCACGATGTAACCAAGAGTGCCCTTTTAGCCGCAAACGTGCCTGTTGACCTGGCTGGTGTAGCTTCTTACCAGGTGTTAGGGGCCATGGCCCAACATTTGTTACGGCAAGGCTTCCACGTCATCTTTGACAGCCCCTGTTATTACCGGGAACTGCTTGAGCGTGGGCAGCAGTTGGCGCAGGCTGCCGGGGCCAACTACCTTTATATTGAATGCCGGGTTGCCGACCTTGATGAGCTTGATCGTCGGCTGCGCACACGGCCGTCTTTGCCTAGCCAGGTAACCAGTGTCTATTCATCCCCGGCGCATGAGAGCGGAAAAACAGCGCCAGGCGATGTCGTTTTTCAGGAGTGGATCATGGGTATGAAACGGCCGTCAACTAATTATCTACTCCTGGACACCACACAGCCGCTTGAAGCAAACCTGGCTGAAGCCATATCGTTTATTGAGGCGAACAGCAATTAGCACACCTGGCCACTAGAACGCGATTGGCCTCTTGTGCCTGTTCAAAATATAACAAAAAGGAGATTCCTATGACACAATCCCACGCCGAACCCACGCTTATCGAGCTTATCCGTTACAACAATTGGGCCAACGCCCAGGTTCTGGCTGCCTGCCAGAAACTCACGGCCGAACAACTGGCTACCACTACCCCCGGCGCTTATGGTGCCATCCATGAAACTCTGGGGCACATCATCTTTGCCGAAGCGGACTACGTGGGCCGGATGACGGGCGACCGGCCGCGCCCGTCGTTCAAGCGAGAAGATGGCCCCACCATAGCCGATCTCGCCGCCTTCGCCGAGGAAGTGGCCGCCGCCCTGCTCGATGCCGCGCAGCGCATCCCGCCCACCCAGATGGTGCATGAAGAAGAAGACGGTCAGACCATCGAGTACCTGGCCCGTCACCTCTTTATCCAAACTATCAATCACGGCGTTGAGCACCGCACCAACATCACCACCATTCTCAGCGGCCTCGGCCTATCCGCGCCAGAGGTGGACGGCTGGGGCTATCTATTTGCTCACCCTGATCGCTTTGCCCTGAAAGAAAGTCCGTAACGTAAAACGGGGCATGGTTTGCCGTTCTTTAGAAGCGACGCTTTACAATTTCCTGACCGCAGACGGCTGACCGCAGACCACCATGCCAGAGACAAATCGCGGTCTGCCGTCCGCGGCCGGCGGTCAAATTTGTAAAGATCGCCTGAACCATGCCAAAAAAGTACCATTTAGGAGAGCAATAACGTGAATATCATCACCTGGCGAACAATCATCTGGCAGCAGTTTGGGGCGGCCATTGACATGCTCAATCATGCCCTGAACGACTGTCCCGACGAGCTGTGGCGCGCCCGTTTGTGGGATAACCCTACACGGGAGAAGTTCTTTCTGCCGGAGTATTGGTATATTGTCTATCACACCTTATTCTGGCTAGACCTTTACCTGACGGGCGCTGAGGAAGGCTTTGTCCCGCCGCCCCCCTTTACCCTAATTGAACAGGACGAAGATGGCCCGCTGCCTGAGAGAGCCTATACAAAAGAGGAACTCCTGGCGTATCTGGCTGAATGTCGCGAGAAATGCCAGGCGACGATCTTGGCGCTGACCGATGAAGCGGCTCAACAGCGCTGCCAATTTGCCTGGGGCGAGGTAAGCTTCGCAGAGTTACTGCTCT
Organism: Anaerolineae bacterium; assembly: GCA_023384415.1. GTDB lineage: Bacteria > Chloroflexota > Anaerolineae > Promineifilales > Promineifilaceae > Trichofilum. Next base: position 67,252 of record JAHDWJ010000010.1, read on the forward strand.
ACAACATGCGCCACGTGCAGGAACATGAAGCGCAATTGAGCTTGTTTTTAGGCCAAAGGGTGGGTATCGAATTGGATTGGGAGGCCATAGCCAGGCGTAACGCCGTGTGAGAGGAAATTATGTTAACCATTGACATCCAAACAGCCCGCCGCTTCATCCTGGGAAAACAGGGCTTGTGGCCTGGACGGCGCTGGTGCGGCCTGGAAGGCACGGAATAGGCGATGCGGGCCATAAAATGATAATGTTGCCAACCATGTTTTCTCTCCTTGAATTAGGTTTGTTGCCAGTTTAACGAGGCACCATTTAGAGATCGTTTATTGGGGAACACGGATGGGCAGGATGAACGGATTTGCCTGGCTTGATCCGCCAATCCCGCTAATCCGTGTTCTACGGTTCCACAATCAACGCGCCGACCATGCCGGCCATCTCGTGACCAGGTGAACTGCAATAAAAGGGGTAACGGCCGGGTTTTTCAGGCGTAAAGCTAAACTCGGCCGTTTCATTGGCCGCCAGCGACGTGTGGATGTTGAATTCGTCCATATCAAAGGCGTGGGCGTAGCCGTCCCGGTTGACCAGGCGCAGGGTAACGGGCTGCCCGGCTTTGACGGTGATTTCGCTTTGCCCGAAGGCCATCTCTTTCATGGCGATGGTGACCTGGTTGGGCGCGACGCGGCCGCAGGCAGCCAGCAGGCAGACCAGGATGAGGAGAAGGGGAAAAAGGTACGGCCGTACTTTCATTAGTTTGCTCCTGGACGATAAGACTTGACAGGTCTCGGAGACCTGTCAAGTCTGCCTGCTCACATGTTAATCACCCATCGCCAACTGGGGCGAAACGGCTGTTTCTGCTTCCGTCTGCCGCACAGCCCAGACCCCGGCGGCGATGATGATCAGGTGAATGACGATGAAGGCAATGTAGCCGCCGGCGTCATACCCTCTGGCAATCAAGAAAATGTCATCCAATACCCCGTGCGTGAACTCCAGCCAGACCAGAAGGATAGCCGCGCTGGCATATTTGGCCGGTTTGCGGCTGGCCCACAGGGCAAAGGTGGCAATACCAAACATCTCAAACAGGAAGGGCGACCAGCCATCCACAAAGGCGCGCAGCGCCCATTCGTCGGTGGGAAAAGGGATGTTGTCGCTCAGATATTGCGAACCGCCTAGGAACATCATGTAGATGTTCATCAAGAAAAGCAGCAAATACCACACACCTACAAGTCGGAACCACCACTGTAACTTTTTCATCTGTAAATCTCCTTGTTTGTTAGAAGTTCAACTTCTCCAAAGAAGTTGAACTTCTGGTTCAGGCAACGGCCGTAGCCTCGATCTCAATCATCATCTCCGGGAACGCCAGCCGGGTCACGCCGATGAGCGAGCCGGTGTGCTGGCAGCCCGCTGCGGCCAGGCGGCCAATAAAAGCATCGTAGTTGACAAAAAATTGATCCACGTCCGTTACATAGATGTTCAGACGCATAATGTCGGCAAAGGTGAACCCGGCCTGATGCAGCAGCGTCTCCAGGTTGTCCAGGGCCAGGCTGATTTGGGCGCGCATGTCACCGGCATGAACGGCCGCGCCCGTTTCATCGTTGGCCGCCTGCCCGGAGCAGTAGAGAATACGCTGCGCCCCGCGCACCTCGTTGGCCTGCACATAGCCAAATTCATCTTGCCACTGCCAGGGGTTGATAATTCGTCGTTCCATTGTGAAATCTCCTTTTTGCTTGTTTTATGGCTGAGCGAAAGTCTCTGCGCTCAGAAATATCAAAACATGAGTGGTTGCGTACGCAATCTCAGACCTTACTTCCTGTTTCAATGAGTCGTTTCAACTCTTTGAGTTCCAACCGCACTTGTCGTTTGGCCATGGGCAGCATGATAAAATTCATTAGTTTCATAATTCCGGCCAGTTGATTATCGGAATATCGTGTTACGACGGTCGAGTTTTCTTTCTGAACCAGGGTCCAGCCACCTGTAATGGGGAAAGGGCTGTTCGTCGGTTGCCAGGTGAAGGAGTAGGGCGAATCCCACGAAGTGATGACTCCGTCAAGCACCATCGTTTGCCCGGCAAAGGTCTCTATCCAGTCGTACTCAGAGCCAACTCCCGGTGGTTCATCCTTTTTCCAGCCTACCTTCTTCATATTCTTATGCCATTTGGCGGTATTGCGAAAGTCTGTAAGGTAGGCGAATACTGCTTCTATTGGTGCATCAATCACCACTGTATCTTCCATATGAGTAGAGTTATTTCTCATGGTGTGATTCTCCTCTGAACATAAACAGGGATGAGCAGGATTCATGGATTGTTTTATTCATCCAGCGGCGGTTCCTCTGGCGGCATGGCCGTCCACTCATCTAAAAAGCGCACCAACTCCGCCAAATCCTTAAAGCCGCGCCGCCGCGAACTATGTGGGTCTTCCAGGCTGTAGTGCCAGACGGGCGGCGTATGGGACAGCGCATCCCCCTCTGTCCACAGGCTGAGGATAAAACTGTGACGGTGGGATGGCCTTTTTTCCATTACCTTTTCTCAACATTTGTGAACAGTATGCCCATCATAGAGGACGATCATTTAGAGATCGTTTATTGCTGGTAACTTGCGGGGGGTGCAATGCAGTAAGGGGTATAGCTATGCAGCTTACTTTTTACCCTATGAATTCTCAAAGGGTGATCAGGCATGAATTGTTATAAGCTGATGTATCAGGGAAACGGGTGAGGAAAACGAGGTTTTTTTGGGGGGGCAGGGCTTCTTGGGTGCCAGGGTGAAACGTGACGGGGCAACCGTTTAAGGTGATTCCTGGAGCAGGGTGGTTATGATCTTTTTCAGGGTGATTTCGGGGCTGCTGTCCGCGGCCGCGTCCCTTATTCCCCTTTGCCCCATATTTTCCAGGAACATAGCCAACTGTTCGGCGATCCCATGCTCAAGGGCCGGGTGGCGGCTGGCAGCCTGGGCCAGGGCAAGGGCTTGAGAATGGTGCCCGCTTTGCGCCAGAAGTGTGACCAATGGTGGGGTTGCTGCCAGGAGAATGGGCATGGCTTGTAAGGTTATACCTATCTGTAACGCTTCTTGTAAACAGTTCCAGGCCAGGGAACGTTCATTCAGGGTCAGACTGGTACGCCCCAGGTTAATCAGGTTTAGGGCTACTTCGCGGGTATCCCCCAGTTGACGATTGAGGGTCAGGCTTTGCTGAAAATAAGCAGTGGCGGCGGTTATGTCTCCCTCTTTTTCAGCAATATGGCCTAAATTGTCCCAGCAGAGGGTTAGACCGCCGGGTTCCCCTATCTGATTAAAAATCGTCTGGGCGGTCTGGAAGCGGCCGCGAGCCGCCTCAATCTTCCCCTGACTGAGCTCTATTTGCCCCAGGTTTAACAAAATCCCGGCCACGCCAGAACGATAACCGGTGGCCTGGAACTGTTCCAGGCCAGCTTCATACCAGGTCAGGGCCTGTGCATGTTCTCCGGCATCGGCCGCCAACAGCCCTAAATTGTTGAGGGCCAGACCTGCCGTGTAATGATTGCCAATTTGCCGGGCCAGGTGGAGACTTTCCTGATAATGGGTCGCGGCCGCGGCCGGCTCCCCCAGGGTATATTTCACACTGCCTAGATTGTTGAGCGTTAGAGCTACACCGGCCAGATTACCAATTTCTCGCCCCAAGGCCAGGCTGTCTTCATAATATTTTTGGGCCTCTAGCAGCCGCCCTAAAGAGCTGACGACCAGCCCCAGGTTATGCCAGGATTGGGCTATACCTGTCTCATCTTCGGCGGCAATATAGAGAGCCAGGGCCTGGCGGTGCTTCTCTTCCGCTTCAGGATAATTCCCTCCGTTATAAGCGATTTTGCCTAATGTTTTGTTAATAAAAGCAGTTTCCAGGCGAGTTGATTCATCGGGTTCGCTCGTTTGTAGAAAAGTCAGGGCAATATGCAGCCAGGCGCGGCTCTCATCCAGACGGCCCAACCGATACGCCAGAGCGGCCCGCCTGGCCTTGAGGCGCATAGCCAATACCCCTGTCCTGGCTGACTGCTCAGCCAGAGCAAAGGCCTGTTCCCCTTCTTGATACCAGCTTTGCCCATCATAGAACTCATACAGAGGGGCTGCCATTGGCCCTAGGGCTATTTCATCGCGCTGCTCAATGGCCCACTGCCAGGCCAGGCGGATGTTGTCCACATCGGCAAGCAAGTCAGATAAGCTTTCCCGGCGGTAAAGGGTGGCCTGGGATTGGGCTAACCATTGGCTGTAATAATGGGCATGGCGGCGGTTGGTGGCTGCGGCCGCTTCCGGGTCACTCTTTAATTTTTCTTGCGTGTACTGCTGTAATAAGGGGTGAATCGTGTACCGGTCATTAGAGTGTCGCTGTAAAAATGATTTGCTCAGGAGCATCAATAACACAGGCAAGGCCGCCTCGGCTACTTTTTCGGCGGCAGGTCGGGTGAACCCACCCTGAAAAATCGAAAGCCGGGTTAAGACAGCCTGCTCTGGTTGGCTTAACCGGTGCCAGGATGAATCCAGGACAGCCCGTAAACTTTGATGCCGCGCTGGGGTGTCTCGTAAAGTAGTTGTCAGAAAATCAAGGTTTCGCCCGATCTCTTGGGCAATCTCCGTACAGCTTAGAAGGGGTGTCCAGGCGGCGGCCAACTCAATCGCCAGGGGCATTCCGACGAGTAAACGGCAAATGTCAGCGATCTTTGCCAGGTCTGCCGGGTTGGGGCTAAAGTGAGGCTGGATGGCGGCCGCACGCTGGCAAAAAAGCTGCACCGCATTGAATGTTTCCAGGCTGGTTGTATCCGATGGGTCGGGGAAACTCATGCCTGCCACCGGCAGCAGCCATTCCCCACGTAAATTTAGCCGTTCACGAGAGGTAACCAGAAATTTTAGCCGGGTTGTATGGCTGAGCATTTCGGCTACCCACGTTGTCCCTGCTTCCAGCAGATGCTCGAAATTATCCAGCAGCAGCAGCCCTGATTGTTCTTTGAGGACATCTAAAAGCTGCGGCCGCGTGATTCCCTGATTGGGCGAAACCAAGCCCAACCCACTGGCGATGGCTGCTGGCAGCAGGTCTGGGCTGCTTACCCCTTCCAGGGGGATAAAATAAACGTGACCAGCAAAATGGGGCTGCATGGCCGCGGCCGCGTGCAACGCCAGGCGCGTTTTGCCAATTCCCCCTACACCGGTCAACGTCAATAAACGGCAGTCGGCGCCCGTCAATAAAGTGATGATTTCGGTGATTTCCCGGTCACGGCCAATAAAGGGAGTCGCCTGGGGGGGGAGGGTGGATGGGCTTACAGGCCAGGCGGCCGCGTACCCAAATGCTCGCTCTGGTGACTCTGCTTTGCTGGCCGGATCAAGCAAACCGGAACCAGAAAAAGCAGTCGCTTTTGCCTGAACCGTTATAGGCGTATCGGTTAGCCCCAAACGAGCGTCCAGGCTTCCCCCTAGATCCACGGACCCATCGCGGATTTGTTCATAGAGCAAGGTTAGTTCGGGGGCAGGGGAAACGGCAAGCTGCTCTTCAAGCAGGCGGGTACACTCCTCATATTGGCGCAGGGCAGCCGCTCGTTGTCCCGAGCGGACAAGGACCAGCATCAGGGATTGGTGGGCCGATTCATCTAATGGTTCCAGGGTTAGCCAGCGACGGGCTGTGGCCGCGGCCTGCTCAAACTGGCCCATACCGGCATAAGCCCGCACCAATTTCTCTAGCACCGTTGTCATTTCACTGCGTAAATGCTCCCGCTGAAATAGCTGCCAGTCATCAAAAGCCTGGCTGTCACGCAGGCTAAACCCCGCCATAAACTCATCTCGGTACAACGCGGCCGCGTCACTAAGAGAAGGGATACAGGCCGGGCAAACAACATCTGGGGGGTGGCCATGGCTGCGGCCAACCGCCAACAAACGGTGAAATTGCTCCACATCCAACCAGAGGCCAGCACTCCACTCCAGGCTGATCGTTTCCCGTTCAATATCCAACCAACTGCGGGCTAACGCCGCATTCAGAACCGATAAAGTGCGCCGTAGGCGGGCACGGGCTTCGGCTGTGTCAGGCCAAAACATCAGGGCCAGGCTGTCCCGGCTGTGTATCTGGCGGGTAACCGCCAGATAAGCCAGCAGGGCTATCGCTTTGCGGGTATCAACCCGAATCGGCGTACCATTTCGTTCAATTTGCGGGGGACCCATCAAGAGCAAAGTGAGTTGAGCCATGATGTGTAGGGAGTGATAGGTAAAAACGGTGTGCAACCAAACATCACGCCATTATAACCACAAATGGTCGCTTCGGGATAAACCCATTAGTGCCTTACAACGCAACTTTTTGTCCAAAAACAAGGAGTGATCCAGAAATGACACAGATTTTCACAGATAGCTTAAACATCACTGTTCATCTGTGACTCTGCTGAAAAAGGTCGCACAGAGACGCGAAGGCGCAAAGTTACCAAAGAAAAATTCGGGTTCATTGGTGAAATTCGTGGCTTCTTTCAGTGGACTCATCTGTGACATCTGTGGATAAATCATTTCTGATTTACCCAGGTTAGGAATTAACTTGTCCCGGAACCATCTCGGAACGTTTTCGGAACGATGGGGCTGATAATTGCCTTATATAAGCGTATGGCGCGATACGCCTCATAAACCCCAAACTCTGGTTTGTTCGAGTGCCAGCGCGACCTCGGCAAAACAGCCAGATAGCCGTAAAAATAAGGAGATTTAGAGATGATGCGCTTAACTCAAAACACGGTAGTAACGATAGTGGCTCTAATGGCTTTGCTGTTGGCTACATTGGCTTGTGGTTCAGGTACCGATAGCCCTAACCGGGATGGTGGGAATACCGCTTCGGGTGGAGGGGGATCTACGAGTAGTTCTACCAGCGGTAGTTCCACCAGTTCTACCTCTGGCACTTCTTCGGAAAGCCAGAATGCTCCTGTGGCTCCTTCCGGCGGTTCAGGTGAAGCCTCTGGCAATAGCAGCAGCACCTCTGGCAGTGGTGGCAGCACCAATGACAGCGCCGGTGGGGCCGCGACGGGGGATGATGTGGCCGGGGGCAATGCCTTCACCGTGAGCAATGATATGGGCCGGGTGGATAATGATATGGGGTATCTGTACCTCACCGGCGAAATCACCAACACCAGCGGCCGTTGGGTGAAAGCAGTCCGAATTGATTTTCAACTGCTGGATGGGTCGGGCAATGAAATTTTTACCGACCGGACCTATGCCTATCCATTTGTGGCCGCGCCCGGTGGCACCCTCGTTTATGAATACGTGCGCTCCCTAAGTGCCATCAATGGTACGTATGCTTCCCATAAAGTTGAGGTATCAGCCATTGTGACGACGGATGAGCAGCAGGGGGTGGTAGAGAATGTGGTCGTTGAGGATGATGGTGATTATGTGATGATCAACGGTACCTTTAGAAGTAGCGGCCGCGATGCCTGTTTCAACCCCCAACCAATAGCCGCCATGTACACCGCCAGTGGCAAACTATATCGCGTCGAAGCCCATTCCCCGACCGATGCCCAGGGGAATTTCTATAACGATTTGCCCGCTGGCAATACCCTCTCCTTCAGCTTTGGTATGAGCAAACCGACGGGTGAAGCGATGGGTGAGGTAAAAGTGTGGGCCAGTTGCGGTGGCTAACAGCCTGCTGGTTAGATGGTAGTAAGCGGTACCTTTTGTAGCAGGGGCGTATACTCATACGCCCCTGCATTTGGTATTAACCCCTTGAATCCCCGAACACCCAGAAAAAATCGGTCGCGGCCGCTGGTCAAATTTTTAAAGTTCACTTGAGCCACCCTTTTTTAGCTTGACAAAGGGTGTGTTTCAACTGAGTTGGGGTGGTTGGTTAAGAACGCGGATGAGCAGGATTAGCGGATTTATTTGGCCCAGAACAATCCGTAAATCCCGTAAATCCGCGTTCTCCCCTTCAATTGAAATGAAACACACCTCTTGACAAAACGGTAAAACCGCCTATCATTTACTTAGGATTCCGAAATAATTATGAATGATACCCCATTTGCCCTCGATCCCCAGACCCATCATGGCAATACCGCCAGCAAGATACTGTTTGCCTTAGAGCGGCTGTCCCATCTCTTTCGCATACATTGGTGGGAACAAAACCAGCATTACCAGTTAAGCCCGCTGCAAATGCAGCTTCTTATTATTTTGCGTTTCCAACCCGAATTAGCAGCTGTGTCCGCTCTGGCACGGTACCTGGAATTGGCTGATGCTACTGTAAGTGATGCCGTGCGGATTTTACACCAGAAGGGGTTGGTTGAGAAACGCCCCAATACCGAGGATGGTCGTCGCCAAACCCTTAGTTTAAGCGAAAATGGTGACAAGATTGCCACAGAATTAGCTCAGTTTGCCAATCAGGTGCGGGATTTGGTTTTGGACATCCCTAATCAGGGGATTTTTTTAGAGTCATTACTGCTGCTGATGCAATCGTTGCAGCGCAATAACTTTATTCCCATGCAGCAAATGTGTACCACTTGCCGCCACTTTCAGCGCGTAGCCGATGGCTCACCCCCCTACTACTGTCACCTGCTCAACAAGCCGCTGGCCGCCTACGACCTGCGCGTTCACTGCCCAGAGCATGAGGTTGAAGCTGCCAGATAATTTTTTTCACTTATATACTTAGGAATCCTAATATAGTTAAAAAGGAGAACAATTATGAATTGTGAGGTATTTGACACCTACGTAACCCGCCCGGATGGGCAGTTAATGCACTTTGATGTGCTGGTGCCCACCGGCACAGCGCCGGAAACGGCCCTGGCCTATGGGCAGGCATACCTGGCCGCAGTCGGGGTGACTGATAGCCAGGTCACGGCCGAACGCTGCCGCTTTTGCCACGTGGAGCAGGCCACGCCAGAAGCGGCACAGGCCATAGCCCGGCAAGGGTATTTTATCGTGGCTATGGAAGGGTGTCCGCTCACCATCGCCTGAAATAATATATGGAGGTTTATGATGAGTGAGATAGCTGGATATACCTATGGGACAGTGGCCGTTGCCCCATCCCCTATCTCTTTAGATGAGTTGGAAAAGCTCAAAGCCACCGTCCTGTTTGGTGAGGAAACAGATGCTCACCCTGGCCCTCTCCCGTTGTGGGAGAGGGGCCGGGGGTAAGGGGTGACTGATCAACTGTACGGTTACATTCTAGATGCTCACTAAGAACGCCGTGATTGCTTCTAATACCTGCTCTGGTGCTTCCATGTTGGCCATGTGGCCTGCCCCAGGCACCATGACCTGGTGTGCCTGCGGAACCTGCCCGGCGATGAGATCGGTAATGCGCCGGAAATCGGGCAGATCAAGCTCGCCCACGATGGCCAGCAAGGGCATAGTTAACTCCTCTAACCGGAACGCGGCCGCTGGCTCCAGCCCTATCTCTGGGTTTTCGTTGACAAAGTGCCAACCAGAGTAATCGCCAATCATCTGCTCCAGACGGGCAGCCACATCGGGCTGGCCCATGGCTGGGGCAAAGAGGGGGTGGGTGAGCCAGGATGTTTTCGCGGCCGCAATCCCCCCTTCCCGTGTCCGCTGCCACACCAGCCCATCCCGTGCTGACCCTTCGGCCGACCAGGCAAAACCGCCCAACACCGTATCTATCAATATCAGGGAAAGAACGCGGCCAGGGTGGGTAAGGGCAAAATCAATCGCCACCGCTCCCCCTTTGGACAGCCCTACCAGATGAGCCTGGGCAATCCCCAACTCATCTAGCAGCCCGGCCAGATCGTCCACGTGGGAATACGGTTCACCTGTGGGCACATCTGACCGGCCAAAGCCGCGCATATCATAGCGGGTGACCTGGAACTGCTGCGCCAGGGGTAGAAACTGGTCATCCCACATGCGCGTATCCAGGGTGAAGCCGTGGATCAAGACGACAGCCTGACCGGAACCGGACGTCTCACAGTAAAGACGACTGTTGTTAACTTGGATGAATTTTTGCATAGTGACAATTATAGAGGCGTATGGTTATACGCTGGTTATATCGGAATAGCACCTAATTGCTGCATCAAACCCAGGAAGTCAGCATTGAGCCACATTTCGGCCGCTTTGCTGCTCTCGAAGCGCATGATGACCACGGTATTGACAACCGCCGCCCTGCTCGTGGCCGGAATGCCCTGGAACTCGGCCTGGTGTGTGCCTTGCAGGGTATGGGGCACAGCCACCCGGTTGCCCTCGGCGATCATATCGCCTACGGGAAAGCGAGAATCGGGAAAGGCGGTTAAGAGGACGGACATGGTGGCTTTATAGCCGGCCGTGTCCAGCGTTTCCGGCCCCCAGCCGTGAAAACGGCAGTCAGGTGTACAATGAGCAGCCACACTATCCAGGTCGCGCCGATCCAACGCGGACATAATCTGGCGAGCAATCGTTTTAATCTGTTCAGTTGACATGAGTAAATTTCCTTATTGTTTGAACGCGGCCGCCATCGTGGCTGTGTCATAAAACTCACGCATCCGGACAATCTTACCCTCGCGCACGGTGAACAGGTGGGCCCAATCGGTCTCAAACAGGCGGTTACTGTTTTTGACCAGCACTCGTTCATGCCCCAGCACCAGCACATGCTCGCCCATGGGGATCACCTCATGGGGGCCAAATTCCAGGACTTCACATGTTTTGGCGATGGTGATGAAAAAATCAACCATTTGTTGGTGCCCCAGCCGTTGACCAGCAAAAGGGACATCTTGCGGCCGCCCCACAAAATGCCAGTCTACCTGTTCATCCAGCAGGTTGAGGATAGCGGGCATATCGGCCCGGCCGAAAGCAGCGTATAACCCTTGCACTATTTGAACTTGATGGCCATTTTCATTGCTCATTGTCTTTCCTCTTGTTGACGGGAGTGGTGGATAGAAAAATCCGTCAACCCCGTAAATCATATTCTTCAACGCGGATTGGCGGAATTAACGGATAGAAGGATCCGTTAATCCTGCCAAGCCTGTTAATGGTCAACAGTATAGGGCAGCAGCCGCTCACCTTCCAGGCCAAAAACTGTTCACTTTTTGTTCAATGCCTTTACTCAAATCTCCGCTATAATGCCAGGAATTTTGGCGAATCAAGGTGAAGATCAGATGCCATCGCTGATAATGACAACGCCGGATAACCGACCAAAAGCGGGCAACCGTTACCAGTTGCAGCGGCCGCAGCTATGGCGTCTATGGGCATGATTGGCGGCCGGCCCTGGCCTGGCTCACTCTCTTGGGAGAGCGGGAGCTGAACCCCCAGGCCGAAAGGCTCGTCGCGGCCGCTCCCCCTCTCCTGGATGAAGAAAGTTTCGCGGCCGCTGTACGCCAGCTTTTACGTGACTTCACCGATGATAACCATTTACGCAGCACTCCTTTGTGGCAAACCCGGCTGGGGCAGCAGTTGGGCAGTTCCGGGGAAAACCCAGCCGATAGCTTGCGTCAATTGGTGTGGCAAATTGTCGAACCGCTGCAACACTCCCCCCGTCAGGCCAAACTGTACCATGCTCTGTACCATACCTATTTGCGGCCGGCCGCCACCCAGGAACAGGCTGCTGAACTCCTCGATCTCCCGTTCAGTACCTACCGCCGCCACTTGCGCGAAGGGGTGGCCTACCTGGTTAAACATCTGTGGCAAATGAACGCCATACCAATTGGCCGTGAACATGTCTAAAAACGAGTGACGAGGTAAAATTAAGCCGTGCGTTGACTGCTTTGGCCTTTATCTTTGTTCTATCCCGGTTAAACCTCGATTTATGACGACCGTTTTAGAGATTCGGTTGTTTGGCGGTGTAGAAATTCGCCAGAATGGGGCCTTGCTTAGCAGCTTTGTCTCGCATAAGGTCCCGGCTTTGTTGGCCTACCTGGTGGTGACTGGCCGGCCGCACTCCCGTGACACCCTGGCCGCGCTCCTTTGGGGGGAACTGTCTGACGCGGATGCGAAGAATAATTTACGCCAGGCGTTGAGTAATCTGCGTAAATTGGTTGAGCCGTATCTGCTTATCACCCGTGACACCGTGGCCTGGAACGCGGCCGCTTCCTTTACCCTCGACATTGCCCAATTTGAAACCCATCTCCGCGCCGGACGGGATGTGCCCCCAGCCATCCGGGCTGAGGCGTTCCAACGAGCGGCCGCACTCTACCAGGGTGATTTTTTAGCCGGTTTTTTTGTTCGGGAAGCTCCGGAGTTTGAAGAATGGATGCTGGGGCAGCGGGTGCGCTACCGGGAACTGGCCCTTCATGCCCTGCACACCCTCTGTGAATATCACCTGGGGCGAGGGGAATATAGCCGGACCATAGATTTTGCCAGCCGCCTGTTGGCTCTCGACCCCTGGCGCGAAGGAGCATATCGCCAACTAATGCTGGCGTTGTCTCGCAGTGGGCAGCGGGCGGCCGCCTTGGCCCAATATGAAACCTGTCGCCGCATTTTAGAGCAAGAGTTGGGGGTGGCCCCCGCCGCTGAGACGACGGCCCTTTACCAGCGCATCAAGGCGGCGGGGGATGCACCCCGGCCCCGCCTGCCCTTGCAGCCAACTCCCTTTGTGGGCCGGACGGCTGAACTGGCGGAGATTGAATCGCTCCTGCTGCGCCCCGAATGCCGCCTCATTACCTTGTTGGGGGCAGGGGGAATTGGCAAAACCCGGCTAGGGCTGCAAGCGGCCGCGCAGGCCAGTCAGCATGGGTTGTTTTTGCAAGGGGTGTTCTTCGTCCCCTTAGAAGGGGTGGAGACAGTGACTGGGCTGGCGACGGCTATGGCCCACGCCGTTAGTTTTCCTTTCGGTGGGGGCCAGGAGCCAACGGCCCAACTGCTAGAGTACCTTCAGGAGCGGGAACTGCTGCTGGTTTTAGATAATTTTGAGCAGCTCCTGGACACGGCCCCCTGGCTCATTACTTTGCTGCAACAGGCTCCAGGGGTCAAGCTGCTGCTGACTTCTCGTGAGCGGCTTCATCTGCAATGGGAATGGTGTGTGGCCCTGGAGGGGTTGAATTTCCCGGCGGCCGGCCCAGCCTCCATCCGGCTTTCTCACCCTGCTGACAGCCTGCCGGACGCGGCCGCTTATAGTGCCGTCCAGCTTTTTATCGCCCGTGCCCGTTCCGCCCGCCATGATTTTGCCCCTGATGCGGCCGCTCTGACCCATATTATCCACATCTGCCAACTGACTGCTGGTATGCCCCTGGCTCTGGAGCTGGCGGCTGCCAATATCCCCCATTTCACCTGTGCTGAAATCGCTACGTCTATCGCCCAAAACCTGGATTTCCTCACTTCTGCTTACCGGGATATTCCCACCCGGCAGCGCAGCCTGCGGGCGGTGTTTGATTACTCCTGGGGGTTGCTCACCCCAGCCGAGCAGCAGCTTTTTGCCGCCCTTTCCCTGTTTCGCGGTGGCTTTACCCAAGACGCAGCCGGCCAGGTAGCCGGTGGGACGCGGCCGCTGCTGGCTTCTCTGGCCGATAAATCATTGCTTCGTTGGGATGAACGGAGCGGCCGTTACTTTTTGCATGAGATGACCCGCCACTATGCGGCCCAGCGATTAGATGAAACCCCCCAGGCTAAACAACCGGTTTATCGCCGTTATGCCGAACATTTTTTGGCCCTGGCGGAGAAAGCTGAAACCGAATTTCATGGGGAACAGCAAGAAGCGTGGGTGGCCCGATTGGAGCTAGAACACAACAATGTGCGGAATGCCCTTGAATGGTGTTGGCAAACTGGGGCTTATGAGTTATACGGCCGGTTAGCTGGGGCGATCTGGCCTTTCTGGTATTTACGCAGCTATTACCGGGAAGGGTTGAACTGGTTGCAACCAGTTTTGGAACATACAACCGGCATTCCTCAACCCATTCAAGCCAAACTGCTGCGCGGGGCGGGAGTCATGGCTAACCAGTTGGCCGATTATGAGACGGCCATTGCTTACCTATCCCAAACCATCACCATTCTGCACGAGATTGGTGAGCCGTCACCCCTGGCCCGTGCCCTAAACAGTCTGGCGGTTGTGTACCATGCGATGGGTGATTACTCTCCGGCCAGAGCGTTGTGGGAACAATGTTTAACCCTCCAGCAGGCGGCCGCCGACCGTATCGGCATGGCCCAGACCTTACAGAATCTCTCAGCATTGGAGCTAGATGAGGGGAATCTGGCGCGGGTGCTTGAATTGGGCACAGAAGCGCTGCGTATTTTCCGGGCCGAGGGAATTAAGTGGGGAATTGCCTATGTTTCGATTAACCTGGGCACCTGTCTGCTAGAACAAGGGGATTTGCCGAATGCCCGGACGGTTATCATGGAAAGCCTGATCCTGTGCCGGGAATTGGGCAGTATGGATAGTGTAGCCGATTGTCTGGATGTGTTGGCTGGGGTAGAGGCACGGGAAAATCAGCCGGTGCGGGCGGTCATCTATGTGGCGGCCGCCGATAAAATCCGGGTGCAGTTGGGTAACCAACGCCATGCTGGGGGTGTGGTAGCTTATGAACGGCTGCTCACCGATTTGCGGGCCCATCTGGTCCCGGCCATATTTCAGGCAGCCTGGGATAAGGGGAGTGGGTTGGATAGTGACCTGCTGTTGGATGCGGTGCAAACAGGAGACCTGGCCGGGCTGACTATCTATCCGGCTGCCGCTCCCTCTCTGGCAAAGGGAAAGGATTTGTCGGGTGGTAGCCGTTCAGGATTACCTGTGCCAATGGTTGAGGCTGCTCTGTTAGCGGCCGCGCTTGCCGGACTCTCTGTGGGCAATTATGTGATAGAGAGTCTGGTGGCTCGCGGGGGAATGGGTGAGTTATACCGGGCAGTGGATAGGCAGACCGGGCAGATTGTCGCTTTGAAGCGGCTGCTGCCTCACCTGGTGGTTGCTGGTTCTGACTATCTGGCCCGTTTTCGACGAGAAGCGGAAGTGCTGCGCCGCCTTAACCATCCTAATATTGTTAAGATGATTGAGGCGATAGAACTGGATGATCAGCTAACTATTGTTATGGAATATGTTCCTGGGGGGTCTTTGCAGCAGTTATTGGCCGCAGGGGTTGGGCTGCCGCGGCCGCAGGCGGTAACCATTGCTCTGGAGCTGGCCGACGCCCTGGCCCGCACCCACCATCTAGGCATTATTCATCGGGATTTGAAACCGGCCAATGTCCTGATCGCTGAGGATGGAACACCCCGCCTGACTGATTTTGGGATTGCCCGGCTGGGGCAGGGACATACGAGACTGACGCAGCAAGGCACAACCTTGGGCACAGCCGCTTACATGGCCCCGGAAGCGTATTTGGGGGAAGAGTTAGATAGCCGGGCGGATGTCTGGTCTTTTGGGGTTATGTTGTATGAAATGCTGGCTGGCCGTAACCCGTTTGTCCATGAACAGATCGCGGCCACGATTACTGGTGTTTTGTATAGCCCACTGCCCGATATTCGCCAGGATTGCCCTGATATTCCTGCTTCACTGGCCCACCTGTTGCAGCAAATGTTGGTTCGGGAGCGGCCGCAGCGATTAGGCAGTATGCGCCAGGTGGCGGCGATTTTGGAGCAGGTGGCGTAGAGATGACAGGTGAAGCGTGAGGTATCAGCCCTTGCTGCTGACTTCTCCAGGTATCTTCTCAATAAGTTGGGCTGAACCTTCGGAAGGTTTAGGCAATGGAGAAGCTCTTGGGTCAAACCTTCCGAAGGTTACACGTTTTACTGAGATGTTACTTCTCTAATTTATAAATCGCCATGTTATTAAACCCTTGTTCTACTGTCCAGGAGTAGTTTGTAATATAGAGAGGCTGCTGCCCAGCGGTGAGGGCGGGGTAAGGCCAGCCAGGGGCCGTGACTAGATAAGCCGCTTCACTTTGGCGAACATAATCGGCCAGGGCTTCCGGCTTGCTCAGGTAAGGGACGACTTCCGGGGAGATGAGGCCGGCCAGGTCGAGAATGGGGCGAGGAGCGAAGTAGCCAATGGCCCCGATGTCGTGGGCGGCGATGAGATCATGGGGCTGGCTGTTTTGTTGTAACCAATGAGCGATTTGTACCATTTCCCCTTCGATGAAGGCTACATCTTCCTGATAAGCTACCCCCCCCAGGATGAGGAAGATGAGGAGCATGAGGATGAATATGAGGACGATGGCCTGACGGATGAGGCGGCTGGTTTGTTGTAGGGGGGCGGCTTGTAAAATGAGATGCCATCCGGCCAGCCCGTAAATAATCCAGACGGGCAAGGCGGGCCATAGGTAGCGGCCGCGTTGGTAGGTTACTGGCAGGCGCAGGGCATACAACAGCACGTGGCCGGCCGCCCAAAGCAGGGGTAAGGTATAGAGCAGTCGCCGCTGCCGCCAATCGGAGCGAATCCCTTTCCAGGTGATGGTGATCAGACCGGGCAGCAGGAGCAGGTGTGCCCCACTGATGCCTCGCCAGCCCGTTTCTGGCCCCCCCAGGCTGAAAAAGAGGAGTTGGAAAAACCGTTGGGGCAGGGGGACGGTTAAAAGTTCCGCATATTCAGCCTGTTTAGCGTAAAAAGTGTTGGGCCAAAGGGTGCCGGCGGAAGCCATGTTGAAAGCGAAATAGGGAACGACAGTCAGGGCAGCCATGGCCGCCCAAACGAGTAAAACGCGCAGTCGCTCTCCCCCTGGCTGCGGCCGCAAGGCTATCCCTATCACCAACAGCAGCAGCAGTAAAACCCCATCAGGCCGGGTGAGGATGAGCAGCCCAGAGAACAAGCCTAACCAGAGGGGAGTTTGGGGGTTGGGTATGGGATCCCGCCGCCAGTGGCCGTAGGAAGCGGCTAAGTTCAGGCAGAGGGCGGTAAATAAGGGGGTTTCCATGCCGGATGCGGCCGCGTATAGTAACTGCCAGGTGAGTGCCAAAACCACCCCGACGACCCAACTCAGGGTGGCTCGCTCAGGCCACAACATCTCCCACAGCCGCATTCCGCCAACTGCCAACAAAAAAAGGGCTGCCCCCCCCAGTAAATAAGCCCAAAGCAGATACGGTAAGCGCAAGGCATACCCAATGGCTAATAAAATGGTCCAAAGGGGGGAAGTTGAACCAGCACTGACCACTCCAGGAACATATTCCCACTGACCTGTTTGCCACAGGTTCCGGGCATACGTCTGGTGAATCCAGGCATCATCCAGGGGGAATCCCAATGATCCGCTCAGGCTGGACAGGGTAAGGTAAATGCCTAGCCCCAGGCTGGCAGCGATAAGGATACGATTTAGCGGCCGCGTTATATCTCCTTGACTCATACCGGTTACTCCGTTTTTTGGGCTATAGTACCTTACGCATTAGCTTGTGGTACAGAAAACAAGAACTGATCCCCAGATGACACAGATTGTCACAGATGGCTTAAAGGTCTGTGTTCAGGTGTGACATTTGTGGATAAATCTTTTCTGGCTTGCCCCGGTCAGGTTTTAACTGAAAGAAGAGAGGTTGACGATGCCGCTAAGGTACTAATCCTGGCGAATCTGGTATATCTGGATTGTTTCCATTGTACCAATCAAGTCAAGATCAGGATGCAGGGCGGGGTTTTGGTACAATACGGCCAGGGGACGGGGATGGTTTTCATCCAGGATGAGGTAGGTGATGTGGTACCGAGCGGCCGCAGCCAGCATGGTCTCTATCGGTTCATTAGGAATACTATACGCAGGGTAGCCGGTGTGATAATAGAAGCCGGGGGCATTGCCCACCATCACGGCGACCCCATCAGGTAATAACGGAGCGATTTCTGGGTAAAGCTGCGCGGCCGCGTCCACCGATCCCCGTGTCAGCCCCAATGCCAGGCTCATTACCAGGGCCACGCCAATAAACAGGCCAGTAAACAGCCGTTTGGCCCGTTCTGGCTGCCAATGGGGCAGCCGTTGGGCCAGCCATTCTACCCCCCAGCCGATGCCCACCGGCACCAACGCCATAAACCAGGGCCACAAGGCGGCCGCGGAGTGGAACAGCCCCCCTCGTTCTCCAGGGAAGGTGAATACCAGGCTCATAGCGGCATAAAGAAAGAGGGTGTAAAGCAGCAGCGGCCGCAGCCAGCCCTGTTTCCCCTCGCGCCAACGCACCCACCCCCCCAGCAAAACAAATGGGGTCAGAAAAATTAACCCATTGACAGTGATAAACGTCTGGAGCCCCTGCCACATCCCCATTAGCTTCGAGCGGACAATATTGCTTATCCCCCAGGCCAGATAATGGTTCAGGTCAAAGGTGCGCCCATAAGCGAACAGATCATCATAATCAGTCAAGAAAATCGTTTGCGTGCCGGTGGTGGGTAAGATCCCCCCGCTGACGCGCAAATTGTGGCTGAACCAGGGAGACATGAGGAGCAGATACCCCAGGATGATGAGGAAGTTAGTTTTGAGTTTCGAGGTGCTAGTTTCGAGTTTGGGGGTGAGGGTGATAAGGATGGCTATACCGAGCAGTAGCACGCCATCGGCGCGGGTGAGGTGGGCCAGGGCAGCAAAGAGGCCGATGAGGAGTGAGTGCTGAGGAGTGAGGCGTGAGGACTGCTCACTGCCCCCTGCCAACTGTCCCATCAGGAGCAGGCAAACAGCCCCGGCCCAGGCGAACGGGGCGAAGGTTTCGGGTTGGTTCCAGTTGGGTAGGAAGAAGCCGCCGCTAAGGGTGAAGAGTGCGGCCGCGATGTTTTGCCACCGTTCCCCCCCTAGCTTATGGCTGATATGGTAACTGAGCAGAGGGAGCAGCCCGGTGAGAAGCCAGAATGGGAGCTGCATCCCCCGGAAAGAAGGGAGAACCAGGTAGCCAGCGGCCGCGAGTAGAGATGACAATGGCATCCAATAACTGTGGCTCGGGGCCGGCACCCCCTGGGGATCATCCAGGTATTGCCAGATCACCATCTCCGTCCAGCCATGCCCCTCAGCCAACCGTTGGCCGTTGCTGGCGTAATAATAAGCATCCATATAGGCTGGCTGCGGCCGCAGCAGCAGCCATATCCCCTGGAACAGCAGCCCCACAATGGCCAGCCACAAATAATCTTTATACTTCATTCTGTTCTTATAGAATTGACAAAAGGGTGTGTTTCATTTAATCCTGCTCATTCGTGTTCTTAACCAACCGCCCCAACTCAGTTAAAACACACCCATTGACAAATCTTCAAGATCTGTCAATTCTGTTTTAGTTCCGGGTAAAAATCTGAATTAAATCATCTTCGTATACCTTGTCCCAGGCGGGGCTGGTGGTGAGGACGGTGGTCAGGGTGGTGCCCCGACGCATGAGGACTACTTCCACATCCCATTCATCCAGCGGCTCTTGCCATTCTGGCCCGGCCAGGTAGGTTTTCAGGTAATAAAAGAGAAACTCATCCCCATACAGATCGGCTCGCCCATCTACAAAAACGGGGATACCCCGCCAGATGAGGTACCCCCCATAGGTGTAATCGTTAAAAATTACTTTGTCGGCCAGCCCGGTCTCTTGCAGGTAATCTACGGCGGCGATAGGGAATTGATTTTCAATGTCGGGCTGGAGTTTGTTTAGCTGGCGGCCGACCCAGATAGCGGCAATGAGGAGGGCGGTAAGTAGGATGAAACCGTTAAGCCACCGCAATAACCGGCTCAGCGAAGGGTCTGGAGCGGTACCGGCCAGGATACGGTAGAGAGGGTGGCCGGTGAATGCGCTGAGCAGGTGACGGCTGATGATGGGCGCGGCCGCAACTGCAAATAGGGGAATATTGCGAGCCGAAATTAAGCCCGCGGCCGCGCCCCCGGCAAACAGCAGCATCTCTGCCAGGTGGGGTTTGTGGCTGCTCCATGTCCAGGCCAACACCCCCACGCCGATCATGATGGCGAAGATGCGAAAATCCCACAGGTGAAAGTTTGGTGACTGCCATTCGTTAATATACCGCTGCATGGCCGGGCTGCCTAATGTCTCAAATGGGTAAATCCAGATATGGACGCCATTGGGGTTGAGCGCGGCCGCAAGCAAACTCCCCACCGTCACCAATCCTAACTGACCAATTGGCCGCCACTCAGTCAGCCCCTCTGTAAATGGGGTGAGCGGCCATAATTTGCGGATCACCATCTGCCCCGCCTCGCCAACGGTGTACACCCCCAGCACCACTACGCCTACCAGGTAGCCACTGTGAAAATTAGCCCATAAGGTTGTCAGGGGAATGAGCCAGAGCAATCCTCGTATTGTAAGCGACCCGGCCCGGTAACGTTCGATGAAGTAGAGGAACAAGGCCAGGAAAAGAATGTTGAACATTTGCGGCCGCGTGCCCCAGGTAACTGAGGCGGTGAGGGCGGCCAGCAAGGCGATCAGGGTAGCCAGATATGGCTTGCCCACATTGGTGCGGCTTACCAGCCAGAACGTTCCTGTAATCAGCCCGGCAAAAGCCAGACTTAACCCTTTCAACCCTCCGAGCCGGTACACCCCCCACATAAAAACATCGGCGAGCCATTCATGGGCCACCCAGGGTTCACCAAATTTAGTCAAGGAAAATGGGTCTGTTTTGGGGAATCCCTCTTCGATAATCCACTGCCCGGTTCGCAAATGCCACCACATATCTGGGTCGGCCACACCACGCATGGCGAAGGCGAGCAACATAACGGCAAAAAGAGAAGAAAATAAATATCTGATTGACATAATATCCTATTTAGGCGGACTCGCGTCGGGCATAAACGGTGAACAAGTCGCCAAAATTTAAGGGGATAGGGATAGCTTCTAACTTTAGGCCATAAACCAACCGTCGTACCAGACGCCCCCAAAACGGGGTCAGTGCTTCCACCCGTGAGGCCACATAGCCCAGACGTAAATAACGGCCTTGTGCTCCTGACCAGATAACCCGGTAGCCAATTTGCTCTAACATGAGGCGCATTGTTTTTTGGCTGAAATAATGGATGTGCATATCCATCAGCCAGGGCCAGCGCGGCCCCATCAGGCGAGCCATCCAACTGTCCAGGTCCATGGTGTGAACCACCAGCAGCCCGCCCGGTTTGAGCAGATGATACGCTTTTTGCATCTCGCCTTTGGGGTCATCTACATGTTCAATGACATCCCACATGGTGATGACATCGAAAAGCTCACCTCGGAGTTCCGGGCTGTCTAGAGTGCCCTGAATGATGGGCAGACCCCGGGCTTGGGCGGCGTTGGCGGCCCAGGTGGATGGTTCTAACCCTACGGCGTCCCAGCTCCGCTGCCGGGCAACTTCGACAAAGACGCCGATGTAGGCCCCAACATCAAGGATGCGGCCGCGTCTTTCTTTCCCCCACGTCTTTTCCACTGCCTGCAAATGTTTCTGGAAGGTTAGCTCCCGCCCCTGCCGCTCCTTTTCATAAATTTCATCTTCCACAGAGGTATATGCCTGGAGCAGGGCCTCTGAGGGCCAGCGGGGGTTGGCATAAACGTAGCCACAATGGTTGCACTGCACAATTTGGGCATGGGAGCCATAACCGGAGTTGGTACAGCGGAACGCATCTACACTGAGTTGGTTCGGGTTGTTCATGGTAGCCGGAAAACGAATATGGTAATCGTCGCGGCCGCACAAATTACAGGCAATATTGATCATATGCATTGAAAAAACCTGGTTGTTTTACCAGCCAACAAATGGGGCAAAAGAACCCGGTTTATAGTTCATGGGTTAGAAACAGGAATCGCGGCCTGCCGGGGTTCTCGCCGTCGCAGCCGGCGAAAAAACAGGCGTAAAATGGTGTACTGTGCTTTATAAATCTCTTGCCGAGAAATTTTTGTCTTTCCCTTGCGCCGATCTTCAAAAATAATCGGCACCTCGCCAATTTGCCAGCCACGCCGCTGACACAAGAATAACATTTCGACTAAAAATGAGTAGCCGCTGGAGAAAATTTTGTCCAGCGGGATAGATGTCAACACTTCTCGCCGATAGAGGCGAAAACCGGCTGTCGTGTCCCGGGCTTTT
This sequence comes from Anaerolineae bacterium, assembly GCA_023384415.1. Taxonomy (GTDB): domain Bacteria; phylum Chloroflexota; class Anaerolineae; order Promineifilales; family Promineifilaceae; genus Trichofilum. Next base: position 89,004 of record JAHDWJ010000010.1, read on the forward strand.
AAGCCTAGCAGCAATTTGGCGGTCATATTAGCGATGCGGCTCAGCATCACCCGCTTCCAGGTGCAGTTTAGCGAGCCACCCCCCTGAACATAGCGGGAGCCGATGACCAGATGTTTGCTTTGGCTTAAATCAATCATGGCGGGGATAAAGCGGGGGTTGTGGGAAAAGTCCGCATCCATCGTCATAACCCGGCTGGCATCCAACTCGCTCAGGGCTTTCTTAAACCCGGCAATATAAGCCGTGCCCAGACCCAATTTGCCTGGCCGATGGATGACATGGACCCGCCCCGGATGTTCCGCGGCCATCTCATCTACCAGTTTCCCGGTACCATCTGGTGAATTATCATCCACCACCAGCACCTGTAATTCAACGGGCAGGGCGAGCAGTTGGGTGAGCAAATCACGAATATTGTCGGCTTCGTTATAAGTTGGCACAATCACCACGGTGGGGGAAAGCGGCATAATTTATTCTCCTTCGCAGGGGAAATTGTAACGGGGTCAGCAAAGTGGAGCAAAAGTTGAAAACTTTTTCGATTATGGGTAATCTGTACGGCTGGTAGATTAAAGGATAAAAGGGGATATTTTGATTAAGATTAAGACCAGGAATGAGATAGCGGCTCTGCGAGAAGCGAACCGTCTTGTAGCAGAGATTTTTGCCCAGTTTGAGACGGCTGTTCAGCCAGGGGTAACGTTGATTGATTTAGATCGGCTGGCTGCGGAAATTATTAAACGGAAAGGAGCGCAGCCGCTGTATAAAGGATACCGGGGCAATCCACCTACCCACCCACCGTTTCCCGGGGTTATTACTGCTTCCGTGAACCATGAGATTTGTCATGGTCCGCCTAATCGGCCTATTCGCCTGACGCAGGGGGATATTGTCAAAATTGATATTGGCTTGCGTTATAAAGGGTGGTGTGGCGATGCCTGTTATACTTACCCGGTGGGAGGGATGGAAGCGATTCGGCCAGAGGTGAAGCAGCTGTTGCAGGTGACTCAGGAATGTTTGGCACAGGGGATCGCGGCCGCGAAACCTGGACGCACGGTAGGGGATGTGGGCGCGGTGATCCAATTTGTGGCCGAGAGCCAGGGATTCAGCGTGGTGAAAGAGTGGGGAGGGCACGGTATCGGCCAGGATTTGCATGAAGAGCCATCTGTGCCCCATGTGGGGCCGGCTGGAGCTGGGCCTAAAATTCGCCCTGGTATGGTTTTTACGGTGGAGCCAATGGTCAATATCGGCAAGGCGGGGTGCAAGATGTTGAAAGATGGCTGGACGGTGGTAACGAAGGATGGCTCCTGGTCGGCCCAGTATGAGCATACCATTGCCATCACGCCCACCGGACCGGAAATTTTATCGGTATTGTGAAGACGGCTGGTGAGGACGGATGATAGATGAGTGGGGGCAAGGGGGTTGGGCTTTTGTCTTCTGCCCTCTACCTTCTTATGAGGTATCAATGAGCGATTTTTTGCAAGAATTGATGGTTGTTTTGCGTGACCGCAAAGAGAACCCATCGCCTGATTCTTATACTAGCCAATTGTTGGCTAAGGGTGTGGATGAGATAGTGAAGAAGGTGGGGGAAGAGGCGATTGAAATTATTGTGGCGGCTAAAGGTCAGGGTGAAGAGCGTCTCATTGAGGAAATCGCTGATCTCGTTTTTAATCTGTCGGTATTGTTAGTGCAGTTTGATTTGAGTTGGGATGAGGTCGTGGCCGCGCTGGCCCGGCGGCGACCGTCATCAGTTAGCAGTGAACAGTTAGCAGTGAGCGGTGAGCGGTGAGCTGGTGATACTGCTCACTGCTTACTTTCCATGTGGGGTCACGTATCACGTATCATGTTTCACGTTTCACAAGTTGGGGGGCACCGTTGGTGGTGGGGCTGTTTTGCGGCCGCGTCCTGGCGGATTTCACCTGGCTGCCCCTGCCTGCCTGGCTGGGGGCAGGGCTGGTTGCTGCGGTGGGGTGGTGGTGGCTGGGCCGTCGCTGGCCCCTGGCCCATACATGGCCGGTCTTATTTCTATTGGTTTACATCCTTTATCCGGAAATCAACCCCCAACGGGTCTGGGGCGCGGCCGCGTTCACTCTTCTCCTACTTTTACTCACAAACCCACCTACACGTAATTTTACCCACTCACCAACCCGTCTGCTGGCCATCGCCCTCTTCCTCGCCACACTTGCCCTCTACTTTTTGACCCTGGCTCCAGATATTTTGCCTGCTGATAGTGGGGAGTTCCAGTATACGGGGACTCTGCTGGGGGTAGCCCATCCGCCGGGTTTTCCTTTGTATACGCTCCTTTCCTGGTTAGCGACAAAATTACCGTTCGCGGCCGCGCCAGCCTATAAAATTAACCTGCTTTCCGCCTTTACCAGTGCGGTCACGCTTATGCTGGTTTATCTGACCGTTAGCCGTTGGCCGTTAGCTTGGGAACAGGAAAACGGGGTTTCACACTGGGCGGGAGTGGCGGCCGCCATCACCCTGGCAACCTCAACTACCTTTTGGGCACAGGCCACCACCGCCAACATTCGCAGCCTGACCGTACTCCTGACCGCTCTCGCTTTTTACGCCCTGTTGCGTCATCAATCGTCAATCGCCAATCGCCAACCATCCGCCCTGGATGATCGCTGGCTGTGGCTGTGGGCGTTGGCGATTGGTTTGGGGCTAACTCATCACCTCTCACTTTTGTTTATTGTTGCCGTGATGGGGGTGTATCTGCTCTGGATAGATAGGGATTTGGTTGGACAGCCAGGGCGTTGGCTGCGGCCGCTGCTCTTTTTTAGCCTTGGTTTTCTGCCCTGGGTTTACCTCATCTGGCGGGGTGCGGCTGGGGCTATTGGGGCCCCTGATGATTTGTTGACCTTGCGGGGTTTCTTCCATCATGCTTTGGGGCTGGGGTTTCGCGGCGATCTGTTTTACCTGGATAGCTGGTTGGCTTTGGGGCAGCGGCTTCAGGTGATGGGTAATGTTCTCACCTTCCAGTTTCACCCGGTTTTGCTCGTGGGGATGACCCTCGGTTTTATCTTGCTCGTCTGGCATAATCGTCCTCTGGCCTTTTTACTAGGCGGTTCTTTTCTGCTGCATACCTTTGTCACGGCGACCTATCGCGCCCCACAGACGGTGGAATATATGCTACCCGCCTATTTGCCCCTGGTGATGATGTTGGGTTTTGGTTTGAGTTTCGAGCTTCGAGTTTCGAGTTTCGAGTTTGTTTCTCGCGTATCCCGCCTCACGCCTCACGCCTCACGCTTCATCATGGCCCTGGTTTTTTTGGCGGCCGCCTCTCAACTGTTCACCCATTGGCCTAGTTACCGCTGGCTGGCCCGCTCAATGGACACCCGGGAGACAGTGCAGCCCTGGCTGATGCAGGCGGCCCCAGGGGCCACTATTTTGGTCGGGTGGCATTGGTATACGCCGCTGATTTATTTGCAGCAGGTGGAGCATCTGCGCCCGGATGTGACGGTGCAATATGTGGTTCCTGGGGGTGAGCTTTATGATGAGACATGGGCCAGACTAATTGGTGAGGCGTTGGCTCGCGGCCGCGATGTGATTGCCACCCATTCTACCGAAATTGCGTATAGCCATATGCCCCGCCCCGATCCTTATGGTGAAGCGTATCTTTTCCGCGCCGACCCGCTGACTAGTTTGCCACCTGATTATAGGGCTGCGCCACTGATCTTTGGCGAAGAGATTGAGCTGCATGGGTACAAGTTGGAACCGGCTCAAATTGAACTGGGGGAATCAATTTATTTGACGACCGCCTGGTCTGGGGTAGGGGACCTGCCCTCAGGGGCAACCCTGTTTGCTCATCTGGTGGCTGAGGATGGCACTTTGTTGGCCCAGGCGGATGTGCCGCTGCGGCCGCCCACAGATGGCCTGGCTCTGACTCAATTTCGCCTGACGCCCCGGCCTGGCGCGGCCGCAGGCGATTATGCCATTCTCCTGGGGGCTTACCAGTTTGCTCTGGATGGGTTGCAATCGCTGCCAGATAAAAATGGGCTGGCGCGTACCCCATTAACAACTATCTCTCTGACGGCGATGGGCCATCCGCCCTATACCCGTAACCCGGTTTATCGAACTGTGCCGAGTGGCCGCCCGCTGCTCCGACTGGTGGGGTATGATTGGGATTTGACCCTGGCAGAACCCCGGCTTTATCTCCATTGGCAGACAGAGCAGGGGTATCAGAGTGAGGTGCGGGATGGTGCGGCCGCGCTCAACCCGATCTTACCCCCTTACCGGGCTGCTTGGGGCCGCTGGCGCGAACAAACAGTTACCCCACCTTCCCGCCCCACCCATTACGTGCCATTGGCTGGGGGGCTGGTCTGGATAGGCCATACCCTGCCCCCCGATCTCACCCTGATGCCCGGCCAATCTATCTGGCTGCCACAGCAGTTGGTTAGCGGCCGGCCCGTTTTGCGGGATTATCACCTTTCTGTGACTCTGATTGGTTTCCAGATGGAGAGCCAGCTTTGGGCCTGGCGGGACGGGGACCAGCGAGACAGTGTGCCGGCCCTGGGGGCCATCCCCACCCTGAAATGGATAGCCGGCTCCCGTGTCTGGTCGCCCCATGAGGTTGTAGTGGACGCGGCCGCGTTCCCTGGTCAAACCGTCGTCGCTGCTTTACGCCTATACGATGCGTTCACCCATCAGCCCCTCCCCATTTTAGACGAACGTATCACCCAACAGTTTCCCTGGATTCCCCTCGGACAACGGGTCATCCATGAGTAACGGTGTTAGCTATTATCACCCTCTGATTATTTTGGTTATACTACCATCCGTACCTAACCCATCGAAAAGAATGATAAATTGCGGGTGAAGTATGAGGGCTGAAATTCATAATTCATCCTTCATAATTCATAATTTCAAGGAGATCGCATGCAACATCTAAAAGAACGAACCCTGTTTTTCCGTGGGGCCTTACAGCACATTCATGCCGTAGGCTCCATCACACCGAGTTCCCGCTCCGTCGCCAAAGCTATGACTGCTCATTTGCGCCAAAGACCCGCTCCACGCCGCATTTTAGAGGTTGGGGCTGGCACCGGCCCCATCACCGCCCGCATTGTGCGGGATATGCGCCCTGGGGATCATCTGGATATTTACGAAATCGATCCTAAATTTACGACCTTCCTGGCCCAACGTTTTGAAACAGAACCCGCTTTTCAGAAAGTAAAAAATCAGGTGACGATTTATACGGCGGGGATCGAAACCATCGAACGAGTGCCGACTTATGACATTATTATCTCGGCAGTTCCCTTTACCAACCTGCCCCCGGCTTTGGTGCGGGACTTTTTTGATACCTATGCCCAAATTCTCAACCCAGATGGGGTTTTGACCTATATCGAATACGCCTTTGGTCGAGCTTTGTTCACCGTTTTATCGCGCCAAAAAGAAAAGCAGCGGCTCAAAGCGGTCAGTCAGGTGGTCAACCATTATGTGCGTAACTACCAGGTGAAACATCGCTTCGTTTTGCTCAACGCCCCCCCCGCCCGGATCCGCTCTTTGCAATTCCGTTAGTACGTAGGAATACCTTGATCGAGTGGGTATCATCTGCGCCTGAAGTTTGGTTCAGAATCAGAGGAAATAAAAAGCCGCATCGAAGCGGTGACAGATGAGGACACCTTTAATGAGTTGTTGCGGCAGATCCTCAATAGCAGATCTTTGGCCGATGTTCAGTTCCCTGAGGCGTAAATCAGGGAATTGACCCTTTAGATGATTACCAAAGCCTCTAATGGGTTTAAACCTTTTAGAGGCTTTGTTTTTGCCCAGATAACATTGGTTGGACAAATGGATTATGAAAAAAGTAAACCAGGCGGTTGCTGAAGGCATTCTTTTTACGGACATGTACCAACTTACGATGGCCCACCTGTATTTTCGGATGGGTTGGCATGAGCGGCCGGCTCAATTTGATCATTTCTTCCGTAGTTACCCTGATTATGGGGCGCATAAGGCGGGGTATTGCATTAATGCGGGTTTGGAATGGCTGCTGGATTGGATGCAGGAGGCTCGCTTTGGGGAAGAGGAGATCAATTTTTTACGCCAGCAAACGGGGCAAGGCGGCCGCAGACTTTTTGCCGATGATTTTTTGCATTGGCTGCGAGAGTACGGCCATATGCACAACCTTAGCCTGTGGGCCATTCCTGAAGGGCGTGTAGTGCATCCCAACATCCCTCTGACAGTCGTACAGGGTCCCATTGCCCTGGCCCAGATATTAGAAACCCCATTATTGAACTTGCTCAATTACCCCACCCTCATTGCTACCAGAGCCGCCCGCATTAGCCAGGCGGGTAGGGGGCAGTTACTCCTGGAGTTTGGTATGCGCCGGGGGCAAGAGCGAGGAGTGAATGCTGGAGCGCGGGCGGCCCTCATCGGTGGGGCGGATTTCACCTCTAATACTGGCATTTCCCACGTTTTAGGGTATCCCCCTAAAGGCACCCATGCCCATAGTATGGTGCAATTTTTCCTAGCTCTGGGGTACAGTGAATTGGATGCGTTTCAGGCGTATGCTGATGTATACCCCGATGATTGTTTGCTACTGGTAGATACAATTAACACCCTGGAGAGCGGTCTGCCCAACGCTATCAAGCTGTTTGAGAAGCTGCGCCGTCAGGGGTATCGGCCTATTGGTGTCCGTTTAGATTCAGGTGACCTGGCGTATCTGTCGGTGCGAGCGGCCGCGATGTTGAACCAGGCTGGTTTTGCTGATACCAGTATTGTTTTGTCTAACCAATTGGATGAGATGACCATTCTGCAAATTTTGGCCCAAATTCAGGAAGAAGCTCCCCGGTATAACCTGGATGCTGATGAGGTGATAGCCAGACTGGTGTATGGGGTGGGCACGAATTTGATTACCTCAGCTGGAGATGGGGCGTTGGATGGGGTGTATAAGTTGGTGAGTACGCAAGATGAGGGAGGTGTGTGGCGACCAGCCATTAAATTATCGGAAAATCCGGTGAAGACACCAAATCCTGGCTCTAAGCAGGTGTGGCGGGTGTATGATGAGCGCGGTCTGGCGACAGCGGATTTACTGGCATTGACAGATGAGGATCCCCGCCTGGTATCGCCGCTGTATTTGCACCATCCAGCCGAGCCGGGTATTACCCGTACCCTGGCGGCCGCAGAGATAACTTCTATTGAGCCATTGTTGCAGCCTGTTTTAGAAGCGGGACGGCTGGTCTATTCTTTGCCTACCTTAGAAATGATCCGGGAACAGCGGCGGGCAGACCTGGCACGCCTTGATTCTGGCGTGCGCCGTTTATTAAACCCCCACATTTACCATGTTTCGCTTACGCCGAAGTTGTGGCAGTTAAAGCAAGATTTGATTACGGTGTATCGGCAAAAGGGAAAGAGTTAAAAGCGGTTATTCCCCATGGCTCTCTTGAAATAGAGCCAACACGGCCAAAACGCCGGCTAAATTTTCTGGCCAATCGGTATCAAAATGGTTACGCAGCTCTACCGTAATTGCGGCAATTCCCTGGCGAGTGAGCCAGTCAGCAGCATCGCCAGTAATGGGGTAGGCCAGGGTGCTGCTGTGCCCGTAGCCACTGGCCTGCCGGTACGCGGCCGCTAACGTTTGTGATGGAAGATGGGGTTCGTCATTACATTGGCCGGGAATGACCAACGCGGCCGCGCTGTGCCAAAAAATCACCCCTTGTACCCGAACTCCTAGCAGGAAATCACGCAAAACCTGCGTCTCTACCTCTGAAAATGGGGCCGTTCCCCCGCTAATCGGCTGATTGCGCCAGAAAGCATTGGCTGACCAGTCACAATCCCAATTGCGATTCAAATCTACCTGATTGGCATTAAAGCGACCTGGCAAAGCCGCCAGCGGATCTACGCTGGGAATATCCAGGCTTGTGACCCGGTCTTCTTTTCCGGCCACCAGAAATAACCCATCCGGGTTGGCCGTGGGAATAATGTGTAGGGTAATAGTCTCTGGAATGCGCTTGGGAAAAGCGGTCAGGTAATCAATAACTTGATACGCCAGGGTTGTGCTGTTCCATTCATACCCCCCATGGATGCCGCCAATAAAAACCAGATGGGCCGGGCCATTGCCAAAGGTGTACCGTTCGATGGGGCGCCCCTGGGTAGAGTGACCCAAGATGATGATCTGGTAAGGGGGTGCGGCCGCGGTTAGCAAAGCCGCCGGTAATTCATGTTCACCGACAAATGGAATAATCAATATTTGTCCCACGAAAATAAAATCGGCGGCCGCGATATGGTTTACTTCCATCAGCCGTTCCAGGGTCACCCCATATTGGTTGGCAATCCTCAATAATGTCTCTCCATCTTGCACCGTGTGCCGTTGTATGACCCAGGGAGTTTTGCTGGGGGTAGGGGTAAGGGTTGGCGGTGGAATAATGGTGTGGGTGGGGGAGGCTGTTTGGGAGGATACCGGGGAGGGTGTAACCTGAGTGGCGGTATGGGTGGGGCGAGGGGTCGAACCGGGGGTGGGGGTCGCGGCCGCGCTAATCAACGGCATCACTACTGGCTCGCTTTCTGGCTGGATTATCAATACAGCCAAAACCAACATAAAACAACCGACCAATAATCCAAACAACCCCATGCGCCAACCCCACGAGGATGAAAATTGTTTAGATTCAGGGACGTAAGAGGGATTGTAATTTTCTGATGGCATACTCTATTTTGCCCGTTTTGTAACTTGTGGTTATAACCCGGTACCTGAGTCCTATTTAGGTACACCGGTTAAACCCTTTTGCCCTGCTTTGCTTATCAGTAAAGCGTCATTGCCAGCCAGGAGGAAATCTATGTTTAAGCCCATGGGGTTCAAGACGCTCTTTTCCACATGGAAAAGCCGCGTTGTCATTCTTCTCACATTATTCATTGTAACCATTACCATGGCTTACGCTGACAATCCGGCCACCGGGTTGACCACGACCGGCCAGGAGCTTAATATTTTTATCCAATCTCCATCTACCGGGTCCACAATTAATGTCTGTAACCAGCCACTAGTCGTTTCTGGTCAAACAGCCATTGGTGATCTAAACCAGAGTGCCAATGTCGTTTATCTGATGGATCTGTCGGGCAGCACCACCTTTGTCACCAATATGGATTGTAACGGGGATGGCATCCCTGGCAATGCCGGTGATAACTTTAATGGTGATTCTCGCAACGGGGATATTTTGGATTGTGAAATTAGTGGGGTCATTGCCCTTAATGAAAGCCTCTCTACCGCCAATGCTCAGGCCAGCATCGTTGGTTTTGGTACCAGCGCTGTTATCGCCGACATTTCACCGGCACCTGGCGACCAGGTTTTCTCAGCTTCATTATTAGTTGATGTCAATGGAAACAATATTCCGGATGTAGAAGAAGTCGCTCGTTCTACAATCACCTTGTTCCCAGGAGGCAATTCCTTTGTTAATTTGTTCACCCCTCGGACCCTTGGTACAGGCACTAACTTCAACCTGGCTCTAACCGCCATGAATACAGCCTTTGCCACCGAACCGGAAGGGGAAATCAATGTGGCTTTTTTCCTTTCGGATGGAGTAGCCAGTTTAGCTACAGGTCCTGGCTCACCTGTGCAGATTGCTGCTGATGCCGGTACCATTGTCAATACCTATTCCATCGGCAATGGTTCATCGGGCTGTGGGCCAACTGAATCGCTGCGCCGCATTGCCGATATTACTGGTGGTACTTGCACGGCCGTATTAGACCCAACCCAGTTGAGTGCGGTTTTGCAAGGAACAACGCCAGCAGATCTTGATTGGGTTATCGTCAGTCTTAATGGGGAACTGTTCCAATATGCCACCTTAAACGCTTTGGGTGGCTGGACAGCGACATTTAACGATTTAGACCTGGACCAGCTTTACCATATTGAAGCGACGGTCAGGGCGGATGACGGGACATTGGTGACGGCTGATATTACCGTTCAAACAGATGCTTTCTGTCCTACGGCAACACCCACACCTACGGTGACACCTGTTTTTACCGCCACACCAACACCAACCAATACGGCGGAACCCACCAATACCCCAACCAATACGCCGACGAACACCCCGACCAATACGCCGACGAATACACCGACAAACACGCCAACCAATACACCGACGAATACACCGACAAACACGCCAACCAATACGCCGACGAATACACCGACAAACACGCCAACCAACACGCCGACGAATACACCGACAAACACCCCAACCAATACACCGGAACCGACGGATACACCTACCCCTACAAAGACACCACTACCTACCAAGACCGTAGAGCCGACGAAGACACTCCTACCTACTAAGACGGTCCAACCGACGAAGACACCGCTGCCTACCAAGACGGTGCAGGCGACAAAGACGCCGCTGCCTACCAAGACAGTGCTGCCAACTAAAACACCAATAGCTACGGCAACTGAGAGCATGGTTACGCTTTGCCACATTCCCCCAGGCAATCCCGGTAACGCGCATACAATTGTGGTAGGGTCTTCAGCTGTGCCGGCCCACCTGGCCCATGGAGATACATTGGGGTCATGCCCAGGAGATATGCGGGATGAGGCTGTTAGCTTCCTGGATGGAAATGCGCCATCGGCTGGAAGTTCTGCCCCCTCTCAAGCCAACGATAACTGGCACAAAACGATCTCAATTGCGGCTGGGGTTTTAATGGCTTTGGCTGTTGCTATGCCGACGGTAATGAAGCATTGGCATTGGAAATAAAAGTTAGATTTAGAACGATTTTGTAAATCGCTCTCTGGGTATAATAAAAAGCCCCGCTGCTGCCAACAGCGGGGCTTTTTGTTTATCTAGTCAACCCCGTCCGGCGGTCAAACGCACCCGGTGGTGAAACGCGCCGGGTGGTCAAACGCACCCGGCGGTGAAACGCGCCCGGCGGTGAAACGCACCCGGTGGTGAAACGCACCCGGCGGTCAAACGCGCCCGGCGGCCAAACGCGCTCGGTGGTGAAACGCGCCCGGTGGTGAAATCCGCCCGGCGGTGAAACCGCCGGGCTAAAAATGCAAAGCCCTATCGGGCTGGCGGAGCGAGGCCGGCGGCCTTCGTATTTTTAGCCCGGACGTTCACGTCCGGGCGGGTTCACAGAGGGCGGAATCTGTTTATCTGATAGTAGGATGGTCAAACCCACCCGGCGGTTTTGCCGGGTGGGTTTGTCAGGCTGTTATGTGGGTTAATCGGCCCGCATAACGAATGGGAGATATATTTTCGTCTCTGTTGGGGGTGGGGGTAGCTCTTTCTCCTCTACAGTTAAACGTAGGGTGACAGTGACTTGAGGCATGGTGATGTCGTCGCTGAAGACACAGATGGTACCTTCGTGAACGCCAGGGGATAGACCCGCGGCCGCGAGCGTAACCACAACCTGGGTGCTGCTGTCTGGTCCAACGGTGCCGCTGTTTAGATTAAAGGTAGCCCAGGGAATATCCCCTGGGATACAGCTACTGTTTGAGACAACGGCGATGTCTCCCAGACGATTAACATTGCTGCCGTCAGTTAAGTTGCCGATGATGGTGGTGGCGCCCGTTGCCAGGTTGACAGTACGGAGTTGCGAAATTGGACCAGGCTGCAAGGCGGCCAGGTAAAGAATCCCGGTGGCATCGTCAAAGTCTAACCCTTGACCGTTGGCGGCGTTATACCCCAGGGCTCCGATGATCGCGGCCGCGCCTGTATTTCGGTTAATACTGAGCAGATTATTGGCTGCTTCATCCACCCCATACATCTGCCCTTCACTGTTCACGGCAATATCGGTGATGCAATTGCCGGTGCTGATATTGCCTACCAGGGTAGCCGTGCCGGCCGAGATGTCCAACGTATACAACCGGGAACTGTTATTGCAGTTGGTGGCACTGGCATAAACAACCCCTGTCGTTGGGTGGACAGCCATGCCTGACCACAGGAACCCGGTGGGCAGGGGCAAGGTGGCAAGCTGGGTCGCGGCAGCGTTGACCAGGCTAATGCGGAACAGTTGGTTCAGATTGTTGATGGCGTATAGATGCAGTGGATCGCCGGAGAGAATCTCAGCGGCCGCGTAATCAGCCGTTCCTAATGGCCCCAGCGGCGCCAACGGCTGGCTCAGGTTACTGTTAAACACCATCAACTGGTCCGTATTTCCATCTGGGCCAAAGATAATTGCCCCTGGCCCATGCAGAGCGGCCATAGACGACCCTTCCCACAGATACCAGTTCAGGGGAGTGAAGCCTAAATTGGTAATTGTCAATGTTACCTGGGTCGTTTCACTGATAAAAACGGTGGCTGTCAGCGGATCCGGTGTCACCAAAATAGTTGGTGGCGAAGTCACCGTCATCGTTACCGGTATTTGCACAATCGGCTCATTGGGATCATTGCTGTTGAGACAGAGGTTTCCCGTGAACACATTCCCCAGCGGCAGGCCAGTGCTGTCAAAAGTCACCGTGACATTAGCTGTATTGCCAGGGGGGGTTGAGCCGTTGACCGGGTTGGTGGAGAGCCAATTGACGCTGCCTGGTGTGGCACAATTGTTGGGGGCGACGGTGAACTGCCAGGCCAGGGTGTCCGTGCCGCTGCTACTGATGGTCAGGGTGCGTGTCACCTGTACATCATTTAGCTGGGTAGTGCTGAGGCTGGATGGGTTCACTTCGACGTTAGCGGCGACCGCTTCCAGGCAAATGTCATCATAGGAGTAGCCGTCACTGGTGAATGGAGGGAGGGCAATGGCGTAATTATCCTTTGATTGGAATTTGATCAGGAAACTGCTGGTGAAATCCATCCCTGCCGCAGTTACCGCGTCAGACAGATTGAGGATAACCGACTGGTAAGGGAACCAGATGTCGGCTGGAGGGTTGTAAATGCGGACGTAAGTTAAACCGCCATCGTCACTAATAAAAACCCCGTCTTCCGGATCATCTTCGTCAGCATGACCCCGTATCCAGAAACTCAAGGCGACATCGGTGGCCCCGGTCAGGTCAGCCACGATGATGCCGGCCTGCTGGGTGACGTTAGCCCCGGTGCCAGAGGGGTCGTTGGTGTCCAGGTTAAAGGCGAAGTTGCCGGTGTGGGGATATAGATCACTGACGACGGCCCGGCCAATGGAGTTCCCGGCCTGGGTGACTTCGGTGAACATGTAGGCGGGTAGGATGCCTGTCTCGAAGGTGGTACAGGTAGGGTAATCAGCGGCCTGGGTAGTGACGACGCGGGTGGTGGTGTCAACGATGACAGGTTGGCTGAGGCTGGGTTGGTTAATGGTGGCGGTGTTGGTGATGAGGGTGCCCGGCGCGGCCGCGACCGTCACCAGGAACGTTATCTCCACCTGCCCATTGGCGGGTACCGTGCCGCTCCATTCAATCTGGTTCAAGGTGCTGTTATATACTGCCCCATTGGTGGCACTGCCTGCCACATAAGTTGTTCCGGCGGGAATCGGGTCTACCAGGGTGGTACTGGGGGCGGCGACGGTGCTGAAATTATCCAGGATGACCGAATACGCCAGGGTTTTGCCTGTAATGGCGATGGGCAGGGCCGATTTGGTTGAGAAGTTGAAGTTAGGGGTGGGCTGTGGGGTGCAGTAGTAAACAGCCACATCATCCAGATACCAGCCATCATTGTTGATGGAAAGGGTGGAGAAGAAATCAAACTCCAGGTTAAGATTCCCCCCCACATATGGAGCCAGGCTGGCCGTATGCTGCGTCCAGATCAGCTCATCGGCCCCAGCTGAGTTATAAATTTCGTTGCCGTTGAGCCGTACCCGGCCGACATCAAACAGGTTGTTATTGGTTTTGAGGTATTGCCACCACATCAACCGGGCGTTGCTGGGCAGTCCGGCCAGGTTGATGGTACGAGTGAGCAGGCTGGAAGCTCCCAGGTTGTTGTAATATCCATCTAAAACGGTGGCCCAGAGCCGGTCGCCACTGTGGGCGTGTAGGCCGATGGGCCAGGTGGGAATGCCGTATTGCCAATCGTTGGTAGCGGCAAATCCCCCGTTATTGGCCTCGAAATTGTATAAAGTGAACTCGTTGGCCAGGGTGGTGGTATATGGGAGAACGATGGGGGACGCGGCCGCGTTCGGGTCACTAATTACCGCCTGATTTACCAGGACATCACCACAGCTTCCCCCGGCGTTGACACTATACGTCACCGTCACCTGCTCCCGCACTCCCATACCCCCTTCCCAGCGTATCTGGTTATTGCCCGCATCAAAAGTACAAAGGGTAGTTGTTCCTCCCACACAGGAGACGGAGCCAGGTACGTAAGTTGTGCCGGCAGGAATCGTGTCAGTCATTACCGTGTTAGTGGCCGGGATATTGCCGGCATTGGTGATCACAACGGTATAAGCAAGCTGGCTGTTAGGCTGGCTCAGTACTGGCCCTTGTTTGTAGGAGTAATCGAACCGGGTAGCCAGGCCAGGAAAATAAAATTGAATGGCACTGTTATTGCTGAGCGAGTTGGCCTCATTGCAGGCGTATACCAGCCCATCAGTGGCCGTGCTATTTTCAATACCAGTAGTTGAGCCAGACCCCGCTCGTGTACCGGCGTTTTGTATCTGGACAACACCATCATGGTTGTCAAGCAGAATAATTTGAAAAGTGAGGGAGTCAAAGGGGGGCAGGGGGAATTGATCGTAATAGGTATTTTGCCATTGGGCAATGAAGCAGGCCCCAGGGTACCCATTGTATGGACAGCTTCCTACCGGGAAAGATTGGTAATACCCCTGCCCGTTGGGGGTGGTGATGAGGGCGTTCAGGTTGTCCCAGATACCGCCGATGATGTTTTCATTGCCGTTTTGACTGGGTAAGGGGCAGTCATTACTTTCATCCGAAGCAGGTGTTGCTGCGCCAATAGAGAGCCAACCTTCGCTGCTCATCCAGACATCGGTGTAATTATTGCCATAAAAGTTAAAGGTGAACCCCAAAGGCAGCGGGCCATGATTGGAGTTGCCGGTGATACCTGCGTTGGTGCCGGTGCTGCTGATGTCTACCCAATTATAGGTGGGGCCATCTGGTTCAGCGGAATCGCGGTAGGTGTAGCCAAAGGTGTCTGGCCCGCCGGTATTTTCCGGGAAGGGCGGCGACGCGGCCGCGAGCCAGGTTGATGGCGTGTACTGAGTCAAAAACAAGACCAATACCATAAAAAGGAGCAAAAAAAGGGATAAGCGAGGATGACGGGTAAGCAGGGGCATATTATTCTCCAAAGATAATATCGGTTGAGGCAACCAGTGGATAACGCCTGATGATCCTAATTCGGAACAAGGCAATCGTCAATTTCACCGATTAGGGCAACGGTTGCAGGTAATGGTACAGCAGTTATCTAACCGGTTACATTACGACAGCCAGTATAAAGATCACATTAGGGATACGAGGTTTGTCAGTTGTGATTACGCCAGGTTGCTGCCATACTGCAAATTAGGGGCAGCAGCGCAGGATGTAGACGGCATGGATACATTGACCCTGTTTTTTGAGCGTAACATTGTCGTTATTTATTTTTTTTATGGGCTGGCTTTTTTTAGCCTGGGGTTGGCGGTCTGGCTGGAAGCGGGCCATACGGTTGAGTTTCGCCTGGGGCGGGCGATGGGGCCGTTGGCTGGTTTCGGCATTATTCATGGGCTGCATGAATGGTTTGAGATGTTCCAACGACTGGGTGAGGCCCAGGCAACGAACATACCGGAATGGCTGCTGTTGGACGAGCTGCGCCTGGGCCATCTGGTTCTTTCATTTGTGTTGCTCATTATTTTTGGGGTACGGCTTATCTGTTATAACCAGCACACGAACGGCAAAGCGAATGATGGGTACAGCCGCCGCTTTGTGGTTCTGATTACGGGATTGCTGCTGCTGTTTTGGCTGGGATCGGGGCTCCTGGTTAAGTGGTTGGCCCAGCCGCCTCCCACAGCCTTTTTAACGGTGATAGATGTGTTAGGCCGTTATTTTTTGGGCATTCCGGGAGCCTTATTAGCTTCATGGGCCATTGTCCTGGAACAACGATCTTTTGCCAGCCGCTATCGGTTGCATACAGGCCGTGATCTGCTCTGGATGGCCCTGGCTCTCTTTTTATATGGGGTGATTGGGCAGCTGTTTCCTAAACAAACTTTCTTGTTTCCGGCCAATTGGCTCAACAGCGATCTTTTTGTCCAACTGTTTGGGTTTCCTATTCAACTGTTTCGCGCTATCGCGGCCGCGTTAATGACTGTTTTCTTCATTCGAGCTTTACGAGCCTTTGAGCTAGAGAGCCGTAACCGCCGTCGGTTAGCCCAGCAAGAAACGTTGACGGCTCAGGAGCAGGCCCGACAACAAACAGAGCAGTTAAACCTGCAACTACAGCAGGCTAATCAGGATTTATCCCACTTATACCAGGAGCTGCAAACTCGTGAGCGGCTGCGGCGTGAACTTTTGCATCAGGTAGTGACAGCCCAGGAGCATGAGCGACAGCGGATCGCTCGTGAACTCCATGATACAACAGGTCAAGCCTTGACGGCCTTAGGGTTAGGATTCGCGGCCGCCAATGAGACGTTTCAGCAGCAGCCCGAACGGGCGACCCGGCAGCTTGATGAATTAAAAAAGCTGAGTATGCAAACCCTGGAAGACCTGCGGAACCTCATCGGCAATTTGCGGCCGGCTGTGTTGGATGATTTGGGGCTGGTGCCGGCCCTGCAAGGACATGTGCGCGAGTTCGCCAACCGCACGGGGTTGCGGACCGATTTAACCCTTAAAGGTAAGTGGCACCGCCTTCCCCCAGAGGTGGAGACGATTGTTTTCCGGGTGGTGCAGGAAGGGTTGACCAATGTAGCTCGCCACGCGGCCGCGCACACGGTCTCCATTCAACTTGATTTTCAGCCCGATGTTCTGACGTTGCAGATTCAAGATGATGGCTGTGGCTTTGATCCAGAGAAAGCCATGGGCCCCCAGGCTGAGCGCCATGCCTGGGGATTATTAGGAATGCAAGAACGTATTTTGCTGGTTAATGGTCAACTGCATATCTTGTCCCAACCGGACCACGGGACAACTATCCAGGTAGCCATTCCCCTGGAGCAGGAGAGTTTGGCTCATGCCGATCATGCCTATTAAGCTGCTATTGGTAGACGATCATGCGGTTGTTCGGTCTGGGCTGCGGATGTTGCTTGAGGCTCAGAGTGACTTTTATATTGTGGGTGAAGCGGAAACAGGCGCGGCCGCGATCAAGCTGCTGCAAACGTTACGCCCAGATGTCGTTCTGATGGATGTACAGATGCCTGATATGAACGGCATTGAAGCGACCAAAACGATCAAGAGCCGTTACCCACAAATCAACATCCTGGCCCTGACCATGCACGAAGACGATGAATATTTCTTCGCTATGCTCAAAGCAGGGGCTTCTGGCTACGTACCCAAACGAGCTGCCCCCGATGAACTGGTTGCGGCTATTCGTACTGTCAGCCGGGGAGATGTTTTTCTTTATCCATCCCTGGCTACCCGGCTGGTACAAAATTATCTGGGTGAAATAGCCGCGGGCACCCAACCAGAAATTAATGACATCCTGACGCCCCGAGAGCAAGAAGTTTTGGTTCTCATTGCCGAAGGGTTAGCCAATACCGAAATTGCGGAAAAGCTTGTCATCAGCATTAAAACCGTAGATCGCCATCGAGAAAACATCATGGGTAAACTCAACCTGCACAGCCGGATTGATCTGGTGAAATATGCCCTGCGTATGGGGCTGATTGCTTTAGATGAAGGATGAATTATGAATTATGAATTATGAATTATGAAGGATGAATTATGAAAATAACATCTATCGCTTAATGCGCCTCTCGCAAACTCGCCTCTCGCAAACTCGCCTCTCGCAAACTCGCCTCTCGCAAACTCGCAAACTCAACAATGGGGATTTTCCCCATCTCCGAAATGGTTTGTTTCTCTGATGACCTATCAAGATGTCTATGATAGGCTAAGGGTAATAAGCCAATTAGTTCCTCTTGATTGAGAGGGAAGGAGATAATGATGACCGAGTTCGCTGCTGTTTTAATTGTTGGGTTGATGATTTTCTTGCGTTTTATGGTCCCTGTGCTGGGGATTCTGTTGTTGAGTTATCTACTCAAGCGGATGTATGCCCATTGGGATGACGTTGCGTTTACTTCTTAGCTGCCGTTCAAAGGGTTGGTTGAAAATAAACAACTTTTCTCTTCCCTTTAGAGGATAGGCTTATAAAAAGGCCGTCACCAAAATCGGTGGCGGCCTTTTTGTTTGGCGGATGACCGGCGGGGGTGTTTGGATATTAGCCTGGGGTTTGTTGGTTTGCGTTATGGAGTTGATTGCCCATTGCTGGTAGCCAGTTCTAGCAGATGTTGAATACGTGGCAGCATGGCCGTTGGGTTGGGGTGGATGCCTTCTTGCACCAACGCGCTGTCAAACAACTGCTCAATGGTCAGGTTGATGATGGGGGCGGAAGGGGTATCTTCGACTAACCGGGCCAGATTGGTGATGATGGGGTGGGTGCGGTTTAGCTCCAAAATCTTTTTGGGCAGGGTGAATTCTTTGTCTAACAGCCGATAGATGCGCTGCATATCCCGGTTGGCTTCATTTTCGGGGGAAACCAGACGCACCGGGCTGCCTTTTAATAGTTTAGAGGGACGTACTTCGGTTACGCGATCTCCCAGGGTGGTAACGCATCGGCCCACCAGTTGGTTGAACAGTTTATCAGGCAGAGTATCGGCGGCAGGGGGTTCTTCTGCGGCCGCGTCTTCACTTTCAGGCAAGGTTAACTCAGCATCATCCACATTTTTGAGCGGTTTCCCCTTATACTCATTCAGCACCGGGGTCATAAACGGATCTAAGGGGTCTATGAGGTACAACACCTCTAATTTGCGGCTCTTGAACGGGTCCAGGTGCGGGCTATGCTGCACTGATTCTAAACTATCCCCCAACACGTAATAGATAACCTCTTGCCCCTCGGCCATACGCTCGACGTAATTATCTAAAGATGCCAGGTCAGTGGGAGTATGGCTGGTGTGGAAGCGGAGCAGGGGGAGAATCTCCTCTTTGGCTTCCATGTCTGTCACCAACCCTTCTTTGAGGATGCGGCCAAATTCATTCCAGAATGGGGTATATTTTTCTGGCTCTTTTTCGGCTACCCGTTTAAGTTCACGCAGGACGCGGCCGCGAACCGTTTTAGCTAATTGGCGCATCAGGCGGGTATTTTGCACCGTTTCCCGGCTCACATTCAGGGGCAAATCTTCAGAATCTACCACCCCATCCACAAAATCCAGCCATTTTGGCAGCAGGTCAGGGCAATATTCCTGAATCATCACATTGCGAGTATACAGCTTGACCCCCGGCTCCTTGCGTGCCGCCAAAATAGGTTTTTCTCGTTTTGTAGGAACAAAGAGGAGCATCCGCACATTGACCGGAGCATCGGCTGTGGCATGGATGGTTGCCAGCGGGTCGGCAAAATCCATCGTCAACTGCTGGTAAAACTTTTTGTAATCTTCAGCCGCAACTTCCGAGGGGTTTTTGCGCCAGAGAGATTCTTGCTGGTTGGCTTGTTTTTCCCCTACATAAATGGGGAAGCTGACGTAATCGGAGTGGGTTTTGATAATCTGGTTCAGTTTCCACTCATTGGCATATTCGGCGGCATCTGGGCGTAGGGTGATAAAGATTTCGGTACCCCGGTTCGGTTTGTCGGCGGCTTCGACATGAAAGCTGTCATCACCCGTAGAGACCCAGGCGGCCGCGGCCGCGTCTGGTTTATAACTCCGAGACACAACCCGTACCTCTGAGGCCACCATAAACACCGAGTAGAACCCTACCCCAAACTGACCGATAATTTCCCCGGCATTGCTGGCATTGGCCGCCTTCACCTGCTGCAAAAATGCCTTCGCTCCAGATTGAGCAATCGTGCCCAAGTTTTCAATCAGCTCCTCACGGGTCATACCCAGGCCACTATCACGGATCACAATTTGCTTGGGGGCGTTTTCATCTTCATTTTTCACCACATCTACGTGAATCGCCAATTCAGCCCCGGCGTCAAAAATTTCATTGTTGGTCAGGCTTTCAAAGTGCAGCCGGGTTAGAGCGTCAGAAGCATTGGAAATAAGTTCACGCAAGAAAATATCCCGCTCTTTGTAAAGAGAATGAACGAGGATGTCGAGAAGTTGTTTAATTTCCGCCTTAAAACGGAAATCTTGGGGAGATGGTGTATCGTTGGTCATCTGTTTTGCCTCCTGATGGTTAGAAAATGATCTCCAGGGTTTGAATCTGCGCTTAATCATACCCAGTTTACGTTAAAGAAATGTATGAGCCAAAAAAAAAGAGGGTATAAAGTTTCCCTTGATGAAAAATGGATAACAGTTGTTTCGTTACCTAAAGTGTAAGCAATTTGTGGTATAGATTACAGTTGGTGACATGGTTCACCAGGCTCCAGCAGGTTGGTTGATAAATTTGGGCAGATAACCGCGGTGGTGTATCCCATGTACCCATCATTTGCCCTGAAATTTTAAGGTGGGCTTAAGCCATGCCAGCCGCACAAGCAGTTTGTCAGAAAAGCTCTGCCTTTCCTCATTTGAGATATAGATTACACGGATTTTTGACTTCGCCCGCCTCAAATCTGTGTTAATCTGTGAAAGCCTGTCGTGAGCTTGCCGAATTACCGCTGGATGGATTTCCTTTTCTGATAAACTACCAGGATGGGAAAACAATGGTTAAACAATCTGTAGGGGTAAGCGGGGGTGATTTCTGGTATAGTATGGTAATCTGATCACATCAAGCTGCCAGGCCGTAACGGCAAAAGGAATAGAACGTGAGCTTAAAAGTATTAGTTGTTGATGATGAAGAGATGACCCGTAATTTATTGCGGTTGATGCTTTCTCGGTCCAGCTATACCGTGATAGAGGCTGGGGGAGGGTATGAAGCATTAGAGATGGTAGCCTCGCATCAGCCTGATCTGGTGATTTTAGATTTGATGATGCCTGATCTGGATGGGTTTTCGGTCTGTGAACGGCTGCGCCAACAGCCGACGTTAGATGATATGCCCATCTTTATTTTGAGTGCCAGGGCAGATCATGAGACGATTGAACGAGGTTTGGCCCTGGGAGCGACGAAATATTTGACCAAACCAGTGGGTTATAAAGATTTGTTAGCCCACATTCAAGGTGTATTTGTCCCCGAAGTGAGCTGATTAGTGGGCAGTAATCAGTGAGCAGTAATCCATCAGCACCGCTAACCGCTAACTGCTAACCGCTAACCGCTCCCCCCCGCAAACGGCTGGCAAAGGCAACAATGCCAGCGGTGAGGATTAACCCCAATCCGGCCCATAAAACAACATTAGAACTGCTGCCGCCAGCCACGGCCGCACTGGGGCTGGTTGGCGTCAATGAAGCCGAGGTCAGGGCCGGCGTCGGGCTAACAGTGGTGGGAACAATGGTAATGGCGGCCGCAGGCACTGTAGCCGTGGCCTGGGGAGCAATGGTTGCCAGCCCGGTTGTAGGGCTGGGGGGCGGCGTATGCGTCAGCGTTGGCTCTGGTGTCAGCGAAGCGGTAGGGGAAGGGCCAGGCGTCCAGGTTGCCGTAGGGGTTGGGGTCTCAGTAGGAAATACAGTACAGACTGGGTTGGGGGTGGGATTCCACAGCGGCCCAGGAGTAGGCGTGGCCCCGTTGGCCAGGGCTGGGGGCGTGGCGATGGGCACCAGGCCAGTGTATCCTTGCACCTGAACGGCCAGATTAGCCACCCAGCCAGAAGAGCCATCTGCCAGTTCGATTAGCCACCAATCATGGTTCTGGGCGCGGCCGCGAATCAACCTTACCTCTAAATATTGCAAAGCCCCCACAGGCCCATAATCTATCCCAGGTCCTGAGCGTACAAATACATTCCCCAGCGAAAGCACTCTGGCTGCCGGGTCACACGGCTGCACCGTAGGCAAATAACCCCCCAATGGGGTTGGGGCCAGGGTCACTTGCCCTGGTGGCGTTACTGGGGTAGGTCCAGGGACAGTGCCGCCTGGCGTGGGACCACCTGGGGTAGGAGGGACGCCCCCACCGCCACCCCCACCGCCACCCCCACCGGGATCGGGAGTGGCGGTAGGCTCTCCGCCACCGCCTGGCTCAGGGGTGCGCGTAGGGATGGTAATCTGGCTGCCTGGCCGTCCTGATATCGGTGTTGGCAAAATTAAAATAAGGACCAACATAAATACCACAAGGCCAAAAAGCAGGGAGCGGGCGAGAGGTGGTAAATTGTATTTCATAAGGCATCATCAGAATGGAACGGCTGCCCAAAAAGCCGGCAATCGGGCAGATGTTGGCTAACGGTAATGAACAAACAAGGTGATGTCCTGGTTTAAGGTCAGGTTAAAGATAAGACGGTTTTCCTCTTGTTGGGGTAGAGGGTCGGCGGTGATGAGGGCTTGCCCGGCAGGTAAATGTACGGTGACGGTGAGGGGCTGCGGCCGCGTCCCTGCCTGTTTCATAATTTGCAGTAAATAACGGTGACTCCCATCTGCTTCAGTAGTGCGTATTGTGACGGGTAGTTGGTATTGAAATAACAGGTCGGCCGATTCGCCATACGGTATCAGGGCAAAATTTTCCATCATGGTTAACCCTGAACTATCCTGGCTCGTGGCTGCCTGCCCATTCCAGGGGCGATTATGGCTAAACGCCTGAGCCGGAGCCGGGTGGGATGAAGCGGCTACAAGCTGGCTGCCAGCCGGGGTATAGACCCGCAGGTAGCTCCAGTAACAGAGATGAACCATCTCCTCATAATCGAAGCCAGTCAGTCCGTATCCCCCCACTCCCTGCTCACAGGCCGGTGGATTGTTTCGGCGGCCGGTGTGGGCCTGTTTCACTGATAGGACAGCGGCCGCAGTACCATCAGAGTTCAGGGTGACATCGTAATCAAGTTGGGTATTCATCAGGGCTGAGGCTTTGTTGTACCCCATGTTGCTATCTACCACCAGGAGAAAATCTTGCCCGACCCGGTTTTCTACCCGCCCATCAAAATTCACCCCATCTAACACCACTGCTACTACTGGATCACGCATATAAAGCTGTAAATGTTTCTGGCGCACGGCCGCCAACATTGCCTGACTAAAGGCTGGCCAGTCTAACTCCCCAGGATTATTTTCTAATTTTTGGCGCAGCGCGGCCGCTAACAGGCCAATAAAATCTTTGCGCGTATACACCCACTCCCCTTCCCCTAGCCCTTCTGGTCCTTCCCACGCCTGGCGCATACTCTCAATCGTGTTATCCCCCGTTACCACCAGATCATAACTTTGCAAAGAGATGGGGCCGAGAACGCCGACGAGCATAGCCACAAACTGCTGATCTACGGCGATGACCCCATCCAGGGGAGTGCCCTGGCTGTAGCTGTACAGGTTCATCATATTTTCGGCTGAGGTGGGGAAATCGGGCCAGAAGTTAGCATCCCGAAAGAGGAAAAGCTCCAGCCCCATAAAGGTATAGAGGGGTTGGGGAGGGAAATCATATGGCTTGTTGGCCCAATCATCAATATCGTTGGCGTCTACGAAATCCAGCCCCACAATTTGCCCCTGGTGCAGCCGCAGCAGCCCCACGCCGCTGATAAACCCGCCAGTTGCTCGCCGTTCATCTTCATTTTGGGCCACGATGAGGTAGGTGCGCGGCCCTTCTTGCCCCATGATGGCGGGCAGAATGGGCAGGACGCGCAGCCCATCCTGGGCCAGGGGCAGCAGCTGATCGAATTGGCGTAGTAGCTCTTGGACGCGCCAGGGTAGGTCGGGGCTGTTTTCGATTTGCTGCCGCGCGGCCGCAACCCGGTCTATTTGTACGGTGGCCTGAAGAAGCTGCGGCCGCGCCTGGTCAATCACCTGCACCATTTGTGGCAGGGGGGAGCCGCTGCGGTTGGGGTCATTGAGGATGGTAAGGGCCGGGCTTAGCCCTTCAGTCAGGTACGCGGCCGCCAATGTACCCGCATCAGCCATCTCTAACAGTTGGGGGGCTATATCCACCAGGGGGCCAATTCTATCTACTCCCCGCAGTACCCCCCGAAAGGGCATAAAAATCGCCGTTTCCCGCTTTAAGGCCACCACATCAGCCCGCAACCCTTGTGCCAATGCTTCCGCCTGGGCCTGGGTAATCTGGCTGATCCCCCCGGCCATCATCGTTTCGGCTTGAAGCTGACGCGCCTGGAGCGACCGGGTAATCTGGATGATGCGCCCCACCTTGAGGCCCAGCCAGAGCAGCAAGAGAAGGACACCGGCCAACAATATATAGAAAGGAAGACGTTTACGGGTAAGGTCACTCAAGGGTAGGCTCGTTCTTTAACCGTCACATTGGCTATGGGGGTGATGTAGGCTGACTAGACAAAACGGCTGGCGGCTCTGATTTTCCTGGCGCAACTGGAGCAGATCATCTTCTTCCAGGGCCGTAAGCTGGGGATACAGCCATCCCAATCGCTGCCGATACCAGTCAAAGGCGAACAGGTTGGCATCTATCAGGATCAGGTCATTGCGCTGCCCTTCCCCTTGTTGTAAGGCCCAGAAGGTAAAGAGGGTTTCATCACCTGGGGTCAGCACCACCGCCCCTGTGGGAATGGCCTGGAGAAGCTGCTCAGCTCGCGGCCGCGGCCCCACTTCCTGCCGCAAATTGCTTGCCCCGAAGTTTAGCGCAACCAGGGTGAGAGGCAAGATAAAAGCCCATTTTTTCAGGGGTATCAGGCCAAAGGTTAATACAATGCTTAATAGGAGCAGCCCCGGCAGCAGAAAAATGATGGCGTCTTTGCTGGTGTAGGTGAAGGCATAGAGGAAGTAGGCCAGGGCGGTGAGGAGAAGGGGGGCGTCAGGTGTGAGGCGTGAGGCGTGATACGTGAGGCGTGAAGCGTGATTGAGTTGTTTGGGAGAGAGAGCCGTCTGGCCCTGGTAGGTAAGGTACAGCCCATAAAGTAGCAGGGGCAGCCCGATGGGAGTGAATTGGATGAACGGGATAACCCCCCATTCCGCCAGGCGGGTCGGCCATTGGGTCAGAGGCAGGGCCAGGACGTTGCTGGCAAATAAGCGGCCGCTTACCAGCCACCACCAACCACTAAGGGTCGTCGGATCCCCCCAAATGACGGGGGTGGGGTTCTGGGCCAAGAGGGGCAGGAGCAGATAGGGGGTGATGCCCAGACATAAACCCACCAGAAGTGCGGCCGCGCGGCCGCGCCTCACCCCCCATATCGCCAGTGGCAGCATCAGCCCGGAAGTCAGGTGCGTGGTCAGGCTCAGCCCCAGGGCCAACCCCACCCAGAAAGCTGGCCGCCCGGTCAGCAGCAGCCATAAAAACAGCCCCAGGCAGGCCAGATTCAGGGCATATACCTCGGTGATGACCGCCTGGCTCCACACCAGTTGAGCGAAGGCGAAGGTGAGGCCGGCGGCGATGGGGGGGAGTTTTGAGTTTCTAGCTTTTGGTTCAACCACAAAACTCGGAACTCGGAACGCGGAAGTAGAAACTGCGGTAACGAACGCGGCCGCGACGGCCATGCTTACGGCTGAGAACAGGTTGAAGCGGAAGGGCAGGGTGCCCAGGGGAATGTGGCTGATCAGGTGGCCCAGGATGGTGTAGGTAGGGTAGCCGGGAGGGTGGGGGATGCCCAGGGTGGCTGCGGCCGCGATTAGCTCCCCCCCATCAACGCCAAAATGGGCGTGGGTCAAATCTGGGGCCAGGGTCATCAGGTAAACGCCCAGGGCAATAAGGAAGGTGATAACAGGTAGGGAAACAGAGAAACGCCAGTCAGAAAGGCTGGTCATGTTGGAGATGCAGGTGATGAAGGAAATGCCTGTTGCAATGCCTGGGGCCAATAGGCGCGGTGCCCATTTTGCACCTGTAGAACACCATACGCGGCCGCAGCCTCTTCTGCCCCGGTGGTAATTTGCTCTCCAGCCACAACGGGAATCGCGGCAAAACCAGCTTTGCGGAAAAGGGCAGCACGGCGGTTGGCTCGTTCCACATCTTGTTGGTCAATCACAAAGGATACCTCTAACACCAGAACTACCTCTGGATTATCGGCAAAGTCACGAACGCGGCCGCTAATAAGCAAGTCGGTTAATAAAGCGTCGTCGAACTCCCCTTTACTTAGATGCTCTTCAAGTCGATCTTCAACATCAGTTATAGAGAGAACCCGTATCCGGCGTAACAGGTTGCCAAAATAACCAGGGGCATGCCGTTGGTAGCGCAGCTCAAGCATATCCCCTATCACCGCATCTTGCCGGATATTGAGTTTATCAACCCTGATGGTTAATTCGCCAACGATTTTTTCTAACTGCTGCATTGATAATAAAGTCTGCGTTTGCACCTCGGTCAACTCTTCGACTCGTTGGGTTAAGGTGTCTACTCGTTGGGTTAAGGTGTCTACTCGTTGGGTTAAGGTGTCTAGTCGCTCAGTTAAGGTGTCTACTCGCAGGTCTGTTTGTTTCTGGGCCTGGACTAATTCGCTAACTCGTTGCTCAGTCTGTTTTTGTGCCTCAGCCAATTCAATAACGACTTCTTCTAGCCGGGCCAGGCGAGTGTCTGTCTGGAGCTGATAAGCAGCCATCGTCGCCTTGAGTTCAATAAACTCTCGGTGTGTAGGCGTCAAGGCTTGACCAGCATTGTTTTGGATAGCTTCAGCTAAGTCCAATAGCGGGCGGCGCCATTGCTCTGGTAATTCTTTTAGGATGGCCTGATATGATTGCATGATATAGCCCAAAACAGTAATTGAGTATTATTATATAACACTTGACTAAAAAGATACTGGAGTTTGGTGTTTTTAATCTGACTCCTGGTTATTAGTCGTATTCGGGTATTAGTTATACCCATCGTGGTCATAATGTGACATTCCAGTTGGAGAGTAGAGACTGGAGACTGGGGACTGGTTAATCTTGAGTCTCCAGTCTCACTGAAAATGTCAGTTTATGACCGTTGGCAGTATATTACTACTGGTGAAATCAATTTTCTTCAAAGTCCAGTAGGATAGTGAGGACGTAAGGTATGAGAAAACGATTGCACCATCTGGCTGCCTGGTTACGCCATCAGGAGCGGTTGAATCTGGCGCGGGATTATGCCCTTATTATGGTAGGGACGGCGGTGCAAGCGGCCGCAATGCACCTCTTTTTTATCCCTGGGGAATTGGTAGCCGGGGGGTTGAGCGGCTCGGCCCAGCTCATTTACAAATATACTGGCTGGCCCATCGGCACCATGATCCTTATCGGCAACATCCCCCTGTTTTACCTGGGGTGGCGGTTCTTAGGCGGCCGCAGATTCCTTTTCCGCACCATTTTCGCCTCCTTTGTCTACTCCGCCGTTGTGGATATTTTGCCCCTTTTCCTGCCTCGGGATGGGTTGACCCAGGATTTTCTCCTTAACGCCCTGTATGGGGGGGTGATTGGCGGTATTGGCGCGGGGCTGGTGTTCCAGGCCAAAGCAACTACCGGCGGCACCGATATTTTGGCCCGGCTGTTAGACCGCAAATTTGGTATCCCCCTCTCCCAAAGTTATATGTACACCGATGGGGCGGTGGTCTTTTTGGCGGCGTTGGCCTTTAGTTGGGAGCATGCCCTGTATGCGGTGATTGCTCTGTATATTGGCGGGGTAGTGATGGAGACGGTGACGACGGGGGTGAATGTGGTGCGGATGGCGACTATTGTTACGGATAAGCCGGATGAGGTCGCGGCCGCGATTTTGCGTGATCTGGTGCGCGGCGTCACCCATTGGCAGGGGCGGGGTATGTACACCGGGCAAACCCGTCATATCCTCTTCTGCGTCGTCAGCCGGGCTGAGATTGGGCCGCTCAAGGCGATTATCCACGAGGTAGACCCACAGGCGTTTGTCGTCATCGGCCAGGTACAAGAGGCGTTAGGCGAAGGGTTTAGGCCGATACAGGATGATTAGGCGGTTAAAGTGACCCGCCACTCTGGATAAAGAGCGTCAAACTCTTCCACCGTCAGCCCCAGCAGCAGTTCATCATGGAAACTGCTGTTGGTAAACACCGCCCGCCGGATGCGCCCTTCTTCTATAAACCCCAACCGGCGATATAACCCTATTGCCCGCCCATTAAAGGCAAAAACACCAATATTGCATTTTTGATAACGCCGTTCGTGGAACATATAACGCAAAACCAACAACATCGCTTCTTTGGCATACCCTTTGCCCCAGGCGGTCCGCTCCGGCAGGCCAATGCCAATGGAGAATGTGCCATTGCGGGGGTCGGTTAGCTGCACATTGATCTCCCCCACCATTTGCCCTTCCAGGGTTTCAATGATTAGCGATTTGTCATCGGGATAGCGGGGTTCACGGGGGTTCTCAAACCTCCGCCGGATGTCAGCCAGGGAGCGGGGAAACTCGATGTTAGAGTCCAGGCGGGAGATTTCACTGTCTTGAAGGTGGCGGAATTCAGTTTCGGCATCGGTCGGTTCAATCGCCCGCAGCCGCACCAACCGCCCGGTAAACAGGTTGTTGTTATTGTTCATGGGATACTCCTTCTGGTAGCTGATTTGCGATATAATCCCAACAATAGTTGGCTGTGTCAAGAGGTGAAAACTATGGAAGTGATTTGTATTCAAGAGACAATCCAAAAAGAGGGGAGCTAATCTTAAGGGGGTTGCCTGTAGAGTAGGGGCAAGAGGTAGAGGTGCTGCTGCTGTTTAATCCTTTGTCTGAAACAAAAAAGGGCAAGTTTACGGCGCAAGACCTGCTGCAATCAAGCCTGATTGGCTTGTGGAAAGAGCGCGAAGATATAGCGGATAGTGTTATTTATGCCCGGCAGCTGCGCGAAGCCAGCCAGATGAGAGATGTTATCAGGGAGAGGTTGGAAGATGATCATTCTTGATAGTGATGTGATGATTGAACTGCTTGCGTGTTTAATTTTGGTTCTGCTGCCGTTTGGCCTGGGCTTCAGCCAGGACATCGGTGAGGCGGGCGGATTCCAGGATGAAGCGGCGGGGTTTGCCTTTGCTGTCGGGCCAGCGCACCAGGCGGATGTGCCCGTCGGCTAACTCCAGGCCGGTGATGTCGCCATCGGAGAAGGAGCAGCAGCCAGCGTTGAAGTAGCAAGGGACGGTCTGGTCGAGGCCGGCCTCTTGTGGTTTTTGCCGCTCCTGGGTTCTGGCCCATTCCCTCTCGGCATGTAGTTCGGCCAGCCGCTCGATGATGCCGGGCCGCTCTGGGGGGGTGGCGGCCTCTAGCAGCCGCTCATGTTCCTGGATATGCTCTTCGATGCGGGCGGTGTGGGCTTTGGCTTTGAAGACGGGACGGTGGGTGTGGCCGGCGATGAGGATGAGGC
The DNA here is from genome assembly GCA_023384415.1 of Anaerolineae bacterium. GTDB lineage: Bacteria > Chloroflexota > Anaerolineae > Promineifilales > Promineifilaceae > Trichofilum. Next base: position 118,142 of record JAHDWJ010000010.1, read on the forward strand.
CGGCCTGTTCTTTGGCCCATTGGTATAAATTGTAATCATGCTGGGAGCGCAGGCGGGCATCTTTGGCTGGGGTGTTGACGCTGATGTTGAGTAACCGCTGCAGCGGCCGCCACAGGTAGCGCACGGCCCACCGGGAGATGTCAGAGTACCGGTCGCTCTCTAAAGTCCCCTGGTGCCCATGGGCCAGAAACAGCTCGCCAATGGTTTGCTCCTGGGCTTTGAGCTGCAGCACGATCCCTTCCCATACGGTGAGGCCGGGGAAGAATGGGTGTAGATAGCTGCTGACCATATCGGGGAACTGCCAGGCATCATCATGGTTGCCCCAGACGCGCAGGTAGCGGCCTTCCTGGTGGAATTGACCCTCTAAGTTAAGGGTGTGGGTGTAGGCGGTGATGACGGCTTGCGGCCGCTCTTCCCATAGCTCCTCAGCATCCCCCAAAATGACCAGGGTGAACCCCTGATACAGGTAATAGGCCAGGGCGGCATGGTAGGCCCGCTCGGCGGCCCGGAAATCATCGGCCCCGTTCCGTGCCCCTTTGTGCATATCGGAAAAGATGATGACGCGGCCGCTTTTCAGATCAAAGGGCAAAATTGCTCCCGGTGTGCGCCGGGTCAGGTCAAGCAGGTGGGTAAAGGCGGTGGCTATTTGGTTAGACATAGGGGATCCTTTGGGAGACTAGAGACTGGAAATTGGGGGATTATTCACTGGCAAACTCGCCCCCTCGCCTCCCTCATCTCCGCCAATATTTGTTTTGTAAATAAGCGATGTAGGGCAAATAATCGTTGCGTTTGTTCATATAGCTTTTGGCGAAAGGGGTGCGGGCGTGCAGGCAGCGGAATTGGGCGTTGTAGACGGTGGTGAGGATGCCTCTGGCACGAGTAAAAAAATCGGCATGTTCGACCAGCTTCAGATGACGATCCCATTCTACCAGCCGCAGCCGCCCGGTGCGAGCCAGGAAGAAGTTGGCGACTTTATCCAGGGTGGGCAGGCCGCCGATGTGGGTGCCTGGGGGGAAGGCGGGCGCGGCCGCTGTCGGGTACAGCCCGGCTTTTTGGTATTCACCGACGGTGAAAAAGGGCAGATTAACAACTGCCCCTCCCATGATGTCTATCACCGGGTGTTCAGCCATGAGGTCCAGAGCCGCCCCCAGCCGGGTGTGGCGATAAAAGACAAAATCATCATCCAAAAGCAGGACGTAGGGGGTTTGCACTTGCTTTAACCCTTCTAACCGCCCGGCGGAGAGGCCGCTGTCGTAGGGCAGGATGATTGTTTGGATGTGGGGGCCGGGGATGGGTTGGGCGTGGGGGCTGTCGTCTACGACGATGATGGGTAGGGCGGGGTAGAAGCGGCGGATGGAGCTGAGGAGACGGTGGAGAATAGGCGGCCGCAGAAAGGTTTTGACCAGCACGGTTACTTGTTGGTTGAGGTGGGGATGGGGGGGTTCATGCGGCCGCAGCCCATCCAGTCCCCGGTTCACCGCCAACTCCAACGTAATCAGTCCATTATGCACCGGCTTCAGCAGCGGATTCAACGCCCCCAGCGTCGCCGTTTGGTATAGGCGGTGGTAAACCCGGCTGGCTGTTTGACGCAATGGGGGCATGGAAAATATTTCAGGCAAGGTGTTCTATCCAGGGGTAGGATAGAAATGCCTTTGGCGTCAGAATGGGAATGCCACGAAAAGGATTGAGTACCAGTAGATCTTTGTCCCCTGTGATAATAGAATCAAACGGACTTGTTTCAGCAATGGTATCCAAAGACAGGATGAGTTTACCGAGATGATTCGCCAGATCGAATGCTTGCCGCGAAACAGATTCGCGCAAGAGTAGTGCGCTGACAACTGTATTGGTATCGAAAACGAAATGGTAATCATTCATCAGCCAAGAGCTTATCTAACATTGCTTATGCTCATCCTATCACCTCCGATTTGATACGGTTTCATTGTAGCACGAGTTTTGGCTACGTAAAACGATTGGTTTGGGTAATCCAGGCATCGAGGGTGGCGAGGGCGCGGCCGCTGTCAATCGCTTCTCGTGCCTGGGCCAACCCGCTGGCCCAATCGAGATTATCCAGGCAGAGAGCGGCCGCACTGTTCAATAATACCACATCTCGCCGTGCCCCCTGGTCTTTCCCACTGAGGATGGACCGGGTAATGGCGGCATTCTCTTCCGGGGGGCCGCCGATGAACTGTTCTAACTGGGCGCGGGGCAGGCCAATTTCCAGGGGGTCAAAGATCAGATTATGTACCTGCCCCGCTTTGAGGTAGCTGACCTGGTTAGGGCCGGTGGTGGAAAGTTCATCTAACCCATCGGCTCCATGTACGACGAGCGCGGCCGCAGCCCCTAAGGTGCCTAATACCTGGGCCATCACTTCGGTAAGAGCCGGATCATACACCCCCAATACCTGATGGGTTGCCCCGGCGGGGTTGGTCAGCGGGCCGAGGATGTTGAAGATGGTGCGCTGTCCCATTTCCCGGCGCGGCCCGATGGCGAAGCGCATGGCCGGATGGTGTTTGACGGCATATAGGAAACCAATGCCGACTTTCTCGATGCAGGCGGCAACCTGCTCTGGGGTTAGCTCCAGGTTGGCCCCTAGAGCCATGAGGAGATCGGCGGAACCGCTTTTGCTGCTGGCGGCCCGGTTGCCATGTTTGGCGACTTTACGGTGTGCGGCCGCGATGACAAAGGCAGAGGTGGTGGAAATGTTGAACGTATGGCGGCCATCTCCCCCCGTGCCCACGATGTCCAGGAGAACTTCCCCTGGTTGTAGGGGCACATGCACCGGCACTACATGGTCACGCATCGCCTGGGCACTCCCGGCGATTTCATCTACCGTCTCTCCTTTCATGCGTAGGGCAGTGAGGTAGCTGCCAATTTGGGCCGGGGTTGCCAGGCCGTCCATGATGATGTTCATGGCTGCGGCCGCCTGGTCAAAGGTGAGGTCACGGTGGTTAATCAGTTCGGCGAGAATTGGTTTTAAGGGCATAAGTTCCTCAATTGGTCTATGGATGAGTTCCCTGAGAACAATCGCAAAGTAGATCGGTTGGTACGAATTTTTCTCTGGTAACTTCGCGTCTCTGCGTCTCTGCGGGAGTTTTTTCAACAGAGTCATCCGTGAAAATCCGTGTACAAATCTATCTTGGTACGGTACAAGTCAAAAGGCCGTTTTGCTCGATGACGATCCCTTGTTGGATGAAGGTGTGCAGCAGGTCGTGAAGCTGCGCGGCCGCGTTTGGGTAGCCGGTGGTGGGTAAGTAATCGCTTGTCCAGGGCAAATGCAGCATCCAGGCTAACAGAGCGGAGCGGCTGATGGGCTGCTGGCCTAACAAGGTGGCGATAAACACCCGTCGCACCAGATGGCGATGCAGCTTTTCTGGATCGGCCCGGAATCCGGCTAACATGGAGGCGATCCGTTCCAGGCTGGCGGCCGCGTCGGTGATGAGTGGGCCGTGTCCAGGCAGAGCCAGGGCGATCTCTAACTGTTGTAGGCGGGCGGTGGTGGCTGCGGCCGCGTCTAACGCTTCCCACCCATGCACCGCTACATTGATAATGCCACAATCGTTCAGGTGCAAGGCATCTGCCGAGATGAGCAGCTTATGTTCCGGCTGGTATAGGGCGATGGCATCCGGGGCGTGGCCGGGGATGGCGATGACCTGCCAGACAAGCTCTCCTAACTGTACCTCATCCCCATCCTGCCAGATGAGGCCGGCGGGAGTGTAGGTGAACGGGACGGCAAAATAGTCGAGCCAGGTGAGGTACCGTTCTTGTTGGGCAAACCAGGCGGCCGCTAACGGGTTGGCAGCGATGGGGGCCCCGCTTGCCGCCTGGATGGCCTGGTTGCCGCCGCAGTGATCCCAGTGGGCATGGGTGTTGACGATGAGACGGAGTGCGGCCGCGGCCACCCCCTCAGCCTGCATCATCTTCAGCAGCACCGCCCCATCCTCATCACCGCCCGTATCCACCAGCACGGGCCCTTCACCCCCCAGCAGCAAAACATGATTGGCATTATGCCAACCCCGCTGCCAAAACCGCACAGAAGGTGGAAGTTTCGTCATAACAAGTAAGTCACAGATGAGAGGAACACGGATGGTTAGGATGTATTGCGCTCTCCCCATCCGTGTTCCCTCTATCCGTGGCTATTTTCCGAACCAAACGGCCTCATAAAACCCTGTTTTAGGAAGCAAGCCACAGATGAAAGGGACACGGATGGTTAGGAAGTATTGATCTTTCTTCATCCGTGTTCCCTCTATCCGTGGCTATTTTCCGAACCAAACGGCCTCATAAAAC